>CP129490.1:0-1247458 GCA_030584085.1 Melioribacteraceae bacterium
ACAATACAGCGGCTTTTTTAATTTTGCTAGTTGTAGCACTAATGGGTATTGTATCGTTCCAAACTAAATTATCTCGATAAGCAAGCGGGAAGCGTGGAACAGCTTGCAGCATCATATTTAAGTATTTGTCGTTTCCTTCGGTACTGTAAAAATAAAACGTTCCGTCTTTCTTTTCGAAGTAAAGTTTGCCTTTGCCGGAATCGAAATAAAATGTTCCGTCAATTTCCATATCAACTTTTAATTGCAGCTCATCAATCTTTTGATTTTCTTTATAAACTTCGAACTTTATCTCATCATCGAGGACAAACGTCATCAAATTATCATAAGCATTATCAATATGAAGAGGTTCGACGGTTTTATCGAGTGATGGTAAATCATTGGAGTAAAAAATTCCGTCTTCGATATAATTGATAAAACTGAATGGAACGGTGTGTGAACCAACTTTTTCACTTTCTTGAACTTGTATATGAATATGTGGTTGTGGTGAGTAACCGGAATTACCGCATAGCCCGAGCATTGAACTTCTTTCAACCCAATCACCTTCTTTTACTTTAATTGAATCTTCCGCAAAGTGTGATAACTCAACAAAGAAACCACGTTCATCTTTTATAATAACTAAATTTCCCCAGTTGTTTGCTCTATCAACTTTTCCTATCGGCATATCTTTTAAATTGTTTATAACTTTTATTACTCGTCCGCTTACGGGTGAAAGTACGGGTTTTTTGTAGCAATAATAATCTTCCAATAAATCGCCGCTATTTTTGTAACTGTTTCCTTCTTCATCGGTAATGATAAAATCGTAAGCGTATTTCCAGTTGCCTTTATGTGTCCACTTTCCGTCAAAGTCTTGATAGACTGTCCATTTACCAGAAAAAGGAAGCTGTATAAAAGTATCAAACCCGGGATATCGATTTTTATTTGTTAAGTACAAGTCAAGAGTTTCCTCGGGGGTATTTTTTATTATCCACGCAATTTGTGGGTACTTAATTAATCCAAGCAAATAAATAAATGAAAGTGTGATAGCATTAAAGGGAAGAGTAAATGCCGGGATTCCAAAGTTTGACCAAAAAACCAGAACCGAATCGAGTAAAATTGTTGACGTACATACCGCTATGACAGCAAGCAAATAACTTTTTAAAGAAGGAACAAGAAAACACTCCGCCGACAGCGATTGCAATTAAAATAAAATTGAAATGATTGATATCTGCAAATGATTGTTCGAACGAACCGTACATTAATCCGACCACTATACTTCCTGCAAAGTAGCCGACAACAGAAAGTAAAAACATAATCCTCGACATCGCAAGAAATATCAATGCAATTACAATTCCGGAAATAACATCTGTCATAAAAAAGATGGAACCAAAAGAGCGGAAGTAACCTTCAAGCCAATAAGGAAGTGTGATTTCAAGATCATAGATTGTGTGTGGATAAAGTCCCGTTACAAAAAGATTTGAATACTGCGTTGTCGCCAAGTAAGCAATCGAAGAAACAATAACGAAAGGTAAACTTAAAACCGGCATCTTCAAGTAATAAATAAATATGCTGTACATTACAACTGTTACAATAAATGTTAATATACCTGCAATCACCATAAATAAAACTGAGAGCTCATTAAATTTGAAAAGGTAACCGATTGCAAGTCCCGTAAGAAGTGGATTATAAGTGTAAAAGCCTTCGTTTAAAAATTCGTTGCTCATGTTAATGATGCGGGCAAAAATGTATGCAGAGATTACGGCAACAATTCCGCCAAGCGCAACGTAAGGATTGATAAATGTAATCAATAATAACAACGCACCTATCCATTTACTTTTGAAGAAGTAAATTTCGGAGTAGCTTTGCAGCAGTGCTTTTATGTGGTTGTTGAGTTTCATAATTTTTTATTCGATTATGTTGAAGTAAAAATCCTCACTTCACTTCGTTACGCTCGGAATGACACACCACTGTCATTCCGAAGGAGTCGCTTTTTGACGACTGAGGAATCTCACCTTATCTTTTTTTGTAAATTTAGGGTTAGATTCTTCGCTTCACTTCGTTCCGCTCTGAATGACAATGTGCTGTTCTTCCAAATATGTTTAAATAATCTCACTCCCATTCTTCACTTAAATCTTTCCATTCCGGATTGATAGATTCAATTAATTCGATTTTCTTTTTTCTTGACCAACCTTTAATTTGTTTTTCTCTTCTTATTGCATCGTTAATATCATTGTATTCTTCGTAATAAACTAATTTCGTTATGTTGTATTTTGAAGTAAATCCTTTTATTAATTTCTGCTTATGTTCGTAGACTCTGCGATTTAAATCGTTTGTGACACCGGTATATAAGGTTCTTGATTTATTAGTCATTATGTAAAGATAGTATTGCTTAAGCATAATTAACTCGTCAATTATTTCGAGGTGAGATTCCTCACTCCACTTCGTTACGTTCGGAATGACACAAAATTGTCTTTCCGAAGAAGTCACTTTTTGACGACTGAGGAATCTCACTTTATCATTCCTCTGTAAGTATAAAGTGAGATTCTTCGTCACGATATAAAACATCGTAACTCTGAATGACAGACACATTATTCCTTCAACTTCAATCTCTCCGGCAGTTTTTCTCTTCTTGAAATATCACTTAAGTCTTCAGCTTCACGAATTATGTCGAGTTCTTTATTCTCACCGATCAAAACAACGTTCGGGCGATATTCGATAAACTGCATCCATTGAGTAACATTGTACGCGCCGACGGGGGAAAGAATTAATCTCGTTCCTTTTTCCATCGGTGGAAGAAGTGTACCTTCTTCGATTACATCAATGTTCATGCACAACGGACCGTTAACAATTGCCGGTTCGTTTGTGCCGTCAACCTGTCGGTCTGTTTCAATATTATATTTGTACCAGAAGGCGGTGTATAATAAATTAATCCCGGCATCTGCGATATATGATTTCCTTCCGTCCGGTAATCTTTTTGAAGCAATAACAGTTGTAATTAAATATCCCGCTTCATCAACAATAGCACGACCGGTTTCGAGATAAACTTTGGGTAAATCCCCCGGTTTTAAGTTTCTGAAAAGAGCAGTCGTAATACTTTCGGCATACTCGTCTATTGATGGAATCATTACATCGGGTTCTTGGTATGTCCCTTTTAGTTTACTTTTTGACGGAAACCCTCCGCCTATATCGTAGTAATCAATTTTCATATTAAACTTATCTTGAATTTCATAACCGAACTTAATCATCTTCTCAATCTCAACCGCGTACGCATTTGGATCTAATATAAATGTTCCAATGTGACAATGCAGTCCATTTATAACGAGTTTACCTTTGCTAACCATTCGTTTAACGGCATCCATCGCTTGTCCTGAATCTAAATTCAATCCGAAGCGTGACCATTGCGGGTAAATACCGGTATCCATATTAACACGCATACCGACTTTAATTTTCTTATTCAGTTTATCAGCTATTTTTTCCAAATCATAAATTTCATCAAAGTGATCAATGTTAATCAGCGATCCCTCTTTAACTGCTTTTTCAAGAGCATGTAAATTTTTATAAGGACCGTTGTAAATAATTTTATTCCCGGGAATTCCTAAACTTCGTGCTTTATCATATTCCATTTCCGAAACAACTTCGGCTATTGCTCTTTCTTGATGAAACACCGAGCAGATAGCGGGTAAATAATTTGTTTTATATGACCAGCCGAAAGTAATGTTCGGGTATCTTGTCGAAAAAGAGTTATAATAAGCTTTGTATCTTTTGCGAAGTGAAGTTTCCGAAAAAACAAATAACGGTGAGCCGAATTTTTCGACTAATTGATTTATAGTAACGCCGTCAATTTCAGTTCTGACTTTTCTCGTATAATATGGACTGTTGCCGAACTTATTCATCATTCCGGTTTGTACTTTTATTATCACAGGTTTTTCATATCTCTTCGCCATCTTAATTTTCTCCCTTTGTAATAACATTTTGGAAGGTGCTCATATCAGTTATTGTTTCGTAAGTGTAGCGAACATAAAGTTTTCCTGCATCGTAATCTTTATCTAATTCGAACGGTAAATCCAATGCTTTTTTAATCATATTCGCAGGAAGATTAATTCCACATCCCGTTGCAAAGTAAGACCAAGCTGGAAAACGAGGATTGATTTCTATTAAATAAACTTTTTCTTTATCAACTATACACTCAAGTTCAAACGGACCTTTCCATTTATATTCTTTAACAAAATTGGATGCAGCGTTCATCATCAATTCATTTTTTATTGAAACGCCCGTCCAAATTTTACCGAGTGAAGTAATCCACATTTTTTTGAGTCCGAGTTTACCAAGTAAATTTCCTTCACCGTCGCCAACGCCGACAACGTTCATCTCTTCACCTTTGACAACTTCTTGAAGAATAATCGGGTAGCCCCACTCGGCGGAAATTTTATGAAAGTGACTCATTGCTTCTTGAGTTGTATAAGCTCTTTCGGCTTTGTAGTAAGCTCCTTTTACCATTACAGGAAGACCAATTTTTTCAACTTCTTTAATTAATTCCTCCGGCGAACTTACAACCGAAGTTTTCGGTAAATCGATTTTAACTCTTTCCGCAACTTGAAGAAGTTTGTCTTTTGCGCGGAGTTTGTATTGACTTTCGGTCGGAACAAAAATTTTGATACCGAATTCTTCTATTTCTTTTGTGTATTTGGTGTAAATGGGAAGTTCGGAATCGAGATTGGGAATTACAAAATCTAATCCATATGAATCTTTTATATATGAAAGTCTTTCCAGCAAAGCATCTTTTCCGCTTGATGGATAAGGAAGTATAAAAGTTTTGTCGATCAGCCAATCTAAATAAATGCCAGGCTCCATTGCGTCATAAGCTAATCCGATAACCTTTACATTTAAGTCGGGATCTTCTTTTAGTGAACGAGCAACTCCAACACCCGGACCGGGATTATCAACCGCATTGATTCCTGATACGGCAATTTTCAATTCTTTCATCTTTCACCTCAATAAATATTATATGTGTTAAGGTGTGTGATGAAATCGGAAATATCACTTGAAATTTCTTCCGGCGTTTCTTCAAATTCTTTTGAAAGTTCTTCGGCTATCTGATCGATCTCTTTTCCTTCACGTAAGGAATTGATTATGAAAAGTCCGGTTGGATTTACAGTGTAGCTGTCCCCTGTAGTTGGATCAAAAATGAAACCTTCCGAATTAACAGCGAGTTTATTTAACCGGTTCATTACCCCTCCGATATTTTATCTTATTATCTAATTTGACAGCTAGTATGTTAATCAGGTTTAAATGTAAGGGAAATTATCTATTAATGTTAGCTCTCTGAGTATGCTTTAAGAGACTCGTTATCCATAATTTCCGAGAAACCGTTTCCGTCAAAAACTTCTGTGGTTATGTTCTGACCCAACGTTAACCTGTATGCAAGCTGCAGAAGATGTGATTCTATGTTGAATGTTTTTGTGCATTCGTTACAGATTTGAAGTCCTTTGATTTCTCCATTATCATTTAACAACAAATCTATTTGTGAATTTGAATAGATTACAGAATCTAATCCTGTGTATTGGTTAGTTTTTGTTTCGACAGGGTTACTGTCGGAGTCATCAATTTCTAATAACCTATCGTACTCTATTGTATCTTCGAATAAAATTTTATAAAACATCTTGATGAGATGTTTGTATAATAATATCGATTCAATTTGAATTTGTTTCTAAGAATCTTAGTTTACGTTATGAATAGAAATTAACAATGAAGTTGAAAGGAGAAAACAATGGCCGCAACACCAAGCGCAATGGTAGAGTTGGGAACTAAAGCTCCGGGTTTCAATTTACCTGATACAATTTCAGGTAAGCAAATTAGTTTAGATGAAATTAAATCCGACAAAGCAACAGTCGTGATGTTTATTTGTAATCACTGTCCATATGTTATTCACATAATTGAAAAACTTTCCGAAGTTATAAAGGAATATCAGAAGAAGGGAATTAGTTTTGTTGCGATTAGTTCAAATGATGTTCAAAATTACCCGCAGGATTCTCCGGATAAAATGAAAGAGTTTGCCGAGGAGTTTAATTTTTCTTTCCCTTATTTATATGATGAAACTCAAGAAGTTGCAAAAGCATACCAAGCAGAATGCACGCCGGACATTTTTGTTTTTGACAAGGAATTGAAATTAGTTTATCGCGGTCAGTTTGATGACTCTCGTCCAAGTAAAGATACACAGGTAACCGGTAAAGATTTAACAGCCGCACTTGATGCAATTTTGGAAGGCAAGCATGTTAGTGAAAAACAAATTCCAAGCGTTGGTTGTAATATAAAGTGGAAGAGGTAGACACCCAGAAACCTAACTTCTTTTAAAGTTAGGTTTCTTAAAACTATACCCAAACAAAAAGCCCGACTTTTTCAAAAAGTCGGGCTTTTTTTATTTAATCATCTGCAACTTAACAGAATGTGTTTTCTGTGGTGTGATTGCTACAAAAATATAAATTCCGCTTGAAACAGTTTCTCCGTAATCATTTCTGCCGTCCCAATTGAATTCGTATGTTCCTTTTGTGTTCGGATTCAATTCGAATGTCTTAACGACTTGTCCCAGTATGTTGTAAATCTTAAATGAAATATTATCGCTCAACATCCCGGGCGGTAAATTAACTCTAATCTTAGTCTGACTGTTAAACGGATTCGGATAAGCGGCTAATGAAAATTCTTCGATAACATTAACCGAATCGGTTTCCACATCTGTTGAGCCGCCGCCGTCATCTCGACAATCATAACATACTTCCCCACCGAGAGATGGTTCAAGACATATAAATGCCGTATGATAAGAAAGGACTCTGTTGCTTATACTCGTTCCAATTATTTCGCTTATAATATTATTGGCAGATCCTTGTCCCTCTAGCTCCTTAATGTATCTGCTTACCCACATCTTTCTTAAAGTGCTGTCGCTTTGATCGGCAATATCATCGGTGATTTCAAAATTTCTGGTGAAAACATTTCCTTCATACACACCATTTATTTCAACGGTAAAATCACCGGAACCATTAAATTTTCCTAATTGAAAAATGGGCATATCAAGATAAGTGCTTGATCCGGTCAAGTTGATATTATATCTACCGTAACAGAATCCGTTTGTTAGACTTGTATATAGGTCGAATGTACTTATGAATCCACCCACACCTTGGAATGCTTTTGTTAATAACTCGTTGAAAGAATAACCATCAAGCATACGAGTTAAATTACCGCCGGTCATTCTGCTGATATTATTGTAAAAATATTGATTCCCTTCATAGTACTGATTGCCTATGTAAACATACTTCACGTTTCTGTTTTGAAAATCTGCAACATGAAAGGTTAGGTCGCCTTCAATCGTTTCAAAGATATCGTCAATTAATTCATTAGCGGATTCGGGATCCATAACATCATCCGTGTTTGCAATAAGAAGAACAACACCATCACCGCCTTGTGAGTTAATAAACTCAACACCGTCATTAATCAGCGATGGAAGATTTCCATAATTAGCGAGATTATCTTCGGTAATATTTTCGAATGTTTGAGCAATAGTTACGCTATCGGCCGGAAGCCAAACATCACTTGTTCTATCAATAGTCAATCTTGAGAAGGCAATATTAAAACTATCGGCATCGCTCAAATAGTTAAGAAGTGAGTTCTTTGTTCCGTTTAATATTTCGGATTTAGTTATTGTTGAATTTGTCAGCTTGTAATCAAAAAGTACCATTACTTTTTTGCTCGTTTCACTACTTAAAATTTCGGAAGGGAGTAAAGCAAGTTGATAATAGTCTTCATTTTCTTCCGTAAATGTGCTTAGATAAATTCCTTCTTGCATTGGTGACTTTAATGAGAAAGTAAGATTGTTGTATAAGTAACTCGTTGGAATTTCAACAAACTGATAATCACCAAATGTTGTATCAGAACCATTTTCAAAAGTTAATTCGGGATTTTCAACAATTTCGGGCGAAGTCCATTGTTCGGTTGGATAAACAACTAATCTAAGTTTATCAACCTCTTTTGCAGAAGTAGTTAAAAGCTCGGTCGGTAAAGACGCCATTACTCTCGAAGCCGTCCAGTCCGTCGGAACTAAATAAGTAATTTTCACCTTGCGGGGAAGATCTTTTAAAAGCGGAAAAACTCTTAGCTCATAGTAATCACTATTTCCATAATAACCTTCTCTCTTGAATAGAATAGAAGGGTCAAGATTTCGTCCGACAATTTCATTATAGATCGATCCCGCGGTCCATTCGTCCATTATCTCGGCTTGGATAATTTCGTCTTCTATCCAAAGCCATGAATCGTGTACAATAGCATCATCACCCAAAGTAAAAATTAGTTCGGCTTCAAGACTATCGTTTTCATTATAATAGTTGGGTGTTGTTACGGCAAATGTTAAATATAATCCATACTCAAAAAAAACACCTTTCGGTTTAATGGTTAACGTTGCTTCTTCTATCGTTCCTTGTTCAACCCACCATCCCCAATCCGGTTTAATTATGTATAAGGAATTTTGGGAGAAAAGTTGAATTGAGAACAACAGAAAAAAGCATGAAGTAATTAATAATTGTAATTTTTGTTTCATACCCGCCTCTCCTTTTGAAACACAATTGTTAATGTAAGGAATTGAATAGAAAGAATCTTAATTTAAAATGAGAAAATGAGGTAAAAATTTGGTTTTTAGGACATAATATCAATTTTGCATGGTGATGCGATAAAATGATATTTAAATAATGTAAGTGAAAAAGGCGGTGAGTATTACACTTTTTCGAGAATTATAATTGATAGATCATCACTCATCTTTGTGTTGCCGCGATAATCGTCAATCACATTTACAATATAATTCCCGAGTTCCGGTGCCGGTCGATGTCTTTGATTATTGAGTACTGTTAATAATCGTTGTTCACCGAAGAACTGCCCTTCTTCATTTGTTGCTTCCGTTAATCCGTCGGAATAAATTAAAAATTTATCATTTTGATTCAACTCGAGAACTTCTTCGTTTAGATCAAGATCTTTAATTAAACCTAATGCAGCTCCGCCTTTGCTGAGAGGAATAATAGAGTCATCTTTAATTACTAGAGGCGGCATATGACCGGCATTAATATATTTGATTTGGTTTTTGTTTGCTTCAATTTCAAGATAGAACAATGACGCAAAAATACTTTTCAAACTATCGCGGTGGAAAATTTTATTTATCTTACTCATCAATTCGGTTAAAGATGAATTCTCGTCAGCGAGCGCCCTAATTGTCGCTTGCAGCTTTGCCATAATCAATGCGGCACTCAAACCTTTACCGGCAACGTCACCGATTGAAATTCCGAATTTAGTTTTTGAGAGTTGAATATAATCTATTAAATCACCGCCTACATCGTTAGCCGATTTTGTAAACAACCAAACATTCCAGCCTTCAATTTCCGGATTTGAATCCGGCATTAAAGCCGATTGAACTTTATGTCCCGCTTCAAGTTCATCTTTAGCTAAAAGTTTATCTTTAAGTTCCAGCATAAGGACAAAAACCAAAATTATTCCACCAAGAATATGTGAATTGCTACCACCGGTGGTACCCGTCCCGGTTTCGAACTGAACATTGGATATTAATATGAGTGCAATTCCAAGGACAAACATCAATCTTCTAACAGGAGTCATACGAAAAAACATTGCGCGCAGCAGCCACCATGAGATCTTAAAGAAACGTTTAAAAGCGCCCATGTCTTTGAGCTGTTCTTTTTTCTCGTCGTCTAAAAAGTTTTCTTTTAAATCCCGGTAGTCTTCGGATAAATTTTTGCGAAGATCAGGTTGACGCAGGTCGTCTCTTATGGTATGACGAATTTTCGGTTCTTCTTTTTGTGCCATTTAAGTTTTAATATGATTGTTATGTCTTGGTTATTAAGACGTCTTAAGATAGGGTTTTGTTTTGAATTGAGAAAATGGAAGTAGAGACTTGATCACGCCACAGGCGGACAAGTTAATCAAGTCTCTACAAATGAGGACTTATTGTATCTTTTTGGCAGGCATTTCTCTTCCGCCTTGAAACAATGTTAAACTCTCAACTTTTCCTTCGTTATTTCGATTGAATTTAATTTGTGCATCAACTACGGTTAAATAAAATTCAGTTTCGCTTGATGGATAAACCTCAAATTCCGGTT
This sequence comes from Melioribacteraceae bacterium, assembly GCA_030584085.1. Classification (NCBI taxonomy): domain Bacteria; kingdom Pseudomonadati; phylum Ignavibacteriota; class Ignavibacteria; order Ignavibacteriales; family Melioribacteraceae; species Melioribacteraceae bacterium. The sequence continues at coordinate 10,119 of CP129490.1, forward strand.
GACCGGTTGCCTGTGTATATAATTGACCGGCTTCATGTCTGATTGTTAATATAAAGTTTGGTGCAAGTTCATATTTGCCGACATACTCGTTTAATATATCTTCGCCGACGGTTATTTCTTTTTTATACTCAACGCCTAATTCTTTTAATTTTTCAATTCCGTTTTGATTACCCGGATTCATATCAACTGATTTTTTGTAATACTCAATGGCTTTTTCATTATTTCCCGTTTTCATTAAAGCTTCCGCATAACTGTCGTAAGCGTTATACCAGTCAGAATATTCATTCATGTTAAGTTCGAAAACTTTTAAAGCAGCTGACAAATCATTTTTTGTATTCATTAAATAATAACCGAGAGAATTGAATTCGGCTCGGTCTCTATAGAATAAATCAAGCTGATCGGATTCTTTTAATTTGCTGTAATAATTCAGCGCTTCATCAATCCCTTCATCCACATATTTTTGATATACTGCCAGAGCAATTCCTTTTTTAGGATATTCGAAATCCAATCCGTTTATAATATTATAAATTTGGTTGGACATAAACCCGAGCGGAGCGCCGCCGGTATTGTTTAACAAAACAATCAATTGTCCTTTCTCAGGTATTCTGGAAATCAAAGTATTAAAACCGTTTATACCGCCGCCGTGACTGATAATTTTTTCAACTTCATCGTCGCCGTCAATATCTTTTTCAACAATCGACCAGCCGTAACCGTAATGACCGCCCATCGCGGCAACATGCGGGGTGAACATTAAATCAAGAGATTCTTGAGTTAAAAGTCCCGGCTGATAAAGTGCCTGATCCCATTTAAATAAATCACCTACAGTAGAATACATTGATCCGGCTGCATAAGGCAATTCCATATTTATGTATGGAGCATTTGTATATTCTATAAATAAGAATGAGTAACCATCGGCTCGTTTAGAAATGATTTCTTCATATTTATCGAAGCCTGTTTCTTTCATGTTAAGCGGATCAAGAATGTAATGATGTAAAGCCTCGGCGTAAGTCATTCCCGTAATTTCTTCAATGATAACACCAAGTAAGTAATAACCGGAATTATTGTAAGCCCAATCCGCACCCGGCTCAAAATCAAAGTCACCCATGCAATACTGCTTTACAAATTCTTCAACCGTGTAATCTCTTTTACTGTCCTTACCGAAAAAATCGGGATGACTTGTATAGCTCGGTATGCCGGAAGTATGAATTAACAATTGATGAATAGAAACTTTTTCTCCCGTATCTTTTCTGTAGTAGGGAATATGATCGGTAATTTTATCTTCTAATTTTAATTTACCTTCTTCACGAAGTTTTAAAATTACTGCAGCGGTAAATTGTTTTGTAATTGAACCGAGACGAAATTTTGTGTCGATATCATTCGGTATATTCCATTCACGGTTTGCAAATAAATATCCTTTTTGAAAAATTACTTCTTGGTTATCAGCTACAAGAGCTGACCCGGTAAAAGAATTATACTCAACCGTTTTTTGTATGAACTCATCAATCGTTCCGGCTTTCTCTTGTGCGTTGAGTTCAACAATCCCGATAATTAATACAATTGCAGAAATGATAAAGAATATCTTACGCATATTTTTTCCCGATGTTAGTTAATAATCCTTTGGACGAACTTATACTGCTATTGGTTACAGAAATGATACACTTTAAAAGTATGTTTATTCAAAAAATAGTTTTTTTGCAATTACATTCTTTTTACTGAAATTTCATTATCAAAAATACGTGGTTTTCCAATGAATAAAACGAATGGTTACCTAAACACACTGGCTATTTGTCTATGTTTATTAATTATAATCCCATCCTGTAGTGAAGAACCTCAAAGTATTGAACGTAAATTCGGAGAGCCGAACGGCAGCGAGTTAAGAGAGAGTGAATCTGCCCTGTTTTTAGAGCAGTTGCAATCAACCGCTGAAGATGAACGCCAATCATTAATAGAAACTTTTTTAAAAGAAAACCAAAACTCACCGATCATAGAAAATAATCTTGCTTGTTTTTATTGGTATGGTAATGCTGAGCAAGTTTTAATAAACGGTGATTTACAAAACGCATGGCTTGTGCCCGATACTATGAATTCAATTTCTTGCGGAGAGAATACATTCTTTTATAAGTTTTACTCACTTGTTTCGGATACTCGACTGGATTATACTTATCAAATTCATGGTACCGTGATAACCGATCCGCGTAATCAAATCTTAGTGCCGAGCGGATTCGGCTACCATTCTCAATTGGCGATGCCTGGGTTTAATCCGGATTCGATTAGAGTTTACAATCCCTTTGCCGAAAAGGGAAGTTTAGATACCGTTATCATTCAAAGCACCGTTGAGAAAATTGAACCGAGGGAAATTGCCGTTTACACTCCGCCTGAGTTTGATCAACTTTTTAATCTGCCTGTTGTTTTTGTAATTGATGGTTTCAAAGCCCTGGAATATTGTTCTTATCAAAACGTTCTCGATAATTTGATTCATCTCAAAAAGATATCTCCCGCAGTGGTTGTGTTTGTTGATTATAAGGAAAGTGACGGAGATCTGTTTATTAATGATCCCTCAACTTATATTAATTTTATATGCGATGAATTATTGCCGGTGATTGAAAAGGATTATAAGCTAAGTAACTCGGTAAATAACAGAGTTATTTGCGGTATCTCGGCAGGGGGGCAAACAGCCGTTTTAACTGCGTTAATGCGTCCGGATAAATTTCTTCATGCCGCCGGGCAGTCGACAACTCTCACGGAAAACCTTCTTGAAACCATCCACTCTTTAAGCAAAGATAAAGTAAAACATTACAGGTACAAGCTTTACCTGGATGTAGGCAGGTACGATTTACTTAGAGGCGGATTTAATGATTACCCGTTCTTGTATGCAAATCAGCTTATAAGCAGAAAATTAAAAGAGCTTGGAATTGAACATTCATTCCGCATCTATAATGACGGACACGAATGGGCAAACTGGCGCGAAAGAACAGACGATATTTTGACTTATTTTCTTAATACAAAAGAAACGGGGGAATTGTAAGTATTTTGTTCGATTTGGTGAGATTGCATTTCATGCAGAGTATTCTAACGTTTTCTGCAATTAAACTTGTACCCCCTTTTGAAAATGGCAAATCATGATCGTAATGTAAATTTTCTGTGGAGCCACATTTTACACATTGTCCTTTATCTCTAGCCCACACTTCTACTTTTACCTGAGTAGGAATTACTCTGTTAAATGGAATTATTACTTCACGTTTCATTGGCTTTATCTCAACTGGCTGAAGATAAAATTTAAAAACATTACGTTTTCCATCGGTTTCAATTTTAGCATCAACCAAATTATAAAACCCCTTATAACACCAAACACCATTTTGAATTTTTTCATAGACTTTAATTCTGTGCGGATACTTAATTAAATTTAGTCTAAAAGATTGGGCTGCTGTATAAAATTTTCCATTTTCAGTCAATGATCCCTTTTGCGTAGTAAATTCTTGATCAACTTCTTTTGGAGTGTCAGAAACATTCGCGGGTACGTCGTGACCTTCATAAACTAAAGTATTTGTTTTCTCATCAATTTTATCGGCATATGGTGCTCCCTTGCGAATCGACATTAGAAAAACTGAGTAGTCTGGTTTTACAAGAAAGTTCATTCCTTTCTGGAGATTCATGCCCTCGGCAGAAGTTAGTTCTGTGTAAGAAATAATATCATCAATTTTGAATTGAGAATTTTGGAGAAATGATTTCATATTAATTCCATTGCAATGTATAGTTGATTTGAAGTTTTTAATATACCTAATTATTGTATTTGGTTTTCAGATTCAAGTTTTATTGTTATTGTACGGATCTTTCTTAAAACTTGAGGTCACAATTTGGTACCTCAAGTTTTTCTACTAGTCATTCCCCATCCCACCAAATAAACCTATCAATATCAACAGCTTTACTCCAAAGTTTAACTTTATCTAAAAGTGAATCATAATGTTCTGCTTTTATAAAAAAGTACAACCCGAAATCTTCCTCGCCGATTTCATAACCATCGTAAATGTAATTTCCTTCACCCAAGACTTTTTTGATTTCTTCAACAAGGTTCGGCATAAAACCGTCTTGACCGGCTGCGACAACTCTATCAAATATTTCCATCGTCTCGGATTCATCTCCAGGGTTCATTCCAATAAACTCATCTCCGATAAATGTATGATCTTGAATTGCCGCATCGAAAGTAAAGCGATGGTAAATGTAATTTTGACCGTCTATTTTATTGAACTCTTTTTGCATGTGACCGATGATTACTGCGTTTTTTTATTAAACTCTGTAAAACTATAACAATATAATATCTTTGTTGTTTTCGATCACTAATTTTATAATCCATCCTTGCCATATTCCAACGCTCCACTTTTCCTATTATTCCTACATCCAACTTAAAATCACAATCCGTGATCTTAGAGTTCCGGTTTTTCTCTGTGACTCTTTGTGTCTCTCTGTGGTGAAGCTTTTAACCACAAAGAGACACGAAGAACCACAAAGTTATTTAGGACAACAATGATTCGGCGGGGATATTAAAACGTTTATGAAGTTCGCGTGCCATTTTAAGTGTCAGATTTCTTTTACCATTCAATACTTCCGATACACGGTTCTTTCCGCCCATCGCTTCTGCGAGATCGGTTTGTGTTAAACCCATTTGTTCCATTCTAAATTTAATGGCTTCAACCGGATCGGGTGGACCAATAGAATAATGTTTTTGTTCGTAGGCTTCAACCATGGTAACAAGCACCTCTAGTTTATCACCTCTAGGAGTATTCGGTTCAGCACTCCAAAGTTTATCTATCTGTTTTAGCGTGTCGTTATAATCAGCTTTATTTTTTATTGGTTTTATATTCATATCAAATCTCCTCCGCGTTTATTTTGTCGTACTCTGCGTGCGTTCTTATAAACCGGATATACACAATTTTGAAATCATATTTAATCGCAGCAGCAATTCTGTATTTGTTTCCCTTTATTTTAAATATTGCTCTATCATTTTTAACAATTCTCGTCATAGGAAATTGTGAAACTAAATCATTGGGATTATTCCATTCCGCTTTTTTAACTTCATCAAACCATGCTTTGAGCGGCTGTTCGGTTTCCGGGTGTTTAAGCCAAAAATCTTTTATGGTTTTTAGAGCGATTATTTGCATGGCGAAATATAACGAGTTCCCAATTTGGGAACAAGTGAAAAGTTATTAATCTTACGCTTGTGACGAAGAATTTAACCACAAAGGACACCGAGAGACACAAAGAATAATCTGTTTGTTTGAGAAATCATTAAATTGCAAATCAATAACTTGATCATCCATGAAAAAGTGAAATGAAAAATATCATCCAAATAGCGGGCGTGATTGATAAAGAAGAAGCGCAAATGATTATGAATGCAGGAGTTGATTATCTCGGGTTTCCTCTGCGTTTAACGGTTAATAAAGAAGATACAACCGAGGAGGAAGCCTCTGCAATTATTAAAATGATTAAGCATCCATATCAAGCTGTTTTAATTACTTATTTAGATAACGCGACGGAGATAATCGAATTTTGCGATAAATTGAATATAAAAATTATACAGCTCCATGGAAAAATATCTAGAGAAGAATTAGAAATAACAAAATCACTCCGCCCCGATTTAGAAATATTTAAGAGTCTTGTTGTTGCAGAAGACAATCTAACCGAACTGCAAAAAATGATCGAAACACTTTCACCTTTTGTTGATGCATTTATAACAGATACTTTCGATCCGGAAACAGGTGCTGAAGGCGCAACCGGCAAAACTCATGATTGGAATATCAGCAAAAGATTAGTAGAACTTTCCCCCAAGCCTGTTATAATTGCCGGCGGATTAAATCCGGCTAATGTCAAAAAAGCTATAATTGAAATTCGTCCGGCCGGAGTTGATGTTCACACCGGTGTTGAGGACTCGAACGGAAGAAAAAATCCCGAACTTGTAAAAAGATTTATTGATGAAGCAAAGGCAGGATTTAATATAAATATGGTATGAGAAGAAACCCGGTTTCTTTAGCATGGTCTATGTTTTTGAGACAGCCATTTTTATTATCTAGTCATACATAGAAAAGTTATCAAATTCTATTTTAACTATATCGAATTTACCGTAGAGAAAATCTTGATCTTCCATATTCCATTCAACTTCACCGTGAGTTGGGATTCTGATTCCGTTGACATCACGATAATCCGAAAAGTATCCGGTATATCCGGTTAATTTTGGACCGGCTGTAGTTGTCATATATCGTTGTGTTTTCATTTTAGCAATTGATCCGTCTTCGTTAAAGAAGACATGAACATTAATCTCAATATCATTTTCTTTAAAATGAATTTTAGCTGAAGTCGAATCTACATCCGACCATTTTAAATTTTCTGAGGGAAGAAGAGCGGAAGGATACCACACACCTTCAAGCAGCCACCTTACAACCTGTGCTTGAGAAATATCTTTTCCTGATTCTTTTGAGATTGTAATGCCGGACATAAATTTAATAAGAAGACTTCCTTCGTTATTAAAGTAGGAATCAATTCCTCTGACCCAAATTAACTTTGCAAATGTAATGTCACCGCTCCAAATAAATCCCGGTTGATTTGAGATTGCATATTGTTCCGCAGTCAAATCTTTAAACTCTGCATTTAGATTCGTTTTAAATTTTCCCGATTGTTTAAGTCTCGCAAAGCGAGGTTTGCTTACACTCTCATCCATTGCAAATCGAAAATAATTTTGAACCGGAGGAGGAAGTGAATCGATTTCGGAATAATTAAATTTTTCTTCGGCTTGATCTTTTGCCATTTGAATTAACTTCTCTGTCTGCTCGGTTACAAATGAATTGGTTGTATAAACTCCGATAAAGTAAAACGTAACAAAGAAAATTACGAGTACTGAAATAATTATTAATAACATTTTTTTCATGGTTTATTTATGCAGTTTGTAAACAAATAGTTCTTCGCTTATATCACAAATGAGATAAATTAAATTGGTGTCATAATCAATTGCAATACCTTCCAGTTGTGGGATATCTACATTATATGATTCAATTAAATTTCCGTTTAAATCACATTTTGCAACTAACTTACTTTCGTGACTTATAATCCACAAATAGTTAATATCATCTCCAAAATATAACCCGGAAAAATCATCCGCAAAATTGAGTTCGGTTTGTTTTACAATGTTTAAATCACTGTCAATTTCGATTAACAACTGCGGATTCATTTCATTTACAATAAAGTAATGTCCGTTTACAGGATTATAAGCTATTCCTTCGAATCCCATATTTAAATCACCGGTAAATTCGGGAAAAATCTTTTTATTAATTTCTTTTCCCGAAGTATTATAAAATGCTATCGATCTTTCGCGTTCAAAAATAACGGTAATAGTTGTGTCGTTAATAACGGTAATTCCCTCAGGATCGATACCTTGAAGCTGTAATGAATCTATAATCGTTCCTTCAACAGAAATTAAATATGCTCTGTTAGTTTCATCGCTGACAGTCCACAATGCTTTTTTATCGTAACTTAATGTTAATCCGGATGGTTCGGGTACATCTGTTTTAAATGAGCTGATAAGCTCTAAAGACTTTGTTTGATTTTTAGTTTCTTGTGAATCTTTGCAAGAAGTGAAAATCAATAAAAGAATAACCGGAAATAGTAGTGACAATAATTTCATTAATCCCCCACAAATTGAAAAAGTTGAAGAATTCAAATTTACCAATTATGGTTGAATTTTTTTGATAAGATTTATTGAGTTATGCAGACATAAACACTTTTTTGCTCGGCACAGATTTCACCGTTGGAAATAATTTTAGAAGTTAATTCCATTCCGGCTTTTCCTTTTTCGGAAAATTTATCTTTTAGATTTTGCCAGTCCGAGTTTTCGATAATTACTTCCGCATAAAATTCATCTTTAACGGGACGCTTATATTCGGTGTGACTATTTTTTATAACTAATGTAGTGGGAATTTTTTCTTCTTTAATTTTATAGGTAAGGATTGCCCAGCCTGCAACAATACCTATTGTGGCAATACTTCCGCCGAATGCCGATCCGTAATGGTTTCTGTTTTCATAAAGCGGTGCTGAAAGTTTAATTGAGTTTTCGGTTAGCTCGGTGACTTCAATTTTTGTGTAATTAAGTATCGGAATATTTTCAAGAATGTATTCTGTTAATGTTTTTGCATCCGCGGTATATTTTTCCAACTGATTAGAAAACTCTTCTTTTTTAATGAACATAACTTTTCCGCTTAATGATTGGGCAAATATAAGAATAATATTAAGACAATACATCTCTTAATGTAAACAACTTGCAAAGAATTATATTGAATCAGCACCGGGAATTTTGCATCTAATAATAAATAATAAAATCAATTGAGTAGATATGAAAGAAAATAAAAATCACTGGTACGACGGATTATTTTACGATGTCTTTATCGCACCGAATCAAGACAAATCATTTCGCTTGGCGAAAAGCATAATTAAAGAAAACTCAAATGTGATTGATGCCGGTTGCGGAACGGGAAGATTTGCGTTTGCGGTTGAAGATAAAGTCAACAAAGTTGATGGTGTCGATTTATCCGAACGCAATATAAAAGTTGCAATGAATAAACTCACAAAGAACAACTCACCTAAAATTAATTTTTATCACTCCGATATTTACCGCTTTTTTGAAAACGGTGACAAGCATTACGATTATGCGGTAATGTCTTACGTCATTCACGAAGTAGATGAGCACTTTCGAAATGATATTTTGAAAGCATTATCGGAAAACGCAGACAAATTAATTCTAATTGATTATTTACATCCACGTCCTAAGCATTACTGGAGCTGGCTTAACGAAGCTGTTGAATTTGCTGCTGGAAAAGAACATTACACTAATTTTAAATCCTACATAAAGAACAGCGGATTAAGAGGATTGGCGGAACAAAGCGGATTGAAGATCATCAAAGAAATTAAAAACACACCTTCAACAAGTCACATAGTTGTGTTAGAAAAATAAGTTAAACAGAACTCTTCAAAGCAGTCTTCGCTTGCTGCAAATGCCTCTTTTGATGTTCAATGATTATCATAAATGCCTCGCCTAATTGTAGTCTAAGTAATTTTGTTACCGGAGATGTTAATTTGATTTTACTCAGATCATACTTCCCGGAAGCTTCGGCTAGATTAATTAGTTCGTTTTGAATAGTGAAAAAATCATGAATTACTTTTTCAAAATCACCGTTATAGGAATCCATAAAAACTTTTGGAGATTTAAACTTCATTTTGCTTTCGGCTTTCATACTATCTATAAATTTTGAGATTAAGTATCGTGGTTTATAATCACGCTCGATGATATCAACTTCTTCCGAAGCGGTTAATGAATTTTTAATCTTTCCCAAATAACTTTTGTTTGTTGTATTGATATGTACAATACATTCTATCGCACTCCATTTATTTGGAGAAGGTTTGTACTCAAAGGCTTCTTTTTTATAGCGATTACTTAACCCAGAAAGTGTGTCAATTGCATCTTTAATTTCAATTTTAAAAAACAATAAAAGTTCTTCTTGTGTTCTCAATTTTACACCTTTCGCTTAATTACATTAACCTATTTTCAACTTTTATCAATCTATTAAAAGCAATTATTAGATTCACATTTTTCTTATCTTTACGTAACATTTTTGAATACCTTGGCATAAAGAATATGAAACATTTCTTCCATCTACTTTTTATCGTAATATCAATTTCCGCACAGTTAAATACGGAACAATTATTATCGAATCTCGAAAACTCCGAGGGAACTAATCGTGTAGATATTTTAAACAAAATTTCCGAAGAGTATAGAAATGCCACTGATAATGTTAATTCAATTAAATATGCTGAAATGGCTTTAGGTGAAGCTAAGCAATTGGAATATTTTAACGGGCAAGTAAATGCACTCAACAATATTTCCTCGATATATATTTTATCACAACAATTTGCCGAAGCAGAAGAGTACATAGCGCAAACAAAAAGTTTATTAAAAAAAGGCGAATATAAATTTGGGGCAGCAACCTTATACAGAAACATCGGTGCTTTTTATGTTTATTCAAATAAAGCAAAGTTTGCCGTCGATACTCTCAAACTATCTATCGAAGTTTTTAATGAAATAGAAGATTCAGTTGGACTCGCTTCATCAATTATGACTCTTGGAGCTGCATACACCCGAACAAACGAAATTGAAGCCGGAATAGAATTATTTGAACAAGCAGCAGAAATGTTTTCAAAGCAAGGCAATGAGTATCAAGCCGCGCATGCATATTTAAATCTTGGATCGCTTTACACCTCTATTATGGGGAATTATGAGAAAGGATTAACCAACGCGCTAAAAGCATTGGAAAAATTTGAAAGTGTTAACGACCAAGTAAAAGCAGCTTATGCGATGATGGTAATCGGTAATACTTATGAAGGTTTGGGCGATCTGGACAAACCAATCGAATATTATTCAAGCGCGTTATCCATCTTTGAGAAAACCGGTAATGCATATTTGATAGCAAATGCAGTCAACAATCTAGGCGAGGTTTATAAACACAGAAGAGAGTTCAGCAAAGCAATTGAATTTTATATTCAAGCATTGGAAAAAAGTCAAGAAATTGAAAACGTGGAAGGAATTGCAGTTGCATTAAATAATCTTGGCGAATGTTATTTCCAATTAGGAAATAATCGATTGGCGATGGATTATTATCAGCAATCGTTTGTGTTGCTGGAAAAAATGAATGACACGCACAAAATGTCTATTTCTCTTAATAATCAATCAACGGCGTTATTAACATTATCGAACTATAGCGAAGCAATAACGAAAGCAAATCGTGCAATAGATCTTGCGAAAGAGGTTTTTGCAAACGAAGAGGTTCAAAGAGGATACGAAATTTTATACCAAACATATAAAGCCACCGGCAATTATAAATTAGCTTTAGAAAATTTTCAGAAATATGAAGAGATAAAGGATTTGATAAAGGATGAAAAACGAAGCGATGAACTAGAAAAGTCACTTGCCGAATATGAAGCCAAGCAAAAGGAAAAAGAAATTGAATTGTTAACTAAAAATGCAGAGTTGAAGGAGCTTCAATTAGATAGACAAGAAAATTTGACTTACTTTTTAATAATTTTTTCTGTTATGCTATTGGGTTTTAGCATTGTCTATTTTTATCGGTACGTTGAAAGAAAGAAGATCAATAAAGAATTAACAGAGGCGTATGAAAAGTTAAACGACATCAACAAAACAAAGGATTTATTCTTTTCAATAATTGCGCACGATTTAAGAGGACCGTTTAACTCACTTCTCGGGATTACTGAAATTTTAGCCGAAGATAACAAAGAATTATCACACGAAGAAATTACAAATTTGAGTCGCGAAGTAAATCAAAACGCGCGTAATGTATTTTTGCTTTTAGAAAATTTACTTGAATGGTCGTCTGCGCAGTTGGGCAATATTCCGTTCAATCCGCAAGCGGTTGATATTAATGAAATAATAACGATGAATATCAATCTTTATAGAAAAGCAGCTTCACAAAAAGAAATTAATTTAATTGTAAAACCGGGAAAAGATGTTGTTGCGTTCGGTGATCAAAATATGATTGGAGCAGTAGCTCGTAACTTAATTAATAACGCAATCAAGTTTACTAACCGTGGTGGAAATGTTACAATTGAAACCGAAAAATCGGAAAAGGAAGTAATCTTTTCTGTTCAAGATACGGGAATCGGAATGACCAAGCGTGAAATTGATAAAATATTCAAATTAGATTCTGACGTTAAAAAGAAAGGAACCGAAAACGAAAAGGGAACGGGACTCGGTTTAATTTTGTGCAAGGAATTTATTAATAAAAATAATGGATCAATTTTAGTAACCAGCGAGCCGGGCAAGGGGACAATTTTTACAGTAAAATTACCATCTCAAAATTAGAAACGAATCCCGCCATTTATTGTATAAGTTTGTATTCTGCTATCTATTATAGTTAACTTAATTTATGAAAAAACTTATTATACTCTTTTTTGTTACAATAACTTTATTCGGACAAGTAAAAACGGGTTTCCAAATTGCACGTTTAAAATATAACGGCGGAGGCGATTGGTATAACGATCCTTCCGCGGAAGTTAATCTTTTAAATTTTGTTGCCGAACACACAAATATTAAAACAATTCCCGAATATAAATTTGTAGAACTCGGCAGTGATGAAATGTTTTCATACCCGTTCTTGTTTTTAACCGGACACGGAAATATAGTTCTATCTTCCGATGAAGCAGAAGCTTTAAGAAAGTATTTAACAAACGGCGGATTTCTTTTTGTAGATGATGACTATGGTTTGGATAATGCATTTAGAAGAGAAATTAAAAAAGTTTTCCCGGATAAGGATTTAGTTGAACTTCCTTTTAATTACGGATTGTATAATTGTCTTTTTGATTTTAATTACGGTCCGCCAAAAACACATGAACACGACAACAAACCGCCTCAAGGATTTGGTATCTTCATCGATGAAAGATTAGCTGTTTATTATACTTACGAAAGCAATCCAAGTGACGGTTGGACTGATCAAAGAGTCCACAATACTTCTGCCGAAAAAAGAGAAGAAGCATTAAAGTTCGGCACCAACATCATAGTTTGGGCACTTAGTAATTAATGAATGATTTTTATAAAAATATTATTGATAAACTAAAGAAGACTAATAGAAAAATTAATTTAATCTCTTCTCTTGAAGGATTGGTTAATTCCTTATTCTATTTTGCTTTGATTGTTTTCGGTATAGTTATTCTAGAAGCACTTTTTAATTTTAGCGGTGAAGTTAGAACCATATTATTCTTTGCATCCATTGCTGTTATAGTGGTGATAATAAGCAAAGAAGTATTTCTTCCGCTAATTCGAAATATAGATTCACTATCGAATTTCAATTTAAATAAGATTGCAAAATTAGTCGGGAAAAATTATCCGGAAGTAAAAGACTCGCTTCTTAACGCAGTTCAACTAGTCAATGATAAATCAAACAATTATTCAAAAGAATTAATTCAAGCCGCATTTAAAACGGTTTACGATAAAACGCAAAAACTGAATTTTACAGAAGCAGTAAAATTCAATAAATGGAATAAAGTAAAAATCTCGGCTGGCACATTCATACCTATAACATTATTAGTTCTTTTGGTTCCGTTTCTTAACAATGCTTTTAATAGAATGATAAATTACGATAAGGAGTTTATCGTTCCTCCCAAATATCATTTGGCAATTGAACCGGGAAACATAGATGTTACTAAAGGAGAATCTGTTGCAATTATTGTAACCGCAAAAGCAGATATTCCAAAATCAATTACGCTGTTTACCAGGTCAACGGAACAAGCGGCTTTTGATGAATTAATTCTTTTACCGGACTCCAACAATAATTTTACTCAAGTTTTGAAATCGTTAAACAGCTCGATAGAATATTATGCCGAAGCCGAGGATGTATCGACAGATGTATATTCTATAAGCGTAATGGATAGACCGATTGTAAGAAAATTTGTTATGACAATTACACCGCCATCTTATACTCGTTTACCGCAGCAAGTACAAAACGATAACGGTTCGGCAACAGTTCTGCCCGGCACAAGATTGGATTTTGAAATTACATCAACAAAGCCGCTAACCAATGCCAAGATTAATATTATAGAAAAAGACAATATTGAATTGGATGTAAACAGCTTTGTTGCAAAAGGACATTTTTATGTTAGAGATGAAATAAGCTATAACTTCGATCTTGTTGACACATCGAATGTCGAAAGTGAAAACCCGATTAGATATTCGGTGAATATTACGGAAGATGAATTTCCTCAAATAGAAATTACAAAACCCGGCGAAAATGTTGAACTCGGTTTAGAAAATATACTCCCGCTCACAATTGAAATTAAAGATGATTACGGTTTTTCTTCGCTGGAATTATTATATCATAAGTCCGCATTAAGCCAAACAAACACTTCAGATTTTACAACCGTTCCAATTTCAATATCTAAGTCGGAAAAACAGCAAGAGGTATTTTTCGGATGGGACATAGCGCAGCTTAATCTCAAAGCAGAAGAAATTGTTTCGTATTACGTTGAGGTTGCTGATAACGACAATATAAACGGACCAAAGAAATCCCGGTCAAAAGTTTTTACTCTTCGAATTCCTTCTTTGGATGAACTATTTGCAAATGCAGATCAAAAGCAAAATGAAGCTTCCGACGATCTAAATAAAACTTTAGAAGAAGCAAAAAAATTAAGCGATGAACTTCAACAAATTAGTGACGAATTAAAAAAAGATGACAAAAGAATTTCATGGGAAGAAAAAGAAAAAATTGAAAAAGCCATGCAAAAATTTGAGAGTCTGGAACAAAAAGTCGACGATATTAAAAAGCAACTGGATGATGTAAGAAAAGATCTCGCTGATAATAATTTGCTTTCCGAAGAAACTCTTCAAAAGTATATGGAACTGCAGGATTTGATGGATCAATTCAGCAGTGAAGAAATGAAGAAAGCTTTTGAAAAGATGCGCGAACAACTTGAAAACATGATGCGTAATCAAGTTCAAAATGAAATGGAAAATCTTCAATTCAACGAAGAGATGTTTAAGAAAAGTCTGGAACGAACTGTTAATCTTCTTAAGCGAATTCAAATTGAACAAAAGATGGATGAATTACTTAAACGAACAGAACAAATCAGCGAAGAGTTAAGCGACTTAAATGAACAAACGGAACAAAGCAGTTTACAAAATCAGCAAGAGCGAAATGAACTTGCAGAAAAACAGAAATCTTTAACCGAAAAGATGGAAAATCTCGAGAAGGAAACAGAAGCGCTCAGTGAAAAGATGAGTGAGTTTGACGATATGCCGCAAAAAGATGCTCAAGAATTAAGCGAGCAAATGAAACAACAGCAAAACACTGAAATGAATGAACAAACCTCGCAACAACTTCAAAAAGGTCAGAAACAAGACGCCATGCAAATGCAGCAGCAAATGATGAAAAACATGCAAGCTAATATGGAAAAGATGCAGGCAATGCAGAATAACATGAAGATGCAGACTCAGATGAAAGTTATGAGCGATATGATGAAATCTCTCGATGATCTTCTTACTCTATCGAAAGAAGAAGAGGATTTAAAGAATAAAACAAGAGATCAATCCGTTAGCACAAAAAATTTGAGAGAATCGGCACAACAGCAAAATCAAATACAAAGCAACTTGGATAAAGTTACACGCCAGATTAGTGAGTTATCCCAAAAAACTTTCGGCATTTCACCCGAAATGGGGAGAGCGTTGGGACAAGCACGCCGGGAGATGAGTCAATCAATAATGGATATGCAGGAAAATAACGGCGGCAAGGCTTCACAATCACAAGAACGCGCAATGAAAAACATGAACGAAGCTGCAATGATGATGAAGAACTCGCTTGAAATGATGATGAGTGGCGAAGGTCAAGGCGGCGGTATGATGAGTATGATGCAGCAGCTTCAACAGATGAGTCAACAGCAAATGAGCTTAAACCAAATGACTCAAATGATGCAGCAAGGTCAACTCTCACAGCAGCAAATGGCTCAAATGCAAAGATTAGCACAAGAACAACAAATGATTCAAAAATCGTTAGCGCAATTAAACGAAGAAGCAAAATCAACGGGACAATCAAAAAAACTTGGTTCCAATCTTGAACAGATATTAAAAGAAATGGAAGAAGTTGTTGCCGATATGCAGTCGAATGATGTTGATGATGATCTGTTACAAAAACAAGAAAGAATACTTTCAAAATTACTTGACGCACAGAGATCAATTAACGAAAGAGATTTTGAAAAAGAACGCGAATCATTTACGGGTAAAAATTTTCAAAGAGAAACTCCGCCCGAGTTAATGCTCACTACCGAAGAAGGATTAAAAAAATTACGTGATGAATTATTGAATGCTTCCAAAGAAGGTTATAAAAAAGATTACGAAGAATTAATCCGTAAATATTTTGAAGCTTTGCAGAAAGAGAAAATTCGGGATTAGTTATTTGTCGCTACTTTAGTAAAATCATCTTTCTTTTTAATCTTTCCGTGCCGGTTTCCAAAACATAGAAATAAATTCCGCTTGACAATTCTGATCCGTGGAATTCAATATCATACTTACCAGGCAGCATAGTTTTGTTAATGAGGGATTTTATTTCTCTCCCGAGTATGTCGTAAACGATTAGCTTTGTTTGTAGAGACTCCCTGTTGGGTGTCTCTACGTTTGGTATTGTAAATTTTATTTTTGTAGTTGGATTAAACGGATTGGGATAATTTTGGAACAGTTCGAAGTTATCCGGCGGAAGTACTGTTATCTTTATTTCTTTTTCGCTGATTTTTTCGTTGTTTCCACTTACCAAAAATTTCAGAAAAGTTTCTTTCCCAACCGGAGCTTCTTTCCCCAAAGAAAAAGTGAACAAAGCCGTTTTTTCTGTGTTTCCTTCTATTGTTTCAAGATCGCTTTTGGTTTTTGTAAAGTTTATCCACTCCGGTGATTCTTTAAGTTCTATGTTTACATTTCCAATTTTTGTCCCGGATACATTAGCAACAGTTAACTCAATAGAGTTTCCGTTAGAGGCGAATGGGATTTCATAAACTGTTTGCGAAAGCACTAAATTCGTAAATTGCATAATTGTTAATAAAATTTTTGCAACCATTTTTCACCTTCTAAAATTATTTAATCACTATAATCTTTCTATTATATACCCGCTGTAGTAATACAAGAATTTATATCCGTCAATTGTAATGTGTTTTTCCTTTTGTGCTTCTACTTCATTTCTGAAGGCTTCGAGAACATTCTTGGCTGCTTTGTCATTTCCTTTTTCCAAATTCTTTTTAGCGTTTTCAAGTTTCTGGCTTAAACTGTTGTATATACCTTTGTTAGTTATCCAGTTATGATTATAGCATTGTGTGTTGTATGATATTAGTGTATCTATCATTTCCGAGGCTGTTAGGGTGCTGTCAGGTTCAGGAGATATAAAATCCTCAACATCATAAGTCAACAAATTTTTTATAGTCTGATCTGGTTCTTGGGATATGTAATTTCTCACAAATTGATAATCTGACGGAGTACCAAATAGGGTTAACAATTGTGTTGCTATGTCATGTCTAAGTGAGCTTTCCGGTTCTTCTACTAATCTGTTTCTTAGCACAACATTCAATTCAGGGTTCTTATATTTTACAAGCATATGTTCTAAAGCAATAATGCGGTTGGTAGGGTGCTCATCTTCTGTAAATGTTTTTACCATTAAATCAAATATTTCTTCACCGTAGATTTTTTCTAAATCCCATAAAGCATCAATTCTATCATCGGAATATGTTGAGATTTGTGTTATGGTTATTAATTCACTTTTTGCTCTTTCAGCATATTGAGGAACATGCAATATTATTTCTTTCAGCAGACGTAATGCAGTTGTGTTAATTCTCGGTTTATCTCTATCAAGCAATTGGAACACAAATTCAGCTTTGGAATAATCTCCATTCTTAAATAAAACTTCTATTGCCCTTACCCGACTTTCCATACGAAGATTTGTTCCATATTTTATATCGAGAGTATCTATAAACATTAACGCAAATTGATAAGCTACGGAAGGATTGATGGATTGAAGCGCGTGCAAGTAATCTGCTTGCATATCTAAATCATCTTTCCAGATCTTTGCTTTTAAGCTGTCTTCGGCTTCAGCAACCTTATATTGTTCGATACTATGTAATGCTCCTAATCTTGATAAAGAATTTGGGCTATTAAGGGCGTCAATTACCCTCTGTTTTTCTTCCTGCGTTAGTCCTTGCTGAGAATAAATATTGTTTAGAAAAAGCAACCAACTAAGTAACAGCAATGTAAAAATTTTTAGATGTTGCATTTTATCTCCATCTTCTTATTTACAATTTAATTCCGGATATTGAGTTTTTAGTACTTCTATATATTGCTTGATAAGGTACTCAATTCTATTATCATTATGTGTTTTATACTCGTTTTGAGGGTCATTTTTTTGGATTATATATTTTCTTTCCAGTTCTTTTAAAAAGCTTTCTAATATTTTATTAAACATATTCTTCCATTTATTTTTTGTAGTTACAAAATCCGGGTTGTCATCACACCGTAACTGCATGTAAGTAAATAAATCCTTAAAAGGTATTTCTATGTTAAAGGAGTTATCCTCGCTTATGCTATTCATAGTTTGTTTAAACAAACTTATAAATCTTTCTTTATGAATTGACTCATGTAAATCCAAGACATCGTACAAAACATATTTATAACTGCCGTGTCCTAATGTATAATAATCATAATGAAGCTTAAAGTCTTCCAAAGCTTTACAAACATCATCAACGTATATACTTGAAAGGTCATTAAAACTTTTTATTACTTCAAATCCCTCGAGATTTTGTTCGCAAACACCCAGTACCGTGTTCAAAAATATTGTTCCGTCATCAATGTTATATTGCCATTGGTTTGTTGAACTATTATAGCAAACATCAAGATTATAATCGTCAACCAATTCGTCAATAATGTTCCATTCAGGTTTATTAAATAAGGAGAAGAAAAATCCCCCTATGTCAACCACCCCACTTGTTTTACTTAGTTTATCACATAAATCAAATTTGGTATAATCTGGGGGGGTTATTTCTTTAGCAATAAACTGCGGCGGCTCGAAGGAACTGTTCACATCACACTGCGGAGCATCTGAACAGTCTTCTTCCGGGTATTCAAAAGCATAAACATCGAGCACGGTTCCATACCAACGTAAACATTCATAATACTTGGCAAAATTTAGGTAAGTATAGCTAATTGTTTCATTAGTATAGCCATCATAATAATTACCTCTTTGCGAATATTCTAATGGAATTCTTTCAATTATACCTACTTGAGGAGGTGTAGTCTCATAGAAAATCTTTACCGAGTCTCCTTTTGTAACTTTAAAGCTCACGGTTGCAAATTGAGGACTCGCGCTGCCCATTAGCCTTTTTTCATACTGGTAATAAGGGATTTTTTTCTGATTCCACCTATTGCAGGGGTCTCTATCATCGCCCTAACAAAAATAACAGAACGAAGCATTATCTTGTCCCCATCTATAATCAAATTCCGGGAAAACACTATGTTCAAATATGGTGTCTTTGGTCTCTACTATTATTTTGCTATCTATATTAAAAGTACCATAAATCTCACGTGCATAAGTAAAAACCAATTCAACATTACCTGTAAATTGCGGAATAAATCCAGAAAACAATTTCCCACTTTTAGCTAATCTAACTACAAAATTTTTGTTAATGACTTCATTTGTATCCGGTTGTATTAAAATAATTTTCTCGCGTATTGTAACTTGTGAGATCGTGATTTGATAGAAAAGTAGAATCAAAAAACAGAGAGTACAAAATTTTCTTAACATTAATTCTCCTATAATTTTCTATAAATGAAATATGAAATATTAATAAACTAAAACATAAAGATGCAAGCATCGTGCTGTTTGAATATCCTGCTTCTATTCAATATTTAGGCTCTGAGTGTTAAATAAATCCCTAAAATGGAAATAACTACATGAATATTTTACATACAATTGTTAAAGTGCCGGTTTATTCTCTCTGTTTTTGTTAGATATGGATGGATTTATTAGGTTATCGATCAAAAAATCTCGAGGCACTGCAAAAAGGGAAAAATTGAATAATGTCGCATAATAAATTACTTTAAAAGAACCATCTTTCTACTCAATCTCTTCCCACCCGTTTCTAAAACATAAAAGTAAACGCCACTTGTAAAATTTCCGCCATCAAATTCAATTTCATAAGTGCCGGGCTGCATTGGTTTGTTGAGGAGTGTTTTTATTTCTCTGCCGAGTATATCATATACTCGTAGGGACAACTCATGAGTCGTCCCTACATTAGGAACTGTAAATTTTATAGTTGTACTTGGGTTGAATGGGTTTGGGTAGTTTTGAGATAAAGTAATTTCTTTAGGTAAATCGTTTTCCTCTTCCACACCAACAATGGTTGTAGCTTGATGAACGTAAACGTAGGGTGAATCGATTAACGGTGCATATCGATTGTCTATATTCTGTAAGTCCCAGCTATTAATTATTGATTCATTTTCCAGAGAAACTGCGAACAATGAATCGTTACGAATAAATGCACCAAATCTCTCATCAGGCGAGAAATCATATTTACTGCCATGGCTATAGCTGTCAACATTTAGTGCCAGCGTATCAATATTCTCAAATCCAAAAGTGTCTAAGTTTAATGTCTGTGCTATTAAGTGACGGTTACGTACACCAATAATTCTATTCTCAAAAGCAGTCCAATATGTGAGATGATCATTCTCAAAACTTTTGTCGATAATGGTAAGGGTTGAATCCTTTAGCTTTGATATAGAAAATCGAATTTCTCTTGTATCATATTCTCCATGTGCTGAAGTAAAATAAAGAGAATCGTTGATTGTTCTAAGTCTTGAAATAGCGGATGGTGAATCTTCGTTTTCAAATTGAACGTTGATGTTTTGGATTACTCTTTTATGCAATGAATCAGATAATTCCGCAATTGAATAATCATATTCGTATTCAGATTCGGAATACGTTGCGATTAGATAATTATTCTTTATTTTTCCTGGAATATGAACAATATTTCCCGTGGCACTACTTTCTTCGAATAATTCATTGTTATTGTTAACAAATGAAACATCTAAAATTCCATTAAGTATCCATATTCCTGAACTTGTTGGCTGAATTTGTGTATCAAAAAATAGATATGGCTCAAGTACATCAAGCCAACCAAAATACCCATAGAAATTATAATCGTACTGTAACGAAGATGATTGTAACGTGAGGTCAGTGCGTGTATATTGGGGATTATCAGATTTATGGTAAAGAATAAAGTATAAATTTCCATTATATGTAAAAACTTTTTGATATCGGGATCCAGCAGAATAATTGCTGCGCCAACTGCTCCAACTTCCAACCGTATCACTCAAATCAATTTCATTTTCAAAGATGTTTATTCTTAGAAGATTGCCATTGGTTCTAGTGTTTTGAGCAAGGAGAATTGATGAAAGTAGAGAAAGGAGAAATATGATCGTTATTAGACTTTTCATTACAAAGAGTCCTAATTAATGAACTTTAGAAAATATAATAGGAATAATTAAAAAGATTAGCAAGTCTATTTTGAGGCAATTTAAAATATGTAGTAATCCTATATTAAAAAATCTCCCTCCCCTTACCAAGGGGAGGGATGGGGTGGGGTTTTAATCCCACTTCAAATACTTACCTTTCCCGGTGAGAGTTCTAAATCTTTCTTCAACAATTTGTTCTTTGTTCTGTTTTCTTATATGTATTGATTCTTTTAACTCGGCGAGTTTATTTTCCAGTTTTTCAACTTCTTCTTTTCGCTGAGATTCCCTTAGATCAAAGGCTTCGCTTAAGGTTGTTTTCAATTGTGATGAAAGTTTTTGTTTATCGGATTGGTCAGCATGAAGATATTTTGTGCTTAATACTTCGGAATACATTTCAAGCTCAGTAATTCTTTTTCTAAGATTATCGCTGCCATGCTGCTCGCCGACAATTGAAACACCGCTCCCTTCAATTGAGTATATAGAGGGAAGAGAAAAATATGATGTTCTTCGCAAAATGCTGTAGTATCTTTTCTCATCAAGCTTCTTAATTTGTTGAAGCTCTTGTTTAAGCTGAGCATTTGTAATTTTACTTAAATATTCTTGCTCTTCTTTTTCCGAAAGTTTTTCGTTTCCCCAAACCCTATAGATATCCGGCGCGCCAGGTTCCGGGACAATAACCTGCGAAAAAAGCATAGTTGATACGAATGTTAGTAATAGTATTGTTTGAATTATAGTTTTCATTTTGAGACCCCCTTGATTAATAAAATTTTATAAAGACGATTCACCTAAATCCTGTTTCATTTTTTCAATTTCTTTGTTAAGTAAATAAAATGACTGTTCCCACTTATCGTGTGTTGCTTGAATTAATCTATACTCTTCCCACTCTTCATACGAAAGAGTTTCAATCGATTCATCAACGTCATGTAATTGTTTTGTTATAACTTCACCGTGCCAGCTCAAAATATCTTCACTTATACTTTTTACGGCATTCGGTTTTTCGGTGGTTAATAATATTACCAAAGCTACGACGGTAACTAACGCTACAAAAGCTGCTTTAGCTGTGCTTAAATTATTTGAGAAAAGAACTTCGAGTATGTTAGATATCGAATCGGTGATTCTTTCGAAAAAGTTTTTTGAACTAAACACTGTTGATATAATTTCATTAAACTCATCGTTTTCTATTTGATGCTTGTTGCTTTCTTTATAATAACCTATTGTTTCGATGATATTTTTATAAAATTCATTCAACTCAGAATGCTGTGATAATTTTTGATTCCAATAAAGCATGTCTTCGTTGCTTAAACTTCCGTCGATGTAAAGCCAAACTTCTGCTTCAAATCTTTCATGCAATTTTTTAATATCATCTTTCATTTTATGTTTCCAATCTCTTTTCGCAATTTTTTTACGGCATAGTGCATGTGACTTAAGACGGTGTTCATCGGTTCTTTCATAATTTCTGCAATTTCTTTAAAAGATAATTCAGCATGCATTCTTAAGAGAAAAACTTCTTTTTGTTTGTGGGGAAGAGAATCAACTATTTTGTTAATTATTTCTTTAGTCTCTTCGTGAATAATTATATCATGTGCGGTTTCACTGTTTCCGTTCATATCAATTTCCGAAAAACTCGTTTCGTTTACTGTTCTTTTTAATTTTCTCAAACCGTCAATTGCAGTATTATGAGCAATCGAAAACAACCATGATGCAAATTTTTGTTGTTCATTATATTTCTTAATTCCTTTCCATGTCTTAATTAAAACATCCTGCATCCAATCTTTTGCTAAATCGCGATCGCCGGTAAATTTAAATAGGTATCCGAAGAGTTTATCCTTGTATAAACCAATGAGCAAAGCGAAAGCCGATTGATCCCCCCTTTTGCTTCTTTCAATAAGCGCTATTTCACGGTCGATGCTCATATTTTCGTTTTCTAAGATTGTAAACGATTCTAACTAAAATTTATTGTATTGATCACACTAATTTTTTGCGTGGTCATTATTACTAATATTCCATATTTTGACGAACTATTTTTTGTCAAATACCCAATACTATAACGGAGAATAAATGAAAAAATCAGTTTTAGCGCTATTGGTAATCTTTGTATCCATGCTTAGCGCACAGATGGTTCCTCATCCAAATTTATTAGAAAAAATTAAAAACGGAGAAATTAATATTCCCTATGCTCTTAAAAATTATAAAGAATTGAAAGAAAGAGGAGTATCTACCGGCTGGACTTCGGAAGAATTAACTAAGCAAAATTCTATTATGAAAAAAGAAGATATTCATAGAACATACGGACCGGCAAAAGCTGCATCCGGTGAGTTTAATGCAATATTTCTTTTTGTAGAATTTTCGGATCAAGAATCACAAGTATCTGTTAGTTTTTTTGATGATCTTTTATTCGCGAACACCGCAAGCAGCATGTGGGGTTATTTTGATGAAGTCACTTACGGAAATTTGGATTTGATAACAGCAGATATGCCATCTACAATCGGCTGGGTTACTATGCCCAATACTTATGATTATTATGTGGGGGGAGAAAATGGTTTCGGAAATTTTCCGGCTAACGCACAAGGATTAACAAGAGATGTGGTTCAACTTGTAGATCCTTATATTGATTTTTCTTTATACGATAACGATGGTGACGGAGAAATCGAAGCTTTATTTATTGTGCATACAGGTCCCGGAGCGGAATATACCGGAAGCGATGATGATATTTGGTCTCACGCTTGGGCGATCCCCGGTGGTTATATGACCGATGACGGAGTTGAAGCTTACAGATATTCAATGGAGCCCGAGTATTGGTCAACCCCCGGTGATATGACAATTGGAGTTTATGCTCATGAAATGGGACACTCGGTTTTTGGTTTGCCAGATGTTTATGATACTGATTACACATCGAATGGTGTTGGTCGCTGGAGTCTAATGGCAGGCGGAAGCTGGAATGGTAATAACGGTGCAACTCCTGCTTGGCCGGATGCATGGAATCACATTCAAATGGGTTACTTTACGCCGACAAATGTTACAACAGATTTAATCGGTGAATCAATTACTGCTATGACAACTGAAGCAGATATTTATAAAATTTGGAAAGACGGTGTTCCGGGCAATCAATATTTTTTGGTTCAGAATAGACAGCGGACAAAGTACGATGCGGGAATTCCGGGAAGCGGATTATTAATTTGGCATATCGATGAAACAAAAAACGGAAATTCGCAGGAATGGTATCCCGGTAAAACAAACAGCGGAAATTACCTTGTTGCACTAGAACAAGCAGATAATAATTACGATTTAGAAAAAGGCGTCAATAGTGGTGATACACGCGATCCATTCCCTGGGCAAACAAACAACATCCAATTTAATTTTCTAAGCAGTCCGTCATCAAACGC
The DNA here is from genome assembly GCA_030584085.1 of Melioribacteraceae bacterium. Lineage (NCBI taxonomy): Bacteria > Pseudomonadati > Ignavibacteriota > Ignavibacteria > Ignavibacteriales > Melioribacteraceae > Melioribacteraceae bacterium. The sequence continues at coordinate 34,578 of CP129490.1, forward strand.
ATATAATGGAACTAGCACTTATGTATCGGTGGAAAATATAAGTGCATCCGGTAATGAAATGACTGCGGATTTAAAAATTTCTCAACCGGCTGAATATTTACAAGTCGCATCACCAAACGGTGGTGAGTCTTGGCAGGGAAGTTCGAGTAAAACTATCCAATGGTCAAGCAACGGTGTTAATGAAGTTGATATTGAATTAAGCATCGACAACGGTTCAACATGGACAGTTATTGAAGAAGATTTAGATGCGTCAACCGGAGAATATGAATGGGTTGTTCCTAATACCCCATCAGCAGAATGTTTAATTAGAGTCACCGATTCGGGAGATAACTCAAACATTGACGAAAGTAACTCAACATTTACTATTACGGCAGCTCCCGTTGTTGAAGTAATGAGTCCAAACGGCGGTGAAGAATTTAAAGTCGGTGAACAAGTTGAAATTACATGGACAAGCGCAAGTGTAACAAGTGTGAAAATTCAATACTCAACTGATAACGGAAATACTTGGCAGAATGTGATTGTAATAACCCCATCTGATGGATCATATAACTGGACTGTACCGGACAAACCTTCGGAAGAATGTCTAGTGAAGATTATAGATATATCAAACGGAAATGTTGTAGATGAAAGTGATGATGTATTTACAATAATGGGAAGTGCCGCACTACAATTAATGAGTCCGAATGGCGGTGAAGTTTATTTAGGCGGTGAAACTGTCGAAATTACTTGGAGCAGTTCTAACGTTGAAAACGTAAAAATAGAATACTCTATGAATAACGGAAGTTCTTGGAATGTTATCGTTTCCGAAACAGAATCTAATGGTTCATATAATTGGGTTCTTCCCGACGAATATTCAAATGAAGTGTTGGTCAGAATTACCGATGCATCAAACGGTACATTGGTTGATCAAAGCGATGATGTATTTACAGTTAATTCAACAACTTCTGTTGAAGAAGAAAGTGTTCCTTTGACATATTCACTTGAGCAAAATTATCCAAACCCATTTAATCCGAGCACGCAGATTAAATTTGGTTTACCTTTTGAAAGCAATGTTAAGTTGAAGATTTACAATATACTTGGACAGACAATTGGAGAGTTAGTAAACCAATCATTACAAAGCGGTTATCATACTTTTGAATGGAATGCGGGTAATCTAACATCCGGGATTTATTTCTATTCGATTGAAGCAAATTCTATTAACGGAGATAAATCATTTAACTCGGTTAAGAAAATGTTACTCGTAAAATAGATACAAGATGTGAGATATAAGACACAAGATTGTAACCGCAGACTTTATGTCTGCGGCAAAATCTTTAAATAATTTCAGAACTCTATAAAACAAGCCTGCATTCCTACCAGTAAAAACAAGCAACTTTTCACTATTTTAAGCATCTTTAAAACATCACTAAGAAACCAATCAATACAATGAAATATATAGTCACGTTCCTTTTCTTTACGATGATGTTATTTTCGCAATCTCAGCTTGATGAAGCAAACAAATTAATGCTCAAAAGTAAATTCAACGAAGCTGCCGATTTACTTGAAACGTTTGTCAAAGATAATAACAATGCAGATGCATACTTGAAATTGGGACTTTGTTATAAGAATCTTATGCTAAACAACCATGCTTTGGAAGCTATTGAAAGGGCAAATGAATTAGATCCAAACAACGTTGATATACTTTCAAATCTTGCATCGCTTTATTCAACAATGGGGTTTGATAATAAATCAATAACAACATTTCAGAAAGTAATAGAATTAGATTCAACGAATATCTTTGCCAAAATAAACTTAGCAAAGTTTTACATCGATTCCGGAAGATGGAGTGATGCAAAATTTATTTATAATAATTTAGTAATGGATGATTCGGATAATAGTTTTTATCATCGTCAGCTTGGATATATTTACCAAAAAGAAGAAGATTGGCATGAAGCACATAATCATTACAAATTTTCTTATGGGTTGAATCCAACCGACCTTTTTACCATAAGTAATCTTGCAAAAGTTTTTTATCAAAGAGAACAGCCCGATTCCGCAATCGCCATTATTGATAAGGGGTTGGAGATTTACGTAAATAACTCACAGTTATTAAAATTAAAAAGTGATATTTATTTTTCACTAAAAAATTATTCCGGTGCGGTTAATGCAATTGTTAGACTTATTGCAAACGGCGATGAATCCGCTCAGTTGTACCAAAGATTGGGAATTTGTTACTACCAAGTTGCTGTGGAAAATTTTGTCGGGGATGCACAAATCCCAAAACTCGAATCAGCCATTGAAGCGCTTAATAAATCCTCGATAATGGACTCAACACAAAGTTTAACCGAACTTTATTTGGGGATGACATATAAAGAACTTAATAAAAACGAAGAGGCAATAGCACATCTAGAAAATGCGCACAATCTAATTTATCCGGCATTCACACCAGCAATTTTTACAAATCTTGCAATAGCAAATAACAGAATTGGTAATCATGCAAATGCAATTAAGAATTTTAAAAATGCTATGCGGTTTGACTCGACCAATCCAAATTATTATTATTATTTAGCAACTACATATGATCAGTATTACTATGATAAGCAAGTTCCGTATATATATTATAATAAGTTTTTAGCAAGCGGAGTAAATATTGAACCATCATTAAAAAAGTATACTATCCAAAGAATTGAAATGCTAAAAGAATCGCTGCACTTTAAACGTGGAGTGAACGCAAAAAAATAATTTTTTTTGTGAAATTCCTTGTTTACCAGCGCTAATCGAATAATCCCAAAGACTTAAGTCCCCGTAACTTCTTGCAATTAAATGACTTACGAGAACACACCGTTTGCAATTACTTTTGTTTATTCATATCTTTAAAGCTTATTTTTTTTGAAGAATTTAATTAAGACAAATTGACTGAAATTATATCAAATACAGAAGACACAATCGTCGCGCTGGCAACACCGAGCGGAGTTGGAGCTATTTCTGTAATTCGCGTAAGCGGACCAGATAGTATAAACTCAGTTAATAAAATATTTAATGGAAAAGCTGACCTAATCGGTTGTAAATCACATACAATTCATTATGGTAAGATTGTTTATGCGGAAAATATAATCGACGATGTACTTATATCGGTTTTTAAAGCTCCCAACTCTTATACAGGAGAAGATTCGGTAGAGATCAGCACACATGGTAGTCAACTTATTGTTCAGAAAATAATTGAAGCAATAATTGCACAAGATGTTAGATTAGCCGAACCCGGTGAATTTACAAAACGTGCTTTTTTAAATGGTCGAATTGATCTTGCACAAGCTGAAGCAGTTATCGATGTTATCAATTCTAGAACCGAGGCGTCTTTGCGCGGAGCTCGAAATCAACTTGACGGAATACTCTCCGCAAAGGTTGATGAATTACGGGAAATGTTAATTAATACTTCTTCCATCTTAGAGCTTGAATTAGATTTTGCCGAAGAAGATCTTGAGTTTCTTCCTAAAGAGAAAATAATTTCAAGAATTGATGAAATATTAATCGAAATTGAAAAGCTGCTCAAATCATATGCGTTCGGAAAAGTAATTAGAGATGGCGTAAACGTTGCGTTAGTTGGTAAACCCAATGTCGGGAAATCATCACTGCTTAATTACATGCTTAAAGAATCAAGAGCAATTGTTAGCGAAATTCCCGGGACAACCAGAGATATAATTCGTGAAGAATTTTCGGTTGATGGAATTTTGTACAGACTTTATGACACTGCTGGAATCAGATTATCCGATGACGCAATTGAAAAAGAAGGTGTTGTTAGAAGTCGAGACGCTGTGAGAAGTGCAGATTTGGTTTTATTTATTAATGATATTATCCAGGGCTTTGCCGAAGATCTAAATTCCGAACTTCTCGAATTAACAAATAAGGAAAAGATCATTTCTGTCATAAACAAAATTGATTTAGATGCACATTCAAATCTAAACGCGGATGTAAAACTCTCGGCTAAAACCGGAGAAGGAATCGAATCGCTATTTAGAGTAATGAAAGAAAAAGCAATTGGATCAGAAAGTTATAGTGAGAAAGGGGCATTGGTTTCAAACTTGAGACATTATGAAGCTCTAAAGAAAGCGAATGACCATTTGCGAAGAGCAAAAGATTCAGTTTTAGTCGGTATGTCCGGAGAATTTATAGCTGTTGATCTTAGAAATGCCGAAAGTTCACTCGGCGAAATTATCGGTAAAGTAACAAGCGAAGATATTTTGAATAATATTTTTGCAAAATTTTGTATTGGGAAGTAAAAACACATTATTTCGCATGTTCCACGTGAAACAAATGTGCTTGACCGGGCATTAAAAATTCAAAAAGGTTCGGGCTGTTTCACGTGAAACACAAAAAAGGTAAAAAAGAAAGGAAATTCGAATAAATGTATTATGATTTAATTGTGGTCGGTGCCGGACACGCTGGTATTGAAGCGGCGGTTGCTGCCGCAAAGATGGGTGTTTCTGTCGCTTTAGTAACAATGGATAAGAATGCGGTCGGAAGAATGTCATGTAATCCGGCTATTGGTGGAAGCGCAAAAGGTCATTTGGTTCATGAAATTGACGCGCTCGGCGGTGTGATGGGTCAGATTGCAGATAATTCGGGAATACAGTTTAGAATTTTGAATCGATCAAAAGGCCCTGCTGTTTGGGCAGGTAGATGTCAATCAGATAGAAAACTTTATTCGGTTGAAGCAGCCAAGATAGTAAACACCACACCAAATTTGGAAATTGTTGAAGATTCTGTAATAGAAGCAATTGAAGAAGATAAAAGGATTGTCGGTGTAAAAACTCTTTATGGAAATGAAATTAAATGCAAAGCATTGATCGTTTGTTCAGGGACATTTCTCAATGGACTGATGCATACTGGTCTAAATTCTACAAAGGGTGGGAGATTCGGAGAACAACCTGCAACCGGCCTAACTGAATCTATTGCAAAAATGGGATTTGAATCCGGGAGACTAAAAACCGGAACTCCTCCCAGACTAAAACTTGACACTATCAATTATGATATTTTAGAAGAACAACCCGGTGATGAAAATCCACAACCATTTTCTAGAAGAACTGATCGATCACGGTTTCCGTTTCTTCCTCAAGTAAGCTGCTGGTTAACCAAAACTGACGATTCAGTTCACAAAATTCTAGAAAAAGGTTTTGACCGTTCACCAATGTTTATGGGAATTATAAACGGAGTGGGTCCCCGGTATTGTCCTTCAATCGAAGATAAAATTGTAAGATTCTCCGATAAACCAAGTCATCAAATCTTTCTAGAACCAGAAGGCTTGGATTCGGATTTGATTTATGTAAACGGATTTTCAACCTCACTTCCTGAAGAAATTCAACGAGAAGCAATTGCAAAAATACCCGGCTTGGAAAATGCTGAAATGGTTCGTCCTGGATACGCAATTGAATATGACTATTTTCCGTCCTACCAAATTGATCTTACACTGGAAACTAAATTAATTAGGGGACTTTACTTTGCCGGACAAATTAATGGAACATCCGGGTACGAGGAAGCTGCCGGACAAGGTTTGGTTGCCGGGATAAATGCAGCTCTAAATATTCTTGGCAGAAAAGAAGAGTTTGTTTTAAAAAGAAACGAGGCTTATATAGGCGTTCTGATTGATGATCTAGTTGGTAAATCAATAAACGAACCTTATAGAATGTTTACTTCGCTTGCCGAACATAGATTGCTGCTTAGACAAGACAATGCCGATAGAAGATTATATGAATTCGGTAATAGATTCGGTTTGATAAGTGATGATGAATTTAAAGAAATGAAAACAAGAGAAATCCTTATTACAAAAAGTGTTGAATTTTTTGAAGAAGTTAAATTCAAACCCGATGAAATCAATCATCTTCTTGAACAAAAGGAAACCAATGTTATTGATAATGCTGAATCAATAAGCAAATTAACAAAGCGACCTGAGATACAGCTTAGAGATCTTCTTTATGAACTTGATCATGAAAAATATCCTTTAGCAAAATCTCTTCTTGAAGATGAAAAAGCACTTGAACAAGTAGAAATAGAATTGAAATATGAAGGATATATTCAGCGTCAATATGATCTAATTGCGAAGATGAAAAAACTAGAGGAAGTTAGAATACCAGAAAATTTTAATTTTTTGAACTTAAAAACTATTTCCAACGAATCTAAAGAGAAATTACATAAAATTAGACCTCGGTCAATAGGACAGGCATCTCGAATTTCGGGTGTGTCACCTTCTGATATTTCTATTTTATTAGTATATTTGAAGAATTAATTTTTGAGGGTAACCATTTGGATCTACAAGAACAATATTTAAGAGAGCTTAGACAATTCTTTTGGGAAAACGGAATTACTCCTGATGAATATCAACTTGAACGTATGGCACACTTTGCCGATTTGGTTATTAAGAAAAATCAGCAAGTTAATTTAATCTCACGACGAGATGAAAAAAACATAATTGAAAACCATGTTTTTATTTCAGCATTCATTTCAGAATTCATACCACAAAAATTAAAGTACTTTCTAGATATTGGAACAGGCGGCGGTTTTCCTGGAATTCCACTTGCGATAACTCGTCCAATGCTTAGAGGTGTTTTAGCTGATTCAACCGCAAAAAAAATTGAAGCTGTTGATGAGTTTATTGATAAGCTGAAATTAAGCAACATTGTTGCCGAAAATAACAGAGTCGAATCGCCGGAATTCAAAGAAAAGTATGCAAATAAATTTGATTTAATTGTCAGCAGGGGAACTGTACCTCTAATTATTCTATTTCGATATTCAATTCCTTTGATTCAAGAGAAAGCATATATTATTGCAATTAAAGGCGGCAATTTAGAAGAAGAATATAAAACAGCAGAAATGAAATATAAATCCTACATAAAAAAATCTACAATCTTTGAATTAGGTTACAAACCAACCAACATAAAAAATAAAAAGGGGAAGAAGCTTGTCTTCCTCGAATTGAGTAAATAATTTTTTAATTAAGAAACCGCATGAAAAATATGCGGTTTTTTTGTAACAATTTTGTTCGTTGTTTCGTCTATGTAAAAATAATTTTTAAGGATGAAGCAGTGAAAAAAATATTTACTTCAATAATACTCATATCAACAATTCTATTCTCGCAAGAACAACTACCAATCACAATAAATGATTACGGTTTAATTTTCATAAAAGTAAAAGTCAATGATGAATCCGGAACTTTTTTATTAGATACCGGCGGCGGCGCTCATGTTTTATCAAATAATTTTTTTAATAAGATCAAAGGTGAAACCGACGAAGCGGGATTTTATACCGGTTTTAGGCATAACGGTGAAAGAATAGATACTAGAGTTTACACAGCAAACTCAATTAGTGTCGGAAGCCTAAATCAAATAGAACCAAAAATTGGAATGTATCCACCATTAGATCAGTACGGTATTGATGGAATTCTTTCATTGATGATTTTTAAGAACACAGCTTTTACAATTGACTTTATAAATCTGGAAGTCATACTAGAAACTAAGGAAAGTTTATTTGAGTTAGAGAAATTGTCAGAAATTCATCCAATATTATTTGATAGCGAAAGAGATTTAGTTCTTGATATGTTTATAAAAATTTGTCTTAACGACTCAGTTTCACTCCTTGCGGAATTTGACACCGGAGCCGGATTTGAAACTTTTCTATTGAATAAATTTTACGCCGATAAATTTAACCTACCACTCGATTCGCTTAATAACACAAATTGTAAACTATCACTTTGCGGAAGTGAAACTATATCAAATAATAAAAAGTCAGCTACTGTAAAAGATGATTTAATCTATGAAGGCTTAATTGGTAGTGGACTTTTCAAAAATTCAAAATTAACAATCGATATACCAAATAAACGGATTCTTGTAAGCAAATAGGTCAATAGTTTCACAATCTATATTTAATTAAACTAGCACCACAATTAAATTGTGGGAAATCATATTTCGCTAACCCCTTTTTAAACTAAACATCGCCTTTTAATTCCCGATAATACCACCAGTTGTACTTTTTCTAAGTAAAAATACTGAGATACTAAAAATAGTGAGTTATCAATGAATAAAATATTTTATATTTTAAGTCTTGTAGTTATCCTTACATTCGTGATTCCTGGTCAAGAAAAAAGTGAAGAGAATAAATTATCGGTTACCTTTGGCGGATATGTCAAAACAGATTTAATGTTTGATTCAAGGCAAACCGTCACCGCACGCGAAGGTCATCTACTTTTATTTCCAGCACCGGAAAAATTAGATATAAACGGAAATGATATTAATGATAAACCGAACCTTAACATTCTTTCAATTCAATCTAGAGCCTCTGTTTCGGTAAAAGGATTGAACATACTAGGTGCTAAAGCATCAAGTTTTCTTGAAGGCTCATTTTTCGGAAGTACTAATTCCGATATAAATGAATTCAGATTGCGTCACGCAATTGTAAAACTTGATTGGGAAAAAACTTCGTTGTTAGTCGGACAATATTGGCATCCACTTTTTATTGAAGATGTATTTCCCGGAGTTGTTTCATTTAATACCGGTATTCCATTCATGCCGTTTTCACGAAATCCCCAAATTAGAATTTCGCAATTGCTTGGAGATTTTAAGATTTCATTAACCGCAGCGTCACAACGAGATTTTTCAAGTAATGGACCAAAAGGAAGTACATCCGACTATCTAAGAAACTCTGCTATACCTATTCTTAATCTTACAGCAAAGTATTTATCCAAGAATATTGTTCTTGGCGGAGGAATAAATTTTCAATCTATTCAACCCGAATTGGAAACAACTTTAAATCATAAATCAAACTCAAAGATAAATAGTTTAGCCGCGGTAGCTTTTGCAAAATACAAAGTGGATGAATTCGAAATCAAGATTTTCGGAATGTATGGTGAAAACGTATTTGATTTACTAATGATCGGTGGATACGGTGTTAAGTCGACTGATGATATTACCGGGGAAAACACATATACTAATTTAAAGACCACTTCATATTGGATTGATCTCGTTTATGGAAAAGAAATTTCTTATGGATTATTCGCAGGTTATTCAAGCAACCTCGGTTCGGTAGATGAAGTTGTCGGAAGTGTTTATGCACGTGGGTCGGATATTAATCATCTTTTTAGAATTTCACCTCGAGTGGAATTTAACTTCTCTCCCGTCAGATTTTCTTTTGAATTGGAATATACATCAGCCGCGTATGGTGTTCCGAATAAAATGTACGTTGTCGAAAATTATAAAAACATAAATAACATCAGATCGCTTATTGCGGTTTACTATTTCTTTTAAAAGGGGTTATTACTAAAATGAAAAAAATATTTACATATAAAAATTGGAATATCTTCAGCAAAGTCTTCAGTCTTGCATTGCTGATTATTACACCAATGCTGCTGTTCTTCATATTAAAATTTATGCCTTCAGTAGAAAATAAACTTATGTCCGAAAAACAACGCAACGTAAAAAATACAGTTGAAGTTGCGTATGGAATAATTGAACATTACGGAAGTCTTGCATCGAAAGGTGAACTAACTTTTAGTGATGCTCAAACATCAGCACTTGCAGAAATTGAAAAACTCAGATATCAATCGGTTGAATACTTTTGGATAAATGATCTCAATCATAAAATGTTGATGCACCCAATAAATCCCAAACTGAACAATCAATCGGTGGCGGATCATAAAGATCCAAACGGAAAATATCTATTCAGAGAAATGGTTGATCTGGCAAAAAAAGAAGGTGAAGGTTTCATCGATTACATGTGGCCAAAACCCGGATTTAGCGAACCGGTTCATAAAACATCTTTTGTAAAATCATTTAAAGAATGGGGATGGGTTGTTGGCAGTGGAATTTACCTTGATGATGTTGAAGCTGACTTAGCCGGTTACAGAAATGATATTATAATTTTTCTAATTTCTTTGGTTCTCTTTTCTCTTTTAGTTGGATTTTTTACCGCTAAGAAAATTTCTAAACCGATAAAAGAATTAGAAACTGCAGCCGGAAAAGTATCAGGTGGCGATACAGATGTAAAGGTATCAAACAATTCAGCAGATGAGGTGGGAAGACTTACAAGCTCATTCAATTTGATGGTTGAAAATATAAAACGATCAATCGAAGAGGTTAACAAGAAAAGTGCTGAAGCCGAAAAAGCCGCATCAGAAGCTAAAGCGGCAGAACAGCTTGCACAATCTCAACAAGAGTATCTTTCAAAAAACACAAAAATAATATTGGCCGAAATGGAAAAATTCTCCAATGGAGATTTGACCGTACATGTTCAACCCGAAAATGAAAATGATGATATTGGAAGACTATTTCTCGGATTCAATTCAGCTACCGAAAAAATTAAAGACATGATTAAAAGTGTTACTGAGGCAATTCAAGCAACCGCAAGTGCAAGCACGCAAATCTCATCAAGTTCGGAACAGATGGCTGCCGGTGCGCAAGAGCAAAGTACACAAGCACATGAGGTTGCAAGTTCTGTTGAAGAGATGACAAAAACGATTACGGAAATGGCACAGAATGCGACCGCCGCAAATCAATCTTCAAATGAATCTTTATCACAAGCAAATTCAGGTTCTGATGCAATTGAAAGATCAAGAGCGGGATTTGAAAAAATAATTATATCAGCGGAAAGAATAGGACAAATAATTTCATCTCTTAATCTCAAGACAGATCAAATCAGTGAAATTATTCAAGTCATTGATGAGATTGCCGATCAAACAAATCTCCTCGCGCTTAATGCCGCAATCGAAGCCGCAAGAGCGGGAGAAGAAGGACGCGGTTTTGCAGTTGTTGCAGATGAAGTTAAAAAATTAGCCGAAAGAACTTCGGGAGCAACTAAAAAAATAACTGATACCATAAAAACACTGCAGATTGAAGCAAATGAAGCTAATAATTCGATGGTAGAAACCAGACAAGCGGTTGAGGAAGGTAAACGGTTCAATGAAGAGGTTGAAAGAGTATTGTCCTCTATTAAAGAGAGTACGGAAAATGTTAACTCACAAATTTACCAACTAGCTACGGCAAGCGAAGAACAATCAACAGTTGCGGAAGAAATCAGTAGAAACATCGAATCTATTTCTGCCGTTACTTCACAATCGGCAATGGGAGTTCAACAAATTGCGCAGGCTGCCGAAGATCTTAATAACTTAACGGATAGATTGCAACAATTAATAAACCAGTTCAAGTATGTTGATGAAAAAGAAAATAGAAATTACATCCATTATGCTCAGAAAAGGGGTAAGAAACTTCAAGTAGCTTAACAATAAAGTACTTCAAAATAAATAAAAAAACGGCTCAACTTGCGAGCCGTTTTTTTGTCCAACTCGCCAAATTAATATAAATGGGTATTGGTTTTGTATTAAATCCTTTTCAAGTCTTTTATTATATTTGTCGGTATAAAATAATTTAGTTACCATCCTATAAAAGAAAGGAAGCATATGAAATTCAAAGCATTAGCAATCGTTTTAATTTTAGCTTTAGTTTTTATTGGCTGTTCTGATGAAAAACAAGAAGAAACTGCACAAGGTACAAACCAGACTCAAATGGCGCCCGATGCACATAAAGTTGTAGTTAAAGAAGTTCTTCAAGCAAACGCTTATACATATCTTCGTGTTGATGAGAACGGCAAGGAAGATTGGATTGCAATCACAAAAAGAGGTGATATTGAAGAAGGTATGACTCTTTATTATTCCGACGCAATGGAAATGAAAAACTTCCACAGTACTGATCTTGATAAAGATTTCGAATCAGTTTGGTTTGTTCAAACCGTTAGCGATCAACCACTTAATGTAAATCCCAATATGGGCGGAGCAATGCCTCATTCAAATGTAAAACCAAAACCAGTTGAGGATGTTAAAGTTGATCCAGTTGCCGGTGGAATTACAATCGCCCAACTTTTTGATAATAAATCTTCTTATAACGAGAAATCAGTTAAAATAAGAGGTAAAGTAGTTAAGGTTAATAATGGAATAATGGGACGCAATTGGGTTCACATTCAAGACGGAACAGGCGATGAAGCAAATTATGATTTAACCGTAACAACAGACGCAACATTACAAGTTGGACAGATTGTTGTTGTTGAAGGATTTGTAACTCTTGATAAAGATTTTGGTTCAGGTTATAAATACGATGTGATCTTAGAAGACTCAAAAGTAACACCCGAAGCTTCAATGTAATTTTCTTGATGCTGTTTCAATATTTTGAAACAGCATCATTTTTTCTTTCTGTTATTATCCTGCCATTTCTTTTCGTTATCTTTCACTACAATAAAGAAATAAACTATGTACAACTACCAAAAATCAAATAGATACTTTGCACAAGTTGCCGATGATATAAAAGATATCACCGCGGATGAATTGGAAAGCTTAGGCGCTACAGGAATTAAAGAAGCATACAAGGGCGTTTATTTTAACGCCTCTCAAAGCAATCTTTATAAAATTAATTTGTACTCGAGTCTGATTAATAGAATTCTCGCACCACTTTATTCATTCGATTGCCATTCCGAAAACTATTTATATAAAACAGCATATGATATTGAATGGGAGAAACTCTTTTCGTCCGATGAAACATTTGCAGTTTTCGCCTCGACAATAAATAGCAATATCAATCACTCTAAATTTGCGGCTTTAAAATTAAAGGATGCAATTGTTGACCGATTCAGAAATACTCAAGGTAAACGACCGAACGTAGATACAAGAAATCCGGATGTTTGGTTTAATTTGTTTATAGAAAATAATCATGCTGTTATAAGTTTAGATACATCAGGTGGATCACTTCATAGAAGAGGTTATCGAAAAGAGTCAGTTGAAGCGCCAATGATTGAAACACTCGCAGCATCACTTTTAAAAATATCCGGTTGGAATGGTACGACAGATTTATATGATCCATTTTGCGGATCAGGAACTATTTTGTGTGAAGCTTATCTTCACGTAACAAATACTCCCACTTCAATTAATAGAAAGAAATTTGGTTTTGAAAAACTTCCCGACTTTAATTCAAAATTGTGGAAAGAAGTAAAAGCAGAAGCTCTAGATAATATAAAAGAAATAAGAGACGGATTAATTAGCGGAAGTGATGTTTCAAAAGAAGCGATCAAAGCCGCACAAATTAATTGTAATGAAATTGATAAGAGTGGTAGAATTAGCTTGCGTCAGACAAATCTGTTCGATATAAAGGAATTGAACAATAAAACAATAATTTGTAATCCACCATTTGGAATTAGATTGAAACACAATCAAGATCTATCCGATTTCTATAAACAATTCGGTGATTTTCTAAAACAGAAATGTAAAGGATCCACTGCTTATATTTATTTCGGTGATCGAGAATATATTAAGAAAATTGGATTGCGTACAGCAATGAAACGTCCGCTTCAAAATGGTGGTCTTGATGGAAGACTTGCGAAATTCGAATTGTATTAAAATTGGAACATTCAAAAAGGAAAAATTGTTAGTTCTGTAACTTTCAGAAACTTCGAAAATGAAAAAAGACAAAACATTTTGTGACTTAAGCAAAGATTATATTGCTAAACATCTCGATGAAATCATTCCGTTAATTAATAATCCTAAATTTATTTGTAAAAAATGTGCAAGAGCAGCAAACGGCGAAACACATCTTTGTAAACCGGTAAAAATTAAAAACCACTCACAATAAGTTGATAACTTTTACAAGTCATTTTTTCTAAGTAAATAGTAAATTCAAACTCATTTTCAAATTATTATTATGAACTTATTCCTAATTTCATTTCTTATTATTTTACTAAATATTCCTTTCGGTTATTGGCGTGCCGGTGAAAGAAAATTTTCGCTTAAGTGGTTTCTTGCAATTCACATTCCGGTTCCGATTATTATTTTATTGAGATATTTTTTAAACATCGGGTTTGAATGGTGTACTTATCCAATAATGATCACGGCTTTTTTCACCGGACAAGCTCTTGGCTCTTGGTTCAGAACAAAGTTAATCCAACCGTAAAACTCGAATCTTGTGAAGTATTTTAAATAATTATCACACAAAGAAACTTTTTCAATAATTTTCCGTCTTATCAGCAAGTAAAAAAATCATTATGGAGAAAATGATGAAACTAATTAGTAAGATGATAATTATATTTTTTATAAGTACTACTCTATTTGCTCAAATCGATTTTGATAAACTTGACAAATATATAACCAAAGCCGCGAAGGATTTTAAAATTGAAGGGCTTGCAATTGCGGTTGTTAAAGATTCACAGATAGTTTTTTCTAAAGCCTATGGTTATGCTGATATCGAAAAGCAAATACCACTTACTACCAATAGTCTTTTCAACATAGCATCATGTACAAAAGCATTCACTGCCGCTATTGTTGCCAAACAAGTTGATGAAGGAAAGCTTAGTTGGGATGACAAAGTGATCGAACACATTCCATATTTTCAGCTTAGTGATATATGGATTACGAATCAACTTAATATAGTTGATATATTAAGTCATAGAAGCGGACTAAAAACTTTTGCCGGAGATCTGCTATGGTATCATACAGATTATACTTCGGAAGAAATCATCAAACGTATGAGATACATTCCTATAGAGAATGAATTTAGAAGTCAATATGGTTATCAGAATAATATGTTTATGATAGCCGGTGAAATAGTTAGTCAGTCTTCCGGAATCACTTGGCATGAATATCTGCAAAATGAAATTTTTAATAAACTCGAAATGAAAAACACCAAACTAAGTGGAAGCTTTTTAAGTGAAGAAGATGATATTGCTTTTCCTCATGTTAATGGTAGTGTGTATCCAATCGCAGAAGAACTTCCTGATCCGGCCGGTTCAATTTATTCGAATGTGGAGGAAATGGGCAATTGGATTTCTATGCTATTAAACGGAGGAAAATATAATGGTGAACAAGTCATAAGCGGCAAGGTATTAAATGATATGTTTACACCGCGTACCATTGTCAGACTCGCAAGAACTATGGAAAAAGCCGGGGCAAATTTTCACACATACGGTTTAGGCTGGTTTATGTTTGATTATTATGGCAGAAAAATTATTTATCACGATGGCGGAATGCCGGGATATATTGCACGAACAATGCTCGTTCCCAAAGAAAATTTTGGTTTTGTAATTTTAACAAACGGTATGAATCCTTTACCGCTGGCAATTAGTCAACAAATATTAGATTTTGCTTTCGGTAATCCAGAAGCAGATTGGGCTGCTGATTATTTAGAAAGAGTTAAGCAG
Source organism: Melioribacteraceae bacterium (assembly GCA_030584085.1). NCBI lineage: Bacteria > Pseudomonadati > Ignavibacteriota > Ignavibacteria > Ignavibacteriales > Melioribacteraceae > Melioribacteraceae bacterium. Next base: position 49,770 of record CP129490.1, read on the forward strand.
CGTGATGAAAGAATGAAATCTTTTGAAACCGAAAAAGAAGAAAATAGAATTGAAGGAACATCTCCTTCGCTTGAACTTGCCGGTTATACGGGAAACTATAACGATAATTCTTATGGGGAGTCAAGTATTGAGTTAATTAATGACAAACTTGTTTTAACTCTACCTGCCAAAGATGTATTCGTAAGTGAAATGGAACATTGGCATAATGATACGTTTAAAATTAAATTCAAAGATGAATATTTACCTGAAGGTTTTGTAACATTCGATTTTAATTCAAGAGGAAAAGTCACAGCTTTCAAAATTGATTTACCAAATCCCGATTTTCATTTTAATGATTTGTATTTTGAAAAGATTGATTAACTTTTCAAGTAAAAATAATTTCACGAGAGTAAAATGGCACAAAAGAAAGCATTCATTAAACAAGTACAAGGATTGACATTTACCGGCAAGACTGATTCTAATCATTGGATTACAATGGATGGTCCGGAAGAGTTTGGTGGAAGTAACGCGGCCATTAGACCAAAAGAATTGTTACTTTTAAGTCTCGGCGGATGTACCGGTGCAGATGTTGCTTCAATATTGCAAAAGAAGCGTGTTAAGTTAGAAGGTTTTGAAATGAACTTAACCGCGGATGCAACCGAAGATTATCCGCAAGTATTTACAAAAATTCATATCGAATATGTTTTTTACGGAAATGATATTGCAGAAAAAGATGTTGAAAAAGCAATTGAACTTTCACAAACAAAATATTGTGGTGTTACAGCGATGTTAAGCAAAGCAATGGAGATAACTACATCGTTTAGAATTGAAAAAAGTAAGTAGGAGTTAATTTAATAAATTGCGGGGATACGTTTTCTTCCGGCGTATCCCTCATTTATTCCGTGGTAATATAAAATGTCTTCTTCATCACTTCGCCAGCAAAGATAGACTTCTTCTTCTCCAATAAATGAAGGAAAATCAACAAGCCCTATTGAAAAATTCCAATCTTTATAGTAACAACCGATTTCTTCCAGCTCTCTAATAAAATAATTTAGATCGCCGATTAATTTTTGTACTTCGGGATTTTCTTGTGCTTCGGGACCCATTTGTTCTGCGATAGTACTAATCTGAAAACTTGTGTCCAGAATATCTTTAACGATTTTTTTTACTAAAGGTAGAGTACGTTTAGCTTCTTCCGGCGTAAAATATTTTGTGGCAGTTGTGGTCATAATTTTATGATTATATAACAAATTAAATATACTCAAAAGTTCCTACTAAATATAGCAACGTAATTTTAATTTGACAATCTATCCGATTTATTTTATTTTGAATTTGAACTTATAAAGCAGGAATCTTGTTATGGGGGCAGCAAAAAGTTACGGTAAGAAAAATGATCTTGCCTTAAATACTTGGATTAAACTAGCAAGAGCACATTCCGTTATCGCTCATCTATCTGATGAAAACATACGGGGATATAATTTAACAACACCACAATTCGGAGTTATTGAAGCATTAGGTCATCTCGGACCTTTGAGAGTCGGACAACTTTGTAACAAAATGTTGGTTAGTGGCGGTAATATGACGCTGGTTTTAGATAATTTAGAGAAACAGCAATTAATCGAAAGAACATTTTCAAAAGAAGATAGACGCGCAATTCTGATTCAATTAACTCAAAAGGGAGTTAAATTGTTTGAAAAAATTTTTTCCGATCATGCAGACCGAATCGGGGAAATATTTTCCATATTATCGATTGATGAGCAAAAAGCACTCGGCGATTTATTAAAAAAACTTGGTAAATCTTTAGCGAAACGATAAAAAAATTTAGATATATACTTAAAATATAAATATCACGATATAGTGATAAAGAAAGGAAGTAAAAATGATACAATTAGTTAAAAGTAACCAACGCGGTAAAACTCATATAGATTGGCTGGAAAGTTATCACAGTTTTTCATTCGGAAATTATTATGACCCGGAAAATATTCAATTTGGACCGATTAGAGTTCTTAACGATGATATTATCGCTCCGGGTGCCGGGTTTCCGACACACCCACATAATAACATGGAAATAGTAACAATTTCTCTTGAAGGTGAATTAGCGCATAAAGACAGCACCGGTGGTAAGGGTGTCATTCGTCCGGGTGAAGTTCAAAGAATGACCGCCGGAAAAGGAGTTTATCATTCCGAGTTTAATAATTCAGATGAAAATCCGACACATATTTTACAGATTTGGTTTATTCCGGATAAACCCGGTTATGAGCCTAGTTATGAACAGACAAAATATAATCCCAATGACGCAAAAAACTCATTATTGAAACTTGTAAGCAAGAAAAATGGCGATGGAATAGTAACAATTAATCAAGATGCTGATTTATACATCTCACATCTAGATAATACGAAAGAACTTAATTATAAAATCGATGAAGGCAGAGGAGTTTATCTCTTCCAATTTGCCGGAGAATTATCCGTCAACAATCAAAGTATTGCGAATGGAGATGCTCTTAAAATCACCGATGAACAAGAAATCTCTATCAAAACAAGAGAAAGTTCTTCTTTTATACTTTTTGATGTCTCATTAAAGTGATATATTTCTTGATCATTTCTTAAAAAGATTGGGGGATATTCCTTATGAATATCATTAAATCAGTTTTACTTATTCTATTAACAACGATTCTATTTATTAGCTGCGGACCAAAGTTTGAAGGCACATTTTCAACATTGCCCGAAAAACCACAAGCTGCTGATGAAATTACAGTAATGTATGATCCAGCAGGAACACCGCTGGAAGGAAAAGAAAATGTTGATATGATTGCTTATCTCTACGGTGTAGAGCTTGATGATGCAATCGGTATTGAAATGCAGAAAGAAGGAAAAGGATTCATTGGAAAGTTTTCTTCCTTTCCAAATACGCGGGGTGTTATTGTAAAGTTTGTTGATCGCGATAACTATGAAACTGAAGATAATAACAACAAACAAGGTTATTTGCTTAACCTCTATGACGAAAACGGAAAGGTTATTGCAGGCTCTAAAGCAGGTTTGGCAGCCGGTTATTATTTGTGGGGAAGATCAGCAGGATTGGAAAGAGACGGAGAAAAATCTGTTTCTCTATTTAACGAAGCATTTAAAGAGAATCCCGAAGTTAAATCGGAATATCTCGAATCATATTTTAATGTACTTTTAAGAGTTAGACCGGACGAAGTTAACAACATAATTTCGGATGAGCTTTCACAACTTGAACAAAAATCGGAGTTAACAGAAAACGAATTAGGATTACTGGCTAAATGGTATGTAAGATTACAACAAAACGAAAAAGTTGAAAAATACAGAGCGGAAATTTTCAATAAATATCCAGATGGAGAATTTGTTGAAGATTACTCATTTGCAGAGTTTAACTTTGCTCCGAATGAAGAAGAAAAATTGAAAGTTTATGAATCGCTTAAAACAAAATACCCGGATAGTGAAAAACTAAGCAACATAAGCAACGATTTAGTTTATTCTTTGGCAAGAGCAGGGAAGTTTAAAGAAGCCTATGATTTTGTAATTTCTAATCTAAATAAAGTTCATCCATTTTATTATCAGTACACCGTCAATAAAATGATTGAAGCAGAAGCCGATCCTAAATTAGCATTACAATTTGCTGAAGTGGGTGTTAAACAAGCGAAATTAAATTTGGAAGAACCATATGTAGAAAAAAATCCAAGCGAAACAATTAAAGAGTGGGAAAACGGCAGAGCATATTATCTCGGTCTAAATCAATACAGATACGGTATTCTTCTTGCAGCAAATGAGTCTAAAAATGAAGCCGAAAAAGTTCTAGCGCAAGCGATTGAAAACACGGATAAATTATACGGCGATCAAGATCTAAGAAATTATTATGCGAATTTATTAGTTGGTCTTGGCGAAAACAAAAAAGCACTTGATGCAATCAGCAAATTTATCGAAGAAGGAAACGGTTCATCCGAGCTTCAAGCTAATCTTAAAACAGCTTACATTGCCGATAAAGGAAGCGAAGAAGGATATGATCAATTCCTCAGTCAATTTATTTCCGCAGCAGAAACAGAAATGCTAAATGATCTCAAATCTAAAATGATAAACGATCCGGCTCCTGCATTTACTCTTAAAGATTTGGATGGTAATACTGTTTCACTTTCTGATTATAAAGGAAAAACAGTTCTAGTAGACTTTTGGGCAACGTGGTGCGGTCCTTGTTTAAGTTCATTCCCGGGATTAAAAACCGCCGTTCAAAATTACCAAGACGATGAATCTGTAGTATTCTTGTTTGTAAATACTTGGGAGCGTGTTGATAACAAAGAAGAAAACGCGCGTAATTTTGTTAAAGAGAGTAATTATCCATTTCACGTATTGCTGGACTTAGATAATGAAGTAATTACTCAATATAAAGTTGATGGAATTCCAATCAAGTTTATTATTGGTCCCGACCAAAATATTAAATTCAAGAGTGTCGGCTTTAGCGGCAACTTAGATCAAATGGTAAAAGAAATTGAAATGATGATTGATCTTGCGAAAGGGTGATTTAGATTTTAGATGTGAGATTTAAGACTCATAGAATTTTGTATAAAAAAGTCCGTCAATTGACGGACTTTTTTTGTAAAGAAGAAAATCAATAAATCTTATCTTTCTTCAATTGCATCTACTGCACAAACTTCTATACATGACTTACATTCGTTGCATAGTTCATTAACTATGAATGTATGATCATCAGAAAGTGGAGCTTGAGTTTCACCGTTCAATTGAAACTCTTCACCTGCCTGGTAAATAGCGTTTTGTTCACATTCATCCACACAAGCTGAACAGTCTATGCATTCATCTGTTACGTACATCATTTTATGTTACTCCTTGTTAATTCTATAAAAAGACATTACTAACTTAAAAAGAGTTAAATAAAATAACAAGACCAAATGATCTTCAAAAAAGAAAAATATTCAAATCACTCTTCGAATATGTTTCTTATATTTATAACCGTTCATCTGACTAAAAAAAGCAATTATCTATCAGGAAACTTCGAGAAAAATACAGTCGCTATGCAAACCCAATAAATTCTACCCCCGCCGATGGAGTAATTTACTGGCGTGAAAAACTTGTGCTTTCTGTGCTTTTTGTGATGGTGGGATTAGCTGCCTTGGCTTACTTTCCCAGTGTTATTTTAGCCGTTGAAGCAAGTCTTTGGGATGTGGCAATTATCGATACAGTTGCATATGCAATCGTAATATTTCTATACATGAAGAAACCGATGAACACTCATATCAAATCCACAATATTGGTTTCGGTTCTTTACATCCTTGCGATCATGCTTCTGTTTGTTCTCGGATCATCTGGTGCCGGTTATTTATGGTTATTCTTTTTACCTATTGTTGCTTCTGTCTTTATGAAACAAATCTATGCTTATTCTTTCCTTGTACTTAATGTAATTATTTTAATATTGTTTGGGATTCTTCGTTACACTGGGATTTATACACCGATCTCGTTGGGAGAATTTTCCCTCGAAATATGGATTATTATTATTGTCAACTTTGCTACACTAAATGCATTCACGGTATTTGCCTTTTTACTATTAATTAACGGATTAACAAAAACAATTGAAAGTGAAAGAGAGGTAATAAAAGAATTACAAACAAAATCGGATGAATTGAAAATTGCTAAACGAAATGCGGAAAAAGCAGATTCTCTTAAATCCGAATTTCTTGCACAAATGTCGCATGAAATAAGAACACCGATAAATACTATACTTAGTTTCAGTTATTTAATTAAGGAAGATATAAAAGAAAACAGATTGGAAAATATCGATGAATACTTTTCTTCAATTGAGAGAGGAAGTTCAAGAGTAATAAGAACGATAGATTTAATTTTGAATTTATCGGAATTGCAATCAGGTACATATGAACCCAAAATCGAAAAAATAGATTTGCAGAAAGATGTAATTAACGGGCTTTATTCTGAATTTTTGGTAAAAGCCAAAAAACAAAATTTGCAATTAATTTTAAAATCTGATTCAAGCAAAAAATATTTTGTAAACGCTGATTTATACACAACAACTCAAATATTTGCCAACCTAATTGATAACGCAATTAAATATACGCTTAAAGGTGAAGTAAAAATTTTTTTATCTGAAAATGATAAGAAAGTTATTGTGGATATAATTGACTCCGGAATCGGAATGTCAAAAGAATTTCAAAAAAATCTCTTCGAACCATTTTCTCAGGAAGAATCGGGTTATACTAGAAAGTTTGAAGGTACGGGATTGGGTTTAGCGTTAGTTAAAAAATATTGTGAAGTAAATAATGTTGAAATCTCGGTTGAAAGTATAAAGGGAAAAGGGACGATATTTAGTATAAGTTTTCCGAATCCCTTAATTGAATAAAATTATTGTATAAGTAATACCAAACTCATTGTTGTTAAAAATAATAGGATGAGTTTTCTATAAAACTTTGAAGAAATTTTTGGGAAAGTGAATGATCCAAGCAACAAACCAGTAACTAAGAACGGAAGTGCATAAGCTGCATGTGTAATAACAAGCTGAGTCGTAAATCCGCTTATCGCATGAGATGATACAATTAGTGTAGATGTGACTATAAAAAATCCCGTAATCGAAGCTTTCTGTTTGAATTTATCCCAATCTTTTAGATAGAAATAAATTAAAATAGGCGGACCGTTAGTATTAAAAGCTCCACCTAACATACCGGAGAAGAATCCGAAAAATATTCCCCACTTGTTGGTTAATTTAAATGGTTTTATAAACGGTGCGATGTTAATAAGTACAAACAGCAAAATAACCAGAGCAAGTAACTTCAATATCAAATTCTCATCAGCTTCCGAAAGAAAGAAAACACCAAGCGGAATTCCCATAACAGAACCAAAAAGTAAAAATTTGATATCGGAGAAATTGATATGAGATTTAAGTTGGATAGTGAGATAAATGTTAACAACAAATCCGCAAAGCGCTGCAAGTGGAATCGCTTCTTTAATTCCAACCACCATACTTAATAACGGAATAGATGTTAATGCAAAACCGAAACCGGTCAACCCTTGATTAAAAGCAGCAAGGAAAATTATTAATCCGATGAGAATTATTTCTTCGAGCAAAACAAATTAAGTTTATTAAAAAAAAGAAAGATAATAAAAAAGCGACTCGATTGAGTCGCTTTGTGTGAAAACTTGTATTGAATTTATAATTCTACTTAACAAAATTCATCTTCTTGCTTATTTGATTATTACCAAAAGAAAGTTGATAAATATAAATTCCGCTTGAAAGATTTCCGGCATTAAATATTACTGAATGATTTCCAACAGATTGAATATCATTAACAAGCACTGCTACCGTTTGTCCCAGTGCATCAAAAACTTTTAGCGTTACTTTACCGGAACTTGGGATTGAGTACTCAATATTGGTTTCCGGATTGAAAGGATTCGGATAATTCTGTGATAAACTAAAATTGAGTTCAAGTTTATCGTCGTCTACGGAAGTTAATGGTTCAGTTAACAATTTACTTTCATAAACACCGTTACCGTGGGTTGCTAATCGCATAACATCATTTGCTAATGAAAATGAAAGATCCATAGCAAACACGCCGTCCGGTAAACCATCATTAAATTCATTCCATGTTTCGCCTTGATCAAATGAAACATAGATTCCAAGATCATTTCCTACATAAAGAATTTCCGGATCATATGGATGAACGGCAATAGTTGAAGTCGGAACATCCGGTAGTCCATCGCCAATATCAATCCATGTTTCGCCGGCATCGGTTGATTTGAATGCATGTGAAGTACCAAACCCGGACATTACAACATATACATTCAATTCATTCTGTAAATCAAAAGCAATATCCATGGGATATCGGTCAGGTAAATTTCCGGTTACATTTTCCCAAGTTGATCCGCCGTCAACTGTTCTAAAAATTTGAGCACGGCTGTTAACCGGAGCATATCCTGCCATTACAAAATCATCGCTATGCGGAGATACAGCAAGTGATACTGGAAGATTATTTGAAATTACAAGATTTGTCGCAGTATTAAACCAGTTGCTTCCCCCATTAGTTGATTTGTGGATTCTTTGTGAAGCAGCATACATTACAGTTGGGTCACCATAAGCAACGACATACGGTGCAATAAAAGGTGGATTGAGTGAAGATGGCGATACAAAATCAAACGAAGAATTAAATAGATCGTTACTTCTATATATTCTTAAATATTGACTTGAACCGTAAAGGTAACCATCTTGTTCATTGATTGCAGCCCAACCGCCATCACCGCCGATTACACGATACCATGAATCTTCACCAAGATAAATTGCCGTTGCATTATCTTGCATTCCACCGATTGCCAAGTTGCTATCGTTTAGCGCAACAGAAAAACCACCGTAAAATTGCGTGGTTTGGTAACCACCGTTTCTTCCTTCATAAGTTTCACCAAAATCTTCAGTAATAAATACACCGCCGTCATTTCCAAAATAAACTACATCCGGATCATTTGGATGAACAGCAAAAGCATGATGATCTGCATGTGAGTAATTTGGCGGACCTTCCGGTTCACCGGCATATGTTTGTCCAAGATACCAAGCCGCCCAATTTGATTTTCTTATTAAATTACTTCCACCGTTAGTTGATTTCCAAACATCTACACCGGCGGCTAAAATTTGTGTAGGATCATTTTGGTTAATAACTACAAAATGTGAAAACCATCCTTGATAAGTTGTATAGTTTGTCTGACTTTCAATTGTCCAAGTATCTCCACCATCAGTTGTTTTGCATAACCAAGATGGATCACCGGAAGAATAACCGTCACCAATACTGGCGTATAATAAATTGGGATCATCATGATATATATCAAGCAATGCTTTGCCGCCATAACTAGCTGGTAAACCGGCGGTTAATTTAGTCCAATTTTCTCCGCCATCTTTAGTTCGATAAATACCGTTACCGGTTGATGACATATTTCCGCAAGCTATGTAAACGAGATCAGTGTTGCTAGGGTTGATTACGATATCGGTTACCATCAAAGTTTCGTTAACAAGTTCCCAATCTTCACCGCTGTTCGTGCTTTTAAAAGTTCCTTCGGTTGTGCCTGCCCAAACTATCGAAGAATTTGATGGATCAATTTCCATTGACAGGACTGCGGTTTGCTGATTGTAACTCCAGTCCAAACTTTTAATCCATGTTTCTCCGCCGTCGGTTGTTTTCAATATTCCGATACCATAACTTCCGCGAGTTTCGCGTATTGCAACTCCGCCCAATGTATTTCCATAATTATAGACTTCGCCGGTTCCGATGTAAATTTCAAAAGGATTCTCCGGGTTAATTACAATTGCACCTATTCCTCGTACAGGAAATCCGGGTTCAATATGTTCCCAAGCCGATTCCCCAATTCCGGCTGTAACAGATCTCCACAATCCACCGCTGGCAGAACCCGCATAAATTGTATTTGTGTTCACCGGATCGATAGCGATTGAGATTGTTCTTCCACCAATATTTTTTGGTCCGATTGCTTTCCAACTTTGTTCTGTTTGAACTTTGTTAGCTTTTAATTTTTTTTGCTGAAACGCCGCGTAATATTTATCGGCCGGAATATCACTATTTGGATAGGCTCTTTGGGCAGTCCAAAATTGTAAAGCTTTCATTGCCCCGGATGTTTTCACATTCTTGGCATCGTTTGTCGATTCGAATACAAATTCGTATAAAAGATAACCTGTGGTTATTGATAATAGAAATAGAATAAAAGGAAAATACTTTTTCATGTTTCTCCCGTAGTGTGGACTTATAGTTAACGTAAAAAATCTGGTAAAATCTATGTATTAAAAAATCACTAAAAATATATTATCAAAAATAGAACTGGTATTAGAATACTGATTGCGACTAGATATTTCCCTCTTCCGGTAATTCCGTTTTTGCCTCTAATCATAAACATACCGCTGATAGCTAAAAATACAAGTCCAACCGCGAATAGATCTGCTACATATGTCCAAATTTTTTTAGGATTATTAAGATGAAGAAAATTTGTTTCGCGAAAGACGGTTCTGTCATTAACTGTTTCTATTTCTACTTTACCGAGTTCAACATTTGCACTAACAGTTTTTCTGTTGAAAAATAATTGAATTGAAGTTGGTCCGTTTCTAAAGAAGCTGTTTACGCTGTCAGAAATATTTAGTTCACTTTTTATATGAGTAATCATCGCATCATCAGTTAAAACAGAGTCACTCAGTATATTGATGTTAACCGAATCTTTTTCAATAATGTAATTGGGATTCCAATCATTAATATGGTTTACCGCAATACCGGAAATACCATAGACAATTATCAAACCAACGCTTAAATAACCAATATCGCGATGAAGAATTCTCACCCACTTTCTAACTTTCAATTAAACCTCTGGGATATTTAAAAGAAAAGCCCTCACGAGTTTTCGCGAAGGCTATATTAAAAATAAAAAACATAAAATTACATTTTAACTACAGCGCCAAGACCTTTAATTTGGTAAACTTTTGCTGTCTCGTGTTCGCATTCATCACCTTCTTTTTTCTCATGATCAGAACATGTTCCCGAACATGAAGTTGCAGGTGTTACCGCGTAAACTTCTCCTTCAACCAAAGCTTGTTTTCCCTTTGCTTCCATAGGAAATACAATTACTCCGTCATCAACTTTAACTCTAATTTTTTCGTATCCTTCTGCTGCGGCAATTTCAATCCAACAACCTCTTGATTCGCACACGCCGACAATTGTTCCTTCAACTAATACTTTTTTACCTTCATATTCAGCGGGATTCTCTAATATTGCTTTTACTTCTGTCTTGTCCGTTAGAGTAACATCGCTTCCGAATTTTTTATCTTCAGCATTTATAAAAAGCGATACAAAAATTAACATTGTAACGATGATTTTGATTTTTTTCATTGTTTCCTCTTTTGGTTTATCTTTAAAAGATAAAGTTAGCCTATTAGATGAATATTTGCAATAATTTCTTGATGAAGAATTTTAATTTGATATTAGAGTATATTTAGTTCGTAAAAATTAAGAGAGAAATGTACGCACAAGTTGTATTTCCGCAATCCTTTAGAAATTCATTTACATACTTAATTCCAAAAGAATTACGGGCTGAAGTTGAAATAGGTAAACGCGTCGTTGTTCCTTTTGGCAGAAGAGTTTTAACCGGATTCGTAATCGATTTAACGGAAAACACGGAAATAAAAGAAAAAATTAAACCAATACGAGATGTTTTGGATGATAAACCTATATTCGATAAAAAGTCTCTTAAATTTTATGAATGGATTGCGGAATATTATCTAAGCTCGCTCGGTGAAGCATTGCGAAATTCTGTTCCTTACGGATCGGATGTTGAATCAAAACGAAGAATTGTAGCCGAGGTTGAACTTTGTAAAAAATTATACGATTACGAAAAGAAAAAGAGTACGATTAAAGCAAAATTACTTTTTGAACTTGCGCAAAAAGAATCTCACAGCATCTCGCAATTACAAAAAGCCGTAAAGAAAAAAAATATTTATTCGATATTAAATTCACTTCAGGCAAACGGCGTTGTTACAATTTTAGATTTAATTGACGATGCAAAAGTAAAAGTAAGAAAAGTAAAGTTTGTTAAACTTGCTAAAAGTAAAGATGAAATTTATGAATTCCTTCCGGAAATAGAATCTCGTTCGCCTAAACAAGTTGTCATTCTTCTCGATCTGCTTTCACGTAAAGACGAAGAAGTTCAGCAAAGTGAATTGATCGAAAAAACTAAAACATCACACAGCTCAATTCGTTCACTTGAACAAAAAAGATTGATAGAGGTTTTCGAAAAAGAAGTCGAAAGAACATACGAAGAATTATACACTGAAAAAATTAAGAACTTTTCACTCACAGAAAAACAAAAAGAAATTATTGAGATTGTTACCAAGAACATAAAAAAAAATAAATTTGATTCATATCTTCTTCACGGTGTAACCGGCAGCGGAAAAACTCAAATCTATATTGACCTTGCAAAAGAAGCGCTCAAGAAAAAGAAAACCGTTCTCGTTTTAGTCCCGGAGATTTCTTTAACTCCTCAGATTACAAGTCGGTTTTTTAACACGTTCGGTGATAAAGTTGCCGTTATGCACAGTCGTATGTCGCTTGGACAAAGATATGATACTTGGCGCGGAATCATCGCTGAAAAATACAGCATTGTCATCGGTCCGCGCTCAGCATTATTTGCACCACTTAAAAATTTGGGATTAGTTGTCGTAGATGAAGAACACGATTCAAGCTATAAACAGTTTGAAATGGTTCCAAAGTATCATGCTCGCGATGCCGCAATTATTAAGGCAATGTTTAATGATTGTCCGGTTCTACTTGGTTCGGCTACACCTTCAATTGAAAGCATGTACAATGCGAAACAAGGTAAATACAAACTAGTTGAGTTGCTTTATAGAATCGATAACGCAAAGATGCCGGAGATTAAACTTGTTGATATTTCCGCGGCTAAGAAGCAGAAAAAATTGGAAGGATCTTTTTCATCAGATTTATTGAGCGCAATAAATCAAAAATTAAAAAAGAATGAACGTGTAATTATTTTACAAAACAGACGCGGTTTTTCAACTCAAGTTTTTTGTGAAGACTGCGGAAATATTGAAATGTGTGATGATTGCTCGGTTCCGAATGTTTATCACATAAGTAAAAACATTATGCAATGCCATTATTGCGGAAATGTTAAACCTGTTCCCAAAGCTTGTTCGGTTTGCGGGTCTATTAAAATTAAATTTTTTGGTACCGGTACACAAAGAGTTGAAGACGAAATCGATTACTATTTTCCAGATGCAAAAATTGAACGAATTGATTCCGACAGCATTAACAAAAAAGGAAAACTAAGTTCTATTCTTAATAGTTTTAAAAAGGGTGAGATTGATATTCTTGTTGGAACTCAAATGGTTTCAAAAGGATTGGATTTTTCGGATGTTACTTTGGTAGGAGTTATTTCCGCGGAGACAACTTTGTGGATTCCCGATTTCCGTGCCGATGAAAGAACATTTCAATTATTGACTCAAGTCGCCGGAAGAGCCGGCAGAAGCAGCGCGCCTGGACAAGTATTAATTCAAACCGCGAACAAAAGTAATTTTGTACTTCAAAAAGTTTTACAAACAGATTACGAAGGTTTTTACGAAAAAGAAATCGGGTTACGTAAACAAGGTGATTATCCTCCATTTACTAGATTGTGTTTAATAGAAACAAAAGACGGAAATGATCCGCGATCTAAAAATGCGATCAAACAATTTTATGATATATTACAAAAGAAAAGTAAAGGATTAATGATAACGCCTCCGCAAGAAGCAATCATTCATAAACTTAAAGGCGAATACCGATATCACCTATTGATAAAAAGTAAGCGTGAAACCGATCCAAACGGAAGAATATTGCGCGAGGCAGTATTAAACACTTTTATTGAATTTAATAGAGTTTCTCGATTTAGAGATGTTAAACTTATTATTGATATCGATCCGCAAGGAATGTTGTAGACTTTTTACTCGAAAAGATTTTTACACTTCAAAAACAATCACAGCAAATTAAACGAAAGCATAATGTACTGAGAATTATAACCTTCGTTACCGCTGTATAATCCCGCGTTTGAAATATGTCTGAATAAATAAGAAAGTTCAACGCATATATCGGATATATTAAAAAGTTCAATGCCAATACCAATCATATCGCTGAAGATTAAATTCCCGCCTAAATTTCTTCCCGCAATTTCCGGCATGCTGATATAGTTAATTCCAATACCGCCTTTAAAGAAAAACGGAAATCCTAAAAGAGTTACATCACATTTTAATAGTGGAGTTAAACCAAGTAAAAAGTTTGACCTTCCGATTCCCGAGAAATATTCGAACGTAAAGTCGTTTTCATAGGAAATATTTTCAGCAAGTTTGCCGAACTTCGGAAGTTTGAGCATGAACAAAATTTGATCGTTGATTACATCATTGCTCAAACCATTTCCTTTTGCAATTGAAAAGTTGATACCGCCTTCTTCAAAAACTTGTTGAGCTGTAATATTGATTGAAGCAAAAAAGAATATTAAGATTATAATCCATGGAGAGAAACTGAAAAGTTTTGTTTGATATGTCTTTGTTGAATGGCTTTTAGTAAACATTTGTCACCACGCAGAGCGAATGACAGAATCCGACTAAAAAGTTTTATTTCTATTAGAAAATTAGTATTTCAAAAAATAAGAAGCATTAAAAATCGATTATAAAGTTTATGAAAGATTGAAAAGTGATGTGAATCATGAGGAAAAAATAAAGAGTGCACCTAAGTGCACTCTAAAAATATCAAACTCCAAACCAACGTAAAAACGGAAGCGCATCTGCGAGAAGCCAGAATATAAATCCAACACCGAGCCACAATCCGAAAACCATTGCGAAATATTTACCGTAACTATCGGACTTAAACATTTTAGCGAAACCAACTGCAACAACCGCATAAAACCAAATTGAAAAAATATCAAGTTTTGCGAGAGCCCATCCGGCAAATGTTGTTTTATCGCCGTCTAAGATTGCACCGACACTTGTTCCTTGAATAAAGCGATCGAGTACAAACGCAAGAATTACCATAACAATAACTTGAATAACAATTATGTAATGCGGTAATCCATATGCACCCATTGCGCCTTTGTAAACTCCTTCCCCTTTTAAGCCGAACTTTGTAACTGCAAAGAACACTCCCGATACAATGAAGAACATCAAGAAAGTAAAAATCAAAATACCTAATGTAGAAAATATCATTTGTGTGTTTCCTTGGTTCTCCATAAAATCACGAGTCTGCTGAAGTTGCTGTTCTTTTTGAGCTTCGGTCATTTGTCCGGATTTAACCATTTCATCAAATCGTTCTTCAATTGCGGTCATCTGCTTTTCCATGATAGAATATTTGATGGTTGGATTACTCATCATAACGTAATTAGAAATGATCGAAACAATTATCACAACAAAAATCGGAATCAGCCAGTCGGTTGTCTTAACTCCGACATTTGACATACGCTTGAAAGTATTACCCGGTTCTGAAAAAACACCGACAAGTTTATCGGTATGATTTAATTCAAAATCCTCTTCGGAAGTTTCCTCTTGTGGTTGAACTTCTTGGTCTTTTAATTCGTCCATTAACCCTCCAAACAATTAGTTAAAGTGAGATGCCTGTCCTAAAATTACTAATTTTTCATATCGCCGAGCAAGAACTCTTTTTAGCTTTATAAACTTAGTGTTCCTTTGTGCTCTTTGTGGTGAAACCCAATATTTATACACAAAGCAAGTTGTTTTATTCAAGTAAAATTAGATTTATTTGCCTCTTTTTCACTATTGAGGTAAGTTTCTGTACTAAAATTTTATGGAGATTGAATGAAAACTATTATCGAACCTTTCAAAATCAAATCAGTTGAACCAATTAGATTTACTACAAAAGAAGAACGTATAAAAGTATTGGAGGATGCCGGTTATAATCCATTTTTAATCCACGCCGATGATGTTCTTATTGATTTATTAACCGACAGCGGAACTTCTGCTATGAGTTCTAAACAATGGGCGGGAATCATGGACGGCGATGAATCATATGCCGGTTCAAGAAGCTTTTATAGATTTGAAGCCGCGGTTAGAAAAATTACCGGTGATAAATTTATAATCCCAACACATCAAGGAAGAGCAGCTGAGAAAATATTGTTTTCCATTCTCGGCGGACCGGGCAAATATATTCCTAACAACACGCACTTTGATACAACACGAGCAAACATTGAATTCAGCGGTGCAGAAGCTGTTGATCTTCTTTGTGAAGTCGGTAAACACCCCGAACAAAAAGCTGACTTCAAAGGAAATATGGACGTAGAAAAACTTGAAAATTTTATCAAAGAAACAGGCGCTGAAAATATTCCGGTTGTAATGTTGACAGTTACAAACAATTCCGGCGGCGGTCAACCGGTTTCAATGCAAAATGTTAAAGACGTTAGTTCTGTTTGTAAAAAATATAACATTCCTCTTTTCTTTGATGCTTGCCGTTTTGCAGAAAATGCTTACTTCATTAAGAAGAGAGAAAAAGGTTACGAGAATAAATCTGTTTTGGAAATCTGTCAAGAAATGTTCTCATACGGTGACGGCGCAACGATGAGCGCAAAAAAGGATGCGCTTGTAAATATCGGCGGATTTCTCTCTCTAAACGACGAAGAACTTGCAATGAAATGTCGAAATCTTTTAATAGTTACAGAAGGATTTCCTACATACGGCGGATTAGCCGGAAGAGATTTGGAAGCCGTTGCGCAAGGCTTGGAAGAAGTCGTTGATGAACATTATTTACAGTACAGAATTAGAAGTACGGAATATCTGGGTGAGAAAGTTGTTAATGCCGGTGTTCCGATTATCGAACCGCCGGGCGGACATGCAATTTATATCGATGCAAAAAGATTTTTACCGAATATTCCACCAAGCCAATATCCGGGACAATCAATTGTTTGTGAACTATATATTGAAGGCGGAGTTCGAGCGGTAGAAATAGGAAGTGTTATGTTCGGTAAGTATGATAAGAAAACCGGAGAGTTAATTTCACCACCCATGGAACTTGTAAGATTAGCAATTCCAAGAAGAGTTTATACTCAAAGTCATATTGATTTTGTAGCTGAAGTCGTGATTGAAGTATTCAAAAACAAAAATAAACTAAGAGGTTACGAAATAACATACGAAGCCCCGATGCTTCGTCACTTTACGGCAAAGTTTAAACCGGTACACTAAAACTTTGCTACCTCTGTGTCCAAAAAGCTTTTACACAGAAAACCACTGAGAAGACACGGAGAGCCACAGAGAAAGATTATAAAATGAAATTTGAAAAACATATAGAATACAGACCAAGCAAGCAAATCTGGCGGATTATAATTACAGATGATGAAAGTGTTGTTATTGAAAAACGAGATACATCGGATAAACAAGTGTATTTCGATAGTTTTGAATTAGAATCCAACCAAGTCATTTTTTCCAATTTACAACTTGATGAAAAATTCTGGATTGGAATTGAGAAAGTATATAAAGGAGTAATTTTATTTCACAAATATTCCAAGCCGGATATGCCGGGACATAAAGAAATTATTGCTTATGATATTAAATCCGGAAAAATACTTTGGCGCAATGAAGATTACGCTTACTTGTTTGTCCATGACGAAAAAGTATATTGTTACAAACAGCAATTTGAAGGACGAAACTTTTTTACTTTGGATTATTTATCCGGTGAACTTATAGAAGAACTTGGGAACGACACTCAAAAAGTAAATTCGATTTATGATATGGCAAGAGAAAAAGAGTCATACAAGGATTACATATTCCCGGAAACGATTGAATCAAAGAATGAAAAAGTAACCGAAATAATAAAAGAGCTGAAGTCCAATCTTGCTATTGTGGATCAAGTTGAATATAATATTTATGGAAATTATCTTTTTGCAAGCTATCATACAAAAGCATTTGAAAATAGTATGATAAACAGATTTTCAGTAATTGATCTTGATTCCGGTAAAGAAACATTCACAGAAGTTCTTTCTCCAAATACTGCATCATTAATGACGGATTCTTTTTTTGTTTACAAGAATTTTCTATTTCTCTTAAAAGGAAAAGATGAGTTGCTGATTTATAAAATTGTATGAGTCACAAAATGGAATTTACCATTGAACAGAAGAAACTGTTAATTAGACTCGCAAGAGAAAGTATTGAAGAACGTTTATTTAAGAAGAAAAAATCTCTCAACATTAACACAAAAAAAGATCCTGTTCTAAAATCAAAGTGTGGAGCGTTTGTTACATTAACAATAGAAGATCAACTAAGAGGATGCATCGGCTACATAACCTCAACTTCCCCATTATATAAAACAATTCAAGATGCTGCAATCGGTGCGGCATTCAACGATCCTCGGTTTTACCCTTTAATCGAAACAGAGTATGAGCAGATAGAAGTGGAAATCTCCGTCTTATCTGAACCCTTTCCGATGAAAAACTATGATGATATTATTGTTGGTCTTCATGGATTAATATTAGAAGAAGCCGGTCAGCGCGGTTTATTACTTCCGCAAGTCCCAATTGAACATGGAATGGACAGAGAACAATTTTTAAATGCCATCTGTAGAAAAACCGGAGTTCCTCAAAACTTATGGCGGAAGAAATTGTTGAATATCTCTCTTTTTACCGCCACAGTTTTTAGCGAAAAAGATTTGGTGGATGAAAATGCAATTGATTAGAGAACCGGCTGTTGCCGGAATGTTTTATCCCGCAAGTGAAAAGAAATTAAAAGAACAATTAGAATATTTGTTTGATTTAACATCTTTGCAAAAAAAGTATAATAATGTTTACGGATTAGTTGCACCCCATGCCGGATATATATATTCAGGCAAAACAGCAGCTTTCGGATATCATTCTGTTTCCCGAAAAATTTACGAACGCGCGATTATTATTTCACCAAGTCATAGAGAATACTTTCCCGGTATTTCGGTTTTCGATGGAGATGCATATAAAACACCTTTGGGAAATATGCCAATAGATATAGAGCTAAGAAAAAGGTTTGAGATGAATAGTAAGTTTATCTTCTCAAGTACGAAAGGACACATAGCCGAACACGCCGTTGAAGTCCATCTACCATTTATTCAATATCTTTACGGTAATATTCCAATTGTACCGATTGTTATCGGCGATCAATCTAAAATATATCTAGATGAACTAGCGAAGAAGTTATCGGAAGTTAGTGATGAACACACTCTTATAATTGCAAGCAGCGATCTTTCACATTTCTATTCAAGAGTAGAAGCTAATCAGCTTGATTCTATTATTTCCGATAGAATTTCCTCTTTTGAATTTAAAGAGCTTCAAACAGATTTGGAAAAAAGGAATTGCGAAGCTTGCGGCGGTGGATGTATTGTTTCATTAATGAGTGCGGCTCAAAAACTTGGGAAAACAAACTCACAAATAATACATAGAAGTGATTCGAGTGAGACTAGCGGAGATACATCTGAAGTCGTTGGATATTTATCGGCCGTAATTTATTAGTCTCCTTGTTGAAGTCGTTTTTCATTCCAAATTCTATTTGCCAAAAATCTCATGTCTTTATAAGTATCGGTTTCGTCAACAATCTCAAGTCCTAAAAGTGTTTCTATAATATCTTCCATTGTAACAATTCCTTCCATCCCTCCATGTTCATCAATAACAAGTGCAATTTGTTCTTTGTTATCAATCATATCTTTAAAAAGTTTGGAGACGGGATAGTTTTCAAATACAATTGTAATTTCTCTTTTTAACTCAACAAGTTTTTTACTGTAGTTTCTTTCTATCATCTCTAAAAGAACTTCATCTTTTAAAATATACCCGGTAATATTTTCGCGATGAGCTTTGTAAATAGGAATCCTTGAGAATATCTTGGTTTCAAACATTTTATGAAATTGTTCCACGGTAATATCTTCACTTACTGATTGCACTACTGTTCTGGGGGTTAATATTTTTTTGACAAGTATCTTATTAAAATCGATCAAATGAATAAGCATTTTAGATTCGTCTTTATTTAAAACTCCTTTCTTGGAACTGATTTTTGCCATTATTGAAAAATCATTGCGTGAAAAGAATGTCTCTTCACTCCCCTTTCCTGTAATTCTGGCTAGTTGTTGACTAATAAACACGAATGGGTATAGAATTAAAATCATCCATCTAATTGCATAGGTTGCAAAAGGAATCAACTCCTGCCAGTATGTTGCCCCAATTGTTTTAGGTATGATTTCCGAAAAGAAGAGAATTAATAATGTTAGGACAACCGATACTACGGAAAGATATTCATCTCCCCAAATTAGTTGTGCTTGTGCACCAACGCCGGCAGCACCAATTGTGTGAGCAAATGTATTAAGAGTTAAGATTGCAGCAAGCGGTTGATCGATATTTTCTTTTAAACGCTTGAGCTTGGCTGCGTATTTTTTTCCTTCTTCCAATTTTATTTCAATAAACGTCGAATTGGAGCTAAGAATTATTGCTTCCAGCATCGAACAAAGGAATGAAAAGAATATAGCAATAGCCAGATATAGAATTAACAGTGTCATAAATCAAATAGTAAATAATTATTCCCGAAGGCAATATAAATACCTTCGGGAAATAAACAAGATTATTTCAATTGTTTTAAGATTTCGTCAATTGCGTTATCGAGCTGTGGATCATTTCCTTCAAGCCGGTCTTTAAATGTATTTATAACGAGAATATCCGGTGCAACGCCAACTTTCTCAATGTTTTCTCCTTCAAGAGTGTAGCAACCCCACGAAGGAAGTCGGAAAATTGTTCCGTCAAGTAATGGGAGATTTGTTGTAAAAATAATCCAACGATAAGTTTCGTTACCGATTATTGTTCCCAATTTCAAAGTTTGAAAACCTTCGGCAGTCATTTCGGCATCACTTAAAGATTGTTCATTAATCAATAAAACTATTGGCTTGTCTGACGGCGCAAAATTTGGTTGCGGAGTAAGTTTACCGTCTCTATATTTCCATTGCAGATAAGATTTTTGACTTAGCATTTGTAAAACTTCATCATGTACGTTCCCACCACGGTTGTAACGGAGATCCAAAATTAATGCATCTCTATAATGCCATTCATCGGCAATTTCTTTTTTGAATCTTTGCAATTCACTTTGTCCCATGTTTTTCATGTGAATGTAAGCGATTCTTTCTTTACTCTTATCGTCAACACGTTTTTGGTTTCCATCCATCCACTCATCGTACAGTAGAACTTCGAAGTCGGAACTATTCAGCGGCTTAATTTTCACTGAAAATTCTGAACCGGATCTTTCAAAGGTTAGTTCTATTTCTTCATCAAGAGAAGGTGAGATAAAATAACTTTCCCGGTTTTTTGATTCATCGATACGCACACCATTTACGGCTATAAGTTTGTCACCTTTGCGAATATCCTTATTTCCTTTGCTTGCGGGAGATTGATTAACTATTCTTTCAACTACAAATGGATTGCTATTAGAAAATAATATTCCCGTGTTAGCGGATTTATTATCATAAAATGTTTTTTCTTCATCGCCGGTACTGTAAAAACCAAGATGAGAGGAATTTAGTTCACCCAGAAGATCATCCATAATAACTCTTAGGTTTATCCTCGTTTTTACGTACGGTAAAAATTGTGCATAATAATCGCGAAGTTCACTAAAGTTTACGCCATGGTAATCTTCGTCATAAAAATTTTCCGCTAGCTTTGCCCACGCTTCATAATACATCTGCGTAAAATCCGATTGAAGATTTCTGGTGAACTTAAAATCGACCAAAATTTTCTCAACCTTATTTCCCGAAAGGTTTAGTTTGTAAATATCGCTTCCCATCATAACATAGTATTTCCCATCGGCTTCAACTATATTAAAACCGTTTCCTTTTGCGCCATCGAGTTTTTTATGTTCTGTTTTTTCAAAAGGTTTAATAGTTGTTTTCCATAAATTCCATCCTTCATTATCATGGTTGGATGTATAAAAAACATAAGTTGCACCGTTTTCTTGAATAACATGAGTTCCAAATTGATTTTGTGGAAATGTTACAATTTCTTCCCAACGATTTTCAATATTGGTGTAATCAATTTTTACAATCGGTTTGCTTGTGTCTTTTTCTTCCTTCGTAAAAAGTTTTTCAAATTCATCGGACTTAAAGTCATCGTCAATATTTTGGAGTGCAATTCGATATATCTCTGAATCCTTAAATCCGGAAGGGTAAGTTGGATTAAAACGATCGGCTGTAAAATAAAGGTACTTTCCATCGGGAGACCAATAAGGACTTGTTTCACTAACTCCGGTTTTTGTTAAATGTTGTGTGGTTTTTTTATCCAGATCATATATGAAAATATCTTGTTCGAAGTTTCTATAAGACGAATATGCTACATATTTATCATCGGGTGAAAAGTATGCTGTCGAGGGATAGACTGCCCAGAATTCATCTTCGATTAATTGTTCGCTTTCAAAACTTTTCAAATCAAGCATGTATAATCCTTGAGAGCCGCTTAAATAAAGAGCTTTACTTTTATCGCTGTTAAAAGTGATTGATTGATGACTTGCCGCGCCTTCAGTTCTTTGAACCGCACTTTCGTTGCCATTGGCTTTAATTGTAAAAATATTAGGCCAACCTCTAACGGTTTGTGTAAATAGAATTGTTTCATTGTCCGAAAGCCAGAAAACATCAACGACTCTTTCGGAAGAATTTGTATTTAATTTTTTAACAAATTTTCCTTCAATATCAGATACAAACAAAACTCCTCTCGATACGAATGCAATTTTTTTATTGTCGGATGAAACATCGAATGAAGAAATTTTACTGTTTGTGCTGAATTCTTTGTTAAGAGATAATGTATTATTCCGAAATAAAGAGATATCAACTAATTGAGATGAACCGTCGGTTACATTGTATTTGTAAATCTGATAATCTTTTTCGAAGACAATAACGCTGCCGTCCGCACTTACTCGGGGTCTTTTAATTGTCCTTTCAAAATCAGTTAGTCTAATGATGTTATTATTTTCATACTTATAAAGATTATATTCATTATTGAATTGAACGGATGCGAAATAAAGATTTCCGTTTCTATCAATTGTCGGCCAGGTATCTTTTCCTTCAAACGTAGTAAGCTTTTTATATTCACCAGTATCGAAATTATAGGATTGTATATCAGAATTAAATGCACCGACGTAACGCTTCCTCATAGGGAAATTATAGCTTTCCCAGGATGTATTAAAGTAAACTATATTTTCCTTGGGATCTTCAACTAAATTATGAGGCCAATTAAAATAGTGATCAAATAATCTTTCGGGCGTTCCGCCATTTATGGAAATCTTATAGGTCGATTTATAATTATATCGGCTAGAAGAAAAGTAAATGTACTTTGAATCCCATGACCAAGAATCAACGTAATCATTATCATCATGAAAAGTGAGTTGAACAATTTCACCGCCGGATGCGGGCATCAAGTAAACGTTCGGATTCCCGTCCTGTCTTCCGGTGAAAGCAATCCATTCCCCATCGGGTGAATATGCCGGTTCGGATTCACGACCATCCATACCGGTTAATCGGAATGCTTGTCCGCCATTTGAATTGACGACCCAGATATCATTGTCATAACAAAATGCAATTTGTGAACCATCGGGTGAAAGTGTTGGATCAGTTGTGAAATAAGTATCGGAAGCAAAAAGTGAAAAGGTGAGAAATAGAAAAGTGAATATTGTTTTCATTATTCCCTCGTTTTTTACAGAATGTTTTTTAGACGTCTTACTTGATAGATTCGTTCATAAAAATAAGGATTAATTCTAAAAATCTTGCACGGATGAATCAGTTTGGCTAAGTTTATTCCTATCAATTATTTTCTCACATAAAGATCTAATGAGGATACAAAATGGATAAAGCAATGATTCTCGAAAAACAAAAACAAGCCGTAGAAATTTTAAAAGAAAAAAATATTGATATGTGGATGACTTTTGTTCGTGAAAGCGGAAACATTAACGATCCGATGATGGATATGATTGCCGGGACAAATTGTACGTGGCAGAGTGCGTTTATAATTACAAAAACCGGACAAACAATAGCAATTGTCGGTTCGCTTGAAATTGCTAATATGAAACTTGTCGGTACTTTCCAAAGAGTTGAAGGGTATCTTAAGCATGTAAAAGATAAACTCCTTGAAGTCTTGAACGAAATTAAACCAAATAAAATCGCTATCAATTATTCACGTAATTCAACTTTGGCGGACGGATTAACTCACGGAATGTATCTGGAACTTATGGAACATCTTAACGGAACACCTCATAAAGATAAATTGATTTCATCGGAAGAAATTGTCGCTGCTTTAAGAGGAAGAAAATCCGATAAAGAAATTGCAATCATGAAAGAAGCAATTACCGAAACCTTAAAAATATTTGATCAAGTTACGGAATACTTAAAACCCGGAATAAGTGAAAAAGAAGTCGCTCAGTTTGTTCATAAAATTGTTGAAGAAAAAGGATTCGGTTTGGCATGGGATAAAGAATATTGTCCGTCTGTTTTTACCGGTCCCGATACCGCAGGTGCGCATGCCGGTCCAACCGATAAAAAAATTGAGCCGGGACATGTTATTAATATGGACTTCGGTATAAATTACAAAGGTTACTGCTCCGATTTACAAAGAACATGGTATGTTCTAAAACCCGGCGAAGATAAAGCTCCCGATCCTGTTCAAAGAGGATTTGATGTAATTCGTGATTCAATAACTCAGTCAGCAAATGCAATTAAACCGGGAAAACAAGGATGCGAAATTGATGACATTGCAAGAGGTTATATTGTAAACAGCGGTTACGAAGAATATCCTCATGCACTCGGTCATCAGTTAGGAAGAGTTGCTCATGACGGCGGTGCATTGCTTTCTCCAAGATGGGAGCGATATGGTAATTTACCATATCTACCACTTGAAGAAAACCAAGTTTTTACAATTGAACCGCGACTAACAATCGACGGTTACGGAATTGCAACCATTGAAGAAGAAGTTGTAATTACAAAAGATGGTTGTGAGTTTATTTCACCAAGACAAGAACATATTTACCTAGTGAAATCATAATAAAATTTTTGTAGAGACTTGATTAATCAAGTCTCTACATATTATATTAAGTTTTAATTCGAAAGGGATTGTGATGTTAAAAGATAAGAAGAAACATAGAATAAAATATATTACCGATAAAAAGGGAAATAAAAAGGAAGTCATTCTGAGTATAAATGATTACAACCAACTTCTTGAAGATATCGAAGATTTAGCAATTGCCGCGACTAGAGAAAAAGATGTCTTAGTTGATCACGATAAAGTTTTAGAACAACTCAGAAAAGATGGATTATTATAAAATAAAATGGACAAGTTCTTCGCTTAAAGAGCTTAAAAAACTACCTCACAATATTATTCAAAGGGTAGTCAAAAAAGTTGAAGATTTGTCAAAAAATCCCCTCCCTAAAAAAGTTCGAAAATTAGCAGGCTCAACGGACCTCTTTAGGATTCGGATCCAAGATTATAGAATTATATATAGGATAGAAAAAAACGAGTTAATTATTGTAATTCTAAAAGTAGGGCATAGAAAAGCTGTATATAAGAAATAGTGGGCGAGTATTAAACTCACCCTTATTTTGGCTTCTGTGTTCTGAATTCTGACTACCGACTACTTTATCAAAAACATCTTCCAGCTAATTCCATCCATGTTGAAATTGCTAACAGAATTACTTAAACGAATAACTTCATCCGAAGTTAAGTTTACAATTTCATTAGCGTTATAAACTGGTGGCAAATTCAATTCAACATTTTGTGGATTTTCATTTTTATTTATTACTACGAGTATTCTTTCATTCATATATGAACGGATGTAAGCAAAAATATTTTCATCAGCTTTTATGTTATAATAATCTCCGTAGCGTAAGGCGGGATGTTCTTTTCTTAGATTAACAATTTCTCTTACATCTTGTAAAGTTTCTTTTTCGTATTCATTAAGTTCATTACCGAATCGCATCATTCTTCTATTATCGGGATCAGATGCTCCGGTCATTCCAAATTCGCTTCCATAATAAATTACCGGTAATCCCGGAATCGAATTCATGTAAGCCATGTACAATTTCATTTTATCATAACTTTTTGGATCATCAACTCGCGGTGGGTTATTCCATCCTTCTTCAACAGCACTCCATTGTGCAAGTTCCAAATCGCCATCGGTATAAGCCATAAATCTATTTTTGTCATGACTATCCATTATGTTGCCCATGTAATGAATTGTGCCGTAAACTTCGGATGTCTTTTTTATTTCATCATCCAAATTTTTAAATGAATAGTCGGGATCAATAAATGCGGCTTGTGCAGTATTATAGAGTTCAAAATTAAATTGAGAACTAAGCTGACCATTATTTACATATGAACTTACAAGTTCATAATCACCGAACGTTTCACCGATTTGATAAACGTATTTATTTTCCGGATCGGAAATTTCCTTTTTTATTTTTCTGGTAAGTTCTCTCCAAAATTCATTTGGGACATGTTTGACTGCATCGTGACGGAAGCCGTCGGCTCCGGTACTCTTCAACCACCAGACAGCATTTTCGGTCATTACATCCAATGCTTCTTGAGAACCTATATAATCAAAAGATGGGAGGTAAGGTTCAAACCATGTTGTTAATCTGAATTCATCCCAGAATCTTAAGTTCAATCTTCCGTCCGGCAGTTCAAGCTGACCAAACCATTCGGGATGATTTTTATAAAACTGATGATCTTTGTGAACATGATTCGAAACAAAATCTAAAAGTACTTTTATGTTTTTGCTATGAGCGGTTTTTATAAGTTCTTTAAGCTTATCCATCGATCCAAATTTTTCTTCCAAATTCAAATGATGAATCGGCCAATAGCCGTGATAACCGCTGAAGTAACGATGCGGTTCGGGATATTCTCTATATGCTTCATTTGGATTATCGTAAACCGGGGAAATCCATATTACATTTACGCTTAATGAATCGAAATAGCCGGCGTTAATTTTATTAATTATACCTTGTAAGTCTCCGCCCATGTAATTCGCTTTATCCGCAAGTGAATCATGTTTAATGGGATTATTTAATGAAAGATCACCGTCATAAAAACGATCTACCATTAATGAGTAAATCACACCATCATACCAAGTCCAGTAATTGTTATCAATAGGTTTACCGTCGTAAGTGTGTACATATTGAATATTGGAAACTTGTCCGTTATTTGTTACACCGACCCGTATTAAATTTTCTCCATTTGGTTTATCCAATTTTATTTTAACGATAGAACCGTTAACCGATAAATTCGTTGACTCAACTTTTTTATTGTTGACCAAAGCAACAACATTATCCGTGTTGATAAATGTTTCTTTGCTCTTATTCTCAAATTCAAAAATGTACTGGTTAAATTCCTCTTCATATTTTAGTTGATGAAGATAAATTTCATCTGTATGGCGAGGTTCAATTTTTATAATTGAATTTTCACCACCGATTCCATTGGGTCGTTTTTCAGGATTGGAAGGATCTAATAACTCTTCTCCATCTGCAAAAAATTTGTATTCATAAACTCCGGCCTCAAATGGAAGAGTAATTTCATAAGTTCCATTTCCATCTTCATCTGTCATCGGTAAATTTTGTCTGTTCCATTGATTGAAACTACCAAAGAGATTAATTGAATTGTATTTTTTATTTGGTGCAAAACTAAAAGTGTGTGACTGTAGAAGTTCAACCGTAACCGGAATTGAATAAGTTTGACCACTATAATCAAAATCAACCAAAGTCATTCCCTCATAATCATCTCCGGCTTGAAGAACTAAGGTTTTCGACTCTTTTAAGTAATCGATTTTGATGTTGGGATTTTTCTTAAAGGTAAGATCATAATTTTCCGCATAAAACAAATCACTTACAAGAATAGAATCAGTTTGTCCGGCAAGTAATTTTACTACGGGAATTACATCTTTAATGTCGGAATTAGTTTTTTGCGAACAACCGAGAAAGAAAAATAGTCCTAATAGAAATATCACATTTGAATATAGTTTCATAGAAATTCCTTCGGTAAATAGTTATGAAGGAAAAATACAAATATGAATTTATTTAATGAAGTACTAATGGGATCAGTTGGTTCTCTCTTTTATGAATTCTTCCAAAACATCGAGAGAAGAAATGAAATGAACTTTATCAAATTGTGATAAAGACTTGGTTACTTCTTCATCGAGAGCTTGTCCGCCAATTATAACTTCTTGTTCTGGGAACTCAGCTTTAATTTTTTCAATCATTTTAAGAAGTCTGGCAACATTTATATAGAAACTGTTAGAAATACCTACAAGATCGGGTTTTTCTTCTTTTATTAAATTGAGGATATCATCCTGGGGAGTATTTGCTCCAAGAAAAATTGAATTCCAACCCATCAGTTCGAAATAATCCGAGACGATTTTGGGACCAAGTTCATGAAATTCTTTATCGATGCAGGTAATTATTACTTTCTTCGAATTTTTCTCGGTCTCTAAAATTTTAGGATAAACAAGGTTTAATAGACTTTCGGTAATTTTTGTGGCGCGGTGTTCATTTGCTACTGATGTACGATTATGTTCCCAAAGGTAGCCAATACGATACATCGATTTTTGGAAGATTTTCGTGTATATATCTTTAACACTTTCGTTTCTTTCAAGCAAATCGGCTATAATTTTTACACACTCTGCCTTATTTCCTTCAAGTAGTGCGTTTAAGTAATGATAATAAACTGCGTCAGAAATCATAACATCTCCCAAGTTGAACACAATTCCAAACAAAAATATGACATAGAAAATTCCATTACAAGTAAATTACTTTTCAAATTTATTATTGATCCATTTTGAGAATACGAAAGCACCATAGCCAAAAAACGGAGCAGCAATAACATCTATTGTGTAATGCACATGCTGAAGCAATACAAAAGCTCCAACGAATATTGTTCCGACTAAAAATAAATTTTTATAAACTCGATTTCTTGCAGTTAAATAAAATATAAACATCGTAGATGTGTGACCCGAAAAAAATAAATCTTTGGTTAGTATTTCTCCCGTTCCAAAAAACTGCACAAATGGATCATTCAGAAGAATTATGGTTGAAGGAGGATTTAACGGAAGAAAATACATCGCAATAATTCTGAAGATTGCGGTAATTGTATAAGCTTTAAGAGCGAGCAATAATATCCCGGGATAATTGCGAAGATGAAAAACCGCAAGTATTAATCCGAGATAAATAATTATAAACGTCCACCATGTAAGATCAACCGGGCTGAATAAATCCAGTAAAGGATCGGTGAAGGCAAATCCATCACGAGTTTCAATATGTGTCAGATACATTGGTAGGAAAATTAAAACCGGAATGAGAACTGAAAATGTTGTTGTGAGATTATAAACGTTTCGTTTGTTAGATAAATATTCTTGCCAGGCTGAGATCATTTACGAATAATTTTTTATTTGAAATTACAAAATAAAAAAGGCTGTTGAAATAACAGATCAAAAAAAATGATGAGGAAATTAAAACGGTCTCCCAATGAGAGACCGTTTTTTTAGGGTGCTTATTATCTAACACTATAGCTAAAAAGAGTGATTCGTTTTTACAGCCATGCTAAGTAGTGTTAGTGATTATTCGAATAAAATGCTTTTCGCATTTTCTCATCTCCCAATTTATGTTGATTGCTTGATACCAAAAGTGCAACTCAACAAACAGTATTATTTTATGAGAATCATTTTTTTAACTGCAATATTTTTACCTGCCGTAACTCTATAAATATAAACACCTGCCGAAACTTGCGAACCATAATTATTCTTTCCGTTCCAAACAATTTCATAAACACCTGAGTTCATTTCAGTATTTACCAATGTATTAACCAGTTGACCAAGTATGTTGTAAACCTTTATTGTTACAAAGCCGGCATCCGGTACTGTATACTTAATCTTTGTTGTCGGGTTGAACGGATTCGGATAATTTTGATAGACTTCGAATTTCGAAGGCATTTCTTCATCCACAACTTCAGTTACACCATTTGGTGAAACTGTTAGAGTTGGTCCAGAGAGTGTTTCTTTTCCGTTGAGAGTATATTTTGTTTTAACATTTGTTTCGGTAAAGCTCATTTCATTAATTCTAAAATAGATTTCACCCGGAGTTATTGTGCCATTTAATTCCTTATTCGAAAAGAATGTAAAGACTGAAATACCTTGCTGCTTTTCATAACCTAGTACTGTATACCCATCAATTTTATATAGAGAAGAAAATGATTGATAATTCAGTATAGCTGGGTCATATTCAAATTCAACAGTTATGTTGAATAAGTGCTCGGCGTTAATAATTTCTAAAGGAATTTGAACGAGTTTTTCTTCCTTCATAATTACTGCATTTGCTAAATTGAATCCACCGTTAGCTATAACAGAACTCGGAGTTTCGCCGGTTATGAATGCATAAAGTTCATTAAGATCGGTAAGATTAATAACACCGTCATCGTTGAAATCCGCGTTATCCAAAGCTTGCGGATCGGTTATAAGATTACTGCTGCCGTTTAAGTATAAAAGAAGCAGATAGAAATCGTCCATTGTTACTTGTTTGTCGAGTGTTACGTCTCCTTTATCTGCTACTATGCCCGTTGGAGCAAAGTAATCTATAATTCCGTTGGTGACATTAACAGTATAGTCAATCGCGTTGGTATTTAACGCGGTAAAGTCAAATGAATTTCCCTCGATTACCGCAGTGCCGGGAGCAGCTGCGTCACCACGGACTTTCATTTGCAGTGTAAAGAGTTTACCCGGTTCATCAATTGCTGATAACCCCCAACCGGCGAATGTTAGTTCGCCGATACCTCCGGTAACTGTATTTGAAACAGAGAAGTAAGACCAAGTAGCATCATTAATTAATCCGTCATTCAAGTAGCCGAGATATTCTAACTTAGTATTATCATAAGTGAATTCTCCGGTAAGTAGAACATAACCTTCAAGTTTAGGATTGAAATAAACATCTAAAAGATATGTAGCACCGGTATATGCAGGGTTTACACTTTCCACAGTAATTTCCGGATTTAGACTAACACTGGAACCCGAGAAGTCCACTAAACCAAGTTCATTCATATCCACTTTGTGATAAATCAATCTCTCAATATCATTATAATCAACAGCATCAAGGAAAATATTATTACGAGCATCGACATTATTAATGGCAGCAGAAGACATATTTGTTAGGGAAATAGCTGATTGATCCAAATAACCTGAAAAGAGTGAATTATTAATTTTAATGTTCTCCGGCTGTAATCCAGGGAAACCCCCATAGCCTCCGATTGCAAAACCTCTCCCTGCTACTGAGGTAGAGAGTTCTATTCCATCAAATAGGGTTCCGGTTATATTTCCTTCTAAATAGATTTCAGCAGTCCAATTATCTATAAATTTAGAACCAAATAGGAATGAAATATTCTTCATCTCAAGACCGCTATATTGTGAAGACAGAAATACTCCGAATGAATTTCGAAAGATTTCAAAATCACCAGAAAATGTTATATCAAGTAATTCATGCAACATTTGTGGTCCCAATATACTTATGGGGTTTGCAACAAAGTTGCTTTGAGTCATATAGATTCCAAAATTTGTATTGTAACCAATAATTCCGCCATTAAATGAAATATTTTCGTTTGCACCTAAAGAAATACCAATTTCTTGAGTTGGTATACCACCCAAAAGATTATTAAACTCATCAGTAGTTAATCCTGCTTTTATATTGTTGAATCCTAAGTCCACATTATCTGTTAGCGCAAAGCCAATTGCCTCATTTTGTTTCGCTGTGACATAATTAAATGTAGAATTACTGCATGAGTAGAATGACATACCCAAGAGATTTTCATTTGCAATAACGTTATCAAATAAAACATTACTGCATTGCAACAGCTCAATGCCAATATTAGAATTATTTGAGAAATTACAGTTTGTAACTGTCAGGTAATCAACAAGATAAGCTACAAAGCCATTAGTGAATGTACTTCCACTTACCGTTTGTATGTTATCTAATGAAATGTTTGAAATAGGTAGAAACGGCCCAATAGAAACACCATAAGGATTTGATGACAGTAGTTTGAAATTCGCGATATTCACAAAGGAAGAAGTTATTCGTAATCCAACTATGCTTGGGTAAGAACTACCGTAGCCAATTATTGTTAAAGGTATTTCAACTTCAACCAACTCATAGTATACACCGTTTTTAACTTTTATAAGACTTCCAGGCGGAACATTATCTATTGCATAGTTAATAGATAAATATGGTGATGCTTCAGTTCCGGGATTACTATTGTTTCCTGTTGTTGCTACATAGTATGTATTTCCAGATGTAAAATTGAAGGATGTTGCAGCGTCAAGCTTAATTCCATCGTTGGAAGCAATAACATTCCATTGGAAATGACTTGACCCGGGAAGCTCAGGAACAACATATTGGATGTCTGTAGTAATAATATTTATTAAGGTATCAGGTGTAGGATTTGTTATATCTACGATTATCAGATTATAACTTGATGCATTTTGTGACGCTTCCCAAGAAAAGGGGGTATTTATACCCGAAATGTTAAATCCGTTATAAGGAAATAGAAGACTGAAAGGTTCCGGTGGTAAAATCTCTTTTGTGGTAAAACTCCACGTGTCGGAAGTAATAGAGCCCGTTGCAGTGGTTGCAATTACTTTCCAGAAGTATTGTGTTAGCGGAACTAATGCAGCACCTGTGACATCATGGTAAAGTGCATCGATATCGCTTGCCTGTTTAACTAAGTCAATTATGGTTGTTGCGAAAGTATCCTCTGTAGAAACTTGTAAATTATAAGATGTTGCACCGATATAGGCATTCCATGAAAACCTAGGATATAATGTCACTTCATCAGCTTCATTGTCTGGGGAAACTAGAATCGGGCTTGCTGGAAGTGTGAAGGTTGCAGTGAAATATTTATTACTGTTCATTGTAACTAATAGAGGATTTGAAGTACCGCTCGCATCGCCACTCCAACCGCTGAAAATCCATCCACTGGCTGGAACAGCATTTAAGCTTACGGTTGATCCGGTTATATAAGATGTTAAGTCGGGAGTTTTTGTAACAGTTCCGTTTCCGACAACACTCACAGCGAGTGAATAACCTGTTGGATCAGTATAGCCCGATGAAGGAGTCATACTCCAGATGGCTGAATAAGTAGTTCCAATTCCAACCCTCCAGTAATATGTTATACCGACGACTAATCCTGCACTGGAAGGAACAGTTAAATAACCCGCACCATAAGTAGATATTGAAGTGATGTAAACTAAATTTGAACCTGAAAAATCAGTTGAGCTAGTACTGATTTCCACCGAGAAAGTAAAAGGACCCGGCGAGTAATCAGAAGCGACATACCACCAACTAAGCGTTGGTGAAGTAGTAATGTAAGTTGCACCGTTAATTGGTGCGGAAAGGTTCGGCGTACCTATCTGAGCATTTATTGCTAATGTAGAAAAAACAAATAGCAAAAATACAGGTAGGAATCCTCGTAAAGATTTCATTAGAGCACCCTCGTATTTATGTTTCTAAAGAAATAATACTAAGTATGAATATGATTGTTAATTTGATTGAATTTGATAACACTCAAAAGAACATCATATCATGATGCTATTGTGGCTGGTCAATAACATTTACTCGGAATGTTCAGTAATACGTTCGCACCCATTGGTGGATTTATATGATAATGTGTATATGGAGTCTATGTGAGAAAAAAGACGCTAATAAACTATACTTTTATATTTTAATACACAATAAAATTATTTAATATATTAAAAGATATGTTGACATAATATCACATTTAAAGCGGGTAATCGATGAGATTGTGAAACTTCAGTTATTTTCGCTTATAAAAAATCTGCCAGCGCAACTCCCAAGTTTGTCCGCCATCTAGGGACATCTCCCAATTCCAAATCAACGAGTTTTTTTCAATTGAGTGGAAAATCATTCGCTGATAGATCTCATTTCCTTCGGGGTTTATAAAGTTTCTCGACAAGATCATATTCTCTTTATCAACACCGCCTCCAAAGACCATAAAGTTTCCGGTATTATCGACCCATGTTTGAAGCCACTTATTTTTCAGAGAAGAATAAGTTGTAACACTTTTACCTCTGAATCCCGAATTATAATCTTCAAAATTTTCTTCGATAACACAGTCGTCTAAAATTTTAGAAATAGAGTTATGACCTTTATACTCGTTTCCATCAGAATCATACCAGGTTAAATCCCACTCACCAATCCAAAAATCAAATTGGGAGAAGTTTAACGATTCACAAGATTTTTGAGTTTGTGCTTTGCTTGATAAAGTAAAAGTAAGCACTAAGATACACAGATATATTAGTTTCATAATGTTATCCTTGAATAGATGCCGTGTCCATCCCCCCATTGCTAAATGAACACGGCATTGTTAGGAGGTGATTATTTTATGAGAGTCATTTTTTTAACCGTTGAAAAATTTCCGGCTCTCAAACTGTAAAAATATATTCCGCTTGAAAATTGATCAGCATTGAAATCGACTGAATAAGTCCCGGTTGATTTTTGCTCGTTAACTAAAATTGCAATTTCATTTCCAAGTACATCAAATAATTTTAATGTGACATGTGAATGTTTTGGAATCGAGTAATTAATTGTTGTTGACGGATTAAACGGATTAGGATAATTTTGCGCTAAACTATATTCCGTTGGAATTGATTCATCTTCAACACTTGTGGGATCGTCCACAACATTTACGAACCAAGTTTTTGAAATTGAGTTCATCGGATTAGAAATTGTAACAGAAACAGTATCTGTTCTTGGTGTCGGTAAAATAAATGATGAACTGTAATTGTATGTTGAACTTGTTGAAGCGCTGATGCCATTCTTTGTCCAAGCATAATCTAGCTCATATCCGGTTGGATCTTCGGCGGTAACACTGAATCCAACCGATCCGTTTTTGGCAATTAATGTATAGGAAGCCGATGGATTAGAACTTAGAATTACCGGTATTCCGGGTTCTACTTTCACTTCAATATAATTTTCTCTAGTTAATTCCTGGCTACCACTTGAATTAGTAACGATCAGTTTTACGGTATAAATACCGACTTCGCTATATGTCCATTGTGGATTTTGCTCGGTAGCATCAATTGTACCGTCATTGTTTAAATCCCATTCCCAATTTGTAATAGGGTTGGCGGGATCGGTAAAAGTTAAGTCTTCAAACTGCACAGTTATTTCACCAAAATCTTCAATTTCATCAGCGGAAAAATTTGCTCGCATAAAACCGTTTGGTATAGTCTCGGTTACATTATGAGTTTCGTTAATCGTAAGATTAGATAATTCACTTGTTTGACCCGATGGCCATTCAATAGTTGCTTGTTCAATTACGGAAGCGTCTTTCAAACCAAAATGGACGACCAAACTATTGTGAGCGCCGAAACTATTTTGAGCAAGCAACTCTCTGATTTGCCAAGTTTCATTGCCGTCAATTATTGCTTTCACTTTCACTTTAGCGCCAATTGCGGTTTTGCTTGATACGGTTCCTTGAAGAATAAATTTTACCCAATTGTTGTCGTTGTCTAATTCATTAATGTATAAACCTCTTCCCAATGAATTACCGGAAATGAAAAGATCGAGATCACCGTCATCGTCATAATCACCGAAAGAAGCTCCGCGTGTTGCACCGGTTGGGCTAATACCATTGTCGGTAATTTTTGTAAAAGTACCATCACCGTTATTTCTGTAAAAAGAGTTCCCGTTTTCACTTGTTACAAGTAAATCAAGATCTCCGTCGTTATCAGTGTCCCCCCAATTGTTTGCCAAGTTTGAGCCTGTGACAGTAAATGCTGTTGATGTTGAAACGTAAGTTCCATTATCGTTAATATAAAATCGATCAGGGACAGCACTATAATTAGTTAAGAAAATATCAAAGTCGCCATCGTTGTCATAATCGATAGTGTTATAAGTTTGACCATCTTGTAAATCAGTACCTAATGGACCATCTTCCAATCGAATGAAATCGACTGAACCGGTTTCAATAAGTTGATTTATGTAAATATAATCACGTGCTGCACTTCCTGCCGGTCCGCTACCAATGAACAAATCTAAATCTCCGTCCTGATCATAATCTGTCCAAGTCGGAATTGTATAAGGTGCAAGGTTTTGTGTGAATTCATAATCTTCTATACGTGTAAATCTGCCGTCGCCGTTGTTCATAAAAAGAAATGTGGGGTTATTTCCCCCATTATGAAAACCAACAGCATGTGTAACAACAAGATCAATGAAGCCGTCGTTATTATAATCTGCCCAAGCAGGTGCCCAACCTCTATAATCGTTGGTGGGATTAAAAACCGTA
Source organism: Melioribacteraceae bacterium (assembly GCA_030584085.1). NCBI lineage: Bacteria > Pseudomonadati > Ignavibacteriota > Ignavibacteria > Ignavibacteriales > Melioribacteraceae > Melioribacteraceae bacterium. The sequence continues at coordinate 85,605 of CP129490.1, forward strand.
TTAGTTATCCTTTCGAAAGAGGAACCTTCTCCTTTAAATAGAAATATAGGTGAGCCGGCCATTGCAAAGTCTAAAATTCCGTCATTGTTATAATCAGCCCAACTCACGCCGTTAGCATTTCCGGGGTTGTTTGCTTGAATACTGCTGTTATCATAAATAAAAGTCCCGTCTCCGTTATTTATGAACAAATGATTTTTTGTTGCATGGAGATCGAGGTCACCGTCATTATCAAAATCAATCCATGCGGCACCTGCATAATTTACATCTGTGCTTGTTTGGTTGATTATATTTGCGGCATCTCTGTTAAAAGTCTGCGCGTTAATCAGAAGTTGACTTATCAATGCAACAACAATGGCGATTAGAATATCGAATAGTTTCATGTTACCCCCTTTTGATTGAAAGAATTCTAATGCAATGATACTAATGAATTGGCAAGGGTTGTATTACCCAATCGGGGTATTTTGAAATGAATTTTTAGATTAGTCTTTCTCGAATTGCTTTTGCGACAGCTTCGGATTTTGAATGAACTTCCAACTTCTTGTAAATATTTTTAAGATGCTTACGAACGGTTTCTTCACTTATGAAAAGTTTATCGGCAATTGTTTTATAACTTGAACCGTTGCATAATTCGGTAAGGACTTCTGTTTCTCTTTTGGTTAATTGTTCGGGAGCGGGTTGGACTTTAAAAGAACCAACAACCATTCGAGCAATTTGTGAGCTCATTGGCGCACCGCCGTTGTGGGTTTCTTTAATTCCTTCTAATATTTTTTGCGGTGAAGAATCTTTAGTTAAATACCCTGAAGCTCCCGAACAAAGTGCATCAAAAACGTATTCGTCATTTTCATGAATGCTCAAAACCAGGACATCCAAATTTGGATATTTTGTTTTAATCTTTTTTATAGCATCAATTCCACTCATACCCGGTAAACCAATATCCATCAATACAACATCGGGGATTTCATCATCAAGCCATATTAATGCAGATTCGGCATCTTCAAAAGTTTGAAGACATTCGTAAACCACTGTTCCGTTAATTAGTAATTGTAAACTTTCACGGATCTCGGAATCATCTTCAACAATGATCACTGATATCATTAAAATAAGCCGGATAGTTTTTGAGTGAGGGAAAGTTATAAATATGACTAGATAAAATAAAGCCGTATTATGATAATTGTGAATGAAGTCGTATGCTTGTTCCTTCTCCTTTTGTACTTTCAATATCAACCTTGCCGTTTAAACTAGCCGCTCGCATACGAATATTTTTTAATCCTCTGCCTTGCTTAATTTTGTTTAGATCAAAGCCGTCACCATCATCGGTAAGTGAAATATCAATTTCGTTTTCGTGAATCGAAAAAGTTAAAAGAACATTTTTTGCATTGGAATATTTAAGAATATTATTCATAGCTTCTTTAAATATGAGCATTGTATGTCGCCGCCAATCCATTGGCATAGTTATATTACTATATCTCTCTTCAACCCCGCTTGTTCTAAACGATATTGAAGATTTATCAAAAAGATCATCACCAAAATCTTTTAATCTGATTGCAACATCATAAAGAGTATCTTTGCCGGGATCCAGAGTCCAAATAAAATCTTTAACCCCGGAAGAAAGATTCGACGATAACTCACTTATCTTTTGCATATAAGTTAAACTACCTGATTCTTGATCTTTGAGAGTTCTCTTCAATAGCTCATTATAGAGTGAAATTTTTGTAATTCTATGACCAAGTTCATCGTGGAAATCTTCCGCAGCTTTTTTGCGTAGTTTTATTTCTTCTTCCGCTCTAATCCTTTCAATCTCTTCAGCGTATTTTAGTTCTCTCGCCAATTTAAATTTGTGAAGAGAATATATAGTAATTCCAATTACAGTTAAGATAGACAGTATAAACCACCAAGTTTGCCAAAAAGGCGGAGTTACGATTACAGATAATGATGAACTTTCACTACTTTCAAATCCTGTGGAATTTGTTGCCTTAACAATCAATTGATATTTCCCCGGTGGAAGAACAGCATATTCGGCAAATGGTTTATTGTAAGAATTAATCCAAGTTGTATCAAAGCCATCGAGTTTGTATTTAAAGTTGATGTTTTCCGCTGATATAAAATCCATAGAAGTGAAATAAAACCGGAGATAATTTGTGTTATAAGGGATTTCAATTTCGCAACTTCGTTATAAGCAAAATTCGGGAAGAGATTTTCTTCAGCACTAGTTACGGATAAAATTTTAATTGGTGTGGTTACAGAAGATTTAAGATAATTTTCGGTATCAATTATACTCAGACCATTTACACCTCCGAAATAAATTTCATTTCCAGAAACTGAATACGATCGAGCTGTAAACATATTTCCGTGTAAACCATGTTCGGAAGTAAATGAATTTATTTGTCCGGATTCTAAATCTAAAACAGAAATACCATTTGCCGTGCTGAGAAAAAGATGATTGTTAAATTCAACGATACCGAATATCACAGAATTACCAAGTCCGTGCTGCTCCGATATTAATTCGAAAGTCCCATCATCACGATTAAATTTATTCAATCCGCCGCCGGTTCCAATCCATAGATTTCCATAAGCATCTTCGCAATAACTAAAAACATAATTGTTTGATATTGTATTAGGGATTTCCGGATCATTTCTAAAAATCCTAAACGTATTTGTCTTTGGATCGTATTGATTCAAACCGTTATATGTCCCGGCATAGATATAACCTTTTGCATCCTCATAGAGAGATAAAATTGTATTGCCGGTAATATCATTATTGATTGCGGGATCATCAGTAAGCCGTATAACTTTATCAGTTGTTTTGTCAATTTTGTTTAATCCGAAATTTGTTCCTGCCCAAATATTGTTTGAGCTATCTATCAATAAACAAATTATTGGTCCGGCTGTTAATGAATTTTCTTCTTGGGGATTATGAGTAAAATGTTTTTCAATATTGAGAGAATTATCCGTCAAATATAAACCGGAATTTGTACCAATTAAAAAGTTGGTTTCAGAAATTTGCTTAATCGAAAAAATCGATTTGTTTAAGAAGTAGTTCTCGAAGGAATTGTTTTGTTTATTGTGCTTTGATAAACCTGCATTTGTACCGATTAATAATTCATTATCATTAACCGGTAATATTGAGCTGACAATATTACCGGGCAATTTAGTTAAGTCATGTTCATTATAGTTAATTGATTTGAAAACATTCTCACGGGAAAATATTTTATTTATTCCACCGGTATATGATCCAATCCAAATTGTTCCTTCGCGATCTTCAACTATAGAAACTACCGCCCCTCTATGAATTTTATTTTTTCCCGTATCGGAAGAAGAAAATATATGTACTTGCTCTAATTCGTAGTTTAATACTGCAACAATTCCAAGCGAACCGAACCATACATTGTTTTTAGAATCGACAAAAATTTCAGTAATATTTTGAATTGAGTTTATTTCGGGGAACTTATCGGAAATTACTTCATGTTCGTGAGTGCTTTCATCATAGCGAATTATTTTTCCGTCAGAGTAGATCCATGCAATATGATTTTTAAAGTAAACTGAACGAACTTTGTCTAAATCCAAAACTTCAAAGGAATATTTGCTGAATGAATTTGAGATGTCATTGTATTTGTAAAGCGTATAAGATTTTGAAATTAAGAAAATCTCGCCGGAAGAGTTTATTGCAAACTTTTTTTCTCCATTTACCTCATCGTTGTTCTCAAAATCATTTACGAAAATGGAAGAACCATTTTTTTGATCAAGAACTATTATTCCATAATTATCTGTAGCAATCAATATTTTCCCATTTTCAGACTGCTTTATATCCCAGACAATTCCATTGCATTCATCAACTAAATTCAGCGAGGAAGGGGTGTACCTTGTGAACTTGTTCTTCTTTATATCGAATTTGTTAAAACCGCCTCCAAAAGTTGCAATCCAAAAATTTCCATCTCTATCTTCGAAAATTTTTGTCACATCATCGTTTGATAATGAATTCTTATTGTTCGGTTCGTGACGGTAAACATTTGTGTGAGCACCCATGTAGTGGACTAAACCGTACATGGTTCCAAACCAAAGAAAACCTTTACTATCTTTATAAATATTATATACAGTTTGGTGAGAGATGCCTTCTTCAAATGAAAATGACGAGACCTGTAGATTTTGAAAGACATGATCATTTTTTGCAGTAAGAAAAATTGCGAGGATGATAAATAGAAATACTAAAGTGATTTTATTCATTGTCCATAATGTGTTAATTATGGCAATAATATAAAGCATTAGAATGAAAAATGAATCACCCGAATGGGGTAGTTATAATCCAAACGGAATTTTACCGGTAAGTTTTAGAACTCCCTTTAAACATTTATGGGGGAAATCAACTTTACCAACGTACATCATCGGGCATCCGCGCGGAATTAATTCAATGTCGTTTTCATTACAGTATCTCTCAGCTTCACTATTATAACTTCCGTTACCGATTGAACTATGGATCCACGCATATTTGATTCCGGCTTCTTTGCAATCTTTCAAAACACTCATCGTAACCGAAGGAGACGTATTGATGAAAACTCCATCAACAGGTGAAGGAATTGATTTTAAATTAGGATAACATTTATCGCCCTCAATCTCAACCGCATTAGGATTAACGGCAAAAACATTATACCCGTTATCTTTGAATTTCTTATAGATGATGTTCCCTGTTTCGGTCGCGGGTTTTCTTGAAACTCCGGCGACGGCAATATTTTTTAGTGAAATAAACTTTTGGATTCTTTCATTAATTGGATTCATTTTTATGCCGGTCTGTTGTCTGCGGATAAATCTTTTATTGGTTCTCTGGCTTCAAGTAAATTCTTGACATTTTTGATATCGAGCACCCACTTGTTTAAATAAGAGATTAAATTCTCTGTATAAATTCTCGATTGTTCAAAATCCTGAGTTGCCGGTTTATGCTCGATTGCATCAATCAAATCAGAATAAACATCATTAAGAATTAGTATTTCATTTTCGAATTCATTGTTCATAAGTTCACCTTGTCTTTATCAATTTACTAAACAAAAATAACACAACTAAAAAATAAAGACAAGAATGACTTTTTATAATTCTCTTGCAACAACAACAACTTCTTTAAATGTATCGGTTGTTCCGCTTGCACTATTCAAAGCTTCGATAAACAAAATATATATTCCTATTTTAAGCGGTTGACCGTCATCACTGTAACCATCAAATATAATTGAACCTTGACTTCCCCAAATATTGTCTTCGTTTATTGTCCGGACTTTTCTTCCTTTTGAATCAAACACTTTTATTTGAATTGAAGTTACCTCGCGCGGAAGATTGTAATTTATAATTACGAAATCTTCATATCCATCTCCGTCGGGAGAAAATGGATTTGGTGTGACGGAAATAGTTTTATTAGATGATTTGTTGTCAATAAAAATTGAATTTGATTTACCCGGAGTTGCGCCCTCACTTGCAACCGATGTTGACCAATTGTTGTTATCGTTTCCATCCAAGAAAGGATTGATTCTTTCCAAACTTTTATTTCGTGTTGAAATTGTTTTTTGATTATGCCAAGAATTTTCGTAATGAACAGAATCAACAGTATTTCCGAATGCATCGGTAATGATAACTAAATCATCCGAGTTGTTGAGACTTAAATTTCTGTTCGCAATTATTAGCTGATTAAAAGCACTTAGCTCGGGATAATTAATTAGTATTGAAGAATCTCCCGCAACAATAAAATATGATTTAGGAGAAACCACGAAGCTCGTTCTACTTAGATTAGTCCTATTGTTTGATTCATCTGCAACAATCCAATTTGCAATTTCTATGAATTCATCAGAGGTATTAAAAAATTCTATGAACTCGGAATTATCGGTTTCCGGGTTAAACATAATTTCATTAATTACAATTTTCTTTTCATCAATTGGAGTCACATTTACAGTTGAGTTTGAAATCCCGGGTGTAGAACCACCAAGCATAATTGAAGGAAGCCAGTTTGATCTATCGTTTGTTGGTAATGCCAGAGAAATTCTTTCTAAAGAAATTCCGGCTCCTGCACCCCAAGAAGAAAAATATTTCAGACTATCTATGAGGGCACCTCTAAAATCAAAAATTGTTACAATGTCTTCCGTAGTGTTCATCGTTCCGAAATCGACTTGAAAAATATGTACACCGGGCATTGGTTGAAATTTACCGCCTGAGGTATCATCTGCAACAATTATATATTCACCCGGCAGAATAGTAATATCTTGATCGGTTATTGTTCTTGGTGAATTGTAAGTACTTCCTTCGGCAATTTTCCAATCTTTGATATTAATACTCGTGTTGGTCGCGTTTATAAGCTCAACCCACTCTGTGCCATCGCTAGTCGGGGCATACAATACTTCATTAATGAGGACCGATGAAGGAGAATAACCCGAATAAAAAGTTTTTGTTAAACTATTATTTGCTTGGTCTTCATCTAAAGCATAAACAATCGTTGCTTTTGCAGTAAAGCTTTCCTGCATTTGGAAGTACGAAGAAACAGTAATCAAATCTGTTTGTCCAGCAGCTAGTGTTTGACCTTGAAACTCTTCATAAACTCCAAAGTCCGCTTCGAAAATTACAGTGTACTGATTTGCTTCGAACAAACCGTTATTTGTGATATACATGGATATGGAAATCTCATCACCGAGTTCCGGAAAACTTGGTTGAATGAAAATATCATCTACGAGCAAATCATAATTTTTGGGGATTCTGCTGTTGATAAATCCGGGAGTTCCTCGTTGCGGTGAAATTGAATAATTCCAGTTCGCGGGATCAATGGAACTGCCGTCATAATCTAATCTTTCGATAGAGTGTCCCGCTCGTTTTGAAAATTGATTATTATAAAAAACCGAATCGATTGTTTCATCGAAACGATTATAAATAACAACTCCATCATCAGTATTATTAAGTGTCGCAAAGTTTAATAAAATTACATCTTCTGACAAATTGGGATGATAACCAAAAATCCCCGAGTCTTTCGATAGCACGACAAACTTACCCGGTTCGATGTAAAAATTTTCTCTAATGATTGTTGTAGAAACCGGATTAGTTATCACATCAGATACTTGCCAATCTCTTAAGTTAATAGTGTTAGTCGAGTTGTTATAAAGTTCGATCCATTCGGGTTCGTCATCTTGCGGATTAAACATTATTTCATTTATAATAATAGAAAGCGGTGCCGCTGCAGATGAAACAAATAACAAAGATGAATTATTAGAAAAATCCTGATCAACTTCATAATTAGCTTCAGCGATAAAAAACTTTTCTCCTTCAAAAGATTCAATTCTATAATTGAAATTATATGTCTGCCAATTTCCGGCAATTAAATTTTCTACTTGCAGAGTTTCCAACAAATTAAGTTTATCACCTTCTGTATTTGATTCATAGAGGCTGACAACAAAGGAAGCAATGTTTAGTCCAAGGTTAGCTAGATCAATTGAAAATGTAACCGGTTCGCCAATTATTGGCTGCTGGGGATTGCTGTAAAAATCAATTACAGCCACATCATAATCTTTAGGTGCCGAAGAATTTAATCTGCCCGGAGTCCCGTTGCTGGGATCAGTTGATGTTACCCAATTTGATTGATCGGAAGAATTACCAAAAGGATTAATTCGTTCTAGAGATTTTCCTCCGGTTCCTCCCCAAGTGGATGAGTATTCAAGAGAATCTATAATTCTTGTATAATTATCGAGCAGCATAATTCTATCATCTGAATTATTTAGCGTAGGGAAGGAACGAACAATTACTTGCGATGGAATATCATATAGCTGAGTTATTATGCTGTCGCGCGAAATGACTAGATATGAATCCGGCTGCAATAAAATGTTTTGTGTACTAATCGTTACAGTATCATTTAAATCGGCAATTTTAAAATCCCGCAATTGAAAAGCTGTTGCAGAGGAATTATAGATTTCAATCCACTCCGGATAAGGAGCGGTTGGAGCATACATAAATTCATTAATAACAATTTGATCGCGTTCAACGTTAGGTTTAACAATCTCCTTTTGCAGAAATAGAGAATCATTTGTTGGGTAAGTATCTTCTTGATGATTTATTACCGCAAGCATGCTAATGTTACCGATTGAACTAAAAGTATAATTAAATTCTCTGGATATTTCTTGATTCGATTCAAAATCAATTTCGGTAAACTGTGCAATAATTTCATCTTCGGTAAAAAGTTCATCATTGTTAGAATCGAGATATACATTTAAGTTCGCATCTTGTAGGCTGCTTGTTCCTAAGTTCACTATATTTACTTCGAATGAAGAAATTTCATCTACAAAAAGAAATGAACTAGTTGAATTGAAATATGTAATTGCTAAATCAAATTCTCTCGGTATAACTGAATTAACTTTACCGGGAGTTCCGCCTTTCGGATCAATCGATTCAGACCAATTGCTTTGTAAAGTACTTGGCAAATTAACATCTATTCTTTCCAATGATTTACCGCTTGATCCGCCCCAAGAGCTTGTATAGGATAGTGAATCGATTACAAACATATTTTCGTTCATTAACAGAACGTCATCGCCGGGATTATTTAAAACAGGTAAATTCATTTCAATAATTTTTGATGGGATAGAATAAAAATTTACAATTGAGGAATCCTTAGTCAATACAATATATTCACCCGGTTCAATTATTGTAGGTAATGTTGTTATAACCGAAGAACTTGTCGCATCACCTAATTGCCAGTTAGTTAACAAATAAGAAGTTTCTGATCTATTATAAATCTCAACCCATTCAGGTTGTCCGCTTGAAGGAGCATACATAATTTCATTAATAACTATATCATTATAGTCCGGAGGTGGAGGGAATACAGTGAACTCATAAATTAATTCGTTGTTAGAGTTATCCTCATCTGCACCGAAAACAACCAACCCAATTAACTGAACATTCCCTACATTAAAAGCACCAAGATTGAATTGCTCAACAAGTGAATCACCCGAAGCCAGATTTCCTCTAGTAAATGATTGAATCAATTCTTCGGGCTGAGGAGTTGAGTCATAATTAATATCATTGTACAATCTCACAATAAATGAGTTTGCTGAATTCTGTCCACGATTTTCAACTAACACATTTGCCGTCAGTTCGTTGCTTTCAATAACCGGTTGCGGAGAAATCGTTATCGAACTAAGAGAAAGATCAAATTCTTTTGGTGCAAGAGAATTAACATTACCGGGTGTTGCCCTATTTGAACTGACTGATGTTCCCCAGTTTTCTTGATCATGGCTTGGAGAATCGTATTTAATTCTTTCAAGTGACCGTCCTCCTGTTCCACCCCAAGAACTTTTGAAGGTGAGTGAATCAATAATAGAAGATGTTCCATCAAGTAAAACTGCTCTATCTCCCGGATCATTTAATGCCGGCAAGTTGAACACAATAATTTTAGCATCAATATCAAAATAATCAGAAATGGTTTCATCCTTTGCTAAGACAACAAATTCACCCGGTTCTATAATTATTGGATCGACTGTTATAATTACCGGATCAACTAAGCTTGCATCGGAAAATTTCCAATTTGCTAAACTATAGGAGTTGCTTGATCTATTATAAATTTCAATCCATTCCGGTTCCTCAGAACCGCTAGGGCGTGTGTACATAATTTCATTTATAACAACGGAATTAAAGGGCGGAGGGGGTTGATTAACGTCGAATTCTGCGATTAATTCATTGTTTGTATTGTCTTCATCCGCAGCAAATTCGACAAGTGCAATTAATTGTAAATTTCCGGCAGAAAAAGAACCGATACTAAAGTTTTGTGTAAGTGAATCACCGTCAGCAAGGTTTGTATGGTTAAATGAATTTATTAGTTCACCCGGTTGTGGTGTCGAATCAAAATTTTCATCATTATATAATCTTATCACAAATGTATTTGCTGAATTATTTCCAAGATTTTTTACCTTAACTTGAGAAGTGAGATTTGTGTTTTCAATTAAAGGAAAAGGAGTTACGGTTAAGGAAGTCACAGCCAAATCAAAATCTTTTGGTGCAAGAGAGTTAACATCACCGGGCGTTGCATTGTTTGGACTAACAGACGTTCCCCAATTTGATTGATCATGACTCGGTGAATCATAATCAATTCTTTCTAGTGATCTACCGCTAGTTCCGCCCCAGGAACTAGTATAAGTTAGTGAATCAATTATTAAAGAAGTGCCATCCATTAGTATTGCTTTATCACCAGTATTATTTAGTGCGGGCAGATTGAAAACAATAATGGTAGAATTAATATCAAAAAAATCAGAAACTGTTTCACTTCGTGCTAATACAATAAATTCTCCCGGTGCAATTGTAATTGGATCCACCGTGATATTAACTGTAGTGCCGGCATCTGCAAATTTCCAATTTGCCATATTATAGGTGCTTGGAGATCTATTATATATTTCAATCCATTCCGGTTGACCTGAAGCCGGAGCGTACATAATTTCATTAATAACTACAGAGTTGAAAGGAGGCGGAGGATAATTTACAGTAAACTCCTCAATGAGTTCATTGTTATCGTTGTTTTCATCGGAAGCATAAACAACCAGAGCGATTAGCTGCAACGCTCCGGCAGAAAATGATCCTATATTTAAATTTTGTATTACCGAATCTCCGCTTGCAAGATTACTTAAATTAGCTGAAGCAATTAATTCCCCAGCTTGAGGAGTTAAATCGAAATTTTCATCGTTATAAATTCTTACCGTGTATGTATCGGCAGTATTTTTACCAATATTTTTTACAGTAATATTTGATGTTAGAGTAGTGTTTTCAATCAAGGGAAAAGGAGTTACATTTAATGAAGTAACGGAAAGATCAAAATTCTTGGGTGCAAGAGAGTTGACATCACCGGGTGTCGCATTGTTCGGACTGACAGAAGTTCCCCAATTTGTTTGATCATGACTCGGTGAATCATAATCAATTCTTTCTAGTGATCTACCGCTAGTTCCGCCCCATGAACTTGTGTAGGTTAACGAATCCACAATAAAAGAATTGTTATCCTTCAAAACAGCCCGATCACCAGTATTGTTCAGCGCAGGCAATGAAGTCACTATAATTGTTGAACTTATATCAAAAAAATCTTCTATTGAGGAATTTGCAGAGATAACAATAAATTCATCCGGAGCAATTGTGATCGGATCATTTGTAATTGTTACCTCAGAAACGGCATCGGCAAATTTCCATCCAGCAAGGTTGTAAGTATTCGTAGAACGATTATAGATCTCAATCCATTCCGGTTGACCTGTTGAAGGTGCATACATAATCTCATTTATAATTACAGAATTAAACGGCGGTGGAGGTGGAAGCACATCGAAATTATAAAGCAGTGTATCGTTGAATGCAGCTTCGTCATTAACTAAATCTGCAATACCAATGAGTTGATAATTTCCTTCAGCAAGAGAACCAATGTCAAACTGTTGAATAATTGAATCACCGGAAGCAAGATTGGTTATTGTGAAATCATCAATTAATTCACCGGCTTCGCCAATAGAATTCAAGTTAGCGTCATTATATAGTTTTAAATCAAATGAGGAAGCAGTAAGTGTTCCGTTATTCAATACTTTTACATCTGCGGTTAACAAATCACCTTCAACTGCAGGCGAAGGACTTGTTGTAATGTTTGTAACTGCGACATCTAATTCTGTTGGTGCAACAGAATTCTTAGAGCCGGGTGTTCCGTTTAATACTAATGAATTTGCCCAGTTAGATGAAGTGTTATCGTTATTTAAAATTATTTTTTCATCTGAAATTCCGGCACTGTTATTTGCAGAATATGTATATGTTGAAACTGTATCACCGACTCCGTTGATCAGATAAACTTCTCTATCGGAAGTATTGGCCATCCCGCTGCTTCCGAAAGCATTATCGTCAATTTTTACAATTATTGCCGAACCGGGAATTGAATAGGGAGTATCGTTAGAATCATAGTCACCCTCAACAATAACACCATAACTATTAGGAGCCAATAATGTTGAGCCGCTAAAGACTAATATGAAATCAGAAACACCGGCCACACCAATTTGATAATCAAGCAAGTCTTTTGTTTGAGCTGTCGGATTATATATTTCCACAAACTCATTTCTAGTTCCATTAACACTTGGCGAGAACATAATTTCCGTTAGTATTAAATCAGTCTGTGCAAATAATGAAGTTGTAGATAGAAATAAAATGAGGAATGCTAAGTAGTTTTTTGAAATCACTTTTTGCTCTCAATTTTTTCGAAACTTCTTCAATATAATCAAAATGGAAAAAACAGACACGAACATTAAAAAATTTTGTCGATTATTTAATCTATTTTTGTAAGTAAAATGACCGAAGAAAAACTTACATACAGACAAATACTAATCTTTTGGATACCGTTAGCTGCCACATGGTTAATGATGTCAATCGAAAACCCTATACTTACGGCAATTATTGCGAGAATGGCAGAACCTAAATATAATCTTGCAGCTTACGGTGTTGCTTTCTCTTTTGCTTTGTTAATCGAGTCCCCTGTTATTATGATGATGAGCGCTTCAACGGCACTTGTTAAAGATTATCAATCATATCTAAAACTAAAGAAGTTTACTTACATATTAAATTTCTCTCTAACCGCAATCATGCTGCTGATACTCGTCCCGGTTATCTTTGATTTTATTGCGTACGATTTGATCGCTTTACCGAAAGAAGTTGCCGACTTGACATATATCGCGATGGCTATTCTTGTACCTTGGCCGGGATCAATTGGCTATAGAAGATTCTATCAAGGGATTCTAATCAATTCCAACCAAACAAGAAAAGTAGCGTATGGAACAGTTGTTCGATTAATCTCGATGACCGGAACCGCATTAGTACTTTATTTCTTTTTCGATTTGCATGGCGTAATTGTCGGTGCAAGTGCACTATCAGCCGGAGTAATGATGGAGGCTGTTGCAAGCAAGTTTATGACGAAAAGTATTTTGAATGAATATTTGATTCATGAAAAAGATATAGTCAATGAACTTAGTTTTAAAGAAATATTTGAGTTTTATTATCCTCTTGCATTGACTTCAGTTATTGCGCTCGGCGTTCATCCGATGGTAACATTTTTTCTCGGACAGAGTAGAATGGCATTGGAATCGTTAGCGGTTCTTCCCGTATTAAATGGATTTGTATTTATCTTTAGAGGAATCGGACTTTCTTTTCAAGAAGTTGGTATTGCGTTGCTTGATACAAAAAAGAAATTACACAACTATAAAAAGTTGAGAAATTTTGCGGCATTAGGAGGGACAATCGTTGTTCTCACTTTAGCAATTGTTGCATTCACTCCACTTTCTACTTTTTGGTTTGAAGGTGTTGCCGGTTTAACAATTGATCTTTCAGAATTTTCTATTCCGCCGTTAATGATAATGGCATTAATGCCGGGACTAACATTTTTAATTTCATTTCAAAGATCGGTTTTGGTGAGTTCTAAAAAAACGAAACCAATTACTATTGCAACAATCACAGAAGTATCAAGCATCTTATTAATATTACTTGTTACAATTAAATGGTTAGATTGGGTTGGAGTTATTGCCGCCACTTCTGCTTTTGTGTTGGGAAGACTTGCCGCAAATATTTACTTGATGAAACCGTTTTTAAAAGAAGTTAAACAATATTAATCCGGACAGATAAGTTTAAACCCGCTGCCATGTAAATTTACTATCTCGATTTTACTATCATCCTTTAAGTATCGTCTTAACTTACTGATGTAAACATCCATACTTCTGGATGTAAAATAATTATCATCTTTCCAGATATGTTTTAAAGCAGCCGTTCGATCCAACAATTGATTTCTGTTTATGCAAAGCAGCTTAAGTAATTCAGCTTCTTTGGAAGTCAATTTGATTTCAGAGTTTTTAGAAGCAAGAACTCTTTTGTTATAATCAAATCGAAAGTTGCCAATTATATATTCAGTTCTGTTATCTTCGAAAAGTAAATTAGAATTTTCAACACGCTTTAAAACATTCTTCATCCGCAATAATAACTCTTCTGTGCTGAAGGGTTTAGTTAAATAATCATCTGCACCGATTTTTAATCCTTCAACTCTATCTTCGGTCATTGATTTGGCTGTTAAAAATATTATTGGTGTTGACTTATCATTCAAGCGAATTTTTTTCGCAAGTGAAAATCCGTCTAATTTAGGCATCATAATATCAAGAATTAGCAAGTCATACTTTGTTTGTGAATATTTTTGAAATCCTTCTTCACCGTTTTTTGCCAAGGTTACCTTATAACCCTTCATTGATAAATAATCGGTTAAAACTATTCCAAGATTTTCATCATCTTCAACAAGTAAAATGTTTTTATTCATTATCGACTACCGGTAAAGTGATTGTAAATGTACTTCCGAAATTTACTTTGCTAATCAGTTCAATTTTACCATTATGCGCGGTCACCATTTTTTTAACGTAACTAAGACCAATTCCGTTTCCTTTTACATTATGAATATTTCCGGTAGGTACTCTGTAAAAAGTTTCGAATATTTTTGCTTGATGTTCCTTGGAAATTCCAATACCGTTATCCTTGAACGAAATTAATATTGACGAATTTTTATTTACCGTGCTGATTTCAAGTTTAGGCTTTGCTTCATTATACTTAACGGCATTCTCTAAAATATTTTTAAAAACATTTGAAAGATGAAACTTATCAACTAATGAAAAGCTATTTGCGGCATTAAGGAATAAAGTTACTTCAGCAGAATGCATTTTAAAAAATGTTGAGTTATCCTCGACAACTTTTTCAATTATCGAATGAATGCTTAACTTCTCTAATTTTAGTTTATAGTCGTTTGATTCAAAAGCCGCTGCACTTAGTAAACTTTCTACCATTGCGGTTAAGCGCTTATTTTCGGTTGAAATCAACGAAGTATATTTCTTAAGTTGAGCTGAGTCGTTGTTAAAATCCGGATCGATTAGAGTTTCTGTGGCAATTGAAATAGTTGAAAGCGGTGTTTTAAACTCGTGTGTGATATTGTTAATCAGATCATTTTTAATTTCTGTAATTTTCTTCTGACGAAGAAGCATCTGAATTGTTATAAAGAATATTATTCCGATGGTCAGAATAAACAATCCCGATAATAGTAGCATCCATGTGATATTACCAAGGATGTATGTCGAAGTATCAGCAAAGTATACTTTGAGTTGATTGCGGTTTCCGGTTAAATCCAGCGGAAATAACGTAACACTGTACTCCGAATTAACAACCTTGTTACTATCACTGACTTCGGAAACGAAAATAAATTTGCTTTCTTTATTGACTACTCCATATTCATGTGATAATTCTATTCCGCGGTTGACTAATTCTTGGCTTAAAAGTGAATCTAAAGAAAGTGAACTCAAGCGTGTTTCAAGATCTATTTTTTTTGTGAGAAGATCAGTTACTACTTCAGTAACCAAGTTAAATTTTGATATAAGAACTGTGTCTTGATTTTCGTCGATAAAAATTTCCTCTCCCGTTAATCCTCTTACTTTTTCTTCTAAAATTACAACTTTGTTTGTTGATGAAGCATCATTTGATTTAACAACAAATCTAAAACCGTCCTGGTTCTCCATTATCTGTTCAACATCGACCAATGAATCATTTGTCACTTTTTTTATTGTTATACCATTTGCATGACGTATGGTATCTATTTTCTGAGCCATTTTATTTTGGACTGCACTTAACGCTTCTTTCCTATCAATTTTAGTTACTACAGAATTAAGAGCTTCACTAACAAGACGGTCGAATCTTTCTTGTTCTACTTTCACCAAACTTTTAATCAAGTAGTATTGAAAACCTAATAATCCGAGTAATGCAACAGTCATTAATCCAATTATAATTTTTATGCGTCGCTCTTTCATACCGTAAATTTACCGCCTCTTTTGTAAAGATACTCACCTTTTAACATTTTTTAACACTTGTTAACAACTATTAAATATTTCTTTTGGGATCTGCTTTATATGTTTGTCCTAAACACAAAAGGAGGTTCTAATGAAAAACAAACTATTCATATTTATCGTTCTAGCTTTAACAGCATTTACATTTACAATGTTACATGCACAATCAAAAAAAGAAATAAAAGAAAAACTTGCAAAATTGAAAGGTGAAATTGAGAAAATAGTAATATCGACCGATGAGGGAGCAGTTACATTCGAAGGAGAAGAAGCAAAAGAAATCGGTGAGCGACTGACCAATTTTTATGGTGAAAAGGATTGGATCTTCGAGATAAAATCAGATGATGATAAAGAGGAAATCTTTATTCTTAGGAAAGGGGATTCAAAAGGTAATATCAATTGGGTAACTTCCGGCGGTGATAGCAGCGGTAATTTGATATTTCTTGAGAAAATGAAAGGTGCATCAAAAAAATTTCAAATTGAAGTAGAGGAAGGAAGCAAAAAAGTTACCGTAACAAAAATTGATGAAAACGGAGAAGAAATTACTGAAACATTTGAAGGCGATGAAGCTGACGAATATCTAAAGGAACTTGAGGAAGAAGGTGATATTAGAATTCTTCAAATTGATAAGTTAGGCGGAAAAAAAGAAAAAGTGAAAATTATGATTGAGAAGTTAAAGGATAATTAACAAACAAAGAGGCTGTTTCAAAACCCTTAGTTTTCTCGATACATTCCGACATACTACGTCGGAACACTCGAAAACCGCAGAAATTCAACGGTCATTAAGTAGTCCGGAATTTTTCGGACGTACCTGTACTGAACTTGTCGAAGTATCGAAATGACCTTGTAAGACAGCCTCTGTATTTTACTTGTTATTTTGTTCAACTTCGTTTTCATCTTCGGCCTCTAGAGCGCCCATCATAATTCTTCCAATAAGTGCTGCATGTCTATTAATTCGAAGAAGTATATCAATAAGCTCAAGATGCATTTCATTTGTTTGAATAGCTTCGGGAATGTCTTGTCGAAGTCTGTCAAAATGTGAACGTTTCAGATTAAGCTCACCGGCTTTATATTTCTGGTATTTCTGCTCAAGCTTTTTACCGCGTTCGAATTTTGTATCCTTGAAAACATCAATTGCGCGGGCAACTTGTTTAACTGTCTGTGAATGAAACTTTGTTAACTCAGCTTTACCATCATTTGAAAATGCTAAATTAAATCGAATACGTTTTTTTGCTAAGTTCCTTAGTCGAGTTGAAATGAGATCTGCAATGATTTCAAACTCAGCTGAACATTGTAAAATTTGAAATGATTCCTCCGCTGTATTTTCGTCTATGTCCTGCTGACTTATTTTTGTTAGGTACTTTGCCGTTTTGTGTTGTAAATAATCCACTTCTTTTTCTAATTCTTTTACTTCATCAAGAACTTGCTCGTTATCTTCGAAGAACGGGATAATAATAATTTCGGACATTCGTTTTACTTTTTCGGCAAACTCCAGTACCTCAGCCTTTGCTAAATTTAATGCAAGCGTTGGAGTTGAGATCAACGAATCTTCTAAAAATCTTGTTTTGTATGGTGCTATTTCTTCTTCCTCCTTATCGGGTAAAATTTTATAAAGCAGATTAGCTATTGGTTTTAAGAAAGGAAGAAATGCCAAAGTAAATAATACATTGAAGACTGTGTGTGCATTCGCAATTTGTCGAGGTATTATTACATCCATCATCTCAGCCGACGTTTCATTACCATTAATTGTAGGTGGGATTGATTTGATTAATTCGGTAAATGTTGGAATCCACCAAACAAAAAGTATAACGGCAAAAACTTTAAAGAATGTATGTGAGAGAGCTACACGTTTAGCATCACGATTTGAATTAATTGTTGCCAATAAAGCCGTAACAGTTGTCCCGATATTTGCACCGAAGATTAACGGAATTGAAGCTTCCAATGAAATTAATCCTTGCATACTAAAGACTAGAACAATACCGAGGAAAGCCGCACTGCTTTGTATCAAGGCAGTAAAAAGTGTCCCGATAAGAATTCCAAGAATAGGATTTTCAAGTTGAAGAACAATATCAATAAACGGCTGGAATGTTCTAAGCGGTTCCATAGAGTCCGACATGATATACATTCCAAAAAATAAAATACCGAAGCCGAAAATAGATTCACCGACATTTTTAATTTTTTTGGCAGAAAAGAAAAAATATAACATAAAACCTATACCGATAATCAATAAAGAATAATCGGTAAGTTTGAAGGCAATTAACTGTAATGTTATAGTTGTTCCGATTCCCGCACCTAGAACAATTCCCATTGTTTGTGTGAACGAAATTAGTTTTGCTTGAACAAAGCTTACAAGCATAACAGTAGTTGCACTTGAACTTTGGGTAATCATTGTAACAATTGTACCGATTCCGACTGCGACAAATCTATTAGTAGTAACCGTGTTGAGAATTGAACGCATTTTATTGCCCGCGGTTTTCTTAAGACCGTTACTTAACATATGCATGCCGTAAAGGAATAAACCAAGTCCGCCAATCACACCCATTATTAACATTGCTACCCAATTATCTTTTCGAGCTATGACGGATAAATAAATTGGGTCTATCTCGCCGCTATAATTTTTAATATGAGCAGAAAAGATGTAATTGCCTTGCGATGATCCCAAACGAATATTTGTTTCAGCTTTTCCGGTTGAATCACTGTAAACAATATTCTGTTCAATAAATGTGTGTTTCTCTTTTTCGGGATGTGAAACAATATTAAAAACAACCGGGATGTTAGGAATTGGATGTTTCGCGCTGTCTAATATAAATACGGTAAATGGTTCTTTTAACATTTCGCCGGCGGTTGCATAGTAAGATTTGGAAATGCGTATTGATTCTTTTAAGACAAGCTGAATTTTTAATGAATCTAAATTTGCATTTGCATTAATAGTTAAGAATAGCAAGAATATGTATAGAAACAATTTTTTCATTTCGAATAACCGGCAATCAAAACTTATGAAGATAGTAAAATGAAGATAATTGTCAATAATAATTTGTTAGATGATATACACAACAACTTCTCCGATTGAAGGCCAGTGCTATATATCTGCCTTAAATTCAATATCAAAATATATTTTCAATAGTTGATAAAAGCGTTTGTCGTTTACAATTTCTATTTCCCGAACCGTATCATTACTTGTAATCTTAAGAGATTTATCTGTGAGTGTGATGCGTCCGTTTAAAGTTGCAATACTGCATAGTTTTTTCTGTGTAAAAGTTGAATCGGGAGAAGATTGGTGATAATTGCATTTATCCGAAAACTCTGAAATATTTCTTGGTCTTAAAGAAAAGAGATATTCATTTTTCCAACCATCCGAAGATTTCTTCTGAACAGCCAAATAATCTTTATTGAAAGAGATTATTCTAAAAATTCCTCGCTCATCTTTTTGTTCAATTCCGGTTATAATTTTGAGAGGAGAAAAGGCAAACTCTCCGAAGCCGACATCCACAATCCAATTGTCATTATCTATTTTTACAATAATAGCAAGGTGATCGAATTCATCGCCATATTTTTCTTGTGTGTTAAAAACCCGTGCCGAGACTAAATGTGTTTTAAATCCAAGACTTTTTAGAAGCTCATTAAACAAGCCATTTAATTCATAACAAAATCCACCACGTTTATTTTCTACAATTTTATTGTAAAAGTACTCGAGATTAATCGAGATAGGAATCTTGTGATGAATATCTAAATTCTCAAATGGAATATTCAATAA
Source organism: Melioribacteraceae bacterium (assembly GCA_030584085.1). Classification (NCBI taxonomy): domain Bacteria; kingdom Pseudomonadati; phylum Ignavibacteriota; class Ignavibacteria; order Ignavibacteriales; family Melioribacteraceae; species Melioribacteraceae bacterium. The sequence goes on from CP129490.1 coordinate 105,219, forward strand.
ATGAGACTTTTGCAATGCACTAAGCGTATCAAGATTATTGCAAATTTTGTTTCTAAAATTGATACGCTCAAGATACTTGTCTAGTTGAACTTTATCCATATTTGTCTTCAGATCTTACCACAACATTGAAGCCATGCCTAATATAATCAAAGCAAAAATTAGATTAGTAGCAGCCAATGTTTTTAGTCTTTTTTGAAATCTAAAGAATTCTTGTACCGGACTTTCGCCGGGTTTAGGTGCATACTTTTGAAGATTTGGAACAACGTATAGGGCAATAGTCAATCCGACAATTATCGCCAAAAGAATAAATACATGTTTTATCAATAAGATAACACCAAAATTTGAAGTTGTATCAAGCAATAAAGAAGATGGTGTTTTTAGAAAACCGGTTATGATCAGTACGATTATACTTGACCAGGCAACGATTGAAAATCTTTTTGCGATAATCCCTTGCAATTTGCCGCTTTCACGAGCATCGATTGATTTTAGAGAAGGCTGCAATACCAAATGCATATAAATTGCACCGCCAATCCAAACGATAGAACCAAGTAAGTGTAGGTAATTGATTAAAATACGATCCATTTTCGCCTCATTTTAATTACGTTGGTTTTGAAACGTAATTATGACGCTAAAGCGGATAATAAGTTTCTTTAAAAATCACATGTATGAAAAACACCTTGAAATTTGTTTACGTTTACTCGAAATATAATAGACGAGTATAGCAGCTAACAAATAAAGCAACTCAATCTCAAGTGGAAGATTAGAATTTTGTTTGTGAAATAATGATATTATAAATAAGAATTTATTCTACAATAACTTAATCAAGGCACAACAATGATCAAAGTAAAACGAGTTTACGAAGAACCATCAAAAGATGATGGATTGAGAATTTTAGTCGATCGGCTTTGGCCGAGAGGATTAACTAAAGAGAAAGCAAAAGTTGATTTGTGGCTTAAAGAAATTTCACCAAGCAACGAATTACGAAAATGGTATCACGATAATTTTGATGAGTGGAACGAGTTTAAAAAGAAATACAAAAATGAGTTAAAAGATAAAACGGAAACAGTTGCCGAATTAAAACAATTGATTAAGAAAAATAAGATTGTAACGTTTGTTTATTCATCGAAGGAAGAAGAAAAAAATAATGCGGTTGCGTTGAAAGAGTTTGTTTCTTAAATGTTTTTATTCAACTCTTCTGTTTTATTCGTGCATTAATGGCTTGCGTTTTTGACTTTGAATTGTATGAATAACAGCAGAGTCCCGCGAAGTAGCTTTCCTTTTTTAGCCACAAATTAATGAATTAGGTGCTAAAGATTTTTTACTTCAAGCGCACATACGTTTTGATTAATTCTTCTTCTGCTTTCTCGGTGAAAGTTTCGAATCCTTTGTCTTCCATAATTTTAAGTAGCGGCGCCGGGATAAATGGAGTGATTAATAAGTAATTTTCATTTTCTTTTAATTCAAGTATCTCTTTCGTGACTTTTACCGCTGGATGATTTCCGTTTTCCAAATCTTCCCGTGCATCGTATTTTTTTTTAATAGGATTTTCTTCAACCCAAACCGGTTTTGGTTTTATTTTTTCAAAAATATCTTCTTCGACTTCAATATCATCTAATCCCGTAGCATTACGAAGCTCGTTTATTAACAAAGATAATGAAACACCGCCGACAACAGAGGCTTGTTTCAAAGTTGTTACTTTTGCAACGGTTCTTCTTAATACAGGATTTTTTAATTTCTTAAAAACCGGTGCGATCTCAATAAGTTTATCTTCAAGCTGCGGATAATTTTTAAGTAAATCACCAACTAAAGTTTTCGGCGTTATATCTAATTTAATATCTTCTTTAATTGTCATACTGCAAAATTCTCCTTTCACCTTCTAATTCTCTAAACTCGGCTATGTCTTGTGTTAGTTCGAGTGTTCCTAAATATTTTCCTTCTTTGTCTCTCACCGCATAGTAAGAAATGTGAACATACTTACCGTGAAAATCTATCCAGAACTTTGCTGCATCTTGTTTGCCGGATTTAAAATCATCTAAAATTTGATTAACAATATGAACGCTTGACGGAGGATGGCAATATTGAACTTCCCTTCCGAGTATTGCTTTACTTCTTTGGAATATTCTGTCTGTTCCGTGTGAGAAGTAACGAACTTTATCTTCTTTATCAACAAATGTTATATCAAGTGGAATAGAATTAAAAATTCCTTCCAATTCTTCAGGCGATAAACTTCCTGTTGAGAGTTTGAATTTTGTTTCTTCTTTCCCCAATGGATCCAACTTTGTATCAAACTCGGGCTGCCATCTTTTATCGGGATAAAAAATACAGAAACCAATTTCATCACTCTGTTGATCAATTTCATACCACTCGATATCTGTGAATGTGTCGATACACATAGGAAACAAAATATTATCTTCTTTGTAAATCATTTCTTCGATCGATTTAAGCGTCGGTTCAAACATAAATTCAATGAATCCGTTCAAGGTTTCTAAATCAATATTTTCTTTTTCCTCGAACACAGAAAAGGCAGATTTTAACAAACCTCTCGTTTCATCATGCTTCCCCCACATAACCATCGGTGGTCCCGTGATGTTGTGTTTTTCCAAAAAAGGAAACACTAAGTTTTCTTTTCTTACATAATGCTTTTCAATATCCATCAGCAAATTAAATTGTTTGTTGATTTCGTTAAGTGTCTCCGCCGGTGATCCGTTATAATCTTCAGTTGGATAAAGTTTACGAATGCTTTCGATTACTTTTTCTATTTCACGATTTTCATTTATGAAAACATCAACCGGATGCCCTTCCGGAATTTCTTTTGAAAACTTACTCATTAAATTTCCTTTAAGAGCATCAGAATGAAGATCACAGAATTTTAAGACTTCTTCTCTATCCAATCCTTCTTTAATTAGTTCTTCTTCTGCTTGCACCACTTCACCGTAAGGGACTTCACCCATAATTTTTTTGAGTTCTTTTTGTGTCTCTTCTACGGTTTCACCAGCGTGAAGTTTTAGAATAAGGGTCTTTAAGTTTTTTACTCTTTGTTCGCTGTTGTTTATAAATTCACTCATGTTGTTACCTTATATTTTAATAGGGCTGAAGCCCAGTATAATTATGAATCAAATTATCGGCAATGAAAAATGATTTATGTATAAATTGCCGTCCACTTTAGCGGACGGACTAAAAAAGTAAATATGATTGGGGCTTTAGCCCCATTCGATTATTTTAATTTATTTGTGTTTCTTTTAAAACTTTTCCATCTATACCGATTAATTTTACATCGACTACAATGTCACTTCCGGTCATTTCAATCGCTTGCTGAACCATTTGAACTAAACCGCCGCAACATGGGACTTGCATAACTAAAACTGTGATAGCTTTTAGTCTGCTTTGTTCGACCATAGTTATCAACTTATCAAAATAAACTTGTTTGTTGGTGTCTAGTTTTGGACATGCAATTGCGAGACTTTTCCCTTTGAGAAAATCTTTATGAAAATCGGGATAGGAAAATCCGCAGCAATCAGCCGCGAGTAGTAAATGTGCATCTCTGTAATACTGAGCTTGAGGGGAAACAAGATGTAATTGAATTGGCCAATGTGTTAAATGTGATTGTCTTGATCCGGATTCATTTTCAGAATAATCATCTGCTTCGAATGACATTTCTTTTGAGCCGGGACAACTTGTATGTTCAACCTTTTCCTTTCGTAACTCGGGGATCGGAATATTATATTTATTCAAGTATTCAATTGCCTCGGTTACAAAGTCCAATTCATTATGATCAATCAAATGTTCAAGATGCGCTTTGATTACATTTGGTCCGCCTTTTACAATATAATCCATAACTTTAGATTCATTATACGGCTCGGCTTCACGCTTTTCAATTGTCAAAGCACCTTGAGGACAATGACCGATGCACGCACCTAGACCGTCGCAAAAAAGATCGCTAATAAGTCTGACTTTACCGTCAATTACTTGAAGAGCACCTTCATGACAGGAGGGAACACATTCGCCGCAGCCATCGCAAAGTTCTTCGTCTATTTTTATTATTTCTCTTTGCATATTATCTCATTTATAAAAAGAAAAAATATTCTGATTATAAAATAAAGAACATGCGTGTCTCTTGCAAGGGGAATCGAAAACAATACAGTTTGTCCTTGGAAAGCAGATCAAAATAAACGATTTCAATTGACAAATAAATGAAATTCTGCTAATTTTTAATCAGAAATATAATTCTGATTAAATGAAAGAAGTAAAATGAAGGAAAAAAAGAAGTTCATAAGAAATACAGAAAAATCGATACAGAAACATAGATTTTGGGTTCAATCAGCAGTAGTACTGATTTGCATTTGGATTGGTATTGAGTTTCATCTTTTTGTTGAGTCATTAGAAGGCGGAAACCCGTCAGATGTCGGATATCGCCCACCCGGAGTTGAAGGATTTTTACCTATCAGTGCATTAATGAGTTTATATTATTTCTTTTTAACGGGCGAAATTCATCAAGCACATCCGGCGGGATTCGTAATTCTCGTTGGCATAGTTTCTGTCTCATTTATCTTCGGTAAGGCTTTTTGCAGTTGGATGTGCCCGATCGGTTTCTTGTCTGAATTGATTGGTGATTTTGGAGACAAAGTTGCCAAGAAATTATTTAAGAAAAGAATTAAAATGCCGAAGATTTTGGATTATCCGCTTCGAAGTATAAAATACCTTTTGCTTGCGTTCTTTGTTTATTCAATATTTTTTGCCATGACCGCCGCCTCGTTGAAATACTTTCTCGATAGCCCGTATAATATGGTTGCCGATGTTAAGATGTATGGATTTTTTGCAGATATTTCTCGATTTGCATTAATTGTTATTGCGGTGTTATTTGGATTGTCGATTATCTTTAGAAACTTCTGGTGCAGATACCTTTGTCCGTACGGGGCCTTGCTTGGTGTTTTTAGTTTGCTAAGCCCAAACAAAATCAAACGTGATCCAATTTCATGCATTGATTGCGGTTTATGCAACAAAGCTTGTCCGTCATTTATTAAAGTCGATAGTGTAAAAACAGTTTGGTCGGATGAATGTTCAACATGTATGAGTTGTGTTGATGCTTGTCCTGTTGAGGATACTCTACAATTAAGACCTCAATTTGGAAAAAATAAAATCAATAAAAAATTTGTTGCAGTTGGAGTTGTGGGTCTTTATATTCTAATTATTGGTCTCGGAATGTTAACGGGCAACTGGCAAAATAATATTTCGAATGAACAATATATTCTACATCAAAAAAATATACAAAGCTTAGGACATCCAAGAAGTACAGCCGACATCGAAAGGTTAAACAAAATTACAGAAACAGGGGATAATAATGTCTCAAGAAAATCAGAAAAGAGGACTAATTAAGAAAATACTGAATTTCCTTACTCCACCGCCTCAATGGAGGTTCCCGGTAATAATTATGCTTGGAATTTTCTTTGGAATAGGTGTTCACATCTTTTATATCTCGAATGCCGTATCATATCTTTCAGATGACCCGCAAGCATGTATAAATTGCCACGTTATGACCCCTCAATTCGCAACTTGGGAAAGAAGCAGTCACGCTAAAGTTGCAACATGTAATGATTGTCACGTTCCGCAAGACCACATTGTAAGAACTTATTACTTTAAAGCGATGGACGGATTACGACACGCAACTATGTTTACATTCAGACTAGAACCACAAGTAATAAGAATTAAAAGTGCGGGAAGAGAAGCTGTTCAAGAAAATTGTATTAGATGTCATTCAAACCAAATTCACCCGATCGCATTAAGAGCAATCAATAATAGAAATGTAGAAGATCAACGACCCGGTTACTGCTGGGATTGTCATAGAGAAGTCCCTCACGGAAAAGTAAAAGGTTTATCAACAACACCGTATGCACAAACTCCACAATATGAACCTATTACACCGGAATGGATGCAAAAGTTTTTTGCAAAAGAAAATTAATAATAACAAAAGAAGGGTTTATTGATGAGACCAATTCAAGACATCATTAAAGAAAAACCATGGGTTGGGTGGTTTTTATTTTTTGCTACCGTGGTAATTGTATTTTTAATCGGGTTATTCGCATCTTCTATTGTTGAAAGAAGAAGTGAAGCGTTAACATTGCAAACGGTAAAACCAATTGCCGAATGGGAACCTAGAAACGAAGTTTGGGGCGAAAATTATCCCCGAGAATACGAGACTTATTTGAAGACACTTGATACAAATTTTGTAAGTAAATACGGCGGTTCGGCATTCAGAGATTATTTAGAAGAATATCCCGAACTTGTAGTTATGTGGGCAGGTTACGGATTCTCGAAAGAATATAATCAAGGAAGAGGACACGCCCACGCAATTGAGGATATAAGAGAAATTTTAAGAACCGGTGGAAACGATGTTCGTCCAATGCCTTCAACTTGCTGGACTTGTAAAAGTACAGATGTTCCAAGATTAATGGCGGAAGAAGGTGTTGAAGAATTTTACAAAGGAAATTGGTTTGATAAAGGTCATCAAGTTGTAAATCCAATCGGATGTCAGGATTGTCACGATCCCAACACAATGAATTTAAGAATAACACGTCCCGCATTAATTGAAGCTTTCGAAAGACAAGGTAAAAAGATTTCGGAATTTTCACACAACGAAATGCGTTCACTTGTTTGTGCACAATGCCACGTTGAATATTATTTCAAAGGAGAAGGAAATTATTTAACATTCCCATGGGATAAAGGATTTACCGCTGATGATATGGAAGAATACTACGACGAAATCAATTTTACTGATTGGACACATTCATTAAGTAAGACTCCTATGTTAAAGGCACAGCATCCGGATTTCGAACTTTATATGACAGGAACTCATGCCGAACAAGGAGTATCATGCGTTGATTGTCATATGCCTTATAGAACAGAAGGGGGAGTTAAGTTTACTGATCATCATATTCAATCACCACTTAACAATGTCGAGAATTCTTGCTTTGTTTGTCACAGAGACGAGACAGACAAAATGATTCAAAAAGTTTACAGCAGACAAGATCGAATTATGGAATTAAGAGGTTTGTTGGAAGAAGCATTAGCAGCTGCACATATTGAAGCTAAAACAGCTTGGGATAACGGCGCACAACAAAATGAAATGGAAGCAGCATTAAAACTAATCCGTCATGCACAATGGAGATGGGATTGGGTTGCTGCCGCTAACGGTGCCGGATTCCACTCACCTGATGAATCATTGCGAGTTCTTGGTACCGGTATCCAAAAAGCAGAACAAGCCAGAAAAGAATTAGCATTAGTTCTTGTAAAGCACGGAGTGAGTTACCCGATTGCAATGCCGGATATTTCAACAAAAGAAAAAGCTCAAAAGTATATCGGTCTTGATATGGAAATGTTGAAAAAAGACAAAGAAAACTTCCTTAACACTACTGCAAAAGATTGGGATAAAATTGCTAAGGAAAGACAAGGTACGTTAAAAGAATATTAATCTGATATTTACTAATAGCAGTTAAGTATAGAATAGCCCGTCATGCGACGGGCTTTTTTTTACTGCTGCACTAATGAAGACGAATATTGAATTGGTAAGCCATCATCATCCAAAGTGCAGAATGCAATGTGCACTTTTATGGTGGGATATAATGAGAATAGCGTATTATCGGTTTCCTCGAAAGTGACGCTGAATGAAAGCGGATTCTCGAGATCGAGTGGTTGAGCTACGGTAGTTAAGGGAAAGAAATGTACCTTCTCATTATTTGCTTTTTCTGGATCGTTCACTTCAATAATGAAGTATGCTTCTATGTTCTTTTCTACTTCGGTATTAAACAGAGTAGGATTTGAGAACTGCATTAATGAAAGGTTAATCCCGTTTTCATCTCTTGCATAAGTATTAATTGAAAATGCAAAACCAAAACCCGGAACAATTGAAAAACCATCCACAGTACCGCTGCCTGTAATGTAAGGATAGTTCTTTTTGATGCAGTAATTGTAAGCGGATTGTTTTGGTCCTGCCGCTTCTTTCCAAAAATATCTCAGACTATTAATCGAGTTTATTTTTTTTGAAGCTTTGATACCCGTAAGAAATCTGTTTCTCCTTTCAACGCCTTCAGGGGAAGTATCGATTTTTCTATTGGAAGTTTTACGCATAACAAAGTTATCATCTCCTTTAATGACGCCGATGTAATCACCGAACGTACCGGAGAGTTTTCCGAAAAATTTCTCTTTGAATGAAGCCATTTTTTGTTTCTCCTAATTATTAGTCAATTATATTTATTTTGTTTTGAGCCCGCCTACGCTAAGGCTTCTTAGATTCCGGCTAAATGATTGCCGGAATGACCGGTTGTTTGAGATTCCTCAGTAATCAAGAGGCGATTCCTTCGGAATGACAGAAATGGAAAGATGGGGGGTGAGCGGGGATTGGTGGTTGTTCGAGAATGGGACGGTACTGTTACGGCACTATGACGGCACTGTAACGGCAACTCTTCGAGTATTGTTCGAGAATTATTCGACAAGTATTCGAGAACTATTCGACAAATTAGTATGAATCGGGTATGGAGTGAGGTGTATTGATTTATGAAATTGTACATCGTTTTCCCTTTTTGATTAGTGCTCGAAGCAGTTTTAATTACTTTTAGAACACGAGAGGAAAAATGGATGCCATTTCCATTTCCAATTATGGAGGTATTTTTGGAAGTTTAAATTTGGAAGTGATTTCCAAAATTAGAGGATGTTATAATCCATGCAGCGTCTTTTTGCGGTGTGGTTTGAACAGCCTAATTCATCACCAAGCTTTTTAAAGTTAATTGTACCATTATTCTTTCTACATTTTTCGTTGATAATTTTTAATAGTTTATCTTTTGTAAGTCCGTGTTTCTGCAAGTAATTTTTCTTTTTCAGTTTCTTAATTAGATTATTCGCAGCTTCATGCTCGGTAATATTTCTTTCTCTCTCTTCTCGAGTTGTATCCTTAACCGTGTTATGAATCTTTATTGGATTTGCAGTTTTCTGATATGCCCTGGGACGAATTATCAGTGTGAAAAATGAGTTGGGTTTTGCCGGTGCCAACGGTTTGTCGTACTTGATCTGCATTTGATTAATTGCGTGCTCAATATCGGTCGAGTGATTTTGACATAGTTGATAAATTTTCTTTACTCTTTCTTCATCGTTTTTACCGTTTATATAAGGAATTATATCTGCCAGCTCAGGACCATATTTTAAGAAAAAGCCGTCGAGGGTAAAACCTCTAAAGTTTTGAGCCATGCGTATAAATTCCAAAAGTGTTTTGAGAACAAGGTCATCGGTTAAGCTGTCCTTAAGAAAATCGAAATCATAGTTATTCTGATCATCCCATTTGTCTATTTCGGCAGAGAATGAAGCGAATCTTCTATCTACACATTGTGAGCATTTGCCGCAATGAGGTTTTGAACTTGTATTATCACGCGTACTGCTGCATGAAATAGAGTTAATAAATAGATTTGCACTTTCGTGTTTTTTCAAAATTTTTATAACATCGGTTTTTGTTTTATCGAAAAATTTATTTTTTATAACAAAAGGTTCTTCCGCAATTGCTGAGAATAGGCTTCCAAGTAGAGCGAGGGTTTTAGGATGGGTTGTTCTGCTTGAACGTGCATTCATAAGATCTTGAGTTTCTGCAAAGTTAAGAGAGGTCATGCCGTTTTCGTGAACGTATATTTCCTTTTGACCGTAAGCTTCCGCCACAACAAAAGCTGTTGATGTATATAGAAATGATCTTGTTCTCTGACTCTCTTCGGCGGAACTTTCATTACTCAAACCGCATTCAAATTTGTAATGACTTACTCGGCCAGGATAAGTTTGCTGGAGTAAGTTAAAGAGTTTGTTCTGAACACTAATAGTAGTTTTTTGACCGGAACGATGACTAACCAAGCAAACGTGAGAGTGGTTTGTCTGAAGACTTTCAACCGCACCGGCGAGTGAATCTATACCGCCCGAAAAGAGAAGAACTTTTAATTGATCTTCTTTCTGCATATTGAAATTATCGTTATCGAAAATTGATGAAGGAAAATCTTCATCGGACTGATAGAAAGAAAATTCATACTTGCTGTCACCGGTCATAAATTCGAGCGCGTCGGTTAAAAGTTTTTGAATATCGGGTCGTACCCAAAAAGCATAGTCGATAACTCCGATATGAAACACGATATGACGGCTCCATGAATGATACTCCTGCGCTGAGGGACTTCCACGTTTTATTTTTCGGTCGGCGGCAAAGAGATAGCCCGCAATGTTAAGTAAATCTTTGTGACGTGGTTTAACGGTTAGTACTGCATCAATCAACTTATCAAGTTTTATTCTTGTATTATACTCAGGTAATTCTTTTCTGTGTTCAAGTATGATTTTCTTAGAATCCGGATAGTTTACAGCCGCACCAAAACCACCGCATGAGACAATATGTTTTTTACTATTGCTCATTTCAATTCCTCAAACAGAATTTCACTTCTCATTTTCTTGAAGGTATTGCGAATGAGCTTGTTGATATCTTTACCCGAAGGTTTATTTTCTTTGGAATGTTTGTTGTACCACCCCGCGGCGTAGGACTGAGTGATCTTTGAAGTTTGGTAAGCGTGTTTGGATACTTCATCGGTGAAGGTTTCAATTGCTTCGGTAAAATTGTTGATTAGATTTATATCCTTTATGCGCGGTGCTGCTTCGCGTTCAAGAAAATATTTTAGATATCTTTCGGTAAACTTAGCGAAAAAGAGCCGTGAGATTTCGGAGAAGCCGCCGCCGCTTGCAGCTTTTGCAAATACGTTTTCGGGTTTAATTTCTGCCGAAAAGAAATTTTTACCATGATCTATATTTGAATGATACCAATGGTTGAGCGCATCTATTGTTGCCTGCTTTGCAATTGATTGATACTCTTTTGAATGAAACGATTCCTGTTTATAATAATTGATAGCTACGGCAAGCGACATAGGGGAAAGATTATCGGTTGGAAGGATTCCGTTTTCTACAAGATACTTACCGGGATTTTGAGTTTTGAAAGCGTATGAAAACTCCACTAAAAAAGATAATGAAGCTTTAACGGAAGGATCTTTCTCGAGTTCGTTATATAAATTTCTGACATTGGAGAGGGTGTTTTTAGCGACTTCTTCTACTGGGACTTTACCGCTTGTACAGGCTTCAATAGCCCTGACAATATCCCGCCACTTTTTAGATTTGGGTAGAACTCCTAATCTTTTATGCCCCATTTTACCCGCAATTTAATTTAAGGTATCGGTAGCCGTAGTAAGAGTATTTTCTTTTTAATTCTAAAGGATGCCGATTATAATCTAATGATATCATTTTAAAACATCAAGAAATACACATGATAATCTCATATTTCTGTTTGTAAGATCTCAATCACAGTGATTTTATTAATATCTTAATTAGATACTTAATAGACTCACAACGTTGTTAATGTATTTTGATGTTCTTGAAATTCTTAATATATATTATTTATTACATTCTGATTTACATATATTTGTAAAATTGAGAAAACAATTAATTACTGCCTATGTCAAAATTAGTTAAAGCTCCCCTTGACCAACTAAAAGATTTCCTCAACAAACTTTTTCAATTTGAAAGCCAGGACTTAGACTTCGGGGTCTACAAAATTCTGCATTATAAGAGGAAAGAGATAAAGAAATTTATCGATGAACTGCTTGTCGATAAAGTAAAGGAAGAATTAACAATTTTGACCGAAGAGGAAGTCAAAAAAGCAAAAAAAGAACTGAAAGAGTTAGAAGAAAATTCGGTTATAAAAGAATGGCTGAAAGCAAAAAAGGAAAAGGATAAAGAAACTCTCGAATTTTTAGAGAAAAAGTTTGAAAAAGATATTGAACTATATAACGAAACTAAAGCTGCCGCCGAAAGCGCCGATGTATCTATTGAAACACAAAACCAAATTTACAATCATCTTACTTTGTTCTTTTCACGGTATTACGATAAAGGCGATTTTATAAGCAAACGCCGGTTCGGAAAAAATGAAAAATATGTTGTGCCTTATAACGGTGAGGAAACGCATTTCTATTGGGCTAATCACGATCAATACTATATAAAATCATCGGAGCATTTTCAGAAGTATTCGTTTACAAGTCCAAAGCCGAGCGACCCCCTTAAAGTACATTTCAAACTTACCGAGGCACAGGTTGAGCAGGGTAACGTTAAAGAGGATGAAAACAAGTATTTCGTTCTTTCGGAAAAAGAGCCGGAGTTGGAAAATAACGAGCTTTCAATTTTCTTTGAGTACCGTGCTTTAACCGAAGACGAAAAGAAAGAAGTCGGCACACAGAATAAGCAGGAAAAATTGAACGAATCTGCATCTGTAAAACTGCAGAAAAAGTTAAGTAAAAAACCGGCTGCAGCGTTTTTGTGGGAAAAGAAAGATGATGAAACCTACCTGCTCAAAAAGCTGAATCACTACACACGTAAGAACAACTACGATTTTTTCATTCACAAAAACCTCAAAGGTTTTTTGGGGAGAGAACTCGACTTTTATATTAAAAGCGAATTGATAAATGTAGACGACCTTTACGTTCAGGAAACAGAAACTCATTTCAGCAGGGTTAAGCATAATTTGAAGTCGATAAAAGTTTTTAAAAATGTTGCCGATACGATTATAGAATTCCTCGCACAGATTGAAGACTTCCAAAAGAAACTTTGGGAAAAGAAAAAGTTTGTTCTCTCTACCGAATGGATAATTACAATTGATAAACTTACCGGCTGGCTTGGTGAAAAAGAAGCCGAACCAATATTAAAAGAAGTACTTAAAAACAAAATCCAACTTGAAGAATGGAAAGAGCTGTTTGGTGAAGAGATTTTTGAGGATTGGAAGAAATTAAAAATTGATAATCTTTACACAATTGCCGAACAGGGGGAACTTGGTAAAGACGATAGCGAAGAAAAAGTCTGGAAAAAACTTCCGGTTGACACAGTACATTTTGATGATGACTTTAAGTGGAACTTGCTAAACAAACTCTCCGATAAAATAGACATTGAAGAAAACTCGGACGGACTCGTTATTCATTCGGATAATTTTTACGGGTTGAAGTTACTCTATGATAAGTACAATTCTAGAATAAAAAGTATCTATTTAGACCCACCGTATAATACATCTGCAAGCGAAATTAATTATAAGAATGGATTCAAAGATTCAAGTTGGTGTTCATTAATTGAAAATAGAATTGAAGTTGGCAAATTATTAGGAGCTGAAGATGGAATGCATTGTATCACCATAGATGATGTCGAACTTAAAAATCTAAAGCAAATTTTAGAAGAGCAGTTTAGTAAAGATCTTATTCACGCTACTGTTGTAATACGAAATAATCCCTCCGGACGATCAACAGTAACAGGTTTTTCGATTAATCATGAATATGCATTATTTGTCTCCAATACTGATAAAGTAAAAGAAGTTGGTAAATTACCTCATACTGAAGAGCAAAAGAAAAGATACACTGAGAGAGATAAAAATGGTAAAATGTTTGAATGGGAAAACTTAAGAAGAAATGGCCCTGAATCAAACCGAGAGGATCGCCCCAAACAATACTTCCCGATACTTTTAAAGAATGATAACAAAATAGCACTTCCTAAAATGGAATGGAATGAAACTAAAGAAATTTGGGAAATTACTACAAAACAAACTGATAAAGAAAAATTGATATATCCATTACATCCAAATGGAAAGGAAAAAGTTTGGAGATATAGCCATGATAATATTGAAAATGAACCTGATAGATTTAAATGGGAAATAGTGAATGATAGAGTAGAAATTTATCGTAAAAAATATTTAAACGAAGAAGGATTACTACCTAGAACTTAGTGGGATAAGCCAGAATATTCAGCGAGAGATAACGGTACGAGAGATTTAGGAAATCAATTTAATAATTCAAAGATTTTTGATTTTCCTAAAGCGGTTGGAGCTGTTGTAGATTGTATGAAAGTTGCAAAAACTAAGCAAAATGATATTGTATTGGATTATTTTCCTGGATCTGGAACTACCTTTATGGCTACCCAGGAACTAAATCGAGAAGATAAAGGTTTTAGAAAAACTATTTTAATTGAACAAGGGGGTTATGTATATGAGCTAATCCTTCCCCGCATCAAAAAAATAGCATACACATTCGACTGGAAAGAGGGGAAACCGAAAAACGGAAGTATGAACGGATTGGGAGTTTTCCTTAAATACCAAAAACTTGAGCAGTACGAGGAATCATTAGAAAACATTTCATTCAACTTAAGTGAAGACGCACAGCAGAAAGCGCTTGAGTTTGAAGAGTACATTCCAAAGTACTTTTTAGAGTTTGAGACTAAAAACAGCCGTACGCTCGTCAACACCGAAGCGATGGAAAATCCTTGGGATTACAGATTAAAAGTATGGGACGGTTACACATACGATACACAAAAAGCCGTTGATTTGGTAGATACGTTTAATTACTTAATCGGTCTGCACGTTCAAAAATACATAACTAAAGATATTGACGGAAAGAGATATCAATTTGTTTACGGCAATAACAATTCAAACAAAAAGATACTTGTAGTTTGGCGCAGCATAAAAGAATGGCAGAAAGAAGATTATGAAAAAGACAGGGAAACACTTAAAGAAGAATTAAGAAATTACGAATATGATCTGCTTTATATAAACGGGCAGGCGCATTGGGAAGGTTATCAGCCCGTGGAGCAGGTGTTTAAGAGTAAGATGGTATCATAAACCGATGAATCGGTTGAATGTATGTGGGGCTGTATTATTAACCAACGGCTTAAGCCGTTGGTTAGCGAGAAGGTAAAGTTTACTTAGAACCGTTTTAACGGTTTCTAAATTGTTTATTGAACTCAACCCCCTAGCCCCCTTCTCTTGGTAAGAGAAGGGGGAATAAAGGGGGATGAGTTATATTCATAAAATAATTTTTATGAGTTTAAATAAAAAAAGAGAACTGACGGAAATTGCAAAGTTAATCTGTTGTGATCTAAGAAAAAATTCTACTGAAGCAGAAAAGATTCTATGGAATAAATTAAGAAACCGAAAACTAGACGGTAAAAAGTTTTTACGACAGCATCCCATATTTTATGATTTAAAGGGGAGGGAATCATTTTTTGTAGCTGACTTTTATTGTTTTGAAGAGAAAATGATAATTGAGCTTGACGGTCATTATCATAAATATAGATTAAGAGAAGATGAAGAAAGAACGGAGATATTGAATTTGCTTGGACTGAAAGTGATACGTTTTTCTAATGAAGATGTGTTAAACAATATAGATAATGTTCTGAAGTTGATTGAAGAAAATTGTAACATGTAGAAACTTATGAACTCATCCCCCAGCCCCTTCTCTTGAAAAGAGAAGGGGGGAAAGTCCCTCTCTTTTTAAGAGAGGGATTTAGGGTGAGTTCAAAAATCAAATACAACCAAGACTATGCAGCTAACAAAACACTTAGTTTTATTCAGATACATACTAAAGCAATTCGGTTATGATGATTTTGAAACTCTCCGGGAAGAGTTCAATAATATTCAAACCGGGTATGATTCAGCCGGCAGAAGTTCATTTGCCGGAGTGCTTGGATGGAAACCAATTAGAATACCGCAAGAAACTTTATTTCGCTACGATGAATCAATTAGAACTTATGAAGAAAGACTGAAAACAAATCGTGCCGAACCGAAACTTACATTTAAGTATTTTCAATGGTTTGCACTTCTTTTTACAGAATATTATTTCGATAGACTAACTACCGATACAAATCAACTTATTACCGATCTGAACAACTTTAAAAATACTTATGATGATTACTCTGCGATTGAAAATTACAATGAAAACGATCTAAAAAAACTTGCTTTTTGGATGGCGACAGGAAGCGGCAAGACTTTAATAATGCACTGCAATTATTGGCAGATAAGAAAGTACTTCAAAGATTGGGAAAATATAATTCTCATTACTCCGAATGAAGGAATGAGTCAGCAGCATTACGAAAGTTTTACCGCAAGCGGAATTGATTCGAAAATATATTCCGGCAGCGAAGAAAGTTTGAAGACTAAAGAAGGTGAGATATTAATTATTGAGATAACAAAGTTAGTTAAAGAAAAAGAGGGAGAAGGCGTAAGTGTTGATGTTGACTATTTTGCAGAGACCAAAAATTTAGTCTTTATAGATGAAGGGCATAAAGGGCAGCGTTCGGAAGAAAAGAAATGGAAATCTTTACGCGAACATATAACGAGAAGCAATGATTCTTATACTTTTGAATATTCCGCAACATTCGGACAAATAATTACTTCGCGCACCAATGAGTTACTCCAAGAATACGGGCGATCAATTATTTTTGATTATTCATACAGACATTTTTACGCTGACGGTTACGGGAAAGATTTTGCGGTTTTTAACATTGAAGCCGAAGAGGAATACAACGATGAACAGATCGATCTGCTGCTTACTGCCGGTTTGCTTACCTACTATGAGCAAGTAATTCTATTTGAAAAGTTTGAAAGTGAAATACGACAGTATGAAATTGAAAAACCGCTTTGGATATTTGTCGGAAGTAAGGTTATAGGAAACGGTTCATCAACACTAACTCAAACCGATAAGAAAAACATTTCCGATGTAACACGTGTAATTAAATTCTTACAAAATATTTTGTCTTCACCAAAATTGCTGCAGCAAAATGTGGATAAGATTTTATCCGGTAGTTCGGGGTTAATGAATTCCGATGGTGTAGATATATTCGAAGACAGGTTAAGATACTTGAAAGAAAATAGACCTTCTATTGATGATGTGTTATCGAAATTATTTAACGGCAGCGGACAAATTGAAGCTTATCAAATAAAAAACGCTGAAGGTGAAATAGGGTTAAAAACTAAAACGAGTGATAAATATTTTGCTGTTATTAATATCGGTGATGTTGCGAAGTATTCCAAGAAACTTGAAGAAGACACCGATGGCAAACTTGTAATACAAGAGGATAATTTTACATCGTCGCTCTTTTATAATTTATCGGAAACGGATTCAACTGTTAATTTATTAATCGGATCGAAGAAGTTTATTGAAGGTTGGAATTCCTGGCGGGTTTCTTGTATGGGACTGCTCAATATGGGAAAAGGTGAGGGCGCCCAGATAATTCAATTGTTCGGAAGAGGGGTTCGCTTAAAAGGGAAAGAACTTTCTCTAAAAAGAGAAAATGAATTATCCGGTTACCCGGTTAGAGCGTTACAGACAATTTCGATATTTGGTTTGAATGCTTCGTATATGAACAACTTCTTGACTAATATAGAAAAGGAAACACCGGAATATAAAGAGTACCCTGTTGAGATAAGGTTTAATTACGAAGGTAAATGGGCAAATAAGATTGTTACTTTTAAAAAAGATGATAACCATAACTTCAAAGAATATTTGGTTGTACTGGATTACAACGAAGAAATCGCAAAGCGTGTAACGATTGATTTAAGAAATAGAGTTATGGCTGCCGTAAGCGGTTTCAACAATCAAATTGCCGAAAATATTGAGGAATACTCAGGCAGTTTATTGAAAGAATTCTATGATTTCATCGATTTGGAAAACCTATTAACCGAGATAAAAAACTATACTCTTATTAGAGGTTATACAAATTTAGTAATTACAAAGGAAGCCGTTGTTGAAATACTGTTGAAACTTAGACCTGAATCGATTCTTTGCGGTAAAGATCAATTTACTATAAAAGATGCAATAGAAGGAAAAATACAACGTGTGGCAGAGGCGGCATTAAAAGATTATGTGCAGAAATTTTATTCTGATAAAGAAAAAGACAGCCTAACAAGAAATCTTAGTATTGATCTTATTAATTATGATTCATATCGAGATATTTTTCCTACCGACAAAAGAATGATTATCAAAGCCCCAAAAGAGCACCGAAGGATAGTAGATCAACTAATTAAAGACATGAATCAATTTTATGAAAATGACTTAAATGAAATTCCAACAATTCATTTTGATAAACATTTATACTCACCTATAGCTACATTCCGGAAAGGAGAAATTTATCAGCAAATTAAAACAATCCCGGTTAAACTTAATGCAGGTGAAACAAAATTTGTAAAACAAATAAGAGACTTTATTCGAGACAACTCCAAAAAATTAACAGGGATTGAAATATTTTTATTGAGGAACTTATCGCAGCGAGGAGTTGGTTTCTTTTTGGAAAGTTCCTCGTTTTTCCCCGATTTTATTTTATGGGTAGTGAAAGATAAAAAGCAGTATATCTATTTCTTAGATCCGAAAGGAATAAGAATGATGACGAATTTTAATCACCCGAAGGTTTTATTCTGCACAAAACAAGTGAAGGAAATCAACGAATCTCTGAAAGAAAAAATAGCAAAAGAGAAGAAAGGACTTGAAATAGAGCTCTCCGCATTTATTTTATCGGTTACCAAATACAATGATATTAAAGAGAACTGGGGTTCTGAGAGAACATCAAAAGAAGACTTCACGCGGAACAATATTTTATTTGTTGATGATAATAAAGCATACTTGCAGCAATTGTTTGATGAGTTTGTAGAAAATTAATTGCTACTAGCAGAGACTGTGAAATAAGAAGTAGAGATTAAATGCGGGTAGAAATAATTACTATTCGCAATTATGTTTAGGATGTCGAAATAAACTCAACCCCCTAGCCCCCTTCCCCGCCTGTCGTCGGGCAAGTCTTGGAAAGAGAAGGGGGAATAAAAGGAGGATGAGTTGGTTTAAAAAACATAAAATAGTTATATGAGTTTAACTTACAAAGAGAAATAAGTGAATTAGCAAAACAAGTATGTCGTGAATTAAGAAAGAATTCTACTGAAGCAGAAAATATATAATGGGAGAGACTTAGGGACAGAAAAATGGGTGGTTATTGCAAATAGTATAATGAATTATAAATGAAAAAAGTATGTTTCTTTTACAGCAATTTAATACTGAAGAGAAACATACTTAATTTTTTAAACTACTTGTTCAGATTTAATAGCGACAAAATTCTTTTCACTTTTGTTCAAACCATGAGTTTCGTTTTCATCGATCTTAAAATTATCTATTAGTTCGTTAAGGTTGTTTGACATATTGTTCAATGATGCGACAAAGTTTGTAATCTTTTCAAATTGACTATTCATCTCTTCTGTTGCCGAGGCTACTTCCAAAACGCTTGTGTTATTATCCTTACTCACATAAGCAATACTCTGGAGATTCTTTTCAATAGAATCTGAGTTTTGAACTAATTGAACTGTGGAAGCGGAATATTCTTCAACTACGGCAGAAACATTCTCGGTATTTTCAACTAGCTCTATAGAAGATTTAGAAAGAATCTGGCAATCATCCTGAATCAATTTCATCTTTATACTTAAGTTTTGCATAACATCGTTAATTGAGAAGAATGCTTTTCCGGCATCTTCAGCTAAGATAACTCCTTTCTCCACTTCTTTATGTCCTTGGTTCATCGCGGTAAATGCTTCGTCAATAGTTTTTTGAATATCTTTTATTAACTCTCCGATTTCCTTAGTTGCTTTAGAAGACTTCTCCGCTAATTTGAAAACTTCATCGGCGACCACGGCAAAGCCTCTTCCATGCTCACCGGCGCGGGCAGCTTCAATTGCAGCATTTAAGGCAAGCAGATTTGTTTGAGAAGCTATCTCTTCTATAGTTTCGATTATTAATCCAATTTGTTCGGAGTGTTCGCTCATCTTTTTAACTTTCTCAGTAGAATAATCTACTTTCTCTTTTATGTTATTCATACCGGTAATTGTTTCTTTTATAGTTGTAACACCGTTAAGAGAAACGGTTTTACCTTCATCGGATTTTTCATAACCTTCTTGTACATTTTTATTTACTACCCGAACGATACTTTCCATTTCACCGACAAGCTTGTTTGATGTATTGATTGAATTGGCTTGATCTTTAGCTCCCTCGGCTATTCCGTTTATGCCGGAGGACATTTGATCGACCGAATTATTAACAAGCAAAATATCTTCGTTCTGTTTGCCGATTCCTATTGTTAATCTGTTTACGGCTTCAGCTATATGATCGGAAGCTATTTTTGTTTGCTCGGAAATGATCTTCAGTTGACCCGATCCAGTGTTGACTTCGTGAACGTTTATTCTTGTTTTCTCAACTAACTTTCTAAGATTGCTCATAGTCTTTTTGAATGAATCACTTGATTCCTGTAATTGGGAAACCATCATATTGTATGCGTTTTCTATCTTGCTTTCATTACCCTTTAAGTTGAGTTTGGAAGGTTCTGCAGTTACTTCAAAATTCACGGTCAAGTCTCCGTCAGATAATCTTTGAAGCGCGTTTTTTAAATCCTTAAGATCATGTTCGGCAACAGAGCTGATACCTTTTAGTAAAAGATTATCAAGAGCGAATGTAGTTTTATGCAATCTGAACTGATAAACCACAATTCCGATAAAACCAAACAAGAAGATTCCTATATGCAGTAATACAATAGAATATTTTTGACTGTTAGCGGCTGCAAAGAAACTTGAAGCCGGAAGCGTGACGGATATTCCTCCTCTTATTTCTCCAACTTTGTATCCTTGTTTTTCATGACATGTCATACAGCCTTGTTTAACTAGTAGAGGCTTCATGTATCTGAATACGGATTCGTTTTTATTTTCAATCAGCTCAAAACTTTCTTCATTCCCTTCTTCAAAAGATTGTAAAGCTCTAGACTCCCATTCATCAGGTTTGTTTGCCGGTCTAATGGGATTAAGACTTGTGATATGAAAACCAGTTGCCCCTTCATCTTGGGCAACATTTGAGATTATTCTTGTCATAAACGCTGGATTGATTTTAGTCAACAGCTTTCCGTCGGATGTAACAATATCTCTTGCAGGGTCTTCCAAATATTCGTTTGGCTTTATTTTGTCGTTAACATAAACATAAACACCACCGTGTTGTGAGTTCCACGTTCTTGTTATTTCTATATGTTCAAACATTACTCTAGCTTGATCTTCAACCAGATCAGAAAAATGATCTTCAGTTTGCTTGAGATTCATATATAAGGAAGTTCCAATTAACACTAGCCATACAACTACTGGAACTAATGATGATCTTAAAATCGAAAAATAAATTGAGTTGTTAAATTTCATTTTGTCTCCAATTAACTATGTTACACATTATTGCGCATATAACGCACCAATTTCTAACCACATCATCGAACAAGTATTAGTAGTGTTTATATGAAAATGTGTATTTCATGAAAATAGACGTAAACCCGTAAACTGACGATTTTTAATCATGCCACAAATTCATTTTTTCTCCTAATCGGTGCAAATACTTTATTTAACCAACGTTTTCGATTAAAAACTCACATGGCATAAATATTGGGATATTCACATCTCTTAGTAATGGTTATTCAAAATATCCGGAGGATTTTAAGTTGGATAATGACGATAAGAAAAAATCCAGAAGAGATTTTCTAACTAAATCTCTTTTTGGCGGTGGCTTAGTTGCAAGTTTTGGCGTTTTACTGGTTAATGGATTTAGATTTGTTTTCCCTGAGCAGAAAGACAAAAAGCTCCGCAAACTTTTGGTAGGAAAACTTGATGAATTAAAAATTGGCGAAGCAAAAGAAGTTAGTTATGGTACTCAAGATTTATTTCTTGTAAGAACCAACGATGGCTTCAAAGTATTTTCCGCGATATGTACACACCTCGGCTGTAAAATTAAATGGGAAGGACATCGTGATAGATTTTATTGCGCATGTCATCAAGGCGTATTCAGTCCTGCCGGCGAAGTGGTAAGCGGACCCCCACCCAGAGCATTAGATGAATTTAAAGTAGAAGTAGATGGTAATCTAGTTTATATGTGGATGGAAGAAACTAGTAGAGGATTATCATGATGAAAAATTTCAAAAGCTGGCTTTTAGAACGAATACCGATTGATACCGAAAAGACTTCTGAAGTAGTTAAAGAAATTTTTAGTGAACCGATTCCAAGCCACATGAAATATTGGTACTATGCACTTGGCGCCACTCCTTTGATTCTTTTTTTTATACAAGTAGTAACCGGAATTCTTCTAACGTTTTATTATATACCGTCTCCTGAGATGGCTTATGAAAGTGTTCGATACATTACGGAAGAAGTTAGAATGGGATTTTATGTTAGAGGATTGCATAGATGGGGTTCTAACTTAATGGTAATAGCCATTTTTCTTCATATGGTTAGAGTCTTTTTCACACGCGGTTATCGTAATCCAAGGGAGATTAATTGGGTAATCGGTGTGTTAATTTTTTTAGCAACCCTTACACTTTGCTTTACCGGTTACTCGCTTGTATATAATCAGCTTTCTTATTGGGCCGCTACAGTCGGCACTAATATGATTAAAGAAATTCCGTTTATCGGCGTGCCTATTCTTGAGTTAATACGAGGCGGGTCTGATGTAACTGCTAATACACTAACTCGTTTCTTTAATCTTCACATTGTATTTGCCCCGATAATTCTATTCATATTACTTATGGTGCATATTGTTATGGTCCGTCTTCATGGCGTATCCAAACTTGAAGGAAGAGAAGAAGAGGAAAAAACTTATCCATTCTATCCAGAACATTTTTATCATACACTGATAGTGGGTTTATTTATTTTGGTAGTAATAAGTTCACTTGCCGTAATACTGCCTCCCGGGTTAGGTGAACCTGCAAACCCCGCAGTAACTCCAAACCATATTAAACCCGAATGGTATTTCTACGGTGTTTATTCTTTACTAAAATTTTTACCTGTCAAATTTGGCATTTATCTAATAGCAGTGTTCATAATTGTCGGGACATTCTGGCCATTTATAGATGAGTTCCTACGAAAGAAACTGCCAAATGTAAAAGTGCATTACTTCTTCGGAAGTTTATTTGCTGTACTGTTTATATTCTTCACACTATATGAAATGTTAGTTTATTAATTATAAAAGTAATTAACGGAGAGTTCTTCCATGGCTGAAAAAGATTCATTGCAAACACAGAAAATGATAGTGGGGATTTTTAGTATTCTCCTTGTAGTAATTCTTATTATAGTCGCCGGTGTTGAAATGAAACATTCGGTAAGTGCTGAGCCGATTATTGAAATAAGTGGTGTTAACAAAAGATGTGTTGATTGTCATACCAGCAAAGGTGTTGCGGTTAAAGCTATTGAACATTGGAAACAAAGTGTTCATGCCGAACAGAATATAAGCTGTATTGATTGTCACACTGCACAAGAAGGCGAGTTTGATGCATTTTATTGTCCCGAAAGTGATCTTCTTGTGGCAAAACATCCAACACCAAAAGATTGTGCCGAATGTCACGAAACAGAAGTTGCTGAGTTCACAAATAGTAAACATGCTCATCAATTTTGGTTAATAAGCAACGGTGATAGAGCTGTATTTGAATTCCCAATGGCAACAAAACATGGTTGTGAACAATGCCATAATATAGGTAATATGTGGCCGGACGGCAGTGTTGGCGAATGCGATGCTTGTCATGCAAAACATACATTTAGTAAAGCAGTTGCCCGCCAGCCTGAAACATGTGGCGAATGTCATGTTGGCCCGGATCACCCGCACATAGAAATTTATCTTGAATCTAAACACGGTAATATTTTTAGAGCTACCGAGAAAAATATGGATCTTTCATTTACATCGAATGATCATGATGAGATTCCAATCGATGTTCCGGTATGTACTACATGTCATATGGATTCGGATGGAAATCAACCAATGACTCACAACGTTAGTGCTCGTTTAGCTTGGGAATCTCAAGCTCCATGGAGTTACAGAACAGTTTGGGATGATGAAAATCTTGGTGATTGGCAAATGAAACGAGGTAGAATGGAATCAGTATGTAAGAAATGTCACTCATCGGATTTTGTCGAAGTCTATTTGCTTACTGCAGATTTAGTAAATCTACAATACAATGAAATGAGAAGAGAATTTGTTAGATGGAATAAAAAACTTACTGCTAATGGAATAGTTGATAGACTTGAATTGAACGATAAGTTTTATTCAGATCCCGTTCTTAATGGCTGGGACGAAGTTCCAGAAGACATGCTTTATAAAGCTTGGCATCATGAAGGCAGAAGATTTAGACATGGTGCAGAAATGATGGGGGCGGATTATACTCAATGGCATGGCGTATGGGAAATGCAAGAAGCTATGGTTGAAATGTTAACTTGGGCAGCAGAAAAAGGTGATCCGGAAGCAAAAAGATGGGTTGAATCAAATCATCCAGAAAAGTTCATTCCGTTTGCACTTTATGATATTCCCGGTAATGCCTGGGGTATAAATTCACATTCAAATACTACACCAGTTGTATATAATAATAATCCTGACTATTGGGAACGTATCTATCAAAATGTTGAGACAGCTTATCAAGCCGGATTACTATCCGATAAACAGTGGCAGCTTTGGGTAAAACGATATAATGATAAAGAGCATTATCAAGGTACAAAGTATAAAGAAGCAAATGATAGTTTGTATCAGTTTTATCTTGATAGAAACAAAAAAGATACTGAAGCATTCACAAAGCAAGCAGTTGAGTTAAAATTAAAGGGAGAACCGTTCTGGAAATACTAGGCTAGAACACGTCTTCCTGTTTGTGGGATAAGCAAGGCTCTCCAGTTCCTGCCGGGGAGCCTTATATTTTGAATGGCAAAATAAAAAATAAAATTCGTTTATTAACAAATTGAGTTTACTGCCATGAACAGAAATCAACAAATTATCTTTGTAATAATCTTTGCAATACTTTGGGGTGTAAGTGAAATTTTTATCGGCGACTTCATTTCAGTTTACTCGTTACCGGTAAGAGGAATAGTGTTAACATCCTTTTCTGTATTTTTTATTGTGTTAACAAGAGGAGAAGCTAATTTCTTCGGATCATTACTTTTTCTTGTATTCATAGCCGCTATCCTAAAAGCTGCTTATTTCGGAACGATACTTCATTCGGCATTAATTGCAGTTGTCGTGCAAGGTATATTGGCTGAAATTATTTTCTCATCTATAAAAGACTTTAAAAAAGCTTCCATTACAACGGGCATTGTTTTATTGCTTTATACTTTTCTACATGGTATAGTAGCTCATGGATTTGTCTGGGGCACACATATCTTTATCACATATAAGAATATGCTGCGAGGAGTATTTTTGCTCGATCCAATTTCTCAACTACCACTAGAATTTATTCTGATAGTTTTTGGAATACTTAATCTTTTGATCGGACTTCTTGTTGGCTATTTCAGCTTTTACATTTCGGGAAAGTTGAAAAAATTGCTGAATTTGTACTTTTAAGAAAACTTTTAGAATAGGGATTAGATTAAGATTATTTAAATCTGAAGACCATCTTACAAATCAGAATTTATTATCTCATTATAGACTTTTGTATATTGCACTTGGAATAAATTTTGCATTAATTGTAATTTATAATAAGACCTTGCAGTATAAATAAGGAGTTTGTATGCCCGATTCAAAATTTCTTGATAAAAGAAACCTTGTCGATATACTTGATAGTTTAGAAGTTGGTGTTGTATATGTTGATCATGAAAACAGATTTGCTTTTGTAAACAATGCGGGCGAAGAAATACGAGGAATATGTAGTGAGGAAAGACTTGGGACTTCAATTTTGCAATGTCATACTGAAAGAATACATGGGAAAGTTCTAGATGATCTAAAAGCGTTTCACTCAGGTGAATACGCCACAAGACATAAGATGATAAAATCTAAGGGAAGATACTTTGATAATAATTACAGTGTTGTGAAAGATGATGAAGGAAATTTTAAGGGAGTTGTTTTAGTAAGCCAGGATGTAACAGAAAAAGTAGAACTAGAAAAACAACTTAAGAAAGCAAATGAAGAATTAGAGAAAAAAATTAAAGAGCGTACAATTGAAATCAAGATGGCATACGAAAAATTGAAGATGGCACAACGTCAATTAATGCAATCAGAAAAGATGGCGGCAATCGGACAATTTGTTTCCGGCGTTGCGCATGAAATTAATAATCCGCTTGATGGAATTCAGAATTGTATCAGAATGGTATTGGGTGATTTGGATAATAAAGATCAGGCAGAAGAATATCTTCCGCTTGCAATGGAGGGACTTTTTAAAATAGAAGTTCTAGTAAGAAGACTTCTCGATTATGCAAAACCACATTCTGATGAAAAAGTAAAAGTAAATATTCACGATGTAATAGACGATGCAATTGAGTTGACAAAATTTAAGCTGAAGAAAAAAGGTGTGGCGATTCAAAAAAGATATAATCACAAACCACTCTTTATTTATGGTGAAACTCATTATCTGAGTCAAGTATTTGTGAACTTAATTCTTAATTCTTTTGATGCTATTGAGCATGATGGTTCCATAACTATAGAAACCTATTTAGAAAATAATAAAGACGTAAAAATTGTTGTAAAAGATACCGGAGTTGGGGTTTCCGAAGAAGACCAAGCAAAAGTTTTTAATCCCTTCTTTACAACTAAACAAAAAAATAACGGAACAGGTTTGGGTCTTTATCTTGCCTATAACGTAATTAGTGAACATGCCGGTAAAATTGAGTTTAACAGTAAACTTGATGAAGGTTCGGAAATAACAATAATGCTGCCATTTTTTAATGAAGAAAATGTGATCGTAAAACAAGAAGCAGAAAGTCTTGAAATGGAGAAGTGATGAACATTGTAGTTGTTGATGATGAAAAAACAAAACGAATAACGATGACCGATGCTCTGCGTAAAGCCGGGTATGATGTAGAATCCTTTGCATCATCAATCTTAGCGTTAAGTTATATTGAAAAAAATAACGTTGATGTAGTCGTGACTGATATACGAATGCCTGAAATGGATGGCTTTGAAGTATTGGATAAAGTAAAATCAATTAATAGAAATATAGCCGTGATTATGATAACCGCATTCGGAACAATTGAATCGGCTGTAGATGCAATGAAAAAAGGTGCTTACGATTACATAACAAAACCTTTCTCTTCAGAACAATTACTTCTGCTCATCCAGAAATATGAAAAAGTAAAATCCTTACTCGATGAAAACATATCTTTAAGAAAACGGTTAGAAGAAAGATATTCTTTTCACAACCTCGTTGGCAAATCAAAACCCATGATTGAATTGTTCGATCAAATTGAGATGATAAGTGCAAGCGAGATGTCGGTTTTAATAGAAGGTGAAAGCGGAACCGGAAAAGAAATTGTAGCAAATGCAATTCATTATAACAGCCCAAGAAAAGAGAAACCATTTGTAAAATTAAGCTGTGCCGCATTAAATGATTCGCTTCTGGAAAGTGAATTGTTTGGTCATGTTAAAGGTGCTTTTACCGGTGCGTACAAAGAAAAGCAAGGACGTTTTGAATTAGCAAACGGCGGTTCACTTTTTCTTGATGACGTTGATGATATTCCTATGAGTTCTCAAGTAAAACTATTGCGTGTTTTACAAGAAAAAGAATTTGAAAAAGTCGGCAGTTCAAAACCAATTAAAGTAGATGTTAGAGTAATATGTGCCACCAAAGTTGATCTTTGGGAACAAGTAAAAAAGAATCA
Source organism: Melioribacteraceae bacterium (assembly GCA_030584085.1). Taxonomy (NCBI): domain Bacteria; kingdom Pseudomonadati; phylum Ignavibacteriota; class Ignavibacteria; order Ignavibacteriales; family Melioribacteraceae; species Melioribacteraceae bacterium. Next base: position 132,685 of record CP129490.1, read on the forward strand.
ATTTAGAGAAGACTTGTATTACCGTCTTAGAGTAATACCGATGAGAATTCCATCATTAAGAGAAAGAAAAGAAGACATTCCTTTGTTGGTTGATCACTTTGTTAAAAAATCAGGTAGAAGTGATCTTAGATTTACACCTGAAGCAATTGAATTGATTTCTTGTTTCGATTGGCCCGGAAATATTCGCCAGCTTGAAAATGCAATTTATAGATTAACCGCTCTTACAAAAGAAAAGGTAATAACCAAATCAATAATTCCGGAAGATCTGATTTGCGGACAAAAAAGATCTAATGGGATGTCCTTTAATTTCAACGACTCCGTTGATCTAACCCAAATAGTTGATAATATCGAAATTGAAGCTATAAATTGGGCACTTGAAAAGGCTGAACGCAATCAGACGAAAGCTGCCGAATTTTTGAGACTCAAACGCACAACTCTTCGTGACAAAATGAAAAAATACGATATAATTTAGCTCTGACGAACTTTTGTCTGTTGACGTTTTTTCGCCCTCTATAAAAGGCTAAAGGTATCGTAAAATCGATAGAATTAACTAAAAACTAGATATTTGACTCGAATTTAGATGGCATTATAATTGTCTCTTTTGCTCACTTAATTAACCACATTATAAATAAGGAGAGTATAGATGAAAAGAGTACTTACACTAACTTTAGTTCTTTTCGCATTAACGATACTTAATTTATCAGCACAGGATGAAAAGAAAGTAGAATTCAAACTTAATGGCGTTTACACAGCATGGGGCCAATTTCAAAATGATTTTAGATTAGGCGCTGTTCCTTACGAAGATCACTACATTGTACAAATGCTACGATTAAACTTAGCCGCAAACTATGGTCCCGATATTAAAGCTGTTACAAGATTAGATTTAGGACAAGGATGGTGGGGAGTTGATAATGAACCACCAACTTATCGTGGTGCAAGTGGTCTTTTTGATGGTAAAGACACTCACTACATGCTTCATGTTGATCAAGCTTACTTATGGTTTAATTTAGATCCACTTAGCACTGCATTCTCAGTTGGTCGTTTTAACTGGTCGGCAGGTAACAAATTAGTACTTGATAACAATTATGACGGTATCACCGGTGATATTTCGATAGGCGAAAGCAAATTGAAACTTGGCTGGGCAAAAATTTATGAAGGCGTAAACGGAATTTCGGATGTAAAACCTGATGGTGCATTACCTTATGGTAACAACGATCCGAGAGATGCGAATTTATTTTTAGCATCTTACACAACAAAATTCAGCACTACAAATCTTGAAATATTTGGTATGTATTATAATGATGCCGGTACTGCAGATTCAACAACATATACAATCGACGGCTTAAATTATAACAGACCAAGATTTACTCCTCAAGTTACCTCATTGGGAATTATTGGTGTTTCCGGTTCTTCAAAACTAGATAAACTCAGCTTAGTGTATGAAGCTAACTACTTATTCGGTAAAGATGATATTGCTAACACAACACACAAAGGATTCCTAAATACTTCAAATGGCAGTGGTGTTGATCCGCTTAAATATGACATCAACAATGGTGATTTAGCAGGTTATAACTTCTATCTAAAAATGAATTACGCCGTATCCGATGCGGTAACAATTGGGTTGGTTGGCGGAATGGGTTCCGGTGATGATGATCCTACATCCGGAAAAGGAAACGTAAATAAACTTAGAACAGCCGGTTTCTTCAACCTAACCGAAGTATGGGAAGATTCAATTATGCCTGATGAAGAAGGAATTACTCCTCAAGGTTTAGGTGCTCCAAACATTAGAGCATATAGAGAATTAGAAAACACAACAGCAATACAAGTAAATGCATTGTTCAAAATTACTGCTAAATGGAATTTCTACACTTCATTTACATATCTAAAAGCTACTCAACCAATTTATGCATGGACTGCTGCCGGACCTGATTTAACAAAGAGTGCTGACGACATAGGTATGGAAATCGATTTCAAAACAGATTATAAATTATTAGACAAACTTACATTGTCCTTTATGGGCGGTTATTTTATTCCCGGAACAGGTGCACAATACTTAATTAACGGTAACGATAAATTTGATAAAGCTGCATACGAATTGAAAACAACAATAACATTTGTATTCTAATAAAAAAGGAATGTAAAGATGAAAAAAGTCTATTTAGTAGTTCTCTTCATACTTGCTTTGGGGATTGTTTCCCTTGGCTTTATGGACAATCAACAATCGGAAAAACATGCTGATGTTGATTGGACTGTCGGATGCCAAGAATGTCACGCAGAAACAACACCTGATATTTTTGAAGATTGGCAAGCAAGTAGACATGGCACAGTAAATTTTGGATGTTACATTTGTCATGGTGACGGAGAAGAAACATTTTATCCAAAAGGTACAGATGCACAATGTGGCGGTTGTCATGCCGGGCAACTTGATTCCTTTGACAATTCTAAATTCACAAGTTGTTTTGATTGTCATAATGGTCACACTTTAAAATTTCACAACGATTAACAGCCTTATTGGAGGAAACTAAATGAGTTTAAGTAGAAGAGATTTTTTAAGAGCATCTGCATTAACTGCCGCTGCTACAACACTCGGAGTTGGTTCAGTCTTCAATAGCAAAGTTTTTGCTGCAACCGGAATCGACAAAGATCAGTTTGTACAAGACAGCAAAGGTGTAATGTGGCATAAATCCGTTTGTAGATTATGCGGTGTAGGATGCGGTGTTATGCTCGGCGTCAAAGATGGTCAGCCTTTCGGAATAAGAGGAGACAAGGAAAATACGGTAAATAGTGGATTGCTTTGCGTGAAAGGATTTTATCTAAATAAAATGATTACAGCAAAGAATCGTTTACTCTATCCGATGATCCGCAAAAATGGTAAACTTACACGTGCTACATGGGATGAAGCACTAGATCTAGTAGCATCAAAGTTTACTGAAATTAAAGAAAAACATGGTCCAGATGCGCTTGCTTTTTATGGTTCAGGTCAAGCAGAAACAGAAGAAACTTATGTAGCAAACAAATTATTCAAAGGTCATATCGGAACAAACAACGTGGAAGGAAATCCTCGTTTATGTATGGCAAGTGCTGTTGGCGGTTATACAACAACATTTGGTGCGGATGAACCGGTTGGTACTTATGATGATATTGAAAAATGCGATATGTTTTTGTTGGTAGGAAGTAATACAGCCGAAGCACATCCTGTAATATATGACAGACTTGTTGCTCGTAAAAAGCAAAATCCGAATGTAAAAGTTGTAATAATTGATCCAAGAAAAACACCAACCAACAAAATTGCAGACTTACACTTACAAGTAATTCCGGGCTATGATCTTGCAATAATGAATGCCATAGCAAAGATACTTATTGATAATGGTTATACAGATGAACAATTCATTAAAGATAGCGTAAACTTTAGTGACGGCACTAACCCGATTACTTTTGAAGATTACAAAAAGTTCTTAGAAAAATACACACCTGAGTATGCAGCAAAACAATGTGGTGTAAATGCTGAAGATATTGTTAAAGCGGCTAAATTGTTTGGTGAAACTCCTCGTGTTATGACAATGTGGTGTATGGGTGTTAATCAAAGAGTTGCCGGTGTATTCCTGAACAACCTTATTCATAACTTACACTTACTAACAGGTAAGATCGGTAAAGACGGCTGCGATTCATTCTCATTAACCGGTCAACCAAATGCATGTGGTGGTGTGAGAGAAGGCGGTGGTTTATGCCACCTTTTACCTGGACATAGAGCTGTCGCAAATGAAAAGCACAGAAAAGAAATAGCTGAAATATGGAATGTCCCCGCAGAAAACATTCAGCCTGCTCCGGGTAAACATACCGTCGCAATGTTTGAGGGGTTAGCAAAAGGAGAAATAAAAGGTATATATATTCTTTGCACAAGTCCGGCACAATCTCTCCCAAACCTAAACAAGTATCTAAAAGGAATGGAAGACGCATTTATGGTTGTTGCAGAATCATTCCATCCGACCGAAACTTCTCAAATGGCAGACGTAGTTCTACCAGCTGCTTTCTGGGGAGAAAAAGAAGGTGTTTACGGATGTACAGAAAGAAGATCACAACATATGGCAAAGGCATTAGCTCCAGCCGGTGAAGCAAGATGGGATGCATTTATTCTTGCAGACATTGCTAAACGAATGGGCTATGGTAAAAACTTCGAACACTTTACATCAGCCGAAGCAATTTGGAATGAATATCTGAAGACAACTAAAGGAACGGATATGGATTTAACAGGTGCAACTTATACACGACTTAAAAAAGTTCGTGGTTTAAGATGGCCGGTTCCTTCGGAAGATCATCCTGGTACTACTCACAGATTTACAGAAGGTGATCCATACTTCCCTAAAGATAAAGCAGCAGGTAAACGTATGTATTTCTATACAAAACCTGATGGCAGAGCAGTAGTATTTGCTCGTCCGGATAAAGGTCCCGAAGAACAAACCTCTCCTGAATATCCGATAGCATTAACAACGGGGCGTATTCTTGAACAATGGCATACAATGTCAATGACAGGCCAAGTTCCCGAGTTAGTGAGGGCAGCGCCCCGACCTTATGTAGAAATCAATCCTGAAGATGCAAAAGAACTTGGTGTAGCTACAAGAGATAAGGTAAGAATGGTTACAAAACGCGGCTCACTGATTGTTGAAGCAAAAGTTATTGACAGACCACGCAAAGGAACAATTTTTGTCCCTTGGCATTGGCCTGAAAGCTTGACGAACATTTTAACAATCGATGCGGTAGATCCTGGTTCAAAAGAACCTGAGTATAAAGTTGCTGCTTGTAGACTCGAAAAAGTATAGTTAACCCTTGTGCTGGGATTGTTACAAGCAATCCCGGCACGCTATTGTAAGGAGTATAAGTGATGATTATAGCAAGTATGATCGTAAAAGTTGATGAAGAAAAAATTAACGATGTTGTTTTAGAATTACAAAAAATTCCAAACGTTACAACACACGGTATTTATAAAAAAGAAAATATTATCGTTCTTGTTGAAGCCGAATCAAATGATCAGTTAAGAGATTTGGGAAGATTTATTAACTCTACATTTGACGGAGTAATTGGTACATATCCAACTTTCGTTTCGGCTGATGAAGAATTTGAAATAGCAAGAGCGAACTAATATAGATTTTCAAAATGCTGAACTTCATTCTCAACTATATTGAAAAAGCAGTAAGTGATGTTTCACCGCTTCGCCCTCCGGGAGCTGTTCCGGAAAAAGAATTCCTAAATAAATGCATCAAGTGCAATAAGTGCCTGCAAGTTTGTCCTTACGATAGCATTATTACAGCTGGGATTGAATATGGAAAAAGTTTCGGCACCCCGATTATAAATGCAAGAGATATACCTTGTTATGTATGTATGTTGTGTCCGCCCGTATGTCCAACAGGTGCATTGGATAATAATCTCGTTGAAAAAGAAAAAATCAGAATGGGAATGGCGGAAATTAACGAAAACACTTGTATGCCATATGTGGGAATAATTTGCAGAGCATGTTTTGAGAATTGTCCGATTTTCCGTAAAGCAATTATTCTTGAAGATGAGATGTATCCAAAAGTAATTGAAGAACATTGTATTGGCTGCGGTATTTGTGAACAAGTTTGCCCTGTTGAAGGTTCGGCGATTATTGTGAAGAGTTACCATAATGTCTAAATCGACAAAGTTTTATAAAAATCTAAATAAGTACAGAAAATCAGTTCAAATATTTTCAATACTGTTTCTGATTTCTATCCCAATATTAATTTTGTTTGATATTCGATATATAATCGGGAATATGTATTCGATAAGTTTCTGGGACTTGGATATTGTTGATCCCGCTATGATGGTTCAAACTATTGTACTTTCAAAGGAGTTTTATTTACCATTATTAATTGCCGCTTTAATTCCAATTGGTCTCGCTTTAGTATTTGGAAGGGTATTCTGCAGCTGGATGTGCCCATACAACACACTGCTCGAATTACTTGAACCGCGTTGGCTAAAGAAAATTCAAAGAAAAATTTTTAATGGAAAAAGAAAAAGTAATGTTAATCCGAAACCTTACGTTTATTGGATTATTTATGCATTGCTTATTCTAATTACTCTTGTTATAGGAATTCCTCTTTTCACTTGGATCTCAATGCCGGGTATAATCTCTTCTGAAATATTCTCGGCAATAATTGGTCTTGGAATTGGAGTGTGTTCTATAGTTTTCATAATTGTATTTTTAACGGAAGTTATAATCGGTAAAAGATATTGGTGTAAATATTTCTGTCCGGTTGGTGCAACTTTAGCGCTATTCAAAACTAAATATACCATGCATATAAATCATGATGCAGACACATGTGATTGTACTGCTAACGCTGAACCATGCGGTAATAATTGTCCGCTTGAATTAAACCCAAAAGAGAAAAACCTTTATCCATACTGTTTCAATTGTGGTAGATGTATAAAAGTGTGTGAATTGACTGGCAATAAAGCATTGTCGTTTTCATTCAATAACAAAATTAAAAATTAAGAGGTATAAATGTTCGGATCATTTGGCGCTACTGAAATTTTGATAATTGTGTTTGCTTTACTTTTGCTTTTTGGCGGAAAGAAATTACCTGAACTTGCTAAAGGTATTGGAAAAGGAATAAGAGAATTAAAAACCTCGATGAAAGAAGTACATGACGATATCGATATTGAAAAGGAATTGAAAAGTTAAAAAGTGTTCGTCATTCACAAATGTTTTAGCGGGAATTTAGAAGTTAATAATTAGAATAATTTTTAAGGGAATAACTCGTTAATAAATAATTAGTAGAAAATAAATTTTATCTCCGAGCTGAAGATCTAAGGGAAGCATTCCTAAGATTAAAAGCCGTAAGGGTGTAATGAGAAATCATGACACCTCCCGAGTCCCAATAATAAGGGATGAATTGGAAAGGAGAAAGAGGAAATATTAGCTGGTCAATTTGATCAGTAATCTATTTAAACCTCATCTCCGGATGAGGTTTTTTGTTTTAAACTCATTCCTCCAACCCCTTCTCTACCGGCAAGAGAAGGGGGATACTCATAAAAGAGGAATAGATGATGGAAAAAGAGAATGCGAAAATTATTCAAAATAGAAAAACTATCCGAAAGCAATTTGATTAATACTGCTGTATTTGCGGCTGTATGGGGATTAGCCGAAATATCAATAGGCACATTTCTTCATGCATCAAAAATACCTTTCCGCGGTGCAATAATGTCACTTGTTGCCATACTAGTATTAGTTTCCGCAAGATCAGTTCTTAATTATAAAGGTTCATTAATATTGCTCGGTATTGTTACTGCAACATTCAGATTATTTCTTGGTGTAGGTTTTAACATTACTCCGTTTGTAGCAATATTAATAGAATCACTTATAGCAGAAATTATATTAAACAGATTCGGATTTAACAGAGTTACTTGCATTATAACCGGCGGTGCCGTAATGATTTATACTTTGCTTCATGGACTTATAATGCAAGCGGTATTTCTCGGGATGGATATATATAAAGTTTACTATGAACTTGTTTTGAGTTTTACAAACAAAATCGGTCTAGCCGAAAATATTGTTCTAATTGCATTGTTGTCAGTGCCATTAGTTCATTTAACACTTGGTGGACTATCGGCATCATTTGGTTACTCGGTAGGCAGACAAATACAGAATTTAATGGAGAATGAAAAATGAAATACTTGATCGGACTAGTTGTGTTATCTGCAATTATTCTTCCGGCAGAGTTTGTAATTCCGCTTTCGGTAATTGTAATGGTTGTCTATTCACAAATTGATATAAGTCTGCTTCGATTATTCGGAAGAAAGTCGATATACTTTTTGTTCGCAATAGTAGTAGTAATACAACCTATGATAATCGGTGAACAAAACAATCAATTATTCGGGATTTCATATTCGGCAGAAGCATTATTAAACGGACTCGGAATGTTTTGCCGAGCAGTCGTAATTATAAGTTCCATTACATTATTAAACCGAAAGACAGACCGAGAGAACGTTAAAGCATTTTGGAAAAAAAGAGGATTAGAAGAATTTGAAAATGTCTTTAGTAAAGCCGAGGAGATACTTCCGAATATAAAAACAGAATTTAATAAAGTAAGAAAAGAAAACAATTCAATGAAAAGTGTATTAAAAAATCCTGCCGAACAAATGGCAAAGATAATTTATCCACTATTACAAAAACCAGAAAACTTAGTAACTAATAATCGAATCAATGAGGAATAAAATGAAGAAACTAATTTTACTATTTTCACTTATAACAATTATGTATGCGCAGCAAGACTCACTTAAGAATTATAATCTCGGAGAAGTAATTGTCACATCATCTAACAGCAGTTTGGTAAATTCATCTTCGATTGTTGATGTAAAGCTAAACGAAATTAATCAAACCGATGGTTATAACGCAACTGATCCCCTTAAATATATACCGGGACTATATATCACAACTACATCAAAAAACGAATCAAGAATATATATGCGTGGATATGATCAGCGACAAGTTGCAGTTTTCTTAGACGGTGTCCCTATCTATGAACCATATTCCGGCTTGGTTGATTTAAGCAACTTACCGAAAAGCTCAATCGAAAAAATTACTGTATCAAAAGGAATGCCTTCACTTGCATACGGCTCAAACTCAATGGGTGGCACGGTAAATTTTATCACAAAAGATAGAATGGATAAAACAGTTTCACTTGAATTAGAGTCCGGTGCGGCGCACAGAACATCATTCGGTTTAAGTGGCGGATTTGGAAAAATGTTTTACTCCATAAATGCCGGATATTCAAAATCAGATGGATTTGATATTCCCGAAACACAAAGTAATTATCAAAACGAAGACGGGGGAAGAAGAAATAATAGTGATTATGAAAATATCGGTGGAATGTTGAAGGTTGGTATAAACAATTTTCATAATATTAATCTTGCTTACTCATTAATGATTGTAGATAATGAAAAAGGCGTGCCGACGGATGTTTATACAACTCGTCCGCGTTACTGGCGTTATAGTGAATGGCGTAAAACAACAAATAACTTAATGTTCAGTTCAGGCATCGGTTCGTCATTTAGATTTAAGGGAAATATTTTCTACGATACATACAAAAATGTTCTAGATTCTTATGATGATGATACATTTACAACTCAAGATATGAAATATGCTTTTCAATCAACTTATGACGATCATTCTTTCGGAATAAATTTACTTAATGATATTAATGCTTTGAATTTTGGTCTGACAAGAATCTCACTTTCTTGGAAAAAAGATGTTCACAAAGAGGAAGGAAATTTTAACGAAGGATTTTCAAGTTATGAAGCATCTCTTTTCAGCGGTGGAATTGAACAAGATATAAATGTTAGCGAAAAAGTATCTGCTGTTGCTGCTATTGGATATGATTTACTTACACCTATTTTTTCTAACGGTAGTGGTTTAAGAGAACCCGGTTCATCAATTAACGGTTTTGTCGGATTGAGTTATAAAGTAAATGATGATATATCACTTCATATAAACGCATCCAAGAAAAATCGTTTTCCGACATTAAAAGAATTTTACAGTCAAACTGTGGGACGAGATTTATCAAATCCTAATCTAAATGTTGAAGAAAGTATAAACAGCGAACTCGGTATCAATTACAAATTAAGCACCGATATATTATTGAACGGAAACATTTTTTATAGCTCAATAAATGAATTAATTAATCTAGTGATCTTAGAAGATGGTTTAAGACAATATCAAAACATCGGGAAAGCTGAAATGAAAGGCGCTGAAATTGGATTTAATCTTAACGTAGATAATTTGAGTATGAATCTAGCTTATACATATCTATCGGCTAAAAATGTTTCCGATGATGCACAAAATGAAATATTAGAATATCGTCCGGAACACGTGTTGTCAATTGTTCCGAATTATCGATTTAGTTTTGGAACAGAACTTCGTGCGGAGCTTTTCTTTGTCGGCGGAAAATACGGTGTCGATGCTGATTCAAGAGAATTTGTTGAGATGGATAATTACCTGCTAGCAAACGTGAGAGCATCACATACAATTTTCGATAACTATACTTTGTACGTTAGAGTGAATAATTTAGCAGATATTTATTACGAAACAGAATACGGATTCCCGCAGCCGGGTAGAGAATTTTTTGTCGGTTTGAAATTAGGACTATAGCAACTAAAATAGACAACTTATATTTTTATTCCTGACTCCTTATAGATATATTTCATCTTTCAAATTCTAAAATGAAGGAGAAAGATGAAATATTTCTATCTAATTTTACTTCTTTTATATATCTCTGCTTCAGCACAAGAAACATTACAATTTTCAGGTCAAATTAGACCTCGATTTTTCTTAGATAATAAAGACTTCAACAGCCCAACGGATTTCCAAACTTACGGTGAAATGCGCTCGCGATTGGGTGTAAAATTCAAGCCAATCGAAAACTTAACGGCATTTTTCCAACTACAAGATTCAAGAGCATTCGGTGAAGAACCCGGTACGATTTCGAATACAAAAAATGTTGATATCCATCAGGTTTATCTTCAGGTCGATAAGCTTTTTGATCTTCCTTTAAACATTAAAGCTGGAAGAATGGAAGCTTCTTACGGAACTGAAAGAATAATGGCAAGAAACAATTGGAATAACATCGGACGAAGTTTTGACGGCTTAACTCTGCAAATTGATTTCTGCACCAAATGTAAAACAACACTCGATTTGTTTGCATTCCGTACAGCCGAAAGCGGTTTTCCCGAAGATTCACTTGATGAAAATGTAATTGGCGCTTTTGGCGAATTTAATTTTATAGAAGGGTACAAGTTGCAACCGTTTTTTATTTATCGTAGTTCGGCATCAACTTCATACCCGTTTAATGCCTTTGCTGCCGGTGCATATTTAATAGGCGGAATTGGCGGTCTTTCACATCAAGCAGAATTTATTTCACAGTTTGGTGATGAAAGGGAAGACGGACTACAAAGTTTATCGGCATTCTTTATAGGTTATAATGCAAACTATACCTTTGACTCAGAAATTAAACCTTGGATTGGTGCTGGAATTGATTACTACAGTGGCGATGATAATCCAACCGATAATGAATACAAAGAGTTTAATAGATGGTTTGGTGCCGGACATAAATATCTTGGTTATATGGATTACTTTCCCAGATATACTTTTGGTGTCGGCTTAATGGATTTACACTTAAAAGCAGGTTTACAAGTAGAAAAATTAAAAATCAAAACAGCTTTACATTTATTTAATTCTGCCGAAGATTATATTCTAAATGACGGCTCAGCTTCTAACAAATTTGGTACTGAAATAGATTTAGTACTGACATACAATTATAATGACTATTTGGATTTTGAAGCCGGTGCTGGACTATTCTTACCCGGAGAGATTTTTAAACAAAATTTAGGTCCCGATAACTCGACATGGTTTTACTTGATGGCAATTGTTGATTTGTAGATACTAAATCTGAGATAAAGATTTATAATTAAGCATCATCAATTTTTGGTGATGCTTTTTTTTGTAGTTTTGTATATGCTAAAAAGCATCAAGAGGTGATGAAATGAAGAAAACGTTCCTTTATTTATTATTAGTTACCGGTTTATACTTTAATACTAAAGCCCAATGGCAGCAAGAATGGAGTTCAAGCGCTACTTCAGTCTATTTTTATTCCGGATGGATTGCGTTTTCGGAAATTGGCGGGGAGTGGGATTACAAGTTTTATTTAATCGATGAATCCACATTTAAAATTATGGATAGTTATTATTCATCAACACCGCAATGTCAGTACAGTTTTACGACCGAAGAAATTCAAGCAGGATATTCAATTTATTCTTTAGGTGTTGACTTAACAGGAGATAATATAGTTGAGTTTTATGTCCTATCACATTATGGCTCACCGGAACTTTACCGTCAATCTTTTAAAATATTTGATATAACAAACGGGCAAATCCTCTTTGAGAGAAATAATGCGAATTATTATTACAGCTATCCGGTTATTTGGGATGCAGATAATGATCAAGTTTTAGAGTGCAGTTATACGGTTTATGACTATCCCACTTTTGTTAATTATAACTACGAGGTATATAATACAAATATTCCGACTTCAATAATCGGTGATGTTTCTGTTCCGCTTGGCTTTGATCTTAAACAGAATTATCCAAATCCATTTAATCCACAAACTTCCATAGAATTCGAGTTGAAAAAAGAAAGTGATGTTTCATTAACAGTTTATGATGTTCTTGGGAAAAGAATTTCAACTCTTATAGATAAACATGCTTTACCGGGAAATCACAAAATAGAATTCAACGGAGAAAATCTTTCATCCGGGAATTATTTTTATCAACTTAAAGCGGATGGTGAAACGAAAACGAAAAAAATGTCGATTATTAAATGAAAGAATTAGTCGTAACTATTTTGAAGGTTTGTAAATAGAAATTTCTTTATTACATTAAAACGGTGTCATTCAAAAGGGAAGAAAAATGAAAGCAATTAAAATGTTTTTTTTAGTGATGCTAGTGTTCTTATTAGCATCATGCAGCTCTATAAAGCTTGAGCCGGCTAATTTTGCTTGGCCTATCGAAAGCGTTGTTGCAACAGACGATAACGGAAATGTTGCTATTGAAAGATATTCAACAGAGTTCAATGCATCTGCGTTATTTAGAACCGAACTAGGCGATTCGGTTATTGTTCCCGGTAGAGAGTTGAGAATAATACGCGATAATCTCGGTAATTACTTAATGACTTCACAAGGTTTTATGAACGTATATGTTTTTATAATAGACGAGGGTGCATTTGTTCAAACAAATAAAATCTTTATTTCAAAAGAGGGAATGACGAATCCAGCTTTTAATCAACGCACGCCTAATATAGAATTAGTTGATAATGAAATTACATATATCATCGATAGCAAAGGATCAAAGAGGAAATAATATGAAGACTATAAAAATTATCTTGATGCTGTTTGTAATGACCGGCGTTGCCATTGCTCAATCTGATTATCAAAAAGTTGAGAGTTTTAAAGATGAAATAGCTCAGTTGCGTCTTGATATACATAATGCAAAATCTTTAGCAGAACTCGATTCTTTAAGGAATACAATTAACTCACTTAAACAAAAACATCTTGCCGAAAAAGATCTTCTGGATAAAAGTATGTATCCGGAAAACTATAATTCAACCTTTTCAAAACTTCAGGAGGCTATAGATTTAAGAAGAGAAGACTTCACACAAATTGAAACACTTCAAACGGAAGTTGTTACTCTAAAAAGTGAATTGGAAATTTTAAATGAAAAAAACACCGAACTGCTTTCGAAAATAAAAGAGTATCAATCTATTGGCGGTAAAGATGCTCAATCTATCAACGAACTAAAAAGACTAGTAGCAAATCTTAGACAATCGCTTAAGGAACGTGATGAACTGGTAAGAAGTATTGTTGATAGTCTTCTTTCCGACTTTGTAAAAAGTCCAATGTCGTTAAACGAAGCAGAAAGACAACAAGTTTTTGAAAAAGTAGAAACCGGAAATCTGTTGTATAATATCGAAAAGACTATCCGTGATAACATGGAATTTCTAAAGGCAACTCAACTTAATGCTGAAGATTTAGGAGAAGTAAAAGAAGAACAAATACAATTTCATAACATGTGGAAAAGGATAGGTCCAAAGTTAGCTGATGTATATATGGACAAAGGTGAAAAAGCCGGCGAGGTTGCTTATATCACAAATCTTTTTGCACAATGGAATCAAAGACTTGATCGCGAGATTTGGGAGAGAGTTTATCAAGTATTTAGATCCAACAATCTTAAGGTAACTCCTTTTAGCAACGGAAATGAATTTACCAACAATGTTTTAGAGTTTATCGAAAATGAAAAAATTTCGGGCAGCCAAGAATCTTATATAACATTCGAAGATTCAGTTTGGACGGAACAATTAAGAACAACTTGGATACCTGTTCTTATTGATAATGAAATGATAACCACCGAACAAAGAGATACTATACAAACAGCAATTAATAATTGGGAAGGTATGTATGGAGCAGAAACTCCGATCTATTGGTACGTCGCAATTGCAATTATTGTTATCGTATTTTTGTTAATATTTATTCCAAAGTGGAAAAAGAAAAGTAAACCATTAGCCGAACAATAGTTTATTAAAATAGTTTTAACTCATTAAATAACCCGGGTTGAACATCATGTTTGCCCGGGTATTTTTTTATTTCGAAAGTGATGTTTTCTTTAATTAAAATTTCTTCACCTTGCTTAATCCTTTCTTCAGATATAAATTCATCTTCATCGCCAATTACAATTTTTAATTTTCTTGTCAGTTTTGAACGTAGTATATCATAATCTATATCCGGTGGGATAAAACTTCCCCATAGTATCAAGTCGGCATTTTTGAAATGATTATTTACAAACCAGCGTGAAGCGGTTGCGCAACCTTGTGAAAATCCGAAAAGAGTGATTTTTGTATTGGCGTTAATGTTTGAAGAATATTCTGAGTAAATGTTATTTAGAAAATTTATATAATCATTAATTTCGTTTTCGCGGTCCTCTTTAGTCATCCAACTTGCACCAACGTTTCCCCGAAATCCTTTGAAATAAAATTTGTTCAATCCTTCCGGTGCAATTATAAAACGATCGTCCGAATGAATAGTTGTAAAGTTTTGAATAAAATCTTCCGCAAGTTGTGCATAACCGTGAAACACAAACACAATTTCTCTCGTCGAATCATTTAGTTCGCCAAGAGTAAAATATCTTGCTGTTTTTGTAGTTTGTATGTGATGTGATTTCATAATTTAATTTAGTCATTTCGAATGAAACGGAGTTAAGTGAAGAATCTCAAGTCTTTCATTTACATATTATCTAGAGATTCCTCACTCGTAAAAAACGACTCCTTCGGAATGACAAAAGTTAGTTATTGAAAAAGGATTTGAGGTGCACAATCTTTTTACCTCAATGTTCTCTCAAATAATTTATAAATTCTCTTATATTCATCAACCCAACTGCTTGGTTCAACGAAACTGTGATCTTCCATCGGGTAAACTGCTAACTCCCAATTATCTTTTCCTAATTCGATTAATCTTTGTGTTAATCGAACAACATCTTGAAAATGTACGTTCACATCAACCATACCGTGACAAATCAATAAATGCCCTTGCAAACCTTCGGCAAAATAAATCGGTGAACTACGTTTATAAGCTAATGTATCCTCTTGCGGAGTGTTCAATATATTTGCCGTATAAGGATGATTATAATGTGCCCAATCAGTTACGGATCTTAACGCCGCACCGGATTTAAATATATCCCCGTGGTTGAATAATGCAAACAATGTAAGGAATCCACCGTAAGAACCGCCGTATATTCCAATTCTATCCGGATCTATATTATAATTCTCAATTAAAAATTTTGCACCGTCAACTTGATCGGATAAATCTTTTCCACCCATATGTCTGTAAATATCGGTTCGCCAATCTCTTCCGTAACCTGCGCTTCCTCTATAGTCAATATCTAAAACTGTATAACCTTCATCGGCGAGTAAATGATGAAACATATATTCACGTGAATAACTGCTCCACCAATCATGAACATTTTGCAAGTAACCGGCTCCATGAACAAAAATTACAGCTGCACCGTTTTTATTTTCTTCCTTCGGTTGGTAAATTCTCCCCGGTACTTTCTTTCCGTCTTCAGCATCAAACCAAACAATCTCAGGTTTTATCCATGGATAAGAATGAAACTCTTGGGTTCCACCAAAAGTTACTTGTTTCATTTCCGCACCGGGTTTATTTTCCATTAAATATAACTGCCAAGGTTTATTGGATTCAGAATATCGGATTGCCAGCATTGATTGATCTGGAGAAATATAAACTTGATGATTACCATGTAAGTAAGTTATTCGCTCTCGTTCACCGCCATTGATAGGCATTCTATAGAAATCTCTGACAAAGGGACTAACTTCACTTGAAATAAAATACCACCACTTACCGTCATTTGAAATTGTTGGTCCGGTTCCGGCTGCATTACTTCTAGCGGTTCCGGTAATTTCAAAATCTCCTTCTGTTAATTGTTTCTTGTTTCCTGTTTCGACGTTAATTGTGTAAAGATGAGAGTAACCGGATTCTTCCGATTGATACCAAATATGTTTACTGTCCGGCATCCAACCATGATGAGTATCTCCCGATTTCCAACCGGAAATACCGGGACCGCCAATCCAAGCTTCATCTCTTTGTCTGTCTAATAAAGTAAGTGTAGCATTCGATGGAGTAAAATGCATAATCCATCTATCTTTATTGTCCATAGAACGGATTAAAACATCAGAATGTTTGCCGTCGTCGGAATAGAATGGACCGTAATAATAAACTTCTCTTGTCTCATCATATTTATCATCTTTGTTTTCTTTTTTGAAATTGGGTTTGTCATAAATACCCGGAATCTGTTTTCTATCAACAAAATAAACCGTATCATTTTTAATATCGTAAACCCCGAGTTCGTATTTTGATTCCGGTGATCCGACTTTTGCTCTCGCGCTTATATCTTCTGTGTATCCCGATTCGGTTACATAATTAGGCACGTCCGTGTATTTATGATCGGTTGGATACTCAATTGTAACAAATGTTATAAAATCTTCGTTTGGTGAAAGAAAAACATTATCGACCGATTTATTGCCCACAAAAATTTCTTTCGGACGTTTTGGAGCCAACAACTGATCTCCCTTTTTCTTCTGTTCTTTTTCTTCCTTCCTCTCTTTAAGAATTTGAATAAGAGATAACTCTTCCTTTTCCAACCATTTTTCTCTATCGGTTTTGGCTTTATCTTTCGGTTTATTTCCTTGTCTAAAATCAGTTAGTTGTGTTAGTAATCCGCTTTCAAGTTCAATCGAAAATAAATTGCTGTTTCTTAAAAAAAGAATTTTCGTTTCGTCATGCGAAAAAGTGGGAGATGATTCGCGTTCAGTTGTATTTGTTACTTGCCGAATATACATTGATGGTATATCCAACAAAAATATATCATTATTTTTTAGGTAAACCTTTTTAGTTCTGTCTTTATTGTAACTGCCTCTTTCCGGGATTATTTTTTTTCGATCTTCTATTGATAATTTTCTTAATCCGTTACCGTCTCGATCAACAACATAAGTGGATTCAGCTTCGGCATCTCCGGGATTCCACTTAAAATAAATTTGTTTCCCATCCTCAGACCACCAGATTGTACTAGAAACTTCTCCGGTCCATTTCGTGTCTTGCATGATTTGTTCAATCGTTAATTTTGGTTTTGTTTGTACTGAAACAGCTTGTGAATAGAGAAAGTTTGGAATTATTACATATAAAAAAACGAAAAATAATTTTACAGATTTGAACATCAATTCCCCCAGTGTTATTCTTTATTTTGTAATACTATAATTGTTACCTCCGGTGTTGAGTTGTAACGAATCGGAGCAACAGACATACCAAGTCCACGATTTACAATAATCATCATATCGTTCAAATAAAAGTCACCTTTTACATAATTTGTTTCGATTAATGTTGGTGTTAAATTAATATAAGGAAATAGAAGTGTTAATTGCCCGCCGTGTGTATGTCCGGCAGCAAATAAATCATAACCCAATTTTGAGGTTATTTCGATTAGAGATTCGTTGGGTTGATGAGTTAAGAAGATATCAACATCATGCTTTCCGTTGCCATTTACTAAAAATTCAAGATCGGATTGAGTTATTCTTCTTGAATAGGTGTAAGTAACAAATGTAATTCCTATTGTTGAAGAGTCAACATTAATAACGCGTCTATCATTATCGACCATTTCAACTCCGGCAAATTCAAGAGCGGCTGATATTTCTCTTAAACTTCTCGGATGATCACTTCTATATGCCCAATTATCATGATCACCTACACATGTATAAGCTCCATATTGAGCAGTTAATCTTTTGAATGCGTCAGCTCCTTGTTGAATATATCTTGGAGTACTTGTTATTATATCACCCGCGATTAAAACCAAATCCGGATTTGAATCATTAACACTTTCGATGTAATTATTAAGCCGGGCTTCATCAGTGTACCAATCAGCTTGGGTATCGGCAATGAGAGCAATTTTAAATCCCCGTAAACTTTCGGGTAAATTTTCAACATTAAGTGTGGTTACTCTTGTTGAGACAAAATTATAATCGTAGGCAATTCTTGACGGAACATAAATTATAGCTGCAATTATTACAAATAATGTCAGTATTGAAATTTTTCTTCTGACGGCTTCTCTGTTTTTTTTATAAAATGGAAACGCAAGAATTCTCAATATATCGATAGGCAGAAGAAAAACAATACTTTGTACAATTATTAAGACGGAAGTCCAAAAAGGATAAACAAGCTGCCAATCGAAAAACGAATTTTCAATTGCCGACATTCTCTCGGCACCGGAAATCATTAAATAAACAAAATAAATTACAAGTATTACCGGATAAAGATTTGTAAAGATTATAATAGTCCGGATGATTTTCTTAAGTCTCGATTTGTTTATATTGGGAAAGAGTTTTGCAATTGAATTTTTAAAACGTTTGTAGAAATAAAACTCAACGATAAAATAAATTAGTAAAGCTAAAGTTAACTGCATTATAAAAGACATAAACCGCTACCAATACAATATTGAGAAGACACAATTAAGACGAGGCTAAAGATAATTAAGTTCTCATAAATTTATTAACTACTTTCGACATACCCTCTACATGATTAACGTGCCAATAAATTTTAGAACGATCTCGCAGATAGGAAATTCAGTATATAATTTTTTGCTTTCGGTCGGAGTTCTCTATTACTTTTCTCATGGAAGGAAGTCGTTTAGCTCTTCGTGGAATATGTTCTCACTTTTTTAATCGAAAAGACGCAGAGATGCAAAGTTTGCTATAAATTTATTTCCGGCCAAGTATCATGAACTATAAAACCTCTTGAGATTTCCTCATAATAATTCTTACCAATATTATTTAATTCAGCGATAAGAAGAGGATAAGTATTTTTTGAAAAGTAATTTTTCAATTTATTCGTCAACTCATTATTTGTAAAAACCGAAGAATCATTAAATGTAATTACTTTCGAAATCCAATTAGCTCTATCTACAACCAACCAATTGCTATTTTTTTGTGATAGGAAATAGTCAATATCTTTTGCATAAATCCACCAACCTTTCGGATGATCCGGATTTGAGTGTTTTGGAATTATAAATGAATTATTAAAAAATAAATCAGCATAATAAAAGATATACCCTTTAAATAATATTTTGGGGATTACTTCTTCCTCGATATCGTCGATTAATAATGCTTCTCTTCCTTCTTCCGTTTGACCAAGTAGTATTTGTTCGTTTACAATTTTGCTGATTTTTCTATCAAGATTATCAATTGAATTAGGTCCGATAAAATTTGAATCCTCGGGAACATTATTTTGAGCAATATAAAATTTACCTGCACATTCAAGATGATAAACTTTATTGTCGGTTAGATCCCTATAAACAAAATCAAACTCTCCGATTGTGCTTCGTCCTTTGAATACTTGAAGATTATGAGCAAGTAGTTTTTTGCAATCGCTGTATTCCAACCAATATTCTACAAGTGATTCAAAATATTTTCCAAGTAAATGTGTGTTCCCGTTGTTTACATGCTCAACTAATTTCAGTGGATTGTTATCAAGTTCATTCAAATGAGGAATGAGCTTTTCAAATTCAATTGTAAAGAATTCTTTTTCAAGAAACGCATCATTCTCATCATTGCTTATTAGCGGAGGAGAACCGATTACCCAGGCAAGGTCTCTAACAGTTTGGTTTTTATAATGCTTTATAGATTTCATCAGAAGGGAAGGTTATTCAAATCAACATTGCCGCCGGAAATTATTATTCCGACAGATTTGTTTTCAAACTTTGATTTGTTGTTCATAACAACTGCAAGCGGTACTGCAGAAGATGGCTCAATTATAATTTTCATTCTTTCCCAAATTAATCGCATTGCTTCAATTGTTTTATCATCGCTTACGGTGATTATTTCGTACACAAATTTGTTGATAATCTCAAATGTTTTATCGCCGAGAGACGTCAACAAACCATCACAAATTGTTTTGGGATTTTCAGAGGGATAAATTTTACCATCACGCAACGATCGAAAAGCATCATCGGCGCCTTCCGGTTCGCAGCCGATAACTTTTGTGTTAGGCGACAAATAATTTGTTGAAAGTGCAGTTCCGCTTAATAAACCTCCGCCGCCAACCGGAGTTAGAATATAATCAAGTAATTTTGAATCATTGATTAATTCGTAGGCTGATGTTGCTTGTCCGGCTATTATCGAATAATTATTAAACGGATGAATTAACACAGCACCTGTTTCATCTATGATTTTTTGAGCAGTTTCTTCTCGTGATTTTAGAGTGGGCTCACAAAAGGTAATTTTACCACCATATGATTGTACGGCTATCTTCTTTATTTCCGGAGCGGTTTTTGGCATAACTATATAAGCTGTCGTGTTGTTCATTTTAGCAGCTAATGTTAAAGCCGCCGCATGATTGCCTGATGAATGTGTTACAACTCCTTTTTGTAATTCTTCCTTTGAAAGTGAAGCAATTGTATTGTAAGCTCCTCTAAATTTAAACGCACCAACCTTCTGAAAATTTTCGCACTTGAAGAATACTTTACATCCGCAAATTTCATCAATTAATTTACTAGTTAAGATCGGAGTGTAGTTTACCGCGACACTGATTCTTTTTACGGCTTCTTTAATATCTTCTAACGTTGGAATTGAATTCATGATTATCTCTTAACACTTTCCCAGAAAAATTCGGAATGTTCGTTTGCATTTTTAATTGCAGATTTTAGATCAATATCAGCTTCATTCAATAAAAATTTCATGCGGATAAAAAATAAAGGTGCTATAAATTCATTGGCAAAAATTTCCGGGTTTCCTTTCTTAATGAATTTATGATTCTGCATTTCGGTAAAAATCATTATCCAAACTTTTTGTGCATCTTCAATAAGTGAATTTATTGAAATGCTTGTTCCGTTATTTTCGGTTCCGTTTTCTTTTAGCACTAAATTGAAAAAACGAATTTCTTCAATAGCACTCCACTTTCTTAAGAGCACTTCAGAAAAAGTTTGCATGAACTTTTGTGGTTTACTAAGTAAATTAATAAGTTCATCGTCAAGCAAATTAAGTCCTGCGGTTGATCGACCAAGCTTCTCAATAATTTCGGTAAGTATAGCTTTTTTTGAACTGAAGTGATTGTAAATCGCGCTTTCTCTTAATCCGACCGCAGAGGAAATATCCCGTACAGAACTTCCTGCAAATCCATTCTGTGAAAACAATTTGAGGGATTCCGAAAGGATCATATCTTTTGTTTTTTCGCCCTTTTTCATCTTTTTAGCCAAATGTTTGTGAACACTCGTTAATATAATGGATAATTGGGTGGGAATCAATTAGAGAAGGGTTTCAGACCAAAGCACTGAAGCCGCAGCTCCCCAGCCAGCCGCAGCAACTTTAGTCCAAATTCCCGGTTTCAAATAGACATGAACTGTATTAAAAAAGTTCTAATTTATCACTCAAAAATTGCAATAATAGATTAATCAAACTAATTTTCATTTATGATAAATAACCTCTCTAAAATATTTATTCTCCTTTTGATTATTATCACCGTTGATGGACAGACAATTAATTGTGATCATTGTGGCAAAAAAATAGAAGACCGGTATGTTTCTGTAGAGGAGAAGAATTATCATCCCGAATGTTATGAAAATTTTATAGTCGAAAAATGTTCGTTTTGCAGTAAACCACTAATAGGTCAATTTATTGAGAAAGATGGAAAGAGGTATCATGAAAAATGTTTTCTAGACAACATCGCATTACGATGTGATCTTTGCGGTGAAGTGATTAAAGGGAGCTATATTTCCGATTATTGGGGGAATAAATATCATATAACCCATCAACTAAATGAATCGAAGTGTGATTATTGCGGCAGATATATTTCAGGCAAACTGACCGGCGGTGGTTCTAAGTATAATGACGGAAGAGTTATTTGTGGAATTTGTGAGTCAACGGCTATAAGTAATACCGGTAAAGCAAAATCGGTTTTAGCGGAAGTTCGAGAATCATTAGAGAAGTTTGGAGTAGAGATTGAGTATGAGTCAATCAACTTAAAACTTGTTGATAAAAATGAGTTGAAAAAAATTACAAACGAAATTGATGCCGATAGAAGTGATCCGAGAGGATTTGCTGAATATAAATTTGTTACTTCGAATGATCAAATTATCGAAAGAGAGATTACCATTTATATTCTTAACGGAATGCCGAAAAAAGAATTTGAAGCAGTTGCCGCACATGAATTGATGCATGTATGGCAATATTTGTATGCTAAACAAAAATTAAAACCACAATTCTCCGAAGGAAGTGCGGAGCTGGCGTCTTATCTGTATCACAACCAATTTGATGATGATTATTCACGATTTATTATTTATAAAACAAAAACAAATGAAAATCGAACTTACGGCGAGGGATTTAGAAGAATAAAACGAGTTGTTGATAAACTCGGTTTAGACTATACTTTAAAACACATCAAAATATTAAAAGACTTCCCACCGGGATATTAATTCCGGAGATATCTTAGATCCTGAATAAGTGTTAACCTATTTTATTAGCATCATTTTTTTGATTGCGCTATAAATATTATCAACGTCAAGTTTATAAAAATAGACTCCGCTTGAAAGATTACTTCCGTCAAATTTTACTTCATGATTACCGGATTGCAGCTTTGTATTAACAAGTGTTGCGACTTCTCTACCGAGAATATCATACACGATTAAATTCGTCTGTAGGGACAAGTCGCGACTTGTCCCTACGTTTGGTAGTGCAAATTTTATTGTCGTTGTTGGATTAAACGGATTCGGATAATTTTGTAATAACTCAAATTCTATTGCTAATTGTTCCAGTTCGTCAACACCAACCGGAATCGTTGCTTCATAAATTACTTCGAACTCACCACCAACTCCGGCGGGAATTTTTAGTGTTCTATTTTCGGGATCAAAATCAGAATAAAACTGTCCGTCAAGAAAAACATCAGATATCATCAATGTTGTTGAAGTAAGGGCGACAGGATTTAGATTAATTATTCTTTCAAAATCAACAGGGTCAAAATTATAGTAGAGAGGAGTTAAATCATGTGTAAGAAAGAAGTTGCCGTAAAGATAATTGTAATAACCAAGTTCAATTGAATGATACCCGGCTTTTCCTCCGCTTCCTTTGTGTTCCCCCCATGTTTCACCACCATAACGAGTTCGATTTTCATATACTTCGCCATACTCATGATCAACAAAATATTTCATAAAAAAGTCATTTGTTTCGTCAGCCATTTGTAAATATTTTTCATTATTTGTTAACTCATACATTTGTAATCCAGCAACAACCGCTTGTTCCATTTGCCACCAAGCTTTTGCGGTATCTGGATTATTCCACATTTGCATTTCACCTGTTAATCTATCATAATCTTTATATGGTCCGCCAAGTTCGTTATCATAACCCTTTGCTAATACATCGTCAATCAGTTTTTCAGCGGCGGATAAATATTCTTCATTATTATTATAGTGATAAATTCTCGCAAAGCACCAAGCGGTTTTTAGAACATGTCCCATCAAAGTGAGAGTTTCATTTTCATTTATTTCCCACATTGAATTATACTCTTCGGCAAACCCAATAGCTTGTTGATCCATGCTCTCAACTAAATGTTCAAGCATGTTTTGAGCGACCAATTCCAGTTTAGTTAAATATTTTTGATCGTTTGTCATTAAATATAAATGAAGCAAATGTGTTGTAATTGCATCAACTGTGGCGTTAAAACTTTTACCGGATTTGGTATTCCAATTTCGAGATACGGTATCATAGTAGCCGAAATACTGAGGATCATCGTCCCAAAGTTTATCTTCGTTGTTTTGATAACCCTTCATCAGCCAATTGAGAGCTGATGTATCGCCTGTTGCTTCGTAATATGCTGCAATCCCAAGAAGAGCGTAATGTTGATAGAAAGCAGTCTTATTTTGATTTATATTATTTGGATTTCCGTCTCGATCAAGCGAATTAAACCAGCCACCATGATCTTCATCCCATGCATGTTCGTACATGAATTCTAACGCTTCTTTAGCTCGATTAAGGTACTCCAATTTCCCGGTCATCTGATATGCTCGCGTTAAACCATATGCATTGCGGGACTGTGTAAGCATGTCTTTGTTAGTTCCCCAAGAAGAAAGTACTCCGCCTGATTTACTAATATTTGTATAAAACCCGCCGCGAATTAAATCCCAGGTGGGCATCCAAAAGTTTGCACAGCTATCTACATACCCGATGTTTTTTGCCGGATCAATTAAGTGTTTTGATTTTAATTGGTATTGCGCGTGGAGAGATATGCTAAGAAATAATAAAAGGAGTAGAATCTTTTTCATTTTTAGTTGAAAAGTTAACTACTCCCGGGCAAAATAAAAAATATTCTTTTCTATTTATTCGATCTAATTTCGGATATATCTTCTCTGAGTACTTCAGCAATTAAAGCCCCTGCTCCTGATGCAGCATCATAAACACTCGCTTGAATTTCTTCCTCGGAAAGATTTGATAGTTGAGCGGCTCCTATAACACTTGAAACAGTATTCACGGTTCTATCGAAACTATGTCCCGATTCTTTGATCGGAACTACATTGCTTCCCTCATATTCCCAAACAACTGTTGCTGTGGTTCTATCAATTATACGTGAAGTTGCTTCGACCAAAACTCCAACTCCGGTTTCGTTTGAACCTAATTGACACTTTGTTAGAATTGTTTCGACGATGAACATTGGCTGTTCGCTAACCGATTCAACACTTTGTATATCGTAATATCTTACAAGAGTATTTTCAATACCTTCAGAAACGTAATATGCCATTTGATTCATATCGATTGCATTACGTAGTTTTTCGGAAGTTTCTGATGAGACAATTGCCGATGCAACGGAACCGATTGCTTCAGCTACATCTAATGCTGCACTGAATCCTCCGGAAGAGAACAAACTTTTTTTGGTTCCTAAAGGAGTTGTAAAGTCCACCGCTACTTGCTGTGCACCGCCTGCAATTCCATCTTCAAAGTGAAATGTTTTTGATTGCAAATCATAATTTGCAAGTTCGTTTGTGTGACCACATCCTGTGAACAAAAAGAGCAAAACAGAAATAACGGGAATTATTATTTTTTTCAAAGCAACCTCCAACCCATTTTTGTATGCTAAAATTATTTTCACGATTCTTTGGAGACAATATGTCTTAATTATAAGCTGTTTGCAATCGCATGTTAATGCTATGCGGAATAGCTAATGCAAATTTAAAAATATTGGAATAAATTTTATGAAATTCTCAAATTACTTGACAAATAATAACTTTTTAGTTGCTTCAAAATTACCGTGAATTAATTTATATAAATACATTCCGCTCGTTAAATGGCTGGCGTCAAAGGTTACTTCATAATTCCCAGAATTAAGTTTTTCATTTAATAATATTGCGATTTCTCTACCAAGTATATCATATACGATTAAGCTTGTCTGTAGGGACAAGTCGCGACTTGTCCCTACGTTTGGCACTGTAAATCTTATAGTTGTACTTGGATTGAATGGATTCGGATAATTTTGATCTAATGTAAATTCATAAATCAGTTCATCATCAATATCTGTAATTGTTGTCAGATCAACAGTTACAATTTTTGAATAATCAAAAGTCCCATCATTATCAATTTGTTTTAATCTATAACGTACCTCTTCAGAATACGGCAATTCGGAATCCGTAAATTCATAATACTTCGGCGAGTTTGTTGTACCGTGTCCATGAACGAATCCGATAGCTTCCCAGCTTTCTTCTGAATTCTGGATTCTATCTTCTGACTTCTGCACTTCGAATCCGTAGTTATTGATTTCCGTTGCGGTTTCCCATTCAAGTAATATTCTGTCTTCCGTAAGGTATCCTTCAAAAGAAGTTAGT
Source organism: Melioribacteraceae bacterium (assembly GCA_030584085.1). Classification (NCBI taxonomy): domain Bacteria; kingdom Pseudomonadati; phylum Ignavibacteriota; class Ignavibacteria; order Ignavibacteriales; family Melioribacteraceae; species Melioribacteraceae bacterium. The sequence continues at coordinate 158,659 of CP129490.1, forward strand.
TCAACAGGTAAAGAAACTTCGGGGAAAGTTGCGGCTATCGCATTTGCCATTTTTGCCCAACCGGTTTGATTATCTCTTAGTTTAGTTTTTTCTTGTTCAAGGTGTAGAAATTGTCCGGTATTGATAGTTGCGTTATCATCACATGGATCACCGCTTCCGTTAATAAATCTCCCTTGGGTGTTTGTAGTTCCAAGTAACCTATCCCATGTTGTATCTATGTGTGCAATCTTGAATGTTAGGGAATCGTCTTCAATCAGCAAATTATCCTTTAAGTCCGATAAATAATCATCCGGCGGTGTGTCGTCTTGAACACCATTACTCATTATAACGTACGGATCGGACTCTCCTTTTCCGAAACCATGAAGTTGAATAAATATTAATTGATTATTAGCGTTAAACAATCTTTCGGTTGTTCTTTGGAAAGTACCAGTTGTTGTATGGGCTTGATCAGATATTTTGTAAGCTTCTAAGATATTGCTCCCATTACAAACGGATGTTCTTCCATCACAGGTTGTTGTATCGGTACTACTGCATCTACTTGTTCCGCTCAAGAAAAATGAACGGGCTCCGACTTCTCTAAAAACAAAAAATCCTTGTTTACCTGTATTGAAATCTTTTTTTGGATGCGGACTTTGAATCACTAGTTGTGCCCTATCTGGAGCGGGATTAAAAATATAAGTGCCCCAGTAATTTGTTCCGTTGGGATTGTTTTGAAGTACATAATATGTTTTATTTGGCGAAACTGAATTATCAATAAATTCAGTAATTCGATAGGAAAGACTAGATGCTAATGAATGGGCATCAGCATAATTTGTAGCTAAAATGCTGTCAATTATTTCACCCCAATTACTTAATTGTTCTATAGTTGGATGTTGATATTCATTTCCACCAACAACATCCGGCATATTAGTGATGATGCTGTCGATATGAGTCTGAAGATTGCCGCTTTTTTGGATTTGAGCAAGGGATATTATGCCTAAGAACGTTATTGCGATTATAAATCGAAACATCTTATTACCTTAAAAAATTTATAAACTTTAGGCAAATAAGACGTAATATACTATTTGGAGTTCCAAAGGAAAAGAAATAATTTGAGGAAAAAATCGATAATTAGGATTCCGTTCATTTGATACTATTTTAGCAGCATCAACTTTTTTATCTTGGAAAATTTACCGTTGGTTAACTTATAAAAATACATTCCGCTTGAAAGATCGCTTGCATCAAATTGTACTTCGTGATTGCCCGGCTGTAGTTTTTGGTTTACAAGCGTTGCAACCTCTCTTCCGAGGATGTCATATACAACTAGTTTTGTTGTAGTGGACGCAAATTTTGCGTCCACTACGCTTGGGATTGTAAATTTTATTGTTGTACTTGGATTAAATGGATTCGGATAATTTTGTTCCAATACAAACTCATAAATAACTTCATCATCAACAGAAGTAATTGAAGTTAAATCAACAGTTACAATTTTTGAATAAGCAAATATTCCGTCGTTATCTATTTGTTTTAATCTATAATCAATTCGAGTAAGATTATGATTAAGATCAAGAGGATCAGTAAATGAATAACTCTTCGGTGAACTTGTTGTCCCGTATCCTTGCACAAAACCTATTTCTTCCCAATGATTTTCACTTTGGACTTTTTCCTTTGTCCTTTGAACTTGGAAACCGTAGTTATTGGTTTCCGTTGCCGTTTCCCATTCAAGAATGACATCTTTATTAGACACATATCCTTCGAACATATTCAATTCAACGGGGAGTGCATTTTCAAAAACAAATTCAGCAATTACAGGTAAATGATCACTAGCATAATAAAGTGCTTCAGCAATTGAATCGGGTACCGCTGAGTTTGGTAAATCAATTAACTCAAGATCATAATGATTCCCATCGTTTCCGAAGTTAACGTACGAATTATCGACATATGTAATGCCACCAAAATCATTAATTGATTGTGAAAATAGTATAAGATCAAACCGATCATCCAGTCCACCGATAGTACCCCCGCCAAATGCTGCAGTTCGAGTACTTTGTGTATGTTGTGAAGCATTTAATGGGCTATTCCAAGTTCCACTTACTGTAATTGGATCAATAAAATATCCGGTTTGAGATTGGTCTAATAATTTAACGTATGCAGGTTCGTTTGATGAATAAAAGTTAAAGTCGCCGACGACCATGTAATATTTATTTGACGAAAAAGTGGAAGTTACTTTAATTAAGCTGTCAACCTCAGCTAATCGTTGCTGCTGATTTGTTGAACCTGTGCTTGATTTTAGGTGAACCGAATAAATTATTAAAGTATCGGTACTATGAGGATGATAAAGTGTAAATTGATTGATATCCCGAAGCTCTGTTGTAATCGGGATATTACTAATAAACTCAAATTTGGTTGAGTCATAATAAATACCGTTGTCCGAATCCGGTCCATTGATAAATGACCCTGCCTTATAATTTTGAGGAATCGGTTTTAATACCTCAGTATAAAACTCATCAATACTTTCTTGAGAAATAACTTCTTGAACGACTAATATTTGTGGCTGTACATATTTTAACGTTTTTTGAAAATATGGATTTCTTGTCTCGGAAGTACTACCCGGATAATTAAGCAAATTATAAGTCATTAGTTTTATCGTTTCTTGAGCACTTAAATTTGTGAGTATTACTAAAAACACAATATTAAAAAGTTTCTTCATCTTTTTCGTTCTATTACTTTATACTTTCATTTATTATCGAAAAAAACGAGTGATTATTTAATCTTTTTTGAAGGAATTTTGGAAGATATTTATTTGGGGGGAGACAAGAATCTATTTAAAAATCCTTGCTAACAAATTAAAACTATTTGGTTGATATATTCTGTTCGGATGAAGTTTGAAAAAAAATTGATCTAAAATCATTAATTACATTTTTTATCTTAACAATATCATGCCCTTTGTATAAGAAATAGTCCGCCCCTAATTGCTTGCTGATTTCCTCGAAATTATATTTTAACTGATTGGTAAAAATAATTTTTAATGATTTTGAATCTTGATTTCGTATAGACCGGAGTAGGTTTAGACCCGAACCATTTTCAAGATCAATATCGGTTATTATTATCTCCGGTTTCTGAGAATTGATTTCTTTAATGGCTTCATGAAAAGAGTTCGTCTCGAAAATTTCGGGATTTGTATAAGCATCATTTACTAATTCTTTAATTCGCTCTCTTATTTTTGAAGATCTATCTGCTATTAAAACTTTCATCAATTACCCCAAAAATTACTGATAAAGATATTGGTTTTTCTTTGGCTCTGTCTAGTGTCGAATTATTGGTTTTTGTGTAGAGATTTTTAGAAGTGAGTTGCGGTAATTACAACGAATATTATGCGGTTATTTCGACTACTTATTAGTTTTACCGAAGTGTAATAATTTTTATGTAATCAGATTTTGCTCAATCGCATATCTGATAATTTCCGCATTAGTTTTCATTTTCATTTTTTCCATTATTCTAGATCTATAAGATGTGACAGTATTCACACTTATAAAAAGCATTTCAGCAATTTCGCTTACAGATTTCCCCTCGGCAATTAAACGCATAACTTCAAATTCACGATTTGATAAATTTTCATGCAGGGGTTTATCATGATCAACATCCAACTCCAAAGCTAAGTGTTCTGCCAGTGTCGGTGTGATATATTTTCTTCCGTCAGCAATTTTTCTTAAGGCTTCTATTAAAATTTTTGAAGCGGTGCCTTTTGTTATAAATCCAAAAGCACCGGCTCTAAGTGCTCTAACCGCAAATCTATCTTCCGGATGCATACTTAAAATTAATATCCGGGTGTCGGGATAATGTGTTTTTATTTCACTTATTAAATCTAAACCGCTTCTTCCCGGAAGAGTAATATCTAGAATGACGATATCAATTTTATTTTTAGATAAAAGCTCGAACATTTCGTCAGCATTTTGAGCTTCTCCAATAACATCAATATCGGATTCTTTTGCGATTACCTTTTTAAGTCCCTCACGTATTAATTCGTGATCATCAACGAGAATTATTCTCATATAAATTTCCTTTTAGTTAATTGGTACTAGAACTTCAACTAATGTTCCGCCGTTAGAATTTTCGGTTATCGAAATAGATCCACTTAATAAACTCACTCGCTCTTTCATCCCAATAATTCCGATTGATGCAACATCATCAATTGATTCTTCATTAATGCCTATTCCGTTATCAATAATTTTCATGCTGAATTTATTATCATTTTCTTCAAGTATTACATTTACTTCGGTGGCTTTCGAATGTCTGGCGACATTGGTGAGAGCTTCTTGAAAAACCCTAAATATGCCGACTTTTTTATCATTATCAATTTCTAAATCATCAATTAATTTTTCAAGTTTTGTGTCAATCTTAAATCGTCTTTCAAATTCTTTGAGGTGCCACTCAAGGGCGGGTATTAAACCTAGATGATCGAGCACATCCGGACGAAGTTCTGTTGAAATATCTTGTACAGATTTAATTAACTTTTCAATTAATTTTTCAATCGGTTTAAGATTATTAAGAAGGACTTCCTTTGGGAGTTTTACATTATTTTCTAAATCATCAATTAATAGACCGATATCCATATTAATTGCGGTTAGAACTTGCCCAAGTTCGTCATGTATTTCTCTGGCAATTCTAGTTCTTTCTTCTTCTCTTGTAGATTGTAAACTTGCGGATAAAGCGCGTAATTGTTTTTGTGATTTTAAAAGATCTGCTTCAATTTTTTTGAATTCGGTTACATCCAGACAAGAACCATACATTCCAATCACTTCATTTTTAGAATTAGTTTGTATAATTCCTCTTGTAGATAATATTCTTATCTCCCCATTTGGTCTAACGATTTTTTCGAAATGGAAAAAAGGCCTCGCAGTTTTGATTGAGTTTTGAACATTTTGTAAAACTTCCTCTTTCCCGTCAGGGTGTAGCATGTTTATAAACTTCTCATAAGTTGGAGTAAATGTGTTTTTGTCAACACCAAATATTCTATAGAGTTCGTCTGACCAATAAAGTTGATCTTTCGCGATATCCCATTCCCAACTTCCTAAATGCGCAAGTTGTTCTGCCTGACTTAGTAATAAACGTTTCTTTCTAATGTCATTTTCAATTTTTTTTCTTTCGGTTATGTCGGTTACTATTGCAATAAATCTATTTATATTTCCATCCTCATCTTTGTTATAACTCCAATCAACTTGAACATCAATAATATTATTATCTTTTGTCCTTCGCTTTACAAACTCAGTTTGCGGATTCACCTTACCTTTAATTGCTTTTTCAATAAATAATTTCATGTAGTCAACATCATCTTCTTTTGCCTGAAGTTCCCAGATTTTAGTGCCGACAATTTCTTCAACGTTAAATCCGTGCATTCTGGCAAAAGCGGCATTTGCAACTACTATTGTTCCTTCAACATCTGTTTTAACTATTCCATGGGGAAGTAATTCAAAAATTGTTCTGAACCTCTTTTCGCTTTCTAGAAGTTGCTTTTCAGATAATTTGCGTTCAGTGATGTCTCTGATTGTAGTCAGCGTATAATTTTTATTAAATATCGTAATTGGGCTAACCATAACATCAACCGGAAATTCATTTTTGTCCTTTTTCAAACCGAATAGTTCTAAATGTGCTCCCATTTCTCGTTTACGACGCTGCTGCTGATAATTTTTAATATGTTGGGTATGAACCTCGTGATATTTAGGCGGAATCAATACATTGATAGTATTTCCAATCAACTCATCGCGGGAATATCCAAACAGTTTTTCAACTTGTTCATTTATTTGATTTATAATTCCTTCATCATCTACAACTATTAAAGCATCCGGGGCTGATTCAAAAAGAGTTGAAAATGTTGCTTCACTTTCTATTAATTTTTTTTCAGTAATTCTTCTTTCGGTAATATCTTGTACTAACAGCATACATCCAATATATACTTCCGATTGGTATATATGATTTTTAGTTAACGCGATATGTTTAATTTGGTCATTAAACAATAACTCTCTTTCTTCCGTTGTATTATCATTGAGAAATTCTAATCCATTTATTAGAGAACTAATTTCCTTATAACGAACTTTTGATAATTGAGTATCAAAAACTTTTTCAGCGCTTTTATTCATGTGTAAAATTTTTCTGGCTGAGTCGGTAATGATTATTCCGTCCGACATTGAACTAAAAATGTTATAGGAAAGGTCTTCGATACCCAGACCAAATAATCTATACTTATAAACAGCAACAAATATGAAGATAGATTGAATAACGCTTATTGATTCGGCAATTTGAAAAGATGTTCTTTGATGTAATATGTAAGGCAGCAGTACATTAGAAATTAATGCTATAATAAGTGAAACTAAAGAGCCTGTTATGATAAGCGGAGCTGATTTTTTCAGCAGTTCATTGTTAGAATCAGCAGCCTTTTTGTAAATGAGATATAAAGAAAAACTGCCCGGAAAGGTGATAACCAACATAACAAGCGGGATAAACATCGGACCAATATCTTCATCAGGACCCCAGTAATAATTGTTATAGCCGTCGAATACCAAATCTGTAAGAATTGAAAGTGCAACCGCTGATACAGTTAAAGCGAGAAGAAAATAAAAAATCCAATCTTTTCTTCTATCGATGAATTCATAAGTAAAATTTAGAAACCAGAATCCAATTGACAGCCAGGCAATTGAAGCTAATTTAAAAATAAGAGGAATATAATCTGATGGAATATCTTGCCGAAGTATTATCTCGCAAAAAATCCAAAACGAAAGATTTATCGAATAATAAATATATGCTCTATTAATTCGATTTTTTCTCTTTTGTGCAAAGATATAAATCGCAACAAATCCATTAATTAATAAAGCAATGGTTGGTATAATGGAAAAAATATTCATAAATCCAATCAATTAACTATATCTGAGTGAATTTACGAAAATAATTTTAAGATGAGAAAAAATAAAAGCCCGTCATGTGACGGGCTTGGCTTATAGAGGGGGGAGGTTTATGAGAATTTATGATTGCATATAAATCATGGAATAGATATTTGCTATTGCTTGAATTTGTGTCGAATTTGGTAATGATAGCTCACTGGAGACCGTCGCATTTATACTTGCATAAAATGTAGTATATGCAGTAATCAAAGCTTGAATATTAGCCGCAGCAGCAACCGAAGAATCAAATGTAGATTTTAATGAGGTTTCAATTGCAGTTTCGACAACTGTAAGGGAAGTTGAAATCGAACTGAATGATGACTTAACATTTGATTTAATTGATGATCGGTAATCTGCGTATGCTTGTGAAATTCCGCTTATCGAAGTTGAATTTCTTATAGCAAGCAATAAGTTATTGTTTTCTTCTTCAACATTTTGACGATGCTGTTCGCTTGCACCGGCTTTTTCATGTTCTTCGAGCATTGCTTTGGCAATTAATTTCGCTTTAAAATATGCGTTTCGTTTTGCCATCTCAAATTGTGAATTTGATTCAATGTTGCTATTGAATTTCAACATTGCCTTGCCTGAGATTTCCTCAGTTTGAGCATAATGAGTCATCGAAATAGAAGTATTGATATAACCATTGACCCTTGCATTATAGTATTTTTCCCAAGCAGTTCTGTAAGATGCTTCAGTATCACTGCTAAAATAAAGATCACGTTCAAATTCCTTTTGAGAGCTTTCATCTACGGATTTTGCTTCTTCATATTGTGCGTTTGAGTATCCATAATGTGAGTTTGTTATAGCGGCAGCACGCGCTTCGGCTTTTGCAACTATTGCATTTTTTACTTCAGTGTTTGTTATTACACCGCTTTTAATTTTTGCTGCAAGCTCACTACTTATATGAAAAGCAACGTCATGATAACTAACTACATTCGCCTTATTGTCGGAAACAACCTCAGCGTAAACATCAGCTTCAGCTGTTGTTTCGGTATTCAGTGGAGGACAATAGTTATCATTTGAAGCTGATAACTCAGAACTAATGATAGCTTTCCATTCACTACTTCCTTTTGTGGCGTAGATAACTACATTTGATTTACCTGTCGAGTTAGTATTGATTTCAAAAACTCCATTTGCGTCGGTTTGAACACTTGTTTCGGATGTTGTCACAAGTGTACCGCTTGATGTAATTTCAGCAGTTGTAACTGTTGCTCCTTCCACTCCGGCACTTACTTTATTCAATCCGTCTCCATAGCCGTCATTATCAGTTACACGACCTTTTACTATTGTCTCATTTCCATTTCCATCAATCGGATTTGAATCGCTATCTTCACTACAAGCGACAAGAATAAACGTAGTTAATATTATATATAGCAATGATTTAATGTGCTTTTTCATTGTGATACTCCTTTTTTGTTTTCATTATATAATTATTGCTTAAGGATAAAAGCGAAATCCTAAAGCAAGATCTAATGCTCCCCCGGTTTTAGGTATAAAACCTAAAAGTGGTCCTAATTCAAAGTAAATCTCGAAAGGTGATGAACCAGGATAAAAATCTATACCTACAATACCGCGGACAGCAACTCCAACACCGCGATCTCTTATATAGAAAAGATCTCCTCTATCTTTGTAAAAAAATGATTTACCAGTTCCGAACCCAAGTACTCCCCCAAATCCGGCATGCATTGCGACGTATCTGGAGTTGAATGCGTTGAAATGCCATAAATAATCAGCTCCGATTCTTAACCCGCCGAAATATGAACTACCTAAATTGAAGTTCCATGCGTTTATTTGATTAACATTATACTTTGCAGTTAATCCCGTTGGATCACCAATCGAAATACCAAATCCCCACTCCTTTCTTACTTGTGAATAAGTCGTTATTGTCAGAAGCATTACTATTAGAAGTAAGTATTTGTTGAATGACTTCATTTGATTTGTTCCTTCTCTGTTTTTGGAATAAAATTCATTTATTAAATTTCTTGAGACAAATCTATGTAGTGTGTTTTCGATGTGTTAGAGCAAATCTTATGATTAACTTGAAAAGATTTTACGATTAGGTTTGTGGTTGTTTTTGCTACACGAATTCACTTTTCGGCGAAGATGTGCGAATTAGACTCGATCTATATTAAAAATGAATATAAAATGGACTTTTCTTAAATTAAATCAGTTAATCATATCAATTGAGTAAAATATGAACAACAAATTTTATACTGATTTTGATACTGAGCGTCTGTATGATAGTAAACGGGAAAATGACTATAGAAATGCATTTCAAATTGATAGAGATAGAATCATCCATTCATCGGAGTTTAGGCGACTGCAAGGTAAAACCCAAGTATTTTTGCCGGGTGAATATGATTTTTATAGAACGAGATTAACTCACTCAATTGAAGTTGCACAAATCGGAAGATCAATCTGCAATTTCATTCAACATCATGAAAAAGATTTCTTTAGTGAAGATTATTTTATTGATCCCGACCTAGTTGAATCTGCATGTCTTGCACATGATTTGGGTCATCCGCCATTCGGTCATGCCGGTGAACGAACACTTCATAAATTGATGAAAGAATACGGCGGCTTTGAAGGAAATGCCCAAACTCTTCGCATTATTACGGAAACGCTTTATAGAACCGAAGATTCACGTAAAGGAATGAATCCATGCCGTGCCTTTTTAGACAGCATTCTAAAATATAAAAGTTTATTTAGCGAACTTGAAAATCCTCTCAATCATTATGTATATGATAATCACAAAGAGTACTTGAATTTTGTATTCGGTGGAATAGATATCCATGAAAAATTTGCTCACGGCGAGGAAGCTGATTCATTCAGAAGTATTGAATGCCAAATTATGGATTGGGCAGATGATACCGCTTATGCTATTAATGATATTCAAGATAGTATTACCGGCGGATTTATTAACATAGCAAAACTAGTTAATTATGGAAACAGCACTTCACTAAATAAGAATGAAATTAATTATCTAGAAGAACTGATTAATTGGATAAAAGAAAGTAAGTATAAACCAAAACTCGGTTCGCAAGTTGGTGATTTTATACAAGCATGTTCAATCAAAGAACGCAAAACTTTTCTTGATGATAAAACCAATCGTTATAAATATGTTTTAGTAGTTGACAATAGTTGTTTAGAGAAAGCAAACTTCTATAAAAATATTGCTGTCGATCTTGTTTTTAAGTCAACACAACTGCATCAAATGGAATCTAAAGGCGATTACATGTTAACCAACTTTTTTAGTGTAATGCGCGAAAATTATATTGAAAAAATTTCCGGCATGAAATTAATTCCCGAATTCAGTCACAAAATAGTTGTAAATAGTTCAGATAAATTCGAACGAGCCAGATTAATTTGTGATAATATTGCGGGAATGACTGATTCATTTGCGATGAGATCTTACAGAAGATTGTTTGATCCGAACTATAGTTCTTTGGCTGATTTGGTTTAACCATTGTTTTACATTGGAAATTCACTAATTAACCAAAGAAGATTTGGGTTAGTTCACATCGATTTACGTTTATTTTTAAATAATAATTAACTACTTTTGAACCAAATTGATCCATAAATGGTTCACTATCCAAATGAAATCGATAACATTACATAACATGAATAATAAATTGTACCAGTATCTAACTAGACGAGCAAAGGAAAAGGGTACAAGTTTAAATCAGACTATTAAGTTAATTCTTGAAGAGCACTTCGGAATTCGCTCCCAACAAAATAAGAAGGGAAATGAGTTTCAAGAGTTTTTAGGTGTCTGGGATAAGCGGGAACTAAAACAATTCCAAAAAAGAACCGAGGAATTTAGTAAAGTGAACGAGGACGATTGGAAGTGAAAAAAGTACTGTTGGACACAAATGCATATAGTAATTTGCTCGCCGGTGATGAAAAAGTTTTGAAGGAAATTGAAAATTCGGATATCGTTTTCTTTTCTGTGTTTGTAATCGGCGAATTACTAAGTGGATTTAAGGGTGGTAGTAAGGAGCAGGAAAACAAAAATATTTTAACTCGCTTTTTTGAAAAACCCTCTGTTGAGATTATTAACGCAACAATCGAAACATCCGAATTCTTTGCACACGTAAAGCATCAATTAAAAATGAAAGGTTCTCCGATTCCCATTAATGACCTCTGGATTGCCGCACATGTTTTTGAAACCGGTTCAACATTAATAACTTACGATTCACACTTCCGTAAGATTCCAAGCATTAAACTTTGGGATCGGATAGGTTAATATTCCGGTTATTGAATTAATCGTAAAGACGTTGGATTTGTCTGCCAATAAATGTAAGAATTACTGCTTAAAGCTCTTGATAACTTCTTCAATCGATTTTACATCATTATAAAAAGATAAAATTCTGGTAAGTACTTCATCAACATAAGCATCCGGACAAGATGCACCGCTGGTTAAAACTATTTTAATCGGTTCTTCTTCGGGAAGGTATTTACCGGTTGTCTTTTCTTCTTTTGAATGAATGTTGAAATGTCTAATAGATTTTTCCGAAAGAATTTTGGCTGCATTATTAATGAAGTATGTCGGAAACTTGGATTCTAGTAATTCTACTATGTGTGATGTATTGGAACTATTATATCCGCCGACAACAATAGCCAAATCAGCACTCGTTTCCATCAAACCATAAGTTGCTGATTGATTATCATTGGTAGCATAGCACAACGTATCTCTTGTATCCGCAAAATGGTCTTTGATGTTTTCCTCACCATATTTATCCGACATCGTTCGTTTCAGTAAATCTGCAATCTCTTGAGTTTCTGTTGCTAACATTGTTGTTTGATTTACAACTCCGACTTTCATTAGATCTTTGTAAACATCGAATCCATCCGAATATTTTCCCTTGAAGAATGTATAAAAATCCAATAGGGGAATTTTACCCAGAATTATATTTGCTAAAATCTCAGTTTCTTTTATATCTCTAACAATAACTGACTTGGCATTTCTAACTGAGTGTGAAAATGTTGCGCGAGTTTCTTCGTGGTTATGTTTACCGTGAATTACAACTGTATAATCTTTCTCTCCTAATTCATAAGCACGGTTCCAAACTTTTTCAACAAACGGACATGTTGTATCGTATCGTTCTGTAGGAATTCCCATATGTTTAAGTTTCTTTTCAATTTCGAGTGTAGTTCCAAATGCTGGAATTAATACTATGTCATCACTTGTAATTTCTTCCCATTTGAAATAATGATTTCCTTCAGTATCCATTATAAAATTAATACCACGTTTCTGTAAATCTTCATTGACCCCAGGATTATGTATCATTTCGCTTAAAAGAAAAATTCTTTTGTCGGGATTTTCTTCGACTGTTCTGTATGCAATTTCTATAGCGTTTTCGACGCCGTAACAGAATCCGAAATGACGAGCTATAAAAAATTTAATCGGACCAAAATCTAATTCGGTTGGTGTAAAATCTTTTTTGCGCGGATCGTTTATCTTTCGCAGTTCTTTAATTGTGGAAATTATCGAACTTCTATAATGATCGGGTATATCAAATTTTTTCATAAAATTGTTTTAATCTATAATGAGTTTAATGATGACTTATATTATTAAACAAAAATTACGAAAAATTGTTCAACTTGGAGGGATTAAATAAAATAGGGACAAGCCGTAACTCGTCCCGAAAATTAGATATTTAATTTGTTTCTATTTTGAACGAAACTTCTATCTCGTTCCATTCCAAAACAATATTTGCCGAATAAGGCGAAAGGTAATCTACTGAGAATGTCAGACGTTCGGTGAATTCACTTTTTTGCGGTTTAACTTTAAATCTGAGTTGATCTGCGGCTTCACTATATTTAAAAGCGCCCCATTGTTCCCATTCCTTATTCAAAATGATTGTCCATTCCATTTCCCCGGGAATTGTAAACAAGCTATATTTTCCTTTTGGTACTTCATTTCCTTCAATTCTTACATCGTTGTTAAATTCTATAGTGGTCGCCTCATTAGCCCCGGTTCTCCAAACTTTATCATAGGGAACCAATTCTCCCCAAACAGTACGCTCTTTTACACCCGGTCTGCTGTAATTGATAGTAACTTCTGTATATCCAATAACTTGAGAGATAGAAGCTTTTGGACTCAATCGTGGTTGATCGTTTTGGGCATAAGTTAATGAAACAATAAAAACTCCAAGTAGTAAATTTATTATTATATTTTTCATCTAACTCCTCTTTATAGTTCATATTCTATTGAAAACTGAATAATCAATTTAGTTATCTTCTTTTCTTTCCACAAGTGTAAGTATTGTGTAAACGGCAACAATCTCATCTTCTTGATTTTTTACTTCAACGTACCACTCAACAACTCCGTTTGGCGTATCCTCGGGTTGACGTTTTTCTTTATATGTTTTTCTTTTACAAGTAAGATACGCCTGTATCGTATCACCAATGTATACCGGTTTGATAAACCGAAGATTTTCTAAACCATAATTTGCAAGAACAGGACCTTTAGCCGGGTGAACAAACAATCCGGCTGCTGCTGATAACACAAAGTATCCATGTGCAACTCGTTTTTCAAACATAGATTCTTTGGCGGCAATATCATCCATGTGGGCATAAAAATAATCTCCGCTTACACCGGCAAAATTTACGATATCCGCTTCGGTAACAGTTCTTCTTGGTGAGATTAATGTTTCACCAATTTCCAATTCTTCAAAATATTTTCTGAACGGGTGAATTTTATCGTGTTTGTATTCAGCACCTTTTAAATACTGTCCGCTAACCTTTGTTAACATTGTCGGATGACCTTGAAGAGCAACTCTCTGCATATATTTTAAGACACTTCTTATACCGCCAAGTTCTTCACCGCCGCCGGCACGCCCAGGACCGCCATGCGTCATATGAGGAAGCGGGGAACCATGCCCGGTTGATTCTTTAGCGCATTCTTTGTTTATAATATTAATTCTTCCATGAAATGAACCGCAACCAAGTACAAATTTTTCGGCAATCGTAGAGTCCGCTGTAAATATAGATGCAACTAAACTGCCTTGTCCTAGATTTACAATTTTAATTGCATCTTCAAACGAATTATATGGCATTATCGTATTTACAGGTCCAAACGCTTCAATTTCATGCGGTGATGAATTGTTATGCGGATCATTACACTTTAGCAAAACCGGGTTTACGAATGATGAATCTTTGCTGTGAAATTTTTCATTGCCTTCATATAAAACTTCCATCGATTGTTTAAGTAACTCGATTTTTTCTTTTAACAGTTCAACATATCTTTTTCCGCCAAGTGAGCCCATTCTGGTTTCTCTGTTTGAAGGATCACCTATTTTTATTTTTATTAATCTTTCTTTTATTGCTTCAGTCACTTGAGGCATTAAATTTTTCGGAACTATTGTTCTGCGTATAGCCGTACATTTTTGTCCCGCTTTCGAAGTCATTTCATTGACAACTTCCTTGACAAATAAATTGAATTCTTCCATTTGTGGAGTTATATCCGGACCTAGAACCGAAGCATTTAATGAATCAGCTTCTAAATTAAATCGAACAGAGTTTTTAATAATTGCCGGATGAGATTTAAGTTTTTGTCCCGTTGCAGCAGAACCGGTAAATGTAACTACATCTTGATTTGTTAAGTAATCAAGTAAATCATAAGGTTCACCTAAAATTAATTGCAGCGAACCTTCGGGAAGTAATTCTGATTCAATTATTGCTTCTGTCATTTTTGCGGCAAGATGTGATGAAACCGGGGCCGGTTTTACAACTGCAGGCATTCCGGCTAAAAATGTCGGAGCTAATTTTTCCAACATTCCCCAAACCGGAAAGTTGAATGCATTTATATGGACAGCAACTCCTTGAAGCGGAACACATATGTGCTGACCTATAAAAGTACCTTCTTTCGAAAGCATCTCCATATTACCTTCAACCCAAACTTTACCGTCGGGAATTTCGCGTCTGCCTTTACTTGCATAAGTAAATAATGTTGAAATTCCACCTTCAATATCAACCCATGAATCAATTTTAGTTGCACCGGTCTGGAAAGAGAGTGGATAGAATTCATCTTTGCGAGACATTAAGTATTGAGCAAGTGATTTTAAAATTCTTCCTCGTTGATGAAATGTCATCTCACGGAGTTTTGGTCCGCCAACATTTCTCGCATAATCAAGAGTTTCTTTTAAGTTAATTCCCTTTGATGAAATCTCGGCAATTTTTTCACCGTTGACAGGATTGTATAAAGTTTCAAAATCACCGGTTCCTTCGACCCAATTACCTTTTACATAAGATTTAAGACGTATCAACTATAATCCTCCAGAAAAATTCTATTTAAGACGAAAGGTCTGTTAAATTAATTTATTTTATTGTTGTTAGCAATTTTATTATTCTGTATCAACAAGATTCTGGGGGAGTAAGATGAATAATCTTTTTTTGAGTTCCGTAATCATTTTGCTTTTATCTACATCGTTTTCTTTATCACAGGAGAATACAAACAATAAAGAGCAAATGAATTTGATCGAAACCGAATATGCTTTTGCCGAAACAACAAAAAATTCAACCGTTAGAGATGGATTTTTAAAATACATTGCCGAAGAGGGAATTTTATTCCGTCCCAATCCGGTTAATGGAAAAGAGTTTTTGACAAACTCGGAGGCGAAACCCGGGCTGCTACTATGGTATCCGAATTATTCAATTGTTTCATCATCTGGCGAGATGGGTGTAAATACAGGTCCGTGGGAATTTAAACAAAACGAAAATGATGAATCAATCGCATTCGGACAATTTGTAACAGTATGGGAGAAACAATCTGACGATACCTGGAAATTTTTAATTGATTTGGGAATCAGTCATCCTAAACTTGAAACTGCCGAAGAAGCAAAAATTAATTCAATTGTTGTGAATGTTCCTAGCGATCATGTACAACTAGAGTATAGAGACATAATTTCAATCGAAGAGAATTTTGCTAACGATATTGCAAAAAACCATTACCTGAAGTTTGCAGACAATTCGACAATAATCTTAAGAAATAATAGATTCCCGATTATTGATGAAGAAGTAAAAGAATTCATCTCGACATTAAACGCAAATATTAAGTGGGAAACTTTTGGAGGAAAAGCATCAATCAACAATGATCTTGCTTTCACTTACGGAAAAGGATCCGCGTTAGATGATAAGTTTCAAACAGTTTATGAGTTTTACTATTTGCATGTTTGGGTAATTGAAAATAACCAATGGAAGCTTCTTGCTGATGTAGTAAACGAAATAGAAGAGATTGAATAAAAAAGAGGCTGTTTCAAAAGTAAAGTTTTTATAAAATTGGAACGCAGATACCGCAGATTTGAACTGAATTCCACAGATTGTTTAATTGAAATTTACTTTTGAGACAGCCTCCTTTAATTCATCTAAAACTCTTCACCACTCATGCCGTCTCCTTCGCCATTGTCCGGACGTCGTTCTTGTTTGTAATTGTTAAAATTAAACCTAAGATTTAACATTACATGCGGATTGGACCTTGATCCATATCGATATGAATATAATTCTGGGGTTTCTAGAACAAATTCTCTTTTTGCAGTATTTAGCACATCACGGATTTGTAAGGTTGCTGTAAGTAGATTTTCAAATATTTCATATCTGACGGCGACGTTAGCAAAGAGAAAATCCTCTCTTCTTCCTTGTGATGAAACCGAAGGACTATTATAAATTGCATTTATTTGGAACATTGTTCTTTCACTTAGTTTGATGCTGTTGTTAAAACGAACATTCCAGTTGAAACTATTTCTTGAAAAATCTTGACCGTTTAATTGACCTGCTATTTTATAGTCATATAAGTTGCCAATAAGATTTATATTCCAATTTTTTATCGGATCGAAATTAACAAACAACTCTGTACCAAGTGAAAAATCTTTTCCTACATTTTCAACGGAGTTTAATGTTATTCCATCATCGTAAACCGATCTTACGTTTTCAATTTTGTTGTTCACAACGCGATAATATCCTTCAACAGATACAACCGTATTTCCGATAAATGTTTGATAACCAAGTTCATATGAATCAATATACTCTGGATCCAAAGCGGGATTACCGATTCTCACATTATATGCATCCATCCAAGTAAGAAAAGGTTCGAGTTCCCAACCACGCGGACGATTTATTCTTCTTGTATAGCTTGCCATTAATTGATGCTTGTCTAAAAATTCATATGAAAAGTGTGTTGAAGGGAAAAAGTCCCATGTGTCGATATTAAAATCTTGTCCGGTTCTAACAAGCTCGATTTGCCTTCCTGTATATTCCGCTCTAGCACCAGCCTGAAACCCAAGTCTTCCTAGCTTATTTGAATAAAGCGAATAGATCGCATGGGTTATTTCATCATAATTTGTTTCGTTGTTAAATTCTGGTTGTTCAATATAATCTTCAAAAGTAGATTCATATAATGATAGACTAGTTCTTTCTGTACTTAATTCAATTTCGGTTTGAAAACCGGCTTCGAATTTACTGAATTCAGAAAATGGAAGTGTATAATCAACTTTGCCTCTTATTTCTTTTTCGGGACCACTTTCGGTAGTTCTTTGACCGTTAATAATTTGGTTGCCTTCCTTTAATGAGTTTAGAGTAAATTCATCATTGGTCTCTGATTCGAAACTAAAATCTGCGGTTACTTGGTGACCATTGTTATTAAACTTATGTATGTAGTTAGAGAAAATTGTAAAATCTACTCCGCCGCGTTCACGTTCCGATTTACTAAAATAGAAAAGTTTATTAGGTTCGTTAGATGTCCATTCACTGTAATTGAGATTCGAATTTCCTTGAAATGTTCTATCGGAATATCTACCACCAAATGTGATAATATTTCCTAATCCAAAATCATATGCAATCGAACCGCTTAGTCTTAATCCATTCCAACCACGGTTACCGTCACCCGTCCCATCGTAATAGGAAAAAACATCATTTCTCAAAGTCCAATTTTCTTCTTGTTCGTCCATTTCAAAAATTCGTCTATTATAGTTAGCTGAAAAATTCAAATGAATATCATTTTTCTTATAATCAAAAATTCCTTCCGCACCGTACTGATTATTCAATCCACCGTTTAATTCTACAATTCCGCTTATCCCGGCAAGCTCGGATTTTTTCATTACGATGTTTATAATTCCCGCTGTGCCTTCCGGATCATATTTAGCGGATGGATTTGTTATGATTTCAATGTTCTCGATAGAACTTGCTGGGATTTGTTGAAGTGCATCGGCGGCGTCCATTACGGTTGGACGGCCATCAATTAATACTGTAAAATTACTGCTTCCCCTAAGACTAACATTTCCTTCAATATCAACTGTAACCGATGGAACATTTTCTAAAATATCAACCGCCGAGCCTGAAGCTGCTGTAAGTTGGCTTCCTACATCGATTACTTTTTTATCTATTTCGTATGAGATCGGTGATCTTTGTCCGCTAACAATTATATCTTCAGTTCCATAAGAATGGGGAGTTAAAACAATTTCACCTATATCAATTTGCCCGGGTTTTTGAATTAAAACATTGTCAATAATTTCTGGGTCAAATCCGATAAAACTGATTTTTATGTAATAAGAACCGCGCGGAATTCTTTCAAGAAGAAAAATGCCTTCTTTATTTGTAATAGTGCCGGTGACTTGTGAGCTGTCTTCCGAATTGAAAAGTACAATATTGGCAAATTCCATTGGAGTACCGGTTCCAACTTCTATGACTTTACCGGTGATTGATGGAGGCGGCATTCCGCTTCTACCACCTTGTTGTGCCAAAGAGTGTGTTGAAAAAAAGATTATAATGAGAAAGAAGAATAGTTTAGTAATTCGCATAAATATCCTAAATATTAAAATTTGTTATAACGTTTAAACAAAAATAATGTGGAAAAAGTTTAACGAGGAAAAAATCCGGGTAAAAAAGTTTACCCGGTTAAAAATGAGGAAATTCTACTTGGAAATAGTATATGTTCCCGATACAACACCTGCAAATGGAGTTGGCGGAAACTTGAAACTTCCGGCAATATTATTCCCGTTAATTGTTCCGGTTAAAACTTCATCAACTTCCGTTCCTAAAGAGTACTGAAAACTGCTATTTACAACTTCAGCCATTCCTGAGCTTATTGATCTTGAAAAAGTACCACTTGCTGTCCCGCTTCCGGTCTGGACTGAATAATGAATTTCATAACTTGTAACAAATGCTTTCCCATCGACGTTCGAAATGGTAATAGTCATCGTAGTATCCATACTATTTTTCCCTGAATAAGTTCCAACACTAGCCGGATCTTCCGGTTTGGTTGGATTTGAATCGTCATCGCTGCTGCAAGCAGCAAAAATCAGAGTTAAAAATAATACAAATACTAAAAGCTTGTTAGTTTTGTTCAAGGCTAAATCTCCTGGATTATTATTTATACAATAGGTCTTGTTTTGTTAAAATACATGAAAATTTTTGTTTTTCAAATAAAAACCGACTTTAATTCTTTGTTGAAAAATTCTCAATTATGTACTGCGAAGTTTGAAACATAGAGTGAGTATAATTAAGCATACTATCAGCTTTTATTTGGTATTCACTAATAATGTTTTTTGTGCTTCCCACTCGGTAGTTAAATAAAGATAAATCACCATCCCGTTTATAAATTAAATATTCATTTTCGCTTAACACTCCAATTGCATTGTCACCACTGAAAAATGCAAATGGTCTTCTTTCATTTATGACATCTATTCCTAAAGTATTGTTTGTATAGTTTATGTATAGCAATCCTGCTATTGTCGGCATTACGTCAATCTGCAATGAAAAGTTACTGTACTTAGCCGGAGTTAATTGTTCACCGGGAGAATAAATAATAAATGGTGAATGGAAAAATGTTATAGGTAAATCATATGGCTGTTTAACACTTCGACCGTGGTCTGCAACAAAAATGAAAAGGGTGTTTTCATACCAATCCTGTTCGGAAGCTCTATCAAGAAAATACTTAATTGACCAATCACAATATTGAACTAATCTTTCGTCTTCCGTTTCAGCGGTCGGGATAAAATCTATTCCTTCCGGAATTATTTTCGGATCATGATTACTGGCAGTAAGTAATGAAGCAAAGAACGGTTTATTGTCCAAATTTTCGTTTAATAATTTAATTGTCTCTTCAAACAAAATATGATCAGGAACTCCGAGTGTACTTAAAATCCATTCGGAAGGATAATTGCGTTCACAGAAAACTTTTTCAAAACCATTACCGTAAAGAAATCCGGCCATATTATCGAATTGATCATCATGTGCGACGAAAAAATATGTGTGATAATTATTTTCTTTTAGTTCGCTTACTATAGAATTAAGATTTGGAATTATAGATGGTTTCATTGGATGTCGATTCCAAATCGTAGGAAATGAAAACAAAGTTGAATAAACACCATTGTAAGTATGAATCCCGGAAGTGTAAAAATTACTAAAACTAATAGAAATATTAATAAGACTATCTAGATTTGGTGTTAAGTTGCTTTCATTGCCAAAGTGATTCATCCTAACTGATGCCATCGATTCCATTATTACTAATATGACATTTTTATTTGTTGGTAAATTTTTTGCAGTAATTTTTCTTGAGATTGGAGTTGGTAAATCGGAATCAGTTACACCCAAAAATTGTTTGGTGTTCTCTAATGCGATCTCATCATTCACGAAACTGACTTTTTCTTCTTGAAGTTTTTTGTCTTCGAGTAAACTTACTAATAAAGTATAAGTAGGATTTAATCCAAGCTGATTGGCAAAAGAATATTCTGAAAAATATGCCGTTCCAATTCTAATCGGAGATTTCTCTTCAACACGACCTCTTATAGCTAAGATTAGTACAAGTAAAAAGAAAACGAAAGAAAAAATACGTATTGAGTAAAATTTAAATGCAGAAGTACTCGGACTAAAATTATTATTGACTCTTCGATAAAATTTAATTGAAACATATATGTAAACCCCGGCTAATAGCAAGAAGATTAATACAAAAATTGACATAAAAATATCACTGCTGATCATTCTTAGTGCAAAACTATAATCTTCAAACCAGTTAAAGACAACAGAAGTTATATTCGAAAAGAAATAGTTGAAATAAGGGATGTTTGCACTACCAATAAAAAAAGTAACTAAATATAATATAGTGGTAAAAACTAAAACAAATTTATAGGGAATAATAAATTCTCGTTTAAAGAATGAAGTTATGGAGAGAAAAATAAACGGGAGAATTAAAATATATCCGGAAATAACTGTATCGAAACGAAAACCATAAATGAAAGATGTAAAAAGAATTTCAAATTTTTCATTTGCGGGAATGTCTGATGCGTAGTCCCAATTAACAAACAGAAGCAATATTCTTATGAACGTGAAAAAAAGAATTCCCAAAAAATAAATACCAAATAAAAATTTGATGTGCTTGGGAATTAGCGAATCAATTTTTGAAAACAGTTTTATGAGATTAGACATATGTTTAAGAACACCACCGCAGTTTAAAAATTGTAAAAATAAAATTAAGGATTATTATGAAATTAATCCCGCTTAGTTTTACCCCAAGTTTTATAATCGATATGCAATTCCTTTCTATCACTTGGAATTTGTCTGAGAGGTTCGCATTCCTTTAATGTGTCGTGAAGTTGTTGTGGAAGTGATTGATACAATTTAGTGCCTTCGGTTTTCCAATTAACCATTTCATCGGTCACATCTTTTATTATTTTAGCCGGATTACCAACTACAATTTTTCGATTTGGGATTTTCATTCCTTCCGGGACAAAACAAAGTGCGCCGATTATACATTCAGCACCGACTTCCACATTATCCATTACTACGGCGTTCATTCCAACCAAAGAATTTCTTCCGATGTTCGCTCCGTGAATAATTGCACCATGGCCAATATGTGCCGACTCGAACAATGTTACCGTAACATTTGGAAACATGTGAATAATACAATTTTCTTGAACATTACATCCGTCCTCAATAACAATTTTTCCAAAGTCACCACGAATTGCAGCACCCGGACCGATATAAACATCCTTGCCAATTATTACATTTCCGATTACGCTTGCCGTTTTATGAACAAATGCCGTTTCGTGGATGACGGGTTTGATTCCATTGTATTCGTATATCATTTTATTTACTATTTTATATTGAAGATTGACTATTAATTTTTCGAGCGGTTTTTCTTGATTTAATGAATATTGCAGTTAATTCTCTAGATTCTATAAGTAATGGATTGACTAGTTCTGATTTTTTAAGAGTTTCATCAATTATAAATTCTAACCAAAATGTTGATTCATCACATTCTTCTATTACAATGCTCAATTTTGAAATAAAACTCTTTTTTGATTGTGCTATGCAAACTGCTCTATAATTTGCAGCTACTGAGGTAGAACATCGAATCAATTGTCCGCGAATATGATTTCCAAGTTGTGAATTCGGCAATGATATTGCAAGCTTTACACAACGGTGTGCAAATTCCTTTGTTCGATTTAATAATTCTTGCTTGTTCATTAGTCAATAGAAAATAGTCAATTGTCAATACTAAGTCTTGCAGGCAGATTAGCTGCACTAAGTGCAATTCCCGCAGTAAGCTTTACCATTTTTTTAAGTTTGTTAAAATTGATTTTTTCAACATCATCAGTTGGTTTGTGATAATCTTCTTTCATTTCATCAAAAAAGAAAACTACAGGTATGTTTCTTTTTGCATATTCATAATGATCACTTCTGTAATAATATCTATTCGGATCGTCTTCGGCATCAAATTTATAATCCAATGAAAATTGAACTGATTCTTCATTAACATTTTTAACTAACTCATAAAACTGAGAACTTAGTTTCCCGGAACCGATACAGTAAATTTCATTTTCGGGACCTCGTCCGACCATATCCATGTTGATATTTGCAATTATGCTGTCCGTATATTCGGCATTCGCAGTCAAATATTTTGAACCGAGTAAACCTTTTTCTTCGGCAGTGTGAAAAACGAATAAAATAGATCTTTCATTTTGCTTTATTAAAGCCAATTGTCTGGCTGCTTCAAGAATTGTAACGGTTCCCGAGCCATTATCATCCGCACCGTTATAAACCTCGCCATTATTCACCCCAACATGATCATAGTGAGCAGTCACGGCAATAAAGGTCTCGGATAATTTATTGTTATTGCCTCTGATAATTCCGACTACATTTTGTGCTTTGTCAATTTCACTTTTTTCATGTAAATAAAAAGATAATTTTTTGTTTAGGATAAATGATTTTGCATTCTCTCCGTTCTCTTTCATTTCGGAAAGCTGTTCAAAAGAAAATTCCTCATCTTTAAAAAATTGTTCAAAAGTTGCTTGGGAAAATGCGAGTGTTGGAAGTCCAAAATCTTTTTCTTCATTGGCGACAAGAGTAAAGCTTTCACTAAACATTCGTCTTTGTAAACCGTCCCATCTATTATAATATTCATTTGATAAAATGATTATTAACGCAGCCGCACCTTGCTCAATTGCAATTTTCCGTTTAGCTGTCCAAGTCCCATATTTTCGAGTGTCCGCTCTTGAAAATTTTTCGTCATTTGGTAGATCATCAAAAACCACTACTGCTTTATTTTTGACATCCAGATCAATATAATCATTCATTTCATGTTCTTCCGAAACTATTCCATAATTTGCAAAAACAATATCAAGCATTTCAGCGCTGCTATTTTGCAAAGGGAATCCACGACGATCAACTATAAAATCAGTATCCGGATTCAACTCATACTTATCATTTCCCGACTGAAAAGCAACGGCAGAAGATTTACTTACCGAAGAAATTTGCACATCAAATTTTTGGAAGTATGATCCGCTATCACCAAAAGGTTCCACACCATATTTTTTCAACTCGGAGGCAATAAACATCGCTGCAAGATCTTCACCGCGTTTTGTTGCCTCTCTTCCTTCCAGTTCATCGGAAGCAAGATATTCAAGATTAGCTTTGAGGTAAACAATGGATTCGTCGGTTTCTAACTGTGAATAAACAACAATTAAAGAAGTGAGAACAATAGCCAAAACAATAAGTTTGTATTTCATTTAAGGAATCCTATAAAAAAATTATACTCTTTCAATAATTGTTGCCATTCCTTGGCCAACTCCAACGCAGAGAGTACAAAGTGCACGTTTTTTATTTTGTATTTCTAGTTCTATCATTGCTGTGGTTATTAAACGAGCACCGCTCATTCCTAGTGGATGTCCAAGCGCAATCGCGCCACCATTTGGGTTGACACGCGGATCATTATCATCTAAACCAAGTTCTCTGAGAACGGCCAAACTCTGAGCGGCAAAAGCTTCATTTAATTCTATCACATCAAAATCATTCAAAGTAAGTTTTGTCTTTTCTAAAATTTTTCTTGTTGCATAGATTGGTCCGAGTCCCATTACACGAGGTTCCAATCCGACAACTGTCGAGGTAATAATTTTAGCTCGCGGAATAAGATTATATTTTTTTATTGCATCTTCGGAAGCAATTAGTAACGAACATGAACCGTCATTTAATCCGGAAGAATTCCCAGCAGTAACAGTTCCGTTTTTTCTGAATGCCGATTTTAGTTTCGATAAAATTTCCGGAGTTGTGGTTGGTTTAATGAATTCATCTTTATCAAAAATTAATGGTTCAGATTTCCTTTGAGGAATTTCAACCGGGATAATTTCTTTGTTCATTCTCCCGGATTGATTAGCTTTTACTGCTTTCATGTGAGAATTATATGCAAATAAATCTTGATCTTCTCTGCTTATCTTATATTGATCAGCTACATTCTCGGCAGTTTCTCCCATTGCATCGGTGCCATATAATTCTTTCATCTTCGGATTTATGAATCGCCATCCTAAAGTTGAATCATGTATTTCTACTTTCCCTGAATAAGCTTGTTCTGCCTTTGATTGGACTAACGGAGCGCGTGTCATATGTTCTACTCCACCGGCGATATAAAGATTACCGTCACCTACATTTATCGCTCTAGCAGCATTTACGACGGCACTCATTCCGGATGCGCATAATCTATTAACGGTTTCGCCGGGAACATTGATTGGTAAACCGGCAAGCAATGATGCCATGCGTGCAATGTTTCTGTTATCCTCTCCGGCTTGATTTGCACAGCCAAGAATTACATCGCTAATTTCAGAAAAATCAACCGTGGGATTTCGTTTAATAATTTCATTTATCGTAATTGCGGCAAGGTCGTCCGCTCTAATACTCGAAAGTGATCCTCCAAGTTTACCAATTGGGGTTCTAATTGCATCAATTATATATGCTTGTTTCATAGAATTACACTTTAATATGTTTGTTATTATTCTTAATCTTAATCCTACTCTTGCTCTTAAATTAAAATGTGATTAAGATTATGATTAAGAGTAAGATTAAATAAAAATGTTATTTAATTAAAAATTCTTTCTTTGTTCTGTAAACAGTTCCGCGGAAGATTCCGACTTTAACATTATGTTGATTAGTTACAGTAACATTATAAATACCAACACTATTGCCTTTACTTTGTTCTTCTGCGATAGCTGTGAGTTCATCATCTTCATTAACATGTTTGGGGAATGCAATGCTGGTTTCCAAAGCAACGGCAATTCTGCCATAGTTATTCGAAGAAAAAGCCAACGCACTGTCCGCTAATGAAAAAGTAATTCCGCCATGTGTGGTGCCGAAACCGTTCAACATTTCCTTGCGTACTTTCATTTTAATTTTTGAATAACCTGGTTTGATTTCCAAAATTTCTATACCCAACCACTGACTAAACTCATCGTTTTCCATCATATGTTGGACTACTTTTTCAGCTTTTTCTTGTTCAGTCATAAAATTTCTTGCCTTCTTTTTTCATTCTTTTCAGCAGGGGATTTACTCGATATCTATCTTCACCGTACTCATCATATAAAATTTGAATTTGTTCAACAACATTTTCGATTCCAATTTCATCAGCCCAACTACATAAACCTTTGGGATAGTTTACACCTTTTGTCATTGCAAGATCAATATCAAAAACAGATGCGATTTTCATTAATACAGCATCAGCGGCTTCATTAATTAAAATCGCGACAACTCGATTAACGATTTTTTCACCAAGCGATTTGTCTTTATTCGGTTGTTTTGAAATTACGTTTTCGGAATAATCATAAAACCCTTTCCCGGTTTTTCTACCAAAATGTTTTGCATCAACCAATTGCTTTTGAATGAGAGAAGGTTTGAATCGCGGATCAAAATAGAATTGCTCGAATACAGTTTTGGTAACTTCATAATTAACATCGTTCCCGATAAGATCCATCAGTTCAAAAGGACCCATTTTGAATCCGCCGATTTCTTTCATTGCCCAATCAATTGTTGAAACATCGGCAATTCCTTCTTCATAAATTCGGAGAGCTTCACCATAAAAAGGTCGCGCAACACGATTTACTATAAATCCGGGAGTATCTTTTGCAATTACGGTTGTTTTTCCCCAAGCATCAATTAAAGATTTTGTTTGTTGAATTATATCCACATTTGTTGCTAAACCCGGCACAATTTCAACAAGAGGTAGAATCGGAGCGGGATTAAAAAAATGTGTGCCGATAATGCGATCGGTTTTTTGACAAGCCGATGCAATCGCGGTAACTGATAACGAAGAGGTATTTGTTGCTAATACTGTTTCAGCTGGGAAAATTTCTTCTAATTTTTTGAATACTTCTTGTTTGGTATTAAGATTTTCGATGATAGCTTCAATAACCAAATCACAATTATCCTTTTCATTAATAGAATCAGAATAATGAATTCTATTCAATATTTGTGTTGAATCTTCTGGTGAAACTTTTCCTTTTTCAACTAAACGAGTCAATATTTTTTGTAAACTTAATTCTGATTTTTGAAGTGCGGCTTTACTATTATCATAAATAAAAACTTGATGACCAAAGGTTGCCGCAATTTGTGCAATTCCGGTCCCCATCGTTCCGGCACCAACAATCCCGATATTTGAATCTTTACTAAGCACGTTATACTTCCTAATGATTTATGATGAGTCCGAAACTAATAAATTAATTTGATTGATTCACTTCAAAGGGGAGTTGCTGCTCTTGTATAACTTTTCGATTTTTGATTTCATACCTTCAAGACCTTGTAAGCCGCCGGTATGTATTGCTACAATTTTTGAGTCAGCCGGAAAATAGTTTTGTCTAATTAGTTCATTTATTCCATACATCATCTTTCCGTTATAAATTAAATCGAGCTGTACATTATTTTTTTCTTTGAACCAATTAACGAATTCAACTAAGTCCATATTAATTTTTGCAAAGCCGCCGAAATGGTATTCATGATTGATCATCCAATTGTCGAATTCACGATTTGACGAATTTGAAATAAGCTCACTAATTATGCTTGATAGATATTCTCCTCCCTTTAAAGAAGAAAAACCAATTATCATTTTATTGTTGTCTGATCCCATGATTAAGCCAGTTACAGTTCCACCAGAACCTATAGGCGCGCACAAGTAATCGTAATCAACTTTTATATTCTTGATAATTTCGGCGGTTCCTTCTAATGCTAATTCATTTGTTCCGCCTTCTGGGAGGATATAGACTCGACCAAATTGTTTTGCAATTGTTTCTCTAAATTCTTGATCAAAACGATTTCGATAAGTTTCGCGATCTAGGTAATGTAATTTCATTCCATTGTTTACGGCAAACTGTAAAGTCGGATTAAGGGGATAGTATTCCTCACCACGAATAATTCCAATTGATTTAAAACCAAATAAATTTGCTGCTGCTGAAACAGCATAGATGTGATTTGAAAAAGCTCCGCCGAATGTTAAAATCGTATCGTAATTATTTTTTTTCGCTTCCAGTAAATTGTATTTCATCTTATAATATTTATTTCCGCCGATTAATGGATGAATTAAATCATCACGCTGAAGATATACTTCAACAGATTTATTACCATCCGGCAGAATTACTTTTTGTGTGATTGACTTGTTTAGTTCAACACTAACCATATGTTTAACACCATAAATAATTTATTGAATACCGCTGCTCTGAACTGTTTGAGAATATTAATACTTTCATAAAACAATCGAACATAACCCAATTCTTCCTTGATAAAACGGACATTAATCATCCGATTAACTGAATTACAAATTACTAAGAACTAAACTAATAATTGATCTGTAAAAAAAGATATGATATATTATTCCTCAAAGACTTGAAAGGATTGTCATGAGTGAACAAGAATTGCAGAATAAATTTGAAGATAGAATTAATTCCGGCGAAGTAATTGAACCCAAAGATTGGATGCCGGAAAGATATAGAAAACAACTTATCAGAATGATGAGCCAGCATGCACATTCCGAAGTTGTGGGAATGCTACCCGAAGGAAACTGGATTACGCGTGCACCGAGTTTGAGAAGAAAAATGTCACTCCTCGCAAAAGTTCAGGATGAAGCCGGACACGGACTTTACATTTACAGCGCAACAGAAACTCTTGGTGTTGATAGATCGGAATTGTTAGAGCAGCTTTTATCGGGACAAGCAAAGTATTCCAGTATTTTTAACTATCCGACTTTATCTTGGGCTGATATGGGTGTAATCGGTTGGTTTGTTGACGGTGCGGCAATTGTTAATCAAACTATGTTGGCAAAAAGTTCTTATGGACCATATTCACGAGCAATGGTAAGAATTTGTAAGGAGGAGAATTTCCACAAAAAACAAGGTTATGAAATAATAGCAACTCTTGCTAACGGAACTACTGAACAAAAGAAAATGGCTCAGGATGCGGTGAATCGATGGTGGTGGCCCACACTAATGATGTTCGGTCCGCCGGACAAAGATTCTCCAAACTCCGCCGAACTGATGAAATGGAAAGTTAAATTAAAAGGTAATGACGAGCTACGTCAACGATTTGTTGATTTAACAATTCCGCAAGCAAAAGCAGTTAACCTCACAATTCCAGATCCTGATTTAAAGTACAATGAAGAGTCAGGACATTGGGAATTTGGAGAAATAGATTGGGAAGAATTTTGGCAGGTTGTAAAAGGCAACGGACCAATGAACAAAGAAAGACTCCGCGAAAGAAAAAAAGCACACGATGACGGAGCTTGGGTTCGTAAAGCGGCAATGGCTTATGCTGAGAAACGAAAGAACTAATTTCAATTGACTATTTGCCATTGTCTATTCGTCAATAATCAATAGTAAATAGAAAATTACAAGGATTTAAAAATGAGCGATCAGGGAAAACTTTGGGAAGTATTTACACAATCAAAAACCGGTGCACCGCATGAACATGCCGGAAGCGTACATGCCCCCGATGCAGAAACGGCGTTGCAAAATGCAAGAGATGTTTATACAAGAAGAGGTGAAGCGGTAAGTCTTTGGGTTGTGCCTTCGGATGCCATTGTTGCCTCAAGTCCAAGTGACAGCGGTCCATTCTTTGAACCCGGAAATGATAAAGCCTATCGTCATCCACAATTTTATTCGGTTCCGAAAGGTGTTAGGGGAATGTAATGAACGATATCAAAAATGAAATAAAAAAAGATTTGTTTGAATATTTACTTCGACTCGCTGATGATAGGCTAATTCTTGGTCATAGATTATCCGAATGGTGCGGACATGCCCCGATACTTGAAGAAGATATTGCTCTTGCGAATATTGCACTTGATTGTGTCGGACAAGCTAACGCATTTTTAATTCTAGCAGCATCAGTTGAAAACAAAAATAGAACCGAAGATGATTTAGCATACTTTAGAGATGAAACAGAATTTCGGAATCTTCAACTTGTTGAACAGCCGAATATTGATTTCGCGTATACTATAGCTAGACAATTTTTTGTCGATGCATTTGCTGTTCATTTTTATGATAAACTTTCTAAAAGTAAGATTGAAGATTTGTCCGGAATTGCAGCTAAGGCACTCAAGGAAGTTAAATATCATCTTAGACACAGCAGACAATGGATATTACGATTGGGTGATGGTACAGAAGAAAGTCATGAAAAAATTCAAAATGCAATTAATGATTTGTGGATGTTTACAGGAGAGATCTTTTTTGAAAATGATGTCGATAAAAATTTATTTCAAGAAAAAATTGTTCCGTCGGTAAAATCAATTGAAACAAAATGGAAGGAAGTCGTTGAATCCACACTAATTGAAGCAACTCTTAAAATCCCCGATGAACCAAACACAAATTTACGAAGTGGACGAAACGGTGATCATACAGAATACCTTGGACATATATTAGCGGAAATGCAGATTGTTGCACGATCTCATCCGGGTGCAAAATGGTAGCGAATAACTTTATTTGTAAATAATAACGTAAAACGTTATTATTCATAAAATGATTAAATCATTTTCAAACAAAGAAACCGAAAAGATTTTTAATCGAGAGATTTCTCAAAAGTTATCGGGTGATATTCAAAGAACAGCATTGCGTAAGTTGTTGTTGATAGATGCCGCAGTGAATTTGAATGATTTACGAGTGCCGCCGGGTAATAGACTTGAAAAATTAACAGGAAATTTAAAAGGAAAATATAGTATCAGAATTAATAACCAGTATCGAATCATCTTTGAATTTGAAGATGGGAATGCATACAAAGTTGAAATAATTGATTACCACTGAGGGACTAATGAGAATTAAACAAAAAGCCATTCATCCTGGAGAAATATTATTAGAAGAATTTTTAAACCCGATGGAAATTAGCCAATATCGTTTAGCAAAGGATATTAATGTACCCCCCAGAAGAATTAATGAAATTATTCTTGGTAAACGATCCATTACAGCAGATACAGCACTTAGATTATCAAAGTATTTTAAACTATCGGAACAATTCTGGCTGAATCTCCAAATGAGATATAATATCGAAATGGCAAAGGATAAACTCAAAAACAAACTTGAAAAAGAGGTCAAAGTATTATCGAAATTATGATTAGCACAAATAAATTGTTCGAATACCTTTCTAACATTCCCGACCCGGAAATTCCTGTAATTAATATTGTTGAGATGGGAATTGTCCGCGATATTGAATCTATTGGCGATGAACTGGTTGTAAAGATCACGCCAACATATTCCGGTTGTCCGGCTATGAAGTCTATAGAACAAGAAATAATAGCAGAACTAAAATTAAAAGGATTCGATAAAGTATTAGTCAAAAACACTTATACTCCGGCATGGTCAACAGACTTGTTAACAGATGAAGCAAAAAGAAAATTAAAAGAATACGGAATTGCTCCACCCGAAGGAAAAGCTGAAGATGAATTTTATCGTGATCTAATTACAAAACCGATTGAATGTCCATACTGCAATTCAAGAGAGACAAAACTCACCTCACAATTTGGATCAACCGCATGTAAATCACTTCATTACTGCAATTCTTGTCAGCAGCCGTTCGAACATTTTAAGTGCATCTAATAATAGAAGCACTAAATCAGAAAACCTAATTTCTAAACAAGCTCTAAATCCAAATAATAAAAGTAAAAACGCGATTAATTGGTTTTGCAATTTGTATTTGTGCTTAGAATTTGTTTAGGATTTCGAAATTAGGATTTAGTATTTTAGAAAAAATAATCTCGTTGTTTATATGAAAATCTTTCTCACCATCTTTTATCTTTTTTCATCGGTAATATTTGCTCAGTTCGGTACTCAAGATTCAGGCGGACTAATTCTTCCCGAACAAGCTGCTTATGATGTGAAATTTTATGATCTTGATCTTAATATTGATCCGGACAAAAAATCTATTTCCGGTTCTGCTTTAATTGTTGCCGAACTCCTTTCGTCTATTGATTATTATGTTCTTCATCTTGATACTGTCTTTAACATAAAACGTATACTAATAAACAATGAAGCAAAATCTTTCGAGCATAAAAAAGGATTAATAAAAATAGAAGTTGAAGAAGACAAATTTCAAATCGGTAATACAATTGAAGCGAAAATATTTTATAGCGGAAAACCAAGAATAGCACAAAGACCACCATGGGATGATGGGTTTGTATGGAAGAAAACTAAAGACAGTTCGCATTGGATTGGTTTAGCCTGTCAAGGCGGCGGAGCCGATATTTGGTTTCCATGTAAAGACCATCCGTCAGATGAACCGGATTCTGTTTCGATTAAAATAACCGCACCGGATAATTTAACTTGCGTCTCAAACGGAAAACTAATTGGCGAAGCAGCAAACAATGACGGGACAAAAACAACTCATTGGTTTGTATCGACTCCCATTAATAATTATAATATAAACATCACTTTGGCTCCATTTAAATTAATTGAACATACCTTCACGAGTATCACCGGCGAGGATTTCCCGGTAATGTTTTATGTGCTGCCGGAAAGTTATGATACGGCTAAAGTATTCACCAATCAGTTTTTAGATCATCTTAGATTTTATGAAAAATATTGCGGGCCGTATCCATTCAGAGCCGATAAATACGGAATTGTAGAAACGCCTTATTTAGGAATGGAACATCAAACAATAATAGCTTACGGCAACGGATACAAAAATAATCAGTTCGGCTTTGACTGGCTTCATCATCATGAGTTAGCGCACGAGTGGTGGGGAAATTTAATTACTGCAAGCGATTGGAGAGACTTTTGGATTCATGAAGGAATTGGGACTTATATGCAAGCTTTATATGCGGAAGAATTATCCGGATCGGAAGGATTGCAAAAGTTTATGAAAACTTTGGGTATGATGAATGTTAAACCTGTGTTGCAAGAAGAAAGTATTCCCGCAAGTAAAGCTTATCATCCGGATATTTATAACAAGGGAGCTTGGTTTGTACATACATTAAGATATTATCTTGGTGATGAAATCTTTTACAAAGTACTAAGAAGGTGGGCTTATCCAACAGAAGAGTTGGAGCAGGTAAAAGATGGTTCTCAGTGTAGATTTGTTACAACCGAAGATTTAATTGAACAAATCGAATCGATTTCCGGTGAAGAAGTAAGCTGGTTATTTGATGTATATTTAAGAAACGCAAAACTACCTGAACTGGCTGCTGTTTTAATCGAAAAAGATTACGAAAATGAACTGCGATTACAATGGATTTCGCCGGATGAGACAATTTTTGAAATGCCTGTTGAAATTAAGCTTGGTAATGAAATACAAAAACTTGAAATGCCAAACGGTAGAGGAAAAATAAAATTCTCACCAGTAATTAATCCTATAATAGACCCAAACAATTGGATTGCGAAAAGAAAAATGGAAATCGAAAAACATTCTAAGAAAGGTTTTTAGTAAAAGGAGTTGATTTGTGAAAAATATTCTTGTGTTAATTTTTTCATTGCTTATAATTATTGGATGTACAAAAAGAATTCCCGAGCAAACTCAAAAGTTTTCAAATTTGCGCGGAGATTATCTCGGACAGCAGCAACCTGGAGACATCCCGCAACTATTTGCACCTGGTATTGTATCAACAGGGTTGAATGAAAGAGATGCCGCATTCTCACCTGACCAAACGGAATTTTACTTTTCAATTTGGCAAAATGGAAAAGGCACTTTACTGTTTATGAAAAGAGAAGATGAAAAGTGGACAAGTCCCGAAGTAATCCCATTCTCAGGCGTTTATAATGATATTGAACCGTTCATTACATACGACGGGAGCAAAATATTCTTTGCTTCAAACAGACCGGTTGAAGGCAAGGATCCAATCGATTATAATATTTGGTATTCTGAACGAAATTCAGAAGGTCAATGGATTGATCCGATAATCCTAGACTCTGCGGTTAACTCGCAAGCAAATGAATTTTATCCAACATTAACCGAAAACGGCGATCTATATTTTACTGCAGCAAATGATAAATCAATTGGCGGGGAAGATATATTTGTTTCACGTTATGTTGATGGAGTTTATCAACCTTATGAAAATCTTGGTGACTCAGTAAACTCAGCGAAGGAAGAGTTTAATTCCTTCATAGCGAAAGATGGTTCTTATCTTCTTTATACAACTACCGGTTTCGGTGATGGATTAGGCGGAGGAGATTTGTGGGTCTGTTTCAAAAAAGAAGATAATAGTTGGACCAGACCAAAAAATTTGGGTGAAATTAATTCGAACAAATTGGATTACTGTCCGTCTATTACTCCTGATGGCAAATTTCTATTTTTTACAAGCAATCGTGTGCTTGACAGAAATTATGAAGATCAAGTTTCATATGAGCAAATAGTTAGAGAATTTAACAATCCAATGAATGGTTCGGGAGATATATATTGGGTAAACACGGAAGTAATTCAAAAATTAAAATGAGAAATGTAAAATTTACTTTGCTGATACTATTAACGGTATTGATCTTTCACGGATGCAGCAAAGAAGAAGAAAAGCCCGCGATCGATTTGACCTTATTAACAGATGAATATTTGGGAGAACCGTTTCCGTTTGAATCAGCAGAAGTTTTTCTGGATGGATTAGTAACAGAAAAATACAGCATTCAAAATATTGCTTTTTCCAGAGACGGGAATGAATTTTATTTCACGCGAACAACTTTAGATAATGATTCTTCCACAATTTTTGTTTCCTTACTTAAGGATGAATACTGGACATCACCCAAGCCGGTTTCTTTTTCAACTCAATACAATGAAACAGATCCATTTATTACTTACGATAATCAAAAAATGTTTTTTGTTTCCGATAGACCAATACCAAGTTCGGAAGAATTTTATTTTGATTATAACATTTGGTATGCCGAACGAATTGGCGATACTTGGGGTGAACCGGTTTATATCTCGGAAATTAATTCCGAAGAGGATGAATATTCTCCGACTATTTCTGAAAACGGAACAATTTATTTTTCTTCCGCAAGAAATGATTCGGAAGGTTACTGGGATATTTATCAAGCCGAGTTTATTGATGGTAAATTTGTAACTCCGCGTAAATCACTTTATCCGATCAATACTCATTATCGGGATTGGGACCCGCAAATTTCACAAGATGAAATGAAAATGCTTTTCGTCTCAGATAGACCGGGTGGATTTGGCGGTGGTGATATTTACTTTTCAACGAAAGACGATGACGGATTGTGGGGAGAACCAATCAATCTCAGTAATAAAATTAATACTAATGATTATGAATATTTCCCGAGAATTTCATACGATAGCAATTTCTTATTCTTTACAAGATTATTAACAAACGAAGAAAATTATTATCAAGATAAAGCGTTGGATACACGAGATCCATTTGAATACATCTATTTACCGGAAGCCGGAAGAGGAGTTGTATATTGGATTATTGCTGATTCGCTAATAAACGTCAAATTTTAAAGCTTCCGCGTTCTTCCGAGATATTTCCGTTAGTAACATATTTTTTTGTGATCAGTGCTCGTCTGTCGGAATCCGTCATAGGAAATCTTCCATAAGTTTTTCTTACTTGTAAATAATGATTCAGAAAAATTTTTTCCTCTGAGGTCGTCCAATTATTAGGGGGTTGAAGTCTTAAATCCTTCAAGGTTTTTTTAAGAGTTTCGACTAAATAACCCGGTCTGTTTACGTGATTATCCAATAGTAATGCAACTCCGTATTCCGATGAAACCAAATCAGAGATTTTATAACTTTCTACTTTATAGCTTGTAGATTTATAGAAGGTATGAATTCGTGAAAAGGCATGTTCTACTTCTATTGCTGAAACAATTTCATCTTGACCAGCTTTCCAAAATCGAAAAGCCCAATATGCATTTCTTAATTGCTCTTTTCTATTAGCACTTATAAGTTCTTGGCCATTCAGAGAAAGTAATCCTGTAATATCATTTGCTTGAAAGATATCTAATCCATAATCCAAAAAATATTTATTGAAAATAGTTGGTGTTTTGGATTTGATTTTGGAAAGAAGAGCTGCAAGCTCACCGGCATTAGTTGAAGTTCCTAAAGTCCACTGAAACATTCCAAAAGAAAGAAAAGCATTATCCCATGTATTAACTGCATCTAAGTTTCCTTCATTTTCCGAGACGGATAAAATAACATTTATAGCTGATGAAGTTAAACCAAGGTTTGAAAGAGACTGACTATGCGATTGAATGAAATCTTTAGGAGTATTTTTACCGAGCGTAAATAATCCCTTTTGGTATTTCCTAAATGTCCACGTTAAACTACCGTCGGAAACTATCACATTATTTCCTGATACGGATTGAGTTAACTCAGCGACTTTTGTTATTTCTCTTAAAAATTCCGATCCGTAAAATGGTTTGAATTTATTAATAATTGATTCGGCTAATTTTTCGGTTAATTCTTCTCCCGAATCAAGATAACCTTGATCTTCCGCATATTTTTTTAGTGCTGCAATTGTACAATTTCCAAAATCACCATCGGCGCCATATTTATTCCATTTAAGTTGCAGTGTATATCCGAGTTCTGCAAGTAAAGTTTGTAAAGCTGCAATTCCGGTTTTGTATCTTCCATTATGTTTAATTCGTTTTTCAATCTCACCTTTTTGGACAGCGTCGTTTATTAGTTTTAGTTCATCCATTAATTCATAAAGATAGATCATTTGTTCAGCTGTTTTTTTCGAAACAGTTTTTCCGCCTGCTCTGATTTTATTGTTGGTGCAAAATGTATCAACAGCGTTAGAGGTACAATCTCCGTAGTCTCCATCTGCTCCGTAAGTATCCCATTTTAATTCTTTACCAAAGCCAAGCTCATATAAAATTGTTTGCAAAGATTTTACCGCTGCATTTTCGTCTGATCGGTATTTCAATGTTTTTTGAGTGAGGTTGCGTTTGTGAAGGTCTTTCAATACGTCGATGTGATTCATATAGTTTCCTAATATGTTCAATCTAATATAAGGATTGTAGAGGACTGAATAAACCTTACAGTTAAAAGTCGGTCGGGGCTTTTAAGAAATTAATTCTATGGAAAAGGTCTATTTATTAAGCTATTAAAAAGCTTTTGTACCATTTCCATCTTTGCTTAACCAAAAAGGTGCCCAGACTAAGCAAAATAGATTTATGCTTATATTAGTTTTTTTCGGATAGATAGATTCGGTTTCTAATTTTTCTAATGTTGCATCAAAATTATTGCTATAAAGATTCACCTCGCGTTCAAATTCCTCATCAAGTTCTTGTCTTTGTTTTAACAAAAGTTCAAGTGATTCTTCGGCTCGTTTAACGTCTGCGGTTTCTTTCATGGTTCTGCTAGCACCTCTCATCGCTGTTCCGGTTTTGCTCAAAGTACCGCTGCTAAATGTTTTTCTGCCAAATATTGAACCGAGTAGAGTCGTTCCAATTGAAATAGCGGTCTGTACTTTTTGTTGTTTTGCTTGGTCTGCCTCTCTAGCAACTCGTTCTTCGGCAGTTCTTATTTTTGATTCTAGCGAAATGATTTTTTTTGAATACTTATCTCTTAGTTTTTCAACCCATTGATCCCGTTGTTCTCTAAAAGCTTGATTCAGCATTATTCTAAATTCTCTTTCTGATTCATTGGGTTTAGAAGTTATTTTCATGGTGGGACTTTTTAATAGATCGAGTTTATGATTTCTAAAAATGAAATCCTTAAAATCTTTTTCCCAGTTAGAATAGCTGGCTTTTACCGAAGCTGGTTTAGGGAGTTCACTAAAAGAACATTCTGCTTCCGGTTTAGTTAATAACTCATCTTCAGAGATATCAGTCGACTCGGAGCTTAACCAATCTACAGCTATTGCAGTATTTTCAATCGGGGTGATTCTTGCAATATATGATTCTTGATTAATCTGCTTTTTGGTGTCACTAAATAAAACGTTAGCGCTTCCCCAAACGAAAGGCTTATAGGTAAGTTTTGCTTCAACCGAAGGGGCACTTCCTCTGTAAGGAATGTAAAATTGTTTTATTGAACTATCTATAACCGGAAGCACAGTGCTCACATTTTTATTTAAAATATGCTGAACATGATTTTTGGTAGACGATTTTGTGACCGATTTCAAAGTAGATATCTGCGATTTGGTAAGTGGACCAGCAAGATAAGATAGTGCCCATCGAGTACCGAAAACTACAGGTTCATTTTCGTGAACATTATGTAATAAAAATTTTCGTTTGCCCAGTCCCGAAATAATTGACGTAATTTCGTTCTTATTAAACTTATCCGAACCAGAAGAACTCATCAATCCGTCAATTAAACGATTGATGTCTTGCTCGGTCTGTAATCTT
Organism: Melioribacteraceae bacterium; assembly: GCA_030584085.1. NCBI lineage: Bacteria > Pseudomonadati > Ignavibacteriota > Ignavibacteria > Ignavibacteriales > Melioribacteraceae > Melioribacteraceae bacterium. Next base: position 196,586 of record CP129490.1, read on the forward strand.
CCAATTAACCAAGTCCCGGTATTCGATAGTGCTTTATAATCAATATCAACAGGGTTCTGAGTTGCCAGTACTAATCCCAACCCAAATGCGCGCGCTTGCTTTAATAAAGTCATTAATGCTTTTTTTGAGGGTGGGTTACTTACAGGGGGAAGGTAACCGAAAAGTTCATCGAAATAAAGTATTGCTCTTAGACTGCTCGTCCCCGGCTGAACTCTCATCCAACTAATTAGTTGATTAAGCAGTAATGAAACAAAAAACATTCTTTCCGTATCGGATAAATGTGCAATTGAGATAATAGATAATTTGGGTTTACCGGTCGGCGTATATAAAAAGTTGTTGATGTTCATCGGTTCACCATTTAGCCAAGTTTGAAACGATGGTGAAGCTAAAAGATTATTTAGCATCATTGCTAATTTTAATCTATCGTTTTGCGGAAAAAAAGATGAAAGGTCAAACACACCAAGTTTTTCAAATGGAGGATTTTGAACCGCATTAATCAGTAACGCTAAATCGATAATATTTTTGTTTTGCCAGTAGTGGTTAAAAATTGCCGAAAGCAAAATGTGTTCTCTGCTTGTAAGTGGATCAGCGTTTAAATTTAACAGACCAAGCAAACTTCCAACAACCGATTCAATTTTATCGTGAATTGCATCCGCATCGTTTAATTGATCATAATTATCTAAGGAGAGAGATTCTAAAATTGAAATTGGAATTCCTGATGAGCTTCCGGGAGTATAAATTTCAACCTCAACTTTATCTTTCATCATCTTAATTCTATCTGAAGATTGACCCCAATCCCCCAATCCTTTTTTCCAAAGAGAAGCTTGTTGTTCGGCAAATTGTTCTTTTGTTAATCCATTCTTTTCGGCTTCACTTTCATTAACCCAAGGAAGAAATTCTTCCTTTGTTAATCCGTCAAAAGCAAGTTTCAGGTTTCCCATGTCACCTTTCGGATCAATGATTATTGCGGGAATACTATCGATTGCCGCTTCTTCAAGTAAAGAAATACACAAACCGGTTTTGCCGCTGCCGGTCATACCAATACATAATGCATGAGTCGTCAAATCTTTTGAATCGTATAAAATAATTTCATTGGTAAGAGAGTTGGATTTGAGATCAAATTTTTTGCCTAAATAAAAAGAACCAAGCTTTTCAAAATTTTCCATAAGTTGCTCTCACATTGGATTGATATTACTTTAAATATACGGAGAGATTTCTTTTGATTAAATATAAAGTGTGATAGTTTTCAAGTCAGTTAGAGAATGATAATTTTAATAACAATTATTATTTTGCCACGTCATTCAAAAAAGAACCGGATAATTAATGAACTATAAATTTATTCAATTCGATATAGATTCAAATGTAGGTTTAATTAAATTCAATCGCCCGGATGTACTTAATAGTTTTAATTTAGAGATGGGTAAGGAATTACATGAGGCTTTGGAAAAGTGTGATTCTAAAGAAATTAGATGTGTTGTTATTACGGGCGAAGGAAGAGCATTTTGTGCTGGACAAGATCTAGCCGAAGCAGTTCCGAAAGATAAACCGCTTGCCGAGCTAGGTAAAATTTTAGATGAAAATTATAACAAAACTATTCTACTTATAAGAAATCTAAATAAGCCTGTAATTGCCGCTGTAAATGGCGTTGCAGCCGGTGCCGGTGCAAATATTGCTTTAGCTTGTGATATTGTAATCGCTTCCGAAAAAGCTTCGTTTGCGCAAGTCTTTTCAAAAATTGGTTTGATTCCCGATAGCGGGGGTACATATTTTCTACCTCGATTAATCGGTTTTCAAAAAGCGTCCGCTTTAATGATGATGGGCGATAAAGTTTCAGCAGATGAAGCTGAAAAATTAGGAATGATTTACAAAGTCATTTCTGAAAATGAATTCAAAGAAAAAGTTAATGAAATTGCAAAACAACTTGCGACAATGCCGACAAAAGGTTTTGCTTTAACAAAAAAAGCATTGAATCAATCAATGAACAATGATTTGGAATCACAACTTGAACTGGAAAAGCAATTACAAATTGAAGCAGGCAATACACATGATTATAAAGAAGGAGTTCAAGCTTTTCTTGAAAAACGTAAACCGAATTTCAAAGGTAACTGATCTCGAAAATATTAATTATTAACCGAGGAAAAATGAAAAACAGTATTCAAAAATTATTTATTGCCATTTTATCATTAATCGTTATTTCGTGTGGTGTTGATAAACCGATTGCTGATACGATAATTATTAACGGAGTTGTAGCAACTGTTGATACTACAAATCCTTCCGCAGAAGCTATTGCAATTAAAAATGGTAAAATTTTAGCCGTTGGTACCAATGATGAGATTCTCGATCATCAAGGTGATTCGACAAAGGTTATTGATGCAAAAAATAATTTTGTTATGCCCGGATTTATAGACAGCCATGCACACTTTCTCGGGCTTGGTAAATCAAAAATGATTTTGGATTTACGTGGTGCAAATAATTATGATGAAGTTGTAGCAATTGTTGCCGAAGCGGCTGAAAATTCTTTGCCGGGTGAATGGATTACAGGAAGAGGATGGCATCAAGAAAAATGGGACCCGTCTCCGATTGAAAATGTAAACGGTTATCCTTTTCATGATCAACTTTCAGCAGCTAGTCCTCGTAATCCCGTTTATTTAACACATGCAAGCGGTCATGCAATTATTGCAAATGCTAAAGCGATGGAATTAGCCGGAATAAATTCATCAACCCCAAATCCTTCCGGTGGAAATATCGTGAAAGATTCTAGCGGAAAATTAACAGGTGTGTTTGAAGAAAACGCAGAGGATTTAATAGTTGATAAATATGAAGAGTATAGACAAACACTTACCGATGAGCAATTAAGACATGAGAAAATTAGAGCTTATGAATTGGCAGCAGAAGAATGTCTATCAAAAGGAATTACCTCATTTCATGATGCGGGGTCATCATTTGAGGAGATAGATTTATTAAAAAATCTAATCGATTCAAACAAAATACCGGTGAGATTAAATGTAATGATTTATGAAAATAATGATAGTCTCAAAGTAAAAATAAAAGACTATCATTTGGTTGGATATGGAAATAATCGTTTAACAGTCAGATCAGTTAAGAAATATGTTGACGGTGCATTAGGATCAAGAGGCGCATGGCTGTTATCGCCTTATTCCGATGACAGCACAAATACGGGATTAAATGTAACGCCATTAAGTGAGTTAAAAGAAACAGCTCAAATATGTCTTGAAAATAATCTTCAAATGAACACACATGCAATAGGCGACAGAGGAAATCGTGAAGTATTGAAAATTTACGAAGAAGCTTACAATAAAGACAACGAAAAAGATTTAAGATGGCGAATAGAACATGCGCAGCATTTATCAAATAAAGACATACCGAAGTTTACCGAATTAGGTGTTATAGCTGCGATGCAAGGAGTTCATTGTACATCGGATGCTGTTTTTGTGCCAAAACGACTCGGCCAATATCGTGCAAAAGAAGGTGCTTATGTTTGGAGGAAATTATTAGAAGCCGGAACAATTATTTGTAACGGAACAGACGCACCTGTTGAAGATGTAAGTCCGATAGCAAGTTTCTATTCTTCGGTAACCAGAATACTTTCGGATCAAACCACATTTTATCCTGAACAAAGAATGACGCGGGAAGAAGCTTTAAGAACTTATACAATCAATGGAGCTTATGCAGCATTTGAAGAAGATATTAAAGGAAGTATTACCCCCGGCAAACTCGCGGATATTGTAATTCTTTCAAATGACTTGCTAAATTGTGAAGATTGGGAGATCACGAATACACAAGTCTTAACAACAATAGTAAACGGAAAAGTTGTTTATCAAAACCAGAAATAAGAATTTAAAGAAGGACTTAATTTGCAAACCTATATAGCTTTGTTGAGAGGAATTAATGTATTGGGAAAAAATATTCTGCCGATGAAGGACTTGAAATCCATTCTCGAAAAACTTGGTTGTAAGGAGGTGCAAACTTACATTCAAAGTGGAAATGTTGTACTCAAACATGATGAAAAGGATGTAAAAGTTCTTACCGATAAAATTAAATCTGCGATTAAGAAGAATCATGGTTTTGAACCCAACGTAATGTTATTAAAAAAGAAAGATATTCAAAAAGTAGTTGCAAATAATCCGTTTCCGCAAGTCGGTGAAAATCATAAATCATTACATGTATTTTTCCTTGAGAGAAAAGCAGACAGAGCAAATTTTGATAAAATGAATGAGATTAAAACCGAAACCGAACAATTTAAGTTGGTCGATAAATTTTTCTACTTTTATGCACCGGATGGATTCGGTAAATCAAAGCTTGGCGATCGTGCGGAAAAATTATTAGGTGTTTCGGCAACCGCACGTAACTGGCGGACAGTTAAGAAAATTAAAGAGATGATTGACGAAGTGAGATAATGGACTTCATGTCTACTATAGTTATCCTGAATCAAAATGAATTTTATCGAGGTGAAGAATCTCCATTTATAAAATAACCAATTTTTAAAGTGAGATTCGTCGTTCCACTCAAAATGACCTACGCGTTCGACTTTAATATAATTACATTTTTCACTCAACTTTCGTGAATTCTCTTCGTCTAAATTAACCGGACAATAAAGTATTAATTAAGACAACAGTTCTTATTTAACATATAGAGGTTAATGTGAAGACTTCCCGGATGTTGATTATTGCTTTACTTTCTTTATCGCTTATTTCCGTAGAAATTATTTGGACGAGAATTTTTTCGGCTGAATATTTTTACACTTTCGCGTTTATGATTATCTCACTGGCTATACTTGGATTAGGTTTAGGCGCTCTTTCGTTACGCTTGTTTAATTTTCTTAACAAAGATTGGATAGTAGGCGTTACACTTGTTCTTTCCGGTTTAACAATTCTTGCCGGACCTATCGCAATAATAAAAATGAATTTGGATTTTACATCTTTGCTTAACGATTGGATATCGATGGTTAAACTTATAGCTGCGATAGCAATTTTAAGCTCTACTTTTTTCTTCGGAGGAATAGCGCTCGCAAAATTATTTAAGAGTGATGTTTCCCAAATGCCGCTGCTCTATATGTTCGATTTAATTGGTGCAGCATTCGGAGTTTTACTTTCGGTTATAATGATGAACTCATTCGGAACTCCGTCCTCTGTTTTCCTAACATCAATACCAATTTTTATTGCCGCATTTATTGCAATGAATAGTTGGAGAAAATTACTGCCGGCACTTTTGGTTTTAATTGCAATTGGAATGTCGCCTTACTCAAATGAATTTTTAAAATCGGGAAAACCGGACCGCGCAGAAGTGATTTATACTTATTGGGATGCAATGGCGAAGATCAAAGTTTTCGATTACAATGGACAGGCAAGGGGGATAAACATTGATAACGCAGCAAACTCACCGGTATATCCTTTTGACGGAAACTATAATAAACCAGACTCACTTAAGTATGAATATAACATCAGCGTTAAAAATCTAATTGATAGGTTTGATTCTTGCACTTTTTTATCTCTTGGTGCCGGGGGCGGAACAGATGTTCTTCAAGCATTACAAGAAGGTGCAGCAGAAGTTCATGCCGTTGAAGTGATAGACCATATTAATTATTTAATGACTGAGGGAAATCTCGCCGATTACAGCGGTAATATTTATAATGATCCGAGAGTAAAAGTAATTACAGAAGACGGTCGAGCTTATGTAAGAAGATTCGAAAACAAGTTCGATATCATCTATTCACTAAGCTCGAATACGTTTGCCGCTCTAGCATCGGGTTCATTTGCCTTGGCAGAAAACTATCTTTTTACAACAGAAGCATTTCAGGATTATTGGAATTCACTTACCGACAGTGGTTTTGTAATGATGGAACATCAATTTTATGTGCCGCGTTTAACCTCTGAACTTATGTTGGCACTCGAAGAACTTGATGTAGAAAATCCAACGTCACATTTTGCTGTTTACAACCTGCCTAAGATGAGAAGAAACATTCTTTTTATCTCAAAGCAACCGTTAACGGAAGAGTTAATGCAAAACGCTTTCGGTGAAGTTCCGCAAGGTGCTCAGAATTATCATTACTTACTTTACCCGGCGGCAGATTCGGTAAAAGACAATCTGATTAATCAAATTGTTACTAAGGGATGGGAAACAGCTCAAGTTAATGCAGCAATCGATATCTCTCCTTGTAACGACAACAGACCCTTTACGGCTCAGCTCGGTTTGATGAGGAATTTTCAGTTTGGGAAAGTTGAAACAATTTTACCATATGAATTTTACGGATTTCCGCTTTCAAAAATTATTATTACAGTAATTTTGCTAATTGTTGTTTTTCTAATTGTCCCGCTAAATCTAATTCCGTATTTAAAGAAGGGACCAAAACTAAGAGCAGTACCATGGCTATACTTTTTTGCTATAGGACTTGCGTTTATGATGGTTGAAGTTGTTTTAATGCAAAAGTACACTCTCTTTATCGGGCCGAGTGTTTACAGCATTATTACAATATTACTCGTACTTCTTTTGGCGTCCGGAATCGGGAGCCGTTATTCCGAAAAATTTTCACCGAAATTTGTATTTACATTTATCTCAATTTGGCTTCTGATAGATGTTGTAGCTTTCACAGAACTGATTTACGCTTTAGGTGGTCTCACTATGGCTCCGAGAATAATTATAACGGCAATCTTAATCTTCCCGCTTGGCTTTTTTATGGGAATGCCTTTCCCTAAGGGTTCGTTACTAATTGGCGAATTAGTTGATTGGGGTTTTGCGGTTAACGGGGCTGCGTCGGTTCTTGGGTCAACTATTGTCGTTTTAATTGCTTTCTCTTTCGGATATGCCACGGCTTTATTACTGGGAGCGGTAATCTATTTACTAGCTTATTTGTTGATCTCATTTAAGAGAGCATGGTAGTAAATTTAATTTCTTCATCCCGCTCTCAATTGTGTTAAAGAGCGGGATGAGAATCTCTCATTCATTTTTAATAACTTTCCTTAATTAAACACACACTATTTTCTTTGGAGTAAAATGAAAAGATTCGGATTGGTTATTCTTTTTCTTGCAACTATTTCTTTAGCACAAGAAAAATTTATGGCTGTTACTTTTGATGATTTACCGTTTCAGCAAAGCGGACAATATTCTTCCGAAAAGCAGTTTGAATTTAATAAACAGATTATCAAACATATTTTAGAATATAATATACCCGCTGTCGGTTTTGTAAATGAGGGCAAGCTGGTAAAAGAAAACGTTATTGATGAAACCGGAGTGGAGATATTAAAATTATGGCTTGACTCAGGTTTGGAATTAGGTAATCACACCTACTCACATCCAAATATTAATGCCATACCATTCGAAGAATACAAAGCAGATGTATTAAAGGGTGAAGAATTTACGAGAAAACTTGCCGAAGAAAGAAATATTAAATATGAATATTTCCGACATCCTTATTTACGAAGCGGAGAGACGGAAGAGATAATGTTATCATTAAAAAAATTCTTAAAGGATAATAATTACAAAGAAGCTCCCGTTACAATTGATAACTCGGAATGGATTTTTGCATTCGGGTACAACAAAGCATTTAAGGAAAACGACATCGAGATGATGCAAAGATTAGGTGCTGATTATGTGGATTATATGATAGAAAAAATAAAATATTATGAAGAACAATCACAAAAATTGTTCGGAAGAAACATTAAACAAGTTTTGCTTGTTCATGCCAATTTACTTAACGCCGATTATTTTGATGAACTAGCCGAAGCAATTAAGAATGAAGGATATCATTTCGTCTCATTGGATGAAGCTTTGCAAGATGAAGCTTATAGTTCGGAAAATAATTTTGTCGGAAAATACGGTCCGTCATGGATTCATCGATGGGCGTTGACACTTGGAGTAGACGAGACATTCTTTAATGGTAATCCACGTGTTCCTCAATATCTAAAAGATTATTCGGATATACAGTATGAATAACTTTTGGAAAACAATTTATTAATGGAAAATATTAACTTGCTTCCCAATTGTTTTCAATTATATTAATGAATAGTTCTTCATGAAATGTTCTTTACTTTTTGTTTCCTCTCGTCAACAAATTATTAATAGCGGAGGATAAAATGTTGTATCAAAAGTACATCCGTTTAGTTGAGGATCATGCCGAACAATTGACTAAAAAGTGGAGTCACGAAGTTCGGAATAATCCTTCTACACCCGGTTACAAAAATATACCGGAGAAGCAACTCAATGAAAGAGTTTATGATGTGTTCAAACGATTGGGAGATTATTTATTGCAGGACGATCCCGATTTTAGAAAAACAGCCGAACATTTTATTAAACTCGGACGTGAAAGAGCCGTTGAAGGTATGAAAGTTTCCGAAGTAATTTATGCACTTATTTTAGAACGAGTCGTAATTTGGAATTTTATAGTTGAAGAGGGTTTAATCTCAAGCACACTTGATCTTCATGAAGCGTTGGGTTTTTACATGAAGATTAATAACTTTTTTGACAAAGCCGAGTATTTTATTGCAAAGGGTTTCGAGAGTGTTCATTTAAGTGATATTGAAATTAGCGGAGAGAGTGATGTTGTTAACAAATCGGTTGATGCGGTAATGAGATGGTTTATGAAAAAGAATGATTATAACATTTAGGTTTTCAAATAAAAGGAGAAATAAATAGATAAAATGACAAATCGAATTTTAGTAATAGTATTTTTGGCCGTATTATTTACTTTTTTTGCCTGCTCTGAAGAAGAACAAAAATTAGAAGTGTATAGTCCGGAAGCATTCGCGTTTAATATTGGAACTGAATGGGAATTAAATGCAAGCGCACAGGTAAAAGGATTTACACAAGTTGAAGATGGAAAAGAATTCTCTACAAAACTATCATACTATGTTAATCTAATTACTCCGTCTAATGAAACTTTGGAAGAAATTGATTACGGTATGATTAATAGAACAAGTCCGGAAAAATTAATGGACACACAATTAGAAATACAAATCGTTTTTGATTCTACTTTTGCAATTGGTGATTATACTTTGCAAATTTTTGTAATGGATGACTTATCTGATCAGCAAGATTCAACACAAGTTAAGTTTACCCTAGCAGATTAATTTTTATGTAGAGACACAGCAGTGCTGTGTCTCTGGGATTGATAATTAAATATTTTTTTTTACCTTCATTCGGTTACCTAAACAGTTCTAAAACTCCAGTAAGAATAAGGTCACATAGTATAATTCGATTATATTGATAATTGGTGCCGGGCAATTAATGATTTTATAGAAAAGAGAGAAATTACAATTAACGTGGGTTCGTCATGAAAAAGATAATATTTATTGTGCACTTATTTTTTATGACCATCGTCAGTGGGCAATGGTACGTTAAAGAACTTGATAAAACTTATGCTAGTTTTAATGATATAGAGTTTTTCAATGAAGACGTGGGATTTGTTGTTAGCGATAGTGGTTATATCTTAAGAACAACAAATTCAGGACAAGAATGGCTCGAGATCAATAGTTTAACCGAAGAAGATTTATCTGCCATTTCTTTTTATGAAAATTCTGTATGGATTTCAGGTGATAACGGTACGATAATTTATTCAACAGATATGGGATTAAATTGGCAAGTGTTCTCAACAAATATTGAAGAGAAAATTTTAGATATATCATTCGTTGGTGAAGAGTTAGGATTTGGAGTTACATTAAATAGTGTATTAAAAACAACTAACTCAGGAGCCGCTTGGAGTAATATCCATTCAAGTGATGCTTTATACAATAGTATCAGTTTCCTTGATGATAATATTGGTTTTGCAACAGGAGAAATAACGACGGGGAGTAATTTCAACGGTATTATTGATAAAACTACTGATGGCGGAGAAACATGGACACGAGTTGTAACGACACCGGAAGGTGGGACTATAACATCAATGTTTTTCCTAGATGACACTTTAGGCTTTGCAACCGGGCTAGATTCTCATTTTCTTAAAACATCTGATGGTGGAAATACCTGGCTGCATAGCTATGTTGAAATGAAAGGGCAGTATGAATTTGAGGATATATTTTTTGTGAGTGAACAATTAGGGTGGTTAGTCGGTTGGAATAGTGTTATCCTTAACACAACTGATGGGGGTGAAACTTGGACAAATCAAATTTCAGAGTTGCCAATTGGATATGTAACTGCTCTACACTTTTTCGATCAAAATAATGGGATTGCAGTTGGTGGAGATGCTGGGGCTAATGGATTTGTGTTAGCAACCAACAATGGAGGAATTACCTCAATACGTGACGGAGATAAAACACTTTTATATCCCTTTACCCTCGAACAAAACTATCCCAATCCCTTTAATCCAAGTACAAATATAAAATTTACAATTTCCAACGTAGGGGACGAATATATTCGTCCCCTACAGACCAAGTTAATTGTCTATGATATTCTTGGTAGAGAAGTGAAAATATTATTAAATAAACCGATGCATGGCGGAAATCATAATATTGAATTTAATGGTACAAGTTTACCGGGTGGAATTTATTTTTATAAACTTACAGTTGGTAGCTTTATTCAAACACGAAAGATGGTATTGCTCAAGTAATTCTGGCTAAGTGTGATTGTTTTGTGTGAACAGAAAATTCCAAACCTACAATCTTTCAAAAAATTCTCTAAGCTTTTCATCATCAAGCAATCCATTAGTCCTAACACCGCTGCAAAGATCAATTCCGAACGGCTTAACGGTTTCTACGGCATCCCTTACGTTACTTGGGTTTAATCCACCGGCGAGAAAAACCGGTTTTGATATTGACTCAACAATTTTTTTACTGAGCGACCAATCGTGAGTTTTTCCGGTACCGCCGAGCACTTTCACATCTAATTTTTGATTACCACTATCGAGTAAAATTGCATCAACGCTTTCAGAAACAGTAATTGCTTCATGTACCGAGGATTCATCATTAACATGAATAACCTGTACAATTGAAATTCCCGGCAATGCATTTTTCAATTCCTTATGTGTTCCTTCGATTAAACGATCGACAATCTGTATGGTATTTGTTTTACATCTCTTTTGATGTTCGATAATCCCATTAACAGTTTGTCGGCTGGTTAAAAGAAAAGTAGAAATTCCCGGCGGTGTTTGAGTTGCAATTTCTTCAATTAATTCATCCGAAATAACTCCCGGTCCGCTTGGCATTTCTGCCACCAGTCCAATTGCAGAAGCGCCGTATTTTACGGCTAGCTTCATCTCTTCAATTGAAGAAATGCAGCAGATTTTTACTCTTGGTTTTTGCATTTGCGAGAAGTAGTTTCTTATTATTAATGTTTTCCAAAATAATCAAATTCTCTTCATAAAAGCTAACTTTGAGCGTAAAATCACTTGTATTAGTTAACGGATATTATATATTTAACAAAGCAATTCCAACAAAATATAAAAGTGGATGATTATTCACGAAAAGTTTCATTGTGATCGATAGTAGTTAAATTAGAAACTCATCAAGATGAGAACCTCGAATGATGTTATCGAATCAAAAAGAAATCCAACCAATAAAATCATCTCCAGCATTTTCTTTTATAAATAATTTCCCACTTCAATCAGTTAGTATATTTCAATTAATTTCTCTGCTTATAATTTTTGCGATTTTACTCAACTCAAAAATCTCTGCACAAGAAGATGAATTAACTAAACTACTTCAGCTTGATCTCGAGGAATTGACGGATCTAAAAATAATTTCTGCAACAAAAAGATTAAATAGAATTAGTGAAGTTCCTGCAACGGTAAGAGTTATTAAAACGGATGAAATTAAGGAAAACGGTTATCTAACACTTGAAGAAATTTTATCGGATTTGCCGGGATTTCAATTTAGAAATATACAGGGATTCAATAGCTATGTTTTTCAAAGAGGTATTATAAATCAAAATAATTATACGCTTCTGCTTGTCGATGGTGTTGAAATTAATGAACTAAGTTCGGGCGGTTTTTATGCGGGCGGACAATTTAATTTGGAGGATATTGAACAAATTGAAGTCGTTTACGGTCCGGCGTCATCTCTGTACGGAACTAATGCAATTTCCGGTGTAATTAATATTATCACGAAAAATCCCGAGGCGGAAAACGAAATTCATATCTCCGGCTTAATCGGTTCATTTAATACATATACAATTAATTCTAGTTATTCATTTTATGATGAAGAAGAAAAACTCGGTTTGAGAATTTCAGGAATGTATTATAATTCCGAAAAAGCTGATCTTGCCGGTGTCAATGGAGATTTCAATTGGTCACCTGATATGGAAAATTTTGAAAGAGATTATTCACTAAACTTAAAAACAGCATATAACAATTTTATATTGGGCGTTTTATTTCAAAACAAACAAGCTTCCCGAACTACAAATTATAGATCTGTTGGAACAAATTATTTAGATAAGAATAGTTTGTGGAATATAAGTTTCGCAAATATTTTTATGAAACATTCATTGTTCATTCAAGATAATCTTGATATTCAATCGAAAGTAGCTTATACCAACACAACGGTTCATGATAATACCATTGCTTATGTGACGGATACTTCTCAAGTTGGATACTATCGTCCAAACTATTCACTTACGGCTGAGCTTGTTACTTATTATCAACCACTAAGTGAATTGAAATTAATTGGAGGAATAAATTTCAAATCGGAATGGCTTTCGAAGCAGTTTTCAATTACAGAAAGTAATTCTTCATCAGAAAAACCACCCATTCCATCAGAACCAAATATTGATAGAAACGATATCTTAAGTTTATTCATTCAATCTGAACTGAGTTTATTGAGAATGTTAAATTTTTTCATCGGTGCTCGTTATGATCAAAGCAGTGTTTATGGAGATGTGATCACACCAAGAGTCGGATTAGTTCTAAATTATGAACGACTTACTTTAAAAGCTTTGTATTCAGAAGCATTCCGCGCACCTAAACCGTGGGATTATACAAGTGGTTTAGGAAATCCAAATTTGACACCTGAAAAAATGCGTTCTTTTGAGTTAGCCGGAGGATATTCCTTCGCCAATATTTTGAAAGTTGGAGTTTCATTTTATAATAATAAGCTGATAGATATTATTGACCAAGAGTTTATTGGTAACGAATACAAATGGGTTAATAAAGGAATAGTTAAAGTAAGAGGTGTTGAAACTACTACCGACATTTATCTGAAAAATGTGAAAGCTTACATGAATTATACATATAATTTTTCCACGAACAATGATGATATATTTCTTCCGGAGATTTCAAGACACATCGCAAATGTTGGAGTAAATGTTAAACTTTCTGAAGTAATAAAATTATCTCTAAGAGGAAATTATATTGGGAAGAGAACCAATCCGCAAGTTATTACAAACACCGGAAATGATTTAATTGATGCGGCATTTATTTTACACTCGGCTTTAACATACACTGCTTTAAAAAATCTGAATCTCACTTTGAGTATTAAAAATATCCTCGACACAGAATATTATCATACATCAAATAGACCGCCGGATAGATATAGACAGCCACAGCGTACTATTTTGTTTAATGTAGATTTTTCATTCTGATGACAAAATGAAGAAAACAAATATTAATATTGCTCGTTATGTGATAATTAGTTTTGTTCTCTTGGTATCATTGCGAATTAATCTCATATCCCAAAGTGAATCTGCCACCCTTGAAAATGTTTTGTCGGTCTATATTTATAATTTTTCAAAATATATTGAATGGCCACCTAGTCAATCGGACAAATTCAATATTTGTATTTGGGGTGAAAATAAAATTATCTCCCCGCTGGAAGTCATTGCGAAGAAGGAAACTGTAAACGGAAAAGAAATTGAGGTGAAAGAATTAAACAAACTTAATGAGATCGAAAAATGTAATATTCTTTTCTATCCGGGAAATAATATTCGAGTCTTTTCAAGATTAATTGATTTTGCTAATGAGAAAGCAATTCTACTGATTACAAATTCAGAAGGATTCGCAGAGAAAGGTGCTGGAATTAATTTCATTAAAGTTGAGGATAAAATAAAATTCGAAATAAATAAACGGGTGCTGGAAAAAAATAAACTAATTCCAAATTCACGATTACTTTCTCTTGCCGTGAATGTTTATGAGTAACAAGTTTAGTAAAGACTATAAATCTTAAGCGGATGAAGAAAAAATTTCAAAATATCTCTATCAAAAACAAGCTTCTGTTAATTATAACAGGAGCAAGTACATTTGCTATAATTTTAGGATTAGTCGCCTATAGTGTGTTTGATGTAATTAATTATCGCGAGGAAATTAAGAATAATTCTTCTATTACAGCAGCCTTAGTAGGGGAGTATTGTAAAGTGCCGTTATCATTTGGTTACAATGATGAAGTAGATGAGGTTTTGATCAAACTAAATGCTATTCCGGAAATAGTGAACGCTTTTGTTTTTGAACATAATGGAAATCTATTTTCGGGGTATAACAGAGATGATAAAAGTAACCTAATGATCAACAATTATGAAGAAATAAATTTTAGTGATAATTGGAATTACATTCACATTATTCACGAGATTAAAACAGGAAATGAAGTTGAAGGGACAATTTACCTCCGAGTTTCTACCGCATCAATATTAGAAAAGATAATTAGCAACGGATCCATAATACTTATCCTATTAATTCTGTTAGCCATTCCAATTTATATTATTGCAAACCGTCTTCAAAAAATAATTTCTCAACCGATTCTAAATCTGGCTGAAGCATCGAAACAAATAGCAAGGTCCGAATCTTATGAAATTGTGGTTGATAAAAATAGAAAAGATGAAATCGGATTTCTTTACAGAAGATTCAGCGAAATGGTGGCAAAATTAAAACAAAGGCAAGATGAAATTGACAAAACTTCTGCCGAGTTAAAGAAGCTTAATGAAGAACTAGAAGACAGAGTAAGTGTAAGAACAAATGAATTACAACATGCTATAAGAGATCTAAATATTGCAAAACAAGCTGTTGAAATGAAAAACCTAGCTTTACAAAATGAAATTGAATCAAGAATAGCAACCGAGAAAGCTCTTTTCGAAAGTGAACAAAAATTAGAAAACATTCTTAATTATGCGCCTTTGCTTGTTTATATAAATGACCTTGAGGGAAACTATCTTTTTGTTAATAAAGAATTTGAAAAATTGATGAAGCTTAGTTATGACGATGTCATTGGGAAAACTGATTTAAAATTATTTCCTAAAGAAAGAGCTGAAAGAAATATTGCCCAGAATAAAAAAGTTGTTGAAACGAATCAGCCGCAAGTATTTGAAAATGAATCGATAAAGAATGGAGAAACTCGATATTTCTTAGATTTACTTTTCCCGGTTATGGATAGCAGTAATAAAATATTTGCAACCTGTGGATGGTCTCTCGATATAACTGATCGCAAAAGATCGGAACAAGTTTTACAAGAATCCAAAGAAAAAGCCGAAGCTGCTGATAGACTTAAGTCGGCTTTTCTTGCAACCATGTCTCACGAACTTCGTACTCCGTTAAATTCGATAATAGGTTTTACAGGCATTTTGTTAAAAGAATTAGCGGGACCATTGAATGATGAGCAAAAGAAACAACTTGGTATGGCAAAAAATAGCGCACAACATCTTCTAGCATTAATTAATGATGTGCTGGATATTTCTAAAATTGAAGCCGGTCAACTAGTTGTTTCATTAACCAAGTTTGATTTTATATCTATGCTTAAAAATGTGATAAATTCTATTACTCCTTTAGTACAAAAAAAGAATCTTAATTTAGAGTTAGATATTCCAACTACAGAAGTCGAAGTCACAAGTGATGAAAGAAGACTCGGGCAAGTGTTCTTGAACCTTCTTAACAATGCTTTAAAATTCACCGAAAAAGGAATTGTAAAAGTTGATTGCAAAGTTTATAATGGAAAAATTATTACAAAAATTATTGATACGGGAATCGGAATTAAACCGGATGATCTCGAAAAATTATTTAAACCATTTGTTCAAATTGATACCGGATTGACAAGAAATCATGAAGGAACCGGACTCGGTCTGTCAATCAGCAAAAAATTAGTAGAAAAATTGGGCGGTTCAATCTCTGTTGAAAGTGAATTCGGAAATGGAAGTACATTTGTTGTAACTTTAGATATTTAATATGTTCTAAACAAATTTAAGCTAGAGTTTAAGATGAAAACGAGAATCTTGATAATAGAAGACAATCTTCAAAACATGTATATGCTGTCATATTTATTAGAAAGCGAGAACTATCAAGTGCTGCAAGCTTTTAGCGGAAAAGACGGAATTGCAATTGCGATTAATGAAAGTCCCGATGTAATTCTTTTGGATATTCAATTGCCGCAAATGGACGGTTATCAAGTAGCTGCTGAATTAAGAAAACAAGATTCTTTAAAAAATATTCCTATAATTGCTGTAACTTCGTACGCTATGCCGGGTGATAGAGAGAAGGCTTTAGAATCCGGCGCAACAGGCTATATCGAAAAACCGATAAACCCGGATACATTTATTTCACAGATGATTTCTTTCCTGCCGAAAGAACTTCATCAGAAAGATGAGAGTTAGTTATGAATATGAAAATAATACTCGTTGATGATAAAGAAGAAAATCTTTATATGCTCGAATCTTTATTAACAGGCAACGGCTATCAAATAAAATCTACCCAGAATGGAATTGAAGCACTAGCCGAACTTAAAGATGACAAGTATGATTTGATAATCTCTGATATTCTTATGCCAGTTATGGATGGTTTTGCTTTTTGTCGTGAATGCAAAAAAGACGAAACACTTAAAAACATTCCGTTCATATTCTACACCGCTACTTACACCGATAAAAAAGATGAGGAATTTGCACTTAGTCTTGGAGCGGATCGATTTGTTTTGAAGCCGCAGGATCCCGATGTTTTTATTGAAATTGTTCGTGAACTATTACATGAAGTGGAAGACAGAAAACTTATCCCCAGAACAAAAAATTTAATGCCGGAAAATGTTTTACTGAAAGAATACAATGCGGCGCTCATTAGAAAATTAGAAGATAAGATGCAACAAAGTGAAGAGAATGAAAAGAAATTAAAAATATATGTAAATGAATTAGAGAAAAATATTGAAGAACGAGCGGCTATTGAAAAGGAATTAAGTGAAAGCGAAGAACGCTATCGCCTTATTCTTGAAAATAGCATGGATGCAATATTATTTACGGCACCGGACGGAAGTATTTTTTCGGCAAACAAGGCGGCATGCGATTTATTTCAAATGACCGAAGAAGAAATTATTCAAAAAGGAAGAAACGGTATAGTAGATCAATCCGATCCGAATTTACAAATTTTAATGAAGGAGAGGAGAGAAAAAGGAAAAGCAAAAGGTCAACTCATTTTCACTAAAAAGGATGGCACAAAGTTTCCAGCAGAAATGACCTCATCCATTTTTACGACTTCGGAGGGGGAAAAAAGATCTACCACAATTATACGAGATATAACCGAGCAAATGAGAGTTAATCAAGAATTAATCGATTCGAAAAATAGAGCTGAGAAATTGAATAGATTAAAAACAGAATTCCTTGCACAAATGTCTCATGAAATTAGAAGTCCGTTAAATGCGATACTTAATTTTGCTCAAGTAATAAAAGAAGAAGTTAGCGATGAAGAAAATGAAACTTTAGAAGTCGCGTTCTCGGCTATAGATTCTGCGAGTAAAAGAATGATTCGTACTGTTGATTCGATATTAAATATGTCCGAACTTCAACTTGGGACTTACGAACTGTCTATTGAGAGAACAAATCTGGTTCATATACTTAAAAGCCTAATTTCAGAATATCAGGGCACGGCAGATCATAAAAAATTGAATTTAAATTTTGTCACTGCTTTTGATGAAGCAATTATTAATACTGATGATTATGCCGTTAAACAAATTGTTGCCAACTTGATTGATAACGCGCTAAAATATACTAACGATGGGGGAGTTGAGGTTAAACTCTACAAAAATAATGATTCTAAATTTTGTATAGAAATATCTGATACGGGTATTGGTATTTCCGAAGAGTTCTTACCATATTTGTTCGATCCATTCAGACAGGAAGAACAGGGATATTCTCGTACATTTGACGGAAGCGGTTTGGGAATGGCATTAACCGATAAGTATTGCAAATTGATCAATGCTGATATCCAAGTAGATAGTCAGAAGTACAAAGGAACAACTTTTTGTATTACTTTAGGCGACTTAAAACTTACCAAATAACTGAATATTTCATTAAATAAAAAAAGGCACGCTTTTGCGTGCCTTCGATCTTAGTATTTAATATTTATTTTTCGATGCTAGTTATCAAGCTTCTTGAACTTAAACCACCAGTCGTAACCTTCAACATTTTCTTTTTCACGAGCTCGTGCGGTAACAACATCTTTTGGTGGAGGAATAATTACTTTGTCGCCCATAATTTCATTATTCGGCCAGTTTTCCGGCATAGCAACTTTTTGTGAATCGGAAATTTGTAATGCTTTCAACGCACGTAAAACTTCATCAACTTGTCTGCCGATTTCTTGCGGATAATAAATCATCAATCTTATTTTGCCTTCGGGATCAATTACAAAAACCGCGCGAACAGTGTTTGTTCCTTTCCCGGGATGAATCATTCCCAATTTCATTGCAACTCTACCCATATCATCGGCTATTACTGGGAACGGAATTTCTACATTTAAATTTTCTTTAATCCAATCAACCCATTTGATATGTGAAAACACCTGATCGATAGAATGACCTATTAACTCGGCATTTAATTTTTTGAATTCATTTACTCTTTTTGCAAACGCAACAAACTCAGTTGTGCAAACCGGTGTAAAATCACCGGGATGTGAAAAAAGTACAATCCATTTACCTTTATAATCACCCGGAATATTCTTCATACCGTGTGTTGTTTGAACTTCTAAGCTTGGCATAACTTCACCAAGTAACGGAATACCAACTCTTGTTTCTTCTGACATATCGTCCTCCAATTATTTTATATACAGATATGATGTCTCCAATTGATTTTGGATTCATCTTCGAAATTAAGGATTATCAAGTCTTGTTTAGATGAAATTGTCGGTTATTTCTATTGGAATAACATTTTAACACATATTAACCTATTTTTGTTAACTGAAAGTTATTGGGAAAAAAAATGTGTTTTAGAAAATATTTGATGCTGATTGCTGTCCTTGGAATCAATGTCTATCCTTCTGAATTTCAAGATTTTCTAAGTAGAGTAAACAGCATAAATAATCCAACGGATAAGCAAGCCGTGGTTGATAGTTTTTTGATTCACGCTGATTCAGTTGGAGTTCCGTTTGTGGAAGGAAATACAGCTAACTTTCTTTACAAAGGAAATGTAAGCTCGGTACAAGTTGCCGGAGATTTCAACGGCTGGAGTTCATCGGCTATGTCTCGCTTAAGTGGAACTGATTTATTTTATCTAACCAGAAATTTTGAACTTGATGCTAGGTTTGATTATAAGTTGGTTGTAAATGGACAAATGATTTTAGATCCGCGTAACCCCAATACAGTTCCGGGTGGATTTGGTAAAAATTCCGAACTGGCAATGCCGGATTATGTTCAACCATGGGAAATTGTTTACAATCCAATTGTTGAAAGAGGAAAGCTGACTAACTTTTCTTTGTCTTCCCAAATCATGAACAGAAATTATTCTGTAACAATTTACTTTCCTGTTGGTTATGATAGTGCAAAATCCGGAGGCTACTCGACAGCATTTTATCAAGATGGAAGCGATTATTTAAGTCTTGGTTATGGTTGGGTTATTTTGGACAATTTAATTTCACAAAATATAATTGAACCAATTTTAGGAGTTTTTGTTAGACCAACAAACAGAAACGATGAGTATGCTTACGATAACCGATTTAAATATGCAGAGTTTTTTGCAAATGAATTAGTCCCTCATATTGACTCGATGTTCAATACTACAAAATCTCCGCAAAATAGATTGGTCATTGGCGATTCATTCGGCGGTAATATTTCTGCGTTGATAAGCTACCAATACCCGGAAGTATTTGGTTTATGCGGACTTCATTCGGCAGCATTTTGGCCTAACGATTATGAAGTATATAACATGATCGTAAATGGAGAAAGGAAAGATATAAAGTATTACTCAGTTTGGGGAAGTTATGAAAGCTTGTTCACTAACATGCGAAACTTCCAAAGCGAAATGATCTCGTTGGGATATGAAATAGACGGTAAAGAATTTCATGAAGGACATAGCTGGGGATTATGGCGAGCAACAACTGATTTAATTTTGGAATATTTCTTCCCATCAAATACGACAAACGTTGTAATTGATGAATTAGTTAATGAATTTGTTTTGTATCAAAACTATCCTAATCCGTTTAATCCATCTACAACAATAAAATTTTCAATTCCCCATTCTGAATTTACAACACTTAAAGTTTATGATCTATTGGGTAGAGAAGTCGATACTTTACTTGATGAGTATCTGGTTCCCGGTACATATCAAATGGAATTTGATGGCAGCAAACTTACTAGCGGCATATATTTTTATACTTTATATCTCAACGGAAATATTCAAACAAAAAAAATGACATTAATAAAGTAGGTGCAAAATGATAAGCCAAAAATTACTAGACGTACTTTGTTGTCCGGAATCAAAAGCAGATTTAGTTCTAGACAATAACTTTTTAGTCTCAACAGATAAAAATACGAGAAGACGGTATAGAATTGAAGATGATATTCCGATTATGTTGATTGATGAATCCGAACAGCTGGATGAAAAAACTTGGCTGGAGATAATGGAGCGTCACGGTATAAAAGTAGAATAGAAAATTAAATGATTATAAAAACCGAACAATCCGAATTACAAAACTTTCTTGTTGATGCATCAAACTATAAAGGAAAATGTGAAGAAGTTTATTTTCCTGAATCAAAATACGATGTAGTAGAAATTTTTCAACTGGCAAACTCATTGAATAAGCAAATTACAATTTGTGGAAATAGGACCGGCTTAACTGGAGGCTGTGTTCCGATTGACGGTATTTTAATTTCAACTGATAAATTGAATAAAATTATTGAAATAAATGAAAAGCAGAAATATGCAATTGTTCAGCCGGGTCTTTTGTTAAGGGATTTTATAACTCTTGTCGAAGAGAAAAATCTTTACTATCCGCCGGATCCAACAGAAAAAGATTGTTACATAGGCGGAACCGTTGCAAATAATGCTTCCGGTGCAAAAACTTTTAAGTACGGTGCAACAAGAGAATTTGTAATCGGATTAGAGATAATTCTTCCAAATGGAGAAGAAGTGTATCTTGAACGTGATCAGCAATTTGCAAATGGATATGATCTTAAACTGCAATGTAAAAGTGGAAGCGTTATAAATCTTTCTATTCCGAAATATCGAATGCCTAAGACCAAACACGCAGCGGGATATTTTGTAAAAAAAAATATGGATGCAATTGACTTGTTCATAGGGGCAGAAGGAACTTTTGGGTTTATATCTGAAATAAAATTGAAGCTTCTTAACAAACCGGAAAATATTTTATCGTCCGTAATATTTTTTAGTACTGAAAATAATGCATTAAAATTTGTTGAAGATGCACGTGAAGAAACTTATAAAAATCGCAAAGATTCTTTTACTGAAAGTATTGATGCTCTTGCCTTAGAATACTTTGATGGTAACTCGTTAAAATTCTTGTATGAAGAATATCCTAATATACCTCGTCATGCCGAATCCGCGGTTTGGTTTGAGCAGGAATTTAGTTCGGATAGCGAAGAATCTATTTTTAACAAATGGATTGAACTTATTGAAGAGTGTAACGGTGATGTTGAATCCGCGTGGTTTGCTAATAATGAAAAAGATAGAAAACAGTTTGGCGAATTTCGTCATGCTGTTTCTTGGAAGGTGAATGAATATATCTCAAGAAATAATATCTTAAAAGTGGGAACTGATATTGCGGTTCCGGATGAGAATTTCAAAGAGTTTTACAACTTTGCAAAAAAGATAGTTGCGGAAAGTAATATTGATCAAATAGCATACGGACATTTTGGTAATTCACATCTGCACCTAAACATGCTTCCTAAAACTGAATTAGAATATAAAACTGCAAAAAATATTTACTCGATAATTTGTAAAAAAGCGGTGGAATTAAATGGAACAATTTCTGCCGAACACGGTATAGGGAAATTAAAAAGAGATTATCTGCAATTAATGTTTACGGAAAACGAGATACGGCAAATGGCTAATCTGAAAAAACAGATTGACCCAAAATTAATTTTAAACATCGGTAACATAATCGATCCGAAATTTTATGAAGGTTTATAAGTTATTTTACATATTTATTTTTCTCCCGTTTCTAATTGGTTATTCGCAAGAAGCAAAATTATCCAATATGTTCAGATTGGCGCAGACATTTGAGCAATCCGGTGAATTCGAACAAGCTAAAAGTATTTATGAAGATCTTCATAAATCACAACCGAACAATCCAACTTTTCTCGAAGCCTTAAACAATATTTACATACTTCTAAAAGATTACGATAAATCAATTCAAATGATGACTAACATTATCAGTTCGTCACCACAAAATGTTAATTATTATGGGATGCTTGGCAACACCTATTACACTAAAGGCGATACAACAAAAGCTTTCGAAACATGGGAAAAGGGATTGGAGATTTCACGCGGCAACACTGCGGTTTACAGAGCAATTATAAATTATGCTTTACAAAACAGAGCTTTTAACAAAGCAATAGAATATTTGAATCGAGCAAAGAATTTTGGAAATGATACGTATGTTTTTTCTCTTGATTTAGCCAGAGTTTATGCGATGACAATGAACTTTGAGAAAGCTGCATTCGAATATTGTGAGATAATTAAAAATGATCCGACTTTAGTTCAAATGGTAATCGGAAACATGTCCGCTTTTCTTACACGACCGACAGCATTGACCGAAAGTATAAGTTCTGTAAAATCTTATTATACCCAAAACAATATTCCGGAATTAAATTCTTTACTGATTCATCTCTATAAAATGAACGGTAATTATAAAAGCGCGTTTGAACACGTTGTAAAGTTAGAAGAAGAATCCAACAAAAACGGAAGAGAGTTCTTTCAATTTGCTCAACAGGCTTTAATTGAAAAAAAGTTTGATGTTGCATCAATGTCCTTTGAAAAATTAATTGAAGAATATCCAAAGTCACCATTAGTACCCTCCTCAAGAATTGGTTATGCAAAAGCTTTTGAGCAATCAATTATCAGTAAACGTTATTCGACAATTGAAAACTGGAAACCGTTTTCTAATGCGGAAGTAGTTTTTACTGATGATTTTATTAAAGCAATAAATTCATATAAAACAATTTTGGAATTGTATCCGAACGATGATATAAAAGGGGAAGCGCTTTATAGAATTGGTGAAATATATCATTATTATTTAGATAATCCGGATAGTGCGAAGTCATATTACAAACAAGTTATCGGTTCTCGCACTTTTGCTCAAATTATTCATTCAGCAAATATTCGAATAGCTGAAATTGAATTAAGAAACGGTGAAAACGAATCTGCCGCAACGAGATTAGAAACAATTGCGAAAAGCTCAAATATTTCCGAACAGTATAAAAGCGAAGCAAGTCTTTTATTAGGGAAATTACATTTTTGGAATGGACAATTTAAGCAAGCATCTTCCAGTTTATCTTCGGTAACAAAAAATTTACTTGATGATAACGCAAATGATGCGTTGCAAATTCAAACATTAATCGGAACTTTAAAAAGTGATTCCGCAAACTTGGCAACATATTCAAAAGCCGAATACCATTCTTTCAATAAAAAATTTGATGAAGCAGCTGAACTTTATGATCAGTTAAGAAATGGCTCAAATCCCATTCTGAAAGAATTAGCCGGATTAAAGTATGCGTATGTTTTGATCGCCCAAGATCGTTACACAGCAGCTTTGGAAATATTGAAAGAAACAAAAGAAACCAGCACTATTAAAATGTTTGAACCTGAAATTGAGTATATTTCGGGTGAAATAAAATTATTTGCTATAAAAGATTACGAAGGAGCTCAGACAGCATATCGAAATATCCTTGATAATTATAGCAACTCCTTATATTTTGATAAGTCCAGACAAAAAATTGAATTTATTAACGAATTGAAGAATAAAACAATATGAATGAAACTCAAGATCAACATAATGTAAAATGTTCGTTTTGCGGAAGAGAAGGTAACGAAGTAACAAGTATGGTTGCCGGACCTGATGTTTATATATGCGACATCTGTATTAGAACTAGTGTGGATATACTAAAAAACAATCTTGCAGCATACAATACCAAAACAAAAAAAACTGCTAGCTTAACTCCAGAAATGATCAAGAAAAGTCTCGATGAACATGTAATCGGACAAGAAAAAGCTAAGAAAGTTTTATCTGTTGCGGTTTATAATCATTATAAAAGAATCAATTCACACACATCATTTTTTGAATTGGATGATGTTGAGATAGAAAAAAGTAATATTCTTTTGATCGGACCAACCGGTGTTGGTAAGACATTAATTGCACAAACACTAGCAAAAATTTTAGATGTTCCTTTTGCAATTGCTGATGCAACCACATTAACCGAAGCGGGATATGTCGGGGACGATGTTGAAACAGTTTTAGTAAGGTTGTTACAAGCTGCCGATTATAATCTTGAAAAAGCTCAAAAAGGAATTATATATATAGACGAAATTGATAAGATTGCAAGAAAAAGTGAAAGTACATCAATTACCAGAGATGTTTCGGGAGAAGGTGTTCAGCAAGCACTTCTAAAAATTTTAGAAGGAACGGTTGCCGGAGTTCCTCCTCGCGGTGGCAGAAAACATCCTGAACAAAGCTTGATAAATATCAATACTAAAAATATTCTATTTATCGTCGGCGGCGCATTCGATGGAATTGATCCGATTGTTGCATCACGTGTAAAGAAAAATGTTATGGGTTTTGATACTGATTTTTCTACCGAACATAATGAAGAAAGAGATCAACTATTACAAATGATTCAACCTGAAGATTTATTAAAATTTGGATTGATACCCGAGTTAATAGGACGATTACCGATTATCGCTCCTCTTCATTCATTAAACGAAGATGCTTTGAAAAGTATTCTCACAAAACCGAAGAATGCGATTATCAAACAATTTAAAAAATTGTTTATGATGGAAGGTGTAGAGTTGGAGTTTGATAAAAATTCTCTCGAAGCTATTGTAGTAAAAGCAATGGAAAGGAAAACAGGTGCACGCGCACTTCGTTCAATAGTAGAGGGGGTTTTGCTCGATATTATGTATGAGCTTCCTAACATGAATAAAGTTGAAAAATGTTTAATTACAAAAGACACGATTAATAAAGGCTCAAAGCCGGTGTATATTGAGTCCGATAGAAAATCGGCGTAATTCACACTTAATAAATTTTCTAACTTCCTAACTTTTCAATGAAGAAAATATTTTTAATGATTTTGGCTCTGTGCGCAATAATAAGCGCACAGTCCAAAATTTTAATATGCATGGATCTTCAACAAACCGATCATCTCAAAGCATACGGTGTTACTTACAACGCTTTAGATAGAGGTCTCACAGCTGATTGGCTTCTCAATTATCGAGGCGGTTCATTTCTATTTGACTTTGACGATGATCTTGCTTTAAGATGCAAATTAAAAGGTGTTTCTTACGAACTCCTTTCTTCTCCACAAACAGTTGAAATTCTAGCTTATGTTCAAAATGAAGAACAGAATATGGATGTTGTTCGATTAGAAAAATCTCCGAAGATAGCAGTGTTTGTTCCTGAAGGATTTCTCCCGTGGGATGATGCCGTTTCTCTTGTTTTGGATTATGCGGAAGTTCCATATGATAAAATATGGATTCAAGAAATAATTCAAGGCGATCTTCAAAAATATGATTGGCTTCATCTTCATCACGAAGATTTTACAGGGCAGTATGGAAAATTTTATGCAAGCTACAGCAATGCGCAGTGGTATATTGAACAGCAAATGTTATATGAAAACGAAGCCAAAAAATTAGGTTTTACAAAAGTTAGCGAAATGGAACGAGCGGTTGTTTTTGAAATTAGAAATTACATTGCCGAAGGCGGGTTCTTGTTTGCAATGTGCTCCGCTACTGATTCTTATGATATAGCTTTGGCTGCAGTAAATACTGATATTGCTGATAGAATGTTTGACGGAGATCCTCCCGACGCAAACGCTCAAGAAAAATTAGATTTTTCTCAAACACTTGCGTTTGAAAACTTTCAGTTAGAAATGAACCCTTACGTTTATGAATACAGTGATATTGATATTCAACCTTTGGAAGTTGGGAATCAGCAGAATGATTATTTCACTTTATTCGAGTTTTCTGCTAAGTACGATCCGGTTCCTACAATGTTAACTCAAAACCACGTTAATGTTATTCGTGGATTTATGGGACAAACAACAATGTTCAGAAAACATTTAATAAAAAATTCAGTTTATATTTTGGGCGAACGCGAGGGAACAGATCAAGTTAAATATATTCATGGAAATTTTGGCAGAGGATTCTTTTCGTTTTATGGCGGACATGACCCTGAAGATTATCAACATGCGGTTGGTGACCCTGAAACCGATTTGAGTCTATATAAAAACTCGCCGGGTTACAGATTAATATTAAATAATATTTTATTCCCCGCAGCAAAAAAGAAAAAACAAAAAACATAACCGGAAGCTTTATGAGATTTTTAAAAATTAAAAACAGCAATGAACAAGTTGAAGTCGGTAAAATAGTTTGTGTCGGCAGAAATTATGCAAAACATGCCGAAGAACTCGGTAACGAAATACCTGAATTCCCATTAATATTTTTAAAGCCGGCTTCGGTTTTAATATCAGATAATGAAAATATTATTAAACCCAAAAATTCGGGTGAGCTTCACCATGAAGTAGAACTGGTTTTATTGATTGGTGAAACAATTAAAGATGCAGACGAAACACAAGCTGAAAATGCAATAGCTGGTTATGCCGTTGGACTTGATATGACTCTTCGGGATATCCAAAGTGAGTTAAAAAAGAAAGGTCATCCTTGGACTCTTGCAAAAGTTTTTGACACTTCTGCTGTCATTTCAGAGTTCGTTAGTAAGAAAGATTATCAATTAAGCGGAAATGAAAAAATAGAACTTTACATAAATGATGAAATCAAACAATCATCCTCGTTAGATTTTATGCTGTTTAATTCAACTCAAATTGTTGCATATCTATCTTCAAAATTCACGTTGGAAAAAGGAGATTTAATATTTACCGGAACTCCGGAGGGTGTTGGAGCTGTTAATATTGGAGACGAAATTAAAGCCGAAATTGAGAATATTGGTAAACTAAAACTGAAAGTAGAATAAACTATGAATATAAAATTCGCTATCATAGCATTACTCGTTTTAATTACTACATCATGTGCACAAAGACCAAATGTGCCATCAATAACAATTGAAGAATTTATTGAAAAAATCGAAACAGATACTTCACTGGTTATCTTAGATGTAAGAACTCCGCAAGAATTGGTTGGGCCGCTCGGGAAAATTGAATCAGTTATAAATATTCCTGTTCAAGAATTATCTGATAGAGTTAGTGAATTAGAGAAATATAAAGGGAAAAACATAGCGGTTATTTGTCGTACCGGGAATAGATCAACTTTTGCGACAAAAATACTTATAGAAAACGGTCATAAAGCTGAAAACGTGTTGGACGGAATGGTGAAGTATAGGAAATAAAAGGGAAATAATGATTCAAATATTTGGAACCAAAAAGTGTAAGGAAACACAAAAGGCAGAACGTTTTTTTAAAGAAAGAAAAATTGATTATCAATTTTGTGATCTTACCGAAAAAGGTGTGAGTAAAAAGGAATTTGATAATTTTTTGCAATTTTATGAACTTGAAGAACTTATAGACAAGGAAGGCAAACATTATAAAAAAAGAAATTTGCAATATATTCTGCATAATATCGAAACAGAATTGTTGGAAGATCCGTTGCTCTTTAAAACTCCGATTGTAAGATTAAATAGAAAAGTTGTTCTTGGTTACAATGTAGATGCTTGGTCAACATTTGCTTCCGAAGCAGATTGATTTATCACCGATAAAGGAATCACGGCCTTAATTTTTGTACCATCCTTTATCATCGATTTAATAGAAAACTTTCCTTGCAAAAAGAGAATTCTTTCTTCCATGCTTTTTAAACCCATACGTCTGCTGTTACTTGAATGAAGAATGTCTTCAACCTCAAAACCTTTACCGTCATCTTCTATTCTAATAATTAGAGAATCATCTTGAGTTACTAGTATAACAAGTGCGCTATTAGCGTCTGAATGTTTTCTTACATTCCAAAGTGCTTCCTGTATGAAGCGATATATATTATTCCCGGATTCTTCGGAGATTTTGAAAGACTCCTCTAAATTTGTAAAAAATTCCACATCAATTTTCATGTGGTTGTTAAAATCATTACATAGTGCATGAATAGAATTTACAAACCCTGTTTGTTTGATAGAATTTGCATGAAGAAAATAAGCTAAGTCCCGCAAGTAAATTGTTAACTCCGAAATTTTATCTGAAATCCACGAGTAATTTTCATGCTCGGCTTTATTGCTTTCAATCAATTTATCGACTTCTAATTTTAACACCGCCATATCTTGAGCAATATGATCATGTAGATCTCTGGCAATCTTTTCGCTTTGTTCTTCCTGCGCGGTAAAAATTCTTTGTGTTAATATCCTAATATTCTTTTCAGATTCTTGGAGCTGACTTGTTCTAATTTTCACTTTTTCTTCAAGCAAATTTGAATAGCGTGATCTTACTATATAATTATAGATTGAATAGCTGACTGCAACCGATAATAACACGAGTAGAGCCAAAAACCAACTCTGTATATAAAATGGTGATCCAATAAAAATCGTATTAGAGTAAACAGTATCACTTGAAACACCGTTTGGATTAATTGATGAAACCCCAACCTTATATTCACCGGGGGCAAGGTTTCTTAAGTAAAATGAAGTTTCGTTTGTATTATAAATCTCGGTTGTTCCGTCATCAATGTTTTCTAATAAAACAGAATAGGTCATTGCAGTTTCATCGATGAAGCTTGGTGAATTGTACATTATAATCAAATCATTATTTGTGTGGGGAAATTCAATCTCTTCAGTTATATTGTTAATATTACCATCCAGATCAGAAATTCCGATAAAATTAATTTTTGGTTTAATCTCGTAATACTCAGCATGATATGCTTCTGGAATAAAAATTGAAAGCCCATTTTCAGTACCGATATAAACTTTATTATCATCAAAAAGAAAAGCATCGCGAT
The DNA here is from genome assembly GCA_030584085.1 of Melioribacteraceae bacterium. Taxonomy (NCBI): domain Bacteria; kingdom Pseudomonadati; phylum Ignavibacteriota; class Ignavibacteria; order Ignavibacteriales; family Melioribacteraceae; species Melioribacteraceae bacterium. The sequence continues at coordinate 225,851 of CP129490.1, forward strand.
TAGTTTCAACACCGGCAAAACCATCCTTTGTTGTAAATCTCCTAAATTCACCGGTTTTGGGATTCCACCTTAAAGCTCCGCCCATTAGTCCAAACCATATATAATCATTTTCTTTTTCGATAAAGAAAATAGGATCAGAAATTTTTAAGTCGGGGAATTCTTTTAATTCTTTTCCGTCAAAAACCAATAAACCGCCGTAAGAACCGATGAGCCAGTTATTTTCGCTAATATTTAAGAGAGCATATATTTCATCCTTTTGTTTATCAGCAACTTTATATTGAGTAAACCCTCCGTTTAGAAGGTTGTATAAATAAACCCCTCTTCTTGTTGCAAGTATCAGCTTATTTTCACTAAAATAATCCATTGCTCGGATATTTAGGTTATGCTCACGAAAAATCTCGCTGAAATAATCATTAGAAAGTTTGTTCAAGCTACTAAATGTTGAGAAATAGATATGCTGTTCTGATGCAAGAAATAAACTCATATAACTGGTTTTAATATTAGAATCTATTACTAACCAATCCAGATATCCATTTCTACTAATAGTACCAACCCCCATGCGTTGTGACGTGAAATAAACTCTATCATCATTAGGATTATATTCGGTCTTGATTATCCTTGAAAATAAATCAAAATCGTTTTGGTTTAGATGAATGCGTTTAACAAGTTCCCCTTGAATAAAAGTGAAACCGGAATTGTGACCCAAGATTAAAGGTCCATCAGGAAATCTGGAAATTGAAGTAACTTCATTTTCCAAAAAAGTAGATGAGTTTAGATGATTGGAAAATGGGGAATACCGAATTTTGCTTATTCCTCTTAGTGTAGTTATCCATAAATTTTTTTCATAATCAATATATACTGAAGTTGCGCCTGAAGTTGTAAAGTTTTCACTTACATCTAGTTTTTTAATGGATTTAAAAACAGAAGAATATTGATAAAGATGGAATTTTGTCCCGAAATAAAAATCATTATTTGGTGATTTTGCAAGAAAAGGAAGGTTGATGTGTTCTTCGTAAAAATTAAGAAACATGTTTGTAATTATTTTTTCATAATGTGTCCCAGTTAATTTACCAATCCATGTTTTAGTAAGAAAATACACCTCATTGTTTAAGTAATCATTCAAGATAGTGTAAACAGGAATATCTGCGTTGACTAAATTTTTGCTAATTCTATTACCCTGAAAATCATGTTGAAACAGTCCTTTGTTTGTCGCAACAAGTATATGTTCGTCAATAAACCTTACATCATAAATAATATCTGTGTCTTCAATTTCTATTCTAGTTAGAGCTAAACTATCATTTGTTGAGATTAGAACTTCCGTTCGGTTAACAACCAGAATAATTCTTCTCTCATCAGAAGTGTACGAAATATCAAAAGAAAGTAATGATTTGTATTCATTACCCATGGAAGGTAAATTCGACCATTCAGAATCTTTCAAATAAAATATTTTTTTACTTTGGTCATAAGGGATAGCCCATAGAATTCCCTTTTCATCTAATCTAAGAATCTGAAAATGTAAATCGGCCTTTTCACTACCCAAAGAATCGTGTAGTATCCAATTATTCCCATCGTACTCAATCAACCCTTTTTCTGAAGCAAACCACATGTTACCGTTACTAGCTTGAACACAATCATAAATTGTTGAAACAGGTAAACCATCAACTGCTGTGTAATTTTTTATAAGTGATTGTTGTGGGAAAATTGTTGTTGTAAAGATTAGAACTATAATGATGATGTTGAGTGGATGCATTGATTATTTGATATATATGACGATTAAATCAAATATAATAAAATTGTTAAATAATACTCCTAATTTCGAGCGCGGAAATAAAGTCATCATGTCCTTTGAACTGAACGGCATCCCAACCAACTAATTTCGCAGCTTCTACATATTCTAAAATATCATCGGTGTAAAAATGCGCATCGGATTTTTCGTTTGTAAATTTTTCAACTGCTCTAAAAATTTCACTTTCGGGTTTAGAAAATCCTACTTCGTAGGAAAGTATTTGTTTATCAAAATACTTTAGAAAATCGTATTCGCCCCAGCCATACTGCTTATGAATGATATTCGTGTTCGATAATAAAACTAATTTATAGTTTTCTTTTAACTTCGGTAGAAGATCAATCATTTGTTGATTAACAGTGAACATCTTCGAATAAATATTACAAAATTCTTCTGCAGAAACTTTATGTTCCAGCCAATCAAGCATCGTGTTTATGAATTGGTCGATTTCTACTTTACCATTATCAAAAAGTTGATGGACATGATAATTCTCATTATACAATTTATCAAATCGATCTCCTAAACCTGATTCAATTTTATTAAAATTATCTATTACTATTTGTGAATCGAATGGAAGAAGGACTTTCCCTAAATCAAAAACAATAACACGGTAATCTGAATTTTTCATAGAAAGGATTTGCGGTCGATCTCTAGGATCGACCGCATTAATTAGTTAAACATTGTGTCCGGTAAATTTTGATTGACTTTTATTTCCGTTACTTCTAAATCTATTGATTGTGGACCAATCTGCTGAGTTAACTTGTGTGGATAAAGTAAACCATTGACTTCTCTGTAATCACTCATATCTACAGTTTGATTAAAACTTCCTTGAGGTGTGTCAACGGTCGCGATTTCTCTAACCTTTAATCCGCTTTCAACATCAAAATAATGATACCATTTTTTCCCCGAAGGTAAGGTTAACTCAATTTCGTAAGCATCCTTCCCATTGACATCTTTAATACCTTTTATTGCAGATGAAATACCGTGTTTATCATAATCAAAATAGAGATTAAATGTTGATTGGTACTTCAATCCTTCAAGTTGATTTCCCTCAATAGGTTGTTCTTGTCCGTTTGCTATTTGCTTGCCTGACTCACCATTAAAAATTGTTGTTTGCTTAAATACACCGGCATCAAGTTCTTGGAAGAGTTTATTCGGAGATTTTCTTGCAATAGTTAGCGTAATATCGAAACCTTGAACTTTTCCTTTTAACGACGTTGTAACATCATTCACGGACTCTAACTTTTCTTTCCCGCCTTGAGCTTTAATATAATTCTCGATTATTGATTCAACAGTCACGCTTTCATCAACTTTTTTTGCATCCGGATCGTATTCAACGGTATGAATATCATAATAATTTAATTTTCCGCTTAAAGAAAATTTTTCTAAATCCTCTGCTACTTCTTCAGCCTTCCCGACAACCAAAATATAAGCTTCATCAGGATTTATATATTTTTTAGAAACCGCAATAACATCTTCTTTTGTAATAGCCGCTAAATTTTTAAGATAGTTTTGATAATAATCCGCAGACAAATTATATCGTTCAATGTTTAGTGCAAATCGAGCTATAGTTTGTGGATCTTCAAGTGATCGTGCAAATATACCTGTCAAATAATTTTTTGCTGTTTCAAATTCTTCATCCGTAAATTCACCTGTTCGCATTTTTTTCATTTCGGAAAGTATTTCTGTAATTGTACTATCTGTAACATCATTTCTAACCTGAGTTGAAGCATCAAATCGACCAATAAGTTCATCGGAATCTATGCTTGATCTTGCTCCGTAAGTGTAACCTTTAGCCTCACGTAAATTAGAATTAAGCTTTGAAGAAAAGTATCCACCGAGTATCATATTCGCAACTGATACTTTTATTGCGTCGGCAGACCCAACTTTAAAATTAACCGGATATGAAACATGTAAAACTGATTGAACAGATTGAGGTCTATCAACAATAGCCACTTTATTTACCAATGGTGCTGCGGGAGTTTTATATTTCAGCTCAGCAACTTCTTTCGATTTCCAATTCCCGAAATATTTATCAACCAATTCTTCCGCTTCATCGGTATCGATGTCTCCGACTATTGCCAAGTAGGAAATCGATGGACTAAAGTAATTATCATAATATTGCTGGCAGACTTCCAGTGAAATATTTTCAACAGTTTGTTCGGTTACTTGTTCACCGTATGGATGTTCTAAACCGTAAACAAGTGCATTTCTTACATTATTAGCAATAGTATTTGGATCATCTTTCTGAGCTTTCAATCCTGAAATCGTCTGCTTTTTTAATTTATCCAATTCATCTTGTTGGAAGCTCGCATTTAAGACTATATCCGACATTAATTCAAGAAGTCTATCGGTATGCTTAGTTAGCGAACTTGCATATACTCCCGTGGATGATGTTGATAGTGTCGCGCCAATAAAATCAACAGCTTCGTCAATTTCCGATTTTGATTTGGTTGTCGTCCCTGTTCTCAGTAAAGGACCCACAATAGAAGTAAAACCGGCATATTCATTTTCTAAAATAGGATCGCGGTCAATTACTAGAGAAAAAGCAACTCTAGGCAGTTTATCATTCTTAACAACAAATACTTTTAAACCGTTTTCTAAAGTGAAAGAATGCGGATTGCTTAATTGAATTTCCGGTGCTGGGCCTGCTTCCGGCATAACTGATCTATCAACTTGTGCAAAAAGCGACATTGATAATAGAACAGTAAAAATCATTAAAAATTTATTATTCATTTCATTCTCCAATTTTCTCACAAACTTTTAGTTCTGTTGCGATTTAGGTAAATAGTATAGCACAACTCGATTATCATTATTCAAGTATTCTCTTGCAACTCGTTGAATATCTTCTTTTGTTACTTTCATGTATCTATCTAACTCAGTGTTAATCAAATCGGCATCACCGAAATAGACATGATAATTAGCAAGACTTTCCGCGATTCCCGCAACAGTTGAATTACTTTGTACAAAACCACTTTCAACTTGATTACGAAGTTTTTCAAATTCGGTATCGGAAATAAGTTCATTTTTCACCCGTTCAATTTCTACGTCCATCGCATCTTCAACTTCTTTAGCATCATTTCCAACTGTCGGAAGACCAAAAGTTATAAATTGTCCTTCTCCTTCCAATGCTAGCGGGATAGATGCAGCTTGAAGTGCAATTTGTTTTTCGTCAACTAGTGCTTTATACATTCTTGAACTTTGTCCGCCTGAAAGTAAAGTTGTTAACATATTAATTGCGTAATAATCATCTGTTCCTTGTGCAGGTATTCTGTAAGATTGAATTACAGCCGGAAGTTGTATGTTATCGTAAACAGTATCTCTAACTTCTTCAGTCATTTCAGGTTCAACAACGTTTGGTCGAACAATTTCACGAGTACCCTTAGGTATTTCAGAAAAGTAGTCTTCAATCCACTCTTTAGCTTGATCAATATCGATATCCCCGGCGATCGATAAAGTTGCGTTTTGCGGAACATAATATGTCTCATAGAATTCAATAAATTCATCAATAGTAGCCAAGTCGATATATTGAGTTGAACCGATTGGTGTCCAGCTATAAGGATAAACTTTATAAGCTCGTTTAAACAACTCTTCCAAAAGTGAACCATAAGGCTGGTTATCATATCTTTGACTTCTTTCTTCTTTAACTACTTTGCGTTGTGTTTCTACACCTATTGAATCAATTTTCGAATGAAGAAGTCTTTCAGATTCCAACCAAAGACCAAGCTTTAATTGATTTGATGGAAGTATTTGGTAGTAAAAAGTTCGATCGAATGAAGTGTTTGCGTTAAGTGTCCCGCCGTTTCCTTGAACAATCTTAAAATACTCACCGCGTGGAATATTTTCGGAACCTTCAAACATTAGATGTTCGAAAAAATGAGCAAATCCTGTTCGTTCCGGATGTTCATTTTTTGAACCAACGTGATACATAACAGAGACAGCAACAATCGGGGTTGAGTTATCTTGATGAAGAATCACATGCAACCCGTTATTAAGTGTGTATTCTACAAATTCAATTTCTTTTGAATCCGCTAATACAAAAAGAGAGAGTATCATCATTAAAATGATGATCAATTTCCTGTTCATAAAACACCTTTAAAGTTAATGACTGATTGATCAAATATTATTTTCAAAAATAAACTTCTTTTTCTTTAATAGATAGATTGTTATTAGAATCACAGAATAATCCAAAGTATTCTTAAAGGAAAAGAATAAATTTTTATATTATTGTGGCTCCAAAAAATGAGAATTAGTCGAGAGGATATATATGTCAGTTAAAACGAAAATAACCGTCGCCAAGGGAGATGGAATTGGTCCGGAAATTATGGACGCAACTTTAAGAATTTTGGAAGCCGGGGAAGCCAATCTAGATATTGAAGAAATTAAAATTGGTGAAAAAGTATATTTGCGAGGAATTGAAAGTGGTTTAGGTGAAGGTTCATGGGATTCTTTACGAAAAACAAAAATTTTTCTGAAAGCTCCGATCACCACACCTCAAGGAGGCGGATATAAAAGTTTGAACGTAACTACACGTAAAGCCTTTGGTCTATATGCTAATGTAAGACCATGTATTTCTTATAGACCATTTGTGAGAACAAAGCATCCCGATATGGACGTAGTAATAATAAGAGAAAATGAAGAGGATTTATATTCGGGAATTGAGCACCGTCAAACAGATCAAGTTGTTCAATGTCTTAAACTATATAGCAGACCGGGAATCGAAAAAATTATTCGTTACGCTTTTGAATATGCAATTGAATACGATCGAAAAAAAGTTTCTTGCTTTGTAAAAGATAACATTATGAAAATAACAGATGGATTATTTCATCAAATCTTTGATGAGATATCAAAAGAATATCCAAAAATTGAGACAGATACTTGGATTGTTGATATCGGTGCTGCAAGATTGGCAGACACGCCGCAAAATTTTGATGTGATTGTAATGCCAAATCTATACGGTGATATTCTATCCGATGTCGCTGCTCAAATTGCCGGATCAATTGGCTTAGCCGGTTCATCCAACATCGGTGAACATCTTGCAATGTTTGAAGCAATTCATGGTTCGGCACCCGATATTGCCGGACAAAATAAAGCTAATCCATCGGGCTTACTGTTAGCCGCAGTTATGATGCTCGTTCATATTCATCAAATTGAAGCAGCTGAAAGAGTTCATAATGCGTGGCTTAGAACTATCGAAGATGGTATTCATACCGGGGATATTTTTGCGGAAGGTACAAGCAAAGAATTAGTCGGCACAAAAGAATTTGCAAACGCAGTAATTGAAAGAATAGGTGAAAAGCCGCACATATTAAAAGAAGCACACTATTATCTTCCAAAGAAAATTGAAGGAACTCACAAAGCTATTATTAAGGATGATAAAAAACTTGTTGGTGTTGATATATTTTTAGATTGGGATAAGGGATCACCTAATGAAATCGGAGATGCATTAAAGAAAATTTCTGTCGATAATCTTCGGCTGAAAGTGATAACAAATCGAGGAATAAAAGTTTATCCCGAAGGTTTACCCGAAACATTTTGTACAGATCACTGGCGGTGCAGATTTTGGCAAGGTGAGTGGAAAGAACTGGATAAAGAGAAAGTAATCGAACTAATTAAACGAGTTCATGAAGCCGGGTTTGATTATATAAAAACCGAGAATCTTTATACGTTTAATGGAAAACTAGGATTTTCGGAAGTTCACGGATGATGATTATAAATAAGCCGTTTCTATTTTTGTTGAGGAAGCGGCTTGTTCTTCCGTTTTAATTTTAGTTGAACAAATAATGCACCCAATGCTGCTATCAACATTCCCACTGCTTCTTTTGTTGTGATTTCTTCCCCTAAAAAAATCCATGCTAAAATTGCGATCTGAATCAGCATTGTTCCATTAATAATACTTGATTCCATTGCAGTCAAAGTTCTGAGAGAAAGATTCCAAAGTGTAAATGCAAAAGCGGTATTTATAATTGCAAGCCAAAGTAAATAAAGAAAATTTTCTGTGCTGATTGCCGGTAAACCTTGATATGTTATTCCACCGATTAACAAAACAATCCCACCAATTCCCATGCTGATAATAGTTATTGTAATTGGACTTAATGATGAAGAACGATTTACATCTCTTCCAATAATTGCAGAACCCGCATTTGCCAAAATTCCAAATCCCATCACTATCAGACCAAGAGTTAAACTTTCATTCAATAAAACAGGATAAAAGTAAACAAGTACTCCGGCAAGAAATAAAAGTGCACCTAACCATTGTAATAAACTTGGTTTTTCCGAAAGAATAAAAATTCCCATTACAGCAACAACTATAGGGGTAAAGTTAAGAAGAAGACTAACAGTAACTGCCGGAAGTAAAGACAAACCGAGGAATTGCGCTCCTTGCGTGAATGTATAAAATGTGAATCCAAGCAAAGTTAGCTTTATCCAATTTTTTTTATTTAACCGAGAGACTTCCTCTCGAATATTTTTTCTGAATGCTAATGGCAGTAAAGCGAAAAAAGCGATTGTATATCTCAATCCGGCAAAAGTTAATGGCGGAATTTCCGCTAAACCAATTTTTATTATTACGAAAGATGTTGACCAAAGAAATGTTACGAGAAGTGCTATCGCAATTGCAGAGAGTTGTGAAAGGTTTTTGTTACTCATTTATTAGCAGTCTTCTCCGTTTTGGAACTCAAAGATATAAAAATTTCGTGGAACGAAGATATTTATGATTTTATAAGATCAATAGTCAATTGGAAATAATCAATCATTTCATCCATGTATTCTCTTTCGTTTATTTTCGGAAGCGCGACATTCATCCGAGCAGCAGTACTCATTTTCTTCTTTGCACTCCGGACAAGTTACAAGCAACTTATCACAATTTTGATTATGACAATTGATATACCATGAAGCAGGTTCACCGCAATAATAACATTTACCGGTATGTTTCAATTCCGGATTTGTATTTGGTTCAACTATTCTTCTTTCATCAAAGACAAATACGCTGCCTTCCCAAAATTTATTTGGATTGTCTTTAGTGTAAGTTACAATTCCGCCATTCATTTGATACACATCTTTAAAACCCTGTTCTACCAAATAAGCAGAAGCTTTTTCGCATCTAATTCCACCGGTGCAATAAGTAACAACAGTTTTATCTTTATATTCTTTTAATTCTTCAACAACTTTAGGCCAATCGCGAAATGTAGTCATATGGGGTGTGATTGCATTTTTGAATCTGCCGATTTCACTTTCATAAGTATTACGAGTATCTATAATCACAAAGTCTTTATTTTCTTCATAAAATTTGTTTAATTCTTCCGGTTTAAGTCTTTTGCCGGTTTTGCTTAAATCAACTTTTCCAAAATCTGCATGCACGATTTCTTTTTTCACTCTTACATGAGATTTGTAGAAAGCATGTTGGTCGGCTGGATCTTCCTTAAACCAGATATCGGAAAACTCCGGATATGAAGTTATATGCAATTTATATTTTTCAATGTTTTCAACAAGACCCGAGACAGTTCCGTTAATTCCTTCATAAGCGATAAAAACTCTTCCTTTTATATCATTATCAAGACAAAATTGTAAATGGTCTTCTTTAAATTTTTCAGGCTCGGCAAAATTTACGTATTTGTAAAAAAGTAAAACTTTATATTTATTTTCTTGTTGATTCATCAATTTTGGTATTCCTATTTATTTGAGGAAACAAAGATAACAAATCCGATTTTTTAATTAAATTAGAAAATGAAGAATTGCTGAGGAGATTTTATGCATCATTTTGTAGTTGAAATAAGATATAACGCACATATTGATGAAATTGCGAAACTTCGTCCCGCTCACAGAGAGTTTTTAGATACATTATACACAAAAGGAATTGTATTAATGTCAGGTCCGCAAACTCCGCAAATCGGGGGAATAATTATAGCACGTGCCGAATCGATGGAAGAACTTTCTGAAGTTTTGAAAAATGATCCATACCAATTAAATAATGCGGCTGAATATATATACATCCAATTTGATCCGCGTAATTATCAGAAAATTTTAGAGGATTGGATTGGCGTATAATCTGATCTGTTTTGTTAATCTTCGTATTAATATATTTACAATTCAATTATGATATCAATGAGAGAACCTACATTAAGCGTTGGGCTGATCAAGAGTCCGAGCGTCAATCTTGAACTATACGGAGATTTCCGGATTAGAAGTGTAACTCATAACTTCAGCGGAAAATATTCTGCCTATTGGGAATCGGGAAAAATTACTTTAACCGGCGCGGATTATTCTCAATCGTTCGATGGATTAATTTTAGAGCCACGCGATCCTTCTTCAGAAACATTTTTATTAAAAGATGTAACAATTGGTATAAATTTTCATTGGCAGCGACAGAAGAATTTTCGATTTCACGGAGCGCTTAAACTAATTGTCCAAGAAAGAGATATTCTTGGAATTAATTTAGTTCCGCTTGAACAATATTTAACAAGTGTTATTAGTTCGGAAATGTCTGCCTCAAGTCCGATCGAATTGTTAAAAGCACATGCAATTATTTCACGGAGCTGGGTTATTGCACAATTGAAAGCAAGAAAACAAAAGAAAGAAAAATCTTCTACCGAAATTATTACCGACGATGAAATTATAAGATGGTATGACAGAAATGATCACGAACTTTATGAGTTTTGTTCGGATGATCACTGTCAGCGTTATCAAGGTATAACAAAAAAATATAATGATAGAGCTTTTTCTGCTGTTGAAGATACACGCGGTGTTGCAATTGTTTATAATAATGATATCTGTGATACTCGATATTCAAAATGTTGCGGTGGTATTTCAGAATCTTTTGAAAATGTTTGGGAAGATCAACCAAAAAAATATCTTTCATCTATAATTGACTACAAGTTCGAACCGGAAAATCTTGATACAGATTTAACCCAAGAACATGCTGCGGTAAAATGGATCAAAGGAAATCCTTCTGCTTTCTGTAATACAAAAGATGAAAAAATACTCTCACAGATTTTAGTCGATTACGATAGAGAAACTCAAAATTTTTTCAGATGGAAAGTTCAATATTCACAAGAGGAATTGGCGAAGTTAATTCATAAAAAATCGGGAATTGATTTTGGTAAAATCATCGAATTAATTCCAATTCAGCGAGGTTATTCGGGAAGAATTATAAAACTAAAAATTGTTGGTTCAAATAAAGAATTAGTCATCGGAAAAGAACTAGAAATTAGAAGAACATTATCGGAAACACATTTGTATAGTTCCGCATTTTTTGTTGAAGCAAAAGATTTGCACGAAGGTATCCCCGGTACATTTATTTTGCACGGTGCCGGATGGGGACATGGTGTCGGGCTTTGCCAAATTGGTGCTGCTGTTATGGGTGAGAAAGGTTACATGTTTGATGAAATTCTTCTTCATTATTTTAAAGGTGCCCGCATTGAGAGGATTTACAAATGAAAATACTGATGTCCTGCCTCTCACAGAGTTGGGGCGGAATGGAAATGTTTGTCCTCACTTTAACGGATCAGCTTATCAAAAGAGATTATGAATGCTCGTTGGTCTGTTATCCAAATTCTAAAATTCATACGGAAGCGAAAAAACTAAAAATAAAAATCGAAAAAATAAGTGCTAAGAGTTATTTTCATCCTTTGGAGACTTACAAACTTTCATCATTTCTAAAATCTACTAAATTTGATGTAATTCACACACATTACTCAAAGGATTTATGGACGCTTGTTCCCGCGCTGAACTTATCAAATAATAAGACACCTTTAATCTTAACAAAGCAAATGGGATCGTATATTGTAAAGAAAGATTTTCTACACAAGAAACTTTATGATAGAGTTAGTAAGGTAACCGCAATTTCTACAATCATTAAAAATAATCTTATAGAAACATGTCCAATTGATGAAAGTAGAGTAAAAATAATTTTTAATGCCGTTGATACAACAAAATTTGATCCCACGAAAATTGATCGGGAAAAAGTTAGAAAAGAATTTAACTTATCTGAAAAGGAAATTGTTATCGGAATGAGTGCTAGATTTACTGAAGGCAAAGGTCATGAAGAGTTTTTAAATGCTGCCAAAATCCTTGTTGAAAAATACGATAACCTTAAGTTTCTGATAGTCGGCGAACCAAGTAGAGGTGAAAATACTTACGGTAAAAAAATATATGATTTGGTAGAAAAACTGGGTTTAAAGAAAAAAGTAATTTTCACCGGATTTAGAACCGATATGCCTGAAATGTATTCAGCTATGGATATATTTGCTTTCCCATCACATGCCGAAGCATTTGGAATTGCTTTAACCGAAGCAATGTCAATGGAAAAACCTTGTGTCGCTTCAAATGCAGACGGAATACTTGATATTATTGAGGATGGTAAAAACGGTTTGTTTTTTGAAAACAAAAATCATTTTTCACTGAAAGAAAAATTGGAACAACTTATCAACTTAACTAGTGAAAGAGAACAGCTTGGTAAAGAAGCAAGAAAGACAGTTATACAAAAATTTGAATTACAAAAAATAACAGATGATTTTACACAACTTTACAACACACTGTAAATAAATAGTAAATAATCAATCGTAAATAGAAAATAGTAAATGGTATTTCTTAATCCCGCTTTCTTAATAGGACTTCTCGCGGCAGCAATTCCGGTACTGCTTCATTTTCTCAACTTGCAAAAATTGAAGAAAATTGAATTTAGTACGCTCGCATTTTTGAAGGAATTACAGAAAACAAAAATTCGTAAACTTAGATTTAAACAGTGGCTGCTTCTTGCATTAAGAATACTTTTAATTCTATTGTTGGTATCAGCTTTTGCTAGACCAACTTTCGAGACGTTTACGATTGCTGGTACTTCTGCAGCAAAAACTTCAACCGTTTTTATAATCGATAATTCATTCAGCATGTCAGTAGTTAAAGGAAATGGTTCTCATTTTAATAAAGCGAAAGAAATAGTAAAAACTATTATGCAAGATTTTCAACAAGGTGATGAAGCCGCGATTATTTTTTCATCATCATTAAATGAAGGTAAGTTTACAACCAGTATAACGGATTTAGAAAAAAATATTAACACTGCTGATATTTCTGTTCAAAAGTACGAAATGCATGATGCAATATTACTTGCAAATGATTTACTAAAATCATCAAACAACTTCAATAAAGAGTTGTTCATACTATCGGATTTTAGTCAAAAGGACTTTGTCGATAATATCTCAAGTTATGATTTTAAACTTGATGCCAATTTGAAAATCTATCTAATGAATTTTGCGAATGAAGAAATTTATAATAGTGGAATTACAGAGTTCGACTTGGAGAATCAACTGCTGGAACCGGGGAAAGAAATTTCTTTTTCGGCACAGATACAAAAGTTTAATTCGAATGGTAATTCAGGTAGTGTAGCATCTTTATTTATGAATAATACTCGTTCGGCTCAGCAGAGTTTTTCTTTTGAAAATGAAAGTACTAAGTCGATTTACCTTCAAACAGTATTAGATAAAAGCGGTTTGATAGAATCATTTTTAGAGATTGAACAAGATGATATTACTCATGATAATGTTCGATATACTGCATTTTTAGTCCCTGAGGAAATAAGTGTTTTGTTAGCCGCTGATGGCCTAACTGACGCAAGATTTGTAAAACTAGCTTTAGAAACTTCATCCGATAAACGAACAACGATTATAAAAGAAATCAGCAATTCAGAATTAACTTTTAACTTGAACTCAACTTACGATGTTGTAGTAATTATCGGTTCAAATAATATCAGTAATGCTGAAGCAATTCAAAAATATATTGAAGATGGAGGAAGAGTTATTCTCTTCCCGGGCTCGTTAAGTGATTCGAATAATATCCGGAAGTTATTATCCGAACTTGGAATTCGCCAAAACATAACTCAAGTTGGGTCAGCAAATTCAACTGAATCAATTGCATATTTCAACAAAGTTGAATATGAACATCCCATCTTCAGTGATTTATTTGAAAATGAAAAAGATACAAAAGTTGAGTCTCCTGAAGTTTATACATACTTCAAAATTCTTCCAAGCGAGCAATTGTTCCCCATAATAAGTCTAAACGATAATTCATTATTCCTAAGTGAAATTAAACAAGGTAAAGGTCGCCTATTATTATTTAATAGTTCGCCGTTACTCAGTTGGAATAATTTTCCGGTTAAATCTCTGTTTGCTCCTTTAATAAATAAGTCTATGCTGTATCAAACATCAAAATCCGATGCGGGTAAACATATTATCGCCGGAGAGAGTTTTGAAATCAGAATTAGTAAATTAAACCTTCCGCAGTTAAAAATTGTAAAGCCGGATAAAACCGAGGAGTTTATTAATCTAGATGAATTTAGTGATCAAAATTTTATCTCGTATGACAAAACCGATCAGCTCGGAGTCTATAAAATTTATTCTGGTGAAGAACTTATAGATTTTGTTGTGGTAAATTTTGATCCGGCGGAATCTGTTACAAGTTACGCTAGTAATGAAGAAATCGAAAAAGTTTTAAATCAATTATCGGTTGAAGATAATTATACGTTTATTGAACCATCAACGAATTATAAAGAATCAATTAAGCAAGCTAGGTTTGGAACCGAACTCTGGAAATATTTTCTAATTGCCGCTTTATTTATTGCATTGATTGAAATGTTTGTCTCTAAAAATTCCAGAAAAGATTTTGCCGAGTTAAAGACGTAATGTATTAAGTTATGGTAAGTTGCAAACCATGAAAACGTTAATCCGAAAATTAGCTTAACATCCTGTAATTCCGGTATGCTTTTAGCGGGAATCTAAAGTAAATATTGGATAAAAAAAATATGATAGAACTACCAAAAATTGAAAGAGAAGATGCGATACTGGTTGGATTAGCAACTCGTGAAGTATCAAAAGAAAAAGTACAAGAACATCTTGATGAACTTGAAATGCTTGCCGATACTGCGGGAGCCAATACAATATTTAAAATTATGCAGGATAAAAGCAAACCTGATTCGGCATTTTACATAGGCAAAGGTAAAGCCGAAGAAATTGCCGAACTTGCAGAGTTGAATAAAATCAATCTTATAATTTTTGATGACGACTTAACCGCAACACAGGTTAGAAATCTTGAAAAGATGTTTGAAAAAAAGATTATTGATAGAAGCGGATTGATACTTGATATTTTTGCCTCTCACGCAAGAACCAGAGAAGCAAAGGTTCAAGTTGAACTTGCACAATTACAGTATACTTTACCTCGCTTAACACGAGCATGGACTCACCTTTCCAAGCAATACGGTGGTATCGGAACGAAAGGTCCCGGTGAAACTCAGATTGAAACAGATAGAAGAATTATACGCGATAGAATTGCAAAGCTTAAAGACAAACTCGATAAAATTGAATCGCAGCAAAGAACAAAAAGCAGCGGGCGTGAAGATTTTATAAAAGCATCGATGGTAGGTTATACTAATGCCGGTAAATCTACATTGATAAATTTGTTAACCGGTGCTGGAGTTTTAGCGGAGAATAAACTTTTTGCTACACTTGATTCAACTACACGTTCGTTTGAAATTGAGCAGGATAAAAAAATACTAATAAGTGATACGGTCGGGTTTATTCGCAAACTTCCTCATCATCTTGTGGCTTCATTTAAATCAACATTAAATGTTGTTCGCGATGCAGATTTAATTCTACATGTAATTGATGTGTCGCATCCCTCATTCGAAGATCATATTGATGTGGTTGATGATACAATGAAAGAGCTTGGTACGGATAAGAAAACTCAAATCAGAATATTCAATAAAGTTGATTTGATCACTGATAAAACAAAAATGGATTATGTGCTTAATAAGTTTGACAATGCAATTTTAATTTCAGCACAAAAGGGAATCAATATCACAAAGCTTAGAGACAAACTACTGAAAATTTATGAGGAAAATTTTATTGAACATGTTGTCGAGCTTAAGAATCATCATTCAAAATTAGTGTCGCAAATCCATTCGCTTGCAGAAGTTGTTGATGTAAAGTATGAAGATGACGTTATAATAATGAAATTCCGTGCTAACAAACCGACAGTTAATAAAATTAGTAACCTTATTAATGAGGTTAAGTAAATTGAGCAATTATCATGTAAGTGAAATATATATCTATCCCATTAAATCATTGGGTGGATTTTCAGTTGAATCGACCGAAGTGACCGATCGCGGATTTAAGCACGATAGAAGGTGGATGCTTGTTGATAATAACAATTCGTTTTTATCTCAACGCAAACATAAACAGATGTCATTGCTTCAGACAGAACTAAGTGGTAGTAAGCTGAAAGTATTCGCAAAAAATTATCCAAACGATAAAGTAGAAATCCCGATTGAACAAGAGATAAAGAAAACCAGTAAAGCAATAGTATGGGATGATGAAGTTAACGTCATCGAATCAAATGAAGAAATAAATGAGTGGTTCTCTAATTACTTAAACATAGAGTGTAAACTTGTACACATGCCGGATGACTCGCTAAGAAAAGTGGATCAAAGATTTGCAAATAATAATGAGATTACAAACTTATCCGACGGATATCCGTTTTTAATAATTGGACAAGAATCACTTAACTTGCTTAATTCAAAATTAGATGAACCTCTGCCGATAAATAGATTTAGACCCAATTTAGTTTTTGCCGGTGGTTTACCTCACGACGAAGACACTTGGAAAAAATTTCTAATAAACGAAATAGTATTTAAACCGGTTAAACCTTGTGCCCGTTGTGTAATCACAACAATTGATCAGAGCAATGCTAATCAAGGAATTGAACCCCTTAAAACTCTGGCAACTTATAGATCCGTTGAAAATAAAGTAATGTTCGGAATGAATTTACTGCATGAAGGAAACGGCATTATTAAAATTGGTGATGTATTAAAAATATCCAATAACTAGAATCCCAACCCCGATAAATCGGGGTTGGGCTTCTGGAGGATAGTTTGACAATTTTGTTGCGCGAGATGTTCTTCTCAATTATCATTAAATTGCATACCTTAAATAACTCCACTGTTTTATAAGGATTTATATATGAAACTCAAAATCGACGGCAAATCACTTACACTTGAAAAAATTGATTTCTTCTTAAAAGAAAATCCAACCGTAGAATTAACAAACGATGCGAAGAAAAAAGTAAATAAAGCTCGCGCCCTAGTTGAAAATTGGGTTGCCGAGGATAAAGTTGTTTACGGCGTTACTACCGGATTCGGTGAATTCGCCAATGTAAAAATTTCAAAAGATGAGAATGATCAGCTTCAAGAAAATTTAATAGTTAGTCATGCAACCGGAGTTGGTGAAAACCTTCCTCCGTTCATCGTGAAAATAATGATGCTGCTTAGAGCAAACGCGCTTGCTTCCGGACATTCGGGCATTCGTCTGGAAACTTTACAGCTTTTGATTGATATGATGAATAAGAATATAATTCCTGTAATTCCATCTCAAGGTTCGGTCGGTTCAAGCGGTGATTTAGCTCCTCTTGCTCATCTTGT
This sequence comes from Melioribacteraceae bacterium, assembly GCA_030584085.1. NCBI lineage: Bacteria > Pseudomonadati > Ignavibacteriota > Ignavibacteria > Ignavibacteriales > Melioribacteraceae > Melioribacteraceae bacterium. The sequence goes on from CP129490.1 coordinate 243,094, forward strand.
CTTAGGCATGATTGGAAAAGGTAAAGTTCAAGTCTTCAAAAACGTTGATGAAGAAACAGATAAATTTACAAACACAATATCATCAAAATCGGCTCTGAAAAAACATGGATTAATGCCGGTTAAACTAAAGGCAAAAGAAGGTCTAGCGCTAATCAACGGGACACAAATGATGACTGCATTTGCTTCGGTGATTTGTAATCGTGCAAGAAAACTTAACAAGCTTACCGACGGAAGCGCTGCATTAAGTCATGAAGCATTAAGAGCAACGGACAAAGCATACGATCCACGACTACATAAACTTCGCCCTTTCCCCGGACAAATTACCACTGCAAAAAATATGCTGGAATTAATTAAAGGAAGCGAGATAAGAAAATCACATTTAAAAAATGATCCACGCGTGCAGGATTCATATTCGATAAGATGCATTCCACAAATTCATGGTGCATCACGTGATGCAATTGATTACGTCTGTTCAAAAGTTGAGATTGAATTAAACTCGGTTAACGATAATCCGTTAATTTTCCCTGAACAAGGAGATCATCGTGAAGGAGGAAATTTTCATGGACAACCGATGGCGCTTGCAATGGATTTCATGTCAATTGCTTTAGCTGAATTAGCAAGTGTTTCCGAAAGAAGAATTGAAAGATTAGTAAACGGTTCACTCAGTCAATTACCGAGATTCTTAACCGAACATGGCGGATTAAATTCCGGGTTAATGATTGCACAATATACTGCAGCCGCACTCGTTTCGGAAAATAAAACATTAGCACATCCCGCAAGTGTTGATTCTATTCCAACCTCGGCAAATCAAGAAGATCATAACTCGATGGGATCAATTGCCGCAAGAAAGTGTTACGAAATATTAAAAAATGTTGAAACCGTTATTGCAATTGAGTATCTAACTGCTGCACAGGGGATTGAATTTTTGAAACCGTTAAAACCCGGTAAAGGTACACAAGTGCTTTATAAAAAAATCAGAACACAGGTTAAACCGTTGAAAAAAGATAGAATACTCTATGACGATATTCAAAAAGTTATTCAACTTGTTAGGGGCGGTGAACTATTGAAATCGGTTGAAAAAGTTGTTACACTAAAGTAATGTTGAACTAATACGGAGATAAAATGGAAAAAAGAAAATTAGGCAATTCCAATTTAGAAATTACTCTAATAGGGTTCGGTGCATGGGCAATCGGCGGTGCAGGTTGGGATTTTGGTTGGGGAGGTCAAGATGATAAAGAATCCATTGAAGCAATTCATAAAGCATTAGATATGGGAATTAATTGGATTGATACAGCCGCTGTTTATGGAGTCGGACATTCTGAAGAAATTGTAACCAAGGCACTTAAAGAATATGATGGCAATAGACCGTATGTATTTACAAAATGTTCTTTAATCTGGGATAATAATGGACATGTCAGAAAGAATCACGATCCGGATTCTATTAGAAAAGAATGCGAAGATAGTTTGAGAAGGTTACAAACCGATACAATTGATTTGTATCAAATTCATTGGCCGCCCGAAGACGATACTGAAAAAATTAAACCGGCTTGGGAAATGATGGCAAGATTAAAGGAAGAAGGGAAAGTAAAACACATTGGTGTTTCTAATTTTAATGTTGAGCAAATGAAAATTGCAGAATCTATTGCACCAATTACTTCACTTCAACCAAAGTATAGTTTAATAAGCCGAGATATTGAGGAAGAAATTCTTCCATATGTTAAAAAACAAAATATCGGAACCATTATTTATTCCCCGATGGGATCAGGGATTTTAACCGGAAAATATAATCGTGATAAAATCGAACAATTACCGGATGATGATTGGAGAAAAAATTCACGCGATTTTACAGAACCTAGTCTCAGCAAAAATTTGAAACTTGTTGAAGAAATGAAACAAATTGCGTCAGACCATAATCGTCATGTAGGAGAAGTTGCAATTGCATGGACGTTGAAGCATGAAGCAGTAACCGCGGCAATTGTCGGGGCAAGAAATGCAAGACAAGCAGAAGAAGTTATGTCCGCACATGATTTTGTTTTAAGTACAGAAGAAGTAAGAAGACTTGAATCAGTCTTGTAATTTTTTGTAGGGACAATTCATGAGTTGTCCCTACAGCAAATTGAAAATTTAGAAAAGATATATTATCCACATATCTAATTTGCTCTCTAATCAAAAGCAATTTAACGCATAGAAAATAAAAATTAATTTACTTATAATTCCTTAGGATTCTTTCCAAAATCTCAACGTTGAATTTATCACTCTTTGTATAAGAGTGTTTCTATATAAACTTTGCCTTAAAGGAATCACAACAAACTAACCTATTAACAATTAGTAAAATTCAATCTCCATACAGGAGGCATCAAATGAATATCCATCTCAACCTCAAACAATGTCTTTTTGTCATCCTTATCGTTTTATTCACAACCAATATTTTAGCACAAACAGATTTCTGGGTGCCTGTTAATAATGGGATGACAAGTTTTAATCCTAGCGATCTTGCAGTTAATTCTAATGATGTTCTTTGTCTCGCAACACGCGGTGACGGAATCTTTGTTTCTACAAACGCCGGTGGATTGTGGGTTCAAAAAAATAATGGTCTTACTAATTTGGAAGCTTGGACGGTTGCCATAAATTCAGCAGACGAAATATTCGTAGGTACTTGGGATGGAATATTTAAATCAACAGATAATGCGGAGAACTGGGTTAAACTTGAAACCGGTCTTACATTTAATCAAATTAGAGAAATTACAGTCGCGTCGAATGGATATATTTTTGCAGTCGCTCCAAATTACGGCGTCATAAGATCGGTTGATAATGGAGTAAATTGGGTTGGTGTAAATAATGGTCTATCAGGAATTCCAAATACTATAGCTGCTGATTTACACGGACAAATAATGCTAGGTAATAATCTTGGTGAAATATATTTCTCTAATAATTATGGTGATGGTTGGACGAAATCAAGTTTGGGACTTCCGCAAACAACTAGTGCTCCAATTCTTGCATTGTTAGAAACTTCTAATGAAAAATATTTTGCTGGAACCGGAGATGGACTTTATATGTCAACCGACTATGGATTAAATTGGAGCCAGGTTCATGATGGTGGTGGTAATGGCTGGGTTCATTCGATGACAACAGATTACCAGGACAATTTAATTATTGGGACAGGCCAAAGCGGTGTATTCGTATCCGGCTTCCCAAACGGAACTTGGTTTAAGGATATGAATGAAGGGTTGACTCACCTTGGAGTTTATTCTTTAGTCGCAAATTCATCTAACAATATTTTTGCAGTTACCGGTGAGGGAATTTTCAAAAGTGAACCTCTCACAAGTGTGGAAGATAACGATGAAATTCTCACTATAAATTTTCAATTGTATCAAAATTATCCTAATCCATTTAATCCAACGACAACAATAAAGTTCTCAATACCAATGGACATTAAAGGTGAAACGTTAAACACAAAACTTGTAGTTTATGATGTTCTCGGTAAAAAGGTGACAGTATTGGTAAACCAAAAGCTACAGTCAGGAACTCATGAAATTCAATTTGCTGCTGGAGATTTTTCGAGCGGAATTTACTTTTATAAATTAGAAATTGGTAACATTACCGACACAAAGAAAATGCTGTTAATAAGATAATCCGAAAAATTCTTCTAAGCCCTGTTAGCAAATTAAATGCTTGCGGGGTAATATCTATCAATTCATTTTTCAAAATTATTGTATAAATTAACCGGAACAATAGACATCCTTATGAATCCAATTTTAAAAGAAAATATAAATCGACTTTTCAAATCATGGTCAATCGAAAATGCTATTACGATAGTTCCGCTTCCACAATCAGGTTCAAACCGGAAATATTTTAGAATAACCGGGAAAACAGCATCTGCAATAGCAGCTTTAAACAAAGATAAAGCCGAAAACAGAGCATTTATAACCTTTGCTAAACACTTTTTCACAAAAAACTTACCAGTTCCGCAAGTTTTAGCGGAAGACTTAAACGAGAATTTATATCTAATTGAAGATTTGGGGAATCAAACTTTGTTTGATTTGTTAAATCAAGAAGGATTTACAAATACTGTTAAAGAATATTATCAACAAGCGTTGCGTACACTTTTAAATTTTCAAATAGAAGCCGGAAAAGATTTAGACTATTCGGTTTGTTCTCCGCGAGATAAATTTGATGAGCAGTCAATTTTGTGGGATTTGAACTACTTCAAGTATTATTTTCTGAAATTGGCAGACATTCAGTTCGATGAACAAAAATTAGAAAATGATTTTAAAGTACTAGCAAAATATTTAAGCGGAGTTAATGCAGACTATTTTATGTACAGAGATTTTCAATCACGCAACATTATGATAAAGGACAATCAACTTTATTTTATAGATTTTCAAGGCGGAAGAAAAGGTGCTCTTCAATACGATGTCGCCTCATTGCTTTGGAGTGCGCGAGCAAATCTCACATTTGATCAAAGAGAAGAACTTCTAAACTATTATTTAAATGAATTGCAAAAGGACATTCAAGTAAACACAGACGAGTTTATAAAATATTATTATGGATTTGTTTTAGTTCGCATACTTCAGACACTCGGCGCTTATGGTTTTCGAGGTTTCTATGAAAGGAAAGATCATTTCCTAAAAAGTATTCCTCACGCAATAGATAATCTTGAATGGCTTATCGAAAATCAAAAAGTGACAATTAACTGTGATGAATTATTTTTTGCAATCGCCGGAATAATTAACTCGGAAATCCGAAAGAAATTTAGAGAAGAAAAAAACGATAGGCTCAAAATAACAATAACAAGTTTTTCGTATAAGCAGGGTATACCTCAAGATACTTCTGGTAATGGAGGAGGATTTGTTTTCGATTGTCGTGGATTAAATAATCCGGGACGATATGACGAGTATAAAATATTAACCGGTAAGGATGATGCGGTTATAAAATTTTTAGAAGAAAAATCTGATGTTGATAAGTATTTAAAAAATGTATGGAAATTAATTTTACCAACCGTAAAAGAATATCAAGAACGCGGGTTTAAAAATCTTATGATAAATTTCGGCTGTACCGGTGGACAACATCGTTCGGTTTATTGTGCCGAAAAAACTGCAAAATACTTTTTCACCAAACCAAATCTTCAAGTTGATGTTAAACATACAGAGTTAAAAAAACGAGATGAGTTATGAAAGCAATGATTTTTGCTGCCGGTTTAGGAACTCGCCTTCGCCCGCTAACTAATGATAAACCAAAAGCATTAGTTGAAGTAAAAGGGAAATCTCTACTTGAAATTACAATCAACCGCTTAATCGAAAATGAAATTGATAAAATAATAATTAACGCGCATCATTTTGCTGATCAAGTAATTCAGTTTGTAAATGAGAAAAAATTCAAAGCAAAAATTGTTATTTCTGATGAACGTGATAAGTTATTGGATACCGGTGGCGGGCTTAAAAAAGCAAAGTGGTTTTTCGATGATCAACCTTTCCTTGTGCATAACGTTGATATTGTCTCTGACATAGATCTAAGAGAACTTTATAATATCCACATAAAAAATAACTCTCTTGCAACCGTAGCAGTTAGAAATAGAAAAAGCTCGAGGTATTTTTTATTTGATAACGATATGATTTTATGCGGATGGGAAAATGTTAATAAAAATGAGAAGATAATCTCACGAAGACGAAATAATCTAAATCAATTTGCGTTTAGCGGAATTCAAATTATGAGCCCCAAAATATTCGATTTCTTTCCTAATAAAGATGTTTTCTCAATTATAGATGTCTATTTAACCGCCTCGAAGCATGAGCTAATAAAAGGATATCTGCACAATTATTCATTTTGGCAGGATGTTGGCAAAATTGAAGATCTTAATGGGTTATAATTTTTCTATGAAGTTACCACCTACCTCATCTTAATCTCACTGTACTAGACCCACAAGTTTAAATTTGTGTCAAATTTTGAAACAGTAGCCCAAAATCCTCAAAATGAGACATTAATAATTCATTAAAAAGTTAGAAAATTCCCCATTTTTAGACATTTTAAGATGGCACATCGGTTGAACAGTATAGAGAAAATGCACCCTCATTTTTAAGACGTAAAAACAAAAAATTCGAACAAACGTCTGGTTCGTTACTGAGAGGGCGGGAGCATCGGTTGTCTCTTGGCTGGTGGCAGCCGGTAAACTTTCGCCCTACTATTTTTGCCTAACTCCTTCCTTGTAAATAATTTAATATTTCCATATTTTTCGGTTCTTTTGAAAAGTTATATTTTAATAAAGGTATATTGTAATGAAAAGAACATTTCAACCAAGCAACAGAAAGCGTAAAAATAAACACGGATTTCGTGAAAGAATGGCTACCAAAAACGGTAGAAAAGTTCTTTCGAGAAGAAGAGCAAAAGGAAGAAAAAAATTAACAGTTAGCGACGAATAAAAATGTGAAGAATCAAGGGTTTTCAAAATCAGAACGCATCAAACGAAAAAATGATTTTGAAAAGGTTTATAGCTTTGGTACTACTGTTTACTCTTCCGATAAAAAATTAAAAGCAACATACTTTTTCGATAAAACAAACGAACGCGGCTTAATTAAGGCTGCGTTTGCTGTTCATAAGAGGGCGGGAAAAGCCGTCTGGCGTAATAGAGTAAAAAGACTTTTAAGAGAATCTTTCAGATTGAATAAAAATTTGTTGTACCAGGCATTGAATTTGGATCAAGGTAATTTACTGATTGTTTTTTCTCCAAATAATTTTAATGAAAGAACTGAAAAAACGATTCATCTAAAAGATATTATGCCTTCGTTTATCGAGTTGGTTGGCAGAATTAAGGTCGTTTGAATATAGATGCGTAATATTTTTATATATCTGATTAAGCTTTACCAAAAATTTATTTCTCCTTTATTCCCGCCTTCATGCAGATTTTACCCGACATGTTCGGAATATTCGGTTCAAGCATTTAGAAAATATGGTGTTATTAAGGGAGGCGCAAAATCTGTTTGGAGAATTTTAAGATGTAATCCCTTTAATAAAGGGGGCTATGATCCCATTGAATAAAATTTGGAAATATAATGGATAAACAAACAACAGCTGCTTTTGTTTTAATAGGTATCATTTTAGTCGTATGGTTATATTTTAATGCACCCGAACCTCAACCCCAAACCGCTACTACACCGGATACTACAAGCATAATTAATAAACAGCAAAGCGAATCAGTTCTATCCGATGAATCTGAACAAGAAGTAAATAATGAAATACTTACTCCCGAAGTTATAATCCCGGAACAAGTAATAACAATTGATAACAATCTTTTTAAAGCTGAATTAACTAGCAGCGGCGGACGAATTAGAAAATTCTACTTAAAAAATTATGCTACTTGGTATCATAGAGATATACCTGAAGACAATTTTTACGATAAACATGTTCAGCTTGTAAATCAAACAGAAGGCGGCGATTTTAATTTATTGTTTGTTACTAAAAGCGGACAGCTTATTAATACAAAGAATTTACCGTTTACTGCCTCCCTTAGCGGAAATCAATATGAAATTTCCGAAAATGATTCATTAACTCTAAAGTACACATACTCCTTGGGTGAAGGAAGAGAAATTATAAAATCTTTTACTTTTTACGGAGATAAATATTCTGCGGCTGTTGATATTGAATTAATAAATCTAGATGACATAGTCAGCAGTTACACTTGTGATTTGATGTGGGAAAATGGAATTAATTTCGTTGAACAAAATTCTGTAGATGAAGCAAATTATAGCAATGCCTCTGCATTTTCAGGCGGTGAACAAGTAATTGTTGATGCTACCAGTGAAGGAGAAAAATTAACAAAAGATATCTCCGGTTCTGTTGATTGGATTGGTGTTAAAAATAAGTACTTCGGTATTATAATTGCCCCTGAAAAACCTAATTCTGATGGCGGTGCTTATTTTGAAGGAACTCATGTCAACACAAAGTATGGTGCAAGAGAGTATTATAGCGCCACTTTAAAAATCCCATTCAAAAATCAGAAACATCAAAAGGATTCATTCTTACTTTACATTGGTCCCATGGATTATAGTTTATTGCATTCATATAATCGTAACTTCGATGCGATGTATGACTTCGGAAGTATTTTCGGGTTACAATTACTAAGACCAATTTCTGAATATATTATTCTTCCTCTGTTTTTATTCTTGCATAACTTTATACCGAATTATGGGTTTGTAATAATTGTGTTTACAATTATTATCAAAATAGCATTGTACCCGCTTACCAAACAAAGTTATAAATCGATGAAGCGAATGTCGATGCTTCAACCAAAGATCAAAGAGTTGAAAGAAAAATATCCCGATGATCAGCAAAAAGTGCAGAAGGAAACGATGAAGTTGTATTCAACCTATGGCATTAATCCCGCCGGAGGTTGTTTACCGATGCTGCTTCAAATGCCGATTTTATTTGCATTGTTTACTTTCTTTAATGTTACGATTGAAATTAGAGAAGAACCTTTTATTTTGTGGATAACAAATCTGTCATCACCGGATATAATTGCCACACTTCCGTTTACGATTCCTTTGTTTGGAGTAGACAAGATCAGTGGACTTGCTCTTCTTCTTGGTATAACAATGTTTCTCCAGCAGAAAATGTCAATTAAGGATCCGAGCCAAAAAGCCTTAGTTTATATTATGCCGGTTATGTTTACTGTATTGTTTATGAGTTTTCCTTCGGGACTTAATCTTTACTACTTCATGTTCAACTTATTCTCAATTGCTCAACAGTACTATATCAATAATCATAAGACAGATGAAGAATTAGTTCCGGTAAAAGATCCTAAGAAAAAAGGCGGTGGATTTATGGCGAGGATGATGGAAGCTGCCGAGAAACAACAGAAGTTACAAAAGGAAGCTACAAGACAATCAAAAAAGAAGACTAAAAAATTCTAAATTGTATGTTGGTTTTAGATCGGGTTAACAAATGTTTAAGAAGACGACATTTCTGGTTTTATGTTTAATACTGCCTTCTTTATTTTTTGCTCAAACATCAAAAGAACTCGATCTAAAACTAATTAAACAAACTCTCCCCTTCGAATTATCATCGTTTCGTTCTGAATATAATCCTCGTGTTGCATTGGCTTTAAGTGGCGGCGGTGCGCGTGGAATTGCTCAACTTGGTGTGTTAAAAGCTCTTACTGAATCCGGTATTGAATTCGACCAAATTATAGGAACGAGTATGGGCAGTATTGTGGGTGGATTATATGCAGCAGGTTATTCACTCGATGAACTCGATTCGCTTGTTATAACTGCCCCATGGATAGATTTTTTCTCGTTAGAAGAAACTAATAGAAGAGAACTTTTCTTGGATCAAAAAGTAACTGAAGATAAAGCTATTTTTGCAATCAGATTGGATGGTTTTGAACCGGTTATTCCCACCGCAATTAATACAGGTCAACGTGTTTCAAATTATCTTAATTTATTAAGTCTAAATGCTCCGTTGAATACAGTTTACAACTTTGATGAGTTTTTATATCCATTTAAAGCAGTTAGTACAAATCTTATAACAGGGGAACCACATGTGTTGAGTAAGGGAACACTCGGCGCTGCGATGAGAGCGAGTTCAAGTGTATCTTTAGTATTGGAACCGGTCCGGGTTGATAGTTTAATTTTGGTTGATGGTGGTTTAGTGGCAAATGTACCGGTCGAAATTGCTTCACAAACTAATGCCGATTATATAGTCGCTGTTGATGTAACAAGTCCATTAAGAACTTCGGAAGAACTTAAGTATCCTTGGGAAATTGCCGATCAATTGGTCAGTATTCCGATGAGATTAATTAATGATGAACATCTAAAAAATGCTGATGTTATAATTCGTCCTGATATTAATCATCGGAAGAACAATGATTTTACCGAATTAAGAAAGTTGATAGATTCCGGTTATCAATCATCCAGAGAATCGACAAATATATTAAAAGAAAATATAGAATCACTCACTCTCTCAAAAATCGATATTGATGAAGTGCTTTACTCTAATTTGGAGATTGTTTGTGAAAATGTCGATTTAAAAAATTACTTAGATGAACAAATAATTGATGGACAAAACATTTCCGAAAAGGAATTAATTAAAATTATTATAAGCTATCCTGCTCTTGATGACTTCAAATCACTCTCGGCAGAAATTGATTCGTTATCATCTAAGCTCATAATAAGTTTTGAAGTGAATCCGGTTGTTGAGAATATTATTATTTCCGGAGCCAAATTAATAGATGCAGATTCGGTTGTTGCAAAGTCTATGAATTTACGTGGTAAACCGTTCAACAGTAAAAAAATTCTCGAAACTTTTCTAAATATCCTTAGACATTATAGAACGGAAGGATACTCACTTGTTAGAATAGCAGATTATTTATTTGAGGATAACGTTCTTCGCATAAATGTTGATGAACAGACAATCGATAGACTTATTGTTCACGGTAATGAAAAGACCAATGACGAAATTATATTAAGAGAATTACCCTTTAGTGAAGGCGATATCTTTGTGAGGGGAGAAGTAGAACAAGGATTAACTAATTTAAGAAGTACCGGGCTATTCGAAAATATTGAACTAAGGATTGAACAAAAAGAAAATCAAAATATTTTGACGGTAGAAGTAAAAGAAAAGCCATCACTATTATTCCGATTCGGACTAAGATTGGATAATGAATATTTTACACAACCATCCTTCGACATAAGGGAGGAAAATTTACTAGGAACCGGAACTGAACTTGGAGCAATTTTTACAGGTGGAATAAGAAATCAATTTGCCGCTCTTGAACTTCGTGCCAATAGAATTTTTAATACGTACTTTACTTATAAAATTCAAGCATTTTATAATTCTATTGATATAAACACATATATGGACGACTCAACAAGCACTGAAAAGAGATTTGTAAGAACAAAACTTGGTGAGTATTCGCAGTCATATTTTGGCGGCTCAATCGGTATAGGAACTCAATTCCAAAAATTCGGCAATATAATTGTCGAAGCAAGATATCAACAAGATAATATAAAAGCGATTGAACAATTTGCATCGAGCGATGAATACACAACCAATATAGCAGCATTAAAATTTGAGCTGTCAATTGATTCACAAAACAGATATCCTTTCCCAACAGAGGGAATTTATTTTAACGGATTTTATGAAACAGCACAAACAGCTTTTGGCGGTGATATAGGCTATTCAAAACTTTACTTGGATTATAACAGTTATTTTGCTTTCACCGACGACCACAATTTAAACCTCAGATTGAAATTTGGTTATGGGGACGAAACACTTCCGCTAAGCCAGCAATTTTCCTTCGGCGGACAAAATTCATTTTTTGGTTATCGTGAATATGAATATCGAGGCAGACAAATATTAATTTCATCGCTGGAATACCGTTATAAGCTTCCGGTTAAATTTTTCTTCGATACATACTTTAAAGCAAGGTATGATCTTGGGTCAATATGGGCGCAACAAGAAAATATACGGTTTAAAGATTTACGCCATGGAATTGGCGGCACAATTGCTATTGATACTCCGATTGGACCGGCGGAGTTTTCAGTTGGAAGAAGTTTTCTAATTAAAAATGCTCTTCCTAAAAATGTATTAAGCTGGGGAGAAACACATTTCTATTTTACGATTGGTTATTACTACTAATCACTCACGCTCTTTGGATTTTTGAGCTAACAATTCATATTTCTTCTGAAGTTCAAAGTTTTCCACAAGTTTGTAATGCTCTGCCAATTTTAAATATACCTTGCTTTTCCTGTTTACATGACGTACGGAATCTTCAACAAACTTAATTATATGAGCGTTTAATTCCATTTCAATTTCGTAGTTGAATAGATTCATAGCTTCGATATACGGAATATAATTTGTGGGATTATTTTGCGCGGCTTTTCTAAAATAATAAAAAGATTTTTCGAGTGATTCTATTTTATATGTTAGCGGTTCAAATAATTTTGCAGTCCACATAAAAACTGGATATGAATGCTGTTTAAATTCTTTTGCAATTTTATCGGTGTACATGCAGATTTCATCTTCTGATAATGCCGGATTTGCAAGTAAAATTTTATATAACTCGATTTCATTAATATTAGATTTTAATGCGAATTGAAAAGCATCAAACAATTCGTCATTATCATTTGAATTACGAAAAATATCTTCTATCTCTGTTCTTTCCATTTACAATAATTGATTTACAAGATTTGATTTCGTAAAATCCGGAAGTTCATCTGAAAACTCAATAGTTGAATTTTTATCCCATTGCTTTTCGGTATTCTCTTTAACCGGGTGTTTATTTATAACCGCAAATTTTCTTTCACTTAATTTGTTATTTTCATCAAACACAAAAAATGCGATTATCACGTTTGTAGAAAATTTATTTGACCAATTAATGTATGAATCATAAGCTCTTTTGTTTAATATCCACTTTGATTTATGTTTGCTTTTCCAATCCAATAAAAATTTCTGTTCACCAATGTTAATTATCAAATCGGGTTTGTCTTCTCCTTTTTCCCAAAGTTTTTCGAATCGTTTATCCTTCCCAAATTCCTCAAAGTCTATGCCCCACTGGATTAATAAATTTTTTCCATGATTTTCCGCTAAGTCATGCAGTTTATAATTTTTTCTGAAATCATCCTTTGATTTGTGAGGTTTGAAATCTAACTTCTTCATAACACGAGAAATTAATAAAAATAACTCAGATATTGAGTATATTTTCGCTTTCAATTTTAAAATATTTCGAGATAATGATAGAATTAAAAATTGCGATATTAGATCTTTACAACGGTGAAGAAAATCAAGGAATTAGATGCCTTAAGGATTTGATTAAAGAAGCTGATGAAAGAAATGCTAATCTAAAAATTAATTATGATTTGTTTGATGTGAGATCAAAAAATGAAATCGCCGAATTAGATTATGATATCTACATTTCATCAGGTGGTCCCGGAAGCCCGTTCGAAGGTGAGGGAAGTGTTTGGGAAAAGTCTTATTTCAATTTATTATCAAGCATTGATTCGTTTAATAAGTCCGAAGAAAGAAAGAAACATGTTCTATTCATTTGTCATTCATTCCAGCTAATGGCAAGACATTATGGATTTGCTGAAGTGAAAAAGAGAAATTCTACATCATTCGGTATCATGCCTATTCATAAAACCGAAGCTGGTTTAAATGAGAAGATTTTCAATAAACTTGGAGTTGTATTTTACGGCGCTGATTTTAGAGAATACCAAGTTATTCAACCGAATCAAGATGTATTAAAAAATCTCGGTGCCAGGATTATCGCAATAGAAAAAGAACGTCCGCATGTTGATTATGAACGTGCATTGATGGGAGTAAGAATCTCGGAAGAGATAGTCGGGTTACAGTTTCATCCCGAAGCCGATCCGCCGAGCATGCTTCATCATTTGCATAAACCTGAAAGAAAAGAACAAGTTGTGAGCAAATTTGGCGAGGCAAAATATTTATCGATGTTAAGTTTAGCGGAAGACCCAAACGCATTGTTGAAAACAAGAAACGCTGTAATACCAACCTTTTTGGATAACGCCATTGCTAAAAAATTAGCACATGTAAAATTGAATTAACCTTGTGTGGGAAGTCTAAAGTAGAATGTACTTCCTTTTCCAAGTTCGGATTCGACCCAGATTGATCCTTTATTTTTCTCGACTAATTCTTTACAAAGAATTAAACCCAAACCTGAGCCTTCTTCCTTTTCAGTCCCGGCAGTTGTTAGATGTTGATCCATCCTAAAAAGTTTTGCTTTATCTTCCTCTTTTATGCCAACACCTGTATCTGCCACAAAGAGATCAATTTTTTCATGAGCAGTGATACAGCCGAGCTCAATTTTGCCTTCTTTAGGAGTAAATTTAATTGCGTTGGAAAGTAAGTTCTGCATTACCGAACTGATAGTTTGAACATCCGAGTAAACCAAAGTTCTTTGAGGGATATTATTGATGACTTTAATACTTTTTTTGAGCGCATTATTCTTTAGTAAGTTTATAGTAGAATCAGCTAATTGTGAAATATCATATATTTCCGGATCTATCTTAATCCTTCCTGTTTGTACACGAGACCATTGTAATAAGTTTTCGAGCAGATTAAAAACTACTTGTGCCGATTCATTAATGTTTCCCGCAAATGATTTAATCTCTTCTTTAGAAAGTTCTTCTATATCATCAATTAAAAATTCCGAATAACCTATCAGCGAAGTGAAGGGACTTCTCAAATCATGTGCAAGGATTGAAAAGAATTTATCCTTTGCGGCATTAAGATTCTTTAATTCCTCTTCAGATTTAATAAGCTGTTTATTTACTTGGCCAAGCTCATTTATATATTTGCGAAGTTTTGCCTCATAATTTTTTGCGGCAGTTATATCACGCAAAATACCACGGTAGGATTTAATTTTGCCTTCGGCATCTTTAACTGTGAATGCTGTTTCTAAAACTGTCGCAATTGTTCCATCCTTTCGACGAACACCTATTTCATAATCTTTTACATATCCTTCTCGTTCAAGTTGATTTTTGAACTTAGTTCTATCATATGGATTTAGATACAATTCTTCGGCAATATTAGCTTTAAGCATTTCTTCTTTTGAACTATAGCCAAAAAGTTCAACACCGGAAGGATTCATATCGACCAATGTTCCATCGGGAGTGCTTTCATAAATTGCATCTTTAATCTCTAAAAACAAGGTTTGAAATCTATCTTCATATTCTTTTAGCTCACGTTTTTGTTCTATTTTTTCACGCAAGTCATTTACGAAAAAAAACTTATACTCTAGGTTTTCATTAGAGGTATGAGTCACTGATTTTAGTTCACATTTAAACTCCACACCGTTCTTATCAACCATAGTAGCTGTGGATATTTTACCGTCCGAAATATCTTTCTGCTTATTAAGGAAAAGATTATCAATGTTTTTATCCTTAATTTGTTGTTCGGAAAATCCGAAATGTTTTTTAAATGCTTCATTTGTAAAGACTATTAAATCTTTGTTATCCGTGATAATTATTATTTCATTAAGATGATTGCAAAATTCTAAGAATGAATTTAGGTTAATTGTTTTTTCGGAATTATTATTTTGATTTGTCATTTGTTTGTCGGATTTGTTCGGGAAATAAAATAACAAGAGTGATCAAGACTTACAAGTCTTCCATTTAAGTTAATTATCGAATTCTTTTAAGAATTGTTTAGGGTGCCGAATGTTGAATGATTTTGAAAGTGTCGGAATTTTATTTGCAGCCGGAGTTATTTCGGGAATTATTAATGTAATGGCAGGCGGTGGCTCCACTTTAACTCTACCTGCTTTAATATTTTTGGGATTAGACGGAACAGTCGCAAACGGAACTAATAGAATTGCGGTGCTTGTACAAAGCATAGTTGCTATTTATACATTCCGCTCTGAGAAATATTCACGTTTTCAACTAAGTTTAAAAATGGGTCTGTTCACATTACCAGGAGCAATTTTAGGTGCGATTGTTGCAAGCAGAATCGAAGGAGTGTTGTTTGAAAAAATTCTTGGTGTGGTAATGATAGGTGTCGTTGCAACACTTCTCATTCCAAAGAAGAAGGTGTTGAGCATTGAAAATATTCAGAATGTTCCTGTACTTGTTTATCTAGCAATGTTTGGAATTGGTTTTTACGGGGGGTTCATTCAAGTAGGAGTTGGATTTTTACTTATGGCTGCTCTGAGTTATCTGTTAAAAGAGAGTTTGGTTCTAGTTAATGTTCATAAAGTATTTATAACATTCTTGTTTACTATTCCCGCAATTGTAATATTTATCTTAACTGATAATATAGTTTGGTTTTATGCAATTAGTTTGGCTGCTGGAAACGGATTGGGTGCTTGGTGGTCTGCTAAAATTTCCGTTAAAAAAGGCGAGAAAATCATTAAACCGATACTTATCGTTTCAATTATTATTATGGCGTTAAAATTAATGGAAGTCTTTTAAGAAAAATTTGCTGCTGCCTTATTCAATCTATCCATCATTGCTAAACCTAGTCCTTCTTCGGGAATTGGCTCAACTAATATTAAATCTAAGTTTTGTTCATCTAAATGGTGAAGAGCGGAAAATAAATTTGCAGCGGCTTCGCGTAAATTGTTATCTTCTGACAAAATATTTACTTCACTAAAATTGAATTCGACATTCTGCTCAAATAAAAATATGGCTCCCACTTTATTCCCCTTCAATTGTTTTAAATCAACCTTGTTTAAGAAATATAAAGGGGTTCTCGGAGAATAATGAAAAGGTAATTGACCCGGTGAATTTGGGTCTGCTGATTTTTGTTTTACTATAACTTTACGATCAAGCAACTTTTCAATTTCCTCTTTAGTAATTCCACCCGGTCGCAATAAGTAAACATTTTCGTTTTCTATTTCCACAATTGTGGATTCAACTCCGACTTCTGTAGCACCCCCATCAATTATCATATCTACTTTATTCCCGATCTGAGTGTAAACATGTTCGGCTGTTGTTGGACTAAGTCTATTAAATAAGTTTGCACTTGGTGCGGCAATCGGTCTTTGAGAATGCTTAATTAACTCCAAAGCAATTTTATTATCCGGCATTCTTACAGCAACCGTCGGATTATCAGCGGTAACTATCTCGGGTACAATTTCTTTTTTAGGCAGAACTAATGTAAGAGGACCCGGCCAAAATTTTTCAATTAATTTGTTTACCCAATCATTATTAGTTCTGCAAACTGAATGAAGTTGGTCTATACTCCCGATATGAAGAATAAGCGGATTGAATGTAGGACGATTTTTGATATCGAATATTTTAGCAACTGCAACCGGATTTAACCCATCGGCACCAAGTCCATATACGGTCTCGGTCGGAAATGCAACTGTTCCGCCTGAACGAATTATATCGGCGGCTTTTTTTATATTAGCAGATGTTGGTTGTACTGGTTTCATTATTTTATTATTTATCCAACAAAGATAACGAGATAAAAGGGAATTGTGAATTAAGTCGGGTTGATATTTTATTTAAATAAACCGTGAGTATTAAATGAAAGAATTAAACGAGTTAAAAAAGTTCTCTAAAGTGCTAGCAGATGAAAGCGGTAAAATAATTCGTAATTACTTTAGAAATGATATAGCAATCGAAACAAAAAGTGACGAGTCACCTGTTACAATTGCTGATAAGAAAGCAGAAGAATGTCTGCGTAAAATGATCGAAAAGGAATTTCCCGAGCATGGAATAATTGGCGAAGAATTCGGAATTACCAATGAGAACTCCGAATATAAATGGATTCTTGATCCAATCGACGGCACAAAAAGTTTTATTACCGGAACAGTTACATTTGGGACACTAATTGGTCTTACAAAAAATGATTATCCAATCTTAGGTGTTATCAATCAACCAATTCTTAATGAATTTTTAATCGGTGATAATGAATCTGCTGAATTAAACGGGATTCGAGTAAAAATTAGAGAAGGCGAAAGTTTAGAGAATGCTACATTATTGACAACTGATCATCTGAACATTGAAAAATTTCAAAATATTTCTGCGTTCGAGTCTTTAATAAGAAAAGTAAAATTATATAGACAATGGGGTGATTGTTATGGTTACTATCTTGTAGCAACAGGATATGCAGATATAATGATTGATCCGATTATGTCCGTTTGGGATTCAATGGCTTTGATTCCAGTTATAAAAGGTGCCGGCGGAACCATAACCGATTATCATGGAAATGATGCAATAACCGGCAACAGTATTATCGCGGCATCAAAAGGAATTCATAGCCGAGTAATAAAAGAATTAAACAACTAACGCCGGTAGCCTTCCTTTTCCAATGAATCATATGATCTATAAACCGTGAGATCAACAGAGTAAGTTTTATAAATTCCGGTTGATGTAACTTTAACACCGTTTGTCTCCTTAGATAATTTTACCGAGGCAATAAGAACATCATTATCAATTAGATCTTGTGACAGAGAATTTTTTGTGATGGGGATATTTCCCAATGCAAAATAAAGCCCCTTTTTTGCATGAATGAATGCGCGATCTATATCATCTTCAAATGTAGTTTCTTCTTGAGCGGAAAGAATAACTATAAACAGAAAGGGAATTATAAATTTTAGTTTCATAATTGCACCTTTATTAATTAATAATTTATGATGTCGATTCAATATTAAATGAAAATAGTATTAATAAAAGTTTAATTCAAGATTAATCGTATTATATTTTTTGTTTTTTGTTGATGAAATATTCTCATCGCTAAACAACTCACACTTTCATATATTTGATTTTATGATTGAAATCAGTGGATTATATAAGTCTTTCGGTGAAAATAGCGTCCTACGCGGTGTTGATCTAAATATCGAACCTGGCGAAACTTTTGCGATTATTGGTCGAAGCGGGTGCGGGAAAAGTGTTTTACTCAAGCACATTGTCGGATTATTAGAACCGGATTCTGGTACGGTTAAAATTGAAGGTCAAAATATTTCGACACTTGATGAAAGCGAGTTGACAGAAATTCGAAAGAAATTCGGATTCTTATTTCAAGGTGCCGCACTTTTTGATTCGCTTAATGTAGAAGAAAACATTTCACTTTCATTGGTTGAAAATGATTATGGTTTTACAAAAGAAGAAATTGATAAAAAAGTTGAAGAAAAATTGTCACTTGTCGGTTTACCGGGAATTCAAAAAATAAAACCATCTGAACTTTCCGGCGGAATGAGAAAAAGAGTTGGACTTGCTCGCGCGCTTATTCACGATCCTCAATATATTTTGTATGATGAACCTACAACGGGACTCGATCCGGTTATGTCCGATTCAATTGATGAACTAATTAAAGAACTAGCAGAAAAGTTAAATGTAACTTCAATTGTAGTTACACATGATATGTTTAGTGTAAAAAATGTAGCTGCAAGAATTGCTATGATGCATGAAGGTAAAATTTATTTTAACGGAACACCAAACGAAGTTTTACAAAGCACGGATCCGGTCATAAAAGGATTTATACAAAGGACAGGTTTTTAATGAGCAAGATGAAAACAAAATACGTTTGTAACGAATGCGGTTATGAATCATTAAGATGGGTTGGAAGATGTCCGAATTGTGAAAGTTGGAATTCATTTGTAGAAGAAATTTTTGAAACGAAAAAAAGCGGCAGTACAAAAAGCAAAAGTGAATCGAAACCAATTAAATTAACTGAAGATGTTCCGCTTAGTGAAGAACGAATTAAAACCGGAATAAATGAATTTGACAGAGTTTTAGGAGAAGGAATAATGCCCGGTTCCGTCGTATTATTAGGTGGTGATCCGGGAGTGGGTAAATCAACATTAGTTATGCAAGCAGCCGGAAAAATTTCAGATAAAGTATTATATGTAACCGGAGAAGAATCATTCCGCCAAATTAATCTTCGTGCAAAACGATTAAAAGTTAATAACGAAAATATTTTAGTTTATCCCGAAACAAATTTGGAATTCATAACAGATCAAATAAAGAATGAAAATCCCGCCGTTGTTATAATTGATTCTATACAGACAATCTACAACCCCGATTTTGATAGCGCACCCGGAACGGTTACGCAAATTAGAGAATGCACTGCATCATTGATGCAGCTTGCAAAAGCTAAGGGTTGCGCGGTTATTGTGGTGGGTCATGTTACAAAGGAAGGATTTATAGCCGGACCAAAAGTTCTGGAACACATAGTCGATACGGTATTACAATTTGAAGGTGAACGGAATCATTCATATAGAATTTTGCGCGCTCAGAAAAACAGATTCGGTAGCACAAATGAAATCGGAATTTTTGAAATGCACGGAGCTGGATTATCGGAGGTTACAAATCCAAGTGAAATATTTTTAAGTGAACGTGATAAAATTGTAAGCGGATCTGTAGTCACTGCAAGTATGGAAGGAACTCGTCCCGTTCTGCTCGAAGTTCAAGCATTAGTTACTCCATCTAATTACGGCAATCCGCAAAGAGTTGCAACCGGATTTGATTACAGAAGATTATCAATTTTACTAGCTGTATTAGAAAAGCGTGCACAGCTTCGTCTTTCATCATCAAATGTATTTTTAAATATGGCGGGCGGTTTAAGAATTGAAGAACCCGCAATTGATCTAGCAGTCTGCGCTGCGATTGCATCTAATCTTAAAGAAGAAATTGCAAAAGAAAGTTTGGTCGTTGTCGGAGAAGTTGGTTTAGGCGGTGAAGTAAGAGGTGTTAGCAATATCGAAAAAAGAATTGCCGAAGCTGAAAAGCTCGGATTTAATTCTATCGTCATTCCAAAAGCAAATATGAAATCGGTTAAGAAGAAATCAAAAATAAAAATTATTCCGGTTGAGGATATTCAATCTGCATTGGCTGAGATATTGAATTAGTTAATCCCCGGGATTTCTCAGAATAGAATCCGTAACAAATGTCACCGAAAAATTTTTTAAATCAACAAATCTTGGAGATTTACTGCGGGGGTGACTAATAATTTTATACCTTTCAAGAATTTAGACTACTTTCTCTATCTATTCGTTCTTTTAGAATTACCTTTATAAATGATTGATATGGCACATCTCTTTTATTAGCAAGAGATTTTAAGTCATCTAACATTGATTCCGGTAATCTTAGCGATATGGTTTTTGTAGACGGCTTGAGATTAGGAAAAGTTACTGGTTTAGCCTTTTGCCAATTAATAAATTCTGAGGATTCGTTCTTTAACCAGAAATCTCTTTCTTCGACTTCACTTTTAAATTTTGGAATGTTTTTTAACTTCTTCATGATATATCACTCTTTCTTTTTTACTCATATTTCTTGCCGATATTATTCGGATTTGTTTTCTTCTTATTGTAAAAACAACAAATAATTCTTTATTATCGTCGGTTCGGCCAAGCAAATACCATCTTTTCTCATTTGTTTCTTTCTGTATGGAATCAATTATAATTGGTTTGTTAAAAAAAACTTGTTCACACTCACTTACAGTAACATTATGTTTAATCCAGTTTTTTGTTGAATTTCCTTCATCCCATTGAAAACTTTCACATTTATCAAAAATTTTCTTCATAATGATTGTATATTATGTTAATATACACAAATAATCAAGTCAATTTTAGTACTCAGGATAGAAGAAATTTTTCGGGGGTTGAAGAATTACAATTAATACTTTTTGTTAGGGGCTTGGCGGAAAATTGTATTTGAGTCAGAGAAGGGTGAATAGATGATTAACTGAGAATTACAACTTTTTGTTAATCGAAATTGCACCTCGAAGATCACCGTTCTTATAGTCCACCGCAGTATCATCTTTGTACTTATGTTTTATTAAAGCACGAACATCTTTACTCATCGTATTCTCACTTCCATGACAAAGTAAGCAAGGACCTTGAACAAAAATTGGTTTCATAAAACGAGCATATTCAGTAGAATCGATCTTGATAATTTCTAAATATTCATAATTATCATCGAGCGTGCCTTCTTCAAACTTCTTTTGGAAATCGAGCAAAACTTTTTCTTCAAACTTATCCGGAGTATTGTTTCTATTTCTTGGTTTAAACGTTGTTCGCTTAATTAACACACCGGTTTGCTTTCCAATTTCATCTGTTAGCGCCATTGCCGTATCTGAACAAACATTAATCGCTTGAAGTGGTCCGCCTTCTTTAATATTCTTCATTAATACAGATTTTAAATCACCCATAAACAATTTGGAAATTTCTCGGAACTCTACTCTTATATCTTGATCGGGTTGAGTTTGTGCGGTGAATAAAAAAACAAATATTATAGTTATTAATGTGAAATATATTCTTTTCATTTTAACTGGTAGGGACAACTCATGAGTTGTCCCTATACCTAAATTTATTTAATTGTCGGTAATGAAAAATCGGGAGCTTTGATATAATCTTCTCTATTATAATTTCCGGCAAGAGCTTTTTCAATATCGCTTCTATAAGTTTCAATTGATGCTAAACCAACATGTCTTGCAACTACAAATCCGCGTCTGTCAATAACAAAAGAAGTTGGAATTGATTGAATGCCACCGTATTGCTGAATAACATTCATATCACCCTTAACGATGGGATAGTTAATTCCATATTCTTTCATAAACGGAACTACATCATTTTCAGTTGCGCCGCCACGTGAAACTGCATCAAGAGATATTCCTATAACCACGACTTGATCATTTTCATTTTGTAATTGAATTAAGTCCGGTACACCTTTGCGACAAGGTGGACACCAGGTTGCCCAAAAATCTACAATAACAACTTTACCTTGAAACTCGGATAAAGATATATTTTCTCCGTAAGTGCTTGCTTCCGCATCTTTGTTATTACATCCCAAAGTAAATACTGCGAAGAAAAGAAAGAACGCTACTACTTTTATTGATTTCTTCATTTATTCCTCTAATAGTTTTTCAATGTCTTTTACGTAAATTGATTTATCCATGTACCCGATATAAGTACTGAAAATTCTTCCTTCTTTATCCAGCACAAAAGAAGTTGGAATTGATTGAATTCCACCATACCGATTTGTAATATTCATATCGCCGTAAACAATCGGGTAATTTATTTTGAATTGTTCCACGAAGTAGGGTACATCATCTTTAGTATCCGAATCAAGTGAGATACCTATAATTTCAAACTGATCGGAAGGATATTCACTTTTCAGTTCAATTAAATCCGGAATGGCTTTTCTGCAAGGTGCGCACCAAGTTGCCCAAAAATCCAAAATTACAATTTTGCCTTTATAATCCGATAAACTTATTGATTCGCCGGAAACAGATTCAAGTTGAAATTCGGGTGCGATTTCTCTGCTTGACGGATCAACTTTGGCTTTATAGTTTGGCGGGTACGGACCCGGTTCTGGTTCGTTAAAACTGTTGTTAACAAAAAAGAATATCAAGAATGCTATTACAAAAAGTCCCGTGTAAACATGACTTCTTTGTTTTTTTGTTAACCCTAAAATTTTCTTTTCTTCTTTTTCCGTGCTCATAATCTCTCTATTTTTAGGTCAAAAATAGCAAATGCAGAGTTCGATTCACAATCAATTATGATGTAATTCATTTAACTCTTTTACAAAAATTTCGATTTTTTCATCATCGAAACCTTTTTCTTTTGCGGCTTCTTCAAGAGAACCCCAAATCGGTTCACCACATCGTAAGCATCTTATTCCTTTATCGCTTAAATATGAAACAGCTTTTGGCAGAATTCTGACTAAATCTTCAATTTCAATATCTTTAGTTATTTGATTCATTTACTTCTTTTTTATCTTTTTTTGATGTAGGAAATGACCAGATTGCTCCGATTAGTGCGCCATAAATTGTTGTCGTATATGGATTGCTTGTAATGGGACAACTTCCAGTATTACATCCAATAAAATAATAATAAGCATATCCCAACACAGACCCGATAAAAACAGGCAAGCCGAACTTCAATATTTTTTTGAGATCTATTTTCATTATTTTTCTTTCAAATATAGAATAAAGTGTCTTTATAAGATGTCGTAAAAGCGACAAAGATTCAGTTTATTAACTGCTAATTTCTTGCTCTTGAAACCACTATTTAATAGTTTTAACTGCTCGAAAATTAATACATGGAGAATCATAATGCCCGAATACCAGAAACATTTGTACATGATAGTTTTCCCGATAAACGCATTAGTTGCATCACAATTAGAACCTGATCAATTTGGAAAACATTACACAACCGGAAGCGCTAAACATTACAGCGGCAAGGTTATTTTCACCGAAATTGACATAAACTACCGTCACCTTTACTTTGAAATTGATAAATATTTGGATTTAACAGTTCCGCACGAAGATGGTTCCCCAAAGAAAACAAAGTTTATAAAATCTTACGGTGTTTTAGAACATGTTGATCTTTCGGCTATAAAGAAATTATTTCTTTGTACGAATAACGGAACGGTTCTCCCTATTGAACCGGCAGAATATACAGCGGTTAATCAACCGGGGTTAATTAGAGTTTATCAAGAAGTCTGCCCGCTTGAGAATCTAGTTGCGTCAAACAAAGATCAACGAGAGTTTGGTAGATTTATTACAACTGAAACCATTTCAAAAGGCGCACCTTCAATGTGCTTTACTCAAATTGATTTTAATATTGAGCAATTTTTTGAAAAAAATAAAAATAAAGATATTCTTCAAATTGATTTGCCCGGTGTAAATCCTTATAGATTTTATGATTGTATTATGGATTTGAAAAACAATCCGGATAAATTTACAAAGACTATAAGTCTGGGAAGTTTACTAAGAGAGATATCATATAAATTTTTACGTCACGGAATTTGGTTTGTAAAAGGCGAAGAAATTAAATTCTTCCCTATGCCGTCAGAAGCTGATCTCGAAAATAAATACTTCTACTGGTGGAAGTTTGTGAGATAGGTTTAATTGTAGGGACAACTCATGAGTTGTCCCTACCGCTATTATTTTTTATACTCCCCATCACCCCATTTTAAAACTTCAACTTTTACTTCTGCTATACCATCATCAATCATATCAAGTTTTTGCGCTGCGCCGTAAGATAAATCAATAATTCTTTCGGGATGCTGCGGCATGTGATCGTTTATTCTAAGAATTTCAGATTTGTTGTTTGCCAAATTAGTTACACGCACAACTGTTCCGGAAGGATAAGTCGGATGTGCTGCGGATATTCCGTACATGTCAAAAATTTCACCGTTTGCTGTAAGATTGCCGTGAAAATCATCTGCATAGAAAGAAGCAATGCCCGTTTGAACTTCGAGAATGCTTACATTATGAAATTCAGTATAATCATTTTCCTTTTCGGTATTCTTTGAAAATTCTTTAGTTGGAGTTTTGGTATTCTTTTTTGAAGTATGCGGATCATTACTTGTAAATCTTGGCGATGAACCGCATGACCAAAATAAGAAAGTAATTAAAAGAATTAATATGTGGTTAAGTTTTGTTTTCACCTTGCTTGTGAAATTGTACTATTATAAAATAAGTTTTTATTCTAGTTAAAAAAAGTACAAGCTATGTGCACTGTTTGGTTTGCTAATTAAACTTAGTGTCTCTAATTTTACCTTTCATCAAATCAGAAAAGGATATGAATCTACAAAAATTAAAAACTCCTAACACATTCTTAATAATTTTTTCACTGGTAATATTAGCTGCTGTTTCAACCTGGTTTATACCTGCCGGTGAATTTGAAACTACGATTAAAAACGGAAGAGAAATTGTTGTCAGTGGTTCTTATCACGAAGTGGAATCAAATCCGCAGGATGTTTTTGATGTACTCACATCTCCGATTGATGGCTTTGTGGACGCTGCATTAATAATTGGATTTGTTTTAATCGTCGGCGGTGCGTTTGGAATATTTACAAAAACCGAAGCAGTTGATGCTGGTATAAAATCCATAGCAAAAGCTCACTCAAAATCTGCATTGGTAAGAAAATTATTAATCCCGATTTTCATGATACTATTTTCTCTCGGCGGCTCAGTTTTCGGAATGGGCGAAGAAGTAATTCCGTTCATTTTAATCTTTGTCCCGATGGCATTAATGCTTGGTTACGATTCAATAACGGGAGTTGCAATTCCATTTGTAGGCGTGGGAGCAGGCTTTGCCGGTGCTTTTATTAATCCCTTTACAATTGGAATTGCTCAGGGAATCGCTGATCTCCCGCCTTTATCGGGAATTGAATACAGAATTGTAGTTTGGATCATCTTAACTGCGACTGCGATTTATTTCGTAATGAGATACGCAAATAAAATTAAAGTTAATCCCAAGTTGAGTTTGACATATGAAATGGATCAAAAAAAGAGAGAGAATCTTCATACAACTGAGTTAGATAAATTTGAAGGAATCGATCCTAAACACAAACGCGTCCTATTAATATTTTTACTTGGTCTGATTGTTCTTGTATTCGGTGTTATTGTTTATGGATGGTATATAGCCGAAATTAGTGCGGTCTTCTTTGCAACGGGAATCGCGGTTGGGATTGCAGGTAAATTATCGGTCAACGAAATAACCGATTCATTTTTGCAAGGGGCTAAAGATTTGATGGCAACTGCTATGATTATCGCGTTGGCCAGGGGAATTCTAATAATAGCAACGGACGGAAAAATAATCGGGACTATTCTTTACGCATTATCCGATCCTATTGAGTCACTTCATCCAATTGTATCGAGTCAAGCTATGTTTATTATTCAATCAATGATAAACTTTTTTGTTCCTTCAGGAAGTGGTCAAGCTGCATTAACTATGCCCATTATGGCACCGCTGGGCGATTTGGTTGGTGTTTCCAGACAGACAGCAGTTCTTGCCTATCAGTTTGGTGATGGTTTTTCTAATATGATAATTCCGACTTCGGCAATAACAATGGGGGTTTTAACCCTTGCTGAAATTCCTTGGGATAAATGGGCAAGATGGATGATCAAGCTTCAAATTATTTTTATTGTTCTCGGGTTAATTTTATTGATTCCGCCGTATTTCTTTTGGTAAAATTAATCTTTTTGGTTGGATATTTTTCTTTTACTTGTCATAATCATAAGTTAATTTTATATTCAATAGAATAAAAATTAGAGACGATAATTATGAGCGAAACCGAGAATAGAAAACCACATCTTCTTGTTGTAGAAGATGACTATGAAAATCAAAAATTTCTTGAAATCTTTTTAAAAAGAAAATTTGAATTAATGATTTGTGATTCCGCCGATTCATTTTATAAATTAATAAATGAACATGATTTTCAGATAATTTTAATGGACATTTCTCTTCGCGGAAAAAAAGACGGTTTGCAGTTAACTCGCGAAATAAGAGAAATGCCTAAATATAAAGATATTCCAATCGTTGCTCTTTCCGCACATGCTTTTCAAAAGGATAAAGAAAATGCTTATCAAGCAGGTGTTGATATGTTCTTAACTAAACCTGTTCAGAATGAAGTTCTTCTTGAAACTTTGGTAAACCTCTACAAAGAAAAAAATAAATAGATGTAACATTTTCACCTCGAAATCCGTCTAAAGAGTTAAAACCTGGGGATAACTATGTTTAAGCGTACCAAACTCTTTTTATTATTTGCAATAATCACTATATCAATCCAAATAAATGCACAACAATATTATAGTTATGGCGGAGATTGGGATGACTGGGATGATTGGAATGTACAAGTAGAATTTGACAGACCTTTCATTGAAGTAAATTATGGCTTCGGACAACCGAAACATGATAAATTTAACTCTGATTTTTCTAATATCGGTCTCATGGAAATTAAGCTCGGTTATCTAAAAGAAAGTGATCTCTTCTATGATAATATTGATGATCGAAAAGAAACTTTCTTATTCGGTTCAAAACTATCGACTGATCTTAGCAACTCGGATCAAAAACCAACCGAATTTGAAAGCACTCTTTGGAGATTTGGTTTAGCAACTCGACATACACTAGGCTATTACAGTGAAAATTTTTCCGTACTTCCTTATCACCAGGACGGATTTGTTTGGTCAATGTTGGAATTAGATGAAACAAAATATCCCGTTCTTCATGAAACACTTTTAGGTTTACTTACACCGGAAGCAGCTAATGATTATAAAATTGTTGAACGATATCGCGATACATTTAGATTCGGGACAATTAACGAAGGCGGAATTAGATTTGAAATTATGAATACGGTTTCTCTAAATGCCGGTTATGAAGCTTCTGTAATTTTTCCTCGACATTTATTTTGGAAACAAGCCGGAAGTTATATAATTCAAAAAGCGGGACAGGGAGCATTGACATATTTTGTAAATGAAATTCTTGATTCATCTCCGATTGCCGGACCAATTGTCAGCTTTATATTACAAAACGGTTATGCTTACGCTTTTCATTTGTTAAAACAGAAAGACATGAACTGGCCATTTGATACTGAGACACCGCTGACATATGAAACTTTTAAACTTGGTGTAACTTTTACTTTTTGATATTGTGTTTTACTAGATACTTGATGGATGAATTAAGAATCTTTTTCTATAGAGAAAATATGCGCTTGGAATGCTCTTAGTTCAACGTATAATCCATCGGCTTGAATTTCACTTACGTTTCTGATGTAAGTCACTTCATTAAGTAAATCGACTAACTTAATTTCATTGTTCTCAAGAGGCACATCAAATTTAATTCTGCATTGAGATGTTTGGTCGGAGTAATTCACAATTACTATTCTTTTGTTAGACTTATATTCCCAAGCCCATACTAAAAAATAATTGTTAGAATAATTTCCTTCCCATGCTTGTACGGCATCAAGCAATTTCCAATTACCATTTTTGAAAGTTTCATTTCGAATAATTTCTAATAATCTATTGTAGAAAGAGTAAATGTCATTATTAATTTCTTCTTTCGGTTCTCTGCCAAGTTGAACCGGAAGTCGAACTTGTTTGCCTGCAAATTGTCCATCGTAAATTAACTTTAATCCCGGTAAAGTATAAGCAATAATTGCCGCTGCTTTATTTTTTCGTAAGTTAAAAATTTTAGCAGCACGTTGTTCATCGTGATTTTCAATAAATCGAATGGACTTTTGCTGGAAACTATAATCCGCAAAGAGATGCGATCTTATTTCATTCACATTCTCTGATTTTAATCTATCTAATAATCTTTTGTCATAAGTATAATCGAATCCAAATTGCTGCAATATCCACTCGGTATTCCAATAAGCTTCCGCAATAAAAATGAAATCCTTTTTTCTTTTAATCTTTTGAATAGCATCAAACCAAAATTCATTTTTGGGAAATTTACTTTTTTGCAAAGTAGAATTATTCTTCCACGTATTAGAAAAGATAGAGTTATTAATCAGCATGGCCATATCACAACGAACCCCATCACATAATTCGGAAATTCGCTCAAGTTTATCCAACATAGTTCTTCTTGCAGAACTGTTGAAATAATTTATTTGAATAGTGTCTTGCCATGCATCAAAGTTAGGATCTTTACCATGAGCAAAAATTTTGTCATTCTTCTTGAAATAAGTTTTTAAATCGATGTTTAATTCTTTTTCGGTTCCTTGTAAAAATAATTCCGGATTAGACTCGATTAAATTTGACTCTGCGCTGAAATGATTAGGAATAAAATCTAAAATCAGTTTTAACCCGATTGAATTTAACTGTTCTTTAAGTTGTAATAAACTCTCATTATCGCCTAGGCTTTGTGAAACAACATAATCTTCAATTGAATAAGGAGACCCGATAACATCTTCCTTTTTCCAATCGGGTAATGCATTGGTGTACTCTTGTAATAATCCTTCTTCAAAACAATACTTTTCAATTGTGTTAGGATTGATTTGCCATACCCCCATTAGCCAAATAAACTCAAAACCTTTGGCGCGTAATTCTTTCCAATATGCAATAGGAATTTCATGAAGCAGTTTATTTTGCCCGAATCTTTTAATCCATACACGTGTGTTAATTTCGTAAAGAAGTGAGTTGCTACTCATTATTAATTTGAGTTTCTGTTATGAGGATTTTCTTTTCTGCTTGCAGTTCCTTTATCTCTTTCATCAACTCAATCACATCGGATTCATCGGAAGTTTCCGCAATCCGCTTATTTGTGGCTTTAATCTGGTCATCAATTTTTTGAAGTTTATATTTTCGTAAGAGATCATCAACATATCGATCCATGTTTGACGAAATCGAAATGTTGAAATTGGCATTATCCCATTTCTTGCTGATAGATTCTTCTGAAATTGCGAATGCAAGTGTGAATTGTCGAAGATTATCATCTTCAATTTTTTCAATTATAGATGCAGGAGACTTAATTCCATGATCATAACAATCGTAGATTATTTCGGCTAATCTTTTATAAATAGGATTAATAAACTCATCGGGCAAAATAAAATTAATAATCTTTTCCATCACATTAGGATTACCGGAAAAAAGCAATTTAATTAAATCTCGTTCTTGTCTGTTTTCTTTTGTTTTGGTCAGCTCAGGTGAAGTTGATTTTGATTCCTGTCTAACTTCAATCTTTTTCTGTTGTCTGTTTTGTAGATCAAGATATTTATTAAGCTCGGTCTCAATTAACTTTTCACGCAAACCGAATTTCTTTGCAATTGATTTAATTAACAAGTTACGTTTAAGTTCATCTATAACAAGTGCCGCGGATTTAACCATTTCACGAATAGCTTCGGCATGTTTGGAAGGATCATCAAACAAACCAGCTTCCTTAAATTGAGCAGTTTGATATTCAAGAAAGTTTTGTGCGTTATTAATTTGCTTCTCGAATTCGTCTTTTCCGAACTTATTAATGAATGAATCCGGATCTTCTCCTTTGGGTAAAGTTGCTATCTTAACTTCGAAATCTTGTTTAAGTAAAAGTTCGATGCTTCTTAAAGATGCTTTCATACCGGCAGCATCTGCATCAAAAAGTAAGACAACATTTTTTGAAAACCTTGAAATAAGCTGAACTTGTTCTTCGGTTAACGATGTTCCGGATGAAGCTACAACATTTTTAACTCCTCCTTGGAATAGAGCAATTACATCCATGTATCCTTCAACGAGAATTACCCTGTCAAGCTTTCTGATTTCTTCCTTTGCGTGAAACAAACCGTAGAGTGATCTTTTTTTATGATAGACAATCGATTCGGGCGAGTTCAAATATTTTGCAGCATTCTCAGAATCGTCTAATATTCTGCCGCCAAAGGCAATAATTCGTCCATTGGTTGAAAAGATTGGAAACATGATTCTATTTCTATACTTATCGTAGTAATCACCATTATCTTTTTTGTCGATCAAACCGAGAGTTGTGGCATTTTGTAAATCTATTTGGTTCTCTTTTGCGAACTTTAAAAAATTATCCCAGCCGGGTAAAGCAAAACCGAGACCGAAAATTCGCATAGTTTTTTCGGTTAACTTTCTTCCTGTTAGATAATCTCTGGCATACTCACCGGCGAGACCTTTAAGTAAATTATCGGAAAAATATTTAGCGGCTTTTAAATTTATATCGTAATAAGCTTCCTGCTCGTTTTGTGCTTTGGCAGAAATATTTTGGTCGTATTCAATTTTGATTCCGAGCTGTTCAGCCATTTCTTGAACGGCTTCAACAAAGGAAATACTTTTATATTCCATTAAAAATTTGAAAACATTACCGCCGTTTCCGCATCCGAAACAATGATAAATTTGTTTCTCATCATTAACAGCAAAAGATGGTGTTTTCTCTTGATGGAATGGACAAATGCCAAAGAAATTTTTTCCTCGTTTCTTTAGCTGAACATATGCCGAGACAACATCAACTATGTCAGAAGCATTTAAGATTTCTTCTATTTTGGATTCCGGTATTCGCATAAGCCTTTGATTAAAAAATGAAAAATAAGAAAAGATTTCATCCTTTATTTAGAAAACTAACTCTTTTCATTCATTGCCCGCCAAATGTTATATTTGTATTTTGAACATCACGAAAACGAGCAAATAATTGATAAGCAAAAGTATACTTTTAATCTTAGCTTCTAAAGACTTTAATGAGGACGAATATTTAATAGTCAAGAAAACTTTAGAAAAGGAAAATTTTAAAGTTTTTATAGCTTCAGACGCACACACACTTTGTGTCGGTAACCGTGGAATAAAAGTCCGTGCCGATGTCTCATTTTTTAATATGCGCGAAAGTAATTTTAGTGCAATTATAATTATTGGCGGAAATGGAATTAAATCTTATTGGAATAATCTTCACTTACACAATTTGATAAATGCCTTTGCCAAGTCAAATAAAGTTATTGCTGCAATTTGTAGTGCACCTGTAGTTCTTGCAAAAGCCGGCTTGTTGGAAGGAAAAGAGGCAACATGTTATCACAAGGATAAACAAGACCTCGAAAATAATGGGGCAATTTACATCGATAACCCGGTAGTTTTTAAGAAAAACATAATTACTGCACAAGATGCATCTTCGGCACAAGATTTTGCGCAAAGAATCGCAGAAAGGCTAAAATAATTGCGAACCTTTTTAATCCGCTATTTGTTTAAGACCTAATATGACTGATAAAATCGAAAAATTAAGAAACTATTGTAATAGTTTAACTCAATATTCTCGATATAAAACACGAGAAGTTTTCATCGGGGAAATTCCTCTCGGTGGCGATAATCCAATTCGTATTCAATCAATGACTACTACAAATACGATGGATACAATTGCTACAGTTGAACAGACAATTCGAATGGTTGAGGCCGGATGCGAATATGTACGTATTACGGCACCAAGTTTAAAGGACGCTCAAAATTTAGAAAATATTCGGAAAGAGTTAAGAACACGTGGATATAACGTTCCTCTAATTGCGGATATTCACTTCACACCGAATGCAGCCGAACTTGCCGCAAGGCTGGTCGAGAAAGTGCGTGTTAATCCCGGTAACTATGCCGATAAAAAGAAATTCGAGAACATTGAATATACTGACGCTTCTTATGAAGCTGAACTTGAAAGAATTAGAAAGAAGTTTACTCCGCTTGTTAAAATTTGTAAAGAATATGGCACTGCTATGCGGATTGGGACTAATCACGGGTCATTATCCGATAGAATTATGGGAAGATATGGTGACACACCGCTTGGAATGGTGGAATCTGCATTAGAGTTTGTCAGAATTTGTGAAGATTTGGATTACCACAATATTGTTCTTTCAATGAAAGCCAGCAATACTCAAGTGATGGTGCAAGCATATAGATTACTTGTACAGATGATGAACGAAGAAGGAATGAAATATCCGCTTCATCTTGGTGTAACAGAAGCCGGTGATGGTGAAGACGCAAGAATTAAATCGGCCGTAGGAATAGGGACATTACTTGAAGATGGACTTGGCGATACAATTAGGGTATCTTTAACTGAAGAACCCGAAGCCGAAGCGCCCGTCGCAAAAGATTTAGCCGATCGATATAAATCTCGGGCTGGACATAAGCCAATTATTCCTGTTGTTGAAATTCCTAAAAGTCCTACTGTATTTTTAAGAAGAAAAACTTTTGAGGTAAACGGAATTGGAGGAGATAACCCTCCGGTTGTATTATCGGATTATTCTAATAAAGTTGTTAATGATTATACCGACCTAAAATTAATCGGTTATACTTATTCACCAAAGCTTGATAAATGGAATACGTCAGACATTGCGAGTGATTTACTATTTCTTGGTGATAACAAATTGCCATTTGAACAACCAAATAATTTGAAGACACTTTATAATTTCGAAAGCTGGAAAGAAATTTCATCTGATAAACGAGCGTTCCCGGTTTTCACTTTAAATGAGTTTGCAAATACAAATGGTATATCTCCGGTATTAAATTTTGTGCAAGTCTCGATAGATGATATAAATTCTCAAAACTTTGAGCTAACAGCAAATAAAAACTCGGTTGTCTACGTGTTGACTACAAACAATGAACACGGGATGGCTGAACAAAGAAGATTCTTTTTCGAACTCTTAAATCGGGGGATTGAAAACCCGGTTATAGTAAAGAGAAAGTATTCCAATCTAAACGAAGATCAATATAGACTTTATAGCGCAACAGATGTCGGTGGATTATTAATTGATGGATTCGGTGACGGAGTTTGGTTGGAAGCTGAGAATGTAAAATTTTCAGTAGCTACATACGAAGCAATCAATAGAATTTCATTCGGTATTTTACAAGCGGCAAGAGCAAGAATATCCAAAACAGAATATATAGCTTGTCCTTCATGCGGCAGAACATTGTTTGATCTTGTAATTGTGACAAACATGATTCGTAAAAGAACCGAACACTTAAAGGGAGTAAAGATTGGAATTATGGGTTGCATAGTTAACGGTCCGGGTGAAATGGCTGATGCCGATTACGGTTATGTTGGTTCCGGAGTTGGGAAAATCACTTTGTATAAAGGTCAGAATATCGTAAAAAAGAATGTTCCTTCCGAAAAAGCAGTTGATGAATTGATAAATATTATTCGAGAAGATGGTAATTGGATTGAACCTAAAGTTTTGGAAGAATAAATGAAATTGAAAAATTGATCATATTGTATTATATTTCGTTTTCAGCTTATGATTGCAAGGATAATTAATACGACAAGGGTGATTATAAAAAACCCAAATTACTATATAGAAAGAAAGAATTAACAAAAAATGCACTCTCGATTTTAGGAGTGCATTTTTTTTATTATATGATTGCAGAAGATCTTATAAAATATGTTGAATATTGGGCGCCCCCCGGTGCCGCTTGGGAAAGAGACAACGTCGGACTTCAAGTGGGGGATAGGAGAAAGAGAGTTACGAATGTTCTTCTTGCCCTAGACCTCAATAAAGAAGTTATAAAAGACGCGCTAAAGAAAAACTGCAATTTTATTTTCACTCATCACCCCTTCATTTTTAACCCAATTAAAAAGTTAGACTTCACAAAAGACCCGAAAGCAGAAATTATTAAGATCGCAGTTCAAAAAGAATTAATAATTTTTTCCGCCCATACAAATTTAGATTTCACAAAAGACGGTGTAAGTTTTGAACTTGCGAAAACACTTGCGTTAAAGAATATTTCCTTTCTACTGAATCAAGAAAATAATCAAGTTAAGATTGTTGTATTTGTTCCGGGTAACGATATTGAGAAAGTTGCATTAGCAATTTTTAATGCCGGTGGTGGAATTATCGGTGAGTATTCAAATTGTAGTTATAGAGTAAAGGGTGAAGGTACATTCAAAGGTTCTGATGAGTCGAATCCAACCATAGGGAAAAAAGGGAAACCAGAAACTGTTGAAGAAATAAGATTAGAAGTATTGGCGGAACAATGGAAAATAAAACATATAATTTCTGAAATGATAAAAGTTCATCCATATGAAGAAGTTGCCTACGATGTTTATCCGCTTAATAACAAGAATGTAAATTATGGAATGGGTGCAATCGGCAAGCTTGAAAATGGAATGAAACAAAATGATTTTCTTGACCATGTTATCAAAAAATTGAAAGCCAAAAATCTAAGGTTTACAAAAGGCAAATCTAGTTCAATAAATAAAGTCGCGGTCTGCGGCGGAAGTGGATCTGAATTGCTTAATGCTGCTATCAGTAGCGGAGCTGATGCATTTATCACGGCTGATGTTAAATACCATACTTTTCAAGATGCCGAAAATAAAATCCTTCTAATTGATGCCGGGCATTACGAAACAGAAATTCATTCACTAAATATTGTCCAAAAAAGATTACAAAAGTTTATTAAAGAAAATAAAAGTGGTTTAAAAGTTTATAAGTATTCCGGGACTACCAACCCGATAAGTTTTTATAAAACATAAGGAGTAACAAATTGGTAAACAGGTTATCAGCTTTATTCGAACTACAATTGATTGATGATCAATTGGATGAACTGGAGGAACTACGCGGCGATCTTCCGGCAGCAGTTAATGATCTTAAGGGACAAATGCAAACTCTTAAAGATCAATCGGATGAAAAAGAGAGACAGAAAGAAGAATCTCTTAAAAAACGAAAACATAATGACAATGAAGTCGCTGACTTAAAAGAGAGTCTAAAAAAATTCAAAGCCCAACTTTATCAAGTCAGAAACAACAAAGAATATGATGCTCTCACAAAGGAAATAGATCATACCGAAGAAGAAATTGAAAGATTAGAAACTGAGAACTTAGCTTTAGAAGATCTTGTTGAACAATTGAAGATGCAGATTGATGAAGTAAAACCCGAACTTGAGAAACTTCAAGAAGAACTTGCTGAAAAAGAAGATGAACTTAAACAAATAATTAAAGCAAACGAAAAAGAAGAAGCTCGCCTTTTAGATAGAAGAGAAAAATCAGTCGCAAATGTAAAAAAACCCGATTACAATACCTACATGCGAATTAGAAAAGCTCTTGGCGGTAAAGCAATTGCAACAATTAACAGAGCTGCTTGTACCGGATGTCATAATGTGGTCCCGCCGCAAAGACAATTGGAAATTAGACAAAGTAAAAGAATTTACTCATGTGAATCATGCGGAAGAATTTTAGTTTCTTCAGAAATTTCTGATGAAGTAACTAAAAAATTCAAACTGTAATTTTTAGAAAGAGATTGTCTTTGTAATTTAGACTAGGACAATCTCTTTTAGTTTTACTAAAACCATCTCACAAAATCTACTTTAGTTTATTACATTAATGAAGAAAACCAACGCGATAAGAATTCTTGAAGCACAAAAAATCAATTTCACTTTTCACCCTTACGAATTTAATGAAGAAGAACTGGATGCAGTTTCTGTTGCAAAGAAAATAAATGCAGAGCCGGAACAGGTTTTTAAAACATTAGTTGCTATAGGTACTGATAATAATCATTACGTATTTGTAATACCCGGAAACTATGAACTAAATCTTAAGAAAGCAGCATCTGCTTCTGGCATAAAGAAAATTGAAATGATTAAAATGAAAGATCTCCTCGAAGTAACAGGATATATTAGGGGAGGTTGCTCGCCAATCGGGATGAAAAAATTATTTCCCACATTTATTGATGAATCTGCATTATTGTTCGAGAATATTTATATAAGTGCCGGACAAAGGGGGATGCAAATTTTTATCAATCCGGAAAACCTTGCCGAAATCATAAATGCTAAATTTGAGGATTTAATTTAATCTCGCCTTACAATGAGGATAAGATTTGTACATCCGTTTTCATTTTTTTTAAAGAAAAAATTACCTAAATTTGTAAGCTAAAATTAAAAGGAGTTAATAATGGCTAAACAACAATCGTTTGCCGATAAATCTAAAGCAAAAGCAAAATCAGGTTTTGTTACTGTTAAGTATATAAAAACAGTAAAAACTGAAGCCGGCAATTATAAATTTCAAGAAAAATTTGTAAAGCTTCCGGATATCAGTAAAGTTACAGAACTCAATTAAAGCGGCTAAATACCGCTTTTTTTGTCTTCATTGTTGGCTGTTTAAATTCAAACCTTGATATCCACTAAATAATTTTTATATTGTATTTGTCCGGTCGGTTTCGGACAATCCGAATTACTCACATAAAATATAGCGAACCATTTTACTTCTATTATGGATTTTTTGCCGGGGGCAGTTCCGGTTTTTCGCTTAAAGAAGAAAGAGGTGACGATATGATTAAACCAAAACAAATGAGATTTTACGGGTTACGTGATTTAACAAAAATCCCACAGTTTCAAAAAATTCCCAAAGATGATCTATTTGCAGTAAAAGTTGTTTCTCATGTACTTCCATTCAGAACAAATAATTACCTTGTTGAAGAACTGATTGATTGGGATAATATTCCGAATGATCCAATCTTCCAATTAACTTTTCCTCAAAGGGGAATGATTGAAGATAACGACTTTAATAGAATCGCAGATTTGTTAAAAAAGAAAGCAACCAAAGAGGAAATTCAAAAAGCTGCTAACGAAATTAGATTCTCATTAAATCCTCACCCGGCCGGACAGATGACAGCAAACGTGCCCTATATGGAGGATGATGACGAACCGGTAAGAGGAGTTCAACATAAGTACAGAGAGACTGCATTAGTTTTTCCATCTGCCGGTCAAACGTGTCATGCTTATTGTACTTTCTGTTTCCGTTGGGCACAGTTTGTTGGGATGACGGACTTAAAGTTTACAACGGATGAATCCAATAGATTCCAAAAGTATTTAAAACAGCATAAAGAAATTTCAAATGTTCTTTTCACCGGCGGCGATCCGATGGTTATGACATTAAAAAAGTTGGAAATATTCTTAAAACCATTTCTCAAACCGGAATTTGAGCATATACGAAATATTAGAATTGGTACAAAATCAGTTGCATATTGGCCTTACAAATTTGTTACCGATAAAGAAGCTGACGGAGTATTAAAACTTTTTGAAAAATTAGTAGATGCCGGAAAACATGTTGCTATTATGGGACATTACAATCATTGGGTGGAGCTTTCTACTCCTGTTGCACGCGAAGCTGTTAAAAGAATACAAAGCACTGGAGCAGTAATAAGAGCACAATCACCGATTGTAAAACATGTAAATGATGATCCCACAATTTGGCGGAGAATGTGGAAAGATCAGGTTAGTCAGGGAATTATTCCTTATTACATGTTTGTTGAACGAGATACCGGTGCAAAAAATTATTTTGAAATTCCTCTCTATAGAGCTTTCCAAATTTTCCGAGATGCTTATAAGAATGTATCGGGACTTGGAAGAACAGTCCGCGGTCCATCAATGTCGGCATTACCTGGTAAAGTTGTAATCGAAGGTATTGCGGAAATTAACGACGAAAAAGTTTTTGTATTAAACTTTTTACAAGCTCGAAATCCGGATTGGGTAAGAAGACCATTTTTCGCCAAGTATGATGAAAATGCATACTGGTTGAATCATCTTAAACCTGCTTTTGGTAAAAAGAAATTTTTCTACAAAGATGAGTTAAAACAAATATTGCTTGAAAGAGCTGCCAAAGATCATCATAAATTCAATGAAAAAGAAGAAATGGAAGATGAACACTTGGCAACAGGTGCAGCTTAACAGCAGAACTAAGAATTCAGAATTCTGAACTCAGAATATAAAGAAGGCGAATCAGATGATTCGCCTTTTTTATTAATTTTGATTCGGTTGCTGTTGTTGCATTGTCATCAATTTATTTCTGAGTTGTTCTAACTTAGATAATAACTGAGGGGTTTCGGGATTTATTGCTTCCATTTTTTGCATGACAAGTGTCTCAAATTCTTGAAGATGCGAACCGATTTCTGGTTGTTGAATCACCTTTTGCTGCTCAGTTTGAATTATCTGTGAAACTGATTGAAACTCTTGTCCTAACGATTGCATCTTTTGTTGATCACCTGATTGCTCAGCCGCTTGATACTGTGAAATTATATTATCTCGTTTATCCAATGATTTTTTTATCTCGGGATTATTCTTCACCATTGCGTCAGTAATTTCTTTATCAAGTGCTTCGCCTTTTTGTGCAATATTTTCATCATTCATAGCTTGCTGTTGTAATTGTTGAATTTGTTGATTCAACTGATTGTACTCTTGAAATAAAAGCTGAGCTTCAGATGATTGATCCTGTTGCATTTGACCTTGAGCAAAAATTGTACTTAAGCACAAAATCATTATCATTGAAATAATATTTCTCTTTTTTAAAAACATACTTTTCCTTTCTTTATGGCTAATATTAATTTATTGATGGCAAAACTTATTATAATTATTTCGGAAATCAAAAAAAGTGAAGTTTTTTTGCGGCAGTAATGATATGTAGTATTAAGAATATATGCATGACAAATTATTTTGTAGTTTGATTTAACTTTTCTCTCAGCTCGGCTAATTTTTCTTCTATCTTTGGTGTATTTGGGTCAATTGCAATCATTCTTTCTCTTAATTTTTTACTTATTGCTTCTGCTCTATCCTTAAATTTTTTCTGTTCCATAATATCATGTTGTTTTTCATGAAGAATTTTTGAAGTTTCTTGATACTGTTCGTGCAACTTTGCTAATTCTTCTTTATCCATATTGGGATTAGCATCCACTTTTTCCTCTATTTCTTTTCGATCATCCAGTACTTGTTTAAGAGAGGGATCTTTCTTAATCATAAGTGCTTCAACATCATTTTTTAATTTTTCACCTTCGGCAACAAGTTCTTTATCAGATGATGCTTGCTTCTGAATTTCTTGATATTTCTTATACAAGTCGGAATATTCTCTCATTATCTTTGCATGTTCTTTTGATACTTTTTTTAATTGTCCGGAAGTATTTATGGTTAAGAAAGCAAATGATAATATAAGTAATACACGTGCCGCAGTTTCGAATAACTTCACAATAACTCCTTGATTGTCAAAAAATTTGTGTAACCTAATAATCTACAGCTATTTAAAACATATCAATCGGAAAATGTTTCAAAAAATATTAAATGATGTGAGATTCCCGCAATATGGGAAATTGCGGGAATCCGAAAAATTATGCTATCGTAACATCCTTGCAAAGATATACGTCTTGAATTGTGTTTAATAATTTTACACCTTCTTCCATTGGTCTCTGAAATGCTTTGCGACCGGAAATCAAACCCATACCGCCAGCACGTTTATTAATTACCGCAGTTTTAGCCGCTTCGGCAAAATCGTTTTCTCCTGAAGCACCGCCGCTGTTTATTAATCCAGCTCTTCCCATATAGTTGTTAATAACCTGATAGCGGGTCAAGTCAATTGGGTTATCACTAGTCAGATCAGAATAAACTTTTTTATGAGTTTTTCCGAACTTAATTGCGTTAAACCCGCCATTGCAATCCGGTAATTTTTGTTTGATAATATCGGCTTCGATAGTAACACCGAGATGATTTGCCTGTCCTGTCAAATCAGCTGCCGTGTGATAATCTTTATCCGCTTTAAAATCAGAATTACGAAGATAACACCAAAGTATTGTTGCCATACCAAGTTCATGAGCATATTGAAAAGCTTCGCTAACTTCAATAATTTGTCTGGTACTTTCATCCGAGCCGAAATAAATTGTAGCACCTACTGCGGCAGCACCCATATCAAATGCTTGATCGACTCCCGCAAACATTATTTGATCATATTTATTCGGATAAGTTAGAAGCTCGTTATGATTCAGCTTAACGATGAAAGGAATTTTGTGAGCATATTTTCTTGATGTCATTCCAAGAACACCAAGCGTTGAAGCGACTGCATTGCATCCTCCTTCAACAGCAAGTTTAACAATATTTTCGGGATCAAAATATTCCGGGTTCGGAGCAAATGATGCACCGGCGGAATGTTCAATTCCTTGATCAACCGGAAGAATTGAAACGTATCCGGTTCCGGCTAATCGTCCACTACTAAAAATCCAATTTAGATTTTTTAAAACGTTCGGTGATCTGTCAGATTGAATAAAAATTCTGTCAATAAAATCCGGACCGGGAAGATGTAGTTTTTCTTTAGGGAATATTGCTTTGTAACTAAGCAATTGATCAGCTTCGGAACCGAGATATTCTTTAATTTTATCTATCATATCACCCTCAAATTTGATTTAAGTTATGCTTATAGTTAAAATATCTTAGCTACAAAATCAAATTAAAAATATGCAGTTACACCAATGTGCACAGAAAGTAAATCTGTTTTTGATTCCAGAACATCATAGTAAACGTTACCGTTTTTCTGGTCGACTGTAATTGAACCTTCTGCAAGATATTCGGCATTGGTTCCGAACATATATCGAGCTTTCAGATCAAGATAAAGGGTTGATACATCACCAAGATTTTCAGATAACTTAATCAACAATCCGGCTCCGCCGCCATAACTCCAAGTATAGTCGTCAAAATTGGTTGAGCGAGCTATTTCTTCATTATCCCATTCACTTTCAATATTTGTTGAGGTGAAGATATAAGCACCGCCGAATAATCCTTCAACATAAGGTCTCCAAGTTCCGGTAAACGGTGAAATCTGGAACAACAAATGAAAATTCAAAATACTGTTTGTTCTGTTTACATCCACCCACACATCAGGAATTGGGTTACTAAATCTTCGTCTTTCGGATTCTTCTCCATACACAAGGTATCCGACATTTAATCCAATGGTAAAGGGTCTTTCTTTGCTGGGTGACCAGAGCGTTCCATGAATATTAAATCCATAACCCAATCTATCGACATTTTCTTTGAATTCCCCTTGCGGATAACCCAGCATTAAATGAATTCCGGCACTTTGAGCCTTTACAATCGATATCATTGAAATAAGAACAATTATTGAAACTAAGAAGCGAAATTTCATTACAATCCCTCTAAATTTTGTTTAGTAAATATAAAAAGTTTTTTACGGTAAGTTTGACGTTGATGAGTAGTTAAAGTTCTTCTAAGATGAGGTAATATTTTTAATTAAAAGATATTTCCCATTGATAAGCTTGTTTCAGCAAAGCAGCATATTCTTCGAAAGGAATTTCCCTTGCTCCGAACATACCTAAGTGATCGGTGTAATATTGAACATCCAGAACTTTGAATCCCTTCGCGTGGAGCCGCTCAATTAATTTTACTAAAGCGGCTTTTGATGCTTGTGATTTCTTTGAAAACATAGATTCTCCAAAAAATGCACCGCGGAAAGTAACCCCATAAAGTCCGCCGACTAAATTTTGTTTCTCATAAACTTCAACAGAATGTAAATGACCGAGTTGCATTATTCCTTCATATGCTTTTATTAATCTGTCATTTATCCAAGTTTCATTGCGGGAAGAGCAGTTTTTTACAACATCCATTGTTGATTGATCGTATGAAAATGTGAAGTTGGTCTTCTTCATAAATTTTGAAAGTGAGCGTGGAATATTAAAACTATCGAGTGGAATGATTGTTCTAATTTCCGGCATATACCAATTAATTCTTCCGTTTTTTTCTGCCATAGGAAATGCACCGCGGGCATAGAGAAGAATCATATTCTTCGGGTCAAGATAATCGATATTAGTTTGCTTGTTACTCATCAGCTTGAACTTCGAATCTGACGATTGAATATCCGCGTGCGGTTTCAGTCATCGCAAAAAGAATCCCGACAAATACCGCCAGCATTCCTAGTAAAAATGAACCGAGAATAATAATATCCAACTCAATGTTTTTAGTAAAGAATGCAATGCCGATTAAAAGTGACGATAGGATAAAAAATGCAATAGCAACGGTGTAAGAGAGAACACAATTGCGAACGAGTTTGACTCTATACACAAGAAGAACTAACTGTTTGGATATACTTTCTAATCTAACATTGTCTTCGGTTTCATAAATCTCGCCACCGATTTTTAATTTGTATTTTCTTCTTTCTTCATTTAAAAGTCTAATTCGATTAACTACAATGGAATATTTATTGTTTATTCCGAGTAAAAGAAGTCCACACGCATTAATCATTACCG
Organism: Melioribacteraceae bacterium; assembly: GCA_030584085.1. Classification (NCBI taxonomy): domain Bacteria; kingdom Pseudomonadati; phylum Ignavibacteriota; class Ignavibacteria; order Ignavibacteriales; family Melioribacteraceae; species Melioribacteraceae bacterium. The sequence continues at coordinate 285,744 of CP129490.1, forward strand.
CGGGAGCGAGCATAAATTGAATTAGTTGAATTAGCGTTAATTCTTTTCCACCAAAGATTTCCATATTTCCTCAAAAATCATTTACAAAATTTATTAAGAAAAACTATCGCAGTCGAATCTATTTTAAATGCTGAGTTGAAATCTTCACACGCTTCTTCATTTTTACCCAATTGAATTAACGACAATCCTCGCGATATAAAATTTTGCGGATTATCCGCAGAAATATGCAATGCTTGAGTATAATTTTCGATTGCACCTTCGAATTGTTTTAAACTGTCCAATACAGAACCGCGATTAAAGTAAAGAATTGAATTTGTTGTATCGAGTTCAATTGCTCTTGAATAATCTTCGAATGCTGATGTAAAATCCTTTATTGAGGTTTTTACATATGCGCGGTTATTTAGTGCTTCGGTATCGCGGGGATTTATTTGTAATGCTTGCGAAAAATCATCAATAGCTCTGTCATTTAAGCCGATATTAAAATAAGATGACCCACGACTTTTCAAAGCAACCGAGTTTTGAGGAAATAGTTGTAGAACATGAGTGTAATCTTTTATAGCAAATTCGTAATTACCGATTGCAAAGTAAGCACTTCCTCTATTAAAATAATAATTTTGATTTGATGAATTTGCTTCTATTGCTTCTGTATATTTATCAATTGCTTCTTGAAATTTTCCTTTATCATAAAGTTCATTACCTTGTTTATAATAAACTGGAGAAAGATCAATTGCTTGCTGGCATGATATTATTCCAGCCAGAATCAAAGAACTTAATAATATTTTAAATAAGTCAATTCGCATTTTGGACTAAAATACTTATAATTCGGTTTACTTAAAACAGAGATTCTTATTAGTGAAACTAAAAACAGAAACACTTTCTATTATTTACGCACTTAGTGCAGTATTACTTTGGTCAACTGTTGCAACGGCTTTTAAACTTACTTTAGCCGGATTAAATTATGCCCAGCTTTTATTTTATTCGTCTTTAGCCAGCATGATGGTTTTGCTTGTGTTTGCTTATTACGAATCACCAAGAGATGTTCTTAATGTCTTTAAAGGTGAATCAATAGGTAAAAACTTACTTTTAGGATTGTTTAACCCGTTTTTATATTACTTAGTTTTATTTCAAGCGTACTCATTACTTCCAGCACAAGAAGCACAACCTTTAAACTATACATGGCCGATTATGATTTCGATTTTTTCAGTGATCTTTCTCGGTCAGAGAATTACAATTCGTACAATTATCGGATTAGTTTTGGCATTTCTCGGTGTTGTTGTGATTGCAACTCGTGGAGATATATTTGGTTTGTCATTCCACAATTTATTTGGAGTAATTTTAGCAGTTGGAAGTTCTGTAATTTGGGCAACTTTTTGGACAATGAGTTTGATTGATAAAAGAAAAAACTCCGTCAAATTATTTGCCTCATTTCTTTTCGGTTCAATTTTTACATTCGTTTTCGTGCTTGTATTCGAGTCATTTCACATTGAATCTATCGGTTACTTATTCGGAGCAATTTATATCGGTTTGTTCGAAATGGGGATTACATTCTTTTTGTGGATGAAAGGAATGCAATTAAGTACAGATCAAGCAAAGACATCGACGCTTGCTTATTTATCGCCATTCATTTCATTATTATTTATTGCTTTAATACTTGGAGAAACAATTCTGTTCTCTTCAATTCTTGGGTTAATTTTAATTATTAGCGGGATATTGTATCAGCAGTTAGAGAATTTCAAAATTAGAAGATTCGAAAAATAATCGGAGTAATTATGAACTACATTGCAGATGAAAATCGATACGAAAAAATTCAGTACAGAAGATGCGGAAGAAGCGGAATTAAACTTCCTTTAATCTCGCTTGGTTTGTGGCATAACTTTGGCGATGTCGATGATTTTGAAAACGGCAGAAAAATAATTTTAACTGCATTCGATAACGGAATCACTCATTTCGATTTAGCAAATAATTACGGTCCGCCCTACGGAACAGCCGAGAAAAATTTTGGTAAAGTTTTAGCAAATGATTTAAAACCTTACCGAGACGAATTGATAATTTCCAGTAAAGCGGGTTATGATATGTGGCCGGGTCCCTACGGGAATTTTGGTTCACGCAAATATTTAATTGCGAGCTGTGATCAATCGCTTAAAAGAATGGGTTTAGAATATGTTGATATATTTTATCATCATCGTCCCGATTACGACACACCACTTGAAGAATCAATGATGGCACTGGATCAAATTGTGAAAAGTGGTAAGGCACTTTATGCCGGGATATCAAATTATCCGGCTGACCGGACAACGGAAGCCGCAAGAATTATGAGAGAACTCGGAACTCCGTTATTAATTCATCAACCAAAGTACAGCATGTTTGAAAGATGGATTGAGTGGGATTTAATAAATACATTGAATCACGAAGGAATAGGAGCGATTGTTTTTTCACCCCTTGCCCAAGGATTATTAACGAATAAATATCTTAACGAAATTCCAAACGATTCGAGAGCTGCGAAGGAATGGGGGTTTCTAAAACGAGAAGAAGTCCGACAAAAAATTGATAAAGTAAAAAAGCTGAATGAAGTCGCAGCTCAACGCGGACAATCACTTGCTCAAATGGCAATAGCGTGGGTGCTTCGTCATCCCGTTGTAACTTCCGCTTTAATCGGTGCTAGTAAAGTCGATCATGTTTTGGATCTTATTAAAGTTCAAGATCAATTAGGGTTTTCTGAAGATGAGTATAATACTATTGGAGCAATTTTGAATTGATAGCAGAACTTTATTCTTAAGTGATATTTTTCAAGGTATGTATAAATACTTCATCTTAAAAAAAACATCATTTGCTGCTTCCGCTTTAAAGATGAATAGAGTCGTATCAAAATCTAACTTTTGAAAACCTAGTGAATAACTTCCTTTAGTAAAATAATCTTCTTCAAATTTATAGCAGGAACTTTCATTCTCATTACATATAAAAAATTTTATTGTGTCAGATTTTTCAATAGTAAAATTTATAAATGTTGGTGGAGAAATTGGATTTGGGTATTTACGATCAATTTTAAGAGGTTTATATTTCTTTCTTGGGATATCAGCAAGATTTCCCTCTTCATTCCACCGATACCCGTATGGCTTAACGGCAGCTTTTAAATTAGTGGAATCTATTTTTTCTGCTATTGGATATTTTTTAGGTGGTGTTCCTCGCCGTGCTCTAAAATTATTAGCGGATTGAGAGCAGCCGATAAAAAATGAAATGATTATAAAAATTAAAAAATAATTTCTCACTATTATAATTACTTATTATTGGCTATTAATTCAACCTAAAAGTCTGCCCAATTTCCTCAATACCAATTTGCGGTCTAAATTTTGGTGCGGCGGCTAACATTCTATCAATCGGTTCATTAAAAGGTTCTTGTCCTTGTTGAAATGTTTTAGTGTGCATCGGAATAAAATACTTTGCATTAATTGAATCAGTCATTTCTAAAGCTTGTTCCGGTGTGCAGTGACTTTGCAGCCAAGGATCGTAAGCACCGATCGGCATAAATGCGATATCAACATTTTCATTTTTTATTATTTCTAACTTATTGTGCATGCGCATATCACCACCAAACAAAATCGATTTTCCGTTTCGTTTAAGCAGATACGCATTATAGCTTCTTCCGTCTTTTATAAATCCGCGTGAACGATCTTTTTCCCATGGGAAACGCCAGCCGAAATGTTCAACTTCAAGAGCAGTAATATCAATTTCATTCGATTTTAGTTTATCATTCCAATCCATAACATGCAGCGATTTCCAAGGAAGATTATCAATTACATCCTGTGTTAAGTATGCGGTAACTACATCAATTTGGTTTGGATATTTGTAAGCAAAATCTGATAACGTGGGGTAATCCATGTGATCCATATGAGCGTGAGATAGTAAAATTAAATCTGGTTTAGGAATTTCATCGATCGTTAATGCAGGCGGAGTCATTCTTGATGGACCGATACTGGTTCCAAAAAAATATACACCGACCCTTTCCTTTAATACTGGATCGGTTAAAATCCATTTTCCGAAAAAATTGATCAGCATAGTTGAATGACCAATCCAAGTTACTGTTACTTCGGTATCTGACCATTGACTGGGATCCGGTTTAAAATTCAGCGGGAAAATACCGGAGGCTTCGGTATCGCTTGTTAATAGGAAACTCGGAATTAAATAACTTCCAATCGATGCCAAGAATCCTTTTTTTATAAATTTTCTTCGGGTTGATTTCATGAATTATTAAACAAAGCAGTTAATGAAAAGATTCAATTTGGATTTAGAACTCTACCTTATTGGTTAGTTCGTTGACGTCATCTGGTTTAATAGGGAAGTTACTCGAGAGAATTTTGCCTACTTCATTAATACCGAATATGATTCCTTCGGTATAGTGTCCGAGCTTAAATTCATTTTGGATTTCATCACGAATTTTATCCCATGTTGCTTGGTCAACCTTTTCATTAATTCCGGAATCGGCTAGGATGTAGAACTGTCTTAATAAAAGATTTACATAAATAAGAATCCCGGTTTTATCGCGTGTATAATTCATCCCAAGACGAAAGAATTCTTCTTCTGCGAGTTTTCTAATATCCTTTTTGTTCAATAGCGGAAGATCATCTTTTATAGCTACACGGATTTCACCGGCGGTTGTTTTTTCATTAAGTGAAATTGCCTCAGAAATTCTAAGGAAATCATCATCGGTGAAAAAATGATATATTAAGTTCTCATTCATTTGATGGGAAAAATATCAATTTGTTTGATGGAAGTAAACAAAGTTAAAAAAATAAGTGGCAGTTACACAAATTAAAATAATGTCATTCCCGCGAAAGCGGGAATCTGAAACCAAACCTGGTAGATTCCCGTTAGAAGTACACGGGAATGACAACAGAGAAAATTAATAATAATTAATTTGTCAGCTCAAATTTGATTTCCGCTCGGCACAGGTTTATTTTTGTACGGATAGTTGCAGAATTCATTAAGTATAAACGGAGATAAAATGTACAAAGTAGTTTTAATTAGACACGGCGAGAGCGTTTGGAATAAGCTGAATCTTTTTACCGGCTGGACTGATGTTGATCTTTCCGAAAAGGGAATTCAAGAAGCACTTCAAGGCGGCAAAGTGTTAAAGGAAGAAGGTTACACTTTTGATATTGCTTACACTTCCGTATTGAAAAGAGCAGTAAAAACATTGAATATTGTATTAGATCAAATGGATTTGGATTGGATTCCTGTTGTGAAAAATTGGAGATTGAACGAAAGACATTACGGTGCTTTACAAGGTTTGAACAAGGCAGAAACCGCCGAAAAATACGGTATGGAACAAGTTTTAGAATGGCGAAGAAGTTTCGATACTCCTCCGCCGGCATTAGAAGAAAGTGACGATCGTTATCCAGGCAAAGATCCTCGATATGCCGATCTTTCTAAAGATGAACTCCCTTTAACGGAAAGCTTGAAATTGACTATCGACAGATTTTTACCTTACTGGCATGAAACAATCGCACCGACAATTAAATCCGGTAAGAAAGTTGTTGTTGTCGCCCACGGTAATAGTTTGAGAGCACTCGTAAAATATCTTGACAACATTTCGGAAGAGGAAATTGTTGGTCTTAATATTCCGACTGGAGTTCCATTAGTTTACGAACTAGATAAAAACTTAAAACCGATTAAAAGTTATTATTTAGGTGATCAAGAAAAAATTCAAGCTGCGATAAACTCTGTAGCAAAGCAAACTGAAAAGAAGTAGCTAAGAAAAAACCCCGGGATTTTTCAAGTATAGAATGGGAATGATAAATTCTGATTGTCAAATAGTTGCCGACTAATCCCGGGGTTTGAGTTTTTCCCTTGATTTTAAGTCTCGTTTTCCCAAATTTCGATTCAAATTAAATGATTTTTAAGGAAATCTATGATTAAGAGAATCTTCATCCTTCTCACTTTTTGCATTTCACTTTTTACTTCATTAAACGCTCAAACTGTAATCGGTAAATATGCAGGTGAATTTTTGGCAATAGGTGTCGGCGGACGAGCACTCGGAATGGGCGGCGCGCATACCGCAATTGTTAATGATGTTACCGCTGGTTATTGGAATCCCGCCGGACTTGCCAGAATTGATTATCCGCAAATTGCACTTATGCATGAAGAACATTTTGGTGATCTTGTAAATTATAATTACGGTGCGGTTGCAATTCCATACGGAACGGATATGACATTCGGATTGAGTGTTATTCGTCTTGGTGTTGACGGAATTCCCGATACACGCGATGCACTTTATGACGCAAACGGTGATGGAATTCTGGATATAAATACCGATCGACTTGATTATTCGAAAATAACAGAATTCAACAATACCGATTGGGCATTTTATCTTTCATTTGCAAAGCGCCATTCAGAAAATTTCTATTGGGGTGCGAACGTTAAAGTTATTCGCAGAGATTTAGCGGAATTCAGTGCTACAGGTGTTGGCTTTGATGTCGGCGCAGTTTATATGCCGATGGAAGATCTTTATCTCGGTGCAACAATTCAAGATGTAACAACAACATTAGTTGCATGGAGTACTGGGCGAAATGAATTGATTTCACCGACCGCAAAAGTTGGTGCCGCTTATGCATTCCATATTTTAGGCGGAAGAGTAATGCCGGTTCTCGATCTTGATATTCGTTTTGAAGGAAGAGATTACGCGTCATATTTTAACATTGGTCCGGTAAGTTTTGATTCGCACTTTGGTGTTGAATATACCTACGATAATCTGTTCTCGGTTAGAGCCGGTTATAACGACGTTAAACAATTTACAATAGGTGCGGGAATAAAACTGCCTAAACTTTATATCGACTATTCATTCGCAAGAATGAGTCAATCCGAAAATGAGAGATTGCCCGACACACATAGAATCTCGTTAATGTTATCTCTCGAAGAGCCGAAGTTTATGAGAGACATAAATTAATTTACGTAGAGACTTGATTAATCAAGTCTCTACAATAAATAAAAATTATTAAATTAAGGGAGAGTTATTCTCCCTTTTTTTATTGGTGTTGATTTGAACAAGATTAAATTAATATCAGCAATATTATTAACTGCATTTTGGTTTTCCTGCTCGGGACCGGCATCGTTTTATAACTTTGATACACCCCTCTCAAATGAGTTAACTTTTTCTCAAACTACTGAACTTAAAGTAAATATTCCTAAAGGTTGGTTTACCGCGGAGGATAACAAAGACAGCAAAATTGATCTGTGGTTAATTGAGGAAAATTATTCTGCCTCCATTTCATTCATCCGAATTCACATTGATCAAGAAATGAAGAAAAGTAGAACAGAAAATTCACTAAACAGAGTGAAAGAATTTTCTTTACTTAATAACAAATTGGCACACAGAAATAATTTTATCGATTTACTGAAAACCGAAACTTTTGAACTTAACGGTAGAGAATTTAATGCTTATCAATTTGCCGGATCAAATTACCGTTACCGTGTTGTGGTTTTCGGTTATAAAGGAAATTACTACGAGTGTGTTTCGGCAATAAAACCTGGTTTAACTGAAGCAGATTTAATAAATATATATTCTATCCAAAATTCCGTGCTGGCATCAATTAAATAATTATTTTTAGGCAACTTTTCTTAAACAAACACATCTTTAATAGAAAAGAAAAATTGAAGCATTCGCCGGCTGAAATATTAGAGTTTACTATTACATACAATCAGTTCAAGGGATATATCTACAATTACATATCCAAAATGCTGAACGATAAAGAAATGTGTTTTGATGTTGTTCAATCTGTGTTCCTTAAATTCTTTGAAAATTTTCATCTGATAAAGAATAAAGAAAGTACAAAATCATGGTTGTTTACAACCGCAAGAAATGAAGTTTTTTCAATTTATAGAAAGAAGAAAGTACGAAAGAATGTTTTCACGTTTGAAGATGAAGAAGAATTAAGCAGTAACGAAGATAATTTTTCGGAAGAAATTGAAATGAAAGAAATAAAAGAACTTCTTCAAATAGAACTTGATGATTTACCCGAAGAACAAAAAGAAATTTATGTCTTAAAAGAATACGGCGGATTAAGTTATAAAGAAATCGCGGAAACTCTTGGCATTGAAGAAGACTTGGTTAAAAGTCGTTTATATAAAACACGACAAAAACTTATAAAAAGATTATCCAAAGTTTTAAAGTAAAGGTGAATAATGACAACCGACAAGGTAATAGTATTGATAAATGAGTTCATTGACGGTGAACTCCCCAAAGAAAAAGAAAACGTTTTGTTTACTGAGCTTGGCATAAATGAAATCGCGCGTGAATATTTCAAAAAAATTAACTCACTTAAAATAGTTACAATGAATCAAACGGAAACTTTCCCGAATGAGTTGGACAAGAAGATTCTGACTAAAATGCAATCCGTTCAATCGGTACCATTCATTTCAAAAATTAAAAGTGGTGCAGTCTCATATATAAGTTATGCATTATTGCTGATTGCACTTTTAACCGGTTACTACATTTATGAAGACGCGAATATTTCTAAGCAGCAGCTTGAACTTGCTAAGACCAGAATTGAGCAGCAAGATAATTTGTTGAAAGTGATTTTTACAAATCAACTCGCACCAATTACTGTTAAGCCCGAATATGAAAATGAAATTATAATAGAAGCTAGAATGTGAGGTAGTTATGAAAAAAATGTTACTAATATTTATCGCGGTTTTTGTTTTTGGTTGTACTGAAAAAAGTGACGGTGTGAAAATAATCGATAATTATGACGAAGAATATTTAACGGAAAAACAAGTTGATAACGAAGCGGGAACCGAAGAAGAACTCAAGTTAGTAATGGAAGATATCAAACAAATAGTCCACGATGAATATTCTAAACTAAACTCACCGATCAAAGCTGTTTTTAATTATAGACTTTACATTAATGAGGAAGGAAGAGTTGATGGCATTAAACAATTGCCGATCTCGGAAAAATATTCAACAGAAGACGGCAGTTATAAATTAATTGCTAAGGAATTATTATTAAAAGAGTTTGCAGACGCAGCCAAGAGTTGGAAGTTTACTGCCGCAACAAAGGAAAACAATCCAGTAAAATTTCGTGGTGATCTTGAATTAATCTTAACGGTAGATGAAACCGGAACTATTAAAGAAGAAATTCCATCACTTAAGTCATTGGGCAATGTGTTATCGAAACTGAAATTCACAGATGATGATATTTACTTTGTTGTTGTAGAAGAACAGCCTGAACCTATTGGCGGGTTAATGGCAATTCAAGGAAAAATAGTTTATCCGAAAAAAGCAAAGGAAGCCGGTATTCAAGGCAGAGTTTTTGTAAAAGCATTCATAAACGAAGAAGGTATTGTTGATAAAGTAGAACTTCTAAAAGGATTTGATCCCGAATGTGATTCTGTTGCAATGAATGCAATTAAGCAGACAAAATTTACATCACCAAAACAAAGGGGAGAACCTGTTAAAGTGCAGGTTGCAATTCCCATCGTATTTAAATTACAATAAGGGGGTAGTTATGAAAAATGTTGTTGCGAACAGTTTCAGATTTATAATTATTTTATCATTCATTCTCATAGGAACACAAACTCAAAGTTTTGCACAAGCGAATGAATATGTGACAGATGCGGAAGAAATGCCTCAACCAATCGGGGGATTGGAAGCTATCATGAAGAATGTTGTCTATCCGAAAGAAGCAAAGGTAAATAATATTCAAGGTAAAGTTTTGGTAGAAGCTTTTATTGATGCAAGCGGGAATGTTGTTGAAGTAAAAATCAAAGAAGGAGTTGAAGCATTAAATAATGCTGCTCAAACTGCAGTGAAGAAAACTAAATTTACTCCGGCAAAAGTGAAAGGAAAAGCAGTTAAATCAAAGATTATAATTCCAATCATGTTTAAGCTAAGTTAAATGAATGTAGAGACTTGATTAATCAAGTCTCTACAAAACATTTCACAAACTCAGTATATCACACCCATAATAACCACGTTCAACCAAAATTCCGAATTGAATTTAATTGTAATGGATTACAACTTTTGACAGAATATTAAAGGAGTTTTTTTGAACGAATTTTGTGTCAAAGTGATTTTGTTGTATGTAACATATTTGTTATATTCCGATTGTGAAGTGGAGCATTGAATATTATAGTGAAGATATTCAAAAAAAAATTCTTTCTTTGCCTTCGGGGTTATTAGCACGGTACTTAAGATTAACAGACATAATGCTGGAATTTGGCTCTCATTTGGGGATGCCTCATACAAAGTTTTTGGAGGATGGTTTAATAGAACTTAGGGTAAAAGGTAAAGAGGGAATTGCGCGGATATTCTACTGTACATTAATTGAAAAGCGAATTATAATGTTGCATTCATTTATTAAAAAATCAAATAAAACACCAAAGAAAGAAATACAAATAGCCAGAGGAAGAATGAAAGAGGTGATAAAAAATGACGCACGAAGAACTAAAAAATAAAGCACTTAAAAAAGCTTCGGTAAAAAAAGAATATGATAAACTTGAGCCGGAATTTACTTTGTTGAGAGAAATGCTTCGAGCAAGGAATAGAGCCGGTCTTAGTCAAGCACAAGTAGCTCAAAAAATGGGGACGAAATCTACTGCAATAACAAGGCTAGAATCATCTCTAAGCTCCGGAAAACATTCTCCGTCACTGGCAACAATCAAAAAATATTTAGAAGCATTAGATTGTCGTTTGGAAATTAAAATTACACAAAACTAAAATTCAGTAGAGACTTGATCACGCCGGAGGCGGACAGGTTAATCAAGTCTCTACAAAACATTTCACAAACTCATTATATCGCTGTAAATAATAAATGCCATCAACATAAGTAAAACAATAAATCCAAAATTTTGAATTGCGATTTTAATTTTAACCGGTAGTTCTTTTCTCATTATTCCTTCGATAATAATTATAACAAAATGACCTCCGTCAAGAACCGGGAAGGGAAGGAAATTTAATATTGCCAAACTCAAGCTCAACATTGCTAAAAAGTATAAGAAGGAAATAATTCCGGTATCCGCACTTCTTGCAGCAAATTGTGCAATCTTAACCGGTCCGCCAAATACTTGATCGAATTGGACATCACCGACTATTACATTCTTGAACATCGAAAAAGTTAATGCAGTTATTTGAGTAATATTCTCGAAGCTTTGAAACAATGAACCGAAGAAGCCATAATTCTCGAACTTTATTGGGCCTGTATAAACGTCTGTAATATAGATTCCTATCTTACCGTCATAACCAGATTTTACTGTTGTAGTTACAGTATCTTCATCTCGCAAAAGAACAAGTGATATTTCTTTTTCCGGATTAGAAGAAATAATGCGTATTGCTTCATGGCTGTTGTTCAGTTTCATTCCGTTCATTTCGAGGAAAATATCGCCGGCTTGAATACCGGCGGCTTCTGCCGGAGAATTTTTCATAATTTCCGATATGTAAGGCTGAGTGTGACCGAAAGGAATCATAAAACTTTTCTGAGCATTTTCGGCTATTAATTCTTTCTGTATTTTGAATGAAACTTCTTCTCCGCCTCTTAATACAGTTACGTTGACATCTTTACCAATATTATCTATTAAGAGATTGTTAACGATATCATCCCAATTCTCGGTTGTTTTTCCATTAATAGATAATATTTTATCGTTTGTTTCGAAACCGGCTTGTGCGGCAGGTGTATTTTCTTCAACATAACCAAGATCGGTTGTGTCGATTATTTGTTTACCTTGAAAGAAATTAATTCCCCATAAAATGAGAATTGTCAATGTAAGGTTCATCATAACACCGGCAGAGATTACAAAGAGTTTTTTATAAGTTGGCTTAGCTCTGAATTCATAGTCCTTCGGTTCTGATTTGGCAAATTCCGTATCAAAACTTTCATCGATCATGCCTGATATTTTTACATATCCGCCAAGTGGTAGAAGTGAAATTCTATAATCGGTATTCCCTTCTCCGTCAAAATCTTTTGGTAAAGGTCCGAATGTAAAACCGGTAATTTTGTTGTAACCTAGGATTCTTCTTCCGTATCCGATTGCAAATACCTCGGCTCTCATTCCGGACATTTTTGCTGCAAGGAAGTGTCCAAGTTCATGAACAAAAACCAAAATACCGATTGTTATAGCGAAATAAATTATATAGTCCATATTTCCATCAATTAATTGTCAAAAAAGTGTTCTGCATATTCCCTCGTTTGACGATCACATTCAAAAATTGTTTCCAAATCAGGTGTACGGTGATTTTCAATTTTATCAAGTGATGATTTTATTATCAAGGGAATATCAGTAAAATGTATTTTTCCTTTAAGGAATTTATCAACAGCGATTTCATTTGCAGCATTTAAAATGCATGGCGAAGTTCCGCCGGCCGTCATTACTTCATAAGCTAATTTTAAGCATTCGAATTTCTCGAAATCCGGTTCAAAGAAAGTTAGTTCTCTTATTCTGGGAAGTTTCGTTTCAACAAAATCACATCCGAATCTTTCCGGGAAAGATAACGCATATTGAATCGGAAGTTTCATATCCGGCAAACTTAATTGCGCTTTGATCGATCCGTCAATAAACTCAACCATTGAATGAATAATTGATTGAGGATGAACAACAACTTCAATCCTTTCTTTCGGTAAACCGAACAACCAATGAGCTTCGATTACTTCCAAGCCTTTGTTCATCATTGTTGCGGAATCAATTGTGATTTTACTTCCCATTTTCCAATTCGGATGAGCAAGAGCTTGTTCAACCGTAACTTTGGATAAACTTTCTTTGTCGAGATTAAGGAAAGGTCCGCCCGAAGCAGTTAAAATTAATTTATCGATGTATTCTTTTTCTTCACCTATTAGGCATTGAAAAATTGCGCTATGTTCGGAATCAACCGGAATCAATTCGGAACCGAATTGATAAATCATATCAGTTATTAATTCACCGGCAACAACAAGAGTTTCCTTGTTTGCTAATGCAATTCGTTTTTTTCTTTTAATTCCTTCTATTGTAGGTGATAATCCCGCAAAACCAACCAGAGCTGTAACTATTATGTCATAGTTAAGATTTTTTGCGATTTCAATCAAACCATCTTTACCGGAAAGTACTTCGCATTTAATATTAATCCGCTTTTTCAACTCATCAGCTTTGGACTTATCCGTCACAACAACATAAGATGGATTAAACTCCTCAATTTGTTTTTCGAGATCAGCAATATTTGTGTTAACGGTCAAACCAGTGACTTTAAACTTTTCCGGGAATTCTCTTATCACATTAAGAGTATTAACACCAATTGATCCCGTTGATCCGAGAATTAATATTTCCTTTTGTTCACTCACTAGATATAAAGGATTCTTGTTACAGCCATTAAAAAGTTAATAATCACTAACAGGTTGATTTGAAAACTAACCGAATAAAGTTTCTTCAAATTTTCGCGAACATTTGATTTATCATCTACGGGTGATTTAACTTCCTCACTGATTAACAGACGAACTTTTTTAGCTGTAGGAATTAGCTTCCAGCCAAGTAATATCAAAATTACAACCATAATAATTTGCTTTGACGCCAGCCAATGATTACCTGAGAAATCAAAAAAGCCGTAACCTACGTCCATCAATATCATCCAGATTCCGGTTACTAAAATTCCGACAGCTCCGATCATACCCAAGAGATTAACAAATTTTAGGTAAAGTGAAATTAATTCTATTTCTCCCTTAGAGTTTTTTGCTTTAGATATATATCTCTTAAATAATGGATCTGCGATAAAAACTACAAGCCATATTCCGGCAAAAGTTACGTGAAGCCATGTAAGTAATAAGTACATAATTAGCCCTTTCAGTTTTATGTATTTTCAAATATATGAAATTGAGGACTTATTAATAAGTCAAATTGAGGAAAGAAAGTTCAATTAATCGTCAACCCAGGCATGGAAAAGCTTTAGGAGATTTGAAAAATCTTCGCTTCCAATATTAAATGTGACAAACGTGGCTAAATTGTTAAGTAAAACTACCGAATTGAGACTTGCATCTTTTTTAACTACTTCGGCTAATTTTTTTACGAAGTTCTCGTTTATTTTTTGAATGTCTTCATAAAGTGAAACCAAAGATTTCATATTCCAATCAGCTTCCTTGCCGGTTTTAAGTCTTAATAATTGCGCTAAAGCAAACATTGATAAAACGCGGAACTCTGTTTCTTCAAGATCTGAAAACGGAAGATGAAATCTAAGCATAGGTCTAAGTTTAGATAGAATAGGACACCCGCTTGCGGACATCAACACACCCATTAAACTTCCAACCGCGGATTGTAAATCGGTTTCAGAGAAATATGATCGTTCAGGTGTGGAAACTGTTACTTTTACTTTTTCGTGGGAAGATTTATCTGAGAAGAATTTTATTAACTCTTCTATTTCAATTGCGGTGGGACAGTGTTTATGTTCTGATTTATTCAATGGACAATGTTCACATTGAAAATTCTCCATTTTTGTCCAATCACCGGGCTGAATTTTTGATTTTCTCAAAATTTTAAGCGTAACATTATCTAAACAAACATCGAATGTTTTTTCAGATCCGTTTTTGAACTCAAATCTATAACTATATTTTCTTCTATCTTTTTGCATTTCAGCAACTTAACATTTTGCATGCATCAGAATATTCTTTTATTAATCTTTGCATCAATTCATTAACTGTCGGGATATCTTTTATCAACCCGGAACCTTGTCCTGCTTCCATCATACCCTGTTCGGAATCTCCCTCGAATATACCTAATCTTTCGCGCTTTTGTCCAAGTAGTTCTTTTAGCATGTGAGCATCAGCACCTGAATACTCTGCGGTAATTACATCTTCGCTGAATTTATTCTTTAACAATCTAGCCATTCCGATCTTTTTAAAAATTAACACAGTATCGTTATCCTTCGCTTCAACTACTTTGTCCTTATAATTCTGATGAGCTGAAGATTCAACTGTCACGGCAAAACGAGTTCCGATTTGAACTCCTTCTGCACCTAATGCAAAAGCAGCTAAAATCCCTCTACCATCAGCAATACCACCGGCAGCTATAACTGGAATTTTAACTGAATCAACCAATTGAGGAATCAAAGCAAATGTTGTTAATTCATCCACCCCGTTGTGTCCTCCGGCTTCAACACCTTCGCCGATAATTGCATCGCATCCCACACTTTCAGCTTTCAAAGCAAATTTAATTGATGGAACAACATGGCAAACGGTTATATTATTTTTCTTAAGAATATCTATAAATTTACCCGGATGACCAGCCGAAGAAAAAACGATCTTTACATTTTCTTCAATAACCACATTCACCAAATCTTCTACATCTCCGCGTAATAATGGAATATTAACACCGAAAGGTTTATCCGTAGCTGCTTTACATTTTTGAATATGCTCACGAAGTAAGTCCGGCTTCATTGATCCTGCACCAATTAATCCGAGTCCGCCGTTATTAGAAACTGCCGAAGCAAGTTTCCAACCCGATACCCAAACCATTCCTGCTTGAATAATAGGGAATTTGATGTTGAAAAATTTTGTTACACGGTTGTTGATATTCATGTCCTCTCACATACTATTATAACAAACTTATCAATTATAATTTTATTACGAAACATATTTGCTAATAGTTAGGGTATTGGGTAATTTTGACGTTATTGTTTTTAACTATAAGTGATTTTATTTATATCACTTACAAAAATTTTCACTAAAGATAACACAGAGGTATAAATGTCCTACCTATTTACATCCGAATCGGTTTCGGAAGGTCATCCGGATAAAGTTTGTGATGCTATATCCGATGGAATACTTGATGCAATATTAAAGCAAGATGCAAATGCAAGAGTTGCCTGCGAAACTTTTGTAACAACCGGCTTAGTTTTGGTTGGAGGAGAAATTACAACTAAAGCATATGTTGATGTTCAAGATGTTGTTCGTAAAATTGTAGAAAATATTGGATATACAGAAGCAGAGTATAAATTTGATTCTGAATCTTGTTCGGTCTTAAACGCAATTCATTCTCAATCACCTGATATCGCAATGGGTGTAGATAAAGGCGGAGCCGGTGATCAAGGTATTATGTTTGGTTATGCTTGTGATCAAACAAAAGAATACATGCCGATGCCGATAGTTTTCGCGCATAAACTAGTTCAAAGATTAGCATATATAAGAAAACGTAAACCTGATTTAATGCCGTACTTAAGACCCGATTCCAAATCCCAAGTAACAATTGAATATGATGATAATCATAAACCTGTTAGAGTAGATGCAGTAGTAATTTCAACACAGCATGACGCAAATGTTCGTCAATCCACAATTAAGAAAGATGTAATTGAACATGTAGTAAAGAATATAATTCCTTCGAAGTATCTTGATAAGAAAACTAAGTACTATGTAAACCCAACCGGTAGATTTGAAATCGGTGGGCCTCACGGTGATAGCGGTTTAACAGGCAGAAAAATTATTGTTGATACATATGGTGGATGGGCTCCTCATGGCGGCGGGGCTTTCTCAGGAAAAGATCCTTCTAAAGTTGATCGAAGTGCAACATATGCAGCCCGATATGTTGCTAAAAATATTGTCGCGGCAAAACTTGCAAAGGAATGTTTAGTTCAACTTTCATATGCAATTGGTGTTGCCGAACCCGTTTCAATTTATGTTGATACAAAAGGAACCGGTAAAATCTCCGATGCGGAAATTTCAAAAATGATAAAGAAAGAAGTTGATCTTACTCCAAAAGGAATTATTAATAAACTGAAATTAAGAAATCCAATTTATCTTAAGACTTCATCATACGGACACTTTGGTCGCAATGAAAAATCTTTCACTTGGGAACAATTGGATTTGGTACCAACATTCAAGAAATATTTACCTAAAAAATAAAGGAGCATTAATACGTAATGGATTATAAACAAGGAAAGTATAAAGTACGCGATTTAAAATTAGCGGCTGAAGGAAGAAAAAGAATCGAATGGGCTGAGTCACGTATGCCCGTGATGATGGCTTTGAGAGAGAAATACAGCAAAACGAAACCATTGAAAGGTTATAAAATTGCCGGCTGTCTTCACGTAACCAAAGAAACAGCAGTGCTTGTTGAAACACTTCAAGCTGCAGGAGCAAAAGTTAGTTGGAGCGGATGTAATCCACTTTCAACACAAGATGATATTGCTGCCGCATTAGCTAAGGGTGGAACAGAAATTTATGCATGGCACGGACAAAATGTTAAGGATTTCTATTGGTCAATTGATAGAACTCTCGATATGAAACCAAACTTGACTCTTGATGACGGTGCCGATCTTATTTTTACTGTTCATAACAAATACAAAAAACTTGCAGAAAATATTATTGGTGGAACGGAAGAAACTACAACCGGTGTTCATAGATTGAGAGCAATGGCTGCCGATGGTAAATTGTTGTATCCGGTAATCGCCGTTAATGATGCAGAAACAAAATGGGATTTCGATAATGTTTACGGAACCGGTCAATCTTCTATAGACGGTATTTTAAGAGCAACTTCTGTTCTTTTAGCCGGTAAAAACTTTGTTGTTGCCGGATACGGACATTGCGGTCGCGGTGTTGCAATGCGTGCTGCCGGTATGGGCGCAAATGTAATTGTTACAGAAGTAAAACCAACTGCCGCATTAAAAGCTACTCTTGAAGGTCACACTGTTATGACAATGGATGAAGCAGCCAAAATTGGTGACATTTTTATTACCGCGACAGGTGTTAAAGATATCGTTATTAAAAAACACTTCGAGAAAATGAAAGACGGTGCGATTGTTTGTAATACCGGCCATTATGATTGTGAATTAAATCTAGACGATCTAGAAAAAATTAAAAAATCAAAGAGAGTTGTAAGAGCAAATAACGAAGAATATACTCTAAAAAATGGTAATAGAGTTTACGTTTTAGCTCAAGGTAGATTAGTAAACTTAGCCGCAGCCGAAGGACATCCATCGGAAGTTATGGATATGTCTTTTGCAAATCAGTTTATGTCTCAAATTAAATTAGCTGCATTAGATAAAGAAGGGGTTCTCCTAGATCCTGAAGTTATTGATATTCCGGTTGAACAAGATCAAGAAATTGCTGCTATTAAATTGAAAACAATGGGTTATAAAATTGATAAGCTTACAAAAGAGCAAATACTTTACATGGACGATTATAGCGCAGGAACGTAAGTCTATTTAAGAAATGAATTCAATTTAAAGCCCAATCATAGATAATTGGGCTTTGTTATTTTAAAACGGAAAGTCCTCTTCCAAATCCGGTTGCTCTAATTCTTCTTGAACCGGTAGTTTTGCTGTCAAGTGTGAAGGATTGCTTTTAACGTAGATGGCTTTGTAAGGTATTGTCGGACATGCATACTCACAAGCACCGCAGCCGACACAAATTTCTTCATCAATTTTAGGCGCGTTTTTATTTACTTCAGGATCAAGTACCATTCTTACAGCTTTGGTCGGACAATGTTCTGCACACGCACCACAATCTGTCTTCTGTGTGTAAACAATACAGTTATCCTTTTCAAATTTTGCTATGCCTAGTTGGATCAATTTTTTCGATTCTTGCTTTATGGGCAATATTGCACCACTCGGACAAACTTGACTGCATATAACACAATCGTAATTACAAAAACCTTTTATATAATCCATTCTTGGCTGCATAATCCCTAACAGACCATATTCTAAAAATGATGGTTGAAGAACATGAGTTGGGCAAGCTGCAACGCATAAATGGCAAGCCGTACAATTATCGGTAAAATTATTTATTGAAACAGAACCCGGAGGAGAAACTGCATATTCTCTAATAACCGGGATTTCATTTTCTTTATAGACTTCTATTTTCTTTTGTGCTTTCAATACTGCACTTGCACCAACAAAATAAACTGCCGATTTAATTACAAAATCTCTTTTAGAAATATTTACAATCGGTCCATCTTTTTTTTGAGGCAAATATCTAAATTGATATTCAATTGCTTCAGTTGAACAAGAAGTGAAACAATTAAAACATGCTATACATCTTTCAAAATCGATTGAAGAATTATCTGTATCAATGCAATTAGCTTTACATACTCTTTCGCATACACCACA
Organism: Melioribacteraceae bacterium; assembly: GCA_030584085.1. Classification (NCBI taxonomy): domain Bacteria; kingdom Pseudomonadati; phylum Ignavibacteriota; class Ignavibacteria; order Ignavibacteriales; family Melioribacteraceae; species Melioribacteraceae bacterium. The sequence continues at coordinate 304,786 of CP129490.1, forward strand.
ACTAATACAATTTGATTCCGTTATACCAATTTTAAAGAGTGAAAATTTTGAAATGAATCCTAAGAAGGTTCCAACCGGACAAATTGTATTACAGTAAAGTCTGCCATGTTTATAACTCATCCACCCGACTATACCAAAAACACCAATACTGAATAAGAGTGAAAATATTTCTATTCCTCTAAACTCAACGGGATAAATCCAATATAGATTAAAACTCTCTAAAAAGAATGCAATTGTGTTATTAATTCCAACTACAATTGGTTGAAAAATATTTGAAAGAATTCTTCCGAAGTTGCTGTAAGGATCAAGTAAATTAAATGTGATGACCGAACCGCTCAAGAAAACGAGTATCGTTACAATCAGAATAGAATAACGAGTTTTAGTTAATGGTTTTTTGTAAACATATTTTCTCTTCTTAATCTTTTTCGAAATGAAAGAAATTATATCTTGCAAAACTCCAAGGGGACAAGCGGTAGAGCAATAAACTCTTCCAAATAATAGAGTAAAAACAATGACAACGAGAAATCCTGCAGCGGCTAATGTTCCTAGTGATAAATATTTTAATAGTGAGGGAATAAACTGAAGATATAATGGATAATCAGAAAATTTTTCGGGTAATGAAAAAGTAATATCCAGAAATAGAATTGTTATAGATAAAAGAAAAGCGAGAGCTACAATCACTCTCACTTTTTTAAGTAAAGAATAGTTCATATATATTAAAGAGAAATTCGATCGATTTTAAGTTTAGTTAAATCCATTGTTCCCACATTCATTTGATTGGCATAAACAATATGATCAATATCATTTGGATCAAAGCCGAATAACTTTGCCGCTGCTGCATCAACCGCTACCATATCTGTAGAAATTAATTGAGATTTCATCGTGACGACATCTGCTTCCGAAACCCCGCGTGGACCGTTGCGCTTCATAACATAATATGCATCAACAACATTTAAGTCAGGTTGTCTTAACGTAGCATAATCTGCAATGCATTGATGTAAATCATTTCTATGCCAGTAACCTCTATCCCATACAACACCCATTAAATTTTTCATAGCTACAGTGAGCTTAGCGCCACCGTGATTTTTTAATATTGGGACATTAATAAATACATCTGAATTTAAAACCAGCTCGTGAACTTTAGCTTCTTTGAGTCGCTTGCCATTAGGTATTGCTATCTCTTGATAATAACTTTCATTAGCACCGGAAACTAATTTACCTTTTGCCTCTTTAACCGCATTCTCTATACCGCTATTTTTGTAACACTTCGTCCAATTATCACAGGTATTATCAAACACATAAACATCTTTTGCACCGGCATCAAAACATTCTTTAACGATTTGCTTTACTAATTTGGGATTTGTATTACCGGCTCTTTCCGGTGAAACGTCCCATCCGATATTAGGTTTCACAACAACAGTTTGGTTCGGCTTAACAAATCTTTTCATTCCGCCCAACGAATTAATTGCTCTATTGAACATTACATCAGCTTCGCCGCCTTTTATAGCGACAAGATCATATATATTATCCGGCGCTGTTTTTGTATTGGCAAATAGATCAAAGTTATTTCCAAATTTTAGGTACGCTGCTGTCCCTAGACCTGCTACTGCAGACTTAATAAAAAATTCTCTTCGCTTCATAAAAGACTCCCTGTCCTTAAATAGATATTTGGGTCTTGTTTATTTTAATAAAAGATATGAATATATTGGATACACTTCAAGAAAATAAAATGGTAAATATTATGGAAGCGATTTTAAAAAAAGTTACAACTAAAGAATTTACAAGACCACTTGTTTTTGATATTCTGACATTAGGAGTCATTTACTTAGTTCCGGTTTTCTCTCATTTATTTGCTATTCCAATTTATTACGCTGAACCAATGAGATTGATGTTAGTTCTTTCAATAATGTTCACATCAAAAAAGAATGCATTTATAATTGCGGCAACAATGCCGATATTTTCAATGTTGGTCTCCGGTCATCCCATATTTTACAAAGCATTGATAATGTCAGGCGAGTTAGTTTTGAATGTTCTTGTATTTTATATAATTGTTGAAAAACTAAAAAATAAATTTTCTGCGATGGCAATTAGTATTGTAATTTCTAAAGCAGCTTATTATGGTTTAAAAATATTGTTACTCAATTTAGCTTTAATTAGCGGTGATTTGGTAGCAACTCCAATTATCTTTCAACTTGGTGTTGTATTTGTCTTTAGTGCATTGTTTATGTTGAAGAAGGATTAAATTTTTACTGAAGGATACACGATGGACCATGTTGTTTATCTTGACGCTAAAGCCAAGGAGCTTGAAAGTTTGCTGAGTGGTAAAAAGAAAATGATAATAAGAGGAGCCACAGGCAGAAAGCTGCCATATGGAAGAGTGAACATAAATGATAATCTTTATTTTATAAATAATAATGGTAAAGGTGAAGTTCTTGCGATTGCACAAGTTAAATCGGTCTTAAATTCGGAAAGGTTAACAGAACAAGAGTCAATTAATTTAGTAAATAAAAATCAAAAGAAACTTTTACTAACTGATAAGCAATTTACTAAATGGGCAGGTAGAAGATATATTGTTTTAGTAGAAGTGGAGAACGTGAAAGAAATTAAACCATTCCAAATTGATAAAGGTAATTACGGCAACATGGACGATTGGTTGTTGGTTGAAAAAATTGATAACGTTTTGAAACAATAATCTTCCGGAATTTTCAAATCAGTGGCTAATACGAATCATATAATTTGTAATTACCGCGATAACGATTTACATCGAAATTACTTCTTCCAATTCATTTCAAAAGTATTTCCTAGTATCAACTTTGTTGAGTGGTATGAAAAAGGATTTTGGACTGAAAATTATATCCCTTTCTCAATTATCGATTCTAATAAAATTATTGCAAGTGCTTCGGTCTCATTAATGGATATTCTGATCAATGGTAATCAGCACAAAGCTGCTCAAATCGGTGCCGTTGGAACACTACCCGAGTTTCGTAAACAAGGTTTATCCCGCCAATTAATGAATCATATAATTGAAGTGTATAAAGAGAAAGTTGATTTCTTCTTCTTATATGCAAATGATTCAGTCCTAAATTTCTATCCCAAGTTTGGATTTAAAAGTATAAAAGAAAATATCTTCATTGCTGAAATCGAAAAGAGGAATCACAAGTCGCATGCGAGAAAATTGGATATAACAAACTCAGATGATTATTCATTGTTGTTAAACTTAATTAATAACCGTTTACCGATTACAAAATTATTTGGAGCGGAGAAATATGATTTTGTAACAATGTGGCATATCTTAAATATTTACAGAGATAATTTATACTTTTTAGAAGAAGAGAATGCCGTAATAATTAAAGAAGAAAAGAATGATACGCTTCATATTTATGAAGTTATACACACAATTCAATTTGATTTACAATCAGCCTTACCAAAAATTGTTGAATCCGATTCTATAAAAACTGTGCAATATTATTTTCCACCGGATCAACTAAAGTATGAATATAGTAAAGTTATCGACGAGGATACAAAATTATTTATGCTTGGTAATGTTGATTTGAGAGAAAAGACCTTTAGATTTCCAACTACGGCGGTTACTTGATTTAATTAATTAGTCTGAGTGATCATGCTTATCAAAATCTTGATAAAGATCTTTTATTGATTCAAAATACTTTCCCCATGTTCTTAAAAGATCATACGAATAAATTCCATAATCATAACCATCTTTCCATTTTATACTAAGTCCGTAGTTTCCAACTGTTTCTATTTTATCAATCTCGTATTTACCGGGTTTATCTGGACCTTTTGGCGATGGTGCATATTCTCGCCAAAGAATGGTTTCACCTTTGTTCTCGGCATCTGGAGATTCATCACGTAAATAGTGAAGGGGATAATGATAAACTTCACTATCGTTCCATTCAATTAAAAGTGTGTCTTTATTTTCTAATTTTATTTTTATCGGTTGTGTCATTGATTAGTTTATAAAAAGCCCAACCCCGATTGATCGGGGTTGGGCTTTTAGTTTTAGTTATTTCCACCGAGTATAATCGGCAATCCGTCTTTTCCTGAACCGATAACAACCATCTTCGTATTTTGCGATTGAGCCAATTTTTCTGTGGCTTCAATTCCTTTCCATCTTAGTAATTGTTCATTGATACCTTCGGAAACAATATTTTGGAAATCGGAAATACCTTTGGCTTCAATTCTTTTTCTTTCGGCTTCTTGCTCTTCTCTTCTTAGAACAAATTGCATTCTTTCACTTTCTTGTTCGGCTTGAAGTTTTTCTTCAATTGATTGTGTTAATCCGGGTGGAAGTACAATTTGTCTTAATGCAGCCGCTTCAATTTGAATACCGCGAGGATTAACAAGCGCACTTAACTCATTCATAATTTCATTCGCAAGTTTTTCGCGGGAAGCAGTATAAAGTGCTTTTGCTTGATATTTAGCAGTCACACCTCTTACTACAGAACGAAATTGAGGCATCAATATTATATCACCGTAGTTTGGTCCGACGGTTTTGTAAATCTGGTTAGCTTGATCCGGATTCAATCTGTATAAAAGACTTATTTCCAGATTAACACTCAGACCTTCTTCGGATGGGACATTCATTTGCTCTTTAAATTCTTGAGTCTTGATGCTGAACTTAACAATATTAGCCATTGGATTAACTATGTTGACACCGGCTTTCAAAGTATTGTCACTTACATTCCCGAGAAAATCAATTACGCCAACAGTACCCGCCGGAACAACAGTAAAAAGTTGAAGAACAACAATGACAATTGCAACGCCCATACCGCCCGCTGCAATTAGTGATTCTTGTTTTCTTCCTCTTTTGCGTAAATTATTGAAAGCTACAAACGCGACTGCAATAGCAATCAAAGCAATAATAAATAACATATATTCTCCTCTATTTAATTAATATGATTTTTTTAACAATAAATTTTATTTCAGAACTTTTTTAACCAATTTTAATTTTTCTACCGGCTTAACAGAAAATTGAATTGCTTCATTGACATGTTTTTTTACTTCATCAAGTTTGTTTTCTTTATCAGTGAATAATTCAATTAATTTATCTCCCTTGTTTATCTTATCGCCGACTTTCGGGTAGAATATAATTCCGGCTTTATAATCAAGTTTGTCGGTTAATGTATATCTTCCGGCGCCAAGTTCTAAAGCAGCCATGCCAATTTCGTAAGTATCAACCGATTTTAAATATCCTTCATTTTCCGCATAAATTATTTCGTGGTGTTTTGATTTGGGATAACTTTCCGGTTTATGAAGAGTTGTTTCATCGCCACCTTGAGCTTTTACAATTTCGACAAACTTATCAAATGCTTTCCCGTTTTTTATCAACTCATTTGAAATTTCAATTCCTTCTTCAACCGAATTTGCTTTACCTCCAAGATAAATCATTGCTCCCGAAAGGGTAACAGATAAAGTTTTTAAGTCCTCAACTTCATCACCCTGCAGAACTTTAACGGATTCATAAACTTCAAGAAAATTACCAATATAATTTCCCAGCGGTTGGTTCATATCTGTAATATATGCCATCACTTTTTTGTCAAATGATTTTGCTGTATCCATCAATGATTCGGCAAGTTCAATCGAATCATCCAACGATTTCATAAAGGCACCGGTTCCGGTTTTTACATCGAGAACCAGTCCGTCAATTCCTTCAGCTAACTTTTTGCTCATAATTGAAGCAGTTATTAACGGAATTGACTCCACAGTAGCCGTTACATCTCTTAATGCATAAATTAATTTATCTGCAGGTGCAATATCTTTTGTTTGACCGATTAAAACAGCTCCGAATTCTTGAAGAATTTCTTCATACCGTTCTAATCCAATATCGGTTCTAAAACCGGGGATAGATTCAAGTTTATCAAGAGTTCCGCCTGTATGACCCAAACCTCTTCCGCTAATCATTGGGACTTTTACTCCGGCGGCTGCAACAATAGGCGCGAGTATTAAGGATGTCTTGTCTCCAACTCCACCGGTCGAATGTTTATCGATTTTTAATCCATTAACGTGTGATAAATCAATGACTTTTCCGCTGAAAAGCATTGCACTTGTTAAAGCTGAAGTTTCCCAATCATTTAATCCGCGTATAAAAGCCGCCATTAAAAATGCCGCAAATTGGTAGTCCGTTACTATACCGTCAACATAACCATTTATCAAATAACCAATTTCCTCAATTGATAAAGCCTTTCCATCCCGCTTTTTCTTTATCAAAGTCACTACATTCATATTTAATCCAAATTGTTAAACAAGACTTCAATATATTGAATTTGGAGTCCAATTTCGATATAATTAAAATTCTAAATCATTTGTTAATAGTTAAATACGAGGCGATTATGTTTGATGCTAATTATAAGTTTTCCGTAGTTGATCGTTTTTTGAAATATGTAAAAATTGATACACAGTCAAAGGAAGATTCATCAACCTTTCCTAGCGATCCAAAACAGTTAGAACTTTCTAAAATTCTAGTTGAAGAATTAAAAGAGCTTGGTCTTAATGATTCACACATGGACGAGAATGGTTATGTAATGGCAACTTTACCTTCAAACACAGAAAAAGAAGTTGATGTGATTGGGTTTATTGCTCATGTTGATACTTCACCGGCTGTTTCTGGCAAAGATGTTAATCCTCAAATTCATAAAAATTATCAAGGCGGAGATATTATTGTTAATAAAGAAAATAATGTTGTGATTGCCGAAGCAAATAACCCTGAACTAAAAGATCTGAAAGGTTGCGATATTATTACAACAGATGGAACAACATTACTCGGCGCGGATGATAAAGCCGGAATTGCTGAAATTATGGATGCGATTAGTTATCTAGTAAAACATCGTGAAGTAAAACACGGAACAATAAAAATTTGTTTTACACCTGATGAAGAAGTCGGACGAGGTGCGGAAAAATTTAATGTTCCAAAGTTTGGGGCAAAATATGCGTATACTATTGACGGTTCAACAAGAGGCGAAGTTGAAACTGAAACTTTTAGTGCTGATGCAGTAGTAATTAAGATCAAGGGCATTAATGTTCATCCGGGTTATGCAAAAGGTAAAATGGTTAACTCATTGAAAGTTGCTGCAAACTTTATGGAAAGTTTACCGAAAGATCATCTTTCGCCTGAAACAACAGAAGGAAGAGAAGGTTATGTTCATTGTGTTTCGATGGAAGGCAATGAAGAACTAACAACAATGAAATTTATCATCAGAGATTTTATCACCGCTAAGTTAAAAGATTATGAAGGAATTCTTGAAGATTTATTAAAGAAATCTGTTGCTAAATTTCCCGGTGCCGAATATGAATTCCAAATAATTGAACAATACAGAAATATGAAAGAAGTTTTAGACAAACATCCCGAAATTGAAGCAAACGCTTTGGAAGCACTCAAGAGATTGGATATTAAGCCGATTCAATCCGCAATACGCGGCGGAACTGATGGGTCACGATTAAGTTATATGGGACTTCCTACACCAAACCTTTTTGCAGGCGGACATAATTTTCACGCAATAACTGAATATGTCGCAATCCAAGATATGGAGATGGCAGTTAAAATGATCGTAAATATTGCTCAAGTTTGGGAAGAGAAAGCGTAAATATTTTCTAAGAAATTATTTTTGAAGGCTGACTTTTTTCAGCCTTTCTTTTCTATATAAATGCTTATGGCAGAAAAACTTCATAGAGCCACAACACATTCCATTCTTGTAAATTTATTCTTATTTATTCTAAAAGCTGCTGTTGGTATTATTTCAAATTCTATTGCAATAATATCAGAAGCCGTAAATTCACTTACGGATATAATTTCTTCAGCTGGAATAAAGTATGCTGTAAAAATTTCAACGCAGCAACCTGACGAAAAACATCAATTCGGACATAACGCAGCTCAACCGATTGCGGCATTCATTGTTGCTGTTCTGGCTTTTGTCTTAGGAATAAATATTGTCGAAGAATCAATTAAGAGAATTATTTCTCCTGAAGAACTCAAAATTCATTGGGCAATTTATCTTGTTTTAAGTTCTACAATTTTTATAAAAATATTATTAAGTCGTTATCAAAAATCAGTTGGTAAAAAATTTAATTCACCTGCTATGAATGCAGCCGCAATCGATAGTCTAAATGATGTTCTTTCATCAGCAATTGCGCTTGCGGGAATAATTTTTGTCGCACTCGGATTAAATTTTGTTGATGGTGTTGCCGGAATTCTTGTTGCATTTTTTATCTTCAAAACCGGTTATGAAGTCGCAAAAGAAAACATTGACTACCTAATGGGTAAATCAGCCGACAGCAAACTGATTGTTCAAATTGCAAATAAAGCTTTAAGTATTGATGGAGTTGAAGGATTTAATGACTTGCGTTCTCATTATGTTGGTGATAAATTCCATATTGAAATTCATATTGAAGTGAAAAAAGACATCAGCACAAAAATTTCACACGATATAGGTAAACAAGTTAAATATGCAATTGAAACAATGGACGAAGTGCAGCAAGTATTTGTGCATATCGATCCGATATAAAAAGGTGAATAAATGATAAATCTCAACAAGAGAACTTTACTTGAAGTACTTAATATCGCTTGCGATAAATACGCAAATGAAAACTTTGTATCTTGGGCAGGTAAACAACCATTAACATATTCACAGTTCAAGGAACAAGTTTTATCTGTAGCAAAGTTTTTACAAGATGAAGGTGTTAATAAAAATGATAAAGTCGCAATCTTAAGCGAAAACCAGCCGAATTGGAGTGTCGCTTATTTTGCTGCAGTTTCTTTGGGAGCTGTTGCGGTACCTATAATGACTGAATTTCATTCCTCGGAAGTTCATCACATTTTACGTCACTCCGAAAGCAAAGCTATTTTTATTTCACAAAAACTTTATAATAAGCTCGACGATTTTGATAGCGATGTTCTGAAAATAAAAATACTAGTTGATGATTTATCAATTATTCCTCCACAAACAAAAAGCGATTTGTTAAAAGATATTTTAAACAGCGGGAAAAAAGAATTTGATAAGATTAAAAATGCTGCCATGAAATTTGTCGGGTTGACTGATGGCGAAGTTCGTGAAGATGATATTGCCGCAATATTATATACATCTGGTACTACAGGTCATTCAAAAGGTGTGATGCTTACACATAAAAATATTGTATCGGATGCAATTTCTACTTTAGGTATTGTGACACTTTCAGAAACAGACAGAATGCTTTCAATTCTTCCATTATTCCACACAATTGAATCAACACTTGGTTTAGTAACTCCCATGTTATGCGGTTCTGCTGTATATTATTTAGATAAACCGCCTACGGCTGCAGCTTTGCTTCCTGCATTAGCTCAAGTTAAACCGACTGCGATGGTTGCCGTACCGTTAATTATTGAAAAGATTTTTAAGTTGAAAATTCTTCCGCAATTAACTTCAAAAGCAATTGTACGGAGTCTTTATAAACTGCCAACGGTTCGGAAAAAACTTCATAAAATTGCCGGTAAAAAGTTATTACATACATTCGGTGGAGAACTTAGAATGTTTTGTATTGGCGGGGCGCCAATTTCAGCCGAAGTTGAGAGATTCTTGAAAGAAGGTGGATTTCCATACGCAATTGGATATGGACTTACCGAGACCTCTCCGCTTTTAACCGGAACCGGACCCGAGGCAGTAAGATTAAGATCAGCCGGTAGACCAATACCGGAGGTGGAAATAGAAATTAGAGATAAAAATCCAAACAATGGAGAAGGTGAGATTTTTGCACGCGGACCAATGGTGATGAAAGGTTATTATAAAGATCCGGAAAAATCAAAAGAAGTATTATCTGATGATGGTTGGTTTAAGACCGGTGATCTTGGTGTTTTAGATAAAGATGGCTATCTGTTTATTAAAGGAAGATCGAAAAACGTAATTATCGGTTCGAACGGGAAAAATATTTATCCGGAAGAAATCGAATCGATAATTAATGAAAGTCCTTACGTACTCGAATCGTTGATACACGAAAGAGAAACCAAATTAATTGCAAGAGTATTCTTAAATAGTGATGCTATTGATCAAGAATTTCAAATAACAAAATTAAATGAAACTAAAGCACGAGAAATAATAGACAAAATTTTAGTAGATATTCTTAATGAAGTTAATAATCGCGTTTCGACATTCTCGAAATTACACCGGGTACTTGAACAAGTAGAACCATTTGAGAAAACACCAACACAAAAAATAAAACGGTATCTCTATTTGTAGTGAGAAAAGTATTATTTATACTAATCATCTTTATCGCTGCTACAACAATATCCCTTGCTCAATTTTATAGAGTTGGCAGTGGATTTGTCATTTCACTTCCCGCTGATAATGTGAAGTTTGGCGGCGGATTTGAAGTGTTTGTTGAATATAAAAACGAATCGATCTTTTCTTTTCGCACTAATGGCGGTTTTGTGATTACAAAATTTGAGGATGTAAATCCTTATGTAAGTGATATCGATTATTCTCTTTATTGGTTGGATGGTTCGGTTATCCTAACACCATTCAAAATAATATTTGAACCATATCTCGGAGCGGGAATTGGATATTATTTTTTCTCAACCGAAGAGTTTAATGAAGTATCGACGGCAACCGGAATTTATTTTCCCCAGAAGTTAAGCAATAAGTTTTCGTATCACGTTAAAGCCGGTTTTACAATACCACTGAATGAAAGTATTAAACTCCATTTACAGGGAAAGTATTTGCTGATGGATAGAACAATTATTGTGAATGCCGAAGAAATTGTTAATGATGAAATCAGAAAAAGTACAATTGAAGAAAAATTTGATCTTTCCAATTTATTCATAACTGCTGGTATTATTTTAAAAATATAGTCCTACAATTTATTCAAATTTTCTCTGGCCTTTTTTGGTAAACCATCTACTACTAAATCGTACGAATGATCGATTAACTCTTTGACAAAACTACTCTTTAAACTCCCGGTCAAATCTAAAGTATTCCAATGTTTTTTATTCATGTGGTAACCGGGCTGAACTTCGTCGTAAATATCTCTCAGTTCAATAGCTTTTATCGGATCACATTTCAGATTTATCGAGTGAGGATAATCCAGGCTGAGCAGTGCAAAAATTTTACCCATCACCTTAAAAACAAGTGTTGATTCATCAAATGGAAAGCCTTCGGTAACACCTTTCTTATTGAGGCAATATTTCCGAACTATTTCTATATCCATTCGTCAAATTCCAATAATTAGACTAAAGAATCACTATCTTTGCTACTTAAAAAATAAACTATTTTTCTGAAACTAAAATCTTATCTTAATGTATTATAGTAATCAAAAACACAAAAAACTGGTAGAGTTTATGAAGAAATTCTCGTTTGTCCTATTGCTGATTGTTGCACTTATAAGTTGTAAAGCACAATCACTTGAGAAATTGATAGCAAAAAATTCTGATATAGATTCCGCAAAAGTAATTCTCCCCGACGTTGAACATTCACAAGATAACAGATTGATAACACAGTTAATCTCTCGTTATCATTATAAAAAATTCGATTTAAATGATTCTTTATCGTCCATCATCTTTGATAATTATATAAAGATGCTCGATAACAATAAAGTCTATTTCCTTAAGTCGGATTTGGATGAATTCGAAACTTTCAGAAATAAATTTGATGATTTCCTTTTGACAGGAACTCTTGAAGCGGGATATTCAATTTTCAACAGGTATAAACAAAGGTTAGCCGAACGAATTGAATATGTTGATAAAGAACTTAAAACAGAATTTGATTATTCAATTGATGAATCATTTACTCCGAATAGAAAAGATGCAGAATGGGCAGCTTCATCCGAAGAACTGGATGAAATTTGGAGAAAAAGGTTAAAGAATGATGCCCTAAATAGAAAACTTGATGGTAGAGAGTGGGATGAAATTGCAAAAACTCTCGGCGATAGATATCACAGATATCACAAAATAATTTTACAATATGATGAAGAAGATGTTTTCCAACTTTATATGAATGCTTACACAGAAGCTGTTGATCCGCATACTTCATATTTCTCCCCGATAACTTCTGAAAATTTTGATATTGATATGTCACTTTCACTGGAAGGAATCGGTGCACAATTAATGAGTGAAGATGATTATACGAAAGTCAGCAGAATTATTCCCGGTGGTCCGGCAGATAAAAGTGGTTTGCTTCAAAAGGATGATAGAATTATTGGTGTAGCGCAAGGCGAAGACGGTGAAATGGTTGATGTCTTTGGCTGGCGCTTAGATGATGTTGTTCAATTAATACGCGGCGAGAAAGGTACACGTGTCAGATTAAATGTTATACCGGCGGATGCAGATGTGAATATGGCAAGTAAAGAAATTATCATTGAGAGAGATAAAGTAAAGTTGGAAGATCAAGCCGCTAAGAGTGAAATAATATTGATCGAAAATGAAGGGACCGAATATAAGCTTGGTGTAATTGATATACCTGCTTTTTATATAGATTTTGACGCACAACGCAAAGGTGATCCTGATTATAAAAGTACAACACGTGATGTAAGAAAATTGTTGGATGAACTTAAAAGGGAAAGTGTTGACGGTGTAATAATTGATCTTAGAGAGAACGGTGGTGGTTCTTTACAAGAAGCTATTGAGTTAACAGGACTATTTATTGAACAAGGACCCGTTGTTCAAGTTCGTAATGCAAACGGATCAATTGAAGTCGGTAGAGATCCTGATAAAGATATTGCCTACTCCGGGCCATTAGCAGTTATGGTTAATAAATATAGTGCTTCCGCTTCGGAAATATTTTCAGGGGCAGTTCAAGATTATGGACGTGGACTGGTTATTGGTGAAACAACTTACGGTAAGGGAACGGTTCAGAATCTAATTGATCTAGGAATGTTCAAGAAAAGCAAAGCAGAAAAAGAAGGCAAAGTCAAAATGACTATTGCCAAATATTATCGAGTTACAGGAAGCAGTACTCAACATATGGGTGTTATACCGGATATAGTTTTTCCCGGTGTTATTGATGCACATGAATTCGGTGAAAGTTCGAAACCAAGCGCATTACCTTGGGATCAGATTCCATCAACTAATTTTCAAAAATTTTCTGATCTAGGGAGATTCTTACCTGAACTAAGAAAGAAACATGATAGCAGAATCAGTAACAACTTAGAATTTCAGTACCGGCTTGAAGATATTGATGAATACAACGAAAGAAAAAATAAAACCGAATTTTCATTGAATGAAGAAGTCAGAAAACAAGAACGTGAATTAGCTGCCGAGAAAAGAAAGAAACGTGAAGAAGAAAGAGAAACCTCATCTAGTGTAACTGTTATTGAAAAGGGTGAAGTGACAAAGAAAAATTTACGAGTAGATGATCCCGAACTCGAAGAAGCCGGATATATCTTAACAGATTTGATAGCAATGAATATCGGATAAGAATTTTAAACACTGATGGCTTGTTATTATAACCATCAGTGTTTTCTTAATTTTTTAGCTTTAAGATAAACTCCTCGACAGTATCCACCGGTAATTCACATGCAAAATTTCTACAAACATATGCCATCTGTTTATCAAAATTAAAATCGTAATTTTTTGTAAACTGTGCTAATTCTTTGACCTTATCAATATTATCTTCCGTAACAATAATGGTTACTTTGTTTGGAATGAAGTTATCATTTAATCCATTTACAAAGGGTTTAAGATCATCTATTTTTTTAGCAGAAAGAATAATTTCATATGAAGATTCTTTCGCAAAGCTTAACCCGCATAAAAAGTAAGAAAACGCTTGCGGAGCTTTAGTTATATTTTCAGCATAAGATTTTCTTAATAAATCTGCTGTTTTCTCAAATTTATCTTCAGAAGTTATTCTACCAAGTTTTATTAGATTATTCATCATCACAGAATTACCGGAAGGAATTGCGCCATCATAAATTTCTTTTGAACGGACAAGTAAGTTTTCACCAAAATCCGGAGTAAAGAAAAAACCTCCGTTTAATGTATCCCAATAATGTTTCATCAATATTTCGTTAAGTTGAATTGCTTTTGCCAAACACTGCAAATCAAAAGTAGATTCATAAAGCTCAAGCAAACCCCAAATATTAAAAGCATAATCATCTAATGTTGCCGTTAGTTTAGCTTCTCCGTCTCTATATCTATGCATCAGTTTCCCTTCTTGATCAGTTAAATGGTTTTCAATAAAACCATTTGCCTTTAACGCAGCTTTTGTATAAGAAATATTACCAAACACTCTTCCCGCTTTCGCAAGAGCTGAAATCATTAATCCGTTCCAATCTGTTAAAATCTTATCGTCTTTCTGCGGATGTACTCTGTTTTCTCTATTCGCAAAAAGTGTGATGCGTGCTTTGTTAAGCTTGTTCACTAATTCGGTAGGATCTAATTTCGTTTCTTTAACAATATCTTCAATTGATTTTGCTAAGTGGGGAATGTTTGTCCCGTTTCTTGTCTTGCTTGACTCGTCTTCAAAGTTTCCGTCCTCAGTAAATTGAAAAACATTACAAAAAAGTTCACCATCCTCTTCACCGAGAATAGCTTTCACTTCTTCGATGGACCAAACATAAAATTTACCTTCTTCACCTTCGCTGTCGGCATCTTCGGCAGAATAAAAACCACCTTCGGGCGAGGTCATATCTCGTAATACATATTCAATAATTTGCTCGGAAGTTTTTTTGAAGCTTTCATTTTTTGTAATCTGATAAGCATCGGTGTAAACATGAATCATCATTGCTTGATCATACAACATCTTTTCAAAGTGAGGAAGAAGCCATTTTTGATCTGTGGAGTATCTATGAAAACCATAACCAATGTGATCAAATATTCCACCTTTACGCATTTCAACTAAAGTTTTTTTAACCATTTCCAATGCTCTATCTTCACTGTGGTACTTGTGGTAATGAAGAAGAAATAACAAATTATGCGGACTAGGAAATTTTGGAGATGATCCAAATCCACCGTGTTTTTCATCGAACCTATTATTGTAATAATCAAATGCTTGTTGAAATACTATAGAAGGTATATCAGTACCTTCGTCATTAATCGATGTTTGTTTTAAATAGCTTGTAATTTGCTCGGCACTTTTTTCAATTTCTTCTTTTTGATTTTTCCATGCACGATCAATGTTTTTAATCAATTCAACAAATCCGATTCTTCCGTAGCGTGTTTCTTTTGGAAAATAAGTTCCGGAAAAAAAAGGACGTTTATCCGGCATCATTATTATTGATAATGGCCAACCTCCATGCCCCGTCATCATTTGGCATACGGTCATGTAAATATTATCTATGTCTGGGCGTTCTTCTCTATCGACTTTTATTGAAACAAAAACTTCGTTCATTAATTTTGCTACGGCTTCATCTTCAAAGGATTCATGTTCCATTACATGACACCAATGACAAGTAGAATATCCGATTGATAAAAATATGGGTTTGTTTTCTTTTTCTGCTTTAACAAAAGCTTCTTCGCTCCACGGATACCAATCAACAGGATTATATGCATGTTGAAGTAGGTAAGGACTTTTTTCGTTTATTAGTCTATTTGCCATTTGCTCACTCATAAAAATTTCTTATAAAAAAATACCCCGTTACGGGGTATAAAAATTTTAAAAAATTATTCATCTTTCATTGCTCTTCCAACAAATCCGATTATAAGTGAGAAAAGAGTTGCTCCGATAATTGACCAAACTATTGGAAACGATTTCCCACCGATGTATATTGTCCAGAATTCCGGAAGTCTGAATTCACCGGCTATCCATAAACCAAGCCAAGCACCAATAAAGCCAACTACCATTGAAATTATGCAACCCCCGAGGTTATAACCCGCTAGACTTTGTCCAATTGCACCGCAGATACCTGCGATAACCAACAAAAGCAAGAAACCGAAAAATGTCATAACTCCTCCCACTGTTTAATCAACATTAAATATATTGAATCTGGTTGATAAGTAAAAACGAAATTGGTTAGAGCGTAAGTAGAATTATTGAAATTACCCCTGTAATCAAAGAAATAATACCAATCCGGTTAACACTTTCTTTCCAAATAAGGTATGCTAAGATTGAAGTGAGTAAAATGATACCTACATTAACAAGAGGGTAAACTAAAATCGCGGCTATGCTTTCCAAAGCACCGATTAAAAATATGCTGCTAAAAATATTTGGGACTCCAAGGATTGTACCGTTAATTATAGTCTTTCTATTGAAAGGAATTTTTTTGATAAGAATTATTGTAAAGCTGTAGAGAAACGCAAAAAAGAAAATTGAAAAAATAAAAAACTGTTTTTCTTCAATTGGTTGAGTGTATTGAAATACTTTCATTGAAAAATCACAAAATCCAATTCCAACCATTAATATAGTTAAGTAGAAATAATCTTTTGGCAAAAGAGTTTTTGTTTTGTCTCTTCGAAGAGATTGTGAAAACAAGAGTATTGTTAAACCAGTAAGTGCAAATCCTGCAATGTGATTTGTATTTGGAGATTCGTTATAAAATATTATTGAAAGAACAACCGGAATAAATAAAGAAATTCTTGAACTTAAAGTAGCTAATGCGGTTCCGGCAACTTCGATAGATTTGGCAAAAGAGAAAAAACTAGTGACAAAAACACTACCAATTACAGCCCCAAACAAAAATGTAAAAAGCGAATACTCCGCGTTGGATTCAATAATAAATAGAATGAAACCTAGAATGCTTGCAGTAAAATAATTGCTCGAGATTAGAAGTATTGGATTGCCTTTATTAACACTACTGAATTTTAATATTAGTGCAATACTTGTTGAACAGGCAATTGTAAGAATTAATGAAATCAAAAATTATCCGTTGTATAAAAAAATGATTTGTAAAAATAAATTTATTATTAATAAGATGATGGAGCATTTCTAATAGAATTTTCTGAACACAAACTCATTTCCCATAATAGATTTTATCTTGGCTGAAGATACTATTTTATAATCTTGATCAACTTCAGAAAATTCCGGTTTTTCTAAATTATAGTGTTCGGCAGCTTTTAAATAAAAATCTTTTTTTGTCGGATGAAAATCTGAAACAGCATTAAATACTTCACCCCACAACCTACTTTTTATAATTGTAAGAATTATATCGATGCAATCATCTAAATGAATCAAGTTGATTTTAGTATTACCGCCTGGTATATCTTTTCTTCCTGCAAAAAATCTTGCTGGATTTCTTCCCGGTCCAACTAATCCGCCAAATCTTAAAATTGTTGTTTGGAAATTTATATCTGCCCGTATTAAACCTTCAGCAATCACTAATGCTTTCCCGGAATCAGTTACAGGATCTAATTCTGAATCTTCAGTAACTAATTTATTATTTTCTGCGTAAACCGAAGTGGAACTAATGAACAACATATAGTCGATCTTTGATTTATTAATTTCTGCCATAACAGATTTAATCTGTTGCGGGAAGAATTCGAGTACATTGCTGTTTCTACTTGGTGGAATATTGATTATGAGAATATTTGAATCAAAAAAATTCTCTGTAGTGCTGCAATGTAAATGTGGATTTAATAAAATTTGATGTGCTTCAATTTTCTTTTCGTGAAGGATTTCTAACTTCTGCGGAGTTGTAGTCGATCCTTTAACATCATATCCTTCTTCGATAAGTTTTTCGGCTAGTGGAAGACCGAGCCACCCACAACCGATTATGCTTATGGAACTTTTTCCCATTTTTAGATTACCAAGTAGTAACTTTTATCAGTCCGGAAAAGAAATCACTATTCACCTGATCACCTTTTTGTTTATAGGCATTAGCAAGATTATTCAACATTCTTCTAATAATTGAGGGAGGATTTGTGTGAGCAGTTATAATCTTCATTACAGCTTCATAAGATTCTTTAACCATTTTCTGTAGTTCAGTCTCATAAATTAATCGTCCTTGATTAAAACAATCAACCAAGATTACCTCTTCATCCATTTTAATCTTAGCTAAAAAATGACCCGGGAAATTACATCCTTCAATAAATAGACCTGCTCTTGCGCCGATAAGCATATAAAGAACAGTTAAGGTGATTGGAAGTCCTTGCTTGTGCTTTATTGTGTAAATTAAATTACTATTACGGGGATTATAGTAATCTTGCTTAGCTCCGGTAATATTCTTTTCTCTAAACAAAAAATTAGCTAGATCAAATTCATCACCAAAAGGGAATTTATTCATAAATTCTTCCGAAAGGGAATCAAGAAGGATTGATAATTCGCTTTCGTCGGTTAGCCCGTCTTGGAAAGCGGAAAGTAGCTCCATTCCTTTTTCGAGAGATTCATACTCATCATCAATTCGCTGCCATAAATTCCAATTTTCATATAACCATTGTCTTCTATTTTCTTGAAGAACGGGTTCTAGAATTGATAACTTAGCTTCAGTTAACTCATCTGAAAATTCGTGTAGATCTTGTTCTAAGTTAGTACCGTAATTAATAAGTTCCTTTATTATTTGTTTACGTACCTCTTCAGTCTCGTCATCTACAAGATCAACTAAATATTGTAATGTGGTAATGTCGCTCATCTTAATCGAGAATTAATTTCAGTACATAGATAATAATATTCTCAATTAAAAGGTACACAAGAAGAGAAAAATCGTAAAGATGATTAATTATCTGCCGCTAAGAATTCTGGACGGAAACAGAAATAATGATTTGATGAATTTAAGCAATCCATCAACTGCAAATCCAAAGATTCTAAAGGGAATTGATAACAACCAAAAGATCGGATAAAGGAATAATGCAATCAACGCCAGAGGCCAGCAGATAATTAGTAATAGAATCCAAAGCAAAAAGGTTAACATGTTGAACTCCGTTTTTTTCTTATGACGTATTAAATCCTTATTCGGTTCAGAATTAATTTCAGCTTGTTAATAATTATTTAACAGCGAGGTAATAGTCTATTAATATTGCTTCTATATAATTGCTTAACAAAAATTCAATTTGAGGGAACAATGAACAGTCATGATATTTACAAAACGGAGAAACGAAAAGAACTCAAACTAGCTTCGATATTTTTTATTGCAACCGTAGTTTTATTTTATGTGATGGTTCAAATCTCTATAACTCTAAATCAATAACTCCCGCGAACAATAATAAGATTCTAGAAACATTCTGTGATAAGTGTCATTTTTTTAGAATTTTCCCCGAATTAACTTTAATCTATAAATAAGAGGTGGTGTCAGATTCGTAAGTATTTATACGGATTGACAATATTTGAGTGAAGTATTACTTTGATGTGCGAATTTAAAATTTAAACAAACGAGGTATAAGCATAATATTACACTTCATCTTTTTATTGGGCGTGGCTGGGAGGCTTAAATGTTATTTCAAAAAGAGTTTGATAACAAGGGGCAAATTAAAAGGGACCTTATTATCAGTCTGAGCTTATTCTTTTTTACACTTACCTTAATAGTAATTCTTCTCTAAAAATAATTTGGTGGACTCATAAGTTTGAGTCCACTTATTAATTCAAATAAAATACTCATCACGACTAAGTATTTGCTGTAAATCATACACGCAGTCTTTTTTATTGCATCTCATAAAATAAGTTGTTATTTATAACTCTAATTTGCTGGGGAAAGGAGAGAATGCAACAAAAAGTTTTTCCCCCAAACATAAAAATTTCACTAATATATTTTCTTGCCGGAAGTGCCTGGATACTTCTATCCGACTTTACCCTGAACTTGTTTTATCCTTCCGAAGATTTTGTTTTTGGAGTAAATTTATCAAAAGGATTAATCTTTGTTGTTCTTACTACGATTGTCCTTTACATAAGCACATCATACTACTTAAAAAAAATCAAATCAGAAGAACAAGTAAGAACACATACCGAAGAACAGTTAAACAAAGAAAAAGCTTTGCGTGACCAAGTTGCCGATCTAATGCCGATCGCAATAACAATCCTTAACTTGGATGGTTCAATTGAGTATGCGAATAACTATGCTAAACAGTTGCTAATGCTTTCCGAGAGTAATTTAAAAACGAGAAAATTTAACTCACCGGAATGGAAAATTAGTGATCTTGACGGAAATGAGTTCCCAAATGAGCGATTACCATTTTCTCAAGTGGTTAAAACAAATCAACCCGTATTTGATGTGCGACATGCGATAGAACTTACTAACGGGAGGAAAATATTTCTTTCAATTAATGCTTCCCCTCTATTTGATTTGAAAACTAAAATGCTGACTAATGTTGTGGCTGTAATGCAGGACATCACAGAAAAAATTAATTACGAAACTAGATTACTAGAATCTCGCGTAACTTTTAGGGGAATTATTGACAGTGTAAATGTGGCCATAATAGTTCAAAACACTAAAGGAAAAATACTGGACGTCAACAAACATACAGAGGAACTTTTTGGCTATTCGAAATTGGAAGTGATTGGTAAGTCTTATAAAATATTTACCGATTCCATACTGAATGATTTTATAATTCTCGAAAGTAAAATTAAAAAAGTGCTTAACGGTGAATCTCAACAAATCATAATTTGGGGAAAGACAAAAGATGGGATTCAGTTTCCGTTAGAAGTGAATATCACTTCCGGGAAATATTTTGGAGAGAAAGTTTTAATTAGTGTTCAGCGAGATATTTCAGATAGATTTAAAATGGAAGAAGCACTTAAGTCAAGCGAAAGAAAATATCGATTATTATTTGAAGACAACCCGGAGCCAATTTGGGTTTATGAACAAGAGACACTGAAATTTATAGATATAAACCAAGCGGCAACTAACAAATACGGCTATACAAAGCAAGAATTTCTTTCCATGAGCATTAAAGATATAAGACCTGAAGAAGACCAACACATTCTTGAGGAATACTTTCTGGATATTAAAGAAAACAAGGGAATACATGATCCGAATATAATTTGGCGTCACCAATTAAAATCCGGAAAAATCATTTATGTAAGAATACACTCACACAATATTATTTTAGATAATAAAAAATGTAGAATAGTTTTAGCAAATGATATTACAGATCTTGTTGAAAAAGAAAATGCTTTAGTTGAAAGTCGTGAAAGATATAAACGGATTTTTGAAAATATTGTGGATATATATTATGAAGCCGAATTAGACGGAACAATAATAGAAATGAGCCCATCAATTCAAATATTATCCAAAGGTCAATTCAGCAGAGAAGAAATTATCGGCAAGCCGATTACAATGTTTTATGCAAACATTGATGATAGAAATCGTTTTTTGGAAAAAATAATGGAGCAAGGCAAAGTTGAGGATTTTGAAGTAAGATTACGTAATAAAGATGGAAGTATTATTTACTGCGCAGTTACTGCAAGATTAGTGGATCAAAATACACCAAAAGAAAGAATAGCCGGCAGTATCAGAGATATTACAACACGAAAACTTTTTGAAGATAACTTAATTAAAGCAATTGAAAGTGCGGAAAGTGCAAATAGGTTGAAGTCGGAATTCTTAGCTCAAATGTCACACGAAATTAGAACACCATTGAATATAATCCTAAATTCCACTCAATTTATTAAAGATGAATTAGAGCAAGAACAGCTTGCTGAGTTAAGTGAAATATTTACAATTCTGAACTCATCCGGTAAAAGGATTACAAGAACTGTGGATTCAATCCTTAACATGTCGGAACTTCAAACCGGATCATACGAACCCGAGTTTACTAAAGTTGATTTAATCAAGGATGTGCTGAAGGAATTAGTCGGTGAATATAACTTTATTGCCAAATCAAAAAACCTAACTTTGGAATTATCATCTCAGATATCTCAAGCATTTGTTTACGGCGATAGGTATAGTTTAGTACAAATTTTTGCTAATCTGATTGATAATGCGATAAAATACACAAAGGAAGGAAAAATTTCTGTTTATATGCGGAAAGAAAGAAATAAAATTATAGTGGAAGTAACAGATACAGGTATAGGAATCAGCAAAGAATTTATCCCTTATTTATTTGAAGCGTTTAGACAAGAACATCAAGGATACACCAGAAAGTTTGAGGGAAATGGTTTGGGATTAACTTTGGTTCACAAATTTTGTGATATAAACAAAGCTAAGATTGATGTTCAATCAGAAATAAATGTTGGGAGTACTTTTAAAGTTGAGTTGGAAGCATTAAAAGAGATTCAATAAAACAATCACTCTTAATTGAACAGAGCATTTTTAAGTTTTTCAAAAAGATCTTCTGCTATTAATCCACTCTCATTTGCTGTTTCATAGCTATTCCCGAATGCAATAAAAGTTGTTTTCTTATAATTAAATATAATAGTTGAATAGCCGGCAACAGCTCCGGTATGTCCTATTGCGCCGAATATATCTGAAATTCCTAATCCGTAATTAACTCCGATTGGTGCCTCGGCAACAGGAACATCGATTACATTTCTTGTTGCCTGCAAAGCAGAGCTGAGCAAAGTTCCCGCCATCAATTCCTCAGTCCAAATAAGCAGATCATCAATTGTTGAAACGACTCCGCCTGCAGCCCAAATTGAATAAGGATCTTGTGAAGTGAAATCTTCATTGTCAGAAATTATCCCGTCATTGTTTATATCTAAATAACCTCTGACAATATTTCCATCAAGATCGCTGGTTTCAGGTAGATAAGTACTATACATTTTTAGCGGATGAAAAATTTCGTCACGCAGAAAGTCGGTCAAAGGTTTATTCGAAAACTTTTCAATTATCAATCCAAGCAAGTAGTAATTAGAATTACTGTAATAACTTTTTTCTCCGGGTGTATCAAGCAATTCTTCGTTTCTAAAAAGATCACATATCACTTTTGGTGTCCATTCGTAAGTTGGGTTTGTTGAATAAATATCAAGGAACGCATCATAATTTGTGTAGTTTGGAATTGCGGAACTATGATTTAATAACATCATTAATGTTATTTCATTTCCTCGGGTAATCACGCCGGGTAATAATTCCTCAAGAGTATTTTCGAATTTGATAATATTTCTATCCACTAAAATTAATACTGCGGTTCCAATCATAGTTTTAGTAACGCTTCCGATTCTGAATTGTTGTGAAGTTTTAATTATTGCGGAATCTCTTAAGTCTGAATAACCGAAAGCATCTTTGAAAATTGATCCATCCTCAAATTTTAAAAGAAGTAATATTCCGGGTACATTATGATCTACAAACGATTGCTGAACTACTTCTCTAATTTTCAATTCATTTTGATCTGCAAGAGAGAAATCGGTGGAGTCTGTTGAATGTTCACAAGAAGTCAGATGTAATAAGAAAAATAAAAGTACTATACGGAGTTTCATCATAACTCGGGAATCTATAACATATATTATTATCGAATATTAATTCAAGAACTTTAGAAAATCTGGAAACTTGCTTATCAATCAAAGCGTTCGGTTTACTTCAGATTTGTGTTTTGAATCAATTTACAAATTGGAACAAATTTCTTAACTTGACACACAAGTCGGATTATCTTAATTGAGCAAAAATTTATTTTATTACCTTCGTGCCAATATAGATTACATGCATTATTTTATTTGCTAAAATACTTTTAAATACATTACGGAAGTGAATCCAATTTATGCGAGATAATGCAAAGCCAATTTCTCATCTAAAATCCTTACTACATAAACCGCATTTTAAAATAGCGATCATCTATTTAGTTGTCTCTGTATTGTGGATAATTTATTCGGATAAAATTCTCTTCAGTACATTTCAAGATGTTCAAAACATTGAGCATTTCCAGTTACTTAAAGGATTATTTTTTGTAGTCGGTACTGCATTATTAATTTTTTTCTTAATTAGAAAATCTTATAACAAAGTTAAAGTTAGTAATTCTGATCTACAGGAAAGAGATAAACAATTAAAGCAAAGAAATAAACAGCAAGCAATTCTTCTTAAGATAAGCAGTATTTTAGCTAAGAATCTTGAACTAAAGAGTTTACTACAATTGGTCACTGACAGTGCCGCTAATTTGTTAGGACTTCCAACCACCGCGATTTATTTAGTCGAAAAGAACGATATTGTCTTAGGAGCAACATCCCCACCCATTCCTCCCGATTTCCCTGATGAATTTCGGAAAGCCGATTTAACAGACCACCCACATATTGAAAAAGCTTTGCGGTCAAAGCATCTTGTAATTATACACGACACCTCGAAAACAAGGCTGACCGAAGAAGAGAGAGTTATAGTCGAAACCCGTAACTTAAGATCACTTCTTTACATTCCTCTTATTCTAGAAGGTGAAGCTCAGGGAGTTCTGATTGCCGGGAAGGATGATGCTCCGGTAAAATTTTCTCAGGAAGAAATTGAATTAGCAAACGGATTAGCAAACCAAGCGGTTCTGGCAATAACTAACGCCAAGCTGTATGATAACCTAAAGAAATATACTAAGCAGTTGGAGACTCATATCCTTGGGCAAAAATTAACTGAGGATCAGCTACGCAAAAGTGAAGAAAAATTTAGGAATTTATTCGAAAATCATTCTGCGATTAAATTTATTATCAATGTTAAAACCGGAGCAATTGTTAATGCCAATAAAGCGGCTGCGAAGTTCTATGGTTGGTCAGTTGAAACTCTTGAGAAAATGAAAATATCCGAGATCAATCTGCTTCCTGAAGACGAAGTATATAAAATTATGGAAGACGCAAAAAAACAAGAAAAAGTTTTTTTCGAATTTAAGCACCGTAAAGCAGATGGATCAATTGCGGATGTTGAAGTTTATAGTACTGTTATGAAGATCGATGGGGAAGATCATTTGCACTCTGTTCTTCATGATGTGACAGATAAGAAAAAAACCGAACTACAATTGTATAAGTTATCTCTAGCAGTTGAACAAAATCCAGCAAGCATAGTAATAACAAATCTAAAAGGTGATATTGAATACGTCAATCCAACCTTTTTAAAAATTACAGGTTATTCTTTTGATGAAGTAGTAAATAAAAATCCTAGGATGCTAAAATCCGGTGATCAATCAGATGAATTTTATAAAGATATGTGGAATACTATCACCTCCGGAAATACTTGGTCAGGGGTTCTTCATAATAAAAAGAAAAACGGTAAGCTTTTTTGGGAATCAGCGATAATTTCACCAATAAAAAACGATAAAAACCAAATCACTCATTTTGTTGCTGTAAAAGAAGACATTACAGATGATGTTAAACGCGAAATGGAACTACAAAAGTATCGAGAAAACTTGGAAGAGCTTGTTGCACAAAGAACACGAGAATTAGATAAGGTCAACTTTGAGTTGAGGCAACAGCTTGATAAAGGTAAACTTCTGGAAAAACAGCTTGAAGAATCGCTCTCGAAGGAGAAAGAAATCAACGAGTTAAAAACCAGATTTATAGCTACGGTTTCTCATGAATTCCGAACACCACTTTCCGCTTTGCTTTCGTCAACGCAAATGATTCAACGTTATTCTTCAAAATGGAGTGAAGAAAAATTG
The DNA here is from genome assembly GCA_030584085.1 of Melioribacteraceae bacterium. Classification (NCBI taxonomy): domain Bacteria; kingdom Pseudomonadati; phylum Ignavibacteriota; class Ignavibacteria; order Ignavibacteriales; family Melioribacteraceae; species Melioribacteraceae bacterium. Next base: position 330,119 of record CP129490.1, read on the forward strand.
AATCAGCACCATACAAGAATTGAATCAACAGTAAAATACCTCACTCAACTGCTTGATGATGTATTGACAATCAGTAGGGCAGATAGAGAAATACTAAAAAATGAACCTGAATTAGTAAATATATGCAACTTGCTTAATTCGTTTATGGACGAAGTTAGATCACATATCGATGTGGAACGCAGAGTGAATATTTTCTGTGATATAAATGATTCCGAAATGAAAGTGGATAAAAAACTGCTTAGACATGTAGTAATAAATCTAATAACTAACGGAATAAAATATAGCCCACAGGAAAGTGAAGTTAATCTAAATGCAACTTATCATAATAATAAATTGTTATTAACTGTCAGCGATAATGGAATTGGAATTCCGGAAGATGAAATCAAATATATTTTTGATGCCTTTTATAGAACAAAAAACTCTATCGGAGTGCCAGGTTCAGGACTTGGATTAAATATTGTTAAAAGAGCCGTTGAAACTATGAACGGTACAATTTCAGTAAATAGTGTGATTGATAAAGGAACAACTTTTACGGTTACAATACCAATAAACTAATGAAAGACAAAAAAAGAATTTTGGTAATTGAAGATGATCCGATATTAATTCGGAATCTTAAAGATATTTTAGAAGAAGAAGGGTATGAAGTTCATATTGCCGTTGACGGTGAAGATGGTATCAATTTAGCAAAAGAAGCACAACCGAATTTAATTATTTGTGATATTTCAATTCCTAATAAAGACGGATATGAAGTTTTAAAAGAAATTTCTCAAAGCGATAAGACAAAAAATATTCCATTTATCTTTTTAACCGCAAAAGTAGAAAGAGAAGATTTGAGAAAGGGTATGCAGCTAGGTGCGGATGATTATATCTTCAAACCGTTCGATATTTGGGATTTGCTCAATTCTATAAAAGTACGCCTGAATAAATTTTCAAGCCTTTCAAAAATTGAAGATCAGTCAAAATCCAATGAAAATAAGAAGTACGACATAAATGATAAGATTTTAGTTTCAATCGGTGGAAAATCGCAATTTTGTTTTATAAGAGACTTAAAATATATCAAAGCTGAAACACCGTATGTTAAAATGAACTTCGAAAACGGGAAGAGTGTTTTACATAGGTCATCTGTAAATGAATGGGAACAGAAATTACCGGAATTATACTTTACGAGAATTCACCGATCTACAATTATAAATAATGAGTTCATCAGCAAAATTGAAAAAATTAGTGGTACTTCATACATAATCAAATTGAAAGATGAACCTGAGCCACTAGTAGTAAGTAAGCGTTACAGTAGTAAAATTAGGGAAAGGTATACATAAACTATTACTAGAAAACAGAATGTTATCCGGTTAATTCATTTGCATTTAACATTCTGCAGAATAAATCGATAATGAGTTGTAATGACCAAATATTAGGGGAGTAGATTTTTATGGAATATAAAATCCTCGTTGTTGAAGATGATCCTTTTCTACGAAGTAACATTGCTGATATATTAGAGACCGAAAACTACAAAGTTATTACTGCCGAAAATGGTTCGGAAGGAATTGAGAAAGCTGTAAAATACTTCCCCGATTTAATCCTGAGTGATATAATGATGCCGAAGATGAATGGATTTGAATTCATCGAAGAAATTATGAAACATGATGAATTGAGTTCCACACCAATAATTTTACTAACCGCAAAAGCCGAACAAAAGAATATTAGACGAGGAATGAGTTTAGGAGCAGATGATTATTTAACCAAACCATTTCAGATAGATGATTTGTTAGCTGCGGTTGCAGCACGATTAAAGAAAGTTGAAAACGTCAAACAGAAAACAAAAGCATTGAAAGATGAAATATCTTCAAAAGTACCGCATGAATTAAGAACGCCACTCGTTCCGATACTTGGCTTTTCTGAACTATTGCTTGGTGAAGAAAATCTTGATCAAGTTAAAGAGATGGCTCAATTAATTCACAAGAACGGAAAAATCTTACATCAGAAAGTTGAGAAGTTTTTATTGTATAAAGATCTAATCTTTATTAAAGATGGTAATCGTGATAAAATGAAAGCCAACAATCCTTCAACCTTATCAGATGAATCGGTGCGTTATAGTTTATTAGGTTTAGAGAGTAACCTTAAAGCAACTGAAAGAATTAAAGCAGATATTGAATCCGTCTCGTTCGACATCGATGAATTTTTTATCAACACCGTTATTAAAGAATTAGTTGAGAATGCGCTGAAGTATTCGAATATTGAAAAAGAAGTAACTATTAAAGGAATCAAAGACACAAAAAATTACCTAATAAGAATTAAAGATAATGGTCATGGTATGACTGCCGAACAAATTAAAGCGATTGATGCCTTTGGTAGATTTGAAGCAAAGAATTTTTATGAATCAGGATTAGGACTTGGACTTGCTATCGTAAGTAAAACAATCAAAATTCTTCGAGGCGAGTTTAAGATTAAAAGTGAGTTAAATAAATATACAATCTGTGAAATATTGCTGCCGTTAAATTAAGATCCCCCAAATTCTTCTTTTCGAATTATTTTGATTTACTCTTTTTAAAGATTCTCATTTGTCAAACAGCTGTTTGCCCGCCTAATATCAAAAATTGCCCGTTTAATACAAAATCCCTAATACGGCACTTTTAAAACACGATGATGAACTACGAGAGGAAAATTTATAGTTAGGAGGAATAAATGGAAGTCACTTCAACCCAAAAGGAGAATTTAGAACTAATACAACTAGTCAGCTTTAAAGTTGGGAAAGAAGAATTTGGTGTTGATATTCTTAAAGTTCAAGAAATTAACCGGATGCTTAAAATAACAAAAGTCCCGAACTCACCGGATTTTGTGGAGGGTGTCGTCAATCTTAGAGGCAGAATTATTCCGGTGATTGATCTAAGGAAAAGACTATCAATTGAAAACAAAATTCACGATGCAAAAACTAGAATTGTGGTTGTTGATATTGCCGGAAATATAGTTGGGTTCATTGTTGATGAAGTAAATGAAGTACTAAGAATCTCGAAAGATATACTCGAAAATCCACCTGAGTTGGTTGCCCAAGTTGATAGCGACTTCATTACATCGGTTGCAAAACTAGAGGACAGAATTATAATTCTCCTCGATTTAGATGCCCTCTTATTAAAAAATGAAAAAGAAATATTAGAAGAAATATCTAACTAAATAAATTAATTAAAGGAGATATAAAATGAAGAATCTAAAAATCGGGGTAAGACTAAGTATTGGTTTTGGGATAGCAGTCTTTATGCTGGGAGTGGTTTTATTTACTGGCTTAAATAGTTTGTCAACGGTTAATGATGAAATAGATTTAATTGTACATGACAGATTTCCCAAGACAGTTCAAGCTAATGAAATTGTATCAGCAATTAATACAAATGCAGTAGCGATAAGCAATATGTTGCTTTCTAATGATCCAAGAATCAAACAAGAGACCTATAAATTGTTTGAAACAACAGGTGAAATTGTTAACCGTAACATGGAAAAATTTAATGAAACCGTTAAATCAGATAAAGAGAAAGGGCTTATAGCAAAGATTAACGATATCAGACGAAATGAATTTTTTCCGGTTAGACAAGCATTGTTAAATGAATATGAAGCCGGCAACATCGATGGTGCAATTGCAATTCTGGTTGGTGATTACAAAACACCTCAGGAGCGCTATATTCAAGCTGTAGAAGAACTTATAAACTATCAAAATCAATCAGTAGTGGAAGGATCTATTGATGTTGATAATGCGTATAGTACAGCCACCACTTTACTATTAGTTATTGGCATTTTAGCTCTTGTATTTGTTATTGGTTTTGCATGGTTCTTAACAAACAGTATAGTTCGCCCTGTTAATATGGTAAAAGAAAGAATGACATCACTTGAATCGGTATGTATTACAAATCTTGGCAATGGTTTAGTGGGATTGGCGAAAGGCAATCTAAAAATAAAAGTAGAAAAAGCAACGAAACATCTTAACATAACTACAAATGACGAAGTCGGTCAAATGGCTCAAGTATTTGATTCAATGCTTTCAAAAGCACAAGCTGGAATTGATGCTTATGAAGTAGTTCGCGAAAAAGTTGGAATGCTTTCTGACGAAATGGAAGGTTTGATTGATGATGCTAAAGACGGAAAATTAAGCAGTCGTGGCGATGCAAAGAAATTTGAAGGAACTTGGAGTCAATTAGTTGTTGGTGTTAACGGAATTTTGGATGAAGTTATAGCTCCTGTTCAAGAAGGTTCAAGAGTATTAGAAATAATGGCCAAAGGAGATTTAACACCGCGAGTAACAGGAAATTATAAAAATGATCATAAAATTATTAAAGACAGTATTAATCAACTTGGTGAATCTTTAGAAACAGCAATAAGAGAAGTAACCGAATCAGTTTCTGCAACAGCTAGTGCAAGCAGTCAAATCTCATCATCATCGGAAGAAATGGCAGCCGGAGCACAAGAACAATCAGCACAAGCAACAGAAGTTGCTTCAGCAGTTGAACAAATGACAACGACCATTCTACAAACAACAAAGAATGCAAACATAGCATCAGAAAGTTCAGTAAACGCAAGTAAACTAACAAAGACCGGTGTCGAAAATATTATAAAAGCAAAAGAAGGAATGAATGAAATTACAACCTCGGCACAAGGTACAGCCAGAGTAATCGGTTCTCTTGCAAATAAAACAGATCAGATTGGTGAGATAGCACAAGTAATTGATGATATTGCGGATCAAACAAACTTGCTTGCACTAAACGCAGCTATTGAAGCAGCCCGCGCTGGAGAACAAGGCAGAGGATTTGCGGTTGTAGCAGATGAAGTTCGTAAACTTGCCGAACGCACAACAAAAGCAACCAAAGAAATCGCTGAAACAATTAAGCAGATCCAAGGTGAAGCAAAAGAAGCGAATGAATCAATGGTAGAAGCGGGTAAAGTGGTTGCCAAAGGAATCGAATTAAACGCAGAAGTAGAAGATGTTTTATTAAATATTGATAAGGCAGTAAAATCAGTAAGTAATGAAATCAATCAAGTAGCAACAGCGAGCGAAGAACAATCAAGTGCTGCTGAACAGATTAGTAAGAACATAGAATCAATCAGCAGTGTTACACAGCAATCGGCAGCTGGTACACAACAGATTGCAAGAGCTGCAGAAGATCTAAACAGACTAACTGATAATCTACAAAACTTGATAAGCAAATTTAAGATCAATGCTAGAAGTCACTCAATGAAGCAAGAGGATTATGTAACAGTAAAAGAAGAAAAACATTACAAAGTTACAGGTAATGGAAGATTAGTGAATCATTAAGCACCCCCAAAAATATAGTACATGCGATAACTTGAAGCCGCCCGTAGTTTTGGCGGCTTTTTTTATTAACAATATCAAATCAGAATTTCAACTTTATTCCAACCGGACAATGATCCGAGCCCATAACATCCGGCATTGTGAATGCATCGGTAATATTCTTTTTCAAGTTTTCACTGATGAAGAAGTAATCGATTCTCCAGCCGACGTTTCTTTCTCGAGAACGAGTAATTACATCCCACCAAGTATAGACTTCAGGATTATTGTTAAACATTCTTAGTGTATCGATAAAACCCTCGGCAAAAAATCTGTCCATCCAAGCTCTTTCTTCGGGTAAAAATCCGGATACAGTTTCATTTGCTTTGGGTCGGGCTAAATCAATTTCTTTATGTGCAGTGTTTACATCTCCGCAGACAATAATTTTCTTTCCTTGTTTCAGCAAATCAACAGCATACTTTTGAAATGCTTCATAGAAATCGAGTTTGTATTTCAATCGTTCCTTATCACGCTTACCGTTTGGGAAATAGATATTGAATAAAGTAAACTTTTTAAACTCGGTAATTACAATTCTTCCTTCGCTGTCAAATTCCTCAATTCCAAAACCTTTGCTAATGCTTATTGGTTCTTCTTTTGTATAAGTAACGACTCCGCTATAACCCTTTTTATAAGCTTGGGAAAAATAAGCATGATAACCATCAACATTTGTTAAGGATTCATCAAGCTGTTCTTCCCAGGCTTTAGTTTCTTGCAGACAAAGTATATCGGGATTTTCATTTTTAAACCACTCAAGAAAACCTTTCTTTGCAACTGCTCTTATTCCGTTTACATTCCACGATAGCATTGTATATGATTTCATTTTTTCCCCTTTTTATTACAAAATAGTAAAATATCCTCGCTTAGCGGGGTTTTTATTTAAAATTTGAAAATTATCAAAAATCAATATTAACAATAATATTCAACTCGCAAAGTGTAATATATCTTTTAGTGGGTTATTGACAATAAAAAAAAATGTTCGGATAATAGTGTCGTAAATTATCACTACTCCGAGAGAGTAAGAATACAGATTACTCAACGGAAATTTTTCTTACCCCATATTTTACATTCTCTCCCGAAGCGGAATTCTCAACATAAATTAGTTTAATCAAGGAGCCTTTATGAAAGCATTAAAGTTTTTGCTTTTGCTTGTAGTGGTGTGCTTTTTCTCCGCATGTGCTCAGGAATCCGACAACTCGATTCCTGAGGTAAAAACAACAAAAGAAGCGGTTGAATTTGTCAATACGTGGGACAAAAATGTTTATCTCTTTATGCCCGCCGACGATCCGATCACGACACTAGGTGGTTTAACTAAAGAAGATTTTGCATGCTGGGGGATGGAGTTGTTTAAGAATCTGGATTCACTTCTCGCCATATTAAAAATTCCGAATGAAGGTATAAGATTAATGGGAGACGGAGCATATAACGACGCAGGAGAAAAAAAACCGAAAGTTTATATAACATGGAATACTTATGAAAAAAGTTTAGTAGGGGCTAAGCGATTTATACTTGTGGCAAAAGAATAAAAACCAGAGCTATCAGATTGAGGTATTTAAGACCACTAGTTTAATATTGAGTTTGGTTGAATGATTCAAAACGTTTAATAGTGGTTTTGTGGTATTATAACAGAATGCTCATTCTCTAATTATATAAATATGTCATTATGATTATATGATTATTAGATATAAAAATTAGCTGAAGGACGTTAACATGGACAAAGAACAAATTTATTCGATGATCTCAAGGGGCAATACTTCCCAATTGGAAATGCTTCTTGCAACTGGCGCATTAAATGCCAATGATACAACACCGAGCGGTGAACCGATGATTATTATGTCAGCTTGTATGGGAGATGCAAGACTGGATATCACCAGAACATTAGTCGATTACGGGGCTGATTTCAATGTTAAGGTCAGTGACAAAACTTTATTGGACTGGATCAAGCAACCGACTTACAAAGCTAATTTAGGAACAATTGCATACTTACGATCTTTAGGTGCAATTGAAGAAACTGAAGACGAAGAATTGGAGGAATTAGATTATGATCAAGAATATGTAGTCTACCGGGAAACAAAACCTTCTTTGTGGGATATGCGAAAAATTACGATTGAAAATGCTCAGCATTTGCTCGAAATCAGAATGAAATTTATTTATGAAGACCCCAGCAACAATAAGTACAGCAAACTTATAAAAGAATTTATTTCCGGTTATGATGACTTATGCGGAAGTGCAGTATTAGGAATTGTGTACAAGTTGTCCCCAGGAATATCTCATTATGAATTTACCGATTGGGCATACAAAAATATTTTTGATAAAGAATTATATCTTTATTCCACTTGGGATTCCAACTACAGGGGCGAAACTACGCTGGATGGTTTTTTCACCAACTTTAAATTAAACAGCAGAGTTCCTATTAAACAAGAGATCCAAGAAGAAAAAGATAACTCAAAGGTTTTTCAAAATAATTTATCAAACGCTGATTCTCTTAAAGCTGGAATTGAATCTGCCGAGCTTACAGCTAATAAGAATGATAGTTTGAAAACATCTCCTCAAAATTTTAATACAGATGAGAGCCCCCAAACAAAAGTGGTAGAAGAAATTTCGAGTGTCTCGAAAAAGGGTTTTAATTTTATTGTAAACTCCTTTAAAACTACAAAGACATATCAATACAAGTATAATTCTACAGTAAAAATATTTACGGCTTCAGCATTTAAAAAGTTATTTGTAGCAAAAGTGACTATTGATAATCCTACGCCACACCATATTACTTTTTCTTCAAACCAATTCAATATTGAAGATAATTCAAACCAATTGGTTTATCCCAAATTTTGCGGTACCGGAAACTCAGTAATCGAGAGCGGAATAACACACCTCATTAAAAATACAATTAACAGTGAGAATAATAAAAAGATATGTCAATTTGAGGGTGTTCTCAGCGAATATCTGTCCTTTGTTGAATGGCATATTTGGCCTAATCAAAAATATGAAGATTCATTTATTTTTGAAGTGGACGATAACAAGGAATACCTACAACTTAAACTCGAGAATTTTGATCATCCTGTTGAGAGTCATTTTTTACAAATAACCTTTGAACCGTTATCAACCACATCCCGCTATCTATTCAAAAAAGATGATACCGATATGGAGTTAACTTCTTCATCCGGATATATATTTATCACATCAAAAGTGAAGTTAGTTAATAATTCAAATAGGTGGGTAAGAATATCAACTTCAAATTTTGCACTTGTTAACGAATCGGGAGAAAAAATTGAAGCTGATTTTTACGGTGCCGGCAACTCTGTTGTAAAAGCCGGATCAATCACAACATTTTTTACAAATCAAAATGCTGAAAATGGCAATCTTACCCAAAGAATATTCGGTGGATTCGCTTCACAAAACTCCTTTATGGAGTGGCACCTAAGTCCTGGCGAGGGTTTTGAGGAAACCTTTGTTTACTTGCTTTCAAATTCATTGGCAAAAAATCTAAAATTAGAATTTCGTTATTTGCTTCCGACAGGGGAATACTTCAAATCTTCATCTGCAACTTTTGTGGGGCAGCAGACGAATGCCGGATGCTTTATCGCTACCGCAGGATTTTCTGCAAATGCAACCGAGGTAAATACTTTACGCAGTTTCCGTGATAACGTTCTTCAAAAATACTTCATCGGCAGATTGTTTATAAAATGTTACTATAAAATTTCTCCTTCTATTGCCGAGTGGATAAAAAAATCGGATAAAAGAAAATACTCAACAAGAGTATTGCTTAAACCAATAATAAGATATGTCGATAAATCTAATCGGTTCAATAAAATATGAGGAGAATTCATAACATTTATATTGTTAAGTAATTTAGTCTAATGCTGCGGCAATATTTCGGGAGATAAAATCAAATTTCATACTTATCCGGTGCTTTTAGAATAGGTTATGAGGAATTTCTTAATGAGCTTAATTAAAAAAATTTTTTTACCCAACACTAAGAAATTAGAAGAAAAACGGGATATAAGCTCTCTTGCCGGCTTGCTTAATTATATCAATTCATCCGATTCGACTGAAAATCAATGCGGTAATGAAGCGCTCTTGGCATTGATAAGATTAAACGATAAATCGGCAATTGATGCTATAACAAATGTTTTATATCAACTGACAGATAAAAATAAAAATTACGAAACGGCAAGATTAATTGGACAGAAATTGTTGCAGTCTGAATTACCGGAAAACAAGCGCAGCTTGATAGAAGGAATAATTTATCCAAGAAGCACTTATGAAACAGTTGATGTTTTAGTTAAAAAATTAGATCCCAAAGTTTCAAGTGATGAAGAAACGCAGACAGAACTTGATAAATATTATAAAGACAGAAACAAGCAAATTGAAAAGCAGATGGATTGGGAAGAAAAATATAATATAAAATTATCCTATCAGCTTTATATGCGTGATAAACCTTATGATCCTTATGAGTCTGCCTGTAATGAAAGAGATAGAGCATTAAAAAGGCTGTCAGAATTGAAAAGTGATATTGCTGTTCCGTATCTCATTGATTTCCTTCGAAATAAATTTTACAAACGGACAAACTTACTTGTTGAAGAAAAAGAATATTTGATGGCATTGGATGCGCTTGAAAAAATTGGCGACCCGTCTCTTAAACCAATGGAAGATCTATACGAGGAAATGAATGATTTTATATATCAATTTTTCCATCCACATCTGCTTACTTTTCTGCAAACTGTCAAGAAAAATGGAAAAACCTTTTTAGTCGGACGAGATCGGGAAATTGAATTAAACGAAGAGTTTCAAGTTGGAGCAATGTTCGGAGAGGATGCATTTCATTTCGCTTCTTTGCTTAAGAAATCAATTGACCGAATCTCTCCTCCCCAAATTCTACCTCTGGAAAAAATAATTGTCGGATATTGTAAAAACTGTGGAAGGGAATTAAAAATCAAAAAAGTAAATGTAAAGCCGTTTATGAACTTAACCTGCAAATGCGGGTTCCATAATAAAATTGAAACTAAATAATAGTGTAAAAATTATTAAGAGAGGAAGTAATGGGATTTTTCAAATCTGTAGAGGAAAAATTACTAATTCACTGTTTTGAGAAAAATTTAAAAGCCATCGAAAAAATCCTAAAAAGGAATCCGCACCTTAAAGATCTTTTTTTCCCAAAATATAGAAATATTGAGGAACTGAAAAAGAACTATCCTAAAAGTGAGAAGACTACTAATTTATTCGGCTATGCGGACTTACGTCGAGAGAGCTTATCCAAACAGATAGATCAAGATATTTATACAATCGTACCAGGAAATTACTTGGATATAAGATCAAAAGATTTATTTAAGTTACTAATTTCTATCGGATGCAATCTCAATATTCAATATGAAACTCTTCTTGGTCGGCAAACCACACCGTTGATTACAGCAGTAGAAAATCTCGACATAGAATTGGTAATGTTACTATTAAATAAAGGGGCTGATGTAAATCTAGATATTGATTCTGGTAAATCCCCGTTGCACATTGCACTAGAGTATTCAACTAGTTATAATTTCGAAATAGTAAAAAAATTAATTGAAGCCGGTGCTGATATTAACGCAAAGACAGAGTTCGGTCAAACGCCGCTCCACAGAGCAGTTGAAATAGGAAAATTAGAAGCAGTAAATCTTTTACTCGAAAATGGAGCTGGAGTCAACGCAATTGATAATGATAAAAATACCCCCTTATTTTTTACAATGGAAAGCGGAAGTATTGATATAGCAGAAAGGCTTATTAAAGCAGGGGCAGATTATAGAGGGCTGCAGATAGTTTATGATAATTATTTCAAGGTTATTTACTATCAGCGAAGGATATATAATCAATCTTATCTAGAATATGTTATGACTAGAATAAAACATTTAGGTATCGTATCCCCACTAATTTTATCTTTTAAATGGGAGCTGATAGAAATACTGTTTCACTTTTTGGGCAAAAAAGAACCATTAGAACAAATCGACAGTGATGGAAATACATTATTGACCTTAGCACAAAAAAGTTCAAATAGAACCACAAGCTTTGCACTGGCACTATATTTCTATTGGAAATATAGATCAAAAGAATGGTGGAAAAATCAAGCCACCGATAACTTCTTATGCGATTATTGTAATGCATCAGTTTATAAGATGGACACGACTTTTCTTTATCGCAATAAATTAGCTTGTGAAGAATGCTGCAGTCAGAGATTAATAATACCGCATAAAGCAAAATTTAAAAATGATATCGATTTCTGGGGAAAAGCTGAAATACCATATGCCATCGATTTCATTAAGAATATCAAAAAAATTGAGTACTGAACTCAGAGGGAAAATTAATTTAAGGATCTCATTAGCTGTAAAGCTTAATGTGATTTCAATAATGAACCCGGCATTATCTAATTGAAATATATTTAAACAACGTAAATAACTTTTAAAAAGAGGTGGTTATGGAAAAATCACTATTAAAGTTGTATTTGATATTCATGATGTTAATTTTTTCATCATGCAGCAGTATTGATTTTACGACAGTTAAATATGAGCTCACGAAATCTTCACAACCTTTTTTGGATATCAGAGTTGTCGGTTTTGAAACTGATACACGCGGGAATATTGGAAAAGCTAAAACAACCAACATACTGTATGATATCGAACCTGAAGCAGGTTACAACTATGCTTTGATTGAGCTGCAATTTAGCAATCCGGGCTCTTCCGATTCGCAAATACATTTCTCAGAACTCTATTTCCAAAATCAACAAAAAGAAAATTTGGAAGCATATTTTTTCTATCCAGAAGATTTAACCGGGGAAAAAGGTAAAGAGGGATACTTCCCGCTGCAGTCGAAAATAGCCTACAGCGAAATCATTAAACCGGAAGAAAAATTAGTCGAAAAATTTCTGGTTGTTATTCCAGAAAACGAAACTTTAATTAATGTTGAATATGATGATTTAGAACCACGTGTAATTACGTTTAAGTGATTTCTTTTTGCTAGGACCCCAACCACAATTATTCCGGGTTGGGTTTTTATTGCACCAAAATTCGTAGTTTTGCATAACACACAATTAGTTATGCAGATGAATCAAAACTTACTCCAAGATTTGTTATTTATTGTAAATGTTGTACTTCCAGTGTTCCTTCTGGTCTTTGTCGGAATTATACTGCGACTTTTAAAAATTGTAACCGAAGAGTTTGTAAAAATCACTTCCAATTTTGTTTACAAAGTTTCACTTCCCGCATTAGTATTTTTAAAATTATATGACGTTGATTTAGAACGAACTATAAATGTTGATATGATGCTTGTAATAGTTTTTGGTACAATCGCAGTATATTACATCGCAAAAATTATCGCAAAGAAAATGTTGTTAAAGCCTGAGGATGAAGGAGTTTACGTACAGGGTGCGTTTAGAAGTAATTACGCAATTGTAGGATTGGCAATTATACTAAGAATGTTCGGACTCGAAGCGGTTGCTAAGGCGAGTTTCCTTTTATTATTTGCACTTCCGATTTATAATCTTTACGGAATCATTGCTTTAACACTTCCTCATAATCAAAACGCTAAAGTTGATTATAAGTATATCGCAAAGGAAATTTTACTTAACCCTCTCATACTTTCAGTAATTGCGGCAATCCCTTTTTCGGCTTTTAAAATTGGAATCCCGGACTCGTTGGAAACAACGGGCGGTTATTTAGCAGATATTGCATTGCCTCTTGCTTTAATAAGTATCGGCGGTTCAATGAATCTCCAGTCTATAAAAAAAGCTTCGGGACTTGCTTTCGGATCAGCTTCAATTAAAAACATTGTCGCTCCTGTTGTTGCAACGGTTGCTGCGTATTTTCTCGGAATACGTGGCGAGGATATCGGAATAATTTTTATCGTGTTCGCGTGTCCTACCGCAATTGTTAGTTTTATAATGGCGGCGGGATTAAAAGGAAATGTAAAATTAGCCGGTAATATTGTTGTCATTTCAACTTTGGCTTCATTACTTACGATGACATTGGGGTTATTTATACTCAGATTGCTGCAGTTAATATAAATTTGCTACTTTCTGAGTGGCTTAAAGAAGCCGAACCCCGATTAATCGGGGTTGGGCTTCTAAATGATTTGTTTCGTGAACTTTTATCGCTGGAATTATTATCTTAAACAAGTATCTCAAATCAATGGGTATATAAATGCAGCAAGTCGAACTAAATCATCTTGTTCCTTTTTTTTCGGATGCGGAAAAAATTATAATTGATGATTTCCAAAAAAATGCTGTAGTACAAAGTTTTAAGAAAGGAACATATCTTTCAATGGAAGGCGATTCTTGCGAATATTTTCCAATTGTAAAATCCGGGCTGATTCGAGTTTTTAAACTCGGTCCTCGGGGACAAGAAGTTACTTTGTATAGAATCGAACCCGGGCAAAGTTGTATTCTCACAATCTCTTGCCTGCTCTCAAATCATAAATTTCCGGCTGTTGCTGTTGTTGAAGAAGATTGTGAAATAGTATTGATCCAAGAGAAAATTTTGAAAGAGTGGATGAATAAATACAAGAAATGGAATGAATATATTTTCGATTATCTCTCCAAAGTATTGTTCAATGTTCTAAAAATTTTGGAGAATATATCATTTAAAAGAACCGATCTTCGTATTCTGGAATACTTAACTTCTTCAGCTGTGCAATCAAATAATATTATTGAAGTTACACATCAAAAAATTGCCCTCGAAATTGGTACTGCAAGGGAGGTAGTAAGCAGATTTCTAAAACAATTGGAAAAACAAAAACTCATTAATTTACAACGCGGTAAAATTATCATCCTCGATTTTGCTAAACTTCAAAAAGAACTGACACTTCTGCAATAACCAGACAATTAAAATAATACCTCGTGTGTGATTAAGTCACAGACAATTAATCTTACGTCAACTATTTTCTTGATATCGTATAATTAAATTTTTAATTAGAAGCGGGGGATAGATGAAAAATAAAATAATAACATCATTTTTAATTTTTTCCTTTATCGGAGGTGTAGTCCTAATATCTCAATCATTTCGAGTTAATCAAATTCCGAACGGAAGTACAAATACATGTCTCAATTGTCATAATAGTGAGTTCGGCGGGGATGCCCGTAATAATTTTGGTAAGCTTGTTGAATCCAGATTTCTCTCGACTCCCGGTTCAACAGGAAATGTTCAATGGGGTCCTTTACTTGCAAGTTTAGATGCCGATAATGACGGTGTGACTAACGGTCAAGAATTACAAGATCCTTACGGAATATGGACTTCAGGTTCGCCGAATCCCGGCAGTTTTTCTTTAGTAACTTTACCGGGAAATTCTTCAAGCAATCCTTTGTCTACATTGACAATAAATTTTTCCGGAATGACTCCTCACGTTGGACAAACTCTTTATTTACGTGTAATTGATAAACTTAACCGTAAAGAAGTCGGAAGGAGATCAACAACTATATCGGAAAACTTTTCTCTTGATATTGATGTTATTATTCAAGGCAGAAGTTATACTGTTGATTTCTTTGCGGATCATAACGGTAATGGATTCTACGATATTCCTCCAACTGACCATGCTTGGAGAATGGAATTGGATGATGCTCAAGGAAACGATGTACTTGAGTTTTCTCATAATACGGATTTCACCGATATAGAATGGTCATATTTACTTACAGTAAATTTTATAGATATGAATCCGCATATCGGACAGCTTTTTGAATTTAGAGTTGAAGATGACCTCACATCGGAAGAAATTGGCAGAACGAGAATTGAGTTTATTCCTTCCGCTGCATTTACTATAGATATTCCAGGAATTCTTCCGAACAGAGAATATAATCTGGAGTTTTATGCAGACCATAATCAAAACGGTGTATATGATAGCCCGCCGACAGACCATACGTATGAAATGAAAATTGAAAGCGGAAACGGTGACACACAAATTGATATTCCTCATAATACAAATTTCACAGACATCGGCTGGAAGTATCTTTACACGCTGAACTTACTTAGTATGACTCCGCATTTAGGACAAACGCTTGAACTTCGAGTTTATAGAAGTGACAACAATGAAGAGGTCGGACGAACAAAGGTTTCCTCCATTGCGGGAGAAAATATTTCAGTCTCAATTCCTCAGATAGAAATTGATCATGATTACGTAGTTGATTTTTATGCCGATCATAACGGGAACGGAATGTATGATGCCCCGCCAACCGATCATGCATGGAGATTAACGTTTAACAGCTCAACCGGAAATTTTGTGCAAAATTTTTCTCATAATACCAATTTTACCGATATTGATTGGCCTACTTCAACTTCGGTTGATGATGAAAATATAACAAATAGTTTTGTGCTATCTCAAAATTATCCCAATCCATTTAATCCAAGTACAAAAATAACATTTACAATTCCAAACGTAGGGGATGAATATATTCGTCCCCTACAAGCCAAATTAATTGTTTATGATGTTCTGGGTAGGCAGATTAAAACACTTGTAAACAACAATCTTGCAAGCGGTGTGTACGAAGTTGAATTTAATGCAGAGGGATTAAGTAGTGGCATTTATTTTTATAAACTAACTGCCGGTCAATTTTCCGAAACCAAGAAAATGATATTGACCAAATAAGTCGATTGAGGATATACATGAAAAAAATCTTAAACATAATTCTCTTGATTTATGTCATATTAGTATTTAACGGCTGCGCAGATCAAATTGTATCAGAGTGCGAAGAATGTAATCCATTACCAGGTGAAGTTAAGCTCAACACTTTTTCGGGGATTCAGACCAAACTATTTAATACTACATGTGCATTATCCGGCTGTCACGGTGAAAATGCAACACAAGCAAATTTAATGTTAGTTGAAGGTGTTTCGTATTCGAATTTAGTTGAACAGCAATCATTTCTGTATCCGCAATTCTCAAGGGTGAAAGCCGGTGAAAGTGAAAACAGTCTTTTGATTAAAATGTTGAGAGGCGAAACGGGTATTATGCCTCCGACCGGAAAGCTTGATGATTCTATTATTGATTCGGTTGCAATGTGGATTGACGATGGTGCTCTAAATAATTAGGGGGAACTATGAAAAGATTGATACTATTTTTTCTGTTTGTTTCGGTAATTGTTTCACAAGAATATCATGTAGATAAAACTAAAGATAATCTTGTGAAGTTTATTTCCGATGCACCTCTTGAGGACTTTGAAGGTGTTACAAACAGTATAGATGGTTATATGTATTTAAAATCAGTGGAGGATTTAAACGATAACCAGCTTTACTTCGAAGTGGATCTGACAACTTTAGATACGGGTATAGAATTAAGAAATAGGCATATGCGAGATAACTATCTGGAAACAGAAAAATACAGATTCACTTTTTTTGAGGGAAGAATTAGTCGAATCGAAAAAACATCAGAACAAAAATATTCCGTGGAAGTTAACGGTACATTATTTATTCATGGCGTAACGAATGAAATTAATGTACAGGGGGTGTTAACTTCTGCGGATTATGGTTATCTGGTTGAATCTGAATTTACTGTCGCTCTTTCGGATTACAAAATTGATATACCTCAGTTAATGTTTATGAAAATTAATGAAGAGATGAAACTTCAATTGCGATTTCATCTAGAAAAAATTGTTCGTCCGGAGGAATAAAATGAAGATAAAATTTTATCTAATAATTCTTGCAATTTCACTTACAACATTTACACAGGTCAAATGGCAGCGTGAAGCGGCGGAAGCCGATTTACCGGTTGAACTTTTTCATTCAACTTTTGCTATAAATTTACCAACCGCTGAAACAATCGGTTCACGAGAATTGGAAATTGAAATATCACATAGATTTATACCTACAATAAAAAGCGGTAGTAAAGATTTTTGGGGTTTAGACGGTCCGGTCATAAACAGATTAGCTCTGGCTTACGGAATTACTAATTCTACTCAGATTTCACTTGGACGCTCAAATTTTAATGATAGTTATGAATTGTCTGTTAAACAAAAAATATTTGAAAACGATAACGAAATTTTACCGTTTGTTATAACTGCACAAGTCGGTTCTGCCTGGAATTCGGATCACCTTGTAATTGAATCTTCGGATTCAAAAGCATTCCAATTTTTTGCTCAAGCAATTTTAAATACACTGTATGATAAGAAACTAGCATTAGGAATTGTGCCCTCGTATTTATATAACAGTCATCCCGAGTGTAAAGAAACTCAATACAGTTTTACAATAGGAACTTACCTGCAATATTATATTAGTGATGTGTTCAGCATTTTATGGGAATATAATCCCACCGTAACCGGCTGGCGTGATTATCACAATCCAATGGGATTTGGTTTGGAAATTGAAACCGGCGGACATTTCTTTAAAATATTTTTGACCAACAGCACCGATCTTAATCAAACTCAATTTCTCTCCGGCGCGAATAAATCATTTGATAACGGTGATCTTAGACTTGGATTTATGATAACAAGATTATTGTTTTTGTAAATGTAGTTTTATTACAAAAATTGAAGACAATAAGTAAAGAACACCGAATCTTCGATCATACTGTAACAAACCCACTAACCCAAGAAAAACACCGAAGGCGTGATATGCTTGTAACTAAAAAAGATGACATACAAAAGAAGGAACGTCGAAGGTCTGAAATGATAGTAAGATTCTTAGTGATAGAAGTAGAAACGCCGAAGGGGTGACATGATTGTAAAAAAAGCTGAAAAGGATAAACTGAAACCCCGAAGGGGTGAAATTATAGAGTTTGGAAACAGTATTTTCTAATGTCACCGCTTCGCGGTTTTGAGTCATGTTGGCTATTTTTTTTATAATCATATCATCCCTTCGGGATTTGGGATGTTTTGGTAGGCGTGATGATTTATAATAATGCCATCCCTTCGGGATTGATGATATGTAGTACTTACAACACTATACTCACATCATAATGCTCAACAAAATAAACAACGCCGAAGGCGTGAGATTATTGTAAATAAGCAAAGAGGATAAACCCAAACCCCGAAGGGGTGAAATGATAGATTCCGAAAGAGTTTTAATTTCAAATCTTTATAACAAAGCATAATTATTGTAATTTATATAATTAGTTAAATTAATGCTGATTACAACTAAGATCGTTTTTTTAATATGCCGAACTTATAAAAAGTTACAGTCAATTAAATTCTGTAGAATAAAATGGGAGATGAATATGGCCGGTACTTTTTCTCAAGTCTACATACAAATTATTTTTGCCGTAAAAAGAAGAGAAAATTTACTTAATAAAACTTGGAGAGCAGAAGTTTTTAAATACATCGCGGGTGTTATAAAAGAGAAGGGTCATAAACCAATTATCGTTAATGGTGTATCCGATCATGTGCATTGTTTTGTTGGCTTGAAACCGTCAACTGCTATTTCGGATTTAGCGAGAGATATAAAGAACAATTCTTCAAAGTTTATAAACGAAAGTAGATTTGTAAAACATAAGTTTAATTGGCAAAGCGGGTATGGAGTTTTTTCTTATGCGTATTCTCAGATTGACGCGGTTTATAATTATATATTGAACCAAGAAGAACATCACCGTAAGAAGAGTTTTCGTGAAGAGTATTTGGAGTTTTTGGATAAGTTTCATGTTGAGTTTAAAGAGGAGTATTTGTTTGATTGGCTTAAGGAATAATACCACCGCTTCGCGGTTTTGAGTCGCAGTTTGTTGATCTTTTTCAAAGGACGAATTACTTTCTCATAAAGCCGATGAAATGATTTCTTCTCAAAAATAAATTTGCACAGCTCAAAAAGCTTTCCTAAATAAGCTGAAAAATAATTTGGCAATAGACAGAATATCTAATAAACTTGATGCATTCAACAACCACGATTTCAAAACCTTCCTCGACGAACTCAAAAAGAAAAAATTAACACTTTCATTAAAAGAGCAGGACGAATGGGAAGAATACTTTAACGAGCACAAAGAAAAAATCTTAGAACTGCAATCCCAAATAAACCAAACCGACCGCGAAATAGACCAACTCGTTTACCAACTCTACGACTTAACCGAAGAAGAGATAAAGATTGTTGAGGAGAGTGTTGGGTAAAAATCTTCGTATAATATAATTGACGAAAAAAAAATATCTATATTTACACAATGAAATATATTTTTCTAATAATATTCTTATCAACAAGTATATCGCTTTTTGCTTGCGAGCATGAGACAACGAACGAATGCAGCTCACAAGAAGTTAATATTAACGAAGAGAACCATTCATCTTCCGATGAATGCTGCCATGATTTTTGTACTTGTAACTGTTGTACTAAAATACCTGTTATAAAAAATAGTAGTAACCTTTCAAATCTTCTTTGTTTCTCCACACAGCATCAAATAACTAAAGTTCAAATACTTCCAAGTAATTTTGCAGACCATTGGCAGCCTCCTAAACAATTATAGTTTATCTGGAACATCACATTTTTTGTTAAACTAATTTTTATAAGGAGGCGAACATGAACCGTTTTGCTTTTTTCATCGCATTAGTATTACTGAATATAAATTTACTCGCTCAAAATAAATTGAGCGGAGTCATAATCGACGAACATACACATGAAAAATTAATAGGTGCTAATATAATTGTAATAGGTACGACTATCGGCACGTCGACTAATACCAAAGGAGAATTCACTCTTTCAAACATACCGGACGGTAAACAGTCGATTAAGTTTTCGCACATTGGTTACAGCGATTACGTAATTGAATTGGATTTTCCATATACCGGCGATGCTTTGGAAATCGAACTTGAATCGGAAACCGAAGAAGTTGAGGAAATATTTGTTAATGCCACTAGATCTTCGCGAACAATTGATGCCGAACCGACAAGAGTTGAAGTAATTGCCGGTGAAGAAATTGACGAAAAGATTAGTATGGATCCTTCCAATATTTCGATGATATTAAATGAAAGTACAGGTATTCAAGTTCAGCAGACATCAATTGCGAGTGCAAACAACGTGTTTAGGATACAAGGACTCGATGGGAAATATACACAGCTTCTTCGTGACGGATTCCCATTGTTCGGTGGTTTTTCCGGTAGTCTTAGCTTAGTTCAAGTTCCTCCGCTGGACCTTTCACAAGTAGAAATAATCAAAGGAAGTTCATCAACTCTTTACGGAGGCGGAGCTATTGCCGGGTTGATAAACTTAATTACAAAAGAACCTGATGAAAAAGGCGAACTTTCATTTCTAATTAATGGAACTTCGGCTATGGGGTTAGACGTAAGCAGTTTCTACTCAAAGAAATTTGAAAAATTTGGTTTGACTTTTTTAGCTGTACGTAATTCTCAAAAAGCATATGATAATAATGACGATAATTTTTCCGATCTTCCTCAGATTGAAAGGTACTCGTTAAATCCAAAATTCTATTTCTACTTTGATGAAAGAAATGTTTTAGAAGTTGGCGGAAGTTTTTCGTATGAAGATAGAATCGGCGGCTTTATTACCGCGATTGAAAATGAAGAAAATCGCAATTCATTTTACCACGAAGAAAATAAAAGCAGTCGAATAACTTCGCAGATAAAATATGATAGGAAAGGAAATGATTCTCGGCTCACTTTAAAAAACAGCATATCGTACTTTAAAAGAGAACTTAATCTCTCTGATTATTCTTTCAACGGAATTCAGTTATCAACATTCTCCGAAGCTGTCTATAATTTTAATCTGAATGAATTTGGTGACTGGTTACTTGGAGTAAACTTATACACGGAGAATTTTTCTGATAAAACTAAAATGCAATACAATCATAATTCTTCCGACATAACCTATGGATCATTTGTTCAGAACAATTTGGAGTTATTCGATAAACTCTCGCTTGAAACCGGACTTAGAGTTGATTACAACACAGAATATGGAATTTTTCCTTTACCTCGAGTAAATCTTTTGATTGATATTTCTGAAAAACTTAAAACTAGAATTGGCGGCGGATTAGGTTATAAAATTCCTACCATCTTTACGGAAGCTTCGGATGAACTTGCTTACCGAAACATTCTTCCACTTGACATGGAAAATACAGAAGCCGAAAAATCATACGGCTTAAACATAGATTTCGATTATAAAACCATTTTATTCGGTGGGATAACTTTTTCGATTAACAATCTATTTTTCTATACACGAATAGATAATCCCCTCTATTTGCAATTCAATAATGATAACAATTCATTTGAATATTCATCACTAGACGGATATGCCGTTACGAAAGGGATCGAAACAAATTTAAAATTGACTTATGATCATTACAAATTATTTGCCGGTTATACATTTACTGATGTAATTAGCCACTCAAATAAAACCTCGTCAAGTATTCCTCTAACACCGAAGCACAGTCTAGGTATAGTACTTATCTATGAATTACACGGCAATCTTCGCATTGGATTAGAGGCGTACTATACGGGTAAGCAAAAATTGAGCGATGGTACAAATACAACGGATTACTGGATAAACGGAATAATGATTGAAAAACGATTTGGAAAATTGAGTTTCTTTTTAAACTTCGAAAACTTTCTCGATACTCGTCAATCTAATTATGGACCAATGTTTACCGGTACTCCCCAATCACCTGACTTTTTAGAACTATATGCACCTACGGATGGGAGAATAATTAACGGAGGTGTTAAGATTAGATTGTGAGGTGAACAAAATGGATTGATATGATAGTAATTACTTACTCAGAATATTGGTAGTTGTGAAGAGTGTTAGATCATGAATATAATCCCAATCCCGAATAATCCGGGTTAGGTCACTATCATTATATTAATTGCCCTAATAGGAATTCTAGCCGGTTTGAATTTTATTTAAATCAGCTTCATCTTGTGCGGCTTGACGAAATAGCACACCTGAAATGAAAAACAACATAATAAATAATCCATGAATACCTGAATAAGTCATTATTTTTCTTATTGTAAAATCAGCGTTTTGTGTACTAGCGTATAAAAGCACAACAACGGCAATTAAAAAAAGTATGAGTGATACTGCAAACATTGTAAGAGATAAGCCACGTGATTTGAAGCGCGACATAACCGCTCCAACGATTCCGATTCCGATAACACCAAAGTAAATAGTGTTAACCGGATTATCTTCGGAACCTATTATACCAACTGCAAGATTTGCCCAGATGAGAAAAAGTCCGGCAAAAAGTCCGACCGCAATTCCCGCCTTATATCTTCCATTATTTACCTTTGTTGTTAATAAAACATATGTAAAACCTGTACCGAAGAGAAGAAATCCGGCAATAATAAAATCACCGATACTCCAATCCACTTCTGTTGAAAACTGCATTGCTACGAAGGGTATCACCAATAGTCCGATTGTGATAATCGTAACTATTATTGTTGATTTAAGAAGTTTACTATCCGTGTTCATCAATGTATCTCCGTTTTTATAATGTTTGTAATTGTGTTTCATAAAAGTACTTTGTAAAACAAAGTAATAATTCAAAAAATTTTATTTCTGTGATTTAATTAGTTTTTCCAAAACTCTAAGATGTTCTTCAAAAGCTTTCTTACCTTCTTTGGTGATATAATATTTGGTATTGGGTTTCCTATCGATAAAAGATTTTTCAACACCGATAAACTTTTCTCTTTCCAGACCTTTGATGTGACTTGCTAAATTGCCGTCCGTTACATTTAGATATTGCTTGAGCGAGTTGAAATCGAGCTTATGGTTTACGGATAAAGCCGACATGATTCCCAGCCTAACCCGGCTTTCGAATGCTTTATTCAGTTGATTAATGGATGCTTTCACCTCTCATACCTGAAATACATATAAATTCCATAAATAATGTGGATAACACCAAACCCAATTGCCCAAATAATTAAGCTGTGTTCAACAAAGTAAGCGCTAATCAAACCTAATCCAATCTGGACAAAACCTAAAAACTTAATTTCATCAATTGTAAACTTGCTTGCATTGTATAAAGCGAGTCCATAGAAAATAAGAGATGAGGGAAGAATCAGACCGATCAGATCATTAATAAGAAAAATTATTATTAGAAATCCACCGGTTAGCAAAGGGACTAACATGCTTGCCATTAGCCTTCGAGATGTGGGATTCCCAATATTCTCATCCTTAACTTTAGCATTTTTGTATGAGAAAAATACTGCGGTTAACAAGGCAAGCGATAAAATTATAACGCCTAGAAAAATGACATTAGTCAACCCGGTGGAAATACCGTCGGTTAAAATTATAGTAGGATTGAAATCAAAATAGTTATACGCAATGAAAGCACCGGCCAAAGCATATAAACCAGCCATAATACCCGCCCAACCAGAGAGCGATAAAAATTTGGATGATCGCTCCATCATCGAACGAATTTCCGCTATATCCTTAATGTAATCTCGATTTTCTTTCATATCAAAGTACTTTTTATTTCAAAGTTAATATTAATATTAAGATTATGCAAGGCAATTGTTGATAACCCGAACGCTACTTTAAGGTCAATATACGATCACTTGAGATTGGGCTTCTGAGAAAATATTATTTAAATTGAATGGCAATACTTAGCAAATAAAAATATTCTTCAATTTATTATAGTACACTATGTCTAACATCGATTTTATTATTGAAGAGCGAGCAGCTAACATTGGTAAGTTTATGGTTGGCAGGCTGCTGCCTTTTAGTCAAAAAAGAATGGTTGGACCATTCATATTTATTGACCACATGGGTCCGATAAAATTAAGTGAAGGTCAAAACTTAGATGTACCGCCGCATCCACATATCGGGCTTTCAACACTTACTTATCTGTTTGAAGGGAGCATTATGCATCGTGATACACTAGGTAATGAAGTTGAAATTAAACCCGGAGAAGTTAACTGGATGACCGCAGGAAAAGGAATTGTTCATTCAGAACGTACACCTGAATATCTCCGCGACTCTGTAAAAAGCATACACGGATTACAAATCTGGGTTGCATTACCGCAAAAATTTGAGCAAATGCAACCTGAATTTTTTCACATTAGAGAAAACGAAATACCTACTTGGAAAGAAAATGGTCTCAAATTAAAATTAATTGCTGGTGAACTATCCGATAAAAAATCACCGGTTCCAGTTTATAGTAAGTTATATATGATAGAAATAAAAAGCTCGGAACAGCAGACAGTCGATATTGGAAATCAACTTTATGGTGAATCCGGATTATATATCCTTGAGGGTAGTATCCAAAGCGAAGGTAACAAATATTTACCAAACCAGCTGCTCGTTGCCAAGGATAGCAGTTTTTGTGAGTTTACCATCGAAGCAGGAAGCACTATTTATATATTTGGCGGGGAACCATTTCCCGAAAGAAGATACATTGACTGGAACTTTGTTTCTTCTAATAGAGAATTGATAAACGAAGCAAAAGAAAGATGGATAGCCCAAACTTTCGGTAAAATTGTAGGAGATGAAGATGAGTTCGTTCCATATCCCTCACGCAACGAATGACTTTAGAAATTGCAGTGATGTACCGTTAAACAATGTTGTAAATTAATAATCTTAGAAAGAAATAATTATGGAAAAATATACAATACCCCCACAGACAAGAATAGGTCATGTTCATTTAAAAGTAGCTGATTTAAATCGCTCACTCGAATTTTATAGAGATCTCTTAGGTTTTGAGTTAACGATGATGTACGGAAGTCAAGCAGCTTTTATTTCAGCCGGAGGTTATCATCACCACATCGGACTAAACACTTGGCATAGCAAAGACGCACCGGCTGCATCGAAAGAAGGTGTAGGTTTATATCACACGGCAATTCTTTATCCGACAAAAAAAGATCTCGCTATTATCTTTGAAAGATTACGAAATGCTAATTACCCGCTTACCGGTGCATCCGATCACGGGGTTTCCGAAGCGCTCTATCTTGATGATCCCGACGGTAATGGTGTCGAATTGTATTGGGATAAACCAAAAGAACAATGGCCGACTAAAAAAGATGGTTCGATAGATATGTTTACAAAACCCTTAAATCTCGACTCACTGCTAAGTGAATTAGAATAATAATTCTAAGTATATTGTTATTAAATGTTTTCGCTACTAAAAGAACATATTAACAATAGAGTACTTCTTACTGATGAAGAATTTATTATCTGTTCAAAATTCTTTGTACCTAAGAAGTTAAAAAAGCATCAATTTCTTTTAAACGAAGGTGATGTTTGTAAGTACATTGGGTTTGTAAACTCGGGTTGTTTGCGTGAATACTCAATTGACAACAAAGGAACGGAACATGTAATTCAATTTGCTATTTCTGATTGGTGGGTAGCGGATCTTAATAGTTTCCTTTCCGGTTCGCCTGCAAAATACAACATTGATGCTCTAGCAGTTTCGGAGGTTCTTTTAATTGATAAATCTGCTAGAGAAGAGTTGCTTGCAAATTGTCCGAAGATGGAACGCTTTTTCCGTCTGTTAATTGAAGCTAACCATGTTGCAACTCATCAAAGAATTTTAGATTCACTTAGCGCTTCAGCAGAAGAAAGATATCTTAAGTTTGTTAAAACTTATCCACAACTTATTGAACAAGTATCACAAAACCAGATCGCATCTTACCTTGGTATTACTCCTCAATCATTAAGTAGAATTCGAAAAGAATTGTCTCAGAAGTAAACCCGATTTAAACACTATATTGTAGTCAGATAAGATTTATTGATGATTAGATTATTCTCTCCGGTGAACAACCTACCGCCAAATCTAAATTTGTTACCCTATGTTAACTTCCTTTTTTAACCTATGTGAATGCGCCGCTGCCCTCTTTTAGGTTATGTTTGAGTTGTAAATGAACAATTCATATCAAACAAAAAAAAGGAATAACATAATGACAACTTGGAAAATTGATTCAGCCCATTCAGAAATAAACTTCAAAGTAAAACACCTTTTGGTCTCTACTGTTAGAGGTAACTTTGATAATTTTGATGCCGTTATAGAGACAAACAAAAGTGATTTTAGTGATGCTAAAATTAATTTCGAAGCGGACATAAACAGCATCAATACAAAAAATGAACAACGAGATGCTCACTTAAAATCTGCCGACTTCTTCGACGCGGATAATTATCCGAAGATGACTTTTGAATCAACCTCTATCAAGCAAATATCAGATTTTGAAATGAAGGTAAAAGGAAATCTAACAATTCGCGGTATTACTAAAGAAGTCACTCTTGACGTGATCTATAACGGAATTGTCTCCGGTATGGATGATAGCACTGTTGCCGGATTTGAAGTGACCGGGAAAATCAACCGTTTTGATTTTGGATTGCAATGGAACGCGGTTACCGAAGCTGGTGGTGTCGTTGTTAGCAATGAAGTGAAAATTGAAATCCTTGCCGAATTCACTAAAGTTAATGAATTGGTTGAAGCGGTATCATAAAGAAATATAATATTGGAAAACTTAAAATGATAAGAAATATAATAAATCCCGGCAGTTATACACAGAAAATAAATATTGCATTCTTATTTCTTCGCATTGCCATCGGAATTACTATGTTAACACACGGTGTACCTAAGCTCATTCACTTACTAAGCGATAGTCCTATTCAATTTGTCGATCCGATTGGTATTGGTGAATCTACTTCCTTAGTGCTAGCAGTATTTGCAGAAGTATTTGGTTCAATACTTTTAATTTTTGGAGCAGCCACAAGGTTAGCGGTAATTCCATTGTTCATTACTATGTTGGTTGCCATATTGGTTGTGCATTGGGCAGATGCGTTTGGCGTTAAAGAAGTTGCTTTGCTTTACCTTTCGGTTTATATTACAATCGCCGTAACTGGTGCCGGGAAATATTCGGTCGACAATCTGCTTTATAAGAAGATTGATTTTTAGATATTTCTCCGATACTTTCTACAAGTAATTAGTCAATAATAATTATAGGAGACATAGTGGAGCGCAAAGAATATTCTAATGGTGAAATAACAATTGTCTGGCAACCAAAATTATGTATTCAATCGGGAGTGTGCGTGAAAACACTCCCGAGAGTATATAATCCTAAAGAAAGACCTTGGATTAAACCCGAAAACGCTACAACGACAGAACTGATCAGCCAAGTTGCACAATGCCCTTCCGGAGCACTAAGTATAAAAGAGAATTAGCATGATTGAAATAAAACAAATTGATCAAGGTCAGAAAGGTTACTTTACTGCATTGGATGACGGAAAAGAAGCTGGCAGAATGAGTTATTCATTTGCAGGTAGTTCTAAAATCATAATTGATCATACTGAAGTAAATGCTGCCTATCGCGGTCAAAATATTGGTAAAAGAATTTTGTCTGAAATAGTCGCGTATGCTCGGCTTAATAATATTAAAATAATTCCGCTATGTCCGTTTGCAAAATCTGTATTCGAGAGGACCGAATCGATAAGGGATGTCTTATAAGAATATATTTTTCTTAAAAATAAAAAGCCCAATCTCGATTGATCGAGGTTGGGCTTCTAATTAATACTCATTAATGATTACTTCAAATCAAATCGATCGAGATTCATTACTTTATTCCATGCAGCAATAAAATCTTTCACGAACTTTTCTTTTGCATCATCTTGAGCGTAAACTTCTGCGAGAGCTCGAAGCTGTGAATTTGAACCGAAAACTAAATCAACTCTTGTTCCTGTCCATTTAACTTTATCGGTCTTGCGATCACGTCCTTCAAAAGTATCACCTTTATCAGAAGTAGGAACCCATTTAGTTTTCATATCAAGGAGATTGACAAAGAAGTCATTTGTTAATTTTCCGGGTTGATCAGTAAACACTCCATGTTTTGATTTTCCATAATTTGCATCCAACACACGCATGCCGCCAACAAGTACCGTCATTTCCGGCGCGCTTAAAGTAAGAAGTTGCGCCTTATCAACAAGCATTTCTTCTGCAGATACAGTGTAAGCTTTTCTCTGGTAATTACGGAAACCATCTGCTTCCGGTTCCATTTCTGAAAATGATTCAATATCAGTTAACTTTTGTGTAGTATCCATTCTTCCGGGAGTAAATGGAACATCAACCTTAAAGCCTGCATCTTTTGCGGCTTTTTCAACCGCAGCACATCCGGCAAGTACAATTAAATCGGCAAGAGAAACTTTTTTGCCGTCTTTCTGTGAATCGTTGAACTCTTTCTGAATATTTTTAAGTTTTTTAAGTACTTTTTCTAATTGTGCTGGTTGATTAATTTCCCAATTTTTTTGAGGTTCTAAACGTATGCGAGCACCATTTGCCCCGCCGCGATAATCCGAACCACGGAAAGTTGATGCTGATGACCATGCAGTGTAAACCAACTCGGATACTGAAAGCTTTGAAGCAAGAATTTTTTCTTTCAATGCTTTGACATCTTTTTTGTTGATCAGTTTATGATTGACCGCGGGAATCGGATCCTGCCAAATTAACTCTTCTTTAGGAACTTCCGGTCCAAGATAACGAACTTTTGGTCCCATATCTCTGTGAGTAAGTTTATACCATGCTCTTGCAAATGCATCGGCAAAAGCTTTTGGATCTTTATGGAATCTTCGTGAGATTGGTTCATATATTGGGTCAAAACGTAGAGATAAATCCGCGGTTGTCATAGTTGGCGGATGTTTCTTTGAAGGGTCATGAGCATCGGGAATCATATGTTCCGGTTTAACATCTTTAGCCTGCCATTGCCAAGCACCGGCAGGACTCTTAACTTTTTCCCACTCATAACCAAACAGCATATCGAAATAACCCATATCCCATTTGGTTGGATTAGGTTTCCATGCACCTTCTAAACCGCTGGTAGTTTGGTGTACGCCTTTGCCGGTTCCAAACTTATTAATCCATCCTAAACCTTGTTCTTCGAGAGGAGCAGCTTCCGGTTCGGGACCAACTAAACTTGGATCACCCGCACCGTGCATTTTCCCGAATGTATGTCCGCCTGCCGTAAGTGCTACAGTTTCTTCGTCATTCATAGCCATACGTTTAAATGTTTCGCGTACATCACGACCTGATGCTACGGGATCGGGATTACCATCAGGACCTTCGGGATTTACATAAATTAATCCCATTTGAACGGCAGCTAATGGATTTTCAAGTTCTCTATCTCCTGAGTAACGACTCATTGGTTTGTCACTTGTGGCCAGCCATTCCTTTTCAGCACCCCAATAAATATCTTCTTCGGGTTGATAAATGTCTTCGCGTCCTCCGCCAAAACCGAATGTCTTGAAACCCATCGTTTCCATCGCACAATTGCCTGCTAATATTAGAAGATCAGCCCATGAAATTTTGTTCCCGTATTTCTGTTTTATAGGCCAGAGTAAACGGCGTGCTTTATCCAGGTTAGCATTATCGGGCCAGCTATTTACAGGTGCAAAACGCTGATTGCCTGTTCCGCCTCCGCCGCGTCCGTCAGCAGTACGGTATGTCCCGGCACTATGCCAGGTCATGCGTATAAACAAACCGCCGTAATGGCCCCAATCAGCGGGCCACCAATCCTGCGAGTCTGTCATTAGATCATAAAGATCTTTTTTGAGAGCTTTATAATCAAGTTTCTTAAATTGTTCCGCATAGTTGAAGTCGGGATCCATTGGGTTGGAAGCCGGATGATGTTGATGAAGTATGCCCAAGTTCAACTGATTCGGCCACCAATCCTTATTTGATGTGCCTCTCCCGAATGAAGTTCTGCCTGTTACGGGGCATTTACTTTCATCGTTCGTCTTTTGAGTTTTGTTTTTGTCTGTCATAGCTCGTCTATTTTTATTTGTAAAATAAATGAATTAAAAAAATTATTGATAAGTATTTACTTTAACTAAAACTAAAAAAATTTGTTTCAAGTTCAACTCAGAGACTCAATATTACAAAATTATGGTTTGCTTGACAAGATAATCAGAATTATGGACTGAATCCTAGCAGATTAAGGAGAAGATTATTACTAAGATGTGATCTAAAACTCACTAATATTGAAGGACTGAATGGAAATATAGCCGTAAATGTTAAATTTGTAGATCGTCAAAGATCTGAATGGTGACAATGGTTTTAGTGCAAATTTACTAGTATAATTAAAGAAAAAGAAAATAACTTTCGATTATAGATTCTAGTAAATAAAATAACTTACATTTATACCGATGAATTAGAAAAAGATTATGAAGGTTTATTATGGAAAATTTGAACAAGAGAATTGCCGGTCGATTAAAAGTATTTGACGAATCCTTTGCAAAAAAAATACTTGAAAAACAATTTGAAGCACAACCTACTTTAAAAGAGAAGTACGGCGAAAAGCAAATTCATCATTACATTGAAGACACTAAATTTCATCTAAGCTATCTAGCTGAAGCAATTATAAATAACGAATCCGCTTTATTTAACGAATACCTGGCATGGGCTAAAACATTTTTCGAAAATCTTCCCGTAACTGATGACGAAATAATTATGAACCTTGAATTACTGAGGGATGAAATTGCATCGAATTTACCGGAAGAAATGTACAACGTTACAAATAAATATATTAATGAAGGGATTGAATACTACAAAATAAAATCACCTGTGCTTCCTTCTTTCATAAAAGATGAAAATCCGCAAAAGGAAATCGCGGAAAAGTATTTGAATTTTTTGATTGAAGGAGATAAAGTATCGGCTCATCAACTAATAATGAATGCTGTACAAAATGGAATCCCAATTAAGAATTTGTATCTAAACGTATTTCAAGTCTCACAGCAAGAGACGGGTCGTTTATGGCAGATGAGTAAAATATCTGTCGCACATGAACACTTTATAACTGCCGCAACTCAGTTAATAATGGCCCAGCTATATCCGTATATGTTTACATCAGTTAATAAAGATAAACGTGTTATAGTCTCATGCATTCAAGGTGAATTGCACGAAATTGGAGCAAGGATGGTTGCCGACATTTTTGAAATGGAAGGTTGGAATTCATATTACTTTGGTGCGAATACTCCAATTAGAAGTGTTATAGATAGTATCAATAAATATAATCCTCAAGTACTGGCTATATCTACTACAATGACGTTTAACTTATCATCTGTTTCCGATATGATTGAAAAAGTAAGATCCGAAATCGCTTCAAAAGATTTGAAAATTTTGGTCGGAGGATATCCATTTATAATTTCGGAAAAGTTATGGCAGAATATTGGTGCCGATGGTTTTGCTCCAAACGCAATTTCTGCTGTCAAACTTGCGGAAGAACTTATTACCCCAGAGGTTTAATTAAATGATTAATAATAATGTTGACGGACTTGTTATCTCATGCAGTAAAGAAGGCAGAATTACAACAGTTCATTTTTGCAGCTTGGGAATTAACGAAGAAAAAATAGATGGTAAATTATTTATTGAGCTTTTTAGAACAGAGTA
Source organism: Melioribacteraceae bacterium (assembly GCA_030584085.1). Taxonomy (NCBI): domain Bacteria; kingdom Pseudomonadati; phylum Ignavibacteriota; class Ignavibacteria; order Ignavibacteriales; family Melioribacteraceae; species Melioribacteraceae bacterium. The sequence continues at coordinate 361,686 of CP129490.1, forward strand.
TATTCATACTGCTCTCGATTTTATAAATAAAATAAAAGAAGACTCCGCAGCTTTTGGATGGGAATTGTTCATGAATCCATCTATTAATAATAAACCATTTTTCTTTAGCGGATCTTTGATAGACAATGAAATTTTCATCATCGGCTCTCTCACAAAAGTGGATTTTGATAAATTCAATAAAGGTATGATGCTAATTAACAATGAACAGATAAATAAAATACGAGAATTAGAAAAAGAGAGAATAGAGAAAACTTTAAGTGAGCAAAAAACCGACGATAAAATTTTTGATGAACTAACAAGACTGAATAACGAACTTGTAACGATGCAAAGAGAATTAACCAAGAAAAACTTGGAGCTGGAAGAACTAAATAAACTTAAAAACCAATTTATAGGAATGGCCGCACATGATTTACGTAATCCTCTTGGTACTATTTTGAATTATGCTGAATTCTTAGAAGATGAATGTGATCCCTTTTCTAATGAACAAATTGAATTTCTTCATCATATAAAATCTCAAAGTTCGTTTATGCTTAGTCTTGTAAATGACTTGCTGGATGTTACTTCAATAGAATCCGGCAGTATAAAACTATCTCTTGAAGCGGTTGATGTTGCGGTACTAATATTCCAAATTATTCATTTAAATAAAGTGCTTGCCGATAAGAAAGAGATTGAAATTAATATCGATTCTCAAATACAATCATCTAGCTTATTGTTAGATAAAGGAAAAATTGAACAGGTTATAACCAATCTTTTAACAAATGCAATTAAGTACTCGGAAAAGAAAACTACAATTACTGTTTCGATTTATGCGGAGAAGGATCAAATAATTATTTCGGTCAAAGATCAAGGACAGGGTATTCCAAAAGATGAATTAAACCTACTGTTTAAGCCTTTCCAAAAAACCAGCGTAAAAAGTACTGACGGTGAAAAAAGTACCGGACTAGGGTTGTTCATTGTTAGAAAAATTGTTGAAGCACATAAAGGAAAAATTTGGGCTGAAAGTAAACCGGGTATTGGTTCTACTTTTTATGTAAGTCTGCCTTCAACTAGATAATATAGTAATTCTAAGACAGGTACATCAATTGTATGAATAATCATTTTCTATTGCAATTTCTATTGCAGTCATTTTCTTTAAAATTAAAAAGCCTCGTAAGTGCTTTACTTACAAGGCTTTAAGAGCGGGGCCGACGAGACTCGAACTCGCGACCTCCTGCGTGACAGGCAGTGGGATTTCTGCAATCCTGCTGTCAATTCCCAGCTTTTCGGCAGTCGGTACATAGTCGGTACATCCTTGAAGGAGTATTATTATGTTTCTTTCAAGAGATACAAAATCACCGTATTACCAAGTAATCTATTTTGTAAATGGTAAAAGAACCAAAATTTCTACACGAACGGCTAACAAAAAGGAAGCAGAAAAATTTCTAAAATCCTTTGTACCTCAGCAGAAAGAAAAGAAGGTTGAACCGGAAGAACCAAAAGAGAAAAAAGTTTCTATAAAACTAAGCTGCTTTATCGAAGAATATAAAACTTATGTACGCAACACATATTCTGAAAAATATCTTAAGAAAGCTGTGAGACCATCATTTATGGCTTTACAAAAAAATATTCCTGATATGCCGCTTAATCAGATTTCAACGAGAATCATTGATCAATTTATATCCTCAGCCTCAGCAATTTCCAAACATTCAGCGTCACTTTACCACCGCACCCTAAAAGCAGCATTTAATAAAGCTGTAGTTTGGAATTATCTTGAAGCTAACCCTTTCGATAAAATTAAAGCTCCCAAAGTTCCGAAATCCTTTCCTGTGTTTATTTCAGAAAGTGAACTAATCCTTATTCTAAACAATACTCAAATGCAGCTAATGAAAGATATATTTACAACAGCCTTTTATACTGGTATGCGTCTCGGCGAGTTAGTTAATATGAAGTGGAATTGGATTGACTTCAAAGAAAATATTATCACAGTTAAAAACTCAAGTGAATTCAATTCCAAGAACAAGCGTGAAAGAATTATTCCTATTCATCAGAAAGTACAAACTATTCTGCAAACTCGTTATCAATTAGGAAGGTTTGAAAATACTCTTGTCTTTTGTCGTTACGAAGGAATAAAATTAAATGAGGATTTTGTAAGCAAACAATTTAAAAAAGCAGTAAGAGAAGCAAAACTAAATGATAAAATTCATTTCCATACACTCCGTCATTCTTTCGCTTCGGCTCTTGTTCAACGTGGTATTTCTCTTTATGCTGTTAAAGAATTATTAGGTCATGGAAATATTAAAACAACTCAAATTTATTCTCATTTGCAGAAGGATAACTTAAGAGAAGCAGTCAATCTGTTATAGTCACATATCGCAATAATATCTACTATGCATATATTCCTATTTCTTACACGACAAATACTTTGAACGGGTTATCTTGTGTTTACTTTAATATGTAATAACTTTATCAGCAGATATAGCTAAATCGGTAAGTTCTTTTACATTACTATGTTCGGCGTTTTCGATTAACTTAGAATTCTTTTTATGAAAATTATTTGGCGAGTTTCAAAATCCTAAACGAACCCCGTATAACAACACTAAAAACAATTGCTCCGATAATTAAATCGGGTATTTTTGAATTAAGCAAACTCACCAGTATACCGGCTGCAATAACTCCGCCGTTTACAATTATATCGTTCGAAGTGAAAATCATACTTGCCTGAACGTGTGCTTCTTTACTTTTTGTTTTCTGCAGAATTATCAGCGAAGCGACATTACCGATCAATGCAAAGATTGAAACTATTATCATTGTCTGAAAATCGGGCAAACCTTCAAATCCGATGAATCTCCTCACAACTTCGATAAACCCGATTACAGCTAAGGTAGATTGAAAATAGCCGGCTAACTTTGCTACTAACTTTTTCCTTGAGATTGCTTTACCGACTGCCAATAAGCTCAACCCGTAAACAGCGGCATCGGCAAACATATCGAGTGAATCGGCAACAAGTCCCATCGATTTTGAAATCAATCCGGTTGTCATTTCTATAACAAAAAATGCAAAGTTGATGATCAGAACAGTCCACAGAAGTTTGGTCTGATTTGATTCTTCGGCGAGAAAGCTTTTTGACTCTTCGATTGGTTTGCTTTCAATAAAACGTGAATCCAAATTCAACTCATCTATGCTTTTGGTTATTTCATCATTGTCACCCGAATGAATTACGGATAGAGTTCTGTTGGTAAGATCAAAATCTAATCTTTTGATATTACTTAAACTTTCTAATTTCATTCTTACCATCTGCTCTTCGGCGGAGCAATCCATTTTTGAAATTCGGTAAGTCGATTTCGTTAAATATGATTCTGATTGCAATCTTTATCTCCCGGTTCTTCTATTTGAATTGTTGTATGCACTATATTGAATTTATCTCTGAGAGCTTCGCTTATTTTGTTAATTAGCTCATTGCTGCGACAGTTTTCTTTAGCTACTGCGTGAACAGTAAGAGCGGTTTCAGTAGTACTCATTGCCCAAATATGCAGATCGTGAAAGTTCTCTACTTCCCGTAAAGAATTAAGATAATTTTCAACCTCTTCTTTGTCTATGTCTTTAGGAACGGCATCGAGCGCTAAGCTTGTGGAATCTTTCAGTAAATCCCAGGTGCCCCAAAATATAATCAATGCTATTACAATACTTACTACCGGATCGAGCCAGTACAAATTTGTAAAAGTTAACACAACTCCCACTATTACAACGCCGAGAGAAATTCCGGCATCGGCAGCCATATGCAGAAATGCACCTTTTATGTTTAAGTCCTGCTTTCTACCGGAGAAAAAGAGAAATGCGGTTGCCGCGTTGATCACAACACCTATTCCGGCAACTATCATAATCGTGCTTCCTTCAATCTGCTGTGGTTCGGCAAATCTCCCGATCGCTTCCCAAATTATTATTCCGATAGCGACTAACAGAATCATAGCGTTTAAGAACGCTGCTAGCACGGAAGATTTTTTTAATCCGTAAGTATATTTTTCAGTTGCGGATTTTTTAACCAGATAACTCGCTACCCAAGCAATTACTAATCCAAGAACATCGCTAAGGTTATGTCCGGCATCGGCAATTAAAGCTAATGAATTTACTATTAAGCCGTATATTACTTCAACAACTATATAAACAACATTCAATGCAATACCGATTGCAAATGCTTTGCCGAAATCTTTTACTTCGTGCGTGTGTGAATGATTTTGTGACATTTTGTACTCTTTATTTTTTCAACAACATTTATCCTCTTTCTGCCTCGGCGGACAAACTACCGAACCGTATGAACAGAAAACACAGCAGTCGCCCTTCAAAGGTTTCAATAATTGCTTACAGTTTTCGCATTCGTAAAAATGCATACAAGCATCTTCCGGCATTATCAGCATTTTTTCAAATCCGCAGTTGGGGCATTTTATAGTTGATTCATATACAATATTTTTCATTTAAACACTCCTCGGCGCATACATAATTATTGCAATTCCCACAATACAAATTGCGGCTCCGATTAAATCATAATTATCGGGGGCTTTACCGTCTATCGTCCATCCCCACAAAATAGACATAACTACAAACACACCGCCGTAAGCCGCGTAAATTCTTCCGAAGTTCGGCGAAGACTGAAGAGTCGGAATTATTCCGTAAAAGAATAAAATAATTCCGCCGATTAATCCGAGCCAGATACTTTTTTCTTCTCGCAGCCAAAGCCAAACTAAATAACCGCCGCCTATTTCTGCAAGTCCGGCAAGGAAAAAAAGAAAGATTGATTTAAATAATTCCATTACTCATTTCCAATCTCATTTAGTGAAAATGATAATTTACAAAATATTAGATTGCCTTTTCACCTCTTTCATTCGTACGAATCTTGATAGTGTTGCTCACCTCAACTACAAATATTTTCCCGTCGCCGGGGTTGCCTGTATGGGCAATTCGTTGAATAGTATCCACAACTTCATCGACAATATCATTATGAACAACTAATTCCAGTTTCACTTTTTCAACATAATCGTGCAATCCTTCTCTTATTGCATCCTCGGAATCCTTAGCTTTTGATTTTCCGAAACCTTTGATCTCAGAAATTGTAATTCCGGGCAGTCCTTCAATTTTATGCAAAGCTGTAATTACATCATCTAATTTGAACGGTCTTATTATTGCTTTTATTTCTTTCATTTTTATTCTCCCATTATTCTATCTTACTTCTTACTTAGAGCAACCTCGAAGGAATTACCTTCGAGGTTTATTATATATTTAGTATTCGTGCTAATTAGTGAAATTAGTGTCTACATTTCACCTGTCCTTACTTTAACCGGGAACCACTTATACAATGCCGGCAAAACAATCAACGTAAGTATAGTAGAAGTAAACAACCCGCCGATAACAACCGTAGCAAGCGGTCTTTGAACTTCACTTCCGGTGCCGGTTGCAATAAGCAAGGGCATTAAACCCAGCATTGTTGTAAGAGCCGTCATCAATACCGGGCGTAGTCTAAGTTTCGCACCTTCAATCGATGCTTCATCAATTGGTATTCTTTCGCGCAGCAATTGATTCAGATATGTAACGAGTACCATTCCGTTCTGCAGAGCAATACCAAATAACGCAATAAATCCGACTGAAGCTGGCACTGAAAGGTTTTGATCGGTTAACCAAAGCGCGATGATTCCGCCAACAAGAGCAAGCGGGATATTTATAAATATCAGCAAGGTATTCTTCATTGAATTGAAGCTGGAATAGAGCAAGAAGAATACAATCAATAAAGTAATCGGGATGACAATTGCAAAACGTTTGTTCGCTTCCTGCTGCAGTTTATACTGCCCGCCCCAGGTTGTGTAATAACCAACCGGTAAGTTTACCTTTGCGTCAATTTCCTGCTGAGCTTCTTCAACAAAACCCCCGATATCTCTCCCGACAACATTACATTGAATTGTAATAAAACGTTGATTCTGCTCGCGTGTAATTTGACGCGGTCCTTCTATTTCTTCAATATCGGCAACCTGGCTTAACGGAACTTCCATTCCAGTCGGCGTGCTTATCAGTAGTTCTTTAATAACCGCTTTGTTATTTCTGTATTCCGGCGCTAAGCGGACAAAAATATCGAACCGTCTAATACCTTCGAAAATTTGTCCTGAAGTTTCTCCGCCGATTGCAGTTTTAATAACCTGCTGAACATCCGCAAGATTTAAACCGTAGCGCGCGATTGCGTGGCGGTCGACAGTAATTTTAAGCTGCGGTTTTCCGGTTACCTGGTCTACCTGTAAATCTTCCGCGCCTCTAACTGTTCGTAAAACCCCGGCTATTTTTTCCGCGTTACTTTTTAAAGATTTTAAATCCTCCCCGAAAAGTTTAACGGCAAGTTCAGCTTTAACGCCTTCGAGAAGTTCATCAACCGACATTTGAATAGGTTGTGTGAAGTTAACAAGTATGCCTGGAAAACCTTCAATCTTTTCACGTATGTCTGATTCCAGTTTTTCAAGTGTTATACCGCTTCGCCACATACTCTCATCCTTAAACACAATGAATGACTCGGCGCTGTTAATCGGATCTGTATGTGCTCCTACCTCGCCTCGCCCAATTCTTGTAATCGTCTCGTCAACTTCTGGAATCTCTTTTATTCTTTTTTCAATAAGCATTGTTGTTTTTTTGCTTTCATTAAGGGATATGGACGGAGCCATAGTAATTTTTACTATCAGAGTACCTTCTTGAAGTTGAGGAGTAAATTCCGATCCCAGCCTTGGGTAAAGAAATATTCCTGCAATAATAATTATTACTCCCAGAACTACCGCCGCAATCCGGTTCTTTACAAAAAACTTAATAACGGGATTATAAATTTTTAGCAGCAGCCGGATTATTAAATTCTCCTTCTGTTTATCACCATTAGTTTTTTTCCTCTTCTTTTTTAATAGGAATGAAGAATACACCGGGGCTAAAAGCATTGCAAAGATCAACGAACCAAGCATAGCGAGAGCAATTGTATAAGCGAGCGGTCTGAACGTTTTACCTTCAACTCCCTGTAAAGTAAACAAAGGAATGAAAACAGTAATAATAATTATTATAGAAAAGATAATGGGACGCAGAACTTCTTTACTTGCTTTAGCAACAATATGAATAAAATTTTCATCCGGTGATGATTCCCGTTTCAGCCTGTCCACATTTTCAACAAGTACAATACTCCCGTCCACCATCATTCCGATGGCGATTGCGAGCCCGCCGAAGGACATTAAGTTGATAGAAATACCGAAATACTCCATTCCGATAAATGCGAATAAAACTGAAAATGGAATTGAAACTGCAACAACAATACTCGGTCTTATCGATCCCATAAACAAAATCAATACAATTGCAACAAGTGCGATTCCTTGTAATAGAGCATTGGTGACGGTATTTACGGCAGCTTCAACAAGTGATTTTTGCTCGTAATAAGGAACGATCTCTATTCCTTCGGGAAGAGTTTTGTTTATCTCTTCCATCTTTTTTTCAACATCGCTGATTACAGTTGATGAGTTTGTTCCAAAAAGTTTAATTACCTGACCGGATATCACTTCCTCAATTCCGTTTCTTGTTTGAAGTCCTCTCCTTACCGCCCCGCCTATTTCAATATTCGCAACTTGGTCCAAATAAATAGGCGTACCGTCTTCTGATTTAATTACGATATTTTCCAGATCTTCAATTTTTGTTGCGAGTCCAACCGAACGGACTAAAAATTCTTCGGCATCTTTTTCGATAAATGATGCTCCTACGTTCAGATTGTTTTTCTTAATTATATCCACCAGATCATTCACTGCAATATCGTATCGTAGTAATGCGTTCGGATTCACAACTACGTGAAATTGTTTTTCCCATCCGCCGATACCGAGTACTTCGGTAACGCCGGGAACGGTTTGAAGCTGGTACTTAATAATCCAATCCTGGATGGTTCTAAGTTCGGTAAGGGAATATTTACCGGTTGTATCGTCGAGATAATAAAAAAGAACCAAACCCATTCCGGTTGAGATAGGTCCCATTTGCGGGTCGCCGAATCCTTCCGGTATTTGCTCGCGAGCTTCCTGCAGTCTTTCGTTTACAACTTGTCTTGCAAAATAAATATCCGTCCCATCCTCGAAGTAAATATTAACTACGGATAAACCGAAGTTTGAAACGGAACGAATGTTTTCCAAATTCGGCAGCCCGTTCATTGATGTTTCGATAGGAAAAGTTACATACTTTTCAACTTCCTCGGGCGCAAGTCCTTCGGTAACTGTAAAGACCTGAACAAGCGAAGGAGATACATCCGGGAATGCATCAATCGGTAAATTTTTATAGCTAAAATAACCGCCCGCAAAAACAACTATCGCTAGAACAGAGATCAGCAGCCGGTTTTTTAACGCAAAATCTATTATTCTATTCATTTAAGTCCTCCTAAAATTAATGATCGTCATCGCCGCCGAACGATTCTTTCAACAATTCCGATTTAATTACAAAAGCTCCTTCGGCAATGTAAGTTTGCCCGGCATTCAAACCGGTTAACACTTCGGCGTAATTTGTATTCGTTTTTCCAATAGTTACCGGCTGCGGTCTAAAACTTTCACCATCTTTTACGAACACGACTTTCTGTCCTTCGAAGTTTTGAATTGCGTTGAGAGTTACGGCTTGATCTACTTCAACAAAATCGGTAAGTACTTTCCCCGTTATAAACATACCGGGTTTCCAGTAACCGGACGAATTATTCAAACGTACTCTTGCCGTTGCCGTGCGGGTATGTTCATCTACGGTAGGACTTATATAGAATATTTTTCCATTTATGGCATTTTCAATATCGTTAAAATAAATTTGAGCGCTCTGCCCTAATTTAATATCATCAATATCTTTTTGATATACGGTCAATTCAGCCCAAACAGAACTTAGATCAGCAACGGTAACAATATGTTTGTCGTCTCCGATCAATTCTCCGGGTGTCATATGAAGATCGAGAACAACTCCGTCGATTGAAGATTTAACTTCGTATGTAACAAGACTTTCGTTACTTTCTATAACTGCAATCACTTCATCTTTTTTAACTCTATCACCAATTTCTTTATAAACGCTTTTCACTACACCGGCAAACCTCGGAACAATGTGAGCAAGTTTATCCGGGTCGGGTACAATTTCGCCGGTTAAATCGGTATGCATCTGTAATTTTTTTGAACCGACTTTATCAAGTTTAATTCCGAGTTCGTTAATTTCGGTATCGGAAAGAGCTACAAGTTCTTCTTCGGTATGTTCTTCTCCTGCTTCTTCGGTATGCCCGGCTTCTTCCAAATGAACATCTTCACTACTTTTACCAAAAAATGTCACCGCCGCAAGGGTTAGAACTACTCCAACAGCTATACCAATAATTAAGAATATATATTTATTTTTCTTTTCCATTTCGTTAATCCCTTAATTTATTTCCTTTGCAATTAGTCCTTCAATTTCGATTTGAGTTGAATGAATTTGCCCGATAATATTCAGATACTGATTCTGAAGCTCAAACAATGTTCTTTCGGCATCCAGCACGTCAATAATGGCAAATCTTCCTACAAGATTTCCTTCTTTAATTATTTGGAAAGCGTCTTCCGCTTCCGGGATTGACTCGCTGTTTAACTGAGCAGCGGTCTCTATTAATGTGTTCAACCTTTTATAAAGAACATTTAACTGCAGAGTTAATCTGTTTTTAACAGAAAAGTATTCTCTTTGCTTTTGATCTACGCGAATTTTTGCTTCCTGAATTGCGCCTTGATTTCTATCAAAGATAAGAAGCGGTATCGATGCTCCGACCAAAAATGTGTTGGCTTTTGCGTCATTTAATCTTTTGAATCCAACGCTTATTGTTAAATCGGGGACTGCCTTCGATTCTTCGAGATTTACAATTGCGGTTTGTTTGTCATACTCACTTTCATATCTCTTGAGTTTCGGGTTATTCGTCAACTGGTTTAAGAGTGAGTCGTAACTCGGAACATCAACCGGGTATTCAAGTTCGCCAATGAGTTCGTCTATAGTTAAATCCGGCTGATAAATCAGCGAGAGCAGCTCCGATTTGTAATTTTCATATTCCGATTTCAAACGGTTCAAGTCAATCCGTAGAGAGTTTAGAATTATCTTAGCCCTGGATACCTCAGCCGGAGAAATTTTCCCGGCATCAACCCGTTTCTGCAGATTTACAACAAACTCTTTCGATACTTTTATAAGTTCTTCGTTTTTTTCAATCAGAAGCTGTACGGCTAAAGCTTGTTGAAAAGCTTTTCTTATATCCGTAATAATTTCTATTCTCTTTGTTTCATAATCCCATTCAGCCAGCGAGATGTTCGTTTCGGCAACTTTAACCCGTTTACTTATTTTACCGGCAAGTAAAATATCCTGGCTCAAGACCGCTGTTATTTCACTGTTGTCGAAACCGTTGAAGTCTTTACTTCCTAATATATTTTCGGCTTCAACTTCAAACTCGGGATTAGGCATTAAACCGCTCTGGATCTTTGCTGCTCCAAGCGCATCGATTTCATAATGTAAAGTTTTTAGTTCGGGATTATTCTGAACCGCTAATGAAACTGCTTTTTCAATAGTTAATTTACCGCTTGTTTGTCCGTTTGTAGATAAAGACAGAAGACTAAACAGTACGAATACTATACACATTACTCTGTGCATAAAAACTCCTTTAGTTTTTACTCTAATAATTTTTTAGAATGTTTTTAGGTTAAATAAAGTTTATGGTTGGTATCAAATGATGAGGGATACGGTAGTGTAATTCTCTAAGGGTTGATCTATTAATTGATAAAAATTATTTGAATAGAATCTGTCTTTATTGTTATAAGTTTCTATTGGAATAAAAGTAAATGTAGCAATGCAAACCGTTAATACAATTTTACTTTTGGGGAGGAACTGCTCTTCTTCAAAACAATTTTCTTCTAAAGATACATCTTCGCAAGATTGTTGTTTTATTTCTACACCATCGGTCTGATCAAAATAATTTACGTTATTACATTCGGTACAGTCATCTACTTTTTCTATTGCTATATGACCATCACTGCCTGTGCATAAAACATACTCGGACATCAAGTCGTGAGCGAATGTCAGATGACTGATGAATATCAGTAGTAAAAGTATGTGGGTTGATTTATTTATAAAATTGTAATTCATTACTCTTCAGTATGTTCTTTAATTTTTTCAATCGCATCATTGATATGTTTATCGTCAATGGAATAAAAAACCATTTTACCATCTTTTCTATATTTAACTAATCTCGCATTTCTTAATAATCTTAATTGATGCGAAACAGTTGAAACATTTGAGTCCACCGCCGCTGCAAGATCGCAAACACAAAGTTCGCTGTTAATAAGTGATAGAACAATTTTCAAACGAGTTGGTTCCCCAAGTAATTTGAAAATTTCCGCCATCTCGAGAACTTGTTCAGTATCGGCAATTTTCTTTTGGGCTTGCGCGACTTTCTTTTCATCAACAATTTCAACTTCGCAAACCGGCGCAATCTTTTCTTTTTTCATTCCCTAATGTAATTACATTTGCACATATGTGCAAATGTTATAGCTAAAGCAATAAGGTTTTCTTTTGAGTAGAATTTTTAATCCTCTGCGGTACATTTTTCGTCATTCCTTTTATTACGCATTAGTTCAACGTGGTATTTCACGGAATGCAGTAAAAGAATTGATGGGTCACGGAAATATTAAAACAACTCAAACTTGTCCGCCATTTGGCGGATTTGATCTCATCTTCAAAAAGAAAACCTATTAGAAGCGGTTAATTTATTATAAAAATTTACACCTTAAGCGTACTCTTTTTACTTTAAGAGTACGCTTCAACATTGACCCTAATATGTTCCGTTTTATTTCCCAAAACGTTACTTGAGCCGTTATTTTTTATACCCTTCCTATTAGGATTCTTACCCATACGGTAGAGGTATAGCGGACAATCTGTAATAATACATTCTCGAACTTCTTTTTTAGAACCGCCCGAGCAATCAAAACAATGTTTCTTTATGGCTTTCACTGGTGTTAAGTGCATTTTTGTATTCCTTATATTTTTAATCATAAACTCTTGGCCGCAATTTCCTGTCAAAATTTTACCCGATAAATTCCATGCATAATTTCCGTCCATCCTGTCCAAACTATGCAGCTTCCTTTTCTTCTTTCTTATAAAACCTAATATTCCTTTTCCCACCGGATTTACTTTCCTGTACCTCATAGTTTTTAACCTTACCCCAAACCTTCAACCACCTGGTAAACTTGCTTTGAGTGAGTTTGTCGAAATCTTCATACTCTTTCTTGAAGCTTTCATATAATTCTTTCTTCTCATACTCTTTACCGATTCCAATTATATCTTCCGCAAACTCAACGAATTCTTGACACGTTTCATCAATCATTTTTTTCTTATCAAGATTTACAAATTCATAAGTTACTAGTCCCTTCTTAAGGTACAACTGCAGACATCCAATCATAAAATTATCAAAGTTACTCCATTCATCATCAGTCCAACTTCCAAAGAAAGGCTTTCCAAAATCGTGCACGGGTCTATGTGTCTTATTGTAGTAATCTGAAAACTCAATAATAAACTGCCGGTCCATTGTTGAATCATCAACTCCGGAAATCGAAAAGTTTGTTGATATAACTACTTTCGGCGATTCACTATAACCAATATGAATTTCATCTTTGTTTTTTCTTTCAATGGTAATCCCATCCGTAATAATCGAGAACAATCTTTCAAACGGAAATTTCTCTCTAATATCTTCAAATCCAATAATGTTTGTATCTGCCTTAACTCTCTGGAAAGCAAAATTCTTTGAAGGATTAAAATTTCTCCCATCTTCAACTACTACATTCCTCACCTTAGATATTGACTTAATAACTAGACCTTTCCCGCTTCTGCCAAATGCGCCATCGCTTAACTTTTCATCAATAAAAACAATGGATTTTGTTATTGAAGGATCTTTATAGGTGTGCAGCAAATAACCAATTGCGCTTTTTAATGCCTCGTATCTTTTAACTTCGCTCCGGCAAACATTAAACAGAAAATCCTCAAATACACTTCGCCTACTGCTTTCAACAAAGTTTCGATCTATAATCTGCTTCTTCCAGATGTGTTTATTAATATTCTTATAGTTGTGAAAATCAATCCTACTTATACTCACTTCTACAAAACCATTCTTGAAATAAAAATACCCTGTATCAAAAGTGTCTTTATTAAACTCAATATTCCTGGTAATCAAAAATTCAAGAAACTGTTGTGTGAAAAGTTGATTTGCAGATTTAATTAGTGCCTCTATTATTTCATTTCTGCTCGTACCTTCAAATTCTTCCGTTGCCATTCGCTCCAAATAGTTCATCACAAATTCTTTTACATCAACACTGTCAATCTCCTCAACAATGTTGTTTTCAACTCTTACAAATAGATGATTAGACTCCATCTTATATTTACAGAAGCCTTCACTTTCCAGAAATTTCTTAAATCGAATCCGCGAGATTTTTATCTTTTCATTTTCACGAAACCAAAATTTTATTACCGGCTTTTTCCAGCCGTAGATTTCTGCAATGTGATAAATAGTTCCCAGCGTAACCCTGCCATCATAATCTTTAACAAGCGACTCAAATTTTTTCTTCAACTCAAGTTCGGTGTCATTATAGCTTGGGTTTTTAAGACTCATTTCAATAAAATACTTTTCGCCCTGTTCGTTCAAGGGTACTAGTGCAAAACCGATTTTATACCACTCTTCATAACTTCCATCCGGTAGATTATGAGAAAGATAATCAAGCGCACTTTCCAACCTTGTTTTATCATAGTAGACCTTTTCAGCTTTTCTACCATCTTTAGTATTTTTCACTTTGCTCTCTGCGCTTTGCGCCTCTATCACACAAAACTTTTCTAGGCACTCAATCACTTTATCTAATTCAACATAGGAGGGGGGTTCTTCTGGGTTATCAAAGTAGAAATTATAAATACCACCACTTTCGTGCATTGAAGGAGGTAAAGCTGTTTGACAGTTTTTCCACCGTAATTCAAGATGTTTGCAGTAACTATCTTTCTTTAACTTAAATTTATAAACCGCTTTTTCTCCACCGACTCTATGGAAAGGATTTCCCTCTCCCTCTGGGAGAGGGCTAGGGTGAGGGCTCCTGATATAAATATGAAATCCTTCACCGCTCCCGCTCTGCACAACCCAACAATATTTTTCCGGTAATCCCAATTCCTCTAATATCAATTCAACAATCTCAAAATCCTCAACAACATCTAAATCAAGACATCGCCAATCGCTAATGCCCTGTATTCCGCCAAGTCCGGTAGAACCACTCCAATTCATCTTTTCAATATCATCTTCGGTTTGTATAGTATTCTGCCATCTGTCCCATTCAATCATTGGTCTTTTGCCTTTCAGCGGCAGTACATTTATTCCCATTCTACTTTTATAATTTTTAGCTAATTTTTTATATGTACTCATAATATTACTCCGTTAAATATTCTCTAAATAATTCCTTTCCGTATGGGCGAGGGCTATAGTCTATTAACCGCATCCCTCAGTTCGTCCAAATCAATTCCCGCATAATACCGGGTCGTTACATTTACAGAAGAATGACCGAGCAACTTTGAAACGGTAAATATTGGAACCTTATTACTTGCCCATCGTGTAGCTGCAGTTGCACGTAAACAATGCCAGTGAAGTTCATCCGGTAGTCTTGCTTCCTTTATTACTTTCTTTAATGTTTTTGAAACAGTATCCTTTTTATATTGCTTTCCGTTACTCAGTACAAAAACAAATTCTCTCAGAATTTTACTCTTCTCAAGTTGCCGATTCGAATTCCTTAATAAGATTCTTTCCATTCTTTCATTAAAAGGAATCCTTCTCACTTTTTTAGATTTCGTTTTGAACAGTTTATTCCCAATGGTTATTACCTTATTCCTAAAATCGACATCGCTCCATCTCAAATTATTTTCTTCATCTAATCTTAATCCTGTTTCCACTGCAAAGAGAACCATATCCGCAATAACATCTTTGCCCTTTGCAGTGAGTCTTTCACAGACGATTTTTATCTGATCCTCAGTGAATACAACCGGCTCATCTTTTTGTCTTTTGGGTAATTTTACTTTTAGGAAGGGGTTAGAAGAAATATAATTCCAGTCCACGAAAACATTAAATATTGTTCTATATATTTTTAGGTAATTGTAACAACCGAGCGGAGCAGTCTTGGAAATCTTCATCATTAAATTTTCTGCATCTTTTCGCTCAATTGTCTTGAGTGCTCTGTTTCCTGGAATAAATTCTAAGAATCTTCTTTCAGCGGTCTTTGCAGTTGCAACAGATTTTTTTGAAAGATTAAACTCAATAAGATGATTGTACTCACTGAAACCCTGTTCAACAGTTATCGTTTCTTTTACAGTCTGATGATTTCCAATACCAAGCAATCCCGCAAGCAGCTTTATCTTTTCCATATCCTCAGCAGAAAAGTGTTTGAACATCTGCATAGGATCTATGTTGCTCCCGGTATTATGCATCTCACTATTTATGTTATTTAATCCTTCCATCTCAGTCTTGTTTTAACCCTTCCAAAGATTAATTATTTGCCAAAGTTTTTTACCAATCATCCAATCACTCAATCAACCAATCTTCGTATTTCCGGTTGCTGAGTAAATCACGATTTTTGTGATTGTATCGAAGCACTTACGGTGGTTCCTCATCTTCCGTCTCAGCGTCTTGCGTCTCTACCTTTTGACTTTTATCTTTTTCCTTTTCACTTGTAACGATCCACTCATCCAACTCCTCTTTAGAAAAAAACAACATCTTACCCGTAGGACGATGACAAGGAATTATTTTCCTTGAAGTGAGTTTGTATAAATATGAGTGTGAAAAGCCGAGATAATCGGCAGCCTGGTTGAAGTTTAACGGTTTGTCGTTTTTCTTTCGTAGGAGTGCTTCTATTGAAGTTAATTTCTCAAGCACTTCATTTCGTTCTTTCCTTTGTCTCATTTTTAACACCTAACATTTTGTTCTTGTTAGGTGCAAGTATAAAAATCAGAAAGAGGATTAAATATTGGTAATCCTTGATACCAAGGAATTGAAGAGTGGTTTATTCTTGTTGGTGTATGTTTTTTATAATCTCAATAAGTTTATCTGCGTCTTTAGGTTTTTGTGTTTTATTTAGCATTAAGTTTTGCGCAGCCTGCCCCATCTGTCTATTATTAAATCTGTTACCTTTTTTATTTTTAAAATGGTTTGCAAGCAGAACATATTTTCTATCCTCTTGAGAATCATCAATAAAATTGTTTTTTACTAATTGCTCATATAGATAAATCAATTGTCCCTCACTTCCTTTCCACCATATCAAATCTTCCAATCTGTATTCTTTAACCTCATTCTCTATTTTTTGTTGAAGCTCTTTAAGTTGGTCAATTAATTTTGGTCCCGGTTTCCCAATATCTCTATCCAACAAACAATTATCCAAATATTCGATTAGTTCTTTTATAGTTTTTTCTTTCTCAACATCATCTTTGATGTCTTCTATATAAGTTAGTACACTTTTATTATCTCTCTCCAATAGCTTCTCAACCGCCAAACCCTTTTTTGTGAGTTTTTTCTTCATTTTTATTCTTTCAATTATTATTTTTATATAAATTTAGATAAATAATAAATAAATTATAGTTTTCTTGCCACTCATTAAAGAAAGCGGGTGTGATAAAAACCTTCAGATATATATGAGAGAATATTTGGTACAATTCTAAATTATTTTTTGATGGAAATGAGTAAAATCAAACATCTTAAAATTATTGAAGAATATATTTCGAACCTTACAGATAAAGATTTCATCTCTTTCTGTGACAGATTGCTTTCAAGACTTTTCCCCAATGCAGTGCAAAGCTGCTCAATTTTGGAAAACGGCTATAATGTTATCAGCAATATTTTCTTTGTTGTTGTCCCAAACGAATTTGATGAATCGGTAACACCGGAATCGTTAATTCCAGATGATATTGAACAATTGGCTCCAACCGCGATTACATTCCTGTCTAAAGATTCATTCAGCGTTACACCCGAACAAAAGAAAAAAATTAGAAAAAGAACCGGCGTTATTCGCATCGATATATGGGGACTCGAAACGCTAAAATTAAAGCTGAGTTCTTTTGAGCAAGAAGAACAATATTTTATAATTGATGATGATTCTATATTCACTCAGTTCCTTACTTCCGAACCTGATCTAACTGAAGAAATGGATATTATTGATAACATTTTTAATTTCATAAAAATCCAATCTAAGCCAATTACATCTATCCCGGACGAAAAATCGGAAAAGTATAACGGGATTGTTAAAAAAATAAAATATAATTTTGATGCATATCAATCACGTGTTTTCGATATGTACCAGCTTACATATTACCATAAGTCTTTAGTGGAAAATTATTTTCGCGATACTTCAGTTAGCGATAAAACCGAAGTAATAACTCTTCGAGAATTTTTCCGTTCAAAGTATTGTGAGATTAGCAACTATCCTAAAAGCACTTATCCGGTTAATGACTTCAAGTTTCTGGAAATGTTAGCCGATTCCTGTCTCGAAGATAAGTTCAAACAAAACGTAAAATATAAACTTTGGGCAAAAGCTGTTGTAATGTATTTTTTTGAATATTGTGATTTTGGTGCAAGAAATAAACAAGACACTATGGTTCCTAAAAATCCCGGCTTATTTGATAACTACAATGCGGACTTAAACTAATGCTGCTGCCAACTAAGTATGAAAATCTTAATAATAATGTGCTGATTCTAGGAGCACACACAATCCGGTATATTAAGAAAGGCGTCAACAATATTGAAGAACTTTTTCAAAAGTTAAAAGAGAATCATAATATTGATCTGGATTTATTCTTTGATGTTATTACATTTTTATGGTTAGCTGATATTATTGTTTATAAAAATTATTCTATCACTCTAAATAAATAAAAATGTATCTAAAAAAATTCTATACCCGTCCCGCAAAATATTTTTCTGACATAACATTCAGAGATGGTATAAATTACGTTTATGGTTATCGCGATAAAACACAAGGCAAGAAAAAAGATTCGTTAAATAACCTCGGCAAATCTTCCTTCCTTGATTTAATTGATTTTACGCTTGGTTCTGATTTTTCTAAAGATAAAAACCCAAGATTATATACAGCCTACGATATAGGTTTCTTAAAAGGTCTAACTGTTTATTTGGAGTTTGAGTCCCGCAAAAATCATTATACTATTTCTCGTTCATTCGAAAACTCCCGGCTTGTAAAACTCAAAGCGAATAATGGAAAATATAAAGAATATCGTTTAGAAGATTTTCGTGTTACTCTTTGCGATATAATTTTTGCCCGTGATGATTATCCCGGTTTTTATTCACCTGATTGGCTTAGACGGTTGCTCGCTTTTTATGTAACAATACTAAAGACTAATAAAAAAGAATATCCTGATCCCTTTGCCTATCTTGAATACACAAGCGAACTCTCACTCCTGCAATATCATCTTTTTTTGCTAAATATAGATAACCGTCTTATATATAATCTAAACGTCAAGACTGATGAAATTGATGAAAAGAAAAAACTTGCAAATACAGCAGCAAAAAACTTTATATCTGTTCATCAATTAAAAACAATATCTGATGTTGAAGATAAAATCAAACAATTAAAGACAGAAATTGAGGAAATACGCGAACGGATAAAAGCATACAAATTAGCATCCTCTCAAAAGTTGAATGCAGAAAAGGCTAACGAGCTAACCAAAACAATAAACAAACTTTCTTTTGAGAACTTTTCGCATCAAAAGAAAATTGATACATACAAAGAAAGCCTCTCGAATAATCTCTCAATCCGGTTAAGCACTGTTGAAAATATTTACAATGATTTTCAAGAACTACTCGGCACTAAAATCAGAAAGGAACTCGAGGAAGTCGTTAAGTTTCGTAAAAATCTTATTTCATCACGCAAAGATTTTATACTTGAAGAAATTGATAAGCTGAATAAGGAAATAGAAAACAATAAATTCAAAATTGATGAACTTGACAACCAACGCGCCGATATATTTAGAATATTGTCTACTGCAAGTGCAATTAAAAACTTAGCCGATGCCAACGCCCTTATAGTTAGTAAAGAAAAAGAAGCCAGCAACCTGGAAGGTCAGATTAAAACCTATACAGTTTACTCTAAACAAGTATCGGATTTGCAGCAAGAAGTCAGCAAAATCGAATCCAACATTATAGAACTAAGAGAAAATATTCGTGACATTGAATTGGAATTTTACAAAATATTTAGTTCAATTTATCAAGAACTTTACTCAACTAAAACCGGCTCAAGACTATTCTCTTTTTCAATTGATTCAAATCCGAGGGTTAAATCTAAACTAAAAATTGATATTCTTAATGACCCCGAAAAATTTGGGAAAGGTAAGAATAGAGGCAGAACATTAGTTTATAATCTCTCTGTTTTATTCTATTCTATAATTAAAAATTATAATGCCCCACGCTTCTTAATACACGATGGAATTTTTGACGGTGTAGATAAAGTACATTTTGTTGATGTTATCAAATTTCTGAACAAACAATTAGAACGAGGTTATAAATTCCAGTATATTGTAACACTTATTGAAGAGGGTGTATTAACTGATAAATTAGACCCGGAAAAAGTAGCTGCACACGAAAATATAATTAAAGAAGCGATATTGCGGTTAACACCGGATAAACCGTTATTTAAAAAGCATTTTTAACGGAATTAATTTTTCTATGCAATCAAACCTTACTTTTATTTCTAATGAGCCTGGGATTTTATGAATAACTTCATCACCAATAGCCAGAAGAAACAATTAAAAACTAGACTCCTCGAACTCCTTTCAAAAAGTAATGAACTCAAATTTCTAATTGGATTTTTTTATTTCTCCGGTTTAAAGGAATTATACGAAGGTCTTAAGTCAAATAATAAAGTAAATCTAAAAATTCTTGTTGGTCTTAATGTTGATAAAAATATTCGTGGACTCTTTGAATATGGTGATAAGGATAGAAAAATTTCAGATGACGAAAGAATCCATAATTTTTATGAGTCAATTAAAAAATCAATTAACACTGATAATTTCGACCGTAAAGATTTTTATGAGCAATGTAAATTTTTCTTGCAGCTTATTAAAGATGACAGAATCATTTTAAGAAAATCTTATGAACCCAACCACGCCAAGATTTATATCTTTAATCTTGAAGAGGGGCAAATCGGACGGAGTAAATTATTTATAACCGGAAGCAGCAATCTTACTTCAGCCGGTTTAAGTTCTCAGCAAGAGTTTAATGTTGAAATAAGCGATTATGGTTTTGATGAAGCTGAAAATTATTTTGATGAACTTTGGAATAAAGCCGTTAAAATTACTGAGGATGATGTTCTAAAGAAAAAATTAGTAGAAGTTTTAGAGCAAGAGACTTTAATTAAAGAAATAACTCCGTTTGAAGCTTATGTTCTTGTTCTAAAAACTTACCTAGATATTTTTAAAGGCAAAGGAATTGGTCAAAGGCTTGTTGAAGTATTAAGAGAAAACGATTATAAGGAATACCGCTACCAATTAGACGCAGTTCAACAAGCGCTTTCTGTTATTGAAAATAATAATGGCGTAATAATCGCCGATGTAGTCGGACTTGGTAAAACTATTATTGCGTGCGCAACTGCATTTGAATTAAAAAAACGCGGAATTGTAATTGCACCTCCTGGAATCCTTGGCGATAAATCAAAATCCTCCGGGTGGAAAAAATATCTTGAACAATTTCATCTTTCAAGCCTGGGATGGGAAGCTGTTTCCGGTGGCGATCTTGAAAATGTTTCTGAGTTTGTAGCAAGCGCAAATGATATTGAAGTTATAATTATAGATGAAGCACATAGATTCAGAAATCAAGACACCAAAGATTATGAATACTTAAAAAATATTTGCCGCGGTAAAATTGTAATGCTACTAACTGCTACTCCCTTTAATAATCGTCCTGCTGATATTTTTTCTTTGCTCAAACTATTTATAGTACCTAAAAAATCTGCCATAACACTTGATGATGATCTTGAATTCAAATTCAAGATATTTAAATCAACTTTTGATAAACTTTCTTATATAAAAAAATATCATAATTCATCCGATCCCAAAAAACGTTCACGCGCAGAAACTTACTACAAAGCTTTGTTTGGAAAAAAAAATATAAATCTCAGTGATGTTAATAATCTATCACATACTCTTGCTAAGGAAATAAGAGACGTTATCGAGCCGGTAACTATTCGCCGCAACCGATTGGATATCCAAAATAATCCTTTCTATAAAGAAGAAGTCAAGGATCTTTCGATTGTTGAAAATCCGCAAGAATGGTTTTTTGAATTGAGTAAAGAACAATCAAAATTTTATGACAAAATTATTAATGAGTATTTTGCTTTACCCGATGAAGGCGGTTTATTAAAGGGCGCAATTTATAAGCCTTTTGAATATGAAAAGGAAAAATTAGATGAACTAGGCGAAGAGGAAAACTTCCAGTATATCCAGCAGTTTAACTTATACGATTTTATGAGACGTTTGCTCGTAAAAAGATTTGAAAGCTCATTCGGCGCATTTGAACAAAGTCTTAAAAATTTTATAAGAATAAATAAGGCTGTACAAGAATTTATTGAAAAGACTAATAAATATATTCTCGACAGATCATTGCTGGAAAAAATTTATGATAAGGATTCCGATGAAATTGAAGAATACTTACAATCATATTCCGATAAAATTAGAAATAATGAATACCCTAAAAATCATAAAATCTACAAACTGAAAAACTTTCATAAAAAAGATGAGTTTATTAGCGATATTCAATCAGACTTAGTTCTATTCAATCGAATTCTAAAAGAACTGAATGAATTAAATCTGGTAGAGAAAGATCCCAAAACTTCTTGTTTAATAAACGGGATAAAAAAAATAATTAATCAAAATGCATTTGCTTCTGAACCCAAAAGAAAAGTTTTAGTCTTTTCTGAATATGCAGACACAGTTAAGTATTTGTCTGGATTAATGGAGAAGGAATTTAACAATAGAGTATTAATTGTATCCGGCGATCTCCCGGCTAAAAAAATAAAAGATATAAATAAAAATTTTGATGCCTCTTCATTAGAACAAGTTGATGATTATGATATTCTGCTTACAACCGACAAAATTTCAGAGGGTTTTAACTTAAACCGTGCCGGGATGGTAATCAATTACGATATTCCCTGGAATCCTGTTCGCGTTATTCAAAGAGTTGGTAGAATAAATCGAATCAGCAAAAAAGTTTTTGATAAACTTTACATTGTAAATTTCTTTCCCACTGAGCAAGGCTCTGATCTTGTCCGTTCAAGAGAAATAGCTTCTCAAAAAATGTTTTTGATTCATAATGCCCTTGGAGAAGACGCTAAGATTTTTGATATAGATGAAGAACCAACCCCTTCCGGTTTGTACAATAAGGTTCAGCAAAATCCCGATTTTATGGAGGCTGAAAGCTTTTATACAAAAGCTTTGAAAGATTTTGAATCCCTAAAGGAACAATACCCGGAATTAATTGCCTCGCTCGCTAAATTTCCACCTAGAATTAAAGTCGCTAAAAAATATACTCAAAATGAACTGCTTGCCGTTATAAAAAAGCAAAGATTATTTGTGCATCATAGATTATATGACACGGAAGATGGTTCCGATAATCATTTTATTAAAAGTCTTGAAGAAGTTTATGAAAAGATACAAGCCGAAAAAGATGAACCGGCTTTATCTTTAAGTGATAGGTTTTGGGATGATTACGAGGTAGTAAAAAATTATAAAGAAATGGGAAAAGCTTCTCGTAAAGGCGGATCGGAAAACAGCCTTCAACAAAAATCAATTAATAATCTAAAATATTTATTAAGAGTAAACAACAATGAAACTCTTATAGATTTTAAACCCTTTATCAGAATGCTGCTGGAAGATATATTCGATTATGGTACTTTATCCGATTACACTCTTAGAAGGATTTCAAATTTAAATATCGATAAACATCCTCAAAAAACTATAAAAGAATTATCTTCATTAAATAGAGAACTTGGAGGTAGTTATCTTTATGATGAAAAGCAGAGATTAAAAGATTTATCGAAAGAAATAATTATTGCAATTGAAAACCAGAAACCAAATTAGATAAGTTCTTAATTCGTGCATTCGCGGTAAAAAAATTATAAGATCATTTATGGAAACTAAAAATTTACTCTCAGCTCTTATTGAAGATTTTTCCACCGAAAATCTTACCAATCTATTCCGCCGGAAAACAACCGCCTACCGGCAATTAGACGAGGAAGCAGCCAATCACAACAACGATATTTTCTCAGATGCTCTGCTGCTTGGCGAAATAAAACTAGAAAACGATGACGAATTAATAATTTACACTTTTAAAACAAACAAGACTCTTACCGAACGATCCGGTAAAAAAGCACAGTATGATTTAGCAAAAAAAATATTAAAACAAGAACAGCGTTACACTGCCGGTTTCTTTATCTTTTATGATGACAATAACAATTTCCGTTTTTCTCTTGTCTATGATATACCACAGCCAAACGGTAAAAGAGAATGGAGCAGCTTTAAAAGATTCACTTATTACGTCAGCAAAGATCAGACAAATAAAACTTTTCTCTATCGTTTAGATGCTGCAGATTTTTCTTCTCTCGAAAAAATTAAAGAAGCTTTCTCTGTTGAAAAAGTTACTAAAGAATTTTACACAGAAATTGCAAATTGGTATTTCTGGGCGCTTAAAAATGTAAAGTTTCCTAAAGATGCCGAGGTGGAAAAGAATGGAAAGAACATAGCTTTAATCCGTTTTATAACACGAATTATTTTCATCTGGTTTATGAAACAGAAAAAGTTGGTATCTAATACCCTGTTTGATAAAGATGAGATTAAAAAAATATTAAAATCCCTTGCCGGTAATGAAAGCACATATTATAAAGCAATTTTGCAAAACCTGTTTTTCGCAACGCTAAACACCCCGGTTAATGAAAGAAGGTTTAGAAAAGACCGCACATTTCAAGGTAAGAATGATCATTATATGTCGCATAACTATTACCGGTATCATTCTTTGTTTAATAATCCGGAAGATATGCTGAATATTTTCAAAGATATTCCTTTTTTAAACGGCGGTCTTTTTGAATGCCTCGATAAAAGCAAAAATGATCCTTCGAATGATACCGGGGAAGAAATTAGAATTGACGGTTTCTCAGATAAAGAAAACAACCAAACCAATTTTCCAAATATGCTTTTCTTTTCTGATGAAAAAGAAGTTGACTTAAACAAAGATTACGGCACAGCAAAGAAAAAATATAAAGCAAGAGGTCTGCTTAACATTCTTCATTCTTACAATTTTACAATTGATGAAAACACACCAACAGATGAAGAAATCGCGCTTGATCCGGAGTTATTAGGAAGAGTATTTGAAAATCTTTTAGCAAGCTACAATCCCGAAACCGCGTCAACTGCGCGTAAATCTACCGGAAGCTATTACACTCCCCGTGAAATTGTTAATTATATGGTTGACGAGTCTTTAATTGCTTATCTCAAAAATAAAGTTATAGAAGGAGCTAAAAGCTACATTGAGATCGGAACAGAACAATCCGATATGTTTGGTAATTCTGCACGCAAAGGACAGCTTAAAATTGAAGAGGAACTTAAACCTACCCGTTGGATTGATAACGAGGGTAAACTTGAAGATGAATTAAGAAAACTCGTTTCTTATTCGGAAGATTCTATTTCTTTCACCGACAAAGAAACAGACATTTTAATAAACGCAATTAACAATTGTAAAATTCTCGATCCAGCTGTTGGCTCCGGCGCATTTCCTATGGGAGTTCTGCATAAACTCGTTTTAATTTTGTCCAAACTCGATCCTCATAATACAAAATGGAAGCAACAGCAAATAACCGCAATAGAAAGTAATGTAACCGACCCGAAACTTAAACGTCAGCTAACGGATAAAATTGAAGAAAACTTTAACCGAAATGAACTTGATTACGGAAGAAAACTTTATCTGATACAAAATTGTCTTTACGGAGTTGATATACAGCCAATAGCAATTCAGATTTCAAAACTTCGTTTTTTCATCTCTCTTTTAGTAGATGAAAAAGTCCAGCATCCTTCAAGTGCAGTTGACAACTACGGTATAGAACCTTTACCTAACCTCGAGACAAAACTTGTTGCCGCTAATACACTGATAGCCTTACCGGAAAGTCTTACTCTTAAACCCCGTGCAATTGAAAAGTTAGAAGATGAACTTTTCGCTTTAAGAAAAAGATACTTTATCACCAGCTCCGAAACTGAAAAGAAAACACTTGAGAAAAATGACAGAGAAATAAGAGCGCAGTTAAAGAAGCTATTATATGAAAATGGTTTCCCTTCAGAATTTGCCGAACAAATATCAAAATGGGATCCGTATAATACAAATATTGCATCCGGCTGGTTTAACCCTGAGTGGATGTTTGGTCCGGAAGTGGAAGATGGATTTGATGTGGTGATTGGGAACCCACCATATTTACCTTTGCAAAAAATGGATTCTAATTCAAAAAAAGAATTAGAAAAACAACGGTACAAAACTTTTATTAAAACTGGCGATATTTACGTCATATTTTATGAAAGAGGAAATAATATTTTAAGACACAGAGGTATCTTAACTTTTATTACTTCCCGGCAATGGATGCATTCAAGTTATGGAAAAAAAGCACGGAATTATTTTATAAATTATGCAAATCCACTCAAACTAATCGACTTAGGGAAAATTAAGTTATTTGAAGCCGCAACGGTTTTTGTAAATATATTAATTCTTCAAAATGAAAGATTTCAAGGAAGTATGTTGGGTTGTGAATTAAAAGCAGATTTCGATTTCAAGAACAATAGCATTACAGTTTATTTTAATAAAAACTCGGTAAGTTTAACAAATCTTGATGATAATACGTGGAAGATTGGGAATGAAGTAGAGTTTAATATAAACAATAAAATTACTGCTATTGGGAAACCATTAGGTGAGTTTGGCATTAACTTCTTCAGAGGGATTACTTCTGGTTTGAATGATGCATTTTATGTTGGCGAGAGCATAAAGAAAGAGCTAATCAAGAAAGATTCTAAGAATAAAAATATCATTAGACCTCTATTACGAGGGAAAGACATAAAAAGATATAACTATACTTATCAAAACATTTATCTAATAAATACACATAATGGAGTTAGAGAATTTAATATTCCGCGTATTAATGTTATTAAAGATTATCCCTCAGTTTACGATTACCTTAAACAATTTAAAAAAGAATTAGAAGTGCGTCAAGATCAAGGTGCCCACTGGACGAATTTACGAAATTGTGCATTTCTTAATGAATTTGAGAAAGAAAAAATAGTATGGCTTGAAATATCTGATAAAGCTAACTTTGCTTATGATAGTCAAGGAATGTACCTAACCAATTCAGCTTATTTTCTAACTGGTAAAAATCTTAAATATATTTTAGCAATCCTAAATTCAAAACTCTCAGATTACCATTTCTTTCAGATTACGGCTAAAATTGCCGGTGGAAGAAAGCGTTATACTAAACAATATGTTGGTCAAATAAGAATTCCCGAAATTAGTGAAAATGATCAGAAACCATTTACAAATCTTGTCGATAAAATATTAGCAACCAAAAAACAAAATCCACAAGCGAATACAAAACACATAGAAGATCATATAGATATAATGGTTTATAAACTCTATAACCTCACTTACGAAGAAGTTGAGATTATCGATCCACAAATTGGCAGCATTATAAACAAAGAGGATTATGATAAATTTGAGATTAAATAGGTAAATGGATTTCTGGGGAAATGATAATAGAGAAAAACCAGTTGAAGTAAATATATATGCTGATGAAATAATGTCGAAGAAATGTCCCTATTTAGGTCACAGCTGGCATTATATTGGAATATTAGCTGAGGATTTAGATAACCCTTTATTGCAAAATATTGTTGCTGAGCGGTATTGTAATAATTTTGATATGAGTTCCCCATATTATAAGAAAAACAACAAACCAGTTCACTGGGCTGATATAAGTTCTGCGGATGAAAAGAATATTTGCAAAAGATGGTTCCAATATATTTTGAATACCTCACTGAGCGGAAAAATTTTTTATTGTTATATACTTGGAATAAACGATAGTAACTTAAACAAGGAAGAGTTTGATCCAAATAATAATTTCAATTCAAAATATAACCGTTTTTTCAGAAGTTCGATAAAATATGCGCTAAAATGTTTTTTCGGTAATAAAAAAATATTGATTAAAAATATATTTCACGAACAAGGTCAACAACAGCTTCACGAATATTTCCCCTGGCATACTATTCATAAATTAAATCTCGGAGAACCAAACTTTTATTTTGACACAAAGGAAATACAATTTTTGCAAAAAGATCATAGGATAGATGAAAAGTCAAATCTGATTCAGCTCTGTGATTGTTTTATGGGTGCAGTCACAAATATTATTCACGGTTTTGAGGAAAGCAATCGCGCTAAGTATAGAATAGAATTGTTAGAGTTACTGCTCCCACTTGTTCAAAGAATGCTACGAGAACCCAATA
Source organism: Melioribacteraceae bacterium (assembly GCA_030584085.1). Taxonomy (NCBI): domain Bacteria; kingdom Pseudomonadati; phylum Ignavibacteriota; class Ignavibacteria; order Ignavibacteriales; family Melioribacteraceae; species Melioribacteraceae bacterium. The sequence continues at coordinate 389,256 of CP129490.1, forward strand.
ATAAAAAAAGTTCATACTTACATTCAAACAGAATTATAATGCGTTTCTTTCCTAAAGAAAAAACAGACTTAGCTGATTTTAGGAGAGATATTAATCAATTTTACACCATAAGAAAATTAAAATACGAGGATGATATAAGTGGTCAAGAAAGTTTTTCATTTTAAATATCACCAAACTAACACGAAGCACTTAGAAGATCAGATAGACATAATGGTTTACAAACTCTACAACCTCACCTACGAAGAAGTTGAAATTATCGATCCACAAATTGGCAGCATTATAAACAAAGAGGATTATGAAAAACTTGAATTAAAGTAGAATTGAAATTCCGTTCTGCGGGATAAAAATACCTGCCCGCCTCTGGCGGAATAGACTCGAAAATTGAGAAAATAATAAGTAAAGAAAACTATGGCGTTTATAAATTTAGAGAGAAGTAAAAATGGAGCATTTTTCTTTTCTACTTGGTTCTGGCTTTTCTATTCCTTTCGGCTATTATTCAACTCCTGAACTTAATAATATATTATGTTCAGTTAAGAAGAATGATATTCAAGTTCATACAAGCGGTAACGCAAGATTCTTATTTGGTGAAGAAGATCCCAACGGATGGTTTACAAGAACTAGAGAAAAACGCTTTGTCGAGGAATTCTTAAACTTTTACAATACTGAAATTATCCCCAACCAAAACTTTCATTATGAAAAATTCTTTGATTACTATTCCGAATTAAGAAGAAGTGAAGGTGATCTCGAAAAATTTAATGAATTTGTAAGTAAGTTCAATGAACAAGAAGAATTTAAGTACGATGGCCAACAATTACTTTTTGAATTCAATGAAATATTTCAACAATTATTGGCACAACTATTAACCAAATGGGTTGAATCTGTCTCTTATGTTGAACCATACCATTCACAATATAAAAATTTCTTTTATTTATTAAAGAATATTTCAGACGAATTCAAAATCCATATTCATACTCTGAACCACGATTTGTTGATGGAGCAATTTTCTCATAGTGATGTAATTGGTAATAATTTTTCAGACGGTTTTGAAGAATTAGGCTCTCCATATTATGGTAAATATTCACTCGAAACACCAGTTCGTGAATTAGATGAAGTTATTCGAAAAGTTTTTACATATACCGTACGCTTAAGAAGATTTACTAATGAATATTCGAATAAGTTTTGTCTTTATAAGCTTCACGGTAGCATAGACAATTTTGCATATCATATTGGAGATGATGAATTTGAAACCATAAAACTTTTACGTGGAGTTAATCCATTCGAATTATTACACGAATCGACTAAAGATGGAAAAATAGTATATGAATCGTCAATGATAAATCTATACCCTGAATTTCTTTCCGGTACCTTAGAAAAAACAAGATTCTATAAACAAAAAAGATATTTTAAACCAATTTTTCATCATTTCGAGAACAATCTAAAAAATTCAGATTACCTAATTATTATTGGTTATGGATGTGGTGATGAAGAAATCAACAAAATTATCATTGAACATTTCTTATCTAAGAATAATTCAAAAATCATTATGATTGGTAAGTCTAAACCAGAATGTACCATCACAAGTCATGAACGAGTAAAATACTATGATAAAGGTATAGAAGGATTGAAAATAGATGAAATTAAGTCTTTCTTCGGCATTGATTGAAAATACTTTTATGCATGAAAAAACACATAATCTTCTATTATGAATCAGTTAAGTAAAGAAAATACTACTCTAACTTTTATGGTGGTGCTATAGTTGGTGTTTCCAAAAACAAAAAGCGATATACCTAATCCCCTAAAATTATGAACAAAGGATAGAATTTCATTAAATTATAGTAGTGATTTATTATGATGAAAACTTATAACCTATACTGTGATGAAAGTACTCACATAGAACATGACGAGCATCCGTACATGTTATTATCCTATGTTTCAATTCCATACCACCAACTTAAAATTCATAAAGAATATCTAAAGGATCTTAAAGAAAGACATAATTTTTATTCGGAAATAAAGTGGTCAAAAGTTTCCCATTCCAAGCAAGAATTTTATTTAGAACTTGTTGATTACTTTTTCTCAACAGATATTCTCTTTCGTGCAGTGGTTGTCGAAAAAAATAAAATCCGCAACCATGCCTTTGACCAAGATTATAACACCTTCTATTATAAAATGTACTATCAACTTATCCATCATAAAATTGATATGTCGGCAAACTATAATATTTACCTAGATATAAAAGATGATCTAAGTAGGTTGAAAATTAGAAAACTCAAAGAAATTCTAAATTATAATTATGGTGTTATTAGAAATTTACAATCAATACATTCTAAAGAATCTATCTTTATGCAATTAACCGATTTTCTCATGGGCGCAGTTAATTATCGTCTTCGCGGTTTGTCGAAAGTAACAACTAAAATTCACATTATCGAAAAGATTGAAAAAGAATGTGGTCATTCTTTATGCATACCAACGTTACCAAGTGAACAAAAGTTTAACTTATTTTTTATCGATCTAAAGTAAAATGCCGTTAAATCTCCTTAAAGTATATAATCAACTCTTAGAGATAGATCACCTATCTGAAATAGATCGAACAGCTTCACTCAAAGGTATCTTTAATAGAGATATTCGTAATAACACTTCCTTCAAATTTCGCGAGAAACAAATTAATCCTATCAGTGTTGAAACGGATGCAATGGATATTCTTTTTAAACATCTTACTACTGTAAAAATAAATAACAATAGTGCTGAAAGAACATTTGAACCTGATCGTTCAAAAAGGTTACACTGGATTAAACACCATATTGAAGAAAACAAAACTGAAAGGATGTTGATTTTTAGCGTTGAGGACCCGGAAGGAGTTCGTACTTATATATTCGATGAAGATGAAAATTATGTAATAATTCTTGAGCCTTATCGGAATGAATCCGAATACTACTTACTCACCGCCTATTACTTAAATACACGAAACAGAAAAAAGATAAGAAATAAATATAAACGTAAGTTAGAAACTCTTATTTAAAGCAAAAAACGCTAATCATCTTGGATTAGCGTTTTCCGATCTCAATCTTCCTAATGGTAAGCTGAGCAATTTTGTACTGAAAAATGTGAATTATTAAACCCAAAGTCAAATTATCTTTCTTACACCATATTATCGAAATTATTTCAGCATGGTTTATATCAAAATTTGAGGCTTTTTGTCGTATTCCTCAACTTTAATTTACTGTTCAGTTGATGTTATATAACTCTGTGTCTTTGCTGTTTGTCTATTCAAATAAAAAACCCCGCTTGCTCTACTTTTATACCTGACGCCGGACGTCAAGCTTCAAACAAGCCGGGTTATAAATATTACTAGAAGATACCAATTTATTGTTCTTGAAGTACACTAATAAAAATACTCCAATAATATTCTGCAGCACCTTCTTGTGTATACGTTTCCGTTTGTTGTCTACCAAACATTTGCATTCCAAGTGGTTTCAATTGCAGTGTATATCCATCTTCTACAATTCTCATTGTTTCATTATAGCTCTTCCTATTAACTTCTGCGGCATTAGAATATGCTATTTCTTGTGACCTAAAACTACTTTCGCCATAATAAATTGAACATTGTGCAACACGTTCACCGTTATCATATATAAAAGCAGAAAAACTTGTCGCACTAACTCTTTTTAATTTTGTTTTTATTTGTGTATTTCTCTTTCTTAATTCTTCCAGCGAACCTTCAAAATAACGTAAGATATACTCATAACTATTTTCAATAAACTCATCTTTTTCTTGATCATCAAATTTCTTTTTAATTCTTAGATTGCTCGATCGTTCTTTTGGAGTATTACCAATCTTCGTTTGAGAATCATCTTTAGTTTTTATCATACTATCATTTTTCTCAGTCATTGATTCTGCTGCCTCTCGAACATCCTTTGCAATAATTGAGAATGCTTCATGTTGATTAGCAAACATTGAAACGGGTTTACCATCAGTGGGTGTTGCTCTAAGATTACCGAATGGTGCAGAATGCCAGTCACAAGGATGTAATATTACCGGTATTACTTTTGCGTCTCCTTCATTGTGTTTTTCTACTGCCCGCATCATTTCTTTTTCATAGCAGTAATCGGATGCTAAAAAATGAGCACTTATTAAAAGTAGTATTATGTTTGCTGTTTCTAACTCAGTACTAATAGTTTTATCCAATTCACTGCCGGCAATAATTCTTCTATCGTGCCAAGATGAAATAACTCCTTGTCGTTTCAGTAAAGCTAAATGAGTTTCTAATTCATTCCTTAATTCTTCATCTTTGTGCGAGTATGAAAAAAATAGTTTTGCCATAGTATTAGTCTAATATTCTCTTAAGTTGTTTCAAAAATGCTACTACATTACCGCCGGTAAAATTAGTGCTGTTTAGTTTGTTTCTGACCCACAAATCCCATATTTCTTTTTCTTTACCTTCTAGCTTTTTCCCTCTCCCAATGCCTTCACAATTTATTGTCGCTAATCCGAATTCAAGTTCACCGCTTTGTATGGAAACTCTTACACAAACATTATTCCCTTCAGCTCGCTGTCTGTTAATTTGTTGATTAATTCCATTTTCATCAATTACATTTGGCTCACTTTCTACACCGCCTATACGTACTTTAAACATTTTTGCTCCATTTTTTAATTCTTTTTTCGCATTCCTTTTTCGGTAACCTGCTGTTTATCTCTAAAAGCTTCTCCATCTTTTCAACAAGAATCTTCCGGCTGTAAATATTATGTTCGTCTAATAAATCGAAGACCCATATAATGCCCCTTACTTCAAGTTTCTTTTTCTCAGCAAATTTCCTTAAACCTCCATCACCACTTAATAATATCGCCTTTTCATTCTTAGCATAATAATAAACCGAAGTATCGGTAAATGATAATTTTGTTACCTCGTTAAATATCTGTTCAATCTCTAGCATCTCTTCCGCTGAAGATTCAATGATATTAATTTTCTTTTGAAGTGCAGCCTGCAAAATCACTGCTTGTTTTACTTCATCTAATTCTACATTAACAACAAAATCCGTTGTTTTTATTTTTAATGGCAGTTGAAACAATCCTTCGAAAATTTCGAGCTCTATCAAATCAATAAATATATTCGTATCACTTATTACTGTCTTCATATTACGTATCGAACACTCTTTTCAAGATCACTGATTGAAGTATTTAATAAACTTGCCGCTTTACCGAGTGATATTATTTCTTCAGCTAACGCTCGTAGTACTAAGTTTTTGAACTTTTCCGGTTTCTCCTCTATCTTAAATTCTCCGGGTTCATTTTGACGCCATTTGTTTTTATTTACGATTATATTGAACCTGGTATAAGCAGAATCAGTTATAATTTTTAAATACTGTAACCGCTTTGCTATTGCCTGAATCGATATTCCGTATTCTTCCTTCATCGATATCAATTCACTAAAAGCAATTTTGCTTCTATGTTTTCCGCCTAATTCTATATAGATTTTCTCTTTAGGTAATAAGAAGGCACCGGCAAATTGATGACATAGTTTTTCTTTTTTCTTAATATCTTTTATTTCACTTAAATTTAAGAGAATATGTCCGAGTTCGTGCGCAATAGTAAATCTTATTCGTACATTATCCTTTATTCTTTCGTTATAAATAATTATCGGTTTACCGTTAGCGAAATTAGTCAACCCGTCAAAATTATCATCGGCGTCAACACCTATTATCATAATACCGTAAGTCTCAAGGGTCTCAATCAATTTTATTATTGCATCAGTCCCTAACTTCCATTTCTTTCTAAGTTCTAGAGTAGCTTTTTCAACATCATTTCCATCTTTTATCTCTAGCCCTTTTAGTGGATTTTCCCAATCCTTTCCAAACTCTAATAAATCTTCAATCTCCAGATATCTTTCGGCAACATAGCGTGCTTTTTCCTCAATAATTCCTTTCGCCTTTTCTCCCATTTTCGCTTTCTTTCTATACTCGAAAGCTCCAAATTCTATTTCATCTCTTCTGAGGAAATATTCCGGTCTTACCCCTAAAACTTTTGCAAGTCGCAATAAGGTTTTGCTGTCCGGTTGTCTTTTCCCGGTTTCGTAATAACTGATTGCTTGCTTAGTGAATTCACCCGCTTTTTGAGCAAGTTCCTCTAAGGACAAGCCAGCCATTTTTCTTGCTGCTTTTAATCTTTCTCCATTCATAATATTTCTTTCTTTTTTGTACTGTTGACAAATTAACACTATTTTAGACAATCGTCAACACCCACGAGTTCCATTTTTCACTAATGTTTTGTGTCCTTTAATTATTGCACATCTATTGCACAATAATTGCATATTAAAGCACAAAATCAGCGCAAGAATAGCCCGAATTGGCCGCCAATTGTCTGATAAATGGCCGTTATGGCGGTTAAATGGCGGATAAACCTATTGGCTCAGTCTACTCACAAAGGAATCCTAATTGGTTCATTTGCATCATAATTGTATCATTTCTAAAAAACCATACAAACGAATCAGCCATAATCGTTGGCGTTCTTGGTGATTATTATCTGTCCTATGTGTCCTTTATGTCCTTGCAGACACTTTATTAATAACCCTTGAAGGAAAACCAGAAAAACCAAAAATCAGAAAAACTTTATGTGTTAAGCAACAAAGCACGTGAAGGTCTCAGCTCATCGTAAAATGGGACAGCCAGTATTACATAATCCTACATTATGTGCAAGTCTTTGAGTAGTCCCAACGGAACATTTGTAGTTCTACCGAAGCACATAATGTTGGTTTATATAAACTCGGCACAACAACACTAATCACCTCACCCTTTCGCTTCACTGCAGCGGGTTAAAAAGCATCTGCCCGCTTCCGTTCCGCTTTTATGTGTTTTGGCGGGCGTGGTGACCGCTCATTCCGCAAGAGTTTCCAAATACAAAACACTTGCTCACATTCGCCTGCTCGCCCGCCAGATTCGTTTTTCTCTTTATTAGTATGGACACTTTGGACACAATTTCTATTTCTTTTTAATCGCAATTTGAAACCACATAAATTTTCGTCCAAAACGTCCAATCTCTAATTCGCTCCTATTTTTATCTTCAAGTCAAACAAAGACAAATCAAACATAAACATCGATTGTTGTTTAAAATTATCTCAACTCATAAATTCAAAAAAAGAAATTGAGTTGATTATGTTTATCACACATACAAATAAATATCTCCATCTTTCAAAACTAATATCATCTTTTTCGCGTATCGGAATACTTATTTCACTTCTTCTTTTTATTTCCGGTTCTATTCATTGTCAATACAAAATGTACTATCCCTACGGCTACACAATCAAAGCTAAAGTAGCTCGCGTGATTGACGGTGATACTTTCGTTCTTTCAGATTCTCAGCGTGTAAGGATGCTGGGGATAGACACACCTGAATTAGCAAGAAATAGTAAACCGGCTGAACTATACTCTGATTCTGCTAAGGTCCTTACCAAACAACTTATTGACGGAAAAATTATCAAACTCACTTTCGATGGTAAATCGTTCGATATTTTTGGTAGAGTCTTAGCATACGTTTGGCTCACAAACAAAGCGGGTAAAGACTCCATCTTTGTTCAAGCAGAATTACTCAAAAAAGGATATGCTCGCATTCGATACTATCCAAAAGGGAAGAGGTATTACGAAATATTCTACAATCTTCGCCGTACCGCAATGAAAAAAAATCTAGGTATTTGGTCCAAGTAATACATGCAGTTGGAAAAATTAAATATTGATCATCTTTTAACCGATAACAAATTCAAAGAATTCTATTCTCTTGGATTAATAGATGAAATCGCCCTACGCAATCTTCAAATAAAAAACGATTACAACCAACTTCGTAAATCACATTCGATGATTGAATCCATTTCACAATTATCTCAAAAATATTTCCTCTCATTCGATTCCATCAACTCAATTCTATTTCGTGAAAGAAACAAAAAACCAGTACTCGATCTTACTTTCTAAATAGTATCTGTATAGTATGTAAATAGTCTTAGCATACGATCACACTGTAATCATTCCTACAGTTACATTTTTTCTCTATCTCAATACTTTTCATTCGTCATTAACTAAAGAAAGGAGAAAATAAAATGGCACGTTTAACTGGTAGTGTACTCGGTAACTTAAGAGGTAAACTCGGAAACCTCTCAGCAAGAACTGTAGAAGGAAAAACAATTCTTTCGGCAAGACCTTCATCTTTTAGTGTGAGTCAAACTCCCGAATCTATTGAAGCTAGAAAACGCTTCGGTATAACCGGCAACTTCTCAAAATTCCTTATGGAGAATCCCGATCTTGTTTCTATTTGGACAAAGGTGAAGTTCACTGGCATGAGTGTTTTTAACACAATCTTCAAAAGCAATTACCCTTATACTTCTCCGGATAGACCAACTGAGGACAATATTATCACTCCTGGTGGTTTCGGTCTTCCTGTAACAACCGCAACACTTGCATCAGATAATCTAACCTTAGAACTTGGTGCGTTGGATTCAGTTGCAATATTCTCTCCCGAAGAAGTGGATTTATCAATTGCTGCAGTTGTTGTTTACCACAACCCAATAAACCCGGAAGATAATCCGTACAGAGTAATCAAACTCTCCAAAGCAGAATCCGGCTTCGATTTCTCAGCAGTTTACAACGGTATTCTTCCACTTGACGTAGTACAGCAAAGCATTGCTGCAAAATATCAAGATAGCATTCTTTATTTAGCTGTTGCTTCCAAATCGGCTGAAGGCAAAGTAGTTCAATACTCAGCTACTTACACCAACCAGTCTTAACAGCTTAATCCTTCCAGCGGCTTCCCTCATTAGTAGGGAAGTCGTATTATTATCAAGTTAATCGAACCTTCGCCCTATTTCGCTCATTCCGTAAATATAAAAGCATTTACTCCATTCGCTCAGCAAGGCTATCAATCAATCATAACATTCAGCGTCATAATGCGTAGCTCTTGCCACCGTAAAAAACACGGTGTCAACACCTACTTACTACCAATTTGATGTTTTGCTATCCGCAAAACGTTAAAGCACTTTTTGCCCGCTTTTTTTCAAGCTTCGTGTTAAACGAACATAATCAATAAATCGGGTCAAGGGTATATAAACAAATACCGCTCTTTATTATGGAATATTGAAAGCGGTATTTGCCCTTGACTTGAATAATCAAGCTAACGTACACCATCACCGTATCCTTACATAAAAAACGCAAATACTCAGTTAAGCGGGCAAAAAATGTTTTTTTGTGGGGCAGTACGCCCTTTTATAATCCACTTAACAAAAGGAGCTACAATGAATTCAAATCAAAAACCAGATGAACTGAAATTATTCTTTGAAGAAAGCCAAAATTCCGGCTGGATTCCAAAACACGAGTGCAGTAAAAACCTCAAAATTATCGCTCAGACTCACTCAGTTAATTCATTGCACAATATTGTAATTGCACAAACCAAGCAATGTAAAATCTGCGGTAAAAAGTTTGAAGAATCTAACCCGGAGGGGATAAGATGTTGAGCGAAGTGAAATCCCGATTCAATCGGGGAAAGTTTATGAAAGCAGCCATCCAACAATGCGGGATTATAAGAAAGTCCCACAGATTAAAATAAAAAATTTACAGTTAGCCAATGTTGGTTTTGAAATCGGGAGAGAATATAGTGTAGTATATCAACCCGGTAAAATTACACTCGTTTTAGTTGCTAAAGAGGGAAGCAATCACTAATTTCATTTTAAGATGTCACTCAATTTAACTAACCATATTAACCAACCAATAAAATTAAGGATGTTCTGGCAAAAAGTCGGTACACAGTGGGTACATTTTCGGTACAATGACAGTGGGATTTTAAGGAAGTGCAGAAACAAAAAAAGCCTCAAAACAAACAGTTTTGAAGCTTTTCTATGCGGGGCCGACGAGACTCGAACTCGCGACCTCCTGCGTGACAGGCAGGCGTTCTAACCAAACTGAACTACGACCCCGTGTTAAATTCTAAATCCGAAAAACTAAATTCTAAAGAACATTTTACTCAGAAATCGAGACTGAAAAAATAGTATTATTTAAATTCCTTTGCAAGAAAAATTATAAATCTTCCGTACCGAAACTCATACCCACTGCAACGGCAGCTTGTACAGCTTGATCGGTTTTCTTAACTAATTTCTGCTTTGAAATGGCATCTTCAATTTTAACACTCGTAATTTCGCTTCCTTTTAACGAGACCATTCTGCCGAATTTCTTTTTCATTGCCATCTCAATCGCATATGTGCCGAATTTGGTGGACAAGATTCTATCGTATGGAGTTGGACTTCCTCCTCGCTGAAGATGACCGAGTACGGTATAACGGGTTTCTAATTTTGTATTTTCTTCAATATTATCGGCTACTAATTTACCTATGCCGCCTAGTTGAATCGGATCGGTTCGTTTTTTATCGGTCTTCTTAACTACCATTTCGCCGCCTTGAGGTTTAGCTCCTTCGGCAACGCAAACAATCGAAAATCTTTTTCCCATCATATTTCTTTCGACTACTTTATCATAAAGTGCTTCCCAACTAAATGGAATTTCAGGCAATAATATGATATCTGCACCGCCGGCAAGTCCGCCGTTTAACGCAATCCATCCGGCATATCTTCCCATAACTTCAATAACCATTACTCTATGATGAGATGAGGCAGTAGTGTGTAATCTATCAATTGCTTCGGAAACAACGAATATTGCCGAATCATGCCCGAATGTTTGATCAGTTGCATCGAGATCATTATCTATTGTTTTAGGAACGCCAACAATATTCATTCCCATCGCTGCAAGTTTATTGGAAATGTGCATAGTTCCATCACCGCCGATCGCGATTAAGCAATCTAAATTCCAGCCTTCATAATTTCTTAATGCCGCTTTGGATCTATCAACAATTTGAATTTCTCCGTTTAGATCTTCTTCCGGCCAATGGAACGGGTCACCTTTGTTTGAAGAGCCGAGAATTGTTCCACCGCGAGCGAGTATTCCGGATACATCTTTATTGTAAAGTTCTTTTGCTCTTCCTTCTACTAATCCTTCAAATCCGTCCAAGATTCCCATTACACTTAGTCCATGATCATGAGCCGGTTTAGCGACACCGCGAATTACGGCATTTAAGCCGGGACAATCGCCGCCGCCGGTTAATATTCCAATTCTTTTTATACCACCGTTTCTCTTTGCCATTATTTCCTCAAATCTCTCTAAAAGTTTTGCAAATATAACAAATATAATTTTCGGGAAGAAAGTGAAGTTTATACTAAAGTAAATTCTTAACCGTTTTGAAATGAAGTTTAGCGATTTTATTTATTGATTCGCTGTCTTTCTCTTTGATTAATTTTTCGATTAACAATTTGACTTCGTTTGAAGCACCGCGTTTTAATTCAATTCCTTCTTTCTTCTTTTGTTCAAACCATTCAATTTGCTTCTGCTTTGCAAGTATTGATGCAGCAGCAACCGCGACATATTTTTCTGCTTTTGTCTCTTGAATGATATTATAAGCATCATTATCGAATTTTTTTGAAAATTTTAAATCCTTTTTGCGGAATTTGTCAGTTATTATTGTAGCTGCGGATACTTTACTTAATAAGTTTTCAATTGCTTTTGAGTGAGACCAATTTAGAATTTCATTTATGTTCCGGAATCTTGCATAGAGTTCGTTATACTTTTCAGGATTAATGGCAATAATTTCAAAGTTATCATTACCAAGTTTTTTAATTCCGGTTGAAATTTTTTTTATTTGAATGTCACTCAAATTTTTACTGTCTCTTACACCGAGTTGTTTTAGTTTTTTTGTGAGTTCTTTGTTGGTGTAGAACGCACAAGTAATTAGCGGCCCAAAAACATCTCCCTTGCCTGTTTCATCACTCCCTATATACTCATCGGGTTCATCTATTTCTTCTTCTGTTTTACCGTCATTTAAAATATAATTTAAGCTTTCCGATGGAGTACCTTGGATTACTTTTTTAATTCCCTTCTTACCAAAATAAACTAAAACTTTTATCGTGTTCTTTTCTTCTTTTATTGAAAACTCAAAATGATAATCTTTCTCGATAATCGGAGTTGTTTGAAGTGAATCACTTACTTTATTATATAGATTTTGTATTTCGGTTTCGGCTTGTTTTTTTATAAATATATCGGTCATGTTCTTAAAGCGAAATTTTTTCTTGATTCATAAAATATTGATACCATTCAGTAAATGGTGTTGATAACGGCACGGCCGGAAGTGTTCCGCCGAATCCCATAACTCTAATTAGATATGAGTTAATACTTGTTGTGGGAATATTGTTTAAAACTTCTTCGTTAATTTCAATATTTAGTTCATTCGCAAAATCAACCGAGTTATTAATTAATAGTTTGCTGTACTTATCTTCTTTCAATCGTTGAATTGCTTTTAGCGTGTCGATACCGTTGGTTCCGAAAACCGGTTCACTAACTTGTCTTTTTTCTAAAAGTTTAATTAAGGAATAACCTTCGTCAAGAGAAACCGGTCCGTAAATCTCACCAATCTGTAATTCATCAGCTATCTTACTTAGTTCAGGAAAATCTTTGTCAGAAAACCAGCCGAGATCACCTTGATTATTTTTTACCCGTTCTCTGATGGTATGTTTAACAGCAAACTCTTTTAGTTCATCAGTATCTTCAATGTTAAGTGCAGTGCCGATTAAATTAAGATCATCCGTCAACAGTTCAATTGCATTATATTCAAAATAGGATGTTGATTTATCCTTTTCTGTAGAAATGAATTCTCTCAGTTCTTCAGTCGTATAAGTGATTGAATCACGCACTGATTTTTTGTAAAAGTAGCTTAAGTAATAATCTTCCCACATATTAATATCACTTTGGACTTCGGGCAAATCCGCATAACCTCTTTTAATTCCTTCTTGTGCAAGAACTTCATACTCAATGAATTGTCGGATTTTAGAATTTAAATTCTTTTCAACAATAGGGATTTCATAACTGATAGTTTCAAATCCGTGGAATGCAAGTTCAAGAATAAAATCACCAACGCTGATCTTCGAATCACCGATTTCAATAAAAGGAAGATCTAACGTGTCTTTCGGTGCGTTAAGAGTTATATAGTACGCATCATTGCTATCAATAAATAATGTGTCATACAAATTCGGTTTTGCTTTTAATACTTCGGAAAATTGACGAGCTACAAAACGGAACAAATCTCTGTTTACTTTTACATCTTTCCCGACAAACATTTTTTGCATAAAGTCTTTATAGAGTAATGCTACTTTATCATCCTTCAACTTTTCTCTTGCAGAATTAATTACACTATTTCGTCCTTCTGCATTTGGAAAAAACTGAGTTGTTTTCTCATTGACTTGAAATACAAACCAATCGGTTCCTACCGAAATTGGTTTTGTAAATTCCCCAACATTAAGTTTATAAAGCGAATCAACAACAAATTGATTCATGTCGGTGTATGAGAGCAGAGCATTGTTCTGCGGATCGTTTACTTCCGGTCGGTCTACTAGAAGTAAATCAAAACTATAACCGCTTGAAAGGAGATAGTGCAAGTTATCTATTTCACTTTTACTTGTACTTCGTAAATATTGCACTTGCAGCTTTGATAGATGCTTATTAACAGCATCAGCCAATTCTTGATCGTTTATTATTACGTTTGCTAAAATTTCATCGCGATAAAGTTTATCTCTAATAAACATTTTCTTCAATGCTGAGAGCGTTGATGCGATTGCCGGATTTGTATCATAACCAAGTTCACGAGCTTTTTCAGCCCACATTTTTTCTGCAATCAAGGTAATTGCAAATTCTTTTTTTGCCGAACCTATATGTCTACCGACATGCGGAGTAAACTCGTATCGAATTTTAAAGTGATCGGTTGTAATAAACTCATCACCAATTTTTGCGACGAAATCTTGATTCGTTTGTCCGCTTGCAATAATAGTTAATAAAACGAATGACACTAAAAAACTATGAATTCTCTGCCATTTCATGAAAAATACCGACACCGGATATATTTATTTGTAAAAAGTAAAGTTATAATTTTATTACAATTATTATTGTATAAAAATAAGAACACCGTTAAAATTGTTAGCTGGTAGATTCAGCATAAATCTCGTATTTTTGATATGAATTATATGCATCCGCAGTTTGAAAATATTATAGTGCATAGTTAAAAACTCGGCTAAAAATAAAGCCTAATTTATGATATCTCTAGAAAAATTAAATTTTATTTTAACATCTGCCATTTCTAAAATAAGCAAACCAAATACGAATCCGTTTCATAAAAATGTATTTAGATTCTCATCTAAAAAATATTTCATTTTGTATTTGTTACACTTTCTGACTATCGGAATCACTAGTGCACAAGAAAGTGAAATGAAATTCGAAATTATTAATCCGGAAAGAGGACTTTCGCAATCGACGGTTCATGCAATTCTGCAAGATAGCTTTGGATTTATATGGTTTGGTACCGAAGACGGATTGAATAAGTATGATGGTTACAATTTCACAATTTACCGACATGCCGAAAAAGATTCGAACTCTATCTCGGATAATTTCATTTGGGAAATCTATGAGGATAGTGAAAATAACTTGTGGATTGGCACAAGTAACGGTGGACTAAATCTTTACGATAGAGCAAAAAATGTTTTTACTCACTTTCAACATGATCCGACAAACCCAAAATCAATTAGTCAAGATGATGTTAGAACAATTTTTGAGGACAGCAATAAAAATTTATGGATTGGAACTAATAACGGCGGGTTGAATAAGTTTAATAAGTCGGATGAATCATTCACTATTTATAAAAATTCTCCTACCGATCCGAACAGTATTAGCAATAACAGCATAAGAGATATAGTTGAAGATAGAGATGGAAACTTATGGATTGGCACTAACGGAGGTGGATTAAACAAGTTTAATAAAGCTTTACAAAAATTTACTCGTTACATAGCTATGCCCGGTAATCCGAACAGTATCAGCGGTAACTTTGTGTGGTCGCTTCATCTCGATGATAATCAAATGATGTGGATAGGTGTAAACGGGAGAGGATTAAATAAGCTTGATCCCTATAGTATGAAGTTTACTTTATATCAATACGAATCAGACAAAAACAGTTTAATAAATAATAACGTTACCACAATTAAAGAAGATAAAAACGGATTGCTTTGGATAGGTACCGAAAGTGGATTAAGCATTTTCAATAAAACGAAAAACGAATTTGTCAACGTTAGGCATGATCCTCTGCGCCCGACTAGCTTAAGTAACAATTTAATCCGTTCTATTATCGAGGATCAATCTGGATTAATTTGGATCGGGACAGTAGGCGGCGGCGTTAATAAATATAATCCGCATAGTAAGCGGTTTGTACACTACCAAAATGATCCGTCGGATCAAAACAGCTTGAGCAGTAATATGATTAGAGCTGTATTTGAAGACAGTAGAGGAATTCTTTGGGTTGGAACACTTGGCGGGGGACTTAATAGATTCGATAAAGATAAAAACATAGTTACTCGATATCTATCTAATGAAAATGTTGCGGGCTCATTAAACGATAACCGGATTACATCAATTTACGAAGACAGTAAAAATACTCTCTGGGTTGGAACTTGGGGAAGCGGCTTGAATAAATCTGTAAACACTAATAATGGTTCAAAAATAGAATTTACTTACTATGTCAAAAATCCAAATAAAGAGTTGAGTATTCCTAGTGACACAATTCAAGCAATATATGAAGATTCATTTAAGAATTTGTGGGTAGGTACCGAAGCAGGGTTAAGTGTGTTTTTAAATGATAAGAATAATTTCTTTGCTTTCGAGCATGATGCGAAAAATCAAAAAAGTTTGAGTGATGACAGAATACAATCGAAATGTATTTATGAAGACATGGCGAATAATTTATGGATAGGTACTTGGAATGGATTGAACAGAATTTCATCACTCAAAAAATTCAATTCCGGTAATGTAGATGACATCCAATTTATCAGTTATAAAAGTGATATTTCCAATCCAAATTCTCTAAGCGATAATAGAATCATTTCAATTTATGAAGATCCTTCTTCAACAAAAGAAAGAATTGTTCTTTGGGTGGGTACTGTTTCAGGTGGATTAAATAAGATGGAAATATCAAAAGAAGGGGAACAAGAAAAAATTGAATTCAATCATTATACCGAAAAAAACGGTTTACCTAACAATGCTATTTACAGCATACTCGGAGATGAGAAAGGAAATCTTTGGGTAAGCACCAATAATGGTTTATCAAAATTTAATCCTAAGGATAGAACATTTAGAAACTATAATGAAAGCGACGGTTTACAAAGCGATCAATTTTATTGGGGAGCGTCCTTTAAAAGTGAAAGCGGAGAAATGTTTTTTGGCGGTGTAAACGGTCTAACTGCATTCTATCCTTCCGATTTAAAAGACAATCAACATGTGCCCAAAGTTTATATCACAGATTTACAACTGTTCAATAAACCTGTACCAATTTCCGAAGATTCACCGTTAAACGTTTCATTACTTGAGACAGATGCAATAGAATTGGATTATGATTCTTATGTGATAACATTTGAATACGTTGCGTTGGATTATACCGTGCCAGAAAAAAACCAGTATACTTATATGCTTGAAGGATATGACAAGCATTGGATACCCGGTGGAAATAAGAGATTTGTTACCTATTCAAAAATTGACGCCGGTGAATACGTCTTTAGAGTAAAGGGTTCAAATAACGATGGTGTTTGGAATGAAGAAGGTGCGTCATTAAAAATTACAATTTTGCCACCTTTCTGGTCATCCGTCTGGTTTATAAGTTTACTTATTCTGTTGTTTGGCGGAGCGATAGTATATTTATTCACATCACGAATTAAACAGATGCTGGCAGTTGAAAGATTACGAACAAAAATTGCTGCAGATCTTCATGATAATATTGGATCTAGTTTAACGGAGATTTCTATTCTGAGCGAAGTGATTTCGCAAAGATTGAAAAATGAAGATGAAAGCATACAGAAAAAGTTAAAAAGAATAAGCGAAGACTCTCGATCGTTAATTGATAGAATGAGTGACATTGTGTGGCTTGTCAATCCGCAACGCGATACATTGTATGATCTAATTTTAAGACTGGAAGATACTTATTCCGAATTACTGGCTATGACAAATATTTCATTTACCTCAAAAAACCTTAAATCATTGGAAAAAGTTTCTTTATCAATGGAGCAGAGGCAGCACTTGTTTCTGATTTTTAAAGAAGGTATAAATAATTGTCTAACTCATGGAGAATGTACCCAAATAACTTTAGATGCACATCTTGCGGGTAAAAGTTTGGAAATGATATTGACCGATAATGGAACCGGCTTTAATTCTGATCAGAAATTTATGGGAAATGGATTAAAGAACATGCACGCAAGAGCAAAGCAAATTGGCGGAACGCTTATAATTAATTCTGAAATTGGAAAAGGAACAACTTTGATTTATAAAGGAAAAATCAACTAATCTATTCCTCGAAATTGCTTATTATTCACAAAAAAAATCATTAGATTTAACCTCAATTTCATCATTTGTTTTATACCCAAAAACCAAGCAAGCATGATAAATATTATAATTGTAGAAGATAACGAAACTATCCGGGAAGGGCTTAATTTATTAATAGAAGGAACGGATGATTACCATTGTGCCGCCACATTTTCGAATTGCGAGGACATGCTGAAGAAAATCCATAAATTAAATTTTGATGTTCTTTTAATGGATATAGATTTACCCGGGATGTCCGGCATAGAAGGTATAAAAAAAGTAAAAGAAATTTATCCCGATAGCACAATTATGGTACTCACAATTTATGATGAAAATGATAGAGTCTTTGAAGCATTGTTTGCAGGCGCAAGCGGCTACTTAGTTAAAAAAACTCCGCCTGCCCGTTTACTTGAAGCAATAAAAGAAGCTTATGAAGGCGGCGCACCAATGAGTTCGCATATCGCAAGAAAGGTAGTTAATTTTTTTCAACAAAGTAAAAAAATAGAGCAACACGATGTTTCTTTAAATACATTAACACCAAGAGAAAAGGAAGTGCTTGGTGGTTTGGTAGAAGGACTGAGCATTAAAGCCATTGCAGATTCTCTTCACATCAGTGTTGAAACGGTAAGATTTCATTTTCGAAATATCTACAAAAAACTTCACGTTCATTCTCAATCCGAAGCAGTTGTAAAAGCAATTAAAGAAGGACTTGTTTAGTTTCACACCTCATCAAATTCTATTTCGTACTACCCAATTTGAGTGTTAATTTAATTTATTTTACCCAGCAAAATTAAAAATACCCTCATTTGAGCAGTAGTATTGATTTATCGAAAACATTAGTTTTAGACTATTATCATAACCTCATAATTTTAATTGTGGAGCATCTGTCTTGATAAATGTTGTGATTGTCGAAGATAACAATACTATCCGGAATGGATTGAAAGAATTTCTCAATAATTCAAAAGAGTATAAATGTGTTGCGGATTTTTCGAACTGTGAAAATTTATTGCAGAATTTTGAATCTTTGCAAATAGATGTAATTCTAATGGATATTGAGCTGCCGGGAATTTCCGGAATAGAAGGCATAAAGCAAATTCGTGCTCTTGATGAAAACCCACGTATTATAATCCTTACAATATATTCCGAAAGCGAAAACCTATTTGAAGCATTGCAGGCCGGAGCGAGTGGATACTTGGAGAAGAAAACTCCACCGATTCAAATGTTAAAGGTAATCGGAGAAGTTTATGCCAGTAAATCATATATGAATACATATATAGCAAGAAAGGTTTTAAATCATTTTAATAAAAAAAATGTTGCAGCTAAAAACGGTGAAATTCTCGAAAAGCCTGAATTCAGTGTTCTCACGGAATTAATTGAAGGTAAAAGTCCTAAAGCAATAGCCGATCATTTACAGATTCCTATGGAAAAAGTTCATGCATATTTTTATAGTGTTTATCAAAAATTACATTTGAATCTTGAACTGAAGAAAATACCCCTTTAGTGATGGAGTGAGTGGGTAGTAAAATACCCACTCAATTGATGTAGGGTTTTGTTGTTTTGAACCCAATATTCTTTCTAAATACTCAATTTGGGTAGTAGAAAGAGTAAGAATAAATCGATAATTTTTTAGAATTACATCAGGCATTTTAGATAAATATGTATGAAATAAATACTTTATGCAATGCCTATCAGTTACGAGATTTTTGTGGTTCAATGAAATTTACTACGATCTAATTGCACTAGTTTTTTTTGTTTTTACCGTGATAGCTTTACTGTAAAGATTATAGATTATTGTTCTTTTTATAATGAATTCAGCGTCGATTAAAATTGTTTTTTAACAATTAAGACACTCAAGTTGAATTATATTTTTGAAATAAAAGTGTCTTCGAATTCTGTAGTACCTATTCAGTTAAATTGGTATTTTGATATCATTATCTTGTAAGACTGTTAGCGGTATGATTGTTAATACCCACGCTTTTAACGATTGTATGCAACAGCAAGTAATAAGATAATAAGCAGTTTAAATCGGCAGATGAAAATAGAGTTTGAAGTGAGGAATTGAGAGTCTTTAGGGAGGACCATCAACCCCAGCTTATGTAAACACATCTAATACTAATCGCTCTTGGTTTTGTGGTGCAGTATTGCATCATGATGTGCTCGGTTCTCCTAAAATTAGTATCAAAATTATGTTATGAAATATCGGGCAGCAATAGTAAAAAGGTTTTAATCTTTAGGGAGTGATACATGAAAAAACTTTTACGATTTGTTATTATAAGCTTTTTAATATCCATAATACAAGTCAGCGCCGGTACAACGGGTAAAATATCCGGTACAATTCGCGATGCAATGACCGGAGAACCATTACCGTTTGTCAACGTTGTAATTGTTGGGACTAATCTCGGTGCGGCAGCGGATATTGATGGTTTTTACAACATACTCAATATTCAACCGGGCAATTATTCGGTAAAGGCATCAGCCATCGGATATAATGCCGTAACTGTTGAAAACGTCAGGGTGAATATTGACCTTACAACAACAGTTGATTTTGAACTATCCGAAACATCAATTCAACTTTCCGAAGACATTGTTGTTACCGCGACAAAACCGTTAATTAGAAAAGATCAAACTGCATCAACAGCAATTGTTGGCGATGATCTTATTAAAGAATTGCCTGTTACAGAAGTTAGTGATGTTTTGCAGCTTCAATCCGGTATTGTAGTTTCTGCCGGCGGTGATATTCACGTTAGAGGTGGTAGAAGCGGACAAGTATCTTATCAAATTGATGGCGTTCCAATTACAGATTCCTACGATGGTTCAACGGTTGTTGAAGTGAACTCAAGTGCTGTAAAGGAATTGCAAGTAGTAAGTGGAGCGTTCAATGCTGAATATGGTCAAGCTCTTTCCGGTGTTGTTAATCTTGTTACAAAAGACGGAAGCAATGATTTCTCCGGAAGCATAACAGCATATTCTGGTGATTATTTCTCAAGCAGAGATGACGTTTTTTGGAATATGGATGACATAGATCCCATTGCTGTTCGAAATACGGAATTCAGTTTGAGCGGACCGTTTATTAAAGATATGATTTACTTCTTTGTCAATGCAAGATATTACCATAATGCCGGTTATCTTTATGGAAGAAGAGATTTTCTTGTAACAGACAGAGCTTCCGAAGTTGCCGGGTCGGGCGGTTCTGAATATGAGTTTACTCAAAACGGTAATAGTGAATATGTATCGATGAATCCAAATACCAGATATTTTGGTCAAGGTAAACTCACATATCAAGTAGCTTCAGGGTTAAGACTAAGTTATAATTATTTGATTGAACGACAAGAATATCAACATTACAATCACGGAAGAAAACTCACACCCGATAATAATTTGCAACGCTTCGAAAAATCTTATTCGAATATCTTTTCCTTAAATCACGCAATTTCCAACAGTAGTTTCTACACACTTAATTTGAGTTATTATTTTAGAGATTACAGACATTATTTGTATGAAGATATTTATACAGGTGACGCATCTAGACCAACAGAATATATTGATAACTCGTTATTACAAACTCCTGCCTATGTGTTTGAAGTCGGCGGAACTGATTATAATAGATTTCACAGAAACTCCGGAACATATTCTGCAAAATTAGATTGGACAACACAGTTCACAAATGAAGTTAATGTTCAGTTTGGAGGTGAATTCAAACGACATCAACTTTATTATCAAAACATAAATCTGGCTCCGATGCTTGATGAAAACGGACAAAAAGTTACTCCATTTAATGTTAGAATTCCTGAAGTAACCACGCAGGATTATGATCAATACACAAGAAATCCGATTGAAGGTTCTGCTTATGTTCAAGCGAAATTTGAAGCTTTCAATTTAATTTTTAACGCCGGTGTTCGCTTTGATATTTTTGAACCCGATGGTGTTGTTTTAAGTGATCCAACCGATCCGAATATTGTTGATCCGTTAAGACCCGAAAATCAAGCTCGTACTTTAGAAGAAAGACGTACTTATTGGTATAAAGAAGCAAGTGTTAAAACACAACTTAGCCCGCGACTTGGTTTAGCTTTCCCGATTACCGATAAAGGTGTTATACATTTTTCATACGGTCATTTTTTCCAATTACCTCGGTATGAATATTTATACACAAATCCGGATTTTGAAATTGGTGTCGGTTCTGGTAATCAAGGATTATTTGGCAATGCTGATTTAAGACCGCAAAAAACAGTAAAAGGTGAAATCGGGTTGCAACAGCAAATTGGTAGTGACATGGCGGTTGATGTTACTGTTTTCTTTGAGGACTTTAGAGACTTAACAGGTACACAAACAGAAGAAATTTTAGTATTTGGCAGAGATAGAAGTTACAGTCAGTATGCGAACTCAGATTTTGGCTCATCAAAAGGTATTATCTTAAAATTTACAAAAAGATTTGCCGATGGTTTGGCTACTAATATTGATTACACTTATTCGGTCACAAAAGGAAACGCTTCTAATCCAGCCGATGCAAGAAATGCTGTTCTTGGCGGAGCTCTTCCCGAAACATTTATTGCCCCTTTAGATTGGGATCAATCACATACTCTTAATATTTCAGTTGCCTACAGTGTTCCGAAGGATTGGGGATTTTCTATAATTGGTAATTTTTATAGCGGACAACCATATACACCCGCCGTTAATAAAAATACAAGAGTTACACAAAATGCATTTCCAAGAAACAGTGCGGACAAACCGAATATCTTTAATATTGATATGAGAGTTTATAAAGATTTCGAAATAGGAGGCACTACAATTTCGGTTTTCATGAAAGTATTCAATTTACTCGATCTTGAAAATCCGAGAAATGTTTATTCAGATTCAGGCGATCCGTACTTCACATTCGGCAAATACGAAGCCGAACTAATCAATCCGCCACTTTATGGTATTAACACTTTGGATGAATTATATACGGACCCAACTCGTTTCTCTGAACCGAGAAGAATTGAACTAGGTGTTTCTTATTTTTTCTAAAAATTAGAGAGATATTTGTATGAAAAAACTTTTAATATTATTCTTATTCATTACTCTTATAGGACTTACGTTACACGCTCAGGGGCAGGGTGATCCAACTTTAAGAAGAATTGGATTTCATACCGGTAACAGAGCTGGTATTTCGTTCTATAATGATGGTCAAATTGCCGGATTCAATATCGGTATCGACATTCGAGGTGAATGGCCTCTCGGTTCCGGCGAAAATTATATCGGTGATTGCATCCCGTTAATAGGTGTTGAGTTTCTTACCACTCAAGGTGATACACTTCACTCGGTTACCATTTCAAGAGGTCCTCGTGCGGGACAAGGCAGAGAAAGACATCCGCAGTTCGGTTATTTCTGGGGTTGGAATCCAATCCCCGGTTACTTAAATCCGAATGCAGAATCGGTTGCAATGAGTCATCTTAGAGATTCATGGCCAGTCGGTGGATGGGCTGATGATCCTAGAACTCCCGCAAATGAATCACAATGGGTTGATTCACGAGGCGTTACCGAATGGAACGGATATTTTGGCAGAAGCATCATGAACGCCGATCAAGAAAGTTTCTTTGTTGCAGATGATCAACAAGATGATGAATTCAATGCAAACTTTTTACCTGATTCAACCGATCCTCTAAGAAAAGGTATGGCATTAAGACTTTATCAAAGAGGTTTTCAATGGGCAAGTTTCTTAGCCGAGGATGTTATTTTCTGGTTATACGATATCGAGAACGAAGGTACAACTACTTACAGAAAAGCTAACTTCGGTACAGTGGTTGGAACCTTAGCCGGTGGTGACGGCGACAGTGGTGATGACCTTGGATTTTTTGATGCACAGGATTGGATAACTTATTCATGGGATAGCGATGGTGTCGGTAACCGCGGACAAAAAGTTGGCTATGTTGGTTACGCATTCCTTGAATCTCCGGGTAACCCTTTTGACGGTATTGATAATGACGGCGATTCACATATATCTCCTGTTCCGGCACCGGTATTTGAAGAGACAGATTTTGATGAAGTAATTTACAGAACAGGCGACAGAGTTGTTTTGATTGATCCGGTTACTTATGAAAGATCATTACATACGGTTGGTTCGTCTACTGAAACTGTCTATTCAATGGGGATAGCATTCACGATCGAACCGGGTGTTACAAAGTTTAGAGAAGGTCACGTTGGAAGAATTGTTAACGGTGTTGCTGTTCCTGATATTTCAGCATACGACGGAATTGATAACGATCTTGACGGATTGATCGACGAGAACAAATCAATTCATGTTGATTCAAGAAGAATAAACAATCAATCACCTTTAAGTTATATCGATTATAGAACAGGAGCCGGTCAAGGTAATTTAATGATTGACGAAAGAAGAGATAATGATATAGATGAAGACGGCGATTGGGATCCTAATTTTGATGACGTTGGTTCGGATGGCTTAGGACCGGGTGATGATGGTTATACAGGTCCCGATCCTGATGGGTCTGAAGGCAACGGAAGACCTGATCAAGGTGAACCAAACTTTGGTAAAACCGATCCTGATGAATCGGATCAAATTGGTTTGACGGCATTTAACTTTTTTGCAAATAATGCTTCGCCGGATATGTCCAGTGACTCAACACTTTGGTCACGTATGCTCCCGGGAAGATTTGATGTAATTCCTTCGCAGCCACAAGATGGTGATTTTATTTATGCATCAGGTTTCTTCCCGTTACCTGCTAAAGGAACAGAAAGGTTCTCAGTTGCGTTACTTTTTGGTGAAGACAGACCGGATATCTTTAATAACAAAACAATTGTACAGCAAATTTATAACTCGGGATATAAATTCCCACAACCGCCTCCGAAACCATTTGTTACAGCTACACACGAGGACGGCAAAGTTACACTATATTGGGATGGTGAATTTACCGAGAACTCAAGAGATTTTATAACAAAGAAAAATGACTTCCAAGGTTATAAAATTTATAGAGCAACTGATGCCGGATTTATTGACTCAAGAGAAATAACCAATGCAATTGGTGTTTTGTCTTTTGATAAACCGATAGCACAATTCGACTTGGATGATGATATTGAAGGATTCTTCTATCCGTCTTATTCATTGCTGCAACAAGTTGGCGGTACAACCTTCTACCTTGGTAGTAACACTGGCATTGATAATAGATTTGTAGATTCAACAGTTATACCGGGTGTAACTTATTATTATGCCGTTGTTGCTTATGATTCGGGAGACGACTCGTTGGATATTTTCCCAAGCGAAAACTCCAAATTTATTTTTAGGTCTAATACAGGTGAAATTTTAACCGACGATAACACTGCGTATATAACACCGGGAAGACGCCCCGTGGGCTTCCAAAATGCGGATTTTGAAAACCTTGTGAAGTCACCAACATACAGAGCAACTGGTGTTATTGATGTTGAAGTGATAGATCAAGAAAGAATCAAAAACGGTTATAGATATAAAGTGGCTTTTCAGGATTCTGCTCTGCAGGGATATACAAAGAGTTACTCGTTATTGGATTTAGTAACTCCCGATACTGTGGTGATTCCATCAACTAACGAACAGTTTATAGTTAATCCCGGTCAACTAATAAACTTACCGGCTAATACAGATTCAATATTTGTAAACGGTGATGTTTTTTATGTGACGGGGAATTCTTACACAGCAGGTTTTGATACGCTTGTGAACAAATCCGCAACATTATTCGGCAGTACAAAAATTGTTGACGGATTCAGAATGCAGATCTTTAATGATGAATTGATCCGAAGAGATACGAGTAAATCAAAATGGATTAATATTAATTCGACTACTCCACCGGCATACACATTCCAACCGTTTTTCTTGACGAATTCTAATCCTGGTAATACATATAATGGAATTAACATGCCGTACGATTATGAAATTGAATTTTACAGCTCGATTGTAGATACCTCGGTTGCAGATACTTTATTTCCTCCGATTACTTCAAATATTGTTACGGCAAAAGAGGTTCCATTTAAAGTTAAAAACAGAACTACAAATCAATATATTGATTTTGCGTACTTAAGAACCGGTACAATCTCAACGGTTCATAGTATTTACTTTATTGAGAATATTGAAGGTGAAAGAAAACGAACATGGCGTGTTAACGTGACATATCTCGGTCCCGATGTTCCTCTTGAAACACAAGGTTCGTTGCAAATTTCTACAACAAAACCATTTTCTAGGTTTGATGATGTTGAATTTACAATGAAGGGTTCTGAAATAAGCAGTACTCTTAAAGAAGCTGATCTCGATAGAATAAAAGTCGTTCCTAATCCTTACGTTGTTACACATGCCGGAGAAGCAAGATTGCTCAGCTCGCAGACGAGCGGACGAGGTGAACGTGAAATCAGATTCACATATGTTCCACCTGGAGCTAAGATTTCTATATTCACAGTTAGGGGTGAATTAATTAAGACGCTAACACACGAGGAACTTTATGTAGGTGATGTTTATTGGAATTTAAGATCTGACGAAAATATTGACGTTGCTTTTGGTGTTTATGTGTTCGTTGTTGAAGTTCCTAAAGTTGGTACAAAAATCGGCAAGTTCGCCCTAATTAAGTAACGGAGAATTGACATGAAGAAATATATAATTATACTTTTGTTTTTGATTAACTCCGGACTGCTTATGTCTCAGACAAAAGTAGGCTCTACCGCAGCTCAGTTTCTCGGAGTACCGGTTGGACCGAGAGCTATTTCAATGGGAGGTGCATTTGTTGCTACTGCTAACGATGTAACTTCATTATATTGGAATCCTGCTGGTGTATCCAGAATGAATGCCAATTCTGCTTTATTCCAACATACCAGATGGTTTGCCGATATTGATTATAATTGGGCGGGTGCTGTTCTTAATTTAGGCGGAATGGGTGCTTTCGGATTAAGTGTTACCTACCTTGATTATGGTCAAATGGAAGTGACAACCTTAGCTGAACAGGACGGAACGGGAGAGTATTTCTCGGCTAATGATCTTGCTTTAGGTTTAACTTATGCATACAACCTAACCGATAGATTCTCAGTCGGTGGCACTATAAAATATGTTAATCAAACAATTTGGAATTCTTCTGCAAGTGGAGTTGCAATTGATCTTGGTGTATTATTCCGGTCAGATATTTATGGATTGCGGATCGGTGCTTCCATTACTAATTTTGGCTCGGATATGAAGATGGACGGAAAAGATTTATACGTTCAGCACGATATAGATAGAAATATATTCGGGAATAACGATCAAATACTTGCAACACTTAATACCGATGCGTTTCCGATGCCCCTAGCATTTAGAGTCGGTTTAGCTATGGATGTGCTCGATTTGGAATATCATAGGTTTACAGTTGGTGTAGATGCATTACATCCGAACGATAATGCAGAATCATTAAATCTTGGTGCCGAATATGTTTTCAATAATTTGATCTCAATACGCGCCGGGTACAAATCATTGTTTCTTGATAATTCGGAAGAGGGGCTTACTCTTGGTGTAGGTTTAAGTTATGATTTTGCACCCGGGTTAGGTTTCTTTTTAGATTATGCATATCAAGATTTTGGTATTCTTGATTATACACAGCACTTTGCTATCGGGGTGCGCTTTTAGATGAATAAGTCTTTTTATTATGCTATATTTATTAGCTTTAACTAACTAAATTCCTTTAAAAATCTTAGGGAGGTACCTTAGATGAAAAAACTACTTACAATTGCTGTACTGCTTTTATTTGCAGTTGCAGTAAATGCTCAAACTTACACTATTACGTTTAATGTAGATATGAGCATCCAACAACAAAACGGAAATTTTGATCCAGCTACAGATGTTCTAAGTATTAATGGAACAATGAATGAATGGACTCCGGAAGTTGACGTTTTAACTGATCCAGATGCTGATCTAATCTATACTATTGAGATGGAGTTCGAAAATGGTACAGAATTAGAATTTAAATTCTGGGCTACTCAATTAGAGTGGGAATCAGTCGATAACAGAACACACACAGTAACAGAAGATGCTACATTAGACTATTTCTTCAACAACGTAAGTGTTCTAAGCCAAGAGATATCAGTTACATTTATTTGCAACATGGAATATGAAATTGTTTCCGGTCGTTTCAATCCTGAAACAGATACATTAACAGTTCGTGGCGGGATGAATGGCTGGGGCGCTTCTGATATCTTAGAACCAAGTGCTCTTGATCCGAACGTGTATGAACTAACACAAATGTATGAACTTCCTGTTGATGTTGAAGTAGGTCACAAATTTGCTTATATGACTGCTGCCGGCGTTACAGGTTGGGAAAACGATCCTAACAAAGTTTTCACTCCAACACAAGCAGATTTTGATGCTGGTTTTATCGTTGTTGAAAGAACTTTCAACAATGCTACAGCAGCAGATCTTACAGGTCAAGAAACAACAATTACATTTACAGTTGATATGAACGGTGCTGTTGACGGTAATTTAGGAACTCCTTTTGGAACAATTGAAAATGTGATTATAGCCGGAGCAAATCCTCCATTGGCATGGCCTAGCGGCGGTTGGCCTGATACTGATGCAAACCTAGTTCATTTCTTAAATGATGACGGTACAGATGGTGATGCAACTGCAGGTGATGGAATCTGGTCAGTAAACTTATTATTCCCGCAATATTCATTACTTGGTGTTGAATATAAATACGGTGCTAACTGGGGAACAGGAATTTCAAACGATAACGAAGGTGGAGTAGGTGATAACCACTGGATTAGAATGACTCCTGATTTAGTAAGTGCTAGAGTTGAAAATACATTCGGTGTTATGGCTTCTTCAGATAACCCACACCCATTAGTTGACATCGTTGTTGGTGTTGAACAAGAAGGTAATGAAATTCCTCTAACTTTCGCTTTGGATCAAAACTATCCTAACCCATTCAACCCTTCAACAACTATTAAGTTTGCTATTCCTCAACAATCTAATGTTACTTTAAAAGTATACAATATGTTGGGACAAGAAGTAGCAACTTTAGTTAACGAACAAATGAATGCTGGTTCTTATAATGTTGATTTTGACGCTAGCAGCTTGAGCAGCGGTATTTACTTCTACTCAATTCAAGCAGGTCAATTTAATGTTACTAAGAAAATGATGCTTATTAAGTAATATTGTATTTGTAATTACCAAGAAAGCCGGTTTGAATAAAGCCGGCTTTTTTGTTTTAAAGAAGATGATTAATTTTGCCATCCTGTATTGATTTAAACTCTATAGATATTGACTTATATTTGTCAGTATGAAAAACTATTTCAAATCCTTTCACGTTTTCTTTTTACACTTTATCCTTTGTCCGTTATCCTTTATCCTTTTGCCTTTGTCCTTTATACTTGTTTCCTGTAACACAACCGAACCACCGCCGGATAACGGTAATGGAAACGGCAACGATGAACCCAAACCTAAAATTACACTAACCGTTGATGATACATCACCAACCGAAGTTTGGCTTAACTTAACTACCGAAAACATTTCTTTGCCCGACACACTTAAGTTATTTAGGAATAACGATAAAGTAAAAACAATTGAGTTATTCGACAGCAGTTTTATTTTTTACCAAGATTCACTCCTCCCTTCACAGAGTTATACCTACACAGCAATAATAAACGACACTGTAACCAGTGAAGCAACCGCCATAACAATGGATACAACAAGCCATAATTTTAGTTACGAGATATTTGAATTTGGCGAACACGGCAACAGTGTACTGAGAGATGTAGCAATTATTGACGAGAACAACATTTGGGCAGTTGGAGCAATTTACCTAAAAGATTCAACCGGAGCGAATGATTCTAAATTGTATAATGCTGTTCACTGGAACGGCAACGAATGGCAGCCGTTGAGAATTGTGGAAGAAGGATTTCTACTTGCTCCTGAGTATAGTATTTATGCAATAGCTGAAGATGATATTTGGATAGGCGGCTCAATACCTCAACATTGGGATGGTAATATATGGACTTTCTGGGGGAGTAATAAAGGTTATGAGGGAGGATTCTATATTAAAAAAATTTGGGCTAAAAGTTCTGATGAAGTATATCTTGTCGGAGGTAATGGAAATATCCGTCACTACAACGGCACGTCTTGGCGAAAGATAGAGAGTGGGACAGACGTAGATTTGCGGGATGTTACTGGGAATCAAAACGGAACTGAAATTTATATAAGCGGATATTCTACTGATTACAGCAAAAGTGTTTTAATGAAATTATCTAATAACGTCCTAAATGTGATATGGGAAAATAAAACCTTGCAAGATACTCCACCTTATGGGAGTACTGTCAATAGTATAAAACTATTGAATAACGATTTGTTCATTGCGAGCAATATTGGTGTATTCAGGAAAAAACTAAAATACACACTGCCGGATAAAAAACTCTACTACCCTCCAAGATGGGTATACAAAGTTACCGGGACTAATGTAAATGATACATATTCTGTCGGTGACAGATTAAGTATAACACATTTCAATGGAAGTAGTGAAAGGCAAGTATTTATTGACTATTCACAGGTCTCACCTCTGTACTCTGCAGATTCAAAAGAAAATATAATTGTTGCTGTTGGCACAAAAGTAGAAAATGTACTTTATCACAAAGCAATAATTATAAAATTAAAAAGGTAACACTTACACAGAATAAAAAATCCAATTAATCAACAACCATCAATCTACTAATCCGCAAATCCGTTAATTCGCCAAATCCGCAAATTCAAATTAGAATTAAAGAAATACCTTACCTAATCCTCTCCAACTGAATTTTCAAACCTTTCGCACCCGGAAAATTTGGATCAAGTGAGAGACAAATATCAAGATAACTTAAGGCGTTTGAGAATTGCTTTTTGTTCACATAAACTCCCGCCAAATTATAATAAGTCTGCGGATCGGAACTGTCTAACTCAATACTTTGCAACAAATACTTTTCCGCCGTATCAAAATCATTTTTGGAAAGAGCAATAATGCCAATCCATTTTGCGGAATATGCGGAAGGAAGTAATTCATATCTTTCAAGTAAATATTTATAAGCTGTATCGTATTCTTTTCTTTTTAACATTTCCGAAGAAACCATATCGTAGTAACTTTCAAAGTAGGGAAATTGATTAATCAAATTATTCATCTGACTTAAATAGCTTTCGATATCATTATTCGATAAATAATAAGCTGCGGCATTACGTTGTGCTTTTTCCCAATTCATATTATTTGCTACAACCTGATAAGCAAGCGAATCAATTGTATTTAGAGGATTAAGCAAAACATTCTTCGGCAATTTTTTATTCGGATCGTTATAAGGCCAATCATTTTTTAGGACTTTAATTCTGTAATCGGCAATTACGGAATCCAATTTTGTGAAATGAAAATTTGCACGAGTTAATGAATCAGTTGATTCAGGTAAACTTTCTTCGACACTATTTATGTCAACTAAATTTTCATTGATCATTTTATTAACAAACAATTTGCCAATCTCAAAATAACCGGTGAGATTCGGATGAAGATGATCCGTCATTAAATTATCGCCGGTAATATTATTCGGACTAAGTGAAGCAAAAAGAGATTCCGCATCTACTACATGAACATTTTTAAAACTGCTATACTCTTCGATAATATTATTTATCTTTTCCGGAGCGCGGAATCGCAGCATATCAAGATCTTTAGCGAATCTGAATAAAGAATCGGCTTTAATAAAATTTTCATTATTGTATTCACTTCTTGCTTCGTTATAAATTTCAGAAGCGGCAGGATAAGTTTCAGTCTTCCTAGAAATGAACGGCGGTTGATCAGCCAAGTTAGAAGGAAGTGTTGTAATTATAACCGGAATATTTTGAATACTTGCATTTTCAAGCACATCATTCATGTTTGATCTAAATTGTTCAATGCCGGCATTAAAAATATCGGAGTTATATTCAATCGATTGATTCTGCGCCATACGTGACATCAACGTACCTTCGGCAATCTGTTCATCACTTCCAATTGATAAAATTGATTTCACGAAATCGCGAATAAGCTGAGTCGTTTTAAATTTATTTAGTGATAATACCAAGTTGATAAAAAACGGTGAATTTCCAAGCGATTCTTGTGAACCGACACCGAGCGCACCGTAATATTCATTATGTCCCGCATAAATTAAAATTAAATCCGGCTGCTGCTCAACAACACCGTCGAAGAAATCTTTAATTGTATAACTATTAACCGCGGTTAATGCTATGTTTACGACTTCAATCTGCTTATCGGGCATCAACAATTTTAATCTGTCTCTTACATACCGCGAAAATGATCCATTCGGAGAATACGGATACCCGACGGCAGAACTTCCGCCGAGAACAAAAATTCTATAACTATTTTCGGGTTTATCTTTTAGGAAAACATCTTTAATAGATTCGGGAACTGATTTGGTAGAATAGAAATATCTTCTCGGAGCATCGGGATTTAACCCGATTCTCTGTTCATCGACTTCAACCCACTGATCCAAATTATAACCGTAATCGAAAACTCTTAACCCGATTTCGAGAAATACAAAAAAGAGAATTGGAATAAGCGCTAATATTAAATAAAAACTTTTCGGAACAGGCTTAGCCGATTCTTTTATTGTATGGATATAGTTTTTAACTTCACCTTCGTCCATATAAAAATCAGCGGAAATCTTTTCGGCACTTAATTTCTTCCAAAACTTTTCGACTATTTTTTTCTGTTTATTACTTAACGGCAAGCTGCCTCCAACGTGAATTTGCTTTACAATCACTTAGCATAACTATAAATTTACCAAATTAATTAATCAATCATAACCAATGAACATACTCGGAATCTCGGCTTTTTATCACGACAGCGCAGCCGCTTTAATTGTGGACGGGAATATTATTGCCGCCGCGCAAGAGGAAAGATTTACACGAAAGAAACACGATCATCGTTTCCCGGTAAATGCAGTTAATTATGTTTTAGGTGAAGCCGGAATTACAAGTGATAAAATTGATTACGTAGCATTTTACGATAAACCATTTCTAAAGTTTGAAAGATTATTAGAATCTTATCTTGCTTATGCTCCGATCGGAATTCAATCATTCATCAAAGCAATGCCGTTGTGGATTAAAGAAAAATTGTGGATGAAAGAATTAATTAAGAATGAAATAGGTTTTGAAGGAAGAGTATTATTCCCCGAACATCATGAATCACACGCGGCTTCTGCATTTTTTGCTTCACCATTTAGTGAAGCAGCATTTTTAACAATTGACGGTGTAGGCGAATGGACAACAACAAGTTATGGTATTGGTAAGAATAATAAAATTGAATTACTTGCGGACATCAAATTCCCTCATTCAATCGGATTACTTTATTCCGCGTTTACTTATTACACGGGATTCAAAGTCAATTCCGGTGAATATAAAGTGATGGGTTTAGCGCCATACGGTGAATCCAAGTATGTTGATATTATTCTTAATGAGTTGATGGATCTTAAAGAAGACGGTTCGTTCAAACTGAACATGAAGTATTTTAATTATGCTTCCGGTTTAACAATGACAAACGACAAATTCCACAAATTATTCGGAAGAGAACCCCGTCAACCGGAAGGAAAGTTAACTCAAATGGATATGGATCTTGCTCGTTCGGTTCAAGATGTAACCGATGCAGTAATGATAAGATTAGCGAGACATATCAAAAAAGAAACCGGCATGAAGTATTTGGTTTTAGCCGGCGGTGTTGCGTTGAATTGTGTTGCCAACGGAAAAGTTTTAAGAGAAAATATCTTTGACGATATATGGATTCAACCCGCGGCGGGAGATGCGGGAGGAGCGCTCGGAGCTGCACTATTTACATGGTATCAATATCTTGATAATGAAAGAAAGACTTTCGCAAATATCGATTTTCAAAAAGGTTCTTATCTCGGACCGGAATTCAGTAACGAGTATATCAAAGAATACTTGGATAAAAATAAAATTCCATACCGGTTTATTGAGGCGGAAAATTTACCCGGGTATTGCGCCGATTTAATTGCGGAAGAAAATGTTATCGGATGGTTTCAAGGAAGAATGGAATTCGGTCCGCGAGCTCTCGGTAATCGCTCAATTATCGGTGATGCTAGATCAAAAAAAATGCAATCGATAATGAACTTGAAGATAAAGTATCGGGAAAGTTTCAGACCATTTGCACCTTCCGTGTTGGAAGAAAAAGTTTCGGAATATTTTGAAATCGATAGACCTAGTCCATATATGTTATTAGTTGCCGATGTAAAAAAAGAACGTCAGAAAGCAATGAGTGACGAAGAAAACAACTTATTCGGGATTGATAAACTGAACATAGTTCGTTCGGATATTCCGGCAATTACTCATATTGATTACTCAGCCCGTATTCAAACTGTGAATAAAGATACAAATCCGGTTTATCATAAATTGATTTCAGAATTCGATAAGAAATACGGTTGTGCGGTTATTATCAATACTTCATTTAATGTAAGGGGCGAACCGATTGTATGCACTCCGGAAGAAGCTTATACCTGTTTTATGAGAACCGAAATGGATTATCTTGTACTTGGTAATTTTGTGCTTAATAAAAAAGATCAGCCGAAGTTTGAAGAAGATAAAAATTGGCGGGAAGAATTTGGGTTAGACTAATATGATATCAGAGGAATTAAAACATATTAAAAGTGATAAAAAAGAACTTCGAAAATTCGGAATTACTGTCGGAGCGATTCTTATAGTTATCGGATTCCTCTTTCAGTATGCTTGGGATAATTATACAGTTTATATGATTGTCGGCTCAGCCGGGGCAATTCTTTTATTCTTCGGTATAATTTATCCTAAAATATTATTACCGATTCATAAAGCGTGGATGACAATAGCCGTTATTCTCGGTTTCATTATGACCAGAGTAATTCTATCAATATTATTTTATTTTGTTGTTACAATTATCGGTTGGATTGCGAAGTTAGTCGGTAAGGATTTTATCGATAGAAAAATTGAAAAGGATAAGCCGAGTTACTGGAATAAAAGAGAAAAGATCAGTTACACAAAAGAACTAACAGAGAGACAATTTTAACAGGAAATAAATGGGCAAGTTATCAATCATATCGGAATTGTGGCAGTTTTTAAAAGTCAGAAAAAAATGGTGGCTGCTGCCGATAATATTTTTCTTAGTATTACTCGGCGGATTAATAATATTAACACAAGGTTCAGCCCTAGCACCGTTTATCTACGCAATTTTTTAAATCGATAATCAGCTCGATAAATTATTGAGCTGACTATCTATACCTCAGCGGATATTGTCATCCGTCTATCTGTACATAAATCCATTCTATAAGAAAAATATTGTGTCTTGATAATCACAAAAATTTGTATAATTGTCATCCGACTTTCCGCAAACTCATCGGTACATTTAAACACACATTCCCTAAATATCAGTTGTCGAGGACAGATATGAAGAAGAGTATTTCCAAATATTTAATTGTTATTCTCTTCCTTTTTATTGTAAATCTTGAAGCGGCTCCTAAGTTAACGGCAATACTAATAATTGTAGATGATTACGAAGATGCCGAACTAAACAACATCTCCGAATCAGTTAAACGGGATTTGGGTACAATCGGCGGGTTATTAAACATACTCGAGAAGAGAAACTTATATAAAGTAAATAAAATTGTGCTGCGTGGAAAAGATGCGACATCACAAAAAGTTAAAAGCGCAATTAACTCGGCGGCAACCTCACCGGATGATATTTTTATGGTCTTCTTCAGTGGTCACGGGGGAATGGATTCAAAAGGTACTTTTGTTGTCACACGAGAAGGAAACAATTTATATAGAAGTGATTTAGAGAAAGCTGTTAAAGGTAAAAACGCTCGATTGGAAATATTAATTACGGATGCATGCAGTAACGAAGTTGAAGAAATTGCTACCGCCAGAAGTTTAAAAACATCCCGTTCTTCAATGGAAGGAAAGTTTGATGAAATTTATAAAAAATTGTTCGGCGATTATGAAGGGTTTATGAGTCTCTCGGCTTCTTCGGAAGGAGAGTATGCTTGGTCAGACGATAATTACGGCGGATACTTCACATATTATTTTTTTAAAGAAGGATTGACGAAAAATCCGGCTAGTACCTGGAATGAAATATTTTCTTCATCGCGACAAAAAGTAGTTCAGATGTTTAACCGTATGCCGTCCGAGCAAAGAAATCAATTGATGAGTGAAGGAATAAACAGCCAAACACCGAAAGCGTATTCACTGCCGGTAAATAAAAATTCGGTAACTCCGCCTCAACCTGTAAAACCGCAATCTACTCCTTTAACGACTAGCATCAGCATTCTAAACAATACCAACAAAACGATCAAATATTTTGTTGAGGTGTATTCCTCAGATGGAAATTCATTGATAAACGAATCAGAAGGAAAATTATCTGCGGGCAAATCACTGAAACTTTCCGAGAACTCAGTAATTTATTTTGAGGCAGGCAATGAAGAAGTGGGATACGAACTTGAATCCGGCAGTTATGTATTCAAATCTACTAGCTGGGGATATGTCGATCTTTTCCCCGAAGAAGAGAATGAATCATATAACGAGTACGAGTATTACACGACTAACGAACTTACCGATATTATGACTAGAGTTTGGGAATTCGAACTCACAGATGAATATGTATATTTTGAATTTTATGAAGACGGTACTTATGATCTCACCGATTATCAAGATTATATTATTGATGAAGGCTCATGGGATTTATACGAAGAAAAATTTGAAGGTGAAGTTTATCATATTTTATCACTAACCGATTCCGAAGGAATTACAGATGAATACTATATGTATACGGAAGACGGATATATGATTGAATTAATTGCAGCTGATGATGTAAACGGAAAAGTTGAATTTCTTTATGCTTTTGAATAACCAATTTATTGGAGATTTATGCCGAAATTTGTTATTCTTACGTCTCAAAATTTTGAAGAAATACACGGAGAGTTGGCAGAGTGGTTGAATGCGGCGGTCTTGAAAACCGTTAAGGATGCAAGTCCTTCCGGGGTTCGAATCCCTGACTCTCCGCCCAGATAATTAAAACCTCAATTACAGCGATTATAAGCCGTTTTTGAGGTTTTTTTGTGCCCACTTGTAATTTGTAGTGGCTGTAGACGTACTAATTTGACCTGCTATGGACACTTTTTAGTCACTTTTTAGTCATCAACTTTGGATAGCTTTGTCCGAAAATGCCGTTCTTGCCCAGAATTTACCACCTTGTGATTTTGGATCAGATTCACAATTTCTTGGAATAAATCTGAAGATTGATTATTGTAACGAAACTCCATTTCTTTCAAATAAAGAAAAAGATATTTTGAAGATGTTCCTCTGTAGGTCGTTATACGTTCTTTTAAAAAACGTAAAAAATATATCCACTCGTTTGACGGTGAAACGCATGGTAGTTTTTTTCGTAATCTGAGCTTACAAATAGCATTCTTATTCGGAACTCGACTTCTGACAAAACTAAACTCCGCTATCGAAAATTTTGATTTTTTCGTTTTTACACTTATTATGTTTTCTTGTTGCTCTATAAAGTATGAGTAAGATTCTCCTTGGAGTATTCCATTAATCTCAATAGGCGTCCCTGCAATAATTTGACGAAATAAGTTGTAAAAGTTATCTACTGTTTTACGATTTAGTAAAAGCTCATGTGCAGTAACCGAAGCAGTCATACCAAGAGAGAAAAATTTTAATATCCATATGAATTGGGTATATGATAAATTAGAATTATAGAGAATGCTGTCTCTCTTTAAGCCCCATTCTGTTTTACAGCTGAAACATCGCAAGCGCTCTCTGCTTAAAATGTTCAGCCTTTCTGAATTACACTTAAAACAGTGTGTGAATGTCTTTAGGATCCCAAGCGATTGAAGAAGATTTCTTGCTGAATTCTCATCTTTTACATTATTAAGCAAGTCTGCGATATTCATTGTGTTGGGTCCTCCTCTTTTGCTCTATTCTTTGTAATAAGTAAATCGAGCTCACTTAGCTTTTTATGTAAGTTCAGAGGATTTACTTTTGTGTAATGCGATGTCATGGAAGTTGGAGAATGCCCCATTAAATGTTGACGCTCTTCATAACTGAGACCTAACCTTTCAATATGGCTTGCGAACGTATGTCGCCATTTGTGAAGTGTCGCTGTCTTAACTATTTTCGCCTTGCTCGCTATCAACTTGCATTGAGACAATAATGTTCTTTCAGAAAGTTTCATCCCTGTAATCGATGGGAATATAAATTCAGAAATATTTTCTTCTTTCTTCTCCAATAATAAACTGTATAAAAAATTGGTTATCGGAATATCTCTCTCGGAACTCGCTGTTTTAGTCTGGAACTCTTCGTTACTCCTTATCATCAAGATTTTCCTTTTGAAATCAACTCCATCACTCCACTTAAGGTTTGCCAGTTCACCGAATCTACACCCGGTTAACAATAGACCAATAAAGGCATCACGATAAACTTGCAACATTTCTTGATTAAAGAAATTTGAAATCTCTTCTTCGGTATAATAGTCATTTGCTCTATCCACCATAGATTTTGTTTTTTCACGTGCAAGCTTAATATGATCAAACGGATTTTTTAGGAGGCGGTCCATATTGACTTGGTACTCGAACAATGATTTTACGGCCAACAAATAGTGATTTATTGTTTTTGGTGCGGAGTTAGCAGAATGAAGAGCCTCATTGAACCGATTTGCATGCTCTCTTGTAAATTGATCAACATAAATCACATTATGATTTGTAGTAAATAAATCAAATTGATAAAAGATATTTTTATATTTCTTTACAGTTGCTAAGCGAAGAGTTTTCTTTAAATTCATAAATTCCTCTATAGCATCAGCTATGGACACGCGAACTCTCTGTAAACCAAAACCTACCATTTTTTGATCATGCTTCTCCTGCTCAATCATATTCACATAAGCTTTAGCGTCCGATAGTTTTGTGAATCGAACTCGCTTTCGCTGAGAATACTTGTCGTAAATATCTACGAGATATTTTTCATTTATTGTTTTTCTTATACTCATTCTATTCCCTCAATTAGAATTCTTTTCAGTTCAAAGTGATAGACGAATTTACGATCGCCAAATTGTACTGCTTTAATTTTATTCATTCTTATTTTAGCTGCAATGAAGTGATAACTCATGCCAGTTATTTCGGCTACTTCTCTGATAGAATATAAGAGCTTATCATCCTTCAGCTTTAGAAGTGAGGGATGAAGCATAGCTTGGTTTTTGAAAATTTGAGTCGGGTTAGAAATGGAACTGCTTGTAGTTTCCAGCCCTTGGCTGAAGTCAATCTTTTTTGACATCGGATCCTCCGTATAAACATTGGTGCATCTAAAGTTAAATCACATTATCTAACTACATCACATAAAATACTTACATCATCATAGGGAACATATTTACATCGGAAAAATTTTATAATCAAGAAAAATCTTAATCACGTGAAAATTTTTTTATGTTTTTTTTACTTTAGCTCGTCAATGTCTGCCATTATCAGATCAATCAAGCCAATTGAAATCAAAATTTGCGAGATTTTCTTTTTGTCAAGATGATCCGAATGCTCATCAATGAAAGATGAGTAAATCGATCTGATTTTTATTAGAATAGCCGCTGTTGTTTTTTGATTGTACCTGCCAAATATTCCATCGGATTTTTTTATTTCTGAAATATTCTGATAAAGCTTGATGAGATCGTTCAATGTTTCTTTTATTTTTCTATTGTCTAAGTCTTCTAATCCGTCTTCCATTTGCATTTATCCTATTAATTACCGGCAATTATATTTTTACACCACTTATTTTCAGAGCACTGCACACTTTTAATTTCACAACCTCTTGAATCGGATACCACTTGGTTAAGTTAACTTCGAATAGGTACAAGCAAAGAAATAGGTGAAGCCGAGTTGTAGCTCCACCTACGGATCAGTATGATTAAGGAGTCTTATTATAATACGGCAGCTTTCCATTGGTGTTGTTCTTATAATCTTCCAGCCAGTATTTCTCCCAAGAGATCTGCTCTTTTTGATCGGCAATCTCCGAGTATTCGACTGTTTCGATATTCCACTCTTTTCTATCCGGGTCCGCCAGTCGATTTTTTATGTTTCCTCTACCGATATAAATCACCTCCCCGGAAGAATCTTTGTACCGATATATCCCGGTTGTTTCACTCGGGACGATTGAGGCTATTTCTGAAACATTCACCTTGTTTTCGAACGACGGGATACACTCGGCAATCCAAACTTTACCTTCTTGTGTAACTTTCAACCGTCTTTTCTTGGAGTCATTGTTCTTTGCAATTGCGGTTAGCCATGGTAGATTCTTAA
This sequence comes from Melioribacteraceae bacterium, assembly GCA_030584085.1. Lineage (NCBI taxonomy): Bacteria > Pseudomonadati > Ignavibacteriota > Ignavibacteria > Ignavibacteriales > Melioribacteraceae > Melioribacteraceae bacterium. Next base: position 429,008 of record CP129490.1, read on the forward strand.
CCAGAGATCCGCAACTACTCTTAAACATACTCGATCTTTTCATCGGGAACAGAGAATAGGTGTTTTCATTTGGGGATTTAGAATTAAACTGAAATCCAAGCCTCCTATTTGGCATATCAACGAAGTAGCTTACCGACTTTGCTTTCTTAAGTCCGGCTATTGCTGCCAACACATGATTAAATGTGATTTTGTGTGAAGTAATACTTACTTCCGGTTCAGTACTCCTTCCGTGATTCTTGTTAAACGCTTCCATATTATTTTCTCCTTGTTTATTCTGTTCTCTCTTTCATTTCTTGTGATCGGGAGAGATAAACCGATCGGTACTTCAAAAACATTTCCGTCCCACTCATCGGAATCTGCTGAATAGATGTCGTCTCAACTCATTTCTTGTATTCACAAGCTGATCTTTGAAACGGAGATACATAAATCCACCCAAAATAGGTGAGGGATACCCGGAAGCAGATATTAACAGAGTAAGGGACGGTATTGGGTCGCTAGCGATTCTAAACTTTTGTTACTTCAAGATCTGATTCAATTACTGGTTGTCATCAGTTGTGTTTTGTAAATAATTGGTAATGATGATTATCAAACAAGTTCCATGCTAAAAAATTTGGTTGGAATGAAGGAAAAGTCGAAAAAAATGAAGCGAAAAACGACAGTGATCCGACGCCAGAATGGGATGCAAATAATTGCGCTGAAAGACGGAATGACTCATTCAGAAATTGTGTTTCTGTAAGATTATTCAGGCAATAGAAGTCATTAATGACAACCTGGAATTACGAAAATTTTTCTAAAGCTGTCATTTTTTTGCTGATTGGTGCAAATAATTGCATGTAAAACTTTTTGATTCATCCAAGGGGGTGAACGGTTCACCCCCTCAAAAGAATCTCAAAATCGAATTTAATAATCTCAGATAAGGTATGATTAATTATCGGCAAAAAGCCGGTAGTAATCTTTGAAAAGAAATAATCTGTTTCTCTTATATCCTGTAACCTCTTTTAATATTCCCAGATCAACAAAATCTTGGACAATTCTATTTGCTGGTTTCGTAGTAAGATCAAGTATTTCTTCCACCTCCTTAACGTTGATAATAGGTTTCTTATAAAGATGTGAAATTAAGATCTTACCATTCTGAATCCGGGAACCCATTGATAAAAGCTTCTTGCCCTCTATCTCGTCTTTCAAGCGTAGAATTTCCTTAAATACTTGAATTCCTTTATCCGCAGTTTCTATTACCGCCACTAAAAAGAACTTAATCCATTGGGCAAGTTTATCTGAAGTTCTGACGAATGTAAGATTATCGTAATACAATGCTTTGTTCTTTTCGAAAAAATCCGATAGATATAATGTCGGTCTATCCAACAATCCGACTGCTACCAAATACAAAGTTATTAGAAGTCGACCTAATCTTCCGTTTCCATCGAGAAAAGGATGAATCGTTTCAAACTGGTAATGAGCAATTGCTATTCGTATTAAATGAGGTACCTCTATTGAATCATTGTGAATGAAATTTTCCAAATCATTCATTAAGTCAGAAACTTCTGAGTGATGTGGCGGAATAAAAACTGCATCATTTAAAGTAGCGCCACCGATCCAGTTTTGACTTGTTCGATACTCCCCCGGCTGTTTGGCTTCTCCTCTTACACCGGAAAGAAGTATTTTATGTGCCGCCTTGAGAAGTCGTGTTGAGATCGGTAATTCTTTCAACTGGCTAATAGAATGATTCAAAGCAAAAATATAGTTTTGTACTTCCTGCCAGTCGTCCCGCTTTTCAGGATCAATTTCATTAACGGAAAGTAAGGCTTCGTCGACACTTGTTTTTGTTCCTTCAATTCTACTTGAAGTCGTGGCTTCTTTAATCACATGCATTGAAATATAGAAATCAATATTTGGGACATATAAAGAAAATGCGTTCAATTCGCCCAACTTAGTGTTTGCCTCAGCCAATAATGTATTTATTTTGGGTTCAACCCAAGTCCAGACTTGATTAATACTAGACGGTGTAAAGCTCCTGTACTGAAATTGCTGTACAAGGTTTCCCGCTTTGAATTCTCTTATATCCATCGACTTTCCTTGATTTACTCCACTAATGTAATTTATAATGGCGAAATACGCAAGAATCTCCATTAAAAATAATTGTAGTGGCTAAATACAAGCCTTTATGCTACTAAAAAAGTGTTTGATTACCATCTCCGGAGCAGAATTTTAGCCATACAACTGCAATCAAAGAAGGTGCTATCTTACGAGGGCTATTCAGATGGTTTCTGATCTAACCTTAGTAATCCATACGGCGTTTATCTCCCCGAAGAGAAGTTATTAAGCAAATTTTAAACGGAGTAGAAGAAATTGAAGATTATGTATGGGTTAAATAGGTTCTTCGATTGTGGTGCGTTTAAATACGAAATACGACTCTTTGAGAGATAGAAATGAAAATGAAAATTAGGAAAGAGAATCATTGAAATAGGTCATAGATCGATTGGGATATTGAAATGACCTCTGTCCTTTTAACAATGAAGAAATGCAATTTCATGGTTCATTTACTGGATTCATTTTCATCTTCCGCCAATAAATCGGCTAATTGAATTATAATCCCATCCAGCGATATCTCTTCAACTCAATAAATTTTCTTTTCAATAAACAAGGCATTGGTCTAATTCTTCGTCCTTAAAACCAATAAAACGAATCCTTAATTGTAATTTTGAAAGGAGCCTCTTGTTAAATATTTAAGATCTCTGCCCGGCATTTTGAGGTTACTTTTAATCGTTAACCACAAAAAAGATAATTAGAGAACTGAGTTGTCGATATACTCCAATCTTTCTTCCGCCTGTTAAACAGTCTATGTTGTCCAGCCATAGAGAAATTATTAATATCTTCTTGCCATACACTGAAACGAGTAGTCAACTGACCGTCGTTTCAAAATCAACGAAAGGGATGCTTGCCAGCTTTTTGAGTGATCTAATCTTCCGCTAATACGAAAATCTGACAAATGTTATTTCCGATCCGACCATATCCGCCATCCAAATGATGCTGGTTAAAGGCTATTCTTGAGTAATTGACTGGGAATCCTTAAAACCACTAAAAAGTGAATTACTGTGTATTTTCATATGCGGAATTAATACAAGTTCTTTGTCCGGCAACTTTAATTGATTTCCACCGCATTTAATGAGGAATGCTAAATCACCGAGCAAGGAATCTTGTCAGAAATGCAACTAATTTCATTATGACAAATTTTCTATTTGTCAATTTTGAAAATCAGAAGATAATTCATCACAACTATTTCCAATGGTCACTCGTGCACTTGTAGTTTTCGCAAAGACGTTGATTACTTCTCATAATCAGCTTTGATCATCTTCTTGAGGTCGGAAATAATATCAATTTCCTTCTTTAACTCATTATTCTTGATTTCATTAAACCGGTTGATGTATCTTCTGTAAGCATCATCACCAGAATTTATACCATATATTTTCAGATAATTGATAAGTGAATGATGATCATTGTTGCAAATATTTGTAATAATATGATCCATGGCGATGTCCTTTTCGTGATTATTGAATTTATATTTACCTCTCTTGGGTATATCTAAATATCGCATTGCCAAGTCAAGTGAAATTGAATCAAGGACATCATAATTGACCATTTTTGTTGTTCCAAATACTTCTGTAAGATATAGTTGGCTATCATCCTTCAACCCAAAAAATTTTCTTATAGAACTGTGATGGAAAAACTTTATCTCAATACGTAGGATATTTAAAAAACGTTTGGGATCGATAAAAGTGCATATAGGATCTTGTCCTCCTTTCCTTCCTTTACCACTGATCAGCTCGGCATATTTATTATAAATTGTTGTCAGTGCATCATCTTCCTTTGATTTGGCACGAATTTCAACTGCATGATCATGCGGTTCCAACTGAAATCCTTTGCGCACAACCAGATATTTCAAGCAGTTTATGTAAAACCTAACCTCTTCTTGATCCTTAAGAACTATATCAGTTGTAACGTCGATCCACAGTACTTTGCAATGCTTTAATGCGTTTTCTTTGTCGATTTTAATTATCCCCAACTCATTTACTATGTCAAAAATCAAATGGACATTATTTTTATTAAATAATTCACCATACTTATCTTTGAAAATCTTTGAGGAGACTTCAAGGTTTACAACACATTGCTTGTGATCTATTTCAATGAGATTTATCCCAATTGAGGATACTTTACTCAATTTTTCACTCGAGGGTAGATCCTTACTTTTTCGATCCAAAGATAATCCCTTGCATTTTCCTATAGAAATTAGCTTTTTAAGTTTACCTTGTGTAATTATAACCTTATCCATACGTTGAACCGGAACCTTACTCCTTGTTATAGAATGATTGGCTAATTCGTTGAAAGTACTTGAAACTTCAGTGAATTTCAGCGGCCATTGTAACTTGATTGAATCTACTTGAAGCATAAAACCTCCAGAAATTTGGTTAATATATATATAGATAAAATAATCTTATTGTCTCATTCACGCACATAACATTTCTCATTTCAATCTATCCTTAACGAATGAGTAATTACTTGGCACCAATTACATATTAGTTTAAGAAACGCAGGTAGGAATTATTTCCGTAATCTAGCCTCATCATCTTTACCAATCCCGTAACAAGAATTACAAATGCAATTAAAATTAAATCATCGATTCCTTCAATAGGTGGGATAGATATTAAGTGACATAAGCGCCATGATCCAATATGATTGTAAATGTTTTGATTTTGTTATACCGAACAAATTGCGTGCTATAAAAGTAAGAGGAAGGAAAGTCACGGGAGAAATTGGGAGATCCTGATAAATACTTATAAAATATCACTATTACATTGTGTGCCTATTTCTATCACGCTTTACCGTTACGACCATCACGCTCTCTTCCTGATAATCTGTATTTTTCTTCCGTTTTCGCATTGGCACAAGCATTGTATCTAAAGTGACAAACGAAAAAAAACGGAGGATGAAATGTCTGAAGCAAAAAAATACCCGGATTTTGATAGTGAACAAATTACACTGGACAAGGTTTCAAACCTTATCCATTTGAGCAATTTAGAGGTTCATAATCCCGAACTATATCAAGAACTCAATAAGCTTGATACAAACTCAAAAAGAGTTATCGAGATAAAGAAAGTTATTGACCTTGGAACTTTTGTTAAATCAAAAGTGCAAATGATGATGGATACTGACTTTGTAAATCTTCGAGTTAAATCAATGGTGGATGAATTTAACCAAGGAATGGATTCTACAAAATCTGAAATTCTCGAATTGGTGCAGCAAAATTTTGATCCATCAAAAACTGATTCTTATTCCGATAAGTTGAACAGATTCTTTAACAATCTTAAAGAGGATCTTCAGAAAACTATTAATTCTACTACCAAAGAACTGATAGACGGAAAGGACCAAATAAAGAAAAGTATTGATGATACTCTAAATCCCGATCTAAGCACAAGCTATCTGGCAAAAGTATCGCGGACTATTAATGACTTCAAAACTGAACTAGATAAAAGTTTTGATTTTGGTAGAGAAGGCAGTATTGCAAATCAATTAAAAATGATGCTTGATTCAAACTTTGGAGATAATGGTAAAGTAATCAAGGCAGTTGAAAAGAAATTATCATTTGATAATCCTAATAGTACCTTTAACTTATTGCAAAGTAATATTACCAGACAGCTAAACGAAATTAAACAAGAAATAGAATTGATAAAGAAAGCGGATGAACTCCAAAAAGAGGCAAATAAAAAATCCACACAGAAAGGATATGATTTTGAAGATCAGGTTTTAGATGCATTAGAAAACATAGCTTCTTCGAATGGTGATCTTGTTGAAGATTTGACAACAAAAAGCGGTTCAACCGGTTCAAGTAAAAAAGGTGATTTTAACTATACAGTAAAAAGTATTAATAAAGTAATTGCGATTGAAGCAAGGGACCGTGATACAATTTCAACTCCTTCAACACTCATAAAGGAGCTTGATAAAACAAAGACAAATAGAAACGCTGATTTTACTATTTACTTGACAGCAAGCGAAGAACAGCTTCATAAACAAATCGGAATGTTTCAAGAATATGATTCAGATAAAATAGTAACGCATTTCGGATTACTCCAAGTTGCCTTCAAAGTTGCAATTTCTCGAATGATAATTGAACATGAAAGTATTGATGAAGTGGATAAAGCCGCAGTTGAAAAAGAAATATCCAACATTGAAAGTACCTTAAAAAGTTTTTCGGGACTAAAATCAGCTGCTACGAATATTAAAAAAGAAGCAGATAAAATAACTGCGAAGGCCGATGAAATTAAGATTGATATAAGTAATTCTTTAATTAGTCTAAATGAATTGTTATTTTCACAAGGTACAATCACAGAATGATTGAGTTAATGCCTGAAAGCAACTTTAAGTTTCTTGAAAAGAAATTACCTGATTTAGCAGCTCTGGGGGATTTTGCAGAACAGTATGTTTATGCAGATCCCCAATCCTCTGCTGTCAAGCTTAGAACATTTGCTGAAAAGTTTGTTGAGATTATTTACACAATTCGAAACATTGATAACACTTCTTACCTAGATAATCTTTTCGGGCAATTAGACAATGATACTTTTAAAGAAGCCGTTCCCAAAACTGTAATTAATCTGCTACACTCGTTGAGAATCAATGGAAATAGAGCTGCTCACGGCAGCGATATCACTTCCGAAATTATAATAGAACTTCTCAAGCAGGCGCACGAATTAGCAAAGTGGATTTACGGAACTTATTGCAGCGGAAATATTAATAGTGTTCCAATTTTTGCAGACCCAACACAAAATGTAAAAACTGAAGAATGGAAATCTGAAAGAAATAAAATTTTAAAAGATCTTTATGAAAAAGAGAAACAGCTTCAAGAAGCAATCGCACAATTACAAATTGAAAGACAAAGGAAAGAAACAAAAGTCAGAGCTAAAGAGGAATTAGATCAATTTGTTATTAAGGGGCAAGAAGTTGTTAATGAATTAAAGTATACCGAAGAAGATACAAGGAAATTCTTAATCGACGAAGAGTTAGCTAAAGCAGGGTGGAATGTAGGTTCAAACCAGCAAGATACTGAGGAGGTTAGACAAGAATTCCCAGTTGAATTTCAGCAGAATGATTCAGGACTTGGGAAAGCAGATTATGTTCTATTTGATGATGACGAAAATCCTTTAGCAGTTATTGAGGCCAAAAAGACATCTAAAGATCCAAACATTGGTAAGAAACAAGCTCAACTATATGCGGACGGACTAGAGAAAAAATATGGTCAGCGTCCTATTATATTTTATACCAACGGATTTGAAACTTACATTTATAATGATTCCTACAATGAACAACCTCGAAAAATTTATGGTTTCTACTCAAAAGATTCGCTTCAGTATCTAATTGTGCAGCGTTCATCAAGAACAAAAGCATCAGAAGTAAAAATTAATTATGAAATAACTGATAGACCATATCAAATTGAAGCTATTAAAAGAGTCGTTGAAAATTTCGAAACACATGGAAGAAAAGCGCTAATAGTTCAAGCAACGGGAACAGGTAAAACGAGAGTTGCGATTTCATTAGCTGATGTTTTATCTAGAGCTAACTGGGTTAAAAGAATTCTATTTTTATGTGATAGACGAGAGTTAAGAAAACAAGCTAAGAATGTATTTCAGGAGTATCTACCCGGTACACCGCTCACAATATTAAACTCACGTACATCGGAAGATAGAAATAAACGAATTTACTTAGCTACTTATCCTGCAATAAAACAATTTTATCAATCATTCGATGTTGGTTTTTTTGATTTAATTATTGCGGATGAATCTCATCGAAGCATCTATAAAGTTTATAAAGATATTTTTACTTACTTTGATTGTTACCAGATCGGACTTACAGCAACCCCGGTAGGATTCATAAATAGAAATACATTCAGAATGTTCGATTGTACTGATGACAACCCAACAGCATATTTCAGTTATGAGGATGCTGTTCAATCGGAACCGCAATATCTGTCTTCGTTTGATGTTTTCAATGTTACGACAAAATTTTTAAGGGAAGGTATTAAGTATTCGGAAATGACTCCTGAACAACAGATGCAATTGGAAGAGCAAGTAAGTGACCCGGAGTACTTTGAATTTGATTCCGAACAAATAGATAAAGCAATTTATAATGAAGATACCAATCGTAAGATCATCCGCAACTTGATTGAAAACGGACGCAAGTTACCCGACGGTACTTTGGGTAAATCTATTATTTTTGCTCGCAACCACAGACACGCTTTAATTCTCAAAGAGAAGTTCAATGAACTTTACAGACAATACGGTGAAAGCTATTGCCAAGTGATTGATAATTATGATCCACGTGCCGATCAGTTAATTGATGATTTCAAAGGTTACGGCAACCAAGATATAAGAATTGCCATTTCTGTTGATATGCTGGATACAGGTATTGATATTCCCGAACTCTTAAATTTAGTCTTTGCAAAACCGATAAAGTCTTTTGTTAAGTTTTGGCAGATGATAGGTCGCGGTACGCGAATAAGAAAGGATCTATTCGGTAAAGGATTAGATAAAACTTCATTTAAAATCTTTGATCACTGGAGTAACTTCGAATGGTTCGATCTTCATTACAAACATACACAGCCTACTGAATCTAAAGGATTGCTGCAGCGGGTTTTTGAAGAGAGAATTAATTTGGGTGAAACCGCATTAAAGCAGTATGATCAAGAAACATTTGCATTTGTAAGTAAACAAATTTTGGCTGATGTTAATCGACTTGCAGAAACTGATACAGTTTCAGTTAAAGAAAGAGTAAAGGATATTAAACTTCTCCAATCTGAGCAAATAATAAATAATTTCTCAGGCGATGTAAAACATAGACTGAGAAACATTGCTAACCTTATGCAATTGGTAGATATTAGGGGACAATGCGATGCATACAATTTCGATTTTTTGATTGCTAAAGCACAAAATGCACTTTTACTCAAATCCGGTTCATTAGAAGATTACAAAGGTGAAATAATAAACAGTGTTCAATCTCTTCAGGAATCAATTCATCAAGTAAGAGCAAAATCTGAGACTATAAAGAAAGTACAGTCAAAAGAATTTTGGAAAGATGTTACAACTTCTGAACTCGAAAATGTTAGACAAGAATTGCGTTCAATAATGAAGTTTCACGACAGAGGCGGCGAAGGTGATTATGTTCCACCTAAGATTGACGTTAAAGACGACGATCTCGAATACACCCAGTATGAAGTGAAGAACAAAGGTGTGGAGATGAGAGTTTATAAAGAAAGAGTAGAAGACGTTCTCATTCGCCTCATTGATAAAAGCCCGACGTTACAGAAAATCAAACGAGGACAATCTGTTAACGATAAGGATATACAAGAATTAATCTCGCTTGTATTAACACAACACCCTGATGTTAATTTGGAACTACTTAAAGAATTTTACCCTGATACAGCAGATCACTTAGATCTTGCAATTAGAAGAATTATCGGGCTTGATCCCGAATATATTTCACAGCAGTTTCAATCATTTATAAAAGAAAATCCTAATCTAAATGCGACACAGCTTAAGTTTATTCAGTTACTTACAAATCATATTTCCAAATACGGCACTTTGAAACTTGAGAGTCTTTTTGAACCTCCTTTTACAACAATTGATTCGGACGGAGTTTACGGAATATTTCCAACTGAAGAGCAAGCTGAGAAAATAATTAATATAGTTAAAGAAATAAGCTATCCATATAATCATCCAAGAGTCGAAGAATGACAACTTCAGAAATGCGAAATAAGATTAATCAATTGTGGGAAAATTTTTGGACAGGCGGTATAACAAATCCGTTTACTGTGATTGAACAGATTACGTTTTTAATGTTTGCCCGTTTACTAGATATAAAAGAAAAGAACAACGAAAGAAAAGCTAAAACAACCGGTGAGAAGTTCACACCGATATTTAATAAGAACGAACAGCATTTAAGATGGGATAACTTTAGACACGAATCCGATCCTCAGAAGTTATTACAAATAGTGAGAGATGAAGTATTTCCACATTTCAAACGTTCAATTAAAAACGGATCTACTTTTTCAGAGTATATGAAAGATGCTCAGTTGATGATCGTTAAACCCTCCTTGCTAGTTACCGGAATCAATACTATACAAGAATTGCCTTTAACCCAAGGTGATGTAAAGGGCGATTTATATGAATACTTGTTAAGCAAACTTCAGCAGTCCGGTATTGCGGGACAGTTCCGAACACCAAGACATATTATTGATTTAATGGTGCAGATGCTTGACCCTCAACCAACTCATCGTGTATGCGATCCTGCTTGTGGTACGGCAGGTTTTCTTGTTGGGACAAAGACTTATCTAGATAAAAAATATACAACTCCGGGTATGGAGAAGAAGAGTGATGACGGATCGATCTTCTATCCCGGCGATAAACTTTTTGATTATAAAGATCACATTCAAAATGAATTGTTAACAGGATTTGATTTCGATTCAACGATGCTCCGTATTGCCGCAATGAATTTACTGCTGCACGGAATTGATAATCCTCAGATACACAACCAAGATACATTAAGCGGCACTTTTGCCGAACGCTTTCCAAAATATTCCGATGGATATTTTGATATTGTATTAGCTAATCCTCCGTTTAAGGGTAGCTTGGACTATGAAGATGTCGAGCCTTCTTTACTTGGGAAGGTAAAGACGAAGAAAACAGAACTTCTTTTTAATATGCTCTTTTTGAGAATGCTGAAGTTAGGAGGCAAAGCTGCCGTGATTGTGCCCGACGGTGTTCTCTTCGGTGCTTCTAAAGCTCACGTTTCTTTGAGAAAAGAACTAATTGAAAACAACCAGTTAGAAGCTGTAATTTCTTTGCCTTCCGGTGTCTTTAAACCTTACGCCGGAGTAAAGACTGCAATATTAATTTTTACTAAAGGCGGCACAACCGAAAAAGTTTGGTATTACGATGTTGAAAATGATGGACTTTCATTAGATGATAAAAGAGACCCTATTGATAAAAATGATTTACCTGACGTTTATGAAAGATGGCAGAAGAAGGACAAAATAGATAACAGAAACAGAACTAAGAAACATTTCTTTGTCCCGGCAAAAGAAATTAAAAATAATATATATGATTTGAGTATGACTCGCTATAAAGAAGTTAAGTATGAGGAAGTTGAATACGAAGAACCTAATAAAATTATTGCTAAAATTGATACACTAGAAAGAGACATTGCAGAGATGATTGATGAGTTGAAACAGGGAATAAATGACTGAGCTAAAAGAACATATTAAAATTACTTCAGGATTTGCACTTGACTCAAATCTATTCAATAAGACTAGAGGATTTCCCGTAATACGTATTAGAGATGTTGATCGTGGCTATACTGAGACATATTATCAAGGTGAATGTGATGAAAAGTATATAGTCAAAAATGGTGATTTATTAGTCACAATGGATGGTGAATTTAGAGCGAAAGTTTGGAATGGTGGTGAAGCGTATTTAAATCAACGGGTATGTAAAGTCGAAGCAGATGAGGATAGACTTTCTGGAAGATATCTCAAATATGCATTACCACAGAAATTAAAGGAAATTGAAGATAAAACATCGTTTGTAACAGTAAAGCATCTATCAGTTAATGATATAAAGGAAATTAATGTCCATTTACCAAACCTTGAAGACCAAGAAAGAATTGCAGACCTACTCGATAAAGCAAACTCAATCCGACAAAAACGCCGCGAGACCCTTCGGCTTGCAGATGAATTTCTCCGCTCAACCTTTTTAGAGATGTTTGGAGATCCTTTTTTAAATCCTAAGAATTGGAATATGGAACCAATAGATAGACTAAAAGCGGATGAACCATATTCTATCAAGGCCGGTCCCTTTGGTTCCGCATTAAAAAAAGAGTTTTATGTTAAGAGCGGTTATAAAATATACGGACAAGAGCAAGTCATAAGGGACAATTTTGAATTTGGCGATTATTATATCACAGAAGAGAAATATAGAGAATTAGAAAATTGTAAAATTGAATCGGATGATATATTAATAAGTCTTGTTGGAACTTTTGGTGAGATAAGCATTGTCCCGAAAGAATTCCAGCCTGGTATCATTAATCCTCGATTAATGAAAATAACTCTAAATAAAAAGAAGATACTTCCAATTTTCTTTAAGACTTTACTGAAAACTAATGGAATTAAAACAAAACTTGAAAGCCTTTCACACGGTGGAACAATGAATATTGTGAACGTTGGAATCATCAAGGAATTAGAAGTCCCTGTTCCTCCGCTAAAACTACAAGAAAAATTTATAGAAATTCATATAAAAACTGAAAAACTAAAAAAGCAATATGAAACAAGTCTTCAAGAATCCGAAAACTTATTCAACTCATTAATGCAAAGAGCGTTTAGGGGGGAGTTGTAAGATGCCTACCATTTTGAATGATTTATTTGAAAAATTTCATGTAAAAAAACAAAATCGTGTTAAATGGGGTGAGGAAATATCAAGCCAAAATGAAAGTGTTTATATTATTTCTTTAAGCGATGAACCATCAAAAAATAACGGTCTATTGGAGAATCCATTAATCGACCAAAATAAATTACTTGAATGGTTCAGAAAATCACCTACTCTAACCATTGATGGAAAGAAGAACATTCAACTTCTTGAAGAGCGATTAAAAGAGTTTTGGCTGCCGGATGAAAACATACTTTACATAGGCAAAGCTCCGAGAAGAAAAAATGGCAAAGCGCTTAGCAACAGAATAAGTGAATACTACAGCACAAAGATTGGTGATGGCAGTCCTCATTCGGGTGGACAATGGATCAAAGTATTATCGAACCTACCTTCATGTTATGTTTATTATGGTTTCACAAAAGATGCTGCCGGAGTTGAAGATGAAATGCTGGATCATTTTATCGAAAATGTATCTATATCCACCAAAGAAAAATTAAGAGATCCAAGTTTGCCGCTTCCTTTCGCTAATATTAGACATAGAGGAAAGGATAAAAAACACGGGATGCAAAATCAGCGAGTATGAGGATAAAATGGAAATCGAATCACATCCACAATTAAAAGTAATTGAAGATAATTTCTATCAAGCCGGAATTGATGGGGCATTCACAAATCTTTGGTACTTTATCAGAGATATAAGCAATTTAATAATCGAATTCGGACTTGAAATAGATGTTTACCTAGATGATGAAACTTATATTCGAGAATATATTGTGATTGGTGAATTATATCGTGAAGGGCTTAAGCTGCGGAATGGAGAATATTTGCCATTAAAAATTGAAGACTACCCAGGCGAAAGGAAATATGAGCTTATCGATATGGTAAAAAATAAAGATGGGGAAGAAATAGATCAACAAGGATTGAGGATGTGTGCGACTACAAATTATAGATTAGCAGCGAATTTTCATTATCAACCTAATAAATATGATATGCAGAACATTGCTGTTGAGCAAATTGCGAAGCTCAATGAAGCATTATTGTTTTTTATCTTTGGAGATAAAAAATTTAAAGAATTCTTATTACAAGTAAGCCATGAGTTGATGTTGGAAGAACATGAATACTTACAAGACTTTAGCGCATGTCTAAATGTAACAACAAATTATGTTTATGATGATAATCAGACAGCTCGGTACACACTTATTTATATGACTGAAGAAGGAGCAATTGAGGAGTTTTTTGCTATATCATCTTCGAAATATCTAGATCAATTAGCTAACCAATTTATAAAAGGGTGGGATTTTGAATCACTTAGTCCATCATTACCCAAGTCAATTATAGATATGATAAATGATGTTGAGCAATTGATTGAAAAACGAGCACCTTTAAAAACAATATTAAAGGAATATCATACGGTCTTTGAAAATTATTTTAATCAACTTTATCTAAGGTATTATGATCAAATACTCGAATTTGAAAAAAAAATAACAAATGAGGCTGATAGGAAAAAATATTTTTTAGATGAAATAAAGAAATCTGGAGAGGGTTATGGAGTATCGAACTTAAGAAGTGCCAAAGCACTGCTGTTAGTATTAACGCATGAAAGAATTGAAACATTCGACCAAACGAAGAAGGAATTAATAAAATCAGATCTAATTCCCGCACTGGATTTTTTTAGCCCATACTCTATGCTTCGGAATTTAGCTACCCATTCGAAGGCACCCAATTATATGGAGGGTTTGTTCAATTATGGTATAAGAGCATATAAAGATATATTAAGAAGTTTGCATATAACATTAAATAGGAACTAATTCAAAGAAGAAAATAGGCAATCACTTTATAATGAATGGACCAATACCAGATAAGTATAAGAAAACCTTGCGGATTCCAATTCGAATAAAGAGTAATTCGATAAGATTCTTTTATAAAGAGGACATTGATCTACTTCCATTGATTAAGGATGGCTCAATTGGTGAGATCATTATACCAACATTTGCAATTACCGATAAAGAAAAAGTAAGAAAGCTATCTAAGGAAGTAAAACTTTTATTTTTCCCAAAGAACAAGACATTATTTGTAAGAATGATAATTAAGTCTATAGGCGACGTGAAGTTTAATGAAAAAGTTATCATTGAAGACACAACGAAATTTGTTCGAAAGAAAAACCAATTTATCTTTTTGAATCACTCTTACTTTGTCCCAATTCTACTCGAAAAAGATTTATATATTCAATACCGTGGCACCAAAAAAGCGCAGCTTCTTGGATGTAAATGTAGTTTGCCTACATTAGGTAGAGATGCAATTAGCTTAAATAACAGTTATACAATTCTATCCCAAGAATATCAAAAGCATAGAAACGCCCATTCAGGAAATATTTTTAAGGATATATTTTATTACGATTCAGACAAAGATGAAATCAAAGAATTAGATTACTTAAGAGAAACAAAAGAAGAAGAGTTAAACAACAAATTGCTTGATTTAGACGAAACACAGATTAAAGAAATATTAGGATTAACTATCATCTGGGTTTCAGAAAAACAGCCCAATAGATTATTAGAAGAAGCTGAGTGGTTTGGTATTAATACAAATAGTGATCTGCTCTTTGGTGATTTATTAAATGCTGTTAAAGTAAATAGCTCTGAAGCGCTTATAGGTCGAATAACAGAGCATGTATCACGAGAAACTGTTGAGAGTTTATACAAGATAAGAAATGAACTGGAAAACCTTGGCGATTTAGAGAAAGACTTGGAAGATAAAATTTATAGCACAGCAGTTGGATTGCTTAGTTTATTAAAACAAGAAGATTAAGACATGATTAAAACAATTCATATAACTAACTTCAAAGGTATCAAGGATACAGTTTCCTTAGAACTAAAACCTATAACTCTACTTTTCGGACCCAATAGTGCGGGTAAGAGTTCTATCATTCAAGCAATTCATTTTTTGAAAGAAATTCTTGAAAGAAAAAATTATGATCCAAGAAACACCGCATACGGAGGTAAAGCCCTCAATCTTGGCGGATTCAGAAATCTAGTTCACGGTCATGATGAAAAATTAACTGTGGAATTAGCAATTGAACTTGATTTAAGTAAAATTGATTTACCTGGAGCGCAGGAAACAGGTTTTGAAGAAGAATTAGATTATCCCTCGTACCCAAGGTTTAGTGAGAAAAGTGATTCATGCAAATTAACCATTCATGTTAAATGGCTAGAGCAGTTAGAAAGAGTGGAGGCAACTTATTATCGCTTGGAAATTAATGATGAATTACTTGCATCAATATCCCTTGATTATACCAATCCTAAAAATGTCTTTGCATATTTTAATGAAGTAAACATCGATCATAGCATTGACATTGATAGATATAAAATTGAAGAACCAAGAGGACTTCTCTTTTCCAGTTTATTAGGACAATCTGAAGGAGTGGTTAGATTGAATATTGAATCACCACGAAGTGTAATACCGGATTGGCAGAACGGTATAGTCTTCAATGATGATCAATTTATTTCTGGTGATGAAGTTACGGATTGGTTTGGTGAGGAAGAAAATGCTTTCGACCTAATTGATAATTATTCATCTATGATGCAACTAGTTTGCCAAGTTATGACTGGTGTCGGCAAACAGGTTTTATTTGAACTTGATAAGTTTAGGTATATTGGACCAATAAGAGAAATCCCCTCAAGAAATTTTGATGCTCATTTTAAAGGAGAAATTGAACGGTGGGCGGATGGTCTAGCAGCTTGGGATTTAATCTACACTAAACAAATTTCGGTTGAGAGTATTAATAAGTGGTTAAGTAGATTCAAAATTGGCTATATGTTAAGTAATGAAGAGTACTTGTATCTAAGTCAGAAGCAACTTACAAGCTTAGGAGAAGATATAAAACACCAGTTAATTGATCTTGTCTTAAATGCTACTGAAGAAAGTGATTTGGATCTTCCATTATTAAAACAAGGATTCTCTTTTGAATTAAGTAATTCCTTAAGTGAGAAAATTGAAAATATCTTCAGTTCGTTGAAATATAAAAAGGATATTCCAACAAGAGATGAGTTTTATTTAGTAGATCAAAAAACAAACCTTACTTTAAAACCACATGATATTGGAGTTGGCATATCTCAGGTTCTACCAGTAATTGTTGGGGCACTAATTCAAAATGAATCAATACTTGCTATTGAACAACCAGAATTACATTTACATCCAGCTATCCAAGTTGAACTGGCAGATTTATTTATTTCACGAGTAAACGAAAAAGCAGATGTTATTTATTTAATAGAAACACACAGTGAACATCTAATGTTGAGGTTTTTGCGAAGAATAGAAGAAACTTATAAAAACAAAATTAAAGAAGAAAAGTTAAAATTAGTTCCGCACAAAATAAATGTATTTGTAATTCCGGAAGAGATCCCAATGAAAGGTTACTCATTACCGATTGATAAAACAGGAGAATTTGAAAAAGAATGGCCGAATGGATTTTTTGAAGAACGAGAAGAGGAGTTATTCCCAGATGATTAAAGTGTTCACTTTGGATCCTTCTTCTATACGGACAATTGATGATATATTCGAACTTCGAGCTCGTTTTGGCATTGAGCAGTTTAGACTATTGTGGAAATTTCCTACAAGATGGAATTTTCTCCTTAAAGAAAATCTTAAGAGCAGATTTAAAACTAAAGAGAGAAAAAAAGCTTATCTGCTTCTTGAAAAATTATCAGACTTTATAATAGAAATACCTGAGAACGTGGTGAAGGACGAGAATTCGATAACTTTGGAAAGTTGGATTATTAAAGCTGATGAACTTTATTCAACTCATAAACATAATGGTATAATTTCTAATAAAAATCCAAATTCCAAGCCACACATAAAATCAATAGATGAATTAGAAAGTTGGGAGGAATTTAATACTTCAGATTGTTCGCGGGTTAAAAGAGAGGCTGAAGAAATGTCTGGTTGTGCAGCACCTCTTTTATATGGGTCGAGTCAAATACATTTTGTCGATCCATATTTTCAAATGTTAGGTGATAAACACATAAGACCATTGGAAGTATTTATTAAACAGGTTTTTGGTAATCTAAGAAGTAACAATAATGTCGAATTATATTATCATACTGGTGATTCAGTATTGGGTGGCAATATTGAATTAAAATTAAAACCAATTTTTGAAAGACTATTACCTAAGAAAACTACGATTAAGATAGTAAGGTGGCCGGATAATTCGTTACATAACAGATTTATATTAACTGATATAGGCGGCATTTCATTTGGTATTGGTTTAGATGATTGGGACAATGGAAATCATATAGAATTTGATGACATTTCACCAATTACAAAAGAGAATTGCAAAAGCAAAAGTCCAAATGGATTTCCAACATTTTTCAATTATGCCGAAGGTGAAAAATATTCTGAGATAATTGAGTTTTCTAGATGATCTATTTCTCATTCATAGGTAATCATGATAAGGTAATAGGCAATGAGTACGGCTCATTCTTAAATATCTATAAACATTTCAGCAAAGAGATTAAATCTGTTTTTTCTTTTATCACACCAAACACACCAACAACCAATTACGAAGAAATCGCAAAAGGGAATTTTGAAAGAATAAAAGAGATTAATCCAAAAATAGAAATCGTTCCGATCTATATTGATTTAAAGAATCCGATAGATTATGATTTAGTATATCCAATTCTATTTGATGAATATCTTCAAATAAATAAAAAATATAAAATCGAGAATAACGAAAAGTTTGTAAATATTACATCTGGAACTCCAACAATGACTGCTTGCTGGATATTACTAACACAATCAAGAGTAATAAGTAATGCAAGGTTATTTCAGTCATTTGAGAAAAGATTTGCGAGAGATGGTAAAACAATTCAAGAAGTTAATCTGAGTATAGATGATTTTCCCTCTATATCCGTTCCCGATGAAACAAAAAGAAAACTTACTATTGCAACCAGAAAACAGAAAGAATTAGAAGACCAGCTTTATATAGAAAAACTTAATGAAGAGTTTAAAGGAATAATTGGTAAATCTAAGCAGATACTCTCAATTAAAGATCGTTTACTTAACGATGTTAACAACCAAACAAATGTTCTAATTACAGGAGAGAGAGGAACGGGGAAAGAGGTTGTTGCTAAAGAAATTTGGAAAAGATATCACTCTGAAAACGATCCGGAGCTAATCCCCTTTGACTGCGGGGGATTTAATCAGAATTTAATTGAATCGGAATTATTCGGTCACGTTAAGGGAGCCTTCACCGGGGCGGATCAAGATAAGGTTGGTATACTTGAAAAGTATAATGATAGAATGATCTTTCTTGATGAGATAGGCAATCTTCCTAAAGAAGGACAGCAAAAGCTTTTAAGAGTTTTAGAGCATGGTGAATTAAGGAGACTTGGTTCTACGGAAGTTACTCAAGTAAATCTTCAGATTATAGCGGCAACGAATAAAGATATTAACGATGAAGATATTTTTGCAGCTGATGTGAAAGACAGGTTTGATGAGATAATTGAATTACCACCTCTTCGTGAAAGGAAAAGTGATATTCCACTTCTCATAGATCATTTTCTTGAATTTTATTCAAAGACCAATAATGTATTATCTCCTCTCGAATTCGATGATAAACTTATCAGAACTCTCACTGAGTATTCATGGGAAAGTAATGTAAGAGGTTTAGAAAAGTTTATACAAAGATTAACCAGAAGATTTACTAAAGGTGGCAAGATTAAATTAGACGATCTACCTGAACACTTTATTTCAGATATAATGGATGATGAATCATTAGAATATACTCTACCTGAACTTCCCTTACCCATTCCCCTCGATGAATACACAAGAATGATTATTGAAAAAGCGAGAAAACAAGCCAGTAATATGTCAGAAGTGGATAGATTGTTAAAGCAGAAAGATGGAGCTGAGAGAGCAAGGATTCATCGAAGTAAAAACTAATTAGGACTTTTAGCCAATTCATTATTTTACTATAAATGTGAGAATATGATGATTGATGAAAGTATTGTTCAGGAAAGATTAAAATCCTTTCTTGAAAGATGGCCAATTTCTAAAGTAGAAGAAATGAAATTATCTGAATATGTAAATGTAGGTAATCCAGAAACTTTTGTGCAATCAGTTGAGACTTATACTCGAAGATTAGGGAGTATAAAAGGACAAGGATCGATAAAATTCGGTATCTATAAGAGAAAGAATAAGAGGAAATTACCCAAAAGATTTAATTATGACAACGAATACAACTGGGATAGAAAATTTGGTAAAAACCGAAACGCAGCGTTTAAAAATATAAAATCAATGATTCTTAATACTATCAAAGCAGCTAATAATTATGAGTTTAGTAAAATTGAAGACATCCCACTTAATCCCTTGTTCAAATGGAAAATAGCTTCTCTTTATTCGGGGTTAAGAATATGTCCAATTTTCAAGAGAGAGACTTTGTGGCAGTCAGCAAAAAAATTTGATAATGATATTGAAAAAGATTCACCTTATTATATTCTACACGAAATATTAATAGAAAATAAACCCGCAGGAATTTCTCCACTCCAATTTGCAGATGAACTTTATAATGAAGTTAGTGAAGCAAAAAATTCGGGGAATAAGAAAACCAAACCTCAGAGAGCAAAAGGTAGAAAAGGTATAAATAAGGATAATGGAGATGATAGGGGAAAGAAAAAGAAGCAAAAGAGAAAAGGGTTCTCCAGCTATGAAGCTAATCAAAAACATGACTTCTTAAGAGATTATTTAGCGCAGCAATTAAGGGAGAAATATGGGAGTACTTATGTGGAGGTAGAGGAAAATTATGTAGATGTGAAGTTGAAGCTTAAGAATGAGATAGTTTTCTATGAGATTAAAACGGCTTCTTATGTAGACGAATGTTTTAAGCAAGGATTGGGACAAGTGATCGGGTATGTCTATCGAGATGAAGATAAAAGAAAAAAGAAAATTAAAATAGCGAGCGATTGCGAATTAACTTCTAATGAAAAAGACTATATTAAATTTCTTCAAAAGTTAATAAACCTACCGATTGATTATGAGCAGATAATAATAAATGAAAACGAATAAAGGTTAGTTTAGGAGGTCTTCATATGCCAATTGAAGTAGCAATATGGGATATAACAAAAGGGAAAATTGAGAAAGTTGATTACACATCAATCGATTCTGAAAAGAAGTTGGAGGAAATAATTTTAAAAGATATTTCAATTATATCCGATGACTTAATGCTTATCGGCAACCAGGTAATAACAAGTTTTGGAAAACAGATTGATATGCTTGCTGTTAACATGGAAGGAAAAATAACCGTACTTGAGTTAAAGAAAAATAAAACTCCAAGGGATGTTGTTGCTCAGACTTTAGATTATGCGAGCTGGGTTCAAAATTTATCATATAAAGAGATCGTTGAAATATATAAAGAGAAGAATAAGGGAAAAGACTTTGAAACGGACTTCAATGAAAAGTTTGATGTTGAACCTCCGGAAGAATTAAATCAAGAGCACGATATTATTATAATTTCTTCTGAATTAGATAACGAAACTGAAAGAATTATTAATTATTTATCTGATAATTATAATGTGCCGATAAACGCGGTATTCTTTAGATACTTTCATCAAGAGGGGAAAGAATTCATAAGCAGAAGCTGGTTGATAGACCCCAATGAAGTAATTGAGAAAGTAAGTAAAACCAAGATGAAGAGTAAAAGTGAATCTTGGAACGGAAAAGATTTCGTTGCTAATGTCGATGCACATGAAGAAATATCTTCTTGGCCGGATTGTATTAAGTATGGTTTCATTTCGGCAGGCGGTGGAAGGTGGTACAGCAGAACACTTTTCCCGCTTTTCCCGGGTGCAAGGGTGTTTGCTTATATACCTGGTAAAGGTTATGTAGGTGTTGGAACCGTTAAAGAAAAAGCGACTCAAGCGAATAAATTTACTGTAACTTATGATGGAAAGGAAACATCGATTTTAGATGTTCCTCTTACGGATGAGGGATTAAAGAATTTCGCGGATGATGAAGAAAAAGCAGAGTATTTTGTTAGAGTAGAATGGGAAAAAACAGTGCCTGAATCCGAAGCTTACAAAGAGAAAGGAATGCGAGCAAATCAAAACAGTGCATTTAAATTGAAAAGTGAATTCACTCTTGAAAAGTTAATTAAGTTTTTTGGGTTGGATGAGTAAAAACAAATAGTTGAGTAAATGATCCATTCACTATGACCTTTAATCGACCGATAACAAAGATAGAGTATCTGATAAGACAGAATTTGATACTGAAAAATCTTGCATTTAAACTAAAGGATAATTAAGTTCAAAGCTAAATCACTCAATTTAATTGAGGGTGGCGTTTGAGGACGTTTAACAGCGACGATATACAATTCAAAAATTCAATTCTATTTCCACAACTCATTTCACTTTCAAACAGACCAAGTAAGTTATTTAAAATAAGCGTTAACGACTGTAACATAATCAATATCGAATTGATTCCCGGTTCACGTTCAATGTTGAAAAATTGTGTCGTTGATATTAAAGAAGATTGTAAATATCAAAATGTACCTTTCTTTTTTAAGCAGTGGGGCGGTGTAAATAAAAAGAAAGCGGGGCGTGTTTTGCAAGGGAGAACTTGGGATGAGATGCCGGAGTTTAAACAAGCAGTTTAGGAATTGGAGATATAAAATGAAAAGGAAAAGATTAGCGAATAGATACACAATTAGCAAACTCCCACTTGACCAGCAAAACAATGATGTTTTTGATGTTGGGTGGGTTTGGGAGATTTGAGAAAAAAGTAAATAGATAAATTTTTTTATTAATAGAAAAAGAAACAGGAGGAAAGAATGGCAAGTAGAATTTTTATCAGTTTTGCTATGGAAGATGTAAAGCTAAGAGATTTTTTAGTTGGTCAAGCAAAGAACGAAAAATCACCCTTTGAATTTGTTGATATGTCAGTAAAGAAACCATGGGAGGACTCGTGGAAAACAAGGTGTCGAACAAAAATTAAAGGATGTGACGGAGTAATAATTATTGTCACTAAAAACACAAAAAATGCTAGTGGTCAGCTTTGGGAAATAAAATGCACAAAAGAAGAAAAAGTTCCCAGGCGAGGAATATGGGGATATAGCGATGATAAACCAAGTACTTTACCCGATGAATTAGACGGTGTTAGAATTGTCAATTGGACTTGGGACAATATTAAATCATTTCTTGATTCGTTAGATTAATTAGTATGAGGTTATTAAGATGAGAAAAGCATTAATAGTTGGTATTAATGATTATCCAGCTGCACCGTTGAGAGGGTGCTTGAAGGATGCCAATGCAATTTCAAATGTACTTGAAACACATGGTGATGGTTCGCCAAATTTTTCAGTGAAATTATTAACATCACCTAGTGATACTATAAAACGAACTGATTTAAGAAAGGCGATTGAGGAATTGTTTTTGGGTGACTCTAATATTGCTTTGTTTTATTTCTCTGGACATGGATTTATAAAAAGTACTGGCGGGTATATTGTTACAACCGACTTCGAGAAGTATGATGAAGGTATTTCTATGGATGATATTCTTAAGTTAGCTAATGATTCGAAAGTAAAGGAAAAAATTCTAATATTGGATTGTTGTTATTCAGGTGCTTTTGGGTCACCTTCTTTAACTTCTGGTGCATTCGCTCATCTATCAGAGGGGTTAACAGTTTTGACCGCAAGTCGTGAAAATGAATCAGCATTGGAAATTAATGGAAGTGGTATCTTCACTTTATTAGTGGTGGATGCATTAAAAGGTGGGGCCGCCGATTTAAGGGGAAGTATTTCGCCTGGTAGCATTTATTCGTATGTTGATCAAGCGCTGGGACCCTGGGACCAACGACCAATATTTAAAACGAATGTATCGCGGTTTACATCTTTAAGAAATATTACACCTCCAGTTCCTTTAGCAATACTCAGAAAAATATGTGAATACTTTCAAAATCCTCAAGATGAATATCAACTCGATCCGTCTTATGAATTTACGTCGCCAAATAAAAACGATGAACATGTGACGATATTTAAGGATTTACAAAAATTCGAAAGAGTGGGTTTAGTAATCCCAGTTGGCGAGGAGCATATGTATTATGCATCAATGAATTCAAAATCTTGTAGACTAACGGCTTTGGGTTTTCATTACTGGAGATTGGTAAATGAGAAAAAAATATGATTTATAGAGGTAAAACTAGTGATAAATAATGGATAAAAATTGAGGAGAAAATTTAACTTTATTTAGGCAAACATTATTAAGAGCTTTTGGGAAAGTAGATCTTAATGATAAATTAAACAAGGGGTGGTAATAATAAGAAGAAAGCCGGACGCATTTTGCTCGGTAGGACTTGGGATGAGATGGCGGAGTTTAAACAAGCAGTTTAGAAATTTGGAGATTTATAAAATGAAAAAGTTAATAACTACATCGGTAATATTATTTCTTTTCCAAATACCATTTGGGGGATGTGGTGAAAAACCCAAAGAAAACATTAAGATTGGAGTCAGTCTACCGCTTTCGGGAGAGTTGGCCAATTTTGGAAAAACAGTTTTAAATGGGGTTGAGCTAGCAGTGAAACAAAGTGGATTAGAAAACATTGAGCTGATAATTGAAGATTCGAAGGGAGATCCAAAATCAGCTGTAAGTATAATTAATAAATTAACGGATATAGATAAGGTTAAGTTTATTATAGGTGATTTAACAAGCGGTGCTACTTTAGCCATGGCACCAATAGTACAAAAAAAGAAGGTTTTGCTCATCTCGCCGACGGCATCAAATCCTAAATTATCTGATGCAGGCAGATATTTTTATAGAGTCTGGCCATCTGATAATTATGATGGAGAAATAGCAGCCAAATATAGTTTTACAAATATGAAGATTAATAGAGCGGCAATTGTTTATATAAACAATGATTATGGTCAAGGGCTTGCTGATATTTATGAAAAAACATTTATCGAACTGGGCGGAAAGATTCTATTAAAAGAGTCATACGCTCAAGAACAGACGGATTTTAGAACACTTATTCAGGTATTGAAAGGGTTTAATCCTGAGCTTGTTTATATTCCGGGTCATCCATATGGTATTGGAACTTTTCTAAAACAAGCTTACGAGCTTGGGTTAAATTGTCGGAAGTTTTCAAATGTTGCTGCAGAAGATAAAGAATTTTTAAATATTGCTAGCAGCTTAGCTAAGGGATTATTTTTTGTTACACCTGCCTTCGATATAAACTCTAATAAACCACATATAGAAAAGTTTTTAAATGAATATGAAAAAAAATATAATAACATTCCAGATATACATGCAGTAAAAGGTTTTGAAGCGATGTTTGTATTAATAAAGGGATTTGAGAACGAAAAAAGAACTCCGGATACTATGATAAACTTCTTATTAAAGAACAAATTTGATTCAATATCAGGAACCTTCTCATTTAATAAACATGGAGATGTTATTTCTGATATGGCAGTAAAAAAATATAATGAGAATCTTAAGATCGAAGTAGTTGAAATTGTTGGTAAATAAAAATTGGAGACCAATAAATGACGGATTTTAGACTATACCCGGAGTATGTAAATCTAGAAAACACATCAAAAAAACTAAGCGAAGTGTTCAGTAAATTACGTCAGGGAAAACCTCTTCAAAACAAATATCTGTACTTAGATTCTAGCGGGGCCAACAATTGGTCGAATGTAGAGGGAACTTTAGGGTTATCACAAAATGAAGAAAATTTATTAGAGCAACATTATGAAGAAATAGATAATACCATTCGTGAATTAAGTAATTGTAAATCTTATGATATCATAAGTTTGGGTTGTGGAACGGGCACTGATGATAAAACAATAATTAATACCATTTATGGTAAAATGGAAAACCAGTTTTCTATTTCAACAATTGACTTATCTTTAGACTTATTGCACAAAGGTACTTATAATATTTACAAAGAGATCTTGGGTAAATACATTAAGTCAAAAGTTGATATTTTAGGAATTTGCTGTGATTTCGAAAATCTTGAAAATGCTAAAAGTTATCTTGAAACTCGTGAAAGGAATGAAACAAGGTTGTATCATTTACTAGGCCTGACGATTGGTAACAACAAAGAACTATGGCTTTTAAAGAAAATTCATGATAGAATGAAGAATGGAGATTATTTGCTTTTAGGTGTTGATCTAAGCGCTGACGATACAAAAGCATTAGCAAATTCTGAAGCGGCATATAATGTGGGCAATGCGTCAACATATGTTGATGAGTTTTTATTAGGCCCGTTAAATTTTTCTACAAGTTTTCATGTCAATAGAAAATATAAAGATCCGTTTCTGCATACAAAAATTAAATATTCTATTGAGCAGTGCGACGAGATCGATTACTTAATTAATGGCTTTAAACCAATTCTTTTAAAGTCTAGATACTCAGATAATACAGATTATAGTAATAAAAATAATTCAAAAGATAGTAATAAATTCAGCGATATAAAAAACACAGTTACATTCACAAGATATTATAAATTTGGCCCTGCCCAAATATTATGTGATTATAGCAATAAATATAAAGCTGATTCTTTTATTGAGTTCATCAACAATCTTTTTGGAAATAACGTTTTCTTAAAGCCTGTTACTGGAATAACAAAATTTGGATTAAGGGAGGATTTGTTGGGAAAACATGAGCCGTATCAATATCTTGTATTACTTCGGAAAGTTGATCCTAAACAAAGTATTGAAGAAGTTGATAGTTTAGTTAAAGAAGTTAATAATTTTTTAAATTACTTTGAAAACTCAAAAATAGACATTGATTTATTAAATCAACTTAAAGATAATCATATATATGATTATCTAGAAAAACCGGATGTCATCTTGCTTAGAAATGCAATATTTAGTCTGGATAGAATGAATTATGAGAAATTGGCTCCTCCATCGAAGCAAAGCTATAATGACAAGGAAGTTTATCAAAGCTTTTGTAATAATTTAATATCCTTTGTAAATACAAACATAGTGAGAGAAAAGTGAATAAAAATTTTTTTAACAATATAATTCTTAGTGCAATATCTGCAGTATTATTATCCATATTATCAAATATAATAATTTCAATAGACTTTAAAATTTATACTCTTTTGGCAGGAATTTGTTTAACAATTTCAATTGTGAGTTTGGTTTTATACACAAAAACAAAATTTGTGAAGGAAGATGAGGCAAAGCTAATTATTGAAAAAGAGGTAAATCCAAGTAGAAAAAGAATAGATGAAATCTACCGAAATAAATTTTCTCAGGTTAAAGTTCAAGCTAGAATATATGGTGTTCTGGTAATTTTATTCCTTTTATTATCTATTTTGTTAATTGCTTATCAAAACCATGTCAATAACTCACAAATGAGCTGTGACTTGAAAATCATAAACAGCATGATCAAAACTTTTCATCAAATAAACTTAGATAATCATTTGTAGATTTAATAAATTATTTCTTTTTGAATTAATTTTTGTCCTTTATGAGATTATTTGGTTTCAAAGTATAATACATAGAATAAAAATTCTTTTTTCGTATCGTGGAATGGGTGATTTAATGACAACCAAAACGTTCATAAGCATTTTTGATGTTTTCAAATAGTTAACTAATCCTTTCAGTTAGTTTTGTTTTTATCTACAGAATGATAAACTTTTCTACCTCCCCCACAATAAAAAATAACTTCGAGCACTAAGCAATTGGTCGTTGTGATAAACAAAACCAATGACTAAATGCCTTTAACCAGAAACTAGGAGTTAGAACCCAGCAACCAGAACACACTTGATTCTAGCAAGCGTAATTACTATTTTATTGTGGTTCTATATTAAAAATGTGAGTTATAAAGTCACATATCAAATATGAAAAAGCACGTTTCATACAGATCATCGGAGCTTCTTGATACGTTGCTGCAAAACGGGAAGGAGTTCTTTACACTTAAGGAAGCACAGGGAATTTTAAAATACAGCGATCCCGCGGCTGTCCGGAGATTGTTAAGCGACATGACAAAGCGGGGGTTAATACTAAGAATCAAAGACGGTCTGTATTCTATAATTCCTTATGAAAAAAATGCGAACATATATTTTCCCAACTGGCATCTTACCGCAGAAGCAATCGTACAACCACAAAAATATTACATTGGCTTTTACAGTGCGTTGGATATACATGGATTAATTACACAGCCCTCTTTACTTGAACAGGTTGTTACGGAAAAGCAGATTATTCCAAAATACAGAAGAGTAAAAAAAGTAAAGTTTGAGTTTATCACCCTGGGGAATCGCTTCTTTGGTTATAAAAAAACATGGATAGACGATTTTAACAAAGTTTATTGCAGCGACTTAGAAAAAACAATTTTAGATTGTCTTTATATGCCGGGCAAGGCAAACGGTATTACGGAAATTGTTAAAGCAATTTACAGAAGCGTAGGTAAAATAAATCATGAAACATTGTCGGCGTACTTAAGTAAGTTTAATTCCCTTGCTGTTTATAAACGGCTGGGATTCATTTTACAAAACTTAGACAAACAGAAAGATTTAAGAAAAGAAATGAGAAAACAAATAAGCGGTTCTTATACACCATTGGACCCGTCGCTACCGAAGGAAGGTAAATATAATTCGGAGTGGAAAGTAATTGATAATGTCGGAATTGAATCAGCATTAAAATCCGTTGGAACTTAATCATGATAAAACCGGGAGAAATACAACAAACAGCAAACAAGCTCGGGTTAAGAGATACCCAGATTGAAAAAGATTATGTAATCGGCTGGGTCTTAAAAGGAATATCCGAAAACAAATATTTAAAGGAAAGATTGATCTTTAAAGGCGGTACAGCATTACGTAAAATCTACTTTCATGATTACCGTTTGTCGGAAGACCTGGATTTTACTTTTGCCGGTGATGATTTCGATAGAGATAAAATAAAAGAACATTTCGAAGAACTTTTAGAGTTTCTAAAAGAAGAGGCAAGAATTAACATTAATATCCAGGATGAGACAGTACATGCAACCGGTAATTATAATTTCTATCTCGGTTATACCGGTCCGTTGGGAGGAAGCGGAGCAAATAAGAATATAAAGGTGGATATTGCAAAAGATGAAAAACTATGTGATGATCCGGCTGAGCACAATGTTTACAATGAGTACTCTGATTTGAATGAAGACTTTAGTATTTTATGTTACACGTTGAATGAAATAGCAGCTGAGAAGATGAGATCGCTTATGCAAAGAACAGTGCCTAGAGATCTGTATGACATCTGGTACTTGCTTGAGGTGGAACAAAAAGATATTGAGGATTACGTTTTTAACTTTAGAGAAAAGACAGAATATAAGAACTTAAATCCGGATGATTTTATTGAAACACTTGATAGAAAAGAGGATGTATTTAATCAGCACTGGGAAAATAATTTAGCAAACCAGGTAAGTGAAGTCCCCGATTTTGATGAAGTTTGGAGACAATTAAAAAAGCACTGGAAAAAATTATAAATGACCGGACAGATAATCGTCAACATTTTAATATCAGGCAGTATCTTTCTGCTTATCGCATTAAGCTTTTCTCTAATATATGAAGTAACCCGTTTTTTCCACTTCGCGCACGCAGTAGTATTCACCTCCGGTGCGTACTTTGCTTTTCTTTTTCACATACTTTTCGGCTTGCCTTTGTTTATATCAATTCCGTTAGCTGTTGCGGCGGCAAGTTTGGTTGGCTGCATGATGGAAGTGTTGGTTTATAAACCATTGCGTAAACGGGGAGCAACAAATATTATATTGCTGCTTGCAAGCCTGGGATTATACATTGTTCTACAAAATTTAATCTCAATGATATTTGGTGACGACACAAAATCAATCCGTACCTGGCCGGTGGTTGCCGGGCGCGAGGTGCTGGGTGCGAGGATAACGGATGTGCAGATTATTATAGTTGCTAGTTCCTTGTTGCTGGTTTTACTGGTTGCTGGGTTCTTGTCGTGGGCGAAGACAGGGAAGGCGATGAGGGCGGTGGCGAATAATAAAGAGCTTGCGGATATATCCGGTATTAACAGCGACAAAATAATTTTAATAAGTTTTGCAATAGGTTCCGTAATTGCAGGTATTGCCGGAATACTTGTCGCATTAGATGTTGATATGACTCCAACTATGGGAATGAATGCATTAATGATGGGCGTAGTTGCAATGATAGTCGGCGGTGTAGGTTCAATTTGGGGAATTTCACTCGGTGCGTTGCTGCTTGCTCTTGCTCAGAATCTCGGAGTATGGTACATCAGCTCTCAATGGCAGGATGCAATTGCGTTTGCGATACTGCTCATCTTTTTACTCTTTAAGCCGGAGGGGTTTTTTGGTAAAAAGGTTAGGAAGGCGGAGGTATAGCTAAATTGGAATACTTACTTCACATATTAATCTTAATCGGCATTTATTCAATCCTGTCGATATCGTTGAACCTGCTGGTGGGTTATACGGGAATATTATCTATTGCTCATGCGGCGTTTTATGGAGTGGGTGCTTATGTTGCTTCGTTAATGGCTCTAAGGTTGGATTCACCATTCCTTCTTAATTTATTTTTGGCTGTTGCCGGGGCGGGTGTGTTCGGGGCTGTTGTTGGCATTCCTTCTTTAAGAATAAAAGACGATTACTTTGTGATCGCTACTTTCGCATTTCAGATTATCACATTTAGTATATTAAATAACTTGGTGAACTTTACCGGTGGACCGCTTGGTCTGCCGGGTATACCGCAACCGGAAATTTTTGGTTTTGTAATTTCGACTCATATCGAGTTTTTAATATTAACAGGGTTGCTTGCCGTATTTACTTATTGGTTTGCAAATAGAATTGTTAAATCACCTTTCGGAAGAATGTTGAAGGCAATACGTGAAGATGAAGTCTTTGCGGAAGCGGCTGGTAAGCATGTAGTTGAGGCGAAGGTAAAAATATTTATGGTCGGAGCAGCATTAGCTTCAATAGCTGGGGTAATTTACGCAACCTATATTACATACATTGATCCGACTTCTTTTACGATAATGGAATCGATATTTATTATATCGATAGTGATAATCGGCGGTGCTGCTAATTTAAGAGGATCGATTGTAGGTGCAATAGTTTTAGTTGCATTGCCTGAACTGCTGAGGTTTGTCGGCTTGCCGAATTCGGTTGCCGCAAACATTAGACAAATGTTATACGGCGGACTATTAGTCGTATTTATGTTATGGAGACCGCAGGGATTTATTGGGGAGTATAAGTTAAATGACTAGTCCAGTGCTAAATATTTCGCATCTACAAAAGTCTTTCAATGGTATAACTGCGCTGGATGATTTTTCATGTGAAGTTAGCGAGAATGAGATTCTAGGGGTGATTGGTCCGAACGGAGCGGGTAAATCTACTTTGTTTAATGTTGTAACCGGTTTTTTAAAACCCGAGAGCGGCAAGGTTAAATTTGATAACAAAGAATTATTGAGTTTACAATCACACACAATTGTAAATCATGGTATATCAAGAACATTTCAAGATCTTCGATTAATTAGACAGTTAACAGTTTTGGATAATTTGCTTCTTTCTTTTCAAAACAATATCGGAGAAAACTTATTTAATGTATTCAGTACACCAACAAAAATAAATTCTATTGAAAGGGAAAATGTAAAACGAGCATTGGAATTATTGGAATATGCGGGTATTGTAGAGAAGAACAATGACTTAGCGGGTAGTTTATCTTATGGACAGCAAAAATTATTGAGCGTAATGTGTTGCCTTGCCGCTGATCCGAAATTATTATTACTCGATGAGCCTATAGCTGGAGTTAACCCGGAGATGCGTAATAAGATTTTAAAAATTATTTCTGATCTACCAAAAAAAGGAAAGTCGGTTATTTTAATTGATCACGATATGGATTTTATCAGAGGAATTTGTAACAGAATAATTTTTATGGATGCGGGAAAGAAAATTAGTGAAGGAACACCGGAGGAAGTCTTAAACGACCCCAAAGTAATAGAAGCTTACTTAGAATAATTCATGCTAACGATTGAAAAACTAAATACCGGATATGGAAAGAAGCAGATTGTTTACGATGCTTCAATGAATGTTAATTCAGGTGAAATTGTTTCTATAATCGGTCCGAATGGAGCGGGGAAGTCGACGATTCTAAAAGCAGTTGCGGGAATAATTAAAACTTGGTCGGGTTCTATTAAGTTGGACGGAAAAGAGATTTCAAACAACAGCACTCATAAAAATATTTTAGCCGGTTTAACATACTCACCGCAGGGCAACATTGTTTTCGATGAATTAAAAGTGATGGAAAATCTTGAATTAGGCGGTTTTCATTTGGATAAGAAGAAATTACGAGAGCGAATCGATTTGGTACTTGAAATATATCCTATTTTGAAAAAGAGATTAAATCAAATTGCCGGAACATTAAGTGGAGGTGAGCAGCAGATGCTTGCACTTTCCAGAGCATTGATACCGGAACCGAAATTGCTTTTGTTAGATGAACCTTCACTTGGTTTAGCACCGAATTTAGTTGAAGAGATTTTCAGCAAGCTTAAAGAGATCAATAAGCAACTCTCCCTTCCGATGTTTATCGTCGAGCAGAAAGTAAAAGAGATACTAATAATAAGCGATAAAGTTTATTCAGTTAAGCTGGGTAAAATAGCGTTTGACGGGAATCCTTCTGAACTTATAGAGGATAAAGAAAAGTTAAAAAATCTCTTTCTGTAATTAACTCTTAACTTTTATCTAAATACTTTTAGGGAAATTAATAAGATAAATCAGAATTGCTTTTTTGCTAAAATTTGAAACCAGTTCTTAAAGCTCAACCATCTCAAAATTAATAAACACAAATAAATGAATCACTCAATAAGAGTATTTGCCGTTCTGGATGACGGCAGCATAAAAAAACTCGCAAAAAATAAATTTTATAATCTGAACCGTAATGAAAAGGAAGCGACTTTCCCGGAATTTAGTAACCGTAAGGTGAGAATTGCTGAGTTTATAGTAGAATTAGAAAACCGAAAACCAATTAGAATAATAAGAGAATTCTATAATATTTATTTCTTTGATGACGAAGATAGAATTGATGATGAAGGATTACGAGTTCAATTAGATTTGTTGGCGAAAACATTTTTTAAGGAAGATGATGATAAGATTTCGATAAAAGGCAATGTTATCGATGCGACAAATATCTTTTTAGAAAGGCGAATCGAAACACAGTATAAATGGCATCCGGATGAGAGTATGAAAAACATGTTATATGAAAAAGTATTTAGGTAGTGTCAGTATAAGAGAGACTCAAAATTAACCGGTTAGAAAGGATAGCTTAAAGAAGTTATATAAAATTTCTTTGGAGAATATATGAATGTAATATCAGCAGAAGATGTGCTGGAACTAATGAAGAGTGATTCATTGCTAACTAGGTATATAGACACTTCGGTTCCGATACCCAGTAATTTTAGAGGTTCAGGAGAAATAAAGATTATCCTTTTAGGTCAAGATCCTACAGTTCAAAGAGCTGAAAGTAGAAAAGGTGTTAAGACAGTATTAAATCTTGATAAAAACGGTTCGATGAAAAATTATGTTGTAAAAATCTGTGATGCACTAGGTATAAAGCTGGATGAAAATGTTTTTGCAACAAACTTAGCAAAAAACTTTTTCGCATCTCCTCCTACATCTATTAAAGAGGTTGATGTTCTGAGGGAGTCAAAAAAATATTGGCTTCCGTTATTACAAAGTGAGATTAAAGAATTCCCAAAAGCAAAAATAATTTGTTTGGGTGAGCCAGTATTAAATGTATTAGTAAAAGAAAACTTTGTTAAGCGAGTAAGATTCTATTGGGATTATACTCAGGACTGGCAAGCAAGAAGTGAGTTCAATTTCAAACGAATTGAAGAATATCAAAATGATCTGGATAGAGTAATTTATCCGCTACCTCATCAACCTTCTCTGAGAAAAAAGTTTTACATAGAAAAGTTGGACGACTATTTAAAATTTATTGCTGAGAAATAGATTGCGAAATTTACTATGGCTGTACTCACGAAACCCTTATGAATACTAAAGTCTATGAGTCTTTGATCTACTTTGTAACTAACTAGATAAACTGATTGCATTTGTATTAAACTCATTTACTTTATAAATTATGCTGAAAGTTGACTACTAGTCTACTTTTGAGTATAATTATAAAGTAAAATTTATAAATACTTTGTAATCTGCTGTGAAAGTAGACTATGAGTACCATTTAAATGGATAAAATAAATCAATTATTGAGAGAGTGGGAAAGAGGAACTATAAAGTTATCTTCTCATTTGCGAGGAATGGGGTATCAGAAAGACCTTCTCAAAAAATATAAAGAAAGTAATTGGCTGGAATCTTTGGGGTACGGGGCATACAAATTATCCGGAGATCAGGTTGGATGGTATAGCGGAATAGAGGCTTTGCAAAATCAAAAGTCCAGTAATATACATCCGGGAGGTAAAAGTGCACTTGAATTAAAAGGCTATGCTCATTACATCAGACATGGCGAACAAAGTATAAGAATATTTGGAAACCACAAAGAAAACTTACCAGCATGGTTTAAAAATCAAGAGTGGAGCAAATCTATAACATTTACTCAAACTAAGTTGTTCGACTATAATGATGGAGAATTATATACAATTGTAACATTGGAAGGAGTTGAGCTTAAAATCTCAATACCTGAAATGGCAGTTATGGAATTGCTATTTGAAATACCTAAGAATCAAACATTTGATGAAGCAGTAAAAATAATGGAAAACTTAATGACCCTAAGACCGAAAAAAGTACAGTACCTGCTTGAGAATTGTAACTCTGTAAAAGTAAAACGAATATTTATGTGGATGGCTGAGAAACTAGATCACAATTGGGTAGTCGACCTTGATATAACAAGAATAGATTTCGGTAAAGGAGATAGAATGATAGTCAGAGACGGAACATTTAATAAAAAGTATGGAATCACTGTGCCGCGAGAATATAAAAGTTGGTAGTCAGTTAATAGTCACTATGAATTTCAAATCATTCATCTTCATTGACCGGATTAACTGTTGCGAAGTCGAAAGTCTTCTCCGCCGAGATTATTTCAAATACAAAAACGGTGAAGTTAAACCTTTTAGATCATTCCCAATTTTATACTGAGTTACTTAAGTGATAAAAATATGCTTACTAATCGAAGTTCAATAATTTTTTTACTTGACAAATCATGTTTCAGAAGTTATATTTGTTAGTGAGCGATAACAAACAATTTTTTTTGGATAGATTATGGCACGTTTAACAACAGAAGAAAGACAAAAAACAATTATTGATGAAGCAATAAATATAATTCATGAGGGGGGATACGAATCTTTATCAATTCGTGAATTAGCCGGTAAAGTTAAGATTAGTGAACCGGCTATTTATCGTCACTTTTTGAATAAAGAAGATATTATATTGGGGATATTATCCCGTATTGGAGAGTTCGATCATAAACTTGAAGCTCACTTAGACAACGGAAAAATAGCAGCAGATAAGTTAAGACGGTTTATCCAGTTTCATTTCGATTTTCTGCAAAAAAATAAAGAAATGACCTCGGTTCTTTTTTCAGAAGATATCTTTAACCAGAGCGACCTTTTGAAACAAAAACTTATGAAAATAATTAAATACCGGAAGAGTTTACTTACATCAATTGTCGATCAAGGAAAAGCCGAGAATAACTTTAAAAGCATTGAAACAGGTGATATAGTTACGATGATTTTAGGATTTATTCGTTTAACAGTTTTGGAATGGCGGCTCGGGGGTTTTGGATTTAATCTCTCGAGTAAAGGTGATAAAATTTTTAGTACAATAACGGAAATGATCGGGAAATAATTTTTTTTGCATTATAAAGTTAGTTAACGTTAACCAATTTAGTGAAGTGATGACTAAAAAAGAAATTCAAAAATATCTAGCAGAAAGGTTTCAAGCTGAAGGTTTTCAAAATATTCCCGTTGACGAGATAGCATCGGAGCTTAAGATTAGTAAAAAAACTATCTATACAGAATTTGAAAACAAATATATGTTAATTGATAACACTATATCGAAGATGCTTAACGAAGCTTATGGTGATGTAATTTATATCGTGGCAAATGAATCTCCATTCATTGAAAAGTTCTATACAATATTTGACATCGTCAAAAAAAATCTAAAGGCCTTTGATGATATTTCGCTTTTAGAGTTGAAACGCTCTTATCCCGAAATCTGGATTAAGGTTGCACGGTTTCGTAAATACAATATCATACCGCTGCTTCGTTTGTTGATAACTAGCGGAATAAAAAAAGGCGTGCTCAACGATTACCCGGCAGAACTTTATCTCAAACTAATCTACGGTGCAATAACCGAAGTTACCAGAAGGAATACTAAACATTTTGAATGCGAACTTGATCAGTTACTGAAGATCGTTCTGAACGGCGCTCTTACCAAGAAAGGAAAGAGATTTTTAAACTATAAGTTAGTTCCACTAAACTAAAACGAGTAAAATATGAAATGCCCTAAAAACAAACACTTAATCGGATCTATAATTGCTCTTGTATTAATTCTAATTATATCCCTGTTTTTCATGGATAGAATGATAGAAAATTCGAGAATGGAAACCGATCTTGATGAATATATGCCGTATGATCATCCCGCATTTGTTTTCAGTGATCAAGCCGAAGAGATATTCGATATTAATGACGGTATATTGATCGCGGTCGAAAATAAAGCAGGAATATATAATCCCTCTACATTAAAGAAAATAAAAGATCTTACTCGCGAACTTCAAAAGATGGAGGAGATTAATAAAGATGATGTTACTTCACTGTATACTGCTGAAAATATTGTCGGAACCGAAGGGAGTCTGGATGTAAAAGATTTTTACGATAAGATTCCTCAAACCGAAGAAGAATTAAAGCAATTGCAATCGGATGTTCGAAGCAATGATATGGTTTTTAAGCGAATTGTATCGGAAAATGAAAAGATAGCGCTCATTGTTGCGGCAATAGATGATGATGTTTTTACAATCGAATTTTATCATGAGGTATTGAATTTAGCGCATTCTTATGAAGGACCCGAAAAGCTACATGTAGCTGGCGTTCCGATAGTTGAAGGAACTCTTGCTTATCTCGCCCCGAAAGATATGATGATAATGGTGCCTATTGTAATAGTTGTTATAATACTTGTGCTTTATTTTGTTATGCGAAGTGTAAGAAATACGATCTTCACCTTACTCGTAGTTCTATTTAGCACAATTTGGGCTTTCGGATTAATGGCGGTTATCGGGATTCCTATTTACTCGGTTTCGACAATGATGCCAGTTATGCTTATTGCAATAGGTGTTGCGGATGGCATCCACCTTTATAGCCATCTTGATCTCTATCTATTTGAGCATCCCGATGCAAATAAGTTAGATGCAGTAAAAGACATGATCAAAGAGATGTGGAAACCGATTGTCATGACTTCCGTTACAACAGCAGTCGGATTTATCTCGCTTTTGACATCCGAAGTCTATCCAATCAAATATTTTGGATTGTTTACTGCATTCGGAGTCATGATGGCAATGGTATTTTCGCTTGTTTTGATTCCTGCTGCAATAATTGTATTCGGATTGCCGAGAAGAAAAGTTCATCATGAAAAATCAAAAGAAGAAAGCGGAAAATTCTCCTATAAGTTTGCCGAGTGGACGGTAAAATTCAAGCTTCTTGTAATTTCGGTTACCGCTTTTATTATAGTTGTCTCGGTAATTGAGATAAATGAAGTTTGGATCAACTCAAGTTTTCTCGACAAGTTTGAAAAAGACAGCGATATAGTTCAAACAGATGCATTTATAAATCAACACTTCGGCGGTACAAATACACTAAATGTGATTCTCGATTCGGATGAACACGATAAATTCAAAGAACCTGAAGTTCAACGGTTAATCGACAAAATGCAGAAAGACGTCGAATCGATTGATGTGGTAGGTAATTCATTTTCATTGGCGGATTACATAAAAAGAATGAACAAAGTAATGAACGCTGATAATGATGCCTATAACACCATACCCGAGTCCCAAAATTTGATTGCTCAATATCTACTTCTTTACGAAATGTCCGGCGACCCGGATAATCTTTGGAAAGTTGTCGACTACGATTACAAAAAGGCAAATGTGAATGTTCAACTAAAGAGTGATAATTCGAAAGAAGTAAACCGCGCAATTGAAAAACTCGATGAGTATAAAGATGATTTCGCAAACTATAATATAAATATTGAATATGCCGGATCGGGTTATAAAGCTCTCGTATTTACCGATCTTATTTTGGAAGGACAGATTAACAGCCTTCTCCTTTCATTGTTAATTATAATTGTACTTCTTTCAATTATGTTCAAGAAAATCTCAATCGGCTTAATCGGGTCCATCCCAATCACTATAACTGCAATCATCAGTTTCGGACTGATGGGAATATTCAACATACCTTTAAGCACAACAACGGCATTAATTTCAAGTATTGCGGTTGGTATAGGAATTGACTACGCGGTTCACTTTATCGAGAGATATAAAATTTACGCGCTCGAATCGGGGGATAAAGAATTAACAATTAAAGAAACGATGCATCATTCCGGAAGAGCAATAAGCTTTAATGCTGTTGTAGTGATAGCAGGTTTCTTAGTCCTATTGTTTTCCGTATTTCCGCCAAACAGATCTCTTGGTGCGTTAGTCTCCCTCAATATGTTTACAAGCTTCATCGGTACAGTTACAATAATGTTCTTAGTTCTTTATAAATCAAACGTGTATTTCAAAAAGAAAAGGAATGCTGATGAGAACAAATAAGAATCAAAATATTATTAGAACTATATGCCGGTTAGTGGTAATGATTTGCTTTATATCGCTTTCGGTAAGCGCTCAGGTTGAAATAAATAAAATTCCGCCTGAAGTATTTTTGGATAAAGAAAACGGCGGAAATATTGATGGATCTTCATGGTTAAGTAAGAGACTAAAAGGAAAAATCAATTTGCTTTTATACGTTGCGCCCGATCAACAGAGCAATGTCCAAAAATTTCTTGAAATGATCGACAAACGGAATTATAGTAAGGATAAATTTCAAGTAACGCTTATACTAAACACCGAAGCAACTTGGATTCCCAATTCAATTATTGAAGGTAAAGTAAGAGGTAAAGCTAAAGAAGATACAACAAAAATTTATGTGCTCGATAAAAATGAAGTAGTATTGAACAAATGGGAGTTGTCCGGAGATAATCCGAATATTCTTCTAATTAGTGATAACGGTGTGGTTGTCTCTCTTTATTCGGATGAATTAAAGGAAGAGGT
The DNA here is from genome assembly GCA_030584085.1 of Melioribacteraceae bacterium. NCBI lineage: Bacteria > Pseudomonadati > Ignavibacteriota > Ignavibacteria > Ignavibacteriales > Melioribacteraceae > Melioribacteraceae bacterium. The sequence goes on from CP129490.1 coordinate 467,716, forward strand.
TGAAAACGAATTACTGAGCAGAATAGAATTACAAATAAATAAAGGAGAATCAAAATGAAACTCACAAAAATAATAATGACATTACTGGTATTTGCCCTTGGAATGACGATACATGCCCAGGAAAATTTAACCGGACAGAAAATCGTCGAAAACGTTTATTACCGTGAAACCGGTGAAGATGCTACATCAGAATTAACTATGACACTGATCAATTCACGCGGTGATGAAAGAGTCCGTGAAATTCAGCAATTCAGCAAAGACTATGGTAAAGAAGAAAAAAGTATAATGTTCTTTCTTTCACCTGCTGATGTGCGAAATACTTCATTCATGAACTGGAGTTATGATGAAGAAGGCAAAGATGATGATCAGTGGATTTATCTCCCTGCGCTTAAAAAAGTTAAGCGAATTTCAAGCGACAGTAAAAGCGATTACTTTATGGGATCAGACTTTACATATGATGATCTCGGAGACCGTCATCCATCAGAAGATACTCATAAACTTATACGTGAGGAAAAACTTAATGGAGAGGAATGCTATGTAATTGAAAGCATTCCAAAAGAAGAAAACTATATGTATTCGAAAACATTTGTATGGGTAAGTAAAGACAAATGGATCGGACTAAAAAAGGAGTTTTATGACGAAGACGGGGATCATCTAAAGAATCTTACCGTCGAAAAGTATGATAAGATTGACGGTTTTTGGACGATACTTCATTCTGAAATGCACAATATTCAAAAAGATCACAAAACTATAATGAAACTAAAAGAGGTAAAACTGAACACCGGCATTGATGATAGCATGTTTACAGAAAGAATGATGAAGCGAGGTATCTAAAATGTTTAGCAAAAAATTATTTATTCTATTGCTCTTGTTATTGTTTACGTTTAGCAATGCACAAGATTTAATTCTAAGCGGTTATGCAAGAACATACCTAGGGGCATTGACAACGGGTGAAAGTGAATACTCAATTATCCAAAACACGTTCGATATTAATCTCGAACACAGTCGCGGCGATGTGTATTTCAAAGTGAACCCGTTTCTTTATCATTATTCAGACAAAGATTTGGAACTAGGATTTAGACAAGCATATATGGATTTATACTTTGATTCTTTCGACATACGAATCGGAAAACAGCAGATTGTTTGGGGAAAAGGAGACGGAGTATTCATTACCGATATTGTTTCTCCGAAAGATATGAGAGAGTTTCTGCTCCCGGAATTCAGCGAAATCCGAGTAGGCGTAACTTCACTAAAATTTAATTATTACTTAGGCAGCAGCACTTTCGAACTCGTTTGGATTCCGGTTTTTACTCCGACACAATTGCCGAATCAAAATTCCATTTGGAGTCTGCAGCCGGATTATCCTTTGCCGTATAGTGTCGATTATGCAAATACCGAAGTGAAAGATAAACTCAGCAACAGTGAAATATTTGCAAAATACTCGTTGCTTTCATCCGCAATCGATTTTGAATTAATGACAGCGTATTCTTGGGACGATGATCCGACTTTTCATTCACAAAAAATATTAAATCAAACTACCGGCGTTGTTGATTCTGTTGTGCTTATACCTGAACATCATCGTTTAACGACATTCGGCGGAAGCTTCAGTACAACACTTGGACCAATAGTTCTTAGAGGCGAGGGTGCATATTATACCGGTAAAAATTTTCAATCCATTAATCCGACTTTAAGCGAAGGTGTTGTAGAAAAAGATTATCTCCATTATTTACTCGGGATTGACTACACAATCGGCGATTTGAAATTGAGCAGTCAATTCATTCAGCAGGCAATTATGGATTATGATGATTACATGGTTACCGATGAGTTTGAAAATACAGTTACGTTTTTAGCAACTATGGATTTCTTAAGAGAAACTTTGAATGTTGAACTGTTTTCGTACATCGGTTTGAATGAAGGCGATGCACTTATTCGACCGAAAGTAACATATGATTTTGTTGACGGATTTGAAATAATGTTAGGTGCAAATCTGTTTGTCGGCGATGAAGGTCAGTTTGGGAGATATGATAAAAACGATATGATTTACACAAAGTTGAAGTATAGTTTTTAAGATGAGTAATGAGTAAGAAAAGAATAATACATATTATAAAATCAATCATTAACAATCTTATTAAGGTGCCGGCTGTTTTTGTAATGTTGATAATCTTAATCTCAGTGATCGATAAAATAGGTCTCCCAGTCTATAATTCGATCTTCTATGGATTTGATTATCTACCTCCATTGTGGTTAACTGTAGTTGCTTTACCGGTCTTTGCCCTCAGGACTATATTAGGCTACAGGAGGTCGGCATCTGTTTTTTTAGCAATACTAATTATGCACATTGCAATTAGCGGGGAAATTAATTTTAGGGGATTGACCAATTCTCAACCAAAACAATCCTCTGGTGCAAATAATATTTCTGTTGCTGCCGTTAATGTCCAATATTATTCAAAAGGTTTTCGTAGTGTAATCGAAGGGATCAAGAAAATTAATGCTGATGTAGTTTTGCTAACAGAGAATGTACTTACTGATAAGCAAGCTGAAATTTTTGATTCCATTGCGTTCCCTTACAAAGCAATAACCGGACGTCCTGAGTCATCTGCAATTCTAACTAAATATCCAATACAAACTTTTAAAGAAATAGAATTTCCAAGTTATCAAGCATCCTTAAGCAGTGGAAACGATATTGATACGCTCCATCGAAACCCCCATCGTGCATTTTTACACGCGGTTATTGATGTTAACGGAACGTCGGTGAATATTATTTCAATGAGATTGCTTGGCGGTAGACCTAAAGATAACAGCTTATTTGAATCGTTGCGTTGGAGTAAATATTTAATTGATACACATCAAATGGAGGGTGATTTCATTATTGATTATATAAAAACAATAAACGGACCGGTGGTTTTCGGCGGAGATTTTAATGCTCATCCAAGTTCAAGCACAATAAAGAAATTCAATAAAATAGCAGATGACAGTTACTCGGTTTCAAATTCTTTGCTTGGTAATACATTTAGACCCCCGTTCCCATCCTTGCGTATAGATTATCTTTTCTCTGCTAATGGAGTAATACCCGTACGATATAAAAAATTAAATATTATTCTGTCAGATCATTACCCGGTCTATGCGGATTTTATAATTAACAATTACGGAAATAATTAGATGAATTCAATAACACAACAAAATTATTGGTATGCTTTTGATACTTATTTGTTATATGAGAGATGGTTTTCTTTAATGAAGAATATCTTTTCAAAAAAAACAGAAATCGTTCTGAATCAGTATAAACATTTAATTGAATTATCACCCGAACCGATTGTAGTTCTTAACGAAGATAGAATAATTTTCGCCAATGAGGAGGCTCTAAATCTGTTCGGTGCAGATAACGATAATGATTTGATTAATAATTCAATGTTGGATTTTGTTGAAGAATCGCACAAAAATAAAGCACGCAACAGTCTATCTAAGATTATTTCAAGTGGTGAAGATTCGGTGATTGCGGAAGTAAGGATCGTTAATCTAAAAAATGAACCTCATTATATACAAGGTATTGCATCGGAAATTTATTTTGAAAATAAGAAAGCCATACTTGTTATGATGAGAGACATTAGCAAAATGAAGGTAAGAGAAGATGAACTGGAAAAAATTGCAGAAGAAGCTAAGAAAATTGAACAAATGAAATCGCAATTTCTCATGCAGATGTCTCATGAAATCAGATCCCCTCTTCATGCAATGATTATAGCGATAAATCTACTCGAAGAAGAATTAAACATGGATAACATCTTTGCATATCCAAATTATTTTAGAGTTATAAAGTCATCCAGTAGAAGAATAACTAAAACAGTTGATCTAATTTTAAATTCAGCTGAGTTAACCAGTAATCTTTATAATCCCGTATTTAAGGAGGTTGATCTCAACTTAATTCTTTCTCATCTAATAACTGAATTTAAAGATAATGCGGACATTAAAAGACTAAAACTAAATTTAATTTCCACAACGGGTCATACAAAAACTATCGGTGATGAATACAGTCTAATGCAAATATTTTCCAACCTGATAGATAATGCAATAAAATTTACAGATAAAGGACAAGTTGAACTAATTCTGAAGAGAGATAGTGATTTCAATCTTATTGTAGAGATAACGGATACCGGTATAGGAATATCCCAAGATTATTTATCAAAAATATTCAACGATTTTACACAGGAATCGAATGGATATAGTCGAAAATTTGAAGGAGCCGGCTTGGGAATGTCTGTTGTAAAAAAGTTTTGTGATCTGAACGATATTGAAATAAAAATTGCAAGTGAAGTAGGGATCGGTACGAAGATTACGTTAATATTTATAACTAAGCAGGAATTAAAATGAAAATCAAAAAAGTTAGGATACAGTTGTTTTTAATAATCCTTTTGCTGTCATCAATTACGGCACAAACTCAAAATGTTTCCACGAAAAATTTGCCTTATGGCTTATCTGCGGAGAATAAAAATTATTGGCAAGAAAGTACGAATGGAAATACGAGAGTTGAAAAGAATTACTTAATTCCTGCAGTAGAAGTTGTAGGTCTAAATTTGTTTGTCGGTGCATTTAACACTTATGTTTCTGATCAAGATTTTGCAAAAATAAGTTTCAAAACAATAGGCGATAATTTTGAAACCGGGTTTGTTTGGGATGAGGATAATTATTTAACAAATCAATTTTTTCATCCGTTTCACGGTGCAAATTATTTCAATACAGCAAGATCAAACGGGTTGGAGTTTTGGGAATCAGTTCCATATGCAGTAGGCGGCAGCCTAATGTGGGAGTTTTTTATGGAAAATGAACCTCCTTCTTATAATGATCTTGTAAATACTTCTGTAACCGGCATAACATTTGGCGAAATTTCCTATCGCGTTTCAAACTTAATTATTGATGAGAGTGCAACTGGATTTGAAAGATTTTTTCGAGAGTTAACTTCTACCGTAATAAATCCCATGCATGGATTCAACCGTCTTATTAAAGGAGATATGTGGAGGTCTGGAACATCTAATAATCCACAAAATTATAAAATAGTTATTTCAACCGGAGCTCATAATGTGTTTTTCGAAAATGATATTAGTAAAACTTATGCAGCGTTTAGAGCTAATCTGATTTACGGAAATATTAATGATGTAAAAAATCATAAATCTCCTTTTGATTATTTCTCGCTTCACGGTGAAGTTAATATTGCCGAAGGTGATGATATTATAGGAATATTTGCAAGTGGTGTTCTTACGGATAAAAAAGTAAATCTTTTTAATAACTCCAACAACATAATTGGTCTGTATAAAGAGGTTGATTTTTTGAGTAATCAAGTATACAAATTAACAGCTACAAGTCTTACCGGAAAATTAATAAATCGCATCGACATTTCATCATTAGTTGAGATGGAAAACAATATAACCGCATCGGGAATATTGATGGGGGGTACAAACTCAGAATATGCTGCCGAAGAAGGAAAAGATTATAATCTCGGTCCCGGTGCAAGTGGAAGTATCGGTATTAAATTCTTATTTGATGATTTCGCGGAAGTTTATTCAAACTATAAAAGATATTGGATCCATACACTTGCCGGAGCCGACGGGGAGGAATTTGTCGGTTTGCTTATGACCGGTATAAATTATCACATATTTGAAAAAACCACACTCGGACTAGAATTCCTTCTTTATGAACGTTACGGCGAATATGAAAAATATCCTGATTACAGTAGCTCGAATGCTGCATTGAGATTTTATGTCAAGTACTCGATTTAATGAGAAAGGAATATGAAAAATAAAATTATATATACTTCCTTAATAATAAGGTCAATGTTTTTGATTGTGTTTGTTTCGAATGGCTTTGCACAGCAAGTACATTATGGTGTAAGAACGGGGATAAATGATACACATAAAAAAGATTTGGACTTATCTGTGTATGAAGTCTATTTACATACAGTTCCTCCAATATATTCAATGACGGATAATATTTTCGATCCGCTCGATATCTCTTTCGAAATGGCTCTTGGTGTTGTAAGGGATAAAGCAAACAGTTCATTATTGTTTTCAATTGGTCCAACATTAAGCATAATTAACTATAAAGATATTTTCTCAGTTTCAACCGGTCTCAAACCCAGCTTAATGACTAATCATATATTCAACAATTTTGATCTCGGCGGAGCATTCAATTTCAAAAGTCATATAGCATTAGCTGTTTCTCCCACTACTGAAATTGAATTAGGCTATCGGTTTGAGCACATGTCCAATGCTGGCTTATATGAAAAAAATCCCGGTTTAAATATTCACTATATCGAAGTCGTTTATGTGCTGTAAACTGTGTTTTAATATTAACATAAAGAGATTAAGATTATGGATTTAGCAATTATAGCAGCTGGTCAGGGTCTGAGGTTAAAAGAAGAAGGAATTAACATTCCTAAACCTCTTGTTGAAATTAACGGCGTTCCAGTGATACAGAGAATAATCGATTTAGCGCTTAAAAACGGATTCAATTCAATTGTATGTATTATTAATGAAGAATCGGAAGAACTAGAAAGATTTTTGCATGAAAATTGTACAAATCACCCATTAAATCTAGTAGTGAAATCAACACCAAGTTCATTCCACAGCTTATATCAATTGAGCAGGTTTACAGCATCACCCTTTCTGCTAACAACAACCGATTCCGTTTTTAAGGAAAAAGAATTTTCAGCTTTTCTCGATTACGGTTTAAATAAAAATGATGCGGATGCGGTTTTGGCTGTTACCAATTTTATAGATGACGAAAAACCTCTTTATGCTGAAGTTGAAAAAGACTTGAGGATAGTGAGTCTTACGGATAACAATAAAGATTGTGAATTTGTAACCGGCGGTTTATACCTGTTCAATAAGGATATTAAAAAATACGTTGATGAAGCAGCAGAACAAGGTGTTAATCGATTGAGAAACTTTTTGAGGTATTTATTACAGAAAGAATTGAGAATGTATTCTTACCCTTTCTCAAAAATTATTGATGTTGATCATGTATTGGATATTAAAAAAGCCGAAGATTTTCTTTTAGGAAATTATAACTAAGAAAGGACTTTAAGAAGTGTCTCGTTTCAAAAATATAATCATACATCTTCAAGACCAAACTTTGTTGCTTAAAAACATAGTTGTAAATCTTGGCGCGGTAAAAGAGCACTGGGACGACACAATACAAGAAATGTACTTGGTAGGCACTAAGTCTTTATTACTTGTATTTCTCGGTGGTATTTTCTCCGGTGTAATTCTTGCAATTGAAACCGGGCACCAATTAAAAATCTTCGGAGCTACGGCATTAATAAGCAGAACCGTTTCATTAGGAATGGTAAGAGAGTTAGGACCGGTTGTAACCGGACTTCTTTTAGCGGCACGAACAGGAGCTAAAAATGCTTCCGAGTTGGGTGCCATGCAATTGAGCGATCAAATAGATGCTCTTAGGGCATTTGGCGCTGATCCAATTCGTAGATTGGTTGTCGTAAGGACAATTGCCGCAACGCTGATGTTTTTACCGTTAACACTAATTGCAGATATTGCGGGAATTTTAGGCGGAATGCTGGTTGCTAATCAAACCTTTCATGTTGACATGAACTCGTTTTGGAATACTGCAATAAGTGTTCTAGAAATGAAAGACTTATTTGTTGGCTTTATTAAACCGTTATTCTATGGTTTTTTTGTTGGTTCAATGAGTTGTTACTTCGGCTTGAAAACTAAAGGCGGAACCGCAGGCTTGGGTAAAAATACAGTCAATGCTGTTGTGTTTACATCGGTTACAATTTTAATACTTGATTTTATATTCACAAAAATTGTTTGGGAAGTCTTGTAAAGAATGATAGCTCTAAAAAATATATCGCTAACGCTAAACAGTAAAACTATCCTCAAAAATGTTAATTGTGAAATTAAACAAGGACTTACTTCAGTAATATTAGGGCCCAGCGGTGCAGGTAAAAGTTCGTTGCTTAGAATTATTCTTGGTCTTTGGCTGCCCGATAAAGGCAGCGTATTAGTTGATGGGAAAGATATAACAACAATGGATGACTCCGAAGTATTGGAAGTGAGAAAAAATATCGGAATAGTTTTTCAAAGCAATGCCTTATTCGATTCGCTGTCTGTTGCGGAAAACATAGTCTACTTTTTACCGGGCAGAAGTGAAAAGTCAGAAAAGGAGTTAGTGTTAAAGGCAAAAGAGCTTCTGAGTTATGTTAATATGCCCGGAACAGAAAACTTATACCCGGGAGAATTAAGCGGCGGAATGAAAAAAAGAGTTGCAATTGCCCGGGCATTAGCCCTTAGGCCAAAAGTTATATTATTTGACGAACCAACTACAGGTTTAGATCCGATTAATTCTGGAGCTGTTCTTGATTTAATTGATAAGTTAAAACAAAATGGAACTACTTCGGTAGTTGTTACTCATATACTAAACGATGCTATCCAGATTGGGGATCGATTTACCGTGATTAATAACGGCTCAATTATGGAGTCAGGATCTATCGGAAGAATAATGGAATCAACAAACACGTTTGTAAGGGAATTCTTTTCGCAAATTAGAAGAGAAAATCATTGGTCTGCAGTGAGGAAAAATCAAAGAGGAATGATAAATGTTCAATAGAAATTCAAAATTATATAAGATGAGAGTAGGATACACTGTGTTTCTTGGCTTAATAATATTCTTTCTTTTTGTTGTGTTGGTTGGAACGAAAGGTAACTATTTAAGAAACACTTATGAATTGAAGATACTCTTAAAAGACACTCAAGGTTTACGAGAGGGAGCTTCTGTATCATTAGCGGGGTTGAAAGTAGGAGAAATTGATAAAATTGAATTTATATCCATAGACGAAGATAATTTGGTGCTGTTAAGACTTTCAATACGTGAAGAATATTCAAATCACATAACCGATAAATCATTTGCGAGAATAGAAACGAGCGGTTTACTGGGTGAAAAATTAATAAATATTTCAATGGGCAATACTTTCGAACCGAACCTTAAAAACGGCGATATTCTGCCGGTAAAAGAATCACTCTCACTTGATAAGCTAACCGATAAGATTGAGCCAATCGCAAATAATGTAAATGCTGTTGTAAGCAATCTTAAAATAATTACGGATTCAATCTCACGGGGCAAGGGAAGCATAGGAGAACTGGTTATTAATTCAACATTTGCAGTACGATTTAATTCGATGCTTACCAATCTTGATGAATTTACGGCAAAACTTAATCAACCAAATAATACAATAGGTAAATTGGTTAATACAACAGAATTCTACGATAACATTAATTCGTTAGCAGGCAATATTAAAATGCTGACCGATTCATTGAATTCCGGCAAAGGTACTTTGGGTAAGCTTTTAGTGGATGATAGTTTTTATAATGAGTTAAATGATCTCACTGATAATCTAAATCAATTAGTATTGAAAACAGATAACAATAATACAATTATAGGCGGAGCGTTGAATGATACCGGAACCTATGCAAAAATTACAATGCTGATTGAAGAGTTAAACAAGCTGATTGTTGATGTAAAAGAAAATCCGGATAGATACATAAATATATCTGTCTTTTAGAAAATAATTTTATAAACGAGGTGATAAAATGAAGCTGCAGTTAGCAGGCATAAGAAGAAAAACTGATTTCTCGCCTAATCAAATAACTAATGACAACCTGATAATATTAAAAACAGCTCAAGAGTTAATGAAGCTTGGTGTTGATTGTAAACTTTACGAAGAAGCGGATGTATTTACGGACAGAATAAAGGAAAACACAATTTTTTCAATGACACGTGGTGAAAAAGCACTTAAGAAATTAGCTGAACTTAAAGAGGATGGAAAATATATTATCAATTCACCCCTATCTAGTCTGGATTGCTACCGAGTCAGGATGATAGCTAAACTAAAAGCTGCACAAATTCCTTTTCCTAGGAGCAAGATTGTATCAACTGAATTGGATAGACAATACAAAATATCGGAAGTAGGCGAGCGAAAGTTATGGGTCAAGCGCGGAGATGTCCACGCGGTGCACAGAGAAGATGTGTCGCTGGTTTACAGTGATGAAGAGTTGAACTTTTTATTAAAAGAGTTTGCCCACCGAGGAATTAATGAGGCGATTCTTCAAGAACATATTTGCGGTGATGTGATAAAGTTTTATTCGGTAAGAGACACAGATTTTTTTAGATGGTATTACGTAAACGGAAACAATCATTATAGATTTGATCAAAACCGATTAAGAGAACTCTCCGAAAAATCAGCAGACATTTTGAACTTGTACATTTATGGCGGTGATGCAATCATTTCGGAAAATGGATCAATAACAATAATTGATATTAATGATTGGCCCAGTTTTGCAAACTTTAGAGATGAAGCAAGTAAATTTATCGCAAAGTCAATTTACTCCAACGCAGTTAAATTTATTGAAGAATACAAGGCAAGTCTCAAACATGTTATTTAATAAAAAGGAAAGTGATGATGCAAGCACATTCTATTAAATCAACTTATAAAGCTAAAGATACAGAGGAAACATTAGACAAAATATTTTACAGACCTTTAGGTTATGTTATGGCTCTCGGGTTTAAAGCTTTGGGACTCACACCTAATGCGGTCACAATCATAAGTATATTTGTCGGTATTGCCGCAGGCCATTTTTTCTACTATGAAAGTATTTCATTAAATCTGTTCGGCATAGCGCTATTAATATTAGCCAATACAATGGATAGCGCTGACGGTCAGCTAGCACGTATTACAAACACAAAAAGTAGAATTGGAAGAATACTTGACGGACTAGCCGGTAACCTGTGGTTCGTAAGTATTTATCTTCACTTGTATTTCAGATTTATTAATAACGGTTATGATCCTTCAAGTATTCTTTTGCTTGTAGTAGCGGGAATCAGTCACTCATTTCAATCAGCTTATGCAGATTACCTTCGCAACTATTACTTGATGTTCTTACACGGGAAAGATAAAAGCGAAATTGAGGAGTCCGAGAACATAAGGGAGAAATATTACAAGCTAAGCTGGGGAAAAAACTTTTATCAAAAATTTTTAATGCGTGTTTACCTTAATTATACTTTAGAGCAAGAACTCTTTTCCAAAAACATTATCAAGTTATATGACCTAGCAAAGAATAAATTCGCATTAAATATTCCGGAAAGGATATCATCTCTTTATAAAAAAATGAATCAACCGCTTGTAAAATATTTTAACATACTTACAACTAACACACGCATGATTTTTTTGTTTATTGCGCTGTTCTTAAATGAACCGATACTCTATTTCCTTTTTGAGCTTACATTGCTAAACATATTGTTTATTTATGTGGTCCTAAAACACGAGAAGAACAGTTCAACTATTTTTGATGAAGCATTAAAAGTAAACATCAATTGAGATAAAAGATGAACAGAAAAGTTAAAACGATATTTTTTGTTTTGGGACTAATAATCTTTGTTTTGCTTATTTCTGAATTCGGCCTCGAGAATATATTAACTAATATTCAAAAAACAGGGTGGTGGCTGGTACCGATTATTGGAGTTTGGTTATTTGTATATTTATTGAATGCCTTAGCTTGGCGGTTTGTTTTAAAACCTCAAAAAGAGAAAATATCATTCGCGGAAATTTTTACAATATCTTTAAGCGGATTTGCAATTAACTATATCACGCCGGTAATTAATCTTGGCGGAGAACCCTACAAAGTACTGGTACTGAAAGAAAAACTCGGAACTAATAATGCCGTTTCTTCGGTAATACTTTATTCGATGCTTCACTTTTTCTCCTCATTTATTTATTGGATAGCTGCAATTGTACTCATTCTCTTATCTCTAACTTTATCCGACGAACTTCAAATAATTTTTAGTGCGGGATTTATTGCTGCTCTTTTGGGGATATGGTTTTTTTATTCACGTCACAAGAAGGGAGTATTTATAAGTCTTTTTAAAATTATTCCCAAACTTCCGTTTACCGCAAAGCTTGTTGAAAAATTAAAAACGAAAGAAGATTCACTTGTTGACATCGACGAACAAATAACCAATTTCTATAACAAAAGTAGAAGAGATTTTTATTCTTCTTTAATGCTTGAAGTTGCCGCACGTTTTGTTGCTTCAGTTGAATTTATATTTATACTAAAAGCAATTGGAATTGAAATATCATTTCAAGAAGCAATTTATATAAACGCATTTTCTTCTTTGTTTATGAACTTATTCTTTTTCATCCCGATGAATTTAGGTGTGCGCGAAGGAAGTCTCTTTTTAATAATGGGATTATTGAAGTTCACATCTGCAATCGGAATTTATATTGGTCTGGTAAATAGAATCCGAGAGTTTTTCTGGATTTTAATAGGCTTACTCTTGATTCAATTTCGAAAAACAAATATTCCAAACAAAGAAGTGATTAATTACGCGGATATAAAATGAACATCGAAATAAAAAATATAATATTCGATTACGGTGGAACTCTCGATACTCACGGGGTACACTGGAGTGAAAAGTTTTGGGAAGTTTATCAACATTTCCATCTTCCGGTTGAAAAAGAGGATTTTAGAAAAGCTTATGTCTATTCGGAAAGATATATCCCAAATGTGATTAAGAAAGATTATGGATTAGAGAGAACTTACAAGACACAAATTTATTATCAGTTCAATTACCTCGAAAGTAATAATCTCCTATCAGGCTTTTCGTATATGATACTTGACGAGTTGGTGAAGTACTTAATAAGTCAAGTTAAGAATAATATAGAAATCACAAAGTTAACTTTAGCAATACTGGAACAAGATCATACGTTGGGATTGATTTCCAATTATTACGGTAACATTAATAAAGTTTTGGAAGATCTTGATTTAATGAAATATTTCAAAGCGGTAATTGATTCGACGGTTGTTGGTGTTAGAAAACCTAATGAAGAGATATTCAAAATGGCGTTAAATAAAATTGATATCCAAGCAAATGAAACTGCTATGGTCGGAGATTCGTACGGAAACGATATTGTTCCGGCTAAACTATTAGGATGTAAAACCATTTGGTTAAAAGGTAAAGGTTGGAGTGAAGTTAAAGATACAAGCAGTGCCGATTTTATAATTGAATCACTTAAGCAATTGCCGGATTTAATAAAAACATTGAATAAAAATTACGCTTATTAATAATGAAAGGAGAATAATCATGGAAAATATTGGAATTAAAAAACCTGAAGGGAAGCTCGGTGTTTTAATTGTTGGCTTGAACGGAGCTGTTTCAACTACTTTTTTAGCAGGTATCTTTGCCGTTAAAAAAGGTTTGTCGCTGCCTATCGGTTCATTAACACAAATGGGTACTATTAGAATTGGGAAAAGAGCTGCTAATAATTTCCCGATGATAAAAGACTTTGTTCCGTTGAATTCGATTGATGATCTCGTTTTCGGCGGATGGGATATTAGAAATGAAAGCATTTTTGAAGCCGCCAATTATGCCAAAGTGTTAAACGAAAAAGATCTCAATAACGTTACCGAAGAGCTGAAAGCCATTAAACCCATGAAAGCGGTATTCGATCAATATTATGTGAAAAGATTAAAAGGAGATCATGTAAAGGAAGGCAGAACAAAGTATGAACTTATGTTGCAGCTTCGTGATGACATACAATTATTCAAGGAAATGAATTCGCTTGATCGTGTGGTTGTAGTTTGGGCAGGGAGCACTGAGATTTTTATCGAGCAGCAAGATGTTCATAAAACAATTAAGGCGTTTGAAGATGGTATGAAAAACAACGACCTGGATATATCTCCAAGTATGCTGTATGCATATGCGGCAGTTTCGGAAGGAGTACCGTTCATTAACGGTTCACCGAATCTTTGTGTGGATATCCCGGCAATAGTTGATCTTGCAATCAAAAACGAAGTACCGGTTGCCGGTAAAGATTTTAAAACTGGGCAAACGTTAATCAAAACAGTAATAGCCCCGATGTTGAAAATGAGGATGCTCGGATTAAACGGCTGGTTCTCGAATAATATCTTAGGTAATAGAGACGGTGAAGTTTTGGATGACCCGGGTTCATTTAAAACTAAGGAAGAAAGTAAGTTATCGGTACTTGGGACAATACTGCAACCCGAATTGTACCAAGAACTTTATTCAGATTACTATCACAAAGTTCGTATCAATTATTATCCGCCGCGCGGCGATAACAAGGAAGGCTGGGATAATATCGATATTTTCGGTTGGCTAGGTTACCCGATGGAATTGAAAATCAATTTCCTCTGCCGTGATTCGATTCTAGCTGCACCGATCATGCTTGACCTTATCTTATTTGCCGATCTCGCACAAAGAAGCAATATGAAAGGAATGCAAGAGTGGATGTCTTTGTTCTTTAAGAGTCCGATGCATTCGGAAAATGTTATTCCAGAACACGATTTGTTTATCCAATCGATGAAATTAAAAAATACGCTCAGAAAATTAATGAACGAAATGCCGATTACTCATCTCGACACAAACGGTGTGGAACATAGTGTTGAAGAATATGAATGCTTTGATTAATAACTAAATACTAATAATTCCGTGATCTTTGAGATTACGGGGATTTCTAAATTAACTAGACGGCCAATATAGAAACCAAGAAAATATGATTTACCTACTTCTGATATTAAGTATGATTTTTTCTTCGGAAATCAACGGGCAAACTTTTGATAAAAATTCCCGCACTCCGTCTTCTGCGTTACTTAATAGTGCTGTCGAAAAAGATTCTGTGAAGGAAGAAAAACAAGAAGTTGTGGTTTCCGCATTGCCGTTTGCTCTTTACAGTGAAATATTCGGATGGGCTGCCGGAGGTTTTATCGGCATTCAAGGTTTGTCGCAAAGAAATATGTCGCTATATGCTGGAGGGCTGATAAGTACTAACGGTACTAAGTACGGATTTATTCAATTCAGAGAATTTTATTTGCCGTTTTATCCTCGGCTTTATATTGCCCCCGATATTCTCGGTGGTTATTTCGGAGCATTGAATGTTTACAAAGATCCACCCGGTTCACCGCCTCCGGCAACATCAAAAGAACGCGCTGGGAGTAACGATTCCGATCAAAATGATTATATGGAAGTTAGCGGATCGGATCAATGGTACGAAATGAAATTTAGATTTCTTCTACCGATCGGTCATGGTAAAGATGAAATTCACTTTTCGCCTAAACTGGAAAATGGAATCTTGGTTGCAGGGGAACTGGGCGCTACGCACTGGAATCCGTTCGTAAGCGGAAGAACTTTTATTGATATAAAACCCTTTTACAGAAAGCGCGTGGCTTTTGCAACCAACGGAATTGAGTTTGCTTTAACTAGAGAGAACACGGATTTTTATGTTAACCCGACACGCGGCAGTCTGCAAAAGTTTGCTTTCAGAAGAGACTTCGGATGGTTTGATACAATGGCTCCGTGGAGTGTCGTTGAAACCGATCTCAGGTGGTATCTTCCGCTGTACGAAATGTTCGGCAGCAAAAATTCCTTACCGAAAGTTTTGGCGTTTGATTTCTGGACTGTCAACACATTAACTTGGGATAGTTACGATGTTGAAGGTATTGATCCTGAAGGGAATTTAATTAAAAAATATTACCGTCCACCGCCTTATACAGGCGCATACCTTGGCGGAAGATATAGACTTCGAGCTTATTACGAAGACAGGTTTAACGATAGAGCGGCAATTTATTACGGCGCAGAGTATAGACAGATTATCTCATGGAATCCTTTTGATTATTGGTCGTTTACCAGAAAGTTAAATGTACACTGGCTTCAGCTTGCCGTATTTGCCGAGCTCGGCAGAGTTGCACCTGAATGGAATATCGAAACTCTTCATACCGATATTAAATGGAGCGCCGGTGGCGGTGTTAGAATTTTTATGAATAACTTAATTCTAAGAGTTGACTCAGCCTTCGGAGATGAAGGGATGTTCCTGCAGATGTATGTTGATCATGCGTTTTGAAAATTGCTAAACTAAATTTTTTGTTATCAATCATAACACGTCCAACAATATTTCACAACTAGAATATCAAATAATTTATGTGTCACTAAAGGAGTGTATCATTTGAATAAAAATTCGTATCGAGTTGTTACTAAGATAACCGTATTAAGTTTTTTAGTACTGACACTTCTTATAACCGAAATAGTTGGCCAAACTAAAACAGGAATAATATCTGGCGAGGTAAGAGATGCAACAACACAGCAGCCACTGCCAGGTGCTAATGTAATAATTTTAAATACAGATATTGGAGCCGCTTGCGATGAGAGCGGCTATTACGTAATAAAAAATGTTTCCCCCGGAAGTTATATTCTAAAAGTGTCAATGATAGGGTATGAATCGGCAACTTATGCAGATTTGATAGTTAACCCAAACCGGAACCACTCGGCTAATTTTAAGCTCCACATCTCTGTAACGGAAATGGATGAAGTTCAAGTTAGTGCCGATCATTTTGCAAAGCCGGTTGAGAACCCTGTTAGCTTTAGAACAATATCCCCAGAAGAAATAAGGAGATCACCGGGTTCGGCAGAAGATATTTTTAGAGTTATGCAGTCAATGCCCGGAGTTGCAACTGCTGGTACAAAAAGCGCACAACTAATTGTGCGGGGCGGTAGTCCTGAAGAAAATCTTACTCTGCTAGATAATATCGAAGTCTATAACCCGATACACTTTGCCAGAACTGGTGAGTCAATGGGAGTAATCAGTATTGTCAATCCGGCGTTAATTCAAAAAGTAGATTTCTTAACCGGAGGTTTCCCAGCCAAGTATGGAGATAAAATGTCATCTGTCTTTGATATGACTCTTAAAGAGGGGAACAGAGAAACAATGAATACAGATGTAAATTTAAATATTGCCGGTTTTGGTGTAACTATGGATGGTCCTCTTACTGATAATGCTAATATGATTTTCTCCCTTAGACGAGGTTATTTCGATTTGATTACTTCACTCCTTGACAAACCTGTTGCTCCAAATTATTACGATGCAGTCGGGAAAATTTCATTTGATTTAAATAAAGATAACAGAATCAGTCTTGTAGGATTTTATTATATAGATCAAATTGAACGCACAGGAATTGAAAAAGGAGAAACTTACAGTTGGAACCGTTTCAACTATTTGACGCGTGATGATTACGGCTCTGCAATCGGAATTAATTGGCGCTCGCTCATTTCCGAAAAAGCATTCTCGTTAGTTACGGCTTCCTACACAAGCAATGGTTGGAATACGATTCAAGGAACGGAATTAGAGCGAGATTTACTGGGTGAAGATATTCGTGAAGATGAATTCAGCTTGAGATCTGAATTTAATTATCAATTTTCGTCGAAATTAAATTTGAAACTTGGCGGACAATTTAAAGTGATCAATTCTCATAATGAATCTTGGAGCCCTGCCGATACAACTAGGGACGGAACAATCACTCCTGCAAACACAATTTCTTATCAACCTGATGCTGAATTTAAGTCAATGTTTTTTCTGCAATCATCATTCCGGGTTGTTGATCCGTTGTTGATTTCTGTCGGCTTACGTTACGATTATTTCTCATTAACTGATGAAATTAATTTTAGTCCTCGTATCTCACTTTCGTATAATTTATCCAAAAAGGCGCAACTTAACTTTGCTTGGGGAAGATATTATCAGACTCCCGCAAATTACGAAGTCGCGCCCGATGAAAGAAATCTTTCATTAAATAGCAGCTATGCCGATCATTACATTGCAGGATTAGAATACCGTTTAGGATTAGATACAAAAGTTGGAATTGAAATTTATCATAAAGAGCTTTCGAACCTGATAGTTGATCCGGATAGTTCAAACCTTTTAATCAATACCGGAAGCGGTTATGCACAAGGAGTTGAATTCTCGCTTCAAAAGAAATTTACCGATGGTTTTGTAGGAAGCGCTTCTTATTCTTATTCAATTTCAAAAAGAAGAGATTATGAATCAACTGCGTTGTATGATTTTGAATATGACCGCCCTCATATACTTAACTTGATTTTCGGACTTGAGATAGGAGCGGGCTGGCAGATTGGTGCGAAGTTTCAGTATGCTTCCGGCAACCCTTACACTCCGGTAACAGGTGTAACTAAAATTGACAATATATTTTATATTATTAACGGTGAGAACAATTCTGCACGTTATCCTGATTATCACAAATTGGATCTTCGCATTGATAAGCAATTTGTTTTCGATAGCTGGTCATTTTCCGTTTACCTTGATTTGTGGAATGTCTACAATAGGGATAATGTCGTTTCATATTCATTCAAAACTGCCAAGGATGGCACAGTAACAACAGAGCCGAGATATGATTTTGGAATAATGCCTATTATCGGATTTACGGCAAAGTTTTGATTCAGCAAGACATCTAATTCTTATTGTTTTTGTTAAACAATAGTGTTCACAACCTTGTCTAATTAAAGAGTTTTATTTTTATAAGGAGGGAATTAAATTTTTATAATGTTGATTCTTATACAGGAGATTATTGTATATCATGGTCGAATCCTTCGCAATATAATTCAATCGGTTTTGAGTTTATGCCGATTAAGGATTTTAGTTACTTAAGTCATAATAATTACTTAATTAGTTTTTGGATCAAAGGCAGCAACCCGCTTTCAAAATTTGAAATAAGATTCCTCGAAACGAAAGAAAATTCCGAAGATCATCCGTGGAAAATGAGTTATACAATTGACCATACTGTTGTCGATATAAATGATCAATGGCAGTAAGTAGAAATACCTTTATCATCTTCTTCCGAAACCGGTTCTTGGGATAATGCGCGGTATAATCCGCAAGGTCTTTCTGATAGGAGTTCAGTAGAAATTTCTGAAATAGTAGATGAATTTAGAATGTTATCAAATTCGCAATTATAGTTTGATGAAATAAAAATTTGCGATCCCAATTCGACAACTGTCAAAGTATAAAATTTAACTTCGGTATTTCAATGATATCAGAACTATCCAAACCCATTCAATCCAAGTACAAAAATTAAATTTACAGTTCCCCAAATGTAGGGGACGAATATACTCGTCCCCTCCTAACCAAGTTAATTGTATAGGATAAACTTGGTCGAGAAGTTAGGACACTGATTAATCAAAAACTTCAACCCGGTAATCATGAAGTGACATTTGTTGCAAGCAATCTTTCAAGTGGTGTCTATTTCTATAAACTTCAAGCCTGTGATCTTGTAAAGACACGAAAATTACTGTTGATGAAATAGTATCACTTACAATAAACCAAGTTTATTTATGAAACTTGGTTTATTCAATCCAGAAATTTCTCTAATTTCAAATTAGAATTGGTTGGGGATACAGTATTTGTTTAACCTATCATCTACTAGTTATCGACTATTAAAAACTTTTTTGCAAGGGTTAAATAATTGTTTAAGACTTATTTTCCGTTTAAAAATCTTGTGCTATAAGACAAGAGTAAGTTTAATGTGAAAATAATACTCGGCAGCCTATTTACAGTTAAAAAATTTTTATTTAGATTCCTTATAAGAGATACTTCGTATGATTTAAAACATTCCTTTTCCGGCTTTCACTTGTCCAAGCCTCTTGGCAAGTTTTATTGTTGATTTATAATCCAATAATTTTAGTAATAATTTAGCAGGTAAAACAAGAATAAAAGTTAATCAGAAAAAAAATTCTGTTTTTGTGGAATTGCTATATCTAATTAGCAAGTAAGATTAGAATTGTATCGATGTAGATAAAAGCTTGATGTATTGATCAGCTAGTTGCTCTTAAACAAACAAATTATTCACAAATATTCATTAGGTGTTGTATGAAAAAAACATTATTGGTCGTGCTGTTTTTAGTTGTTTCAAATACCGCTGTTTTCTCTCAAAACATTACAAATACACTAGGAACAAATGGACTGTTTACGGTAAAAGATGCTACCAGCAATTTTTTAACAATAGATCAATCCGATGGTAAAATTACAGTACAAAAGATTTTGGATATTAAAAATACTTCCAATTCAACAACCGGCTTAATATCTAGAGAAGGAGTTAATTTCCTTCATACATATGGTACAAACAATATTTTTATTGGAAATTATTCAGGGAATTTTTCTTTAACAGGTAGTAAGAATGTTGCAATTGGAAGTAATTCTCTCGGAATAAACACAACCGGATATCAAAACACATCCACTGGTTATTTTTCACTCGCCGCCAATACTACAGGATATAACAACACATCGATTGGACAATTTGCATTGCGTGCTAATTCAGTTGGATTTGATAATACTTCTGTGGGAAGTTTCTCGCTTAGAACAAATTCAGACGGAGAAGGTAACTCAGCTTTTGGAATGTCCGCTCTATATTCAAATACTTCCGGCTTGGTCAATTCTTCTTTCGGATATTATTCAATGTATTCAAACACAACAGGTGATGTAAACAGTGCATTCGGTTATAATTCACTTTATTCAAATACTGATGGTAGTTCAAATTCAGCCTTTGGAGAGTCTGCCTTATATGCTAATACTTTGGGAATCAGTAATTCAGCTTTTGGAAGAGGAGCGTTATCTGCAAATACTACTGGAGATTATAATACGGCCGTAGGCTTAAGTGCTCTTGCACAAAACGTAAATGGAAACAATAATACTGCAATTGGAAATGGAGCTGGTTCGTTAATTACCGGCAGCAATAATACAGCTATCGGAAATGGTGCTCAAGTTCCAAATGCAGGTTTTAATAATCAAGTGCGAATTGGAAATACTTCTATTACTTATGCCGGCGTTCAAGTTGCGTGGACTGTAACCTCCGATAAAAGATGGAAGGAAAATATTCAATCTTCTCCACTTGGACTGGAATTTATTTCTAAACTAAATCCCGTTTCTTACACAAGAAACAACGATGAAAAACAGAAAAGCGAATTCGGTTTAATTGCTCAAGAACTTGAAGAGGTATTAAAAGAGTTCAACATTGAAAACCCAGGTATGCTCACAATTGATGATGATGGTTATTATCATCTCCGCTACAATGATTTACTTTCTCCAATGATTAAAGCGATTCAAGAATTGTCCGAAGGACTCCAAAAAGAAAAATTTGAGAATAAAAATCAGATTGCTGAATTAAAAAAGGAGAATGAAAATTTGAAAAAAGAATACCAATCAGAAATAACAGCCTTGATTAACCGGCTTTCAGAATATGAGAACAAATTGAATATTCTAACAGCAAAGTTTTACAGTGAAGAAAATGACAATACCGAATTCAGCACTGTTAGCAAATAAACTCAAAATAATAAGTTAAAGGAATAACTATGAAAAACATAATTCACTTTTTGTCATTCTTATTTGTTTTGTCTTTTATTAATAATATTTATGCTCAGAACATTATAAATACACTTGGTGCAAACGGAACTTTTACAATAAAAGATAACACAAGTACTTTCTTTTCGATAAGCCAATTAGACGGTACAATAACTTTACCTTCTTCTGCAGGAAGTCAGCATGGTACAATATTTAAAGGATCGAGTAGATTCCTGCATACTTATTATGGAGGCGGAACTGCCGGTTATAATACTTTCCTGGGTATAAATTCAGGTAATTTTTCGATGGGGGGTACTTCGTGGGATGCCAGTTACAACACCGGTGTTGGTGCAAATTCTCTATCGTCATTAACCTCGGGTGCCGATAATTCAGCATTCGGAGGCGGTTCATTAAATGCAAACACAACGGGTGATGAGAATTCAGCTTTTGGATTTGCTTCACTTTATTATAATACCACGGGCAATTATAATTCAGCATTTGGAAGAGCCGCACTCTACACCAATACAACAGGTTCAAATAATTCAGCTTTCGGACATAACTCTCTTTATTATAATACAAGCAGCAATAACTCAGCTTTTGGAAAAAATTCCCTTTATTCAAACAACACAGGTTATGATAACTCAGCATTTGGATATTATTCACTAAACGACAACACTACCGGTTATGAAAATTCAGCATTCGGAAATGCTTCACTAACTAATAATACCACTGGTTACAGGAATTCAGCTTTTGGAAATAGATCTCTAGAAAACAATACCATCGGCGACTATAACACTGCTATCGGATATTTAGCTCTTGCTATCAATACTGAAGGAAATAACAATTCAGCAAGCGGGGCTAGTTCGCTTTATTCAAACTCTACAGGCAATTATAATTCAGCATTCGGATCTTATGCTCTAAACCAAAACACTACAGGCAACAATAATTCAGCCATGGGGTATTATGCGCTGGGCAATGTGACTACCGGAAGTAATAATATTGGTATCGGAAATTCCGCAGAAGTACCTGATGCTACTGCAAGCAACCAGATTAGAATTGGAGATACTTCTATTACGTATGCCGGCGTGCAGGTTGCATGGACTGTCACTTCCGATAAGAGATGGAAGGAAAATATTCAATCTTCTCCACTTGGGCTGGAATTTATTTCTAAGCTGAATCCGGTTATTTACACAAGGAACAACGATGAAAAACAGAGAACCGAATTCGGCTTAATTGCGCAAGAGCTTGAAGAAGTATTGAAAGAATTCAACATCGAAAACGCAGGTATGCTCTCAATTGACAATGACGGCTATTACCATCTCCGCTACAACGATTTGATTTCTCCAATGATTAAAGCAATGCAGGAATTACGGGTGAAAAATGAAGAATTGAAAAGAAAAAACGAGGAACAGATAGCGGAATTAACAAATAAACATCATAGTGAAATTGCATTTTTAATTGAACGTTTAAATCATTCCGAAAGTGAATTGAACATGTTAATCACGAAATTCTCTGAGAATGAGATGACTGTAAAAATAAAAACAGCAAGTAAATGAAAGGGAAAAAAATGAATAAAAGGATTCTAAACTTGGGGTTTTTATTTGTTATTTTAGCTGGAATTAATATTCAATCCCAGAACATTACAAACACACTTGGGTCGAACGGAGTTTTCGCGATATCGGATAATTCGACTACTTTCTTTTATGTTAGGCAACCAAGTGGCATAATTGAATTAAATTATCTAACGCCAAATATTCAGCAAAGCTCAATATTCAAGGGTGCAAACAGATTTCTTCATACATATTATGATGAATTTACGGATGGTAATAATACTTTTATTGGCGTTAACTCGGGAAATTTTTCCATCGAGGGGCTATCAGCCACCGGTGGAAGTTACAACACAGGAGTTGGAGCAAATTCTCTTTTATCCCTAACTGATGGAAGTCACAATTCCGCACTGGGAGGCGGTTCACTTTATTCCACAATCGATGGCTATTATAATTCAGCTCACGGGTATGCTTCAATGTATTATAATACCGAGGGACTTAACAATTCAGCATTCGGAAGCACATCGCTATATTCTAATACTTACGGTGATAATAATTCAGCTTTTGGATACCGTTCGCTTTATTCCCAAATTACAAACAGCGATAATTCAGCATTCGGGGTAAATTCACATTATAACAATAAAGGTTATAATAACTCAGTATTTGGCTATAATTCGCAATACTCCAGCGGCACATCAGGATATGAAAACTCAACTTTTGGGGCATACACTTTACAAAGCAACTATCAAGGGCATAATAATTCAGCATTCGGATTTGGTTCACTTTATTCTCACACTGCAGGGGAGAGCAATTCGGCTATAGGATATAAATCACTTTACACTAATGATGAGTGCGTGTATAATACAGCATTAGGATATTTTACACTTTACCACAGCACCGATGGCAGTCATATTTCCGCTATTGGGTATCAGGCTCTGCTTAACAACACAACCGGTGTAAGAAATTCGGCGTTAGGATATGATGCGGGATCCTTAATCACCACAGGCTCCAACAACATAGCAATAGGGTATGATGCTCAAGTGCCATCTGGATCTTCCAGTAACCAGATTAGAATTGGAAATACTTCTATTACTTATGCCGGCGTGCAGGTTGCATGGACTGTTACCTCCGATAAGAGATGGAAGGAAAATATTCAATCTTCTCCACTCGGACTGGAATTTATTTCTAAGCTGAATCCAGTTATTTACACAAGAAACAATGATGAAAAACAGAGAACCGAATTCGGTTTAATTGCTCAAGAACTTGAAGAGGTATTAAAAGAGTTCAACATTGAAAACCCAGGTATGCTCACAATTGATGATGATGGTTATTATCATCTCCGCTACAATGATTTACTTTCTCCAATGATTAAAGCGATTCAAGAATTAGGTATGAGGTGTGAAGAGCTAAGAATGAAAAGCGAAAAACAAATTGCTGATTTAAGGAATCAACATAATAATGACTTCAATTACATGGTTGACCGGCTTTCAGAATATGAGAACAAATTGAAGATTCTAACAGCAAGGTTTAACGGTGAAGAACTCGACAAAATCGAAATTTTAACAGCAAGAAAATGAAATCAAATTAACACACTAAAGGAATCTTTATGCAAAGCATAAATCAATACTTATCATTTTTACTTTTTTTATTTGTTTTAAATAATATTCAAGCCCAAAATATTACAAATACACTCGGAGCAAATGGTTTGTTTACAATAAAAGATGCTACTGATAATTTATTAACAATAGATCAATCCGATGGTAAAATTACAGTACAAAAGATTTTGGATATTAAAAATACTTCCAATTCAACAACCGGCTTAATTTCAAAGGAAGGGGTAAACTTTTTACATAATTATGGAACAAACAATTTATTCATGGGAAATTATTCAGGTAATTTCACTATGACAGGAACAAATAATACTGGTGTAGGAAACACATCATTAAACATTAACTCTACCGGAGATGAGAACACATCACTAGGATATTTTTCCTTAGCAGCAAATACAAGCGGAGATTACAATACGGGAATAGGATATTTTTCATTAAGAGCTAATTCAACCGGAATTCAAAATACAGCAATTGGAAATTACTCATTAAGGACCAATACAACCGGCCACAATAACACGGCAATTGGATACTACTCAATGTCAGCTTCAAACGGCAGTAATAATACAGCTTTAGGTGTTAATTCACTGAAAAATGGAGGCACCTACAATGTTGCTATTGGGAATGAGGCCTTAAGTATTGCATCTGGGAGCTATAATGCTGCAGTTGGATATAATAGCTTAAGCAGCAATACTACCGGAAACTATAATACCGCCTTAGGTTATTATTCCCTGGCCTCTAATTCGGACGGATTAACCAACACATCGATTGGTGCTTTCTCGCTACAGGCCAATACTAGTGGAGTAAGGAATACCGCAATGGGGTATCAAGCACTAAACAGTAACTTAACCGGAGAAGAAAATACTGCGGTGGGAACTGGTGCAGGTCAAAGCTGTACAGGAAGCAATAATACCTTCATCGGGTATAATTCAGGTAATATTACATCTGGTAATAATAATGTATTGATAGGTTTTCTTGCACAGGCACCCTCTGCACCAGGAAGCAACCAGGTAAGAATTGGAAATACTTCTATTACGTATGCCGGCGTGCAGGTTGCATGGACTGTAACCTCCGACAGAAGATGGAAAGATAATATTCAAAAGACTCCTCTCGGACTGGAATTTATTTCAAAACTTAATCCGGTTATTTACACAAGAAATAATAACGAAAAACAAAAAACCGAATTCGGCTTAATTGCTCAGGAACTTGAAAAAGTATTAAAAGAATTCAAGATCGAAAACACCGGTATGCTCACAATTGATGATGATGGTTATTATCATCTCCGCTACAATGATTTACTTTCTCCAATGATTAAAGCGATTCAAGAGTTGAAACTTGAGAATGAAGAATTAAAAAAGGAGAATATGAAATTTAGCTCCATTACTAAGGAAGGGATTGATGAGCTTAAAAAAGAGAACATTAAACTAAAAGAAAAATTATCAAAGTTTGAGCAAATTCAAGAAATGCTTGCCAGTGAAATTGCTTCTCTTAAATTAAATAACAATGAGACCTCTAAACTAACTTTAGGTAAGTAAAATGAAAATTAAATTAATAATCACTTTAGCATTGCTGATGACTTCATTTATTTATGCCCAGAGTAGTATAGTTTATGATTCGGGTACTAATATTGAAGTCGGAACTGGTTCGGATGTCAGTGCTGATCTAATTACAGTAAATGGTTCTTATAGTGGAGGTGGAACCTTTAATAATGGACCTTTGCCTGTGGAATTAATTAGTTTTACAGGGGAGGTGCAAGCGAATACAGTTTTATTAAAATGGGAAACGGCCACGGAAGTGAACAACTATGGGTTTGACGTGCAGAAGTCAGAGGCCAGTAGTCAGAATTCAGAAGTAAAATGGATTAATATTGGATTTGTTCAAGGGAATGGAACAACCAACTCACCAAGGCATTATGAATTTACTGATTTAGAATTACCGAATTCCGACGAGGTAAGTTATAGACTAAAACAGATTGATAATGATGGACAGTTTGCTTATTCCAAGACAGTTACTGTTGATTTAACAAACATTACTTCACTTGAAGATGAAATGATCTATGAATTTGCATTAGAGCAAAATTTCCCAAATCCTTTTAACCCAAGTACTGCGATAAAATATTCCTTGCCTAATAGCGGACTTGTAAAAATAAAAATCTATGATACACTTGGTAGGGAAATTTCAACATTAGTAAACGAAGTAAAAAATGCAGGCATTCACCATGTAATATTTAATGGCAGTGACTTATCAAGTGGTATTTACTTTTATAAATTGGATTTTAATGAGTACATGAGTGTGAAAAAATTAATTTTGGTCAAGTAGAATGTAATTGAGATATTAATGAAAATCTCACTCATAGATTATAAAACTAAGAGGAACTTACGTTCCTCTTTTTAATTATTTTTATACTACCTCATGAACTTTTAGGATCTTGATATTTTTTGAAGTGTTCTCTTTATCAAGTTGAATAGACTGAACCCACAATACACAACTACAAAGCTCTTACTGCAATAGGTTGACAAGATGTCTTTTTATCAATATATTAAATCAGAAAAATAATTCTGTTTTTTGTCTGCCCATTCCAATTTCAGATTTTTTTGATCTTTTATAAAGAGAGTGTAACATACTTTTTCTTTGCTTTAAATTGAATAGAATCTGGAATTAATCTCAGTTAGAAGGAGCAGAAAAATTTTAACAATAACAAAAATTAAAATCCTTTTGATGAAAAGAGGTTAAGAATGTTAACAGATATATCTTTTGACGAATCTAATCAACTGATTATAAAAGACATACTCACTGCAAACATAAAGACGGCACTTGTGTTTGAGAAATACGGTATTAATTTTTGCTGCAAGGGGAATAGACCAATTAAAGATGCATGTTCTGAAAAGAATATAAGTCTGGAAGAATTACTTACAGAACTAAATTCTGTTCTGAATTCTACCGAAGCGAAAGAGAATCATTTTGAGAACTGGAACTTAAAATTCCTAATCACATATATCATGAATAATCACCATTCCTATGTTCGAACCGTGCTTCCGCAGATTATACCTCACTTAGAAAAAATTACCTCAAAACATGGCGGTAAATACTCAGAATTAAAACAAGTAAAAAAACTTTTTGATGAGGTTGCCGAGGAAATGATTATCCACATTAATAAAGAGGAAAGGATTCTATTCCATGTAATCCGTTATTTGGTTGATTGTGATGAAATTAGTGAAAAGCCGAAGATGCATGGCTTTAAGACTGTCAAAAATCCTATTGAAAAGATGGAGGCTGGACACACCAACGCTGGAGCGATAATGGAAGAAATCAAAGAGTTAACAAACAACTTCACTCCGCCTGCAGATGCTTGCGAAACCTTTAGGTTGACCTATAAAGAATTAGAAGAATTTACAAAGGATTTACATATTCATGTTCACTTAGAAAATAATATTCTATTTCCAAAAGCGATTCAGCTCGAAGAACACCTAATAAAAATGACTAGAAGCAAATTTTAAACATCAGAGAACAATGAAGTAAACAAATAAATTAACTGTGTTGATAGATATCAAATAATTTCAGGAGTGTAAATGCCCAAATTAAAATTTACGTTGTTATCATTAAGTATATTTTTAATCTTAATTCAAATAAATACTGCTCAAGAAGCTACAAGTGGTTTTACAATAATAGAATTTTCAAAAAACATAGAAGATGAAAAGGAACTTAATATTGAACATCTATTTGATGGCACACGACGGAAGATTTCTCATATTACAATGACAAACGGTAAAAGTTTGGGAGACCATACAGTTAAAATGCCAATCGTCATTTTCTGTACTTCCGGTGAGGGAGAGTTAGCCATAGATAAAAACGAAAAAGTAAAGTTGAACCAGGGTAGTATGATAACGATTGAAGCGAATGTAACTCACGATGTAATTGCAAAGCCCAGCTTGTCATTTCTTTTAATTAGATTTATGAAAGATGAAACTGTAGATATCACTGAATAATTATAGCTTTAGATGTAATTTTACTTTAATATGGATTCGTTGTTAATTTTTTAAACTATAGTTTGTTCATAGTAGTAAATGGATTGAATTAATATACCCCGAGGCAATTTAGCTATCCGCGTAAATAAAACAATGGCAATTCCCAAAATATAAGCTTGATAAAAACAGATATAATTTTCCGAAAATAATTTTTTAAAATACTTGCTTCTAAATAATAATTCTAATAGATTAAAACAGAATAAAAATTCTGATTATTCCATCGCTTTTAGACTGTTGTTTCGATTAGATATAAATCAAATATTATTTGGGCAATTTATATGAGAAAATTCATTCTTCTTTTTGCGGTGGTTAGTATTGTATTTTTGCATAATATCATCGCACAATCTCCCGGTGAAAAGCTATTCTTCGAGAAATGTACTGCATGCCATACTGTAGGTGAAGGAAAGAGAATAGGACCTGATTTAGCCGGTATTACAGAAAGAAGAGACACCGAATGGCTAATTAAATTTATTCAATCATCTCAGAGTCTTATTAACTCAGGTGATTCACTCGCAAATGCAGTTTACAGAGAAAACAATAAAATACTTATGCCGGATCAACCGCTTAATCGTAGTGAGACAGAAGCGGTTTTAAGTTACATCTCAATTAATAGCCCTGACCCCAACGATCCAAATAAAAAATCACCCAAAGATATTTTTAACGCTTCATTAGTCTCGAATGTGGATGTAGATAAAGGGAAAAACCTATTTGAAGGCAAAACTCAATTTGCAAACGGCGGGGTTCCTTGTCTTGCTTGTCATAATGTAAGTTTACCGAATGTAACCGGAGGCGGACTGTTGGCTAAGGATTTAACAAAAGCTTTTTCAAGATTGAGCGCTGCCGGAGTTGACGGTATAATCAGAAATCCACCATTCCCTGCAATGACAAATTCTTATTCCCAAAAACCTCTTACCGATGATGAAATAAAAAGCCTGCTAGCTTTTTTATACGATGCAGATAAAAAAGGTGTTAATCAATCCTTAGCGGGTGCATATGATATAAATCTATTAATTCTATTAATC
This sequence comes from Melioribacteraceae bacterium, assembly GCA_030584085.1. Taxonomy (NCBI): domain Bacteria; kingdom Pseudomonadati; phylum Ignavibacteriota; class Ignavibacteria; order Ignavibacteriales; family Melioribacteraceae; species Melioribacteraceae bacterium. The sequence goes on from CP129490.1 coordinate 497,107, forward strand.
TTTGGAATAAATTTAGCTTTCCTTTTGCTGCTGATTTATTGGCGTAGAGTAAAGAAATACAGCGTTCATCCCAGTCGTTAATTTTTAATAAAATATAAGTGAATTTATGAGCTGGATTAAAGACATCGTTTCTCCCGATACGAGAAAGTGGGAGGAGTTTTACCGGAATCGTTTTCAACACGATAGAATTGTAAGAAGCACTCACGGTGTTAACTGCACCGGTGGTTGCTCTTGGCAGATTCACGTTAAAGACGGTATAGTGGTTTGGGAAACACAGCAATTAGATTATCCTTTACTCGAAAGCACCCTGCCCCCTTACGAACCGCGCGGCTGTCAACGTGGAATTTCGTTTTCGTGGTATTTGTACAGTCCGCTTAGAATTAAATATCCTCTCATCAGAGGAGCATTGGTTGATGCCTATAGAGAGGAAAAGGAAAAAACCGGCGATCCTTTGAAAGCGTGGGAAAATTTACAGAACAACAAAGGGAAAAGGAAAGAATACCAAACAGCTCGTGGTAAAGGGGGATTCCGAAGAACTTCGTGGGATGAAGTTCTCGAAATTATTTCTGCGGCAAACATCTATACGGCTAAAAAATACGGACCAGATAGAGTAATTGGCTTCTCGCCTATTCCCGCAATGTCGATGTTAAGTTATGCAGCCGGAAGCAGATTTCTTCAATTGTTCGGAGGAGTGAACTTAAGTTTTTATGATTGGTACTGCGATCTGCCGAATGCATCACCCGAAATTTGGGGTGAACAGACCGATGTTTGTGAAAGTGCAGACTGGTACAATTCAAAAATGATTGCCGTGATGGGCGCCAACTTGAATATGACGCGCACACCTGACTGTCACTTCTTTGCCGAATCTCGTCACAACGGCACTAAAGCAGTAGTATTTTCACCTGATTTTAGTCAAGTAGCAAAATATGCAGATCAGTGGGTGCCTTTACACGCCGGAAGCGATGGCGCTTTTTGGATGGCGGTTACTCATGTTATTCTAAAAGAGTTTCATCACAAAAAGAAAACAACCTACTTTATTGAATATGTTAAAAAATACACTGACTCGCCCTATCTTGTTGAATTAAAAAATGAAAACGGAGTTTATAAACCGGATCGATTAGTTCGAGCAAATCAAATTAAAGAATACAATAATATTTCAAACGGTGATTGGAAGTTTTTGAACATTGATTCAGAGACGGGCAAGCTGGTCGTCCCGAAAGGAAGTATGGGACACAGATGGGATGAAGAAAAGGGCGGTTGGAATATGAAGTATGAAAACTCAACCGACAATTCAAAGTTTGATCCCTTACTCACTTTAATTGATAATAATGACGAAATCTTACAAGTAGAATTTGTCGAATACGGTTTGAATCAAAAACGACAACGAGGTGTACCAGTAAAATATATTCAAACACATGATGGAAAAACAATAGCCGTAACAACAGTTTACGATTTAACCATGGCTCAATATGGTGTCAGCCGGGACTTGGAGGGCGAGTACCCGGTTGATTATTCCGATAAAGATGCTGCATACACTCCTGCTTGGCAGGAGATATTCACGGGTATTGATTCTAAAACTGTTATTAGTTATGCAAGAGAATGGGCAAACACCGCTGAGGTGACTGAAGGGAAGTGTATGATTATCATTGGTGCGGGTGTAAACCATTGGTATCATAATAACCTTATGTATCGAGCAGGAATTATGGCATTAATGTTAACCGGATGCGTAGGTAAAAACGGCGGTGGATTGAATCACTATGTTGGACAGGAAAAATTAGCTCCATCCGATTCTTGGGGCGCAATTGCTTTTGCTAAAGATTGGGTCGGTCCATGGAGGCTTCAACAAACTCCGATTTGGCATTACATTAATACATGTCAGTACCGTTATGACGGACTTACTTCAAGATACAGCACGGGTCCGGATAACGAGCTGACGAATAAACATATGGGTGATTTGATTTTCAAATCTGTTCGTATGGGTTGGATGCCTTTCTATCCGCAATTCAATAAAAACACATTAGAGTTAAGCAAGGAAGCTGGATCAAAAGACCCCGAAGAAATAAAGAAATTTGTTTTAGAGAAGTTAAAAAATCGAGAAATGGAATATTCAATTGCAGATCCCGATAATGAAATAAACTTCCCGCGTGTTTGGTACATCTGGCGCGGCAATGCAATATCCGGTAGTATGAAGGGACACGAATATGCACTTAAGCATTATCTCGGAACCCACAACAATACTATCGCAAAAGACAACGAAGAGAAAACCGAAGAATTAAAATGGCACAATGTTGCACCTGTTGGTAAGATGGATTTAGTTGTTGACTTAAACTTCAGAATGGATTCATCCGCTTTGTATTCAGATATAGTTTTACCAGCAGCTTCCTGGTATGAAAAAGATGATTTAAACAGTACCGATATGCACTCGTTCATTCATCCGCTCTCGGCAGCAATTGCGCCGGTTTGGGAATCGAAATCGGATTGGGAAATTTTTAAAGCTGTCGCACAGAAAACAAGCGAACTAGCAAAAACTCATTTCAACCAACCGCAGACCGATATAATAACAGCCCCTCTCTCTCACGATTCCGCAGATGAAATCTCGCAGCCTGAAATGAAAGATTGGTTCACCGGCGAATGTGAAGCTGTCCCTGGTAAAACAATGCATAAGATTGCTGTTGTTGAAAGAGATTACACAAAAATTTACGATAAATTTATTTCCCTTGGTGATAATATTAAAAAATCGGGTCTCGGTGCTCACGGCAATCATTATCAGTGCGAAGACTTTTATAATGATATGTTAACATCTAACCATTTCCCGAAAGAGAAAATTGATGGAAAAGTCTATCCTTCATTGAAAGAGGCAATTTCAGCGGCAAACGCTGTGCTTCATCTTTCTTCACTAACAAACGGCGAGTTAACTAAACGTGCATATGATTTTATGGAAGAAAAATCCGGATTAGTTTTATCTGATTTAGCTGAAGGAAGTAAAGATGTAAGAATGGATTTTAAAGACCTTCAGGCTCAGCCCAGAAGATATAATACTTCACCTGTTTGGTCCGGTTTAATGAATAATGGAAGAGCTTATTCAGCGTTTACTTATAATGTTGAAAGATTAGTACCGTGGAGAACATTAACCGGCAGGCAGCATTTCTACCTCGATCACGAAATGTATATCAAATTTGGAGAACATCTTCCTACGTATAAACCATCACCAAGACCGGAAGTATTCGGCGACTTAAAAGAAACTTTAAAAAACAAAGATGCGAAAGCGCTCAATTGTCTAACTCCTCACGGTAAATGGCATATTCATTCAACCTATATGGATAATTTAAGAATGCTCACTCTTTCAAGGGGATGCGAACCATGCTGGTTGAGCGAAGAGGATGCCGATGAATTAGGAATACGAGATAATGATTGGGTTGAAGTTTATAATGATAACGGAGTTTATTGTACGCGAGCTGTAGTCAGTAGTAGGATACCTAAAGGTGTATGCATTGTTTATCATACCGTTGAAAGGACAATTACAATCCCAAAATCGCCGGAAAGAGGAAATAAAAGAGCCGGTGGAAATAACAGTGTTACACGTACTCACTTGAAACCGAATCTGCTTGCAGGCGGTTACGGTCAGTTTTCGTATCACTTTAATTATTGGGGACCGACTGCACCCAACCGTGATACGCACGTTGTAGTTAAGAAGATGAGTAAGGTTGTGTTTTAGTTATACAAAATATTTAAGAGAAGACAACTTAACCCCCTTTATTTGCCGCTTCTCTTTGTAAGAGAAGGGGGGTACAGGGATGAGTTTTGTAAATGTAATTATTCAATAATAATAGATAAAATAAAAACTATGGACGTACGCTCACAAATAGCAATGGTATTTCATCTCGATAAATGTATCGGGTGCCACACTTGTTCAATAGCTTGTAAAAATATTTGGACTGACAGAAAAGGTGCCGAATATATGTGGTGGAATAACGTTGAAACAAAACCCGGAACCGGCTATCCCACTAAATGGGAAGATCAGGAAATTTACAAAGGTGGCTGGAAGAAAAACGGTCAAAGTAAAATTTCATTGAAAGGTTCTGGAAAATTCAAAGGACTGCTGAATATATTTCACAATCCATACTTGCCGGTGCTTGATGATTATTATGAACCGTGGTCTTATAAATATCTTAATTTGATTGAATCACCCGCGGGAGATGATCAACCGACTGCAAGACCTGTTTCGCTTGTAACCGGAAAACCAATTGATATTAAAGGCGGACCGAATTGGGATGACGATCTGAGCGGTACGCCCGAATATGCACGCCGCGATCCTAATCTAAAAAATCTTAGTAAAGCCGAGCAGGAAGCAATGTTTCAATTGGGAAAGATGGCGATGTTCTATCTACCGAGAATTTGCAACCATTGTTTGAATCCTGCTTGTGTTGCTTCGTGTCCCTCTGGTGCAATTTATAAAAGAGGCGAAGACGGGGTTGTGCTAATAAACCAGAAAGTCTGCCGTGCATGGAGAATGTGCGTTTCTGCTTGTCCGTATAAAAAATCATATTACAATTGGAACACCGGTAAATCGGAAAAATGTATTTTATGTTATCCCCGTTTGGAAGCCGGGCATGCGCCGGCTTGTATGCATTCGTGCGTCGGAAGAATCCGTTATCTCGGAGTTCTGCTTTACGATGCCGATAAAATTGAAGAAGCTGCGGCGGTACCGGAATCTTTATTGATCGATGCACAGCTCGATTTAATTTTAGATCCATTTGATAATGATGTGATTGAAAACGCAAAGAAAAACGGTGTTGCTGATTCAACAATTAAAGCGGCTCAGACCTCACCGGTTTATAAGTTTGTAAAAGAATGGGGACTGGCCCTTCCACTTCACGCCGAATATCGAACATTGCCGATGCTTTTCTATGTCCCCCCGATGTTGCCTGTTATGGCATCTCTTGGTACAACCGATGATAGCGAACAAGGAGCAAAACTCGATCCGATTGCAAAGTTTTGGAATAAGAATCACCGGTACGATACAACTTCAAAGACAATTATGCAGACAGTTGAACAGGCTCGCTTCCCGATTAAATATATGGCTAATCTTTTCGGAACCGGCAGCGAAGAAAAGTTAATCGAAGTACTCAAAAAACAGCTTGCAGTAAGAGTCCATAGGAGACACGTAACAGTTGGTGACGTGGATGCCGGTTTAACAAATGATACTTTGAACGAAGTAAAATTAACCGCGGAAATTGCAGATGATATTTATCGTTTAACTTCGCTTGCCAAGTTTGATGATAGATTTAATATTCCTCCGGCACACAGAGAGCAGGCGATCGAAATGATGGATTTTACCGGCGATACAAAAGGTTCAACAGGATTTGGTTTCAAAGAGACACCTCAGAGAGGATTATAGATGTTAAACATGATAGATCTCTACAAAGGCTATGAAATTTATTCGGATGTGTTCGCCTATCCAAGTGATTCGTTAAAAAATAAAATTGAAATCGTACAGCAGTATTTGGATGCAAATTATCCCGAAGCGGCAAAATTGTTTAATGACTTTACCAAGTTTGCAAAAATTGCGGATCCAAAATCGTGGGAAGAAATCTATACACGTTCATTCGATGTTCAGGCATTAACAACACTTGATCTCGGTTACGTTCTTTTCGGTGATGATTATAAAAGAGGCGAATTGCTTGTTAATCTTAACAACGAACATAAGAAAGCAGGCAATGTTTGTGGGAATGAATTGAGCGATCATCTTCCAAATGTTTTAAGATTACTTGCAAAATTAGAAGACGAACAATTGCTTGCTGATCTAATCTCATTAATTTTATATCCGGCATTAAGAAAAATCGAATCCGAGTTTGATTCAAAACATATTGAAAAGAAGAGTAAAGTATATCACAAACATCATAGGACGATAATAGAGAGGCATGAATCTTACGGGTTAATATACCGCCGAACTATTCAAACATTGCTGGTTATGCTCGAAGAAGATTTTTCGGAGATTACCGGAATCCCGGTCAACGACAAAAGTTTTTCGAATCAAATCACAAAAGAATTGGAAATAGAAAAATTAGGATAAACTAAAATGACTCCCTTCAATGTAATTTTTTTTATCGCTCTGCCTTATGCCGCTTTGTTGATGTTTTTTGTCGGAACGATTTATAGGTATAAGGCTACGAAGTTTAAATTTTCTTCCTTGTCGTCTCAATTTTTAGAAACAAGGAAGCTTTACTGGGGTTCGGTTCCGTTTCATTGGGGAATATTATTTTTGGCTTTTGGACACTTAATTGCTTTTCTTTTCCCAAGTTCAATTTTAGCTTGGAATCAACAACCAATAAGATTGATCATTCTTGAAGTAAGTGCATTTGTCGGCGGTGTAGTTACGTTACTGGGACTGATCAATTTATTCTATCGACGGATAACAGATGCACGTTTGAGAAAAGTTACAAGTTTAATAGACATTCTTTTAGAAGCATTATTAGTCACCGAAATATTCTTGGGACTTTGGGTTGCCTTCGGGTTCAGATGGGGATCATCCTGGTTCGCAACTGTTCTTTCGCCTTACTTAAAATCAATTTTCACATTTAGCCCGAACATCGATGCAGTTGTTATGCTTCCATTCATCATTCAACTACACATAATTCTCGCATTCGTAATATTTCTAATAATTCCGTTTACCCGGCTTGTACATTTACTCGTCTATCCGCTTAGTTATTTATGGCGACCTTATCAAAAAGTTATTTGGTATTGGGATAGAAAACAGATCCGAAATCCCCATACGAAATGGAATATACATAAACCGAAAAATAATTAGACGAAAGAACTATATAAGACAGATATTTCGTTTATACAACTTGATAAGTTAATTACTTGTCGGATTATACCGATAATCGTAACAAATGAATAATAATCACGGAATAAGAGAAGTATGGTAGAAAAAGCAACCGGTAAATCATACCAAATATTGTTTATGAATACGTTTGCATTTACAATCTGTTTTGCGGCGTGGACAATAAACGGTGTTTTGGTAACATTTCTTGTAGATACCGGAACATTTAATTGGAGCAGTGTAGAAGTCGGCTGGCTTCTCGGTATTCCGATCCTATCGGGTTCAATTTTCAGATTCCCAATCGGGATGTTAACCGATAAATTCGGCGGAAAAATTGTTTTCAGTACAATATTATTCTTCTGCAGTATACCTTTGTTTTTATTAGCCTATGCAAACAGCTTTACAATATTTGCTCTGCTTAGTTTTCTTTTTGGGTTAACCGGAGCAAGCTTTGCAAGCGGTATAGCATTTACTTCACTTTGGTTTCCAAAGAGCAAGCAGGGAACAGCTCTTGGGATATTTGGAGTGGGTACTGCCGGTACCGCTTTAACTGCGCTTATTGCTCCAAGTCTTTTAGATTTTCTGACGGATAACGGTGCGCACGTAGAAGGTTGGAGAATTCTACCTCAAATATATGCGACAGTCTTAATTCTGATGGGAATCCTTTTCATTTTTTTTACAAAGAACAAGCTGCCCGAAAAAACAAAATCTTTTAAGGAATTATTCCATCCTTTAAAAAATATACGTCTTTGGAGATTCGGCTTATATTATTTCCTTGTATTCGGTTGTTTTGTAGCTTTTTCTCAATGGCTGGTACCTTATTATGTAAACGCTTATTATCTTTCCTTAGTTACCGCCGGGTTTTTAACATCATTATTCAGTATGCCGGCTGGTTTATTTCGTGCACTCGGCGGATGGCTTGCGGATAAATTCGGCGCAAGAAGAGTTATGTACGGTGTTTTCAGCGCTTCAATTATTTTGTCGTTTCTTTTAATCTTTCCCAGAATGGAAATTTATTCACCCGGTTACGGGGTAACGGCAAACCAGAGTGGAGAAATAACGGATGTAAATGAAAATTATATCGAAATCGAAGGAGAAAGGCTGGAACTGACTCCAAAAGATGCAGAGTCATATCATGAAGATAAAAACATGCTGGTTTTGCCCAGAATTGAAGCTTGGCACGAACCTGTTGTTTCAACCGGCGAAGAAGTAAAAAGAAAGGAACTAGTAGCAAGAGGAGTAACAAGAATATTTTTCCAGGCAAATGTATGGATATTTTCGGGATTGGTTTTTCTGATCGGTGTTGCCTGGGGTATCGGGATGGGCGGTGTGTATAAATTTATTCCCGAATATTTTCCTAACGAAGTCGGGGTAGTCGGCGGTGCAGTAGGTGTTCTCGGCGGTCTTGGCGGATTTTTCTTCCCTATCGTTTTCGGTTATGCATTAAGTTTTACAGGGATATGGACTTCAAGCTGGTTTTTAATGCTCTTGCTTTCTTTAATATGTTTTGCTTGGTTCCACTCGGTTGTTACAAAAATGCTTAATAGTAAATCACCGGAACTTATCAGCAAGTTTGAATCAGCGGGTTAACGTTTGATTGTTCTTTGAAATTATGTTCGGTTACTTTAAGAAATGAGATGGTGGATAAAGTAGACCGGTTTTATTTCTCGTAGGTAAGCAGCTCCGTCAACTGGTTATAAACGGAACGTAAAAACCCTATAAAAGCTAAACCCCAGGCAGCTAAAGCAATGTATATAAAATATTCTGGTATTTGGTTTAAAAAACTCATGTCCATAGCTTCAGCCATGCGGTAAGTACCGGCTGTGTACATTCCCAAAGGAAACACAGCACCCCAGTATAAAGGATCGTATTTTAAAGGAAAGCGTTTATAACCATGCCTCCAAACCGCCAAAATAAATAACATCGGAATCCACCATGTGCCTGTTACCCAGTAAAAAATTGTAAACCCCTTCAGAAAGGGTTGAATTGAAACCAAAAACGGAGCGTGGTCGATACTTAGAATCAATAGAGAGCCGGCTAAAGTAGAAATTGCCATTGCACCCATATTGATCCAATAAGGCGGTGAAAGGTCGGCAGGTGAAAACCTGAAAAAAGTATATCGGTAAAAGATTAACGAAATCATCCAAATATACAACATTCCACCCCAAAGCCACATGCAAAGAGCAAAGAAGTTCATTTGCAATTTGTAAGGTTGCTCAAGTTTTACCGCTATAAGTGCACTTAATACGGCAATTGATTGGGTAGCAACTACCGCTAATAGCCAGGCACCGGTTATACCTTTGTCTAATGTCGGTTTATTTTCTTTTACTGTAAAAGCAGTAAAAATTGTATAGTTGAGTATAATCCAAAGTATAATCCCGATCAACCAAAATATAAATGCAGTGTAATAATCTTGCTTTATTACTACAAACTGGCTGCCGAGAATGCACGACCCTGCTACTATTGTAAAAAATCCGGGTCCAAGCTGATGATCTATGAGATCGCTAATATATTTCTTGAAATCATAAATAATTCGTAGTAATGAAAAAAAACACAATGAAATATAAAACCAGAGGTTTAACCAGAATAACACGTATGCAATTGTTTTTAATTCGAGTAGATAACATGAGATGGAAACTATTCCGGTAGACATCACCATTGCGAAATATGCCGGATGTAATTTCTTCGCAAGATTCGGGATGCGGGATAGAAAACTTGTTATTTGAATGTTTTTCAATCTATTCGATAAAGTTTTTGAATTGATAAGAAATTTAACAGCAACGACAACAACTATCAATTGTTATTACAATTTTTATTGCAAGTTCCGGTAAATTTATTGTGTATATAAAACAACAAAAAGAATCGTTATGAACATAATAATAGAAAATAGAAGTAAAATAAGAGACATTGTAAAAGAATATTATTCAACTTCAAAAGTTTTTAAAAAATACGGTATTGATTTTTATTGTGGAGGAAATAAAACTCTGGAAGAGGTGTCGATCTTTAATAAAATTTCTCTCGAACAATTGAAAAATGAATTAACCGATCAAATCATTCAAGCAAATCCGGTTGACAATTCTAATTTTAAGCATTGGTCAACAGGTTTTCTAACAGATTTTATAATCCGTGTCCATCATAATTATATTAAGAGTAATGTAGCTGTAATTACGGAGCATATTGACAAATCGGTTAAAAAATGCAAAAAGGATTATCAAAGATTTATAACCATTAAAACGTTATTTGAAGAAATAGCTGATGAACTATTAAGTCATTTGACCAAAGAAGAAGAAGAATTATTCCCGTATATAAAAGAATTGTCTTTTGCTGTAGAGAATAAACTGGCTCTTAACCGGTTAGAATTCGGTATTATAAAAAACCCTGTTCGTGTAATGGAATTTGAACATGAAAATACAACTAATATACTTAAACAAATAAGAAAGACGAGTCAAGATTTTTCGATAGATAATTTAGCTTGCGATGAAGGTAAGAAAGTATACAGAAAGCTAATTGAATTTGAAGAAAATATGCAGCAACATGTTCATCTTGAAAATAATATTTTATTTCCAAAAGTAATAGAACTTGAAAAAATATTAAATGAGGATTCCAAATGAGTAATATTAATAAAGGTATAAAAGACGACCCGATAAGAAGATTTGTTGAAAAAGATTCCGGTGAAGAGATGTCGCCATTCGATCCGCCCGATGCTTTTGATCCGCAAAACATTGAACCTGTTCCTTACGAAGAACTTCACCCGTTTCTTAAAAAGCTTGCGGATGAACACACCGCATTCTCCGACGTTTTGAGCGGATTTGAAGAAGCATTAATCAAATGGCGTGAAAACAATTGGCAGTTTGATGAAGAAATAGACGAAAAATTTAAAAACTTCTTCGAGTTTATTGATGAGAAAGTTCCGGCGCACAATCAAAAAGAAGAAAAAGATTTATTTCCTCTATTGAACAAAAAACTTATTGAGATAGGCGAGCACAATTCGAAAGATTCTTCTCTAACCGGAATAAGTATTATGGAAGATGAACATATAAAAGTAGCACAGGCTGCAGCTATTGTTTTTAACTTCTTGGGATTGGGTTCTCGTTTTCCGGATCAACGTTCAAAAGAGATAACGTTTGAAGCTGCTTTCGATCAAGCTATTGCAATTATCGAGACTATGAAACTGCACATTTTCAGAGAAGAAAATATTCTCTTTTCCCAGGCTATGAAATTGTTTGATAAGAATGAATTCGATGCATTAAAATGAATTTGAAGGAAGGTTAACTATGTTTTTTCAGAAAAATATTACATACGGTATAAAAGCGGTACTTTATCTCTCTAGATTTGACGATAATGAAATTCGTTCCTCGAAGGATATTTCCCATGCCTTACATATTCCAAAAGAATTCACTTCAAAAGTGCTCCAATCACTAACTAAAAGCGGAATTATCTATTCTCAGAGAGGGAAAGGAGGCGGGTTTCGTTTAGCAAGAGATCCTGCGAATATAAGAATCATTGATGTGATTTTTGAACTTAACAAAGCAGCGGACTTAAAATTGTGCCTTTTCGGTTTTAAGGAATGTAAATTTGGGGGAAAATGCCCAATGCATGACTCGTTGGATAAAGTTAGAGATGAATTTTGCGATATTATACATAATCATAGCGTCAAAGAGTTACTCACTTCAGGTTGGTTTAGGTTTTAGAAATACTTTAGCAACTCATCTTTCGTGGATTTTTTATTTAGCAACGATATGGAAAAAACGGTTACTCTCATGTGAATCAGACTTTAGTTGAAATCGTTTATTAAAAGAATCCACAATTTATTTATCTTATACTCTTTTAACTCACTCGACCCCGTAAATACAGATGGAAAAAATAGATCAAAAATCGACATTAAAATCTATCCCGGTTTTTTCGGAACTTTCTATTGAACAGTTAAGAGAAATTTCTGAAATAGGTTCAATTCATAAATATTCAAAGGGCGAAAATTTATTCAGAGCCGGAGATTATTACCGCGGCTTTTATATTCTGCTTAAAGGAATAGTAAAAGTCTACGACCTAAACAAAGAAGGCAAAGAAACAGTGATTCATATTATTAAGCCTGTCAATGTATTCGCGGATATCCCTTTGTTTGAAGGTAAAAATTACCCGGTTAGCGCAGATGCAATTGAAGATAGTATTGCTTTATTTATACCGAAAGAAGAATTTATTAATCTTATAATGAACAATCCGGAAATATCCCTTAAAATGTTGGCGGGATTTGCAAAACGTATGAAGTCGTTAGTCAAACAAATTGAAGACCTTTCATCAAAAGAAGTAATTAACAGGCTGGCAAAATATATAATAAAAGAAGTGAAAAAAAGCGGAACAGAAAACCTGCCCGAACCTTTCATAAAATTAGCTGCTCCTAAGTCTGTAATAGCCTCTTACATAGGTACAATAACCGAAACATTTTCAAGAACTTTAAATAAACTTCAAAGTGAAAAAATTATACGGGTACAGGGCAAAAAAATATTTATTAATAATTTATCCGAGCTAAAAAAACTTGCTGACAATTAGACTTATTCCTTTTCAATAAAAATGTAATAAACTGACTTAAGTCAAAGAACGCGATAACAATCCGCATTATATTGCTTCCATTAATTCAAAAGCACTGTAATAAAATGGAGGTATAAATGCCAAATCAACTTGATATTCGTTCGGTTCAACCAAGAGAAAAACACCCGACAATCTTCAAAACCTTTGATGAATTAAATGCAGGCGAAACATTTCAATTAATTAACGATCACGACCCGATGCCGCTTTATTACCAGTTTCAAGCGGAAAGACCGGAGCAGTTCGGATGGGAATATGTTGAACAAGGTCCCGAAGTATGGCGGGTTAATATTTCAAAAAAGGGGTTAACGTAAGGGTGAATTATAATGATTACCAAAGAAATGAGGGTATCTCACGTCTTACAACAGTATCCCGATACTCTCGAAATATTTATTAAAGCGAGTCCGCACTTTTCGAAATTAAAAAATAAAATTTTACGGAAAGCTTTAGCGGGGCGGGTTACCGTGGAACAAGCCGCTAAAATTGGCGGCGTTGACTTGTATAACTTTTTGTTTGAATTAAATAAGGCTATTAACCAATTACCGGATAATTTTGAAAAGATGATGAACAGACCTAAACAAGAAGAAGAGTTGGGAACGAATAAACCTGAATTCTTGATAAACGCTGAAAGAGGGAAAATAAAAGAACTTGATGTAAGACCTATTATCGATGAAGGAAAAGACCCGCTCTCGACAATAATGAACTTTGTAAAAAATATTGCCGATGACGAAATATTTCTGTTAATCAATTCATTCGAACCTCTACCGTTATACACTGTTCTCGGGAACAAAGGATTTGAACATTTTACCGAAAAGGTGGATAACACATTCAAAGTTTACTTTTATAAAACCGGTAAAGAGCATGGTATAAAAGAAGATAAAGCAAATCAAATCGATGATACGTTCGCAATTAATTTATCGGGTTACGAAAACGTGATTGAAATAAATGTAAGAGAGCTTCCTCCACCGGAACCAATGATGAAAGTGTTTGAAACATTACCGCGGGTAGATGAAAATACTCTTTTGCTTGTACATCATCACCGCGAACCGTTGATGCTTTATCCCAAACTTGAAGAACGAGGATACCGGGCGCAGTCAAATAAAATTGAAGAAAATTATTACAAGGTATTTATTGTAAAGAAATGAGAAATGATTAACACAAATTCCATAGCGTCTTCGTATTCGCCCCCTATTAAAATAGTAATAAAATATATGGGAACCGCGGTTCTTGCTTTTGTGCTTCTTACATTTTTACAACTTCTGGAATACGAAACCATAACCGGTCATCATTTTCAACCTAAAATACTTGCACTTACACACATTGCTACCCTGGGCTGGATAACAATGATAATTTTCGGCGCACTGTTTCAGCTTGTACCGGTTGTACTCGAGGTTAAACTATTCAGCGAAGTTCTTGCCGAAATTCAGTATTGGATTTATTTAATCGGTGCTGCCGGACTAGTATATGGTTTTTGGGTTTTCGATAGTAAGAATTTTATAATGCCCTCGGCAATTGTTCTTAATGCTGCTATGTTAATCTTTGCGTTCAATATGATAATGACATTTATAAGAGTTAAGAAATGGAATATTACAGGCTACTATCTTGCGGCTGCCGTGTTCTATCTTATCGTTACTGCCGTAGCCGGCTTGCTTTTAAGTATAAACCTTTATACGCCGTATATAAAAATTAATCACTTGCAATACTTGAATTTACACGCTCACATTGCGTTTGTAGGCTGGGTTTCCTTTGTAGTTATGGGAGTTACATATAAATTAATTCCTATGTTTACGCTTTCTCATAAATATTCTACCAAATCTGCTTTAGGGGCTTTTGTTTTAATTAACACAGGACTGCTCGGAATTTCGACGGCTATGCATTACGAAAATACTACGATCTTCTTTTACTTCTTTGTAATCTTAATTGCTGTAGGAATATTTTTATTTCTTTACCAGGTTTACATGATTTTTAAGAACAGGGTAAGAAGAAAACTCGATGTGGGGCTCGAGCTTTCTGTCGCGGCATTTATTTTTTTCGGTATCAGTACTTTAACCGGACTTATCACTGGGGTTGGAAATTTAAGTGATGTAAGAAACCTAAGTTTAATCTACGGGTACCTAATTGTGTTCGGTTACTTGTCGATGTTAATAATCGGGCAGCTTCATAAAATATTGCCTTTTCTAAGATGGTATCATAAGTACAGCAGCAAAGCTGGTAAGGAAAATGTACCTATGCTGAAAGATATGTACAGCGAAAAAGTAGGTTATTCAATACTTTATCTTATGCTTTCCGGTATGGCGGTGTTAACTATTTCATTTATACTCGATATTCAAATCGGGGTATTAATTGCATTTATATTGTTTTTCACCGCTTCAATTCTGTTTATGATTAATATGATAACGGTACTTAGAAGATAGAAAGGAAAAAAGATGGTTACCGAAGAACTAGTTCGTCAAAAACTAAAAAGCGTAATCGATCCCGAAGTTGGTTTTAATATTGTTGATATGGGTCTAGTTTACGGTATAGATATAAAAGATAAAAAAGTAATTATAACAATGACACTAACAACACCGGGCTGCCCAATGCACGACAGCATTACGGAATGGGCGGAAAGAGTTGTAAAACAACTCGACCCGGTAATGGATGTTAAAATCAATCTTGTTTGGGAACCGCAATGGACGCCCGATATGATGAGTAATGAAATTAAAGAATTGTTAGGATACTAAAATGTTTACCACAGTAAGATATTTTGTAAAAACCAGCATAATATTTTTAATCCTCGGAATATCAACCGGATTATATATGTCGTTTGCAAAAAATGTTTTTGAAACTGGTTATAGTTATGATTTGGTATCGGCGCATACTCACGTAATCTTAGTTGGTTCGGTAATGATGATGATTATGGGCGTTGCATTATGGTTTTTCCCCCGTGCTGAAAAGAAAGACAAGAGATACAATCCCGATTTAATTTTAATTGTGTACTGGATGATGACAACGGCAACTGCGCTAAGATTTATTTCGCAAGCAGCATTGTCGTTTTATTTTGTTCGGTGGCTCAATGTTATTGTAACGATTGCCTCCACTTTACAAGTGATTGCTATGACGCTCTTCTTTTATTCGATGTGGGGAAGAATAAGACCTGTCGGCAGCCAGTATAGAGAAGCGAAAGGAGAAAAATTTTAATGATGCTTATAACCGATGATTGTATAAATTGCACCGCCTGTGCGGTCGAATGCCCGCGTGATGCGGTATTGGAACCCGGCAAAGAGCGAGATGTAAACGGCATTATATTTCCGTCTTTATCGGAGGATCATTATTTTATAGTTACGGAAATTTGTGATGAATGTTCACAGTTGAACGAAATAAAATGTGTCGCAGTTTGTCCAATGAATGCAATTGAAGTCAATTAAAATCTACCGAGGTTGGAATGAATTCAATTAAAGATGAAACACTTGCCGAATTCTTAGATGATTTCATGCATATTGAATACAGGGGAAAGGACCATATAATTGCGCGTCAGCATTATCGTGAAGTGTTTAATGACCTTATACCTAGATATTTTGAGAATAATAATGAAGTACAGGAACCACTCCAATCAAAACAATCTGAATCAACAGGGAACGGGAACATTGTAATAATTGGCGCAGGCTACGGCGGTTTAACAGCAGCTTTACGCTTAGAAAAATACCTTAGAAAAGATTGCAGATATAAAATTCATTTAATAGACAAGAATCCCTATCACACAATAAAAACACAGCTTCATGAAGCGGCTGTTCGCAAAGAAGAGGTCTCAATTCCATTAGACCGAATTTTACGAAAGAAAAACATTTCGTTTCACATCGGTACTGTAATCAATATTGATATTAAGCATAAACAAATAGAAATGGATTCGAAGTTTATCGGCTATGATTTTTTGGTTATAGCAATCGGTAGTAAGGTTAATTATTATGATATCCCCGGAATGGAAGAGCATTCCTTACCGTTACAAACTTTGCAAGATGCAGATAAAATTTATAACCATATCTCAAAAATATGTGCCCAAACAGCTTCCGAAAATGATTCGATGATTAGAAAGAATAAATTACGTTTTGTAATCGGCGGCGGCGGACTTTCGGGTGTTGAGTTTGCCGGAGAGCTTGCCGATCATACTTCGGCTTGCATTAAAAATTATAATGTAAGAAATGATGAATTGGAAATAATAATAATCGAGGCTGCTGATAGACTTGTTCCTTTTATGGAGCCGGGATATTCTCAAAAAATTAAAGAGAAACTAATAAATAAGGGGGTACGGGTTTTAACTAAAACCAAAATTGCACGACGCACAAAAGATGAAATTGTGCTTGCCGATGGAAAAGAAATTAAAACAAAAAACTTTATTTGGACAGGCGGCATTCGTGTTTCGGAACTTTTGAAAAACGGCGGGTTAGAAACCGACCAAACAGGTAAAGTAATTGTCGATGAACATCTGCATGCAAAAAGTGATAATAATATCTATGTAATAGGTGATAGTGCAAACGCAATAAATCCTTACACCGGCAAAACGGTTCCTGCCGCTGCACAATTTGCGCTGCAGCAGGGTAGGGTGGTTGCAATAAATATTTTTAGCGAAACAACAGGTAGGCAGAAAAAGAAATATTACCCAAAAGTAACAGGCGAGGTAGTTAGTTTAGGTAAACATTTAGCAATTGGGTGGATGGCTCTCCCCCTAATCAAAAAAGTAACCTTTGTGGGTTTTCTCGGAAGACTTCTCAAAGCAGCTATTAAAGAGAAACATATTTTTCTGCTCAGAAAAGAAAGCAGAAATTGGATTACATACTAAACTAATTTATAAAAATCATATTAATAAATTTAAGGAGCATCAGTGAACGAATTATTGAAAAAAACAGTTGGAGAAATTGTTACGGAAGATTACCGGACAGCGGAGATATTTAAATCGCATAAAATTGATTTTTGCTGCAACGGCGGAAAAATTTTTAACGAAGTACTATCAGTAAAAAATTTAGATGCGGATAAAATTATTTCGGAGCTAAATTCCGTAAAACAAAACAACAATAATGGATCTGTAGATTTTGATTCCTGGGAACTTGATTTACTTGCAGATTATATTGAGAAAAAACATCATCGATATGTAGAAGTAAAAACACCGGAATTAAAACAATATCTTGCAAAACTCTGTAAGGTACATGGTGAAAATCATCCGGAGCTTTTTGAAATAAATGAACACTTTAATAAGTCTGCCGGCGAACTGGCAATGCACATGAAAAAGGAAGAATTAATTTTGTTCCCTTATGTTAGAAAAATGGCTGCCGCAAAACAAAATAATGAAAAGATAGATTTACCCCAATTCGGAACAGTCGAAAACCCAATTCAAGCTATGATGCATGAACATGATAACGAGGGAGAACGATTTAGACAAATAGCAGAGATATCAAATAATTACACACCGCCCGCAGATGGATGTAATACTTATCGCGTTACGTTTGCATTGCTGAAGGAGTTCCAAGATGACCTGCATCTGCATATTCATTTAGAAAATAACATTCTATTTCCGAAAGCTATTGAATATGAAAAAATGATGAAGTAAAGAATTGCCGATTGGGTTTTAAACAAAACAATATCTTTTGAATATAATTAAGGAGATGGGTATGAGTGATTTTAAATTGAAAATACTCAGTGTCCAAAATGATACTCATGATGTAAAAGTGTTGAAGTTAGAAAAACCAAATGGGTATAAATTTACACCTGGGCAGGCGGCTGATGTTGCAGTAAACAAACCCAACTTCACCAATCAAAAACGTTCATTTACATTTACAGGATTAAATGATTGGGATTATCTGGAGTTTACTATAAAAATATATAACAATCATAAGGGCGTTACAAAAGAAATAGGACAACTAAAATCGGGTGACGAACTTATTATAAGCGAGTCTTGGGGAGCAATAGAATACAAGGGCGAAGGAACTTTTATTGCAGGCGGTGCCGGTATTACGCCCTTTATTGCAATTTTACGAAAGCTGGAAGCTGAGAATAAAATTGGCAGCAATAGATTAATATTTGCAAACAAAACATCGGATGATATAATTCACAAAGATGAATTCAGCAGAATGCTGGGTAAAAATTTCATAAATATTTTGTCGGATGAAAATGCCGAAGGTTATGCCGAGGGCTTTATAACCGAAGAGTTTCTAAAATCATCGGTAAAAGATTTTGATAAAAAGTTTTATCTATGCGGACCTCCGCCAATGATGGAAGCTTTAGAAAAGCAACTAGCAAATCTTAAGGTTGATAAAGATGCGATTATTAAGGAACAATTTTAGTTGATCATCTGAAAGCTGCCTGCGAATAAAACATACGGTAAATTATTTATAAGTGTTATCTAAGAAAAAATTAAAAAGAATTTATGATGAAAACGGAAAACCTATATCCTTCAACAAGCAAAAAACTGAATGATGAAAAAGCATCTTTGTCACCAAATATTATTAGTACATGGCGCAATTTCAGTAAAACTGTTTTTGAAGAAGGGGCGCTCGATATAAAAACAAAACAGCTTATAGCGGTTGCATCTGCTCATATTACACAGTGTCCTTATTGTATAAGAGCGCACACAAAGCAGGCAATGCAGAGCGGAGCCAGCAAAGAAGAAATTATGGAAGCAATTTGGATTGCTGCAGAAATGCGCGCAGGTGCAGCCTATGCACACGCAGGCATTGCTATGGATGAAATGGACAAATCCTAATTTTGCTATGATGCAAGCGACTTAGTAGCAAAATATCTATTTGATCTTTTTTTGAACGTGAAATAAAATTGTATAAATCGGAAAGAGAAAATTTAGGTAGGGGAATACTGAAGATGCCTTTGTTAAAATTTTCAATCAATGATGAAATTAAAAAACTATTAAAAGAATTCGGTTGGTTGAACGTAGACCGCAAGGCTGTTACTCTTCGGAAAAATAATAAGCTGCGGGTAATATTAATTTAGTTGCGTAAAGGTGATTCGCTGCTCGAACACAAGGTCGAAGGAGCGATAACTCTGTTTCTGCTGTTCGGTAATCTTAATTTTGCTGTCAGAGATACAAAAACTAGAATTAAATCAAACAGTATGATCGTTTTAGATAGAGCAATTTTTCATGATGTGGAGGCACCGGATGATTCATCTTTTGCTCTCACAATTGTTCAACTTTAGATGGCAGCTAATTACTTTGTTTTTTAAGCAAGATTGGAGCAAAGAAAAATGATATATCAAATAAAATTTCCATTTGCGGTAGTATCAGTATTTATGTGGATCGGTTTTGTATCGGCAATCAGTTTTTTAGAAGCTTGGCTTAAATTTAAGGCACCCGGTATTACGCTCCCGCTTGGTCTTGGAATCGGGAAACTTGTATTCGGGGCGCTGAATAAAGTTGAATGGGCATTGGCATTCATTATTATATTGAATTTTGTATTGGCAGATGGAAAAATAATTACTATCCATAATTTAGCATATTTTCTACCAGTTGTTATTTTATTGATCCAAACATTTTGGCTGCTTCCTATTCTCGGTGAAAGAGCTGATCTGTATATAAATAATCAAAGTGTACCCGGATCAAATATTCATTTTTTATTTATTGCATTGGAGGTAATAAAAGTTATCTCGCTCATAATTTTTGGGATGGGTTTGTTTAAATCGGTAAAGCAGTATATTTCTTGATTTTCTGACCCAATAAAATAGTTTGTAACCGTATGAATGAAAATTACTCTAAGAAGATGAAGGAATGTTTGAAAGATGAGTTAAGAATGAAAAGCATAATAAATACTATCTTTATAGTACTCACAATATATTTAACCAATTTTACTACCATATTTGCTCAGCCAGTAGATAAAACTAAAGTTAGGTCACTAATTAGCCTTCTCGATTACATCGGTACGGACTATCCCAATGCAATTTCGGATGGCAAAATTATCAATGAAATGGAATACGAGGAGATGAAGGAATTTGGGGAAGAGATTGAAAAATTATTTAGTGTTGTTGCTTCCCAATTAGTATTTGAAAGTGAGAATAAGATTGAGAAATCCATCCTCATGTTAAGTCGATCAATTAATAACAAAATTAATGCTAATGAATTAGCGCGCATTTCCACATCTATTAAAAAAGCGATTTTAAAATTGAATTTGATATCTGTAACCCCAAAACACTGGCCGGATATTATAAACGGGGAAAATCTTTTTGATGAAAATTGCGCTTCGTGTCATGGTTCAGAAGGAGTGAAAGAGACTGCGGTAATAAAAAATCTAAATCCCGCTCCAGCCGATATGCTGGATCATTCACTTATGAGAAAAATAGCACCTCTGCAAATTTATAACACAGTCCGATTAGGCGTAAGCGGAACAGCAATGCCCCCATTCGATAATTTAACAGATGAACAAATTTGGGATGTTGCTTTTTACGTAAGTGCGCTTCGCTATCTAAATGATTACGAAAATTCAACAGAGTTAGTACAGGTAATTAATTCTGCTTCTACAAAGGTTTCGTTTGAAGAACTTGCACTCTACAGCGATGAAGGACTTTTATCTGAGAAGCTTATTGATAAAAACGATAATTACAAAAATACAATTGCATCCTTACGCTTGCACAAGCCGGAACATCAAAAGAAAGTAACAATTGAAATCGCAGCAAAAATGTTGGAGAGTGCACGCAAGCAATATGAAAAAGGCAGTATAGAAATAGCAGAAGAAAGGGCACTCGCTGCATATCTAGAAGGTATAGAGCCGTTTGAGTCGCAGCTTCAAAGCATAGACCCCAATTTGAAGAATGAAATCGAATCAGCCATGTTTCGTATTAGATCGGAAATAAGTGGCGGGATAGAAGTAAAAAAATTGAATGCTTCAGTTGCCGAGACAGTGAATCTAATTAACAAAGCAAGTCACTTGTTAACCGAACAAAAATTCACATTTTGGGTATCATTTGCACTAGCCGCTTCAATAATATTGCGCGAGGGAATAGAAGCCTTTCTAATTATAATTACAATACTAAGTGTGCTTAAATCCGTAGGTGCAGGCTGGGCGGAAAAATTTGTTCATGCAGGATGGATATCTGCGCTATTTATCGGAATAGTAAGCATGTTTTTTGTCAATCTGATAATCTCATTCGGTGCGCAAAATAGAGAATTAATGGAAGGATTTGGTTCTCTCTTTCCTGTTTTAATTCTTCTTTACGTTGGATTTTGGCTTCACAGTAAAACCGAAGCAAAACGGTGGAAAGACTTTGTTGAAAACAAAATAGTTAGATTAGTACGCGGTAAAAATTTGATCGGGCTGGCTGTGCTTTCGTTTGTTGTTGTATTCCGCGAGGCTTTTGAATCTGTTATTTTCTTATCAACAATAAATTTAGAATCAAGTGAAGGTGGAATGAACGGCAGCTATTTTGGTGCGGGTATTTCTTTGTTAGTTGTTTTGACCATTTCATGGGCTGCCGTAAAGTTTGCGGTAAAACTACCCATAGCTAAGCTTTTCAAATATTCAGCTTTTACTTTAGCTGTACTATCTATTATCATAATGGGGAAAGCAATTCACTCCTTACAAGAGGGAGGATATATTGGAGTGACTCAAATTACCGATCACTTAAAACTTAGCTTTATCGGATTTTATCCCACGGTAGAAACAACTTTTTCACAAATTGCTTTATTAATTTTAACAATTATTCTTTGGAAATACGCGGGCAGAATCCCTGTAAAAAGGCGAGTAGTTAATAAATATAAAAAATGATCCGGCATTATCCGGTTTTTACACAATCCCAAAAATAATCTTACCACAACTGACTTAAGTCAAGGAACTCATTTTGAGTGCCGACTATTTTTACAATGCGAATCAAATAAGATAATCAAAAACAGCATTTCAATGAAATTAGAAGAAGGACAAGAAAATAATGTATGAATTTTACATAATTATAAGAACAATACATCAGTTAGCCGGAGCACTCTGGTTGGGCGAAGTTTTAGTTCTCAATTTTATACTTTTACCTGTTCTTTCAAAATACGAAGGGGATTTAAGAAAACGGGTAATCACTTCAATATTCCCCAGAGTCTTTAAGCTTGCTTCAATCTTATCTGCGACTGTAGTTATTACAGGCTTGTACATGGTTTTTTATCTTACAAAAGGGAACCTTGAAGTTTTACTGGATGGTAGATGGGGGTTATCAATTCTAATTGGCGGTTCTCTTGGAATTTTGTTGACTATATTTCATTTCTTCTTGGAAAATAAACTAGCAAAAAAAATCATGCTTGGTAAGCAGGGAGAGAATGAGAAATTAGCAGAAGTGCATCTGAAAATGAAAATTGTTCCAAGAATAGGGTTAACTATATTAATTATAATCTTCCTTTTGATGATCAATGCGGTTCATGGAATTATTTAATTAAGATATTATCTAATAAACATACTGAAAGTGAATCAGTTGTATAATATTTTATGCTTACCACTTCCCTTTTGGCTAATTTATAGATTAGATAATCAGAGATTGTGATAGACCATAAAAATCTCATTAAGAATTCCATCAAGTTCGTGATCAAAGTTTTCTATCACCTTTACATCCGCAGCATCAAAAAGCTTTTTTGCATTTTCTTCGATTTTTTTACAAACCACCGCATTAACACCTTTGCTAATTAAGAGTTGGGCACTAAAGATTTCCGAGCTTGGTGAGGTGCTATAATTATTAGCTATTTTCTCCAATATTTTGTTTTCTAATAAGTCGAAGACAATAAAGAGTCTCGTTGTAGAAATGGATTCCGCTATAATGGGTAACTTTCCTTCGCCTATTGAACAGACTGCTATTCTCATCAAATCCTCTATTATATATGAATATTTTAGCAACAATTAGGCCAAAGAAAATCTAACTCTTCAATCTCACTTTAAATTGAATTTTTTCATCTTTCTCCATAATGTGGTTTTGTTTATACCTAAAGCCTCAGCGGTTTTGATACGGTTACCATTAAATTTCTTTAACATGCTTTCGATTAGTTCCTTTTCTGCATTATCCAGTGGTTTTTCAACTAATTCCCTTTCGTCTGTATGGTCTAATTCCCCAGACGTATTCTGGAATCTTTCAGGCAGGTGCCCAGTATGAATCGCTTCCGAATTTGAAACAACAAATGCATGCTCAATTACATTTTCCAATTCTCGAATATTGCCGGGCCACTCATAGTTGGAAACAAGCTTTAAAGCATTTGGTGAGATATAATGAATATCCTTTTTGAATTTTTTGTTGAATTTTTCTATAAAGTGATTAATCAAGCTTGGAATATCATCACGCCGTTCTTTTAGAGGTGGCAGATGGATATTAATGACATTTATTCTATAAAAAAGATCCTCCCTAAAGCGCCCTTCCCTAATTTCCTTTTCTAAATTTCTGTGAGTTGCAGAAATTATTCTGGCTTTTAACTCAATAGTTTCAGTTCCGCCGACTCTCTCAAATTGTCTATTTTCTAATACGCGCAATAACTTAACTTGAATTGATAATGGAATATCACCGATTTCGTCAATGAATAAAGTACCTTCTCCGGCTAGTTCAAAACGTCCCGGTTTTGTGCGAATGGCACCGGTAAAAGCACCTTTTTCGTGACCAAATAGTTCACTTTCCAACAATGTCTCGGCAAAAGCAGAACAATTTACAGCAACAAAAGGTGTCGACTTCCTTTCACTATTAATATGAATTGATCGGGCAATAATCTCCTTGCCGGTTCCACTTTTTCCGGTAATAAGAACAGTACTATCGGTGTTAACAACATTTTGCATAAGATTGTAAACTTTTAACATCGACTTGCTGCGCCCAATGATGTTTTTGAAATGATACCTTTCGGTAATATGATCAGTTAGATTTTTGACGACACTAATATCTTCAAAGGTTACAACACGTCCTATTTTTTCTCCGGCAGTATTTAATAGAGAGGCAGAGTTAATTCTAACCGGCACACGAGTTCCATTCCTTCTTATAATAGTTGTTTCTCTTAATAAGTTAGAGTAGTGCTCTGCTATAAATGATTTCAGTTGTGCGTCTTGCTTACTATCCTCTGAAAGTAGAATTTCCCAATATTTTTTATTTATAGCTTCTTTTTCTGTAAACCCGGTTATTTGTTCAGCAGCTTTATTGAAAGCAGTAATCTCCCACTCTGTATTAACTGTAAAAGTTCCCTCTAAAAGGCTATTAAAAATAATTTCAAGTTTATTTTTTTCCTGTATTACTTCATCTTTCTTAGCAGCTAGGGCTTTTTGTAGAGAAAGAGTTTCATTGGTATCTCTGAAAACCATTATTAGTCCAATAATACCTTGATTTGGTTGTATTAAGGGAGTAATTGAAGCGGTTATTAATAGTTCTTTATTATCCGTGCATGTAATTGTTAAAGAAATATTCGAGAAAAATTCACCGGTGGATAAACTGCTAATTATATATACTTCTCTTTCATTTTCTTTTGGAAATAAAAAACTTATATCCTTTGAAATAACTTCATTACTTCCAAATCCTGTAATTCTACAAGCAGCATCATCAAAAACAATTACTTTTTGTTCCTTATTAATTGCAATGACACCATCTGCCGCTAAAGAGTCGATTTGAAGACTATTTTTATTCATGTCTGCTAGAAAATTATTATTGAATTAGTTTAACACAGTGCTCTAATATATTCAAAGACTATTTGTAAAATTACAGAAACAATTTGATATTCCCCACGTTATCAAAAAGGTTGCAAGAATGTAATCAGCTTAGTTCTTTTCGTTTCAGTTCTGCAATCTCTCCATTCAAACAATTCCAAAACAGTTGATTGATTAGGACTTCTCCAGCGTATAACTTGGCCCTCTTTTTGTTAATTATGTAAATACTGATAGGCTACTCAAATCAAAATGAAAACTTATAATTAAATGGAGTATGAAATGGCTAAGAATCAAAGTAACAGAAAGATAACTCTTAAGAAGAAAGCAACAAAAACTATGAAAGAGCGAAAAGCTGAAAAAAGGCAAAAACGTGAACAAAAGAAAATAAATGAACTTCTAAAATAAGAGGAACATTTAAACATAGGGTATACTAATGGAATTAATATTCAGTGCAGGAATTATAATGTTGCTACGTATTTGCGACGTAACTCTAGGAACGTTAAGAACTGTTTTTGTGGTTCAATCAAGAAAATATCATGCTGGTATTGCCGGTTTCTTTGAGGTACTTGTTTGGATCTTTGCAATGAAATACATAGTCGAGCACATGGATAATACCCTGAATTTACTGGGGTACGCTTCTGGATTCGGTTTTGGAACAATTCTGGGTATAACTATAGAACAAAAAATTGGAATAGGATATGTTCAGGTTAATATTATCTCTAATTTAAAAACTGATTTAATAGTCGACTCACTGAGAAATAAACAGTTTGGTGTTACTGTAATGCCTGCAAATGGTATAAATGGTGGAGTTAATGTCATCCACACTATTATTAGTAAGAGAATGTTCAAAAGGTTAAAAGCTATCGTTGAAGAGATTGATCCATCAGGTTTCATAAATATTTTGCCGGCTTCACCATTACGAGGATTTATTCATGGAGTTAGGAAATAGAAAGTTTGATTCTAGTCTTCATAAATCTGACACTTAAAATAATCTATGGGATAAAAAAATGAATAGTACAGCAATTTACATTACGAAAGAAGATAAAACTAAGCTAAAGAAGTTAATTTCTTTTTCAAGCGGATATAGACAATTGGACAAAAAGACTATACAAGATCTTAAGTCTGAGGTTGAACGTGCTGAGGTTATTACTGACGAAGAAAGAATTAACGACATAATTACAATGAACTCAACGGTACGTTTAAAAGATCTTAAGTCCGGCGTGGAGTTTACATATACCCTTGTATATCCTGATCAGGCCAATATTGCGGAAAATAAAATATCAATTTTCGCACCCATTGGAACAGCGATGTTGGGTTATAAGGTAGGAGAGATTATTGAATGGAAAGTGCCTGCTGGTAAAAGGAGATTAGAAATACTAGAAATAGTATCAAAAGAATAAAATAAAAACATAGCTATGGTAATTTTTTGTTAAGATTATGATTTATCATTAGTATGCGGAAGATCAAGTTAAGGACTAATTGTAGGAACAACATTTAAAAAAATCCAAGCAAGCTTAAGTAACCAAAAGATTATAAGTATACTGAAGTACTGTTGATTTAAAGCAAGATTATAATAGAGCACTTAAACAAAAATCAAAAACTATATTCTAAATATGGTCTCGTAAAATTATGAACTCGATAATTAGTATTGTAATATATAAGGTCCTACTAGCAATGATGCTTGTCTCATCGATTCTGGTTCTAATTGGAATCGCAAATAAGTACTTAACATGGAATAGAAGTAGGATAAATACCAAATCACAAGAATAAGCTTGATCAAGATTCAGTATTTTCAAAATTATAAACTAATACAAGTGAGGAGTAAAATGAAAAATGAGCCAAACTCTCACATCAAAGTGAAAATAAGAAATCTCTACTTTCCAATAAAAGTAAGGTCAAAAGATCATTACAATGGAGAGAAAACCATAGCGAACATCTCAATTGATTCCGCAATAGAATTAGCGTACGGAGGTGAATTTGCAAAAAAGATAATTCAAGTTATCAGCTCCAGAAACGAATCTATCGGGATATATCAACTTACAAAAGAGATAATGGATTACTGTAATTCAATTAATGCAGAAAAAACAAGCATCTCCTATGAATATCCCTATTTCATTAATAACATGTCCTTTAAGTCTAATAATAAAATAAAGAAATGTTTTTGCCAATTTTCAGCAGAAAAAGATTTATTGTTTGAATACAAACGAAAACATCAAGTAACTGTTCCTGTTACAATGTATCATGCTTTATTGTCTTTTTTGGAAGACCCGTTGGACTCTCCAATTGAAATAGTGGTTGAGTTTGAGGGAGACGATATAATCTTTACAGAAGATATTGTTGAGATAGTAGAGGGTAGTATTTCAAAAATAATTGGCTGCAATAGTATAGGTGAGTTTGCCGATAAAGGAATGAGCACAAATAATTTCAAGCTAAGACTATTAAATAATATCAGGGATACCTTAATTTCAAAACACAATATTAGTAACTGTTCGGTTAAAGCAGTAAATCAGCAAGCACTATATCTATTTTCTGTTGAAACCATAAAGTCAGCGGAAAAGATGGGGCTATCTGGATTAAAAAAAATAGAACAGGCTTTAAACTGAAAAAGGGATAGTAAAATAAATCACATTATTATTTTATAAGATAGTAAATAACATCATGGGTAAAGTCTCTAAAAATATGATCGAAGAAATTGAAGTAATCGCAAAAGAATATATGACCCAAGTAAAAGGGGATAATCTAACGGAATTTGATTTGATGGTTGCGGAAAACTTAGTGATGTTTGGGTATCTAAAAGCAAAAAAACAGTTCATCGAAATGAATAAAAATATTAAGAAGATAGATGAGGCTTAGCTATAATTTCTTTTACTTTTTAATTATAGCCTAGCCTTACAATTTTTTATTTCATTCGTAGATAGTAATCAATCTGAATCAGAAAAATTGGGTTTATAAGTCGGTATAAATCAGAACAATCCTGTTATTTCTCCATTTTCATCCACATCCATATTAACCGCAGCAGGTGTTTGAGGAAGCCCGGGCATTAGCATCATATCTCCGCAAATAATTACTATAAAACCTGCTCCTGCAGAGAGTTTAGCATCTGTTACAGTTAAAGACCAGTTAGTCGGAACGCCAATTGCTTTAGGATTATCAGACAAAGAAGATTGAGTTTTGGCTATACATATAGGTAGATTTCCGTATCCAAGTTCAACAAATCTTTTAATTTTGGCTTTTGCTCTTTTTTCAAAGTAAACATCTTTAGCGCAGTACATTTTCTGTGCAATGGCAGTTATTTTTTCTTCAATTGATTGATCAAGGTTATACAAGTATTTTCTATCATTAATTGTATAGTTATCCGCCAATGCAACTGTTTTTTTCGCTAACTCTACTGCACCGCTGCCTCCATGCATAAATGCATCGTGTGCTGCAAATTCAACATCCAATTTTTTACATAAATCAAATATCATCTCCACTTCTTTAGGTAAATCAGTAGGAAATCTATTCACCGCTACTATTAATGGTACTCCAAATATTTTCAAGTTTTTAATATGCGCTTCTAAATTTGCTAGGCCCTTTTTAAATGCCTCATTGTTTTCTTTATAGAGATTCTCTTCCGGTTTTTCACTAACACCCCCATGTAATTTAATTGCACGACAAGTCGCAACTATCACAACAGTGGAAGGATAAAAATCTGTACTTCGGCAAACAATATCAAAGAATTTTTCAGCACCCAGATCGGCACCAAATCCGCATTCAGTAACAACATAATCAGCCAATTTCAGAGCAATTTTATCTGCAATTACACTATTAGTCCCATGAGCAATGTTTGCGAAAGGACCAGCATGAACAAGTGCAGGTGTGTTTTCACTAGTTTGAACAAGATTGGGCATAATCGCATCATTTAATAAAACAGCCATAGCTTTATGAGCTTGAAGGTCTTTTGCTTTTACAACTTTTTTATCGTGCGAATAACCAACAATAATCTCTCCTAATCTTTCCTTTAAGTCTGTACGAGAAGTTGCAAGTGCCAATATTGCCATAACTTCAGACGCCGCTGTAATCACAAAATTAGATTCTCTCGGAATACCATTTACTCTTCCACCTAATCCAATAACAATTTGTCTTAATGAGCGATCATTAATATCCATCGTTCTATTCCACAAGATGTTTGTTACATCAATACCAAGCTTGTTTCCTTTAAGAATATGATTATCCAACATGGCTGCCAGCAAGTTGTGTGCGGCTGTAATTGCACTAAGATCACCATTAAAATGTAAGTTTATCATTTCCATTGGGAGCACTTGCGAATAACCTCCTCCAGCTGCACCGCCTTTAATTCCGAAGACGGGACCAACTGAGGGTTCTCTTATGGCTATTATTCCGTTCTTCCCAATTTTATTTAATGCTTGTCCAAGACCAATTGTCGTTAGAGTTTTCCCTTCACCAAAACTTGTTGGAGTAATTGCAGTTACTAATATTAATTTACCATCAGGCTGTGATTTTAGTTTATCTAACATCGATAATTTTATCTTGCCCGTATATTTCCCATAAAATTCAAAATCATCTTCAGAAATATTTAATCGTTCAATAATATGTTTGATTTCGTGTAATTTTACTTTACGTGATATTTCAAGGCTAGTTAACATGGCATTTTTCCTGATATTTAATCAAACTTTTTAATTATGATACTATTTATTATCATGTTTCATTTATGAAACGTATTTGTCATTCTGTACTCTTCCGGAACCGGGTTACTCCCTTCCCATACAATTTTCCTAAAATCATTAGGGTCAGTATTCCCCTCGGTGTTTATTAATAAAACTTTGGAATCACTATTGAGATCCAAAAAACTTCTCAATTGTTCATACTTAGGAAGAGCCATCGTAAACATTAAAGCTCCCAAAGTCACCGCCCCGGATTCACCTGAAACAATAAATGGGTCGCCTGATAATGGGACTCCATAAACACGCATTGCTTTTGCAGCAACATAATCAGGTGATATCATAAATACATCTGTATAATCTCGTAAAACATTCCATGCAAGCGGGCTTGGATCTCCGCAAGCTAATCCCGCCATCATTGTATTCAAATCACCATTATCACTATGCACTTTCCCATCTGAGATTTTTGCTGATCGATATAAGCATTGAGCTTTTGTTGGTTCCACTATAATAAATTTTGGTGATTCAACGCCGAATAGTTGACGGTAGTATCCAATAACCGAAGCGGCAAGAGCACCAACACCGGCTTGAATAAAAATGTGAGTCGGTTTTACAATGCCAAGGGCAGCAAACTGCTCTTGACTTTCAGACAGCATAGTTGTATAACCCTGCATCACCCATTTGGGGATATCTTCATAACCTTTCCATGAAGTATCTGAAAGTACTTGCCATCCATTCTTTTTAGAATCACGAAATATCTTTTTAACCGCTTCATCATAGGTGCCATCTACAATTACAACCTCGGCTCCATTGTTCTTTATTGCATCAATCCTTGCTTGAGTTGTGTTTTTGTGAACGTAAATAATAGATTCGAAGCCTAATTGTTTTGAAGCCCAGGCAATCCCCATCCCATGATTACCGTCTGTTGCCGCAGCAAACTTAAGGTTGCCTAATTGTTTTTTGATTATTTGAGATTTCAAATCTGCTAAGAGAATGTCTTCAAAATCTAACTTGAGAGAATTGATCAAATAATTATATATGGCAAAGGTTCCACCTAACACTTTGAAAGAGTTTAAATTCAGTCTTTGTGATTCATCTTTAATAAATATTCCACCTATATTAATCATATCTGCCAGATGAGGCAGGCTCTTTAATGGCGTAATTTTGTAGCCATTAATCTTTCTGTGAAAGTTCCTTGCTATTGTAGTTGTTTCCTTGGGAAAGAGCTCGTTAATAACTTCGGTATTCTTTTCCTTTTTTAGATTATTGTTCTGCATCCATTCTATTGGTGGCACTGAAACCATTATGTTCTCCTAAATCTCTTGTTGTTTTCATAGTCTTTATTTCTTATCTAGACAATAATTCTGCCAATCTACTTTCACACAGTATAATTATGATCTCAGATTAGGTTTTTTGCAAACGCTTAAATCAATGACTAAAACGATTATTGAGGCGCCTCTTTTTCAAAAATAGTTTTGAGAAACAATAAGGTATAAAGTATGTTGAAACTGGAAGTTGCATTATTGTAATCAGTTCATTTAATAATTGCAAAATTGCAACCAAACAGTCCTTACTTTAATCCATCAACATATGTAAATAATATTTTTTCTCGAATTACTATTCTAATCTTGGTATGCTTATTGACCTAATGAAGTAACAGAAAAACCACATTAATATTTTATGAGGATAATATGGCTTACTCAATTACAGATGAATGCATTTCGTGTGCAGCGTGTATTCATGAATGCCCGAATGAGGCAATATTTGAAAATGACGATATGCGATATGAGATAAACCATGAAAAATGTACCGAGTGTTTTGGGTTGTTTAATGAACCTCAATGCGTAAATGTTTGTCCGGTTGAAGGTGCTATCGTTAGATATAAGAATGCTACAACATCAGCAACGATATTCAAAATGGCTTGAACTTAAGAAGCGGAAAAGCTTTGAGGTGTTACTTAATTTTAACTCTCCTTAATTTAGAGAACCACGTATGCTTTGTATACTATTCAATGTGCATAGTTGACTTTTCGTGGTGTACTTCCACTCTCTCATTACAGATAAAAAAACATCAAAAATTTGACCTATCAAGAGTATCCAATCTCTTATTTAGCAATTTTCAACTAAGAACTGACTTAAGTCAAGGCGCATGTCTCCATAACGGACTAGATTTGTATTTAAATCAGATAAAATGGAGGAAAAATGTTACACAAAGTAAACTTGACCAAAATCTTAAGTGGGCTTTTTTTACTATTTCTATTTTCTAACAGCATTTCCGCACACTGTGACTCGGTTGAAGGACCGGTTGTTCATGCAGCAAAGAAAACACTTGAGACTGGCAATCTTAATTACGTCTTTATTTGGCTTCAGCCGGAAGACGAAGCTGAAATCGAAAAATTGTACAAAAAAGTTGTGAAAGTTAGCGATATTAATGAAGACGTTCGTGAATTGGCGGATATGTACTTTTACGAAACCGTAGTTAGAGTTCATAGAATGAGCGAGGGAGTTGGTTATACGGGATTAGAATTCGAAGATTTTCAGCCTGCCGTGGGAATTGAAGCTGCGGACAGAGCAATTGAAAAAGATTCCGTTGAAGAAATACTTTCTCATATTAATGATAAATCCAAACAAGAACCCGTAAAACATTATTTCACAGATCTTCAATCAAAAAGAAATTTTGAAGTTAATGATGTAGAAGCCGGAAGAGAATATGTAAAATCTTATGTGCATTTTATTCATTATGTTGAAGGGTTATTCGGCGGCGCAACAGATCATAACGATTCACATAACAAAGCACACACACATTAAAAATTTACAGGTAGAAAAATGGTACATGAAGAAAATAAGGATATCGAAAAAATAGAAGTAAATAAAATATCGGAAATGATTGAATATCAGTCGGGTGGAATTGTAAGTAAACAAATCATCAAAAAACCTAACGGCAATTTAACATTATTCGGATTTGATAAAGGTGAGTCCTTGACTGAACACACATCCCCTTTTGAAGCGGTCGTTAATATTATTGAAGGTGAAATGGAAATTACAATTGGCGGCAAGCCTTATAATGTTAAGGCGGGCGAAATGATAATTATGCCGCCGAACATACCACACGGATTGGTAGCCAAAGAGAAAACGAAAATGTTTTTGACAATGATAAAAAATTAGTCTGAAATTATGGAAAGAAGAAAAAAAGAAAAGCCGATAATATATTCATGCTCGGGTTGCAGCAATGTAGCCCAGCTGGCTAATGATATAGCCGTTAAGATAAATGAGGAAGAAGTTGCTGAAATGTCCTGCATTGCTGGTGTAGGTGGAAAAGTTAAACCACTTGTAAAGACAGCATTATCGGGAAGACCGATAATTGTAATTGACGGCTGCCCACTCAAATGTGCAAAGGCATGTTTGAATAATATCGGGGTTAAACCGGATAAACATATTACTCTTACAGATTATGATCTGAAAAAGAAATTTAATACAAAAATTAATTTGGAAGATGAATTGGATGTCTATGAAAGAATAGTTGAAGAAACACTTGATTTATATAGTGAGTTAGAAACGGTGTAGCAAATGCCACGACTGTCAATTTCTATTCAGGCATTCGCGGCATAAATATTTCTTAATAGTTATTATTACAGTTCAATCTACCTTTTTGCCATCCGCATGTTTTCGGCTGCCTCTTTTATTTTGGTTAAGTCGCGTACCATTTCACTCCAGCAGTACCGCAAAGAACTATCGAGATTAGCGTGAAACGAGCCTGAAAAGTTCGCATATGAATTCCGCAAACATTTTTTGATAAATGCACGTTGTACCGATCCCTGTAAATTTCGATCTATAAATTCCATTCATGGAAGAATATCTGACAGTCATTTTTTGGTCATCGCTTTCCCCAAAATCTTTCGAAAATAAGCCAAAAACTCAATAAATATCGGAATGCGCAGGCTCCCTGACTCTCCGCACAGATAATTAAAACCTCAAGGATAGCGAAAATAAGCCGTTTTTGAGGTTTTTTTGTGCCCGCTTGTAATTTGTAGTGGTTGTAGACGTACTAATTTGACCTGCTATGGACACTTTTTAGTCACTTTTTGGTCATCGAATTTTACAAATCTTATCAATCGTATTCAAAGCACAATGCATGTCAGAAATGGAAATTCATTATGTTTGTTTACAAAATAAAAATTAATCGATAATGGAGATTCAATGGGCGTTGAGGCAAATAAAATCATTTATTCAATGATTGGTGTTAGTAAGTATTACGATAAAAAACCAATTCTAAAAGATATCTACCTTTCATATTTCTATGGTGCTAAGATTGGAGTTCTAGGATTAAACGGTTCCGGAAAAAGTTCTTTACTAAAAATATTAGCGGGAGTAGATCAAGATTTTAATGGAGAAACAGCGGTTTCTCCCGGATACACAATTGGTTATTTAGAACAAGAACCATTGCTCGATGAATCTAAAACAGTAAAGGAAACAGTTGAAGAAGCAGTTAAAGAAGTTCTTGAAGTAATGAAAGAGTATGACGAAATAAATACGAAATTTGCGGAAGAAATGACTGACGATGAAATGAATGACTTACTGGAAAGACAAGGAAAAGTTCAAGATAAGCTGGATGCTATGGGAGCTTGGGACATTGATTCAAAACTTCAAATGGCAATGGATGCGTTAAATTGTCCCCCCGGTGATACGCCGGTAAAGGTTCTTTCCGGTGGCGAAAAAAGACGTGTCGCTTTGTGCAGATTGCTTCTTCAAAAACCAGATATTTTACTATTGGATGAACCAACAAATCATCTTGATGCTGAAACCGTTGCTTGGTTAGAAGCAGAACTGAACCGCTATCCCGGGACTATTATAGCCGTAACTCATGATAGATATTTCTTAGATAATGTTGCCGGTTGGATTCTTGAACTTGATCGCGGTGAAGGAATTCCTTGGAAAGGGAATTATTCCTCTTGGTTAGAACAAAAACAAATTCGTCTTGCTCAAGAGGAAAAAAGAGAAACTGAAAAACAAAAAACTTTGAAAAGAGAGTTAGAGTGGATTAGGATGTCGCCGAAGGGAAGACATGCAAAATCAAAAGCTAGAATTACATCTTATGAGCAAATGTTAAAAGAAGAAAATGAAAAAGCTCAGAAAGAAATAGAACTTTATATACCTGCCGGCCCTCGATTAGGAAACGTAGTTATAGAAGCGCAAAATGTTTCTAAAGCTTATGGTGATAAACTACTTTTTGAAAATCTAAATTTTGCACTTCCTCCGGGTGGAATTGTTGGTGTTATCGGCCCAAACGGGGCAGGTAAAACAACTTTATTTAGAATGATCACTGCAAAAGAAGCAGCAGATTCCGGTTCATTTAGAATTGGAGAAACTGTAAAACTTGCTTATTTAGATCAAAGTAGAGAATCTTTAGATCCGGATAAAACAGTCTGGCAGCAAATTTCAGAAGGGGCTGATGTAATTCAATTAGGCAACAAGCAAGTAAACTCACGAGCTTATGTTGGGCAATTTAACTTTGGTGGTGGAGATCAACAGAAAAAAGTTGGAGTCCTTTCCGGAGGAGAAAGAAATAGAGTTCATCTCGCATTAATGTTAAAAGCCGGTGCAAATGTTATTCTTCTTGATGAACCTACCAACGATTTGGATGTTAATACAATGCGTGCATTAGAAGAAGGACTTTTAAATTTTGCCGGATGCGCAGTTGTTATTAGTCACGATAGATGGTTCTTGGATAGAATTTGCACACATATTTTAGCGTTTGAAGGTAATAGTCAAGTTGTGTGGTTTGAAGGAAATTTTTCCGACTACGAAGAAAATAGAAGAGAAAGACTTGGCAAAGATGCTGATATTCCCAAAAGAATTAAATACAAAAAACTTACTAGATAATTTTTGAATTCTATTTTCGCATTAAGTGTAATATCATATCCGGTATTCAATTTTTAGAATACCGGAAGCGATTCTTTTAGAGAAACAATATGGTAAATCCTTCAGACATACTTAAAAAATATTTCGGTTACTCTGCATTTAAGAGTGAGCAGGAAAATATAATTAATAGACTACTTTTAGATAATGGTCACGCACTTGTTTTAATGCCGACCGGTGGAGGTAAATCTCTTTGCTACCAAGTACCCGCATTAATATTTGAAGGAGGGACAATTGTTATTAGTCCTTTGATTGCTCTTATGCAGGATCAAGTTGACGCTTTAAAGAAGAAAAACATTCCGGCTGAATTTATAAACTCCACGGTTAAACCGACGCAAAGAAAAGAGAGATTGCAAAAATTTGTCGATGGAAAAGTTAAACTCCTTTACGTAACTCCCGAACGATTTAGAAAAACAGAATTTGTAGAAGAGATAAAAAAAACAAAAATTTCTCTGCTTGCTGTTGATGAAGCACATTGCATTTCGGAATGGGGACATGATTTTCGTCCCGACTACTCACGCATAGCTGAATTCCGGGAGTTGATGGGAAATCCTTTAACAATTGCGTTGACAGCAACCGCAACCCGTGCAGTGCAGAAAGACATAGTTAATAAACTTGGATTGAGTAAAGATGAGATTAAATTGTTTCATCAGGGAATTCAGCGCCCCAACCTAAGACTTGATACAGCAGATATCTTTGATGAAAAAGATTCATTCGATGAAATTTATAAAGTGCTCGATAAATATAAAGGTCCTGGTATAATTTATTTTTCTCTTATCAAAACACTTGAGTATTTCTCAGAGAAGATTGGCGACAAAGGTTACAAACATGGAATATATCACGGTAAGTTGGAGGCAAAGAAAAGAAAACAAACCCAGCGAGATTTTTTAGCAGGTAAGGAAAATTTGATTTTGGCTACAAATGCTTTTGGAATGGGAATAGACAAACCCGATATTCGATTTGTGCTGCATGCCGAAGTCCCCGGTTCAATTGAATCTTATTACCAAGAAATCGGTAGAGCGGGACGTGATGGAAAAGACTCACTATGTAAACTTCTTTACAATCAGCAGGATCTTTATACTCAAATGGAATTTATAAAATGGTCTAATCCAAATGCCGAATACTATTCACGTGTTTATGATATTTTGAAAAGCGATTTGAATACCGTCAACTCTATGGGAGTTGATTATCTACGTGAACAGATGAGTTTTAGAGACAGAAATGATTTTAGGATTGAAACTGTTCTATCAATGTTGGACCGTTACGGGGTGATTGAGGGAAGTCCGGAGAATAAAGATTTAATTGTTGTCGACGATCTTCCTGATGAACTTCAAGATGATGCACGATTGGAAGAAAAACTTTTGAACGATAATAAGAAGCTGCTAGCAGTTGTAAATTATTTCAAATCGACTACATGCCGGCGGATATTTATTTCAGACTATTTCGGATTCCCCGGTGAGAAACCTTGTGGGAATTGTGATGTGTGTAGTCAACATATTATTACGTGATTTTAGTTATTACTCTTTGTAAAATCTCACAAAATTCATTACTATAGAAAAGTTTAATGTGTTAAGAAAATCTAATTAAAAGGAATTGATGGTGACAAAACACAGAATATATACAACGAGCTTTGCAAGTGTTTACCCTCATTATGTTACTAAGGCAGAGAAAAAAGGACGTACCAAAGAGGAAGTTGATGAAATAATTCGCTGGCTGACGGGCTATACTCAAAAAAGGTTTGAAGCCCAGCTGAAAAAACAAACTGACTTTGAAACTTTCTTTGCTGAAGCTCCCAAGCTGAACCCTTCGCGAAATTTAATTAAAGGTGTGGTCTGCGGTATCCGTGTGGAAGACATCGAAGAACCTTTAATGCGTGAAATCCGCTATCTAGACAAACTGATCGACGAATTAGCAAAGGGAAAAACGATGGAAAAGATACTGAGAAAAGTATAATACGTCATGTGTAGAGTTAGGTTAAAGTTATCATGAAAAATTTCTTTAATAAAATGAGGGACCGAAGTCCCTCTAAATTAATTGCTGTTTAATTACTATACTATTTCATCAATATCATTTTCTTGCTTTGGTAAAAATCTCCCGTTCTTAAAGTATAAATGTAAATCCCACTAGCCAAGTTATCGGCATTGAATGTTATGTTATGTTGACCGGGATTTTGATCTTCATTGACCAATACTTTTACTTCTCTTCCAAGTATATCATACACTGTAAGTTTTACAAAACCCGCTTTAGATAAATTGTACCTAATTGTAGTTGATGGATTAAACGGATTTGGGTAAGACTGCATCAATTCAATTTTTTTAGGGATTTGCTGCTCATCATTTATATCAGTTGTCGTTTTACATTTCCCATTACTTCCTGCTTCATATATTGAATTAACTTCATCTTTAGTAATCGCTCGATTGAATAATTCTATCTCATCCAAAATTCCACGGAAGGGATAATTCTCTACAAATGATTGAGCACCGATTCTTAGAATACCTCTATTATCAAGTGAGCCTTGGTGTGTTGTCGGATCGCCGAAAGTAGTTGGTTCTCCGTCAAGATAGAATGTTATACCGTTCTGATCATTTCTGGAAACCGTTATAGCGATATGATGAAACATACCGTCAGCCACAAAAACCGGTGAAACATAATCTGTAGCAGTTCCATCTTCCAATCTTAGACTTAGTTTTCCATCAACAAGATAGAATAGATATCCGAAAATACCGCCGGAATTTTTAACTCGTTTATCAACAAGATGTTGTACTCCAACATCGTTACTTGTTTGTATCCATGCATCAAAAGAAAAATCGCCGGTACCAAAGTTAAGTTCAGATTGATGCGGGACATCCACAAAGTTTTTACCGCTGAATTGTAAACCACCTAGTACTTTTGCGGCTACCGGAACAGGGTTATTCATATGAGTACCCATATTATCAAAACTAGCTAAATCAAGAGATGATGTACCTGAGATTTCATCAAGAGTCCACCATGCAACCATACCTGAAGGAGGATCGACACAACCGGTAGGTTCGCCGCATTCGGGTGTAGTAATACAGAATATATCGCTATGGCAGCAGAAATTATATACACTTTCTCCGGGTACGACTGTATTGAATATTGCAGTTTGGAAACAAAGTTCTTCTCCACCACCAATTCCTGATATAATTATGCTATCAAGAGGTGAAACTTGACCCGGTAGAATGTTTATATTTTCAAATAATGTTTTAGAAAAAGTAACTCCCGGAGTTGTTGGATAAATTCCGTAACCTGTTGACATAATTGTGGAATTGTTTTGAACACGGAACTTATACAAGAACGTTCCATCCGGTAAACATGTTAACGTACCATTAATTGCCTGCGAACAACTGTCGATTGGTAAATCTAGTGGGGTACATCCAAACATTAATGTATCAGTGCAAACAACTTCTCCGTTATTCATCCATCTTACGGCAACAACTTGGTTTGGTGAAGTGTAATCTCTTATACACATATCAAGAACATCAGGAAATGTGCCTTGACCAATCGTTTCAGTGAAGGGTGGAAATTTTCTCAACTTGATAAGATTGTTCGGCCAAGCATTTGTAAATCCCCAACCAGTTGCCGAAGTTGAAAATGTACTGAACATTCCGCCTGAAACTAATTCGAATTCAACATGTGAAAATTCCATACTGCTGATATTTGTTAATGAAATAGAATAACAGCAATCATCAGGATTACCTTGTGCTTCAACACTTAATGAATCACAAACAGTAATACAAGACGGCATAATTGCGGTAATTGTTTCATAACACCAGCAGCATCCGTCGGGGCTATTGAACTTTGCTAGAATGCTAACGGTATCACCCGGAAAAGCTCCTAGAATTTGTATGTTTTGGAGAATAGAATTTGAACCCGGTGAAACAGCCCATGATAAATTCGTAGTTAGCGGTGAAATTGTAACATTACCTGGACTCTGTAATGTGTATTCGATGCTTGATATTCCATAATCTGCATTGTTTGTAAATGAATAGGAATAAGTATAGTCACTTCCGTTACATGTTACGGTGTCACTCAGAATTGAAGTGCATGAAATTTCACAGTCCAGTTCAATAGTTTCTGAACAAACTATTTCTCCTGATTCATCTAACCAATTTACAATGACTATCTGTGGTGAAGTTACAAAGCTAAGTGACATATTAAAGAAATCATTAAGATTTCCACCCGGTACGATTCCGTTTGGAGGTGTAAATGTGTTTGATCCTGAGGTAAACCAATCTTGATAATTAGTTCCAAGTCCGGTACCGGTTGTAAATTGATTTGGTAACAAACATAAAATTTGTATTGAAGTTATACCGGTAAGATCATTTGGTTGAATAAGATTTAAGCTCCAGTCACAATCATCGGGTGAGGTTTTTATTGCCTCGGCATCTAATGATTCGCAAAGATCAGGTATAGAGCCGCAATCACCAGTATTGGTTAAGCAGAAGTTATCAAAACCAAATCTTTCAGCTTGATAACTTGTCGGGTCGATTGATAATCTCAACATGGTTATATTACTCAACATTGAATTCCAATCACTATCTGTCCCAACCGACATCACCCAATGACCTTCGGAATTCGCCGGTAAGGATTCTCCTGGATTAAGTATTGAAAGTGGAGCACAATAAGAATGCCAGCCATCACCGGCAGTAATGAGATCGTTAGTTACAAAGTATGCTGAAAAACCATTACCCTCAATTCGAATACCAGGCGTAATAGTTATCGGTTGCGATGAACCGTCGTTCCCGTTTCCTGCAAACAAATAATTAACATCCCAGCATAAAGTTCCGCAACCACCGTCAAGGAATGCTGCCCAATCTCCGGTTAAAGGTTTGCTTTCATTATAGAAAGAAGATGCGCCTGACTGATCGGTTGTTTGAAAATAATGATTATCGCCTTCCTCAATAATAGTACCTTGAGCATTATTGGTTGTCCAGCCACCGTTACCATCTTCAAAATCCGTACAAATAGAAGTAGAACTTTCAGAAGTTGTTCCTTCAATAAGAACAGTATTATGAATTGCAAAAGAAGGAGTCATTGCAATACCACCGTTTGGAGAATATGGAAAAATTCTAAGCGAAAAAGTTTGTCCACTTGCCACAACTACACTTAAGCTTTTTGAGAATGTCTGCATAGAAGAATTCAGATAACTCAAAGGAGTAGTGTTTAGTTGAACTTTGGTATTCCAATTATCGAGCGAGTACCATACTTCGGATTCTATAATGTTGAAATTTGCTGGGAGAGGATTATCTCCATAATTGAAGGACACATACTGAACATTAAAACTGTTTCCTGAAAGTGGTGCAACTTCATGTTGAATATATCTAGTATAATCAACGGGACTTGCGGGCCAACCGGTGTTCGGGAAGTACAATCTTTGACCATCAGTTGTGTACGGCAGATTAACAGTCATTTGTGGATTGCTCGTCCCAATTGTTTGATTGGTAGCCTGAATATTTCCAACAGGGGTACTTGGACTAATGGTCGTTGTGCTTGAAAGCGGCCAAGTTACATAAGCACTTTGTGCACATATATTTGTGACAGTAAACATCACTGCGAGAATCACAATCATTTTATATAGCTTATTCATTATAACCTCGGTTTTGTTATTTAATTAATTCACCATTCTTAATCTTGATTGAAGTTTTGTCCTTCAACTTTCTTAAGGATGACTTTAATTTTTCAATTTTTTCTTTTGGTACATTCGGATCGTTTTCCAGATCGGCAATCGCTTCGTCAATTGAATTGTATTCTTTTACATCAGAATTGTTAGGCGAAGATTCTTTCTTAATTATTAAAAGTGGAGCGGGTTTATAGTGCTTGGAAGAATGATTTGAAAATATTATTGAAAACAAGCTGAACAATTCTTTAACAATTCTCACGATATGATATCCGATTTTTGATCAAATCTATATCAATAGGAGTGCTGCTACAAGAGCAAATAAGGATGCGGTATCTTTTATTAAATTAACGGTATGTTTTACTAATTAATCGGTAAGAGTTGGACGGATATTTATCTCTAGTTCATCGCTGTTCAAAATAAATTGGATTTACCTCACTAATATGATTTGATTTATATTCTTTTTTTTTGTAGCATTAGATTCCAATCTATCTCCCTCTATTCAACCACTTCATGGTTGTTGTTGAATAAATAGGTCGTTTAACTTGGGGCGTTGCCCAAAGTTATTCATATTTAACTCCTTTGGAGTTATTTCCTAAATTTTGTGAAATACATAATGCATCTTAATGACTACGAAGCAGTCAAATATAAATAGCTTCGTGTGAAACACGGAGAAAATGAAACCACGTAAAGCAAATGAACCCTATAGGGGTTCAATAAAAATTGCTCTAACTAATAATCTTGTAAAGAGTTGGAGGAAGTGAAATAATAACTTCTGTTCCTTGTGAATTGTTATCGCGGCTGCTGAGATCTTCAAACATTATCGGTTGAGGGATGTGCATTTTTGTACTTAATAATCTCAAACGTTCTTCGACTATTTGAATTCCTTTAGATATATGATCTTCTTTTCCTTTTGATTCTTCTTCTTTCTGCTTCTTTGCTGTTTTGATCCCGATACCATTATCAGTGACCTTTATAATTAACGCTCTGCACAAAACTGAATCAATATCTACATTCTCGAACGAGAAAGAGACCGAAAGTAATCCTTCATCACCGGAATCGAGTATTCCATGCCAAAGTGAGTTTTCTACAAAGGGCTGAATTATCATATTGGGTATCATTACTGAAGATGCATCAATATTTGTTTCATTAATAATCTCATAAGAGAATCTATCCTGGAATCTCAATTTTTCGAGATTCAAATAAAGCTTAAGTCGAGTTATCTCTTCGGATAAAGGAATAAACCCGTTTCCGGCTGTATCTAGGTGTTTCCTGATGAGTTTAGCCATCATAGCTATATAATTATTTGCTTCTTCGTTTCGATTAGAATTTATAAGATACTGAACGGAGTTAAGAGCGTTAAATGTAAAATGCGGATTCATCATTGAGGATAAAGCTTGATGTTTAAGTTGATTTATTCTTTCGTTAAGTTCAATTTGTTCACTGTTCTTTTTGCTATTAATTTTAATTCGTCTTGCAGCGATTGAAATTATTAAAACAATAAAAAGAAATAGCATAACGGCATAGAACCAAAGGGTTTCGTAAAAATTGGGTAAAACCTCAAACTTCATTAACAAAGGTTTTCCCCAGTCCGTGTTATGAGTTTTCGCTGCTATTTCAAGCTCGTACTTACCGTTTAGTAATGAAGTTAAATTTAGAAAATTGTGATTTGTTTCCAGTAATTGATTATTAAG
This sequence comes from Melioribacteraceae bacterium, assembly GCA_030584085.1. NCBI lineage: Bacteria > Pseudomonadati > Ignavibacteriota > Ignavibacteria > Ignavibacteriales > Melioribacteraceae > Melioribacteraceae bacterium. The sequence continues at coordinate 540,032 of CP129490.1, forward strand.
TTTATATCTATATTTAATTATATCGGGTGACGAATACAATAAAACACTAAAGTCCATATAAATATTGTTTTGATTCGGCTCGAATATTAAATTATTATAGTCAGTATAAACGGAGTCTCCCGACTTTATATTATTTATTTTTATATTTAGTTCAGGATAAACGTAACTATCAAATAATTTGATATCCATAATGGACAAACCATTACTTGTCCCGATATACAAATAGTCTTCATCTTTATCATAAAACAATGAAAGTATTTCATCGGCGGGAAGTCCGGTTTTGCTGTTAAGATACTTAATATTATTTCCTTCCATAAAATAAAGACCGCTTAAAGTACCAATCCAAATTCTGTTTTTACTATCCGATGAAATTGAAGTTGCACTTGATAAATCAAACCCGTTAACATTTATATAATTATCTATTCTTTCTGATTTAAAATCATAGGAGGCGACTCCTTTGGAACCGGCAAACCAAACTATATTTTTAGAATCCTCGTGAATGTAATTTATTCTTGAATTGAGAATTTGATTATCGCTGTATAAAGTTTTGTCCCAACTCCAAGCAGCATCTTTTTCGTATAGATTTGTTAATTTAATTAAACCAAGTGCTGAAGCAATCCAAAGATTTTTTTTACTATCTTCTTTGAGGTTATAAATCCTATTGGATTGCATTTGATCACTTAAATAATATACCGGATTTTGAGAAGTTAATTCAAAATTTTTACTTATTCTAATATCATTACCCCATCCTCCATAAACAAAATCACCTGAAGATAATTTTAAAAGAGATCGTTTACCGGTAATATTAAATTGAAGCTCCTTATATTTTATACTTGCAGAGTACAAAGGGTTAGCTGACCAAGCGACATATACATTGTTTTTATCAACAATTATGCTGTTAATATCTCCAATAAGTTCTTTATCTAATTTGCCGCTTAGTTTATGCAAACTGTTTTTTTCTAAAATGTTAATTCCTTTAAAGGTTCCGATTATAATTCTGCCCGAATTATCTTTTGTAATGGTATTAATATTATTGTTAATTAATCCGTCATATTCCGTATAATTTTTTAAATAAAGATTATTCAAACAATATACTCCTTTGCCGAATGTTGTAATCCAAATATTTCCTTCGCTGTCCTCCAGGAAATTAGTTATATGCGTAATATCAAGTTTAAGTTTTGTGCCCAAGTTAATTATTTCATCGGAGCCTTTGTAGATTACATAAAACCCCTTGCCCGGAGTACTGAACCAGATGTTCCCTTTACTATCGCTAAAAACATTCTCAATTTTTATATCCTTAGAAAATTCGATATTATATTTTTCTACCAAAGTATTGTCTTTTATTCTGTAAATAGCGCCGATTGAACCAAGTAAATAACTTCCGTCATTATCTTTTGCATATGAGGTAGCATTGATGTCATTCAAACCTTTAATACTGATTTTATAAAATTGGTCATCAATAAAATCATATAATCCGGTATGAGTGAGTGCAGCAAGATTTCCCTTAGGTAGAACAACTAATTTATTAACTAAAATCGGGTTTGAAGTTATAATATATGCCGAGTCTTTTTTAAATTTATTTTTATCAAAAACAATAAAAGATAACAGTGGTGCATATGCATATATTTTTTGTTTATAGTCAATCATATATGATGCAGTGTGATATCTACCGTCAATATTCTCAATTAGGTTTTCAATTTTTCCATTACTTAATAAATTAATACCTCTTTCAAAATTTGATAAATAAAGTTGATTATCCTCACCTTCTAAAATTTGAGTTATAGAATTAGAATTTAGTCCATCCTTAGTTCTGTATGTAATAAATCTAGTTCCGTCAAATCTGCTTAATCCATTTAGAGTGCCAAACCATATATAACCAGCTTTATCTTGAATCATATGAAAAACTGTGGAAGAAGCCAGTCCATTAGAGGATGTGTAATGATAATAAGGCGGTGTTTGTGAATAATGAGATGTAGACAGAAAAAGACCTATTAAAACAACTATAAATATTTTGTTAGTCATGATTAGACTGTCTTCAGAGCTGTCTTAATTTTTTGAATAAATTCGGGTGCTTTCCTGCGGGATATTTCAATTTTACTTCCATCAATCATTGTTACATAATTCCCGCTTATATTCGAATAATCTTTAATGTACTTCAAACTGACTATGTGAGATTTGTGAACTCTGAAGAATTTTTCTTTTGGAAGATTCTCCTCAAAATCTTTTAATGTTCGGGATATAATTGAATTCTTTTTTTCTTTAACAATTACTTTTGTATAACAACCGTCGGCTTCTAATCTGATTATGTCATCAATAATAATTACATTAAAACCATGAGAAGCGGGGAGAACTAATTTTTCATTATCAATTTGAGTTACAACTTGATTAGCTCTTACTTGCAGTGATAAAATTTTTTTTACAGTCTGTTTCAGTTCTTTAATGTTTATCGGTTTGAGTATATAATCCGTAGCACCAGCTTTAATCGCTTTAATCCCGAATTCTTGATGAGCGCTGACGAATACTACAAAAAAGTTTCGTGAATCAAATTCGTCGAGAAAATCAAAACCGTTAAGTACCGGCATACTTATATCGAGAAAGACAATATTGGGATTGTGAATGTTTACAAGATTTCTTGCAGCCATTACTGAATCGGCTAATCCGAGAATTTCAATTTCGGAGCAGTAGTTTTCGATAATTGCTTTTAAATTTTCTCTACCGTGAAGTTCGTCATCAACTATAATGGCAGTGAGTTTATTTATTATGCCTTGTGAAGACATTTATGGATTGTCACATTTTTTAGTACTGGTAATAATACATATTGTACTATTAACAAACTACATTAATATTTGGATTACTTTCTATAGTTACTTATCTATCTTGCGACTTGAGAGTGGGGTTCAGAAATGAAATATTTATTTGCTTCAGTTTTAAGAAAATAAGTGTCTGTATAAATTTTGTACAGTTTACAATTAAGTTTATATCGAATTATTTTTTTTTAATAGGATTAAAATTAAAGAGGGGAAATAACCCCTCTTAACTATTTGATTAATACCATCTTCTTTGTATCTACAAAACTATCCGTAATAATTTGATAAAAATAAATCCCGCTGACAAGTTTACTCCCATCAAATTCTACTTCATATTTCCCAGGCTGCATGAATTCATCAACTAATATTGATATAACCCGGCCTAAGATATCAAAAACCTTTAATTGCACTTTACTGGTTTTATTAACATGAAATCTAATCATTGATTTAGGATTAAACGGATTGGGATAGTTTTGGTGTAATGTGAAGCTTGAAGGCAAAATGATTTCTTGCTCACCAACACTTGTAATTTCAGATTGGTGAATTTTATATAACAAAATAAAATCATCGCCGCTAATCCAAGTATGCACATCATCGTTGTGGTAAAAAGTTTCAATTTTACGAAGTTCAACAGAGGTTTCGGTTTCAATTTTGCGTTGAGAAATTAACTCACCGCTGGATGAAATATGGTATTCCAAGAGTACTCCATCTCTACCACTTTCAAGTGCAATAAATTCACCTGCAGAATTCTTACCTAAAATTTCAAAATCACTCGGGTGATTATTTACTATTTTACTAAAAATTGACCAATTCTTTCCACCGTCTACCGTTATTAAATTACCTTCGAATGATTTAGCAATGATCCCAAAGTTTCGATCAAAAAAATCAAAAGCCAACCCTCCAACAAAATACTTTTCGTGATCATAAATATGAAACCAAGATTTAGCTGTATCTTCGGATAACCAAAGACCGCTATTACGATCTAGCACAAACAAATAATTTGGTGCTATAAATACAATTTCAGAGAATTCCGTTGGACCGTTGGTAGAATCTATTGGAATTGTTTTCCAGGAAGAACCACTGTCAGTTGAAAGATAATTCAGAACTTCATGTTTTTCTGTCTCCGCATTAATTATTTTAGCAAAACTTAAAAGAATTGTGGAGTTATTTAATTTCCAGAGTTTTCTAAATTCGCTTGGATAAGGTTGAAGAGAGACTAATTCCCAATCATCACCACCATTAACAGTTTTATAAAGTCTACCTTTGCTAAAACCAATAAAACCAATCGACTCACTTAGCAAGGCAAAAGAATTAGGGGTCAAATTCATCTCATTTTTAATGTTTTGGATTGATTCAATTACCTCCCACTCATAACCACCATTGTTTGATCTGTAGAATGTATCTCTGCCTTGGCAAAAACCTACGTCTTTACTTACAAAATTCAGATCGATGATATCATCTTTTTTAAAATCATACAAATTTTCCCAACTTGAACCAGAATTTGAAGACCTAAAAAGACTATCTCCAAAATTAAATCCTAGTTCACCATTAAAAAATTTTAATTTCCTAAATCCATTTGTCCTCTGGTTGGTATTATGCCAATTATTTCCACCATCAGTGCTAACAAAAATTGTATCATCACTCACGATGTAAACGGTGTCCTCACTTGCAACACTTATTTGAGTAATCCACTTTGAATTTTCGGGTTTAGGCAAACCCGTCCAATTTCTACCAGAGTCTCGAGAAGTGTACACATCATAAATCTTGTGCTGAAAATATCCAATACTATCAGAAGCAAACTGTATATCAAATATATTGCTAAATAATCCCGACCATATTATCTCCCATGTTACTCCGAGATCGCTGCTTTTAAACAAGACATTAACCGAATCAGTAATAATTCCGAAATTCAAAGCATTATAATAATAAGCGTTAGCGATTATATCACCAGATGGTAGTTTTGTAAATCCATCTATCGCACCGTAACTATAATAAATTTCATCGTAAGCAGGATAGTTAATAGTAATCAAAAATTTTGGTAACTGGTAGGTAGTATCCCACTCATCAAAAAAATTGTCTAGTCGTAATATATTCCCATTGTAATCACTTTGTAAAAGTATACCACGAGTGACCGGTAAGAAATCAAGAAATCCCTGAATGGAAAAACTATGCATTACCCAACTTTCACCTCCATCCAAGGTAAAATATAAATTTGAGAATTCATCAAGTGATGACTTTTCTGGTAGTATATATCCTACATGCTCATCCGCAAATTTTATTCGATCAAATTTTTCATTACTAATCGATTGCTTATGTACCCATCGATTACCCTGATCATACGATTTATATATACTACCATTTTCGCTAATTAAAATAAACTCTCTCTCATTAATAAATTGTATATCAACTATTCTATCATGAGGTAACGGTGGGTAAATTCTAGTTTGTGAATTAGTTTGAATAGTAAACAAGATCAAAAGACAACATAAAATTTTCATTTTTAATTAGATTTTATATAGAATAAACTAAATTTAACTAATACTTATTAAAGAGGCAATGGTATTATTAAGAAGATTTGTACGAGCAGAGAGTTCTGGTTATTTATTTTATTAAGTGGTCTGTGATTTTTGAATTGAATATTAAACAGATCAACAAATTTTATATTAATAAGATCTAGAAACATAACTTGTGATATTAGTTTTTATTCGGCTTCAAAACTTTTTCATCAAGATAATTAATTTTACTGCTGTAGCAGCTATGTCCGCCGCCATTTGTTTCACAATGCCCGCCTCCGCAGCAACCGGATTCACCTTTCTTCTTCCATTTTGCAAAATGAAGTGCCATTGCCATTAACGAAAACGCTAACACAAAAAATAACGTGACTATAACTATTTGTAACATTTATTTTAATTTCCTTTTTACTTTTCAAAAAGTTCTATAAACTTTGGACTTTTAACAGTTCCAAATCCAGTATCCTTCTTAACAATCATATAAACTGGAAGTTCCATTTCAACCGCGAAATCGTAAGCTTTTTCTGGACCCATAACATATAAAGCAGTGGCAAAACCATCTGCTCTTAAACAAGTAGAATCAAAAACAGTTATCGATGCCAGTTTATGAGTTATGGGTTTTCCTGTTCTCGGATCAATTGTATGTGAATATCTAATACCATTTTCTTCGAAGTAATTCCAATAATCACCAGAAGTTGCCATCGAAAGATCACTTAACTGAACAACTTTGTTAATTGCACCGGAATGATCAGCTTCCGAAATCCCAATCTTCCATTTTTCATTTTTATGATTTAATCCCGAGGTTCGAACTTCGCCGCCGATTTCAACCATTGAGTTTTTATAACCTAGCTCATTTAATAAAGCGAAAACTTTATCAACGCCAAAACCTTTTGCCGTTGATGATAAATCAATTTCCAAATTTGCAATACCTTTCATTACTGATGGGGGTTCGAGTTTCACATTCAAATTTTGAATTCCGACTAATTGCATTGCGGAATCAATTTCAGTTTGAGATGGAATTTTTCTTGGTCTTTGATCAGGTCCGAAACCCCAAATATTTACCAATGGTCCAACGGTAATATCTAAACTTCCGCTGCTTAATTTACAAATATCTATCGATTCATAAAGTACAAATGCAAAGTCTTCTGAAATTTCAAACCATTTATTACTTTCCAGATTATTAAATACTGAAATCTCGGAAGTCGGGATATACGTTGACATTTGCCGGTTTACTATGACTAAAACGGAATCAATTTTTTCTTTTAGTACAATTTCATTTAGTTGTGCAGTTGACTGATCGATCACAACTTTTACGGAATATGTTGTACCCATTGTTGAGCCGTTAATTTCTAAAAAATTGTTTTGCTCAACATTTGTACATGAAGTAATCAGCAGTAATAAGAAGATGAGAAAATATATAATTCTTTTAGGTTTCATAATAAACTGAAGCCGTAATTTAATTACGGCTTCGGGATGACTTTCTTTTAATTTTATTAACCACCGAAATCATCGAGTAAAATGTTTTCGGGTTCTACGCCAAGATCATCAAGAAGTTTTAAAACTGCTGCGTTCATCATAGGCGGACCGCATAAGTAGTATTCACAATCTTCCGGCGCAGGATGATTTTTAAGATAGTTGTCATAAAGAACTTGATGAATAAATCCAACGTAACCGGTCCAATTATCTTCCGGTAATGGTTCCGATAAACCAATATGCCAAGTAAAGTTGTCGTTCTCGGCAGCAAGCTTATCAAAATCTTCTTTATAGAAAATTTCACGAACACTTCTGGCACCGTACCAGAAAGTCATTTTGCGTTTTGATTTTAGTCTAACTAACTGATCAAAAATATGAGAACGCATTGGCGCCATACCAGCACCACCGCCAATAAATACCATTTCGTTATCGGTATCTTTTGCAAAGAACTCACCATATGGACCTGAGATTGTAACTTTATCACCCGGTTTTAAGTTAAAGATGAATGATGACATTTGACCGGGAGGAACATTCGGTAACCTAGGTGGAGGTGTTGCTATTCTTACGTTAAGCATAATCTTTCCTTTTTCGAGAGGAAAGTTAGCCATTGAATAAGCTCTCACAATCGGTTCGGTAACTTTTGATTTGTATTGCCAAACATTGTATTTATCCCAATCCTCTCTGAATTGTTCTTCAACTTCGAAATCTTTGAAGTCCAATTCGTGAGGAGGAGCTTCAATTTGAATATAACCACCAGCACGGAAATCTACATTTTCACCTTCAGGTAGTTCAAGAACAAGTTCTTTAATAAAAGTAGCAACGTTCTTATTTGACTTAACTGTACATTCCCATTTTTTAATATCAAAAACTTCATGCGGGACTTCAATCTTCATATCGCTCTTTACGGGAACTTGACAACTCAATCTAAAATGTTCGCGAACTTGTTTTCTGTTCAATTTAGATTTTTCTGTAGGTAGAACGTCACCACCGCCATCACTAACTACACATTTACATTCACCGCAGGTACCACCTCCGCCACAAGCCGAGGGTAGATAAATTTTGTTATCGGCTAATACGTTTAACAATTTTCCGCCGATTGGAACTGTAATTGCTTTTTCGGGATCGTCATTAATTGAAATGCTTACGTTGCCAGAAGCAACTAATTTTGATTTAGCAAATAAGATTAATCCAACCAAGACCAACACAATCAAGGTGAACATCACGACGCCGATAATTATTATGTTGATTCCTTCCATGTTAAAAAATCCTTATAATTGAATTCCGGAAAACAGCATAAATGCAATAGCCATTAATCCAACAGTTATAAAAGTTATACCGAGACCTCTTAATCCTTCGGGTACATTACTGTATTTCATTTTCTCACGAATACCGGCAAGAGCAATAATCGCAATCGCAAATCCGGCGCCTGAACCTAACCCAAATACAACACTCTCACCGAAGATGTAATCTCTTTCTACCATAAAAAGTGTACCACCAAGGATTGCACAGTTAACAGTAATGAGAGGTAAAAATATTCCAAGCGAGTTATATAATTTTGGGACGAACTTATCAAGCACCATTTCTAATATCTGAACCATTGCGGCAATTACGCCAATGTATGTGATCAATCCGAGAAATGTAAGATCAAGTGTTTCAAAACCAAGACCGGCAAGGGCACCTTCTCTAAGTACATTATTATATATAAGATTATTAACCGGAACCGTAATAGTTTGCACAACAACTACGGCAATACCTAAACCGACAGCAGTTTCAACTCTTTTAGAAACGGCAAGAAATGTACACATTCCTAAAAAGAATGCTAGTGCCATATTCTCGATAAAAATGGATTTTATAAAAAGACTTAAATAATGTTCTAACATAATTATGCCTCCTCAACTTGTTCTGGTTTCCAAGTACGAATTGCCCAGATTAGTAAACCGATTATAATAAATGCACTTGGAGCTAAGAGGAATAAACCATTAGGATTATACCATCCGCCTTCGGTATTTAATTGGAATACTGTAAATCCAAGTAATTTACCGGAACCGAATAGTTCTCTAAAAAATCCTACAAACAGAAGTACAAATGAATAACCTAAACCGTTTCCAATTCCATCAAGAAAACTTCTTCCGGGTGTATTTTGAAGAGCAAATGCTTCAGCTCTACCCATAATAATACAGTTGGTTATAATTAATCCAACATAAACTGAAAGCTGTTTGCTTATATCAAAAAGGAAAGCTTTTATGATTTGATCGGCAATGATTACCAAAGAAGCTATAATTGTCATTTCAACTAAAATTCTTATGCTGCCGGGAATATGATTTCTAATTAAGCTAACAGAAAAATTAGAGAGAGATACAACAAAAATTACAGCAAGCGACATAACAATAGATGTCTCTAACTTTGATGTAACAGCTAACGCAGAACAGATACCTAGAATCTGTAACGCAATAGGGTTATTATTAAAAATCGGGTCGAGTAATATTTCTTTATATTTCTTCATTTGACCCCTCCACTCTCACATTCTCAATAAAAGCGCCGTAGCCATTTTCGCCAAGCCAATATTTCATTAAATTATCAAGTCCGCGTGTTGTTAAAGTTGAACCGGAAAGTCCATCAATTTGATGATTAGCTTTTGGGTTTGTAGGATCAACTTTTCCTTTTAATACTTCTATGATAAATTCACCATCTTCGTTGAAAGCTTTTTTACCTTTCCAGCTGGCTTTCCAGTTTGGATTATCAACTTCACCGCCAAGACCGGGAGTTTCACCATGTTCGTAAAAAGTTATCCCTTCAACATTTTTTAGTTCTTTATCTAATGAGATAAAGCCATACATTGTTGACCATAATCCTTTCCCATGTACGGGGAAGATAAATTTATCAATATTCTTATCTTCAGTAAGAACTTCATAAATGATCATGTGGGTTGGTTTACGCTTGATACCCGCGATATCTTCAGAGGAGGGAATACTTACACTTAAATCTGAAATATTGCTTACCTTTTTAATATCGAAGTTTTTGGGCGTAAGCAATTCGGATTTTTCTTCCGGATTTATAACTTCACCACTTTCTAGTTCGATAGTAACGGCTTTTATTTTGTTGTTATAAATTTCTTGCGGGTTCTTATTTTCATAATCGATCCCGCCGGCCGCGAGAATATTCTTTATTTTATCTACTTGTTTATTTTCTGCTTGTCTTGAGCTTAAGGAGACCGCAGCAGAAGAAACTAAAATAGAGCATACAAGACATATTCCTAACGCAACCTGTATAGTTTTTTTTGTGCTATCAGATGACATTTCTTGCAAGCCTCCTTTTAATATTTTTGTTTATAAAGTATCGATCTATTATAGGAGCGAATACGTTCATGAATAAAATGGCCAACATCATACCTTCCGGGAAAGCCGGATTAACAACCCTAACTAAAACTGTAAGGAAACCGATTAAAAATCCGTAAACATATTTCCCGTTTTCAGTCATTGCAGCACTAACGGGGTCGGTTGCCATAAATACTGTTCCGAATGCAAATCCGCCTAATACAAAATGCCAGTATAATGGCATTTCAAACATCGGATTTGTTGAACTTCCAACTGTATTAAGTAATAAGGTCGTAAGTGTTGTTCCAACAATAATTGAGAACATTATCTTCCATGAACCAACTTTACTTATTATTAATATTGCTGCACCGATTAAACATGCAAGCGCTGAAGTTTCTCCCATGGAACCTGGAATAAAACCTAAGAACGCATCCATCCATGAATATGAAACTTCCATTGTGGAATCAGCAAATTGTGCTAAAGCTGTTGCTTGACTAAGTCCATCAACTGCAACCCAAACTTTATCGCCCGAAATTTCTGCCGGATAAGCGAAGAATAAAAACGCTCTAGCGGTTAATGCCGGATTTAGAATATTCATCCCCACACCGCCGAATACTTCTTTTCCAATAACGACACCGAATGAAATTCCAATAGCAACTTGCCAGTAAGGAATATTAGGAGGAAGTATTAATGGAAATAAGAGTGATGTAACAAGAAATCCTTCATTGATTTCATGTTTTCTAACGGTGGCAAAAATCACTTCCCAAAATCCACCGACAGCAATAGTTACCAAATAAACCGGCAGAAAGTACAACCCGCCAAAAATTATATTGGCTAAAATGTTTGAAGGATCAAAACCGAACCCAAGCCATTGTAAAACTTGAGCTTGCCAGTGTGGCGAGCTTGTTGCACCGGTTGCCTGCAAACCAAGATTAGCTTGTAAACCTGTATTATAAAAAGCCATAAAAACTGCCGGAGCTAACGCAATAACAACCATCATCATCATACGTTTAAGATCCATCACATCTCTAACATGCGAAGCCGATTTTGTCTGGGATGCGGTTGTATAGAGGAAAGTATCAGCAGCTTCATACAAGGGGAATAACTTCTCAAGTTTTCCGCCTTTATGGAAATGTTTTTCCTGTTTGTCTAAAAAGTTTCTTAAAAGCTTCACGAATTAACCTTCCTTTTCAATAATTGTTAAATTTTCCCTTAACATAGGTCCGTATTCTAGTTTAGAAGGACAAGAAAAAGTACATAGTGCTAAATCTTCTTCATCTAATTCTAATATGCCGAGTTGTTCAGCTTCTTCAACATCTTTTACCGCCAGTGCACGTAATAGATATGTCGGAAGAATATCCATCGGCATTACTTCTTCAAAATTTCCACTTGGTACAATTGCTCTTTTACCGCCGTGAAGTTCTGTGCTGAATTCGTATTCTTTAGATGGAGACAATTTTGAGAATACTATATTTTTCATTGAATAATGATTAACAAATGGATTTAACCATCCTAAGAAATTTCGTTTAACCGGATTAGGAATAACAGAAATTTGTTGATGAAATCTTCCTAAATAGGCTTCGGCATCAACCGCGTTTCTTCCTGAAAGTACCGAACCGGAAATTGCTCTATAGTTATCATCATTAATTTCATTTGTAATTATTTCGGTAATTGATGCACCGCGTCTGGTTTTAATTAATCTAGGATTTTTAACTGAAGAACCGGCAAGAGAAACAATTCTATCTGTCATAATTTTACCGGTTGTAAAGAGATGACCTATTGCTATCAAGTCTTGAGTGGTTATGTGCCAGACAAATCTTTTTCTACTAACCGGGCTTAAGAAATGTATATGTGTTCCAACATTACCTGCCGGATGCGGACCTTCAAATTCTTCAACTGAAATTTGCGGTGAATCAATAACCGGAACTTTTGAGTTTGGTGATTTACATACAAATATTTTCCCATCTGTAAGTTTAGAAATTACAGACAGACCATTTTTGAAATGATTTTCATTCATCCCAACAATTTTTTCAACAGAAGGCGCAAATGGATTCGTATCTATCACGGTTACGAATATAGCATGAGGTGTTGTATCGGGATCTGCAACTTTGCTGAATGGTCTAACTCTTAAAGCTGTCCATTCACCCGATTCGATGAGACGAGTAACTACATCTTCACGTTTCAAATTATTTAATTCAGCTTGAGATGTAGTTTTGAAAGTAACTTCTTCATTACCGCTTAATTCAATAACAAGTGAAAGAAAAACTCTTTTCTCTCCACGATTAATTTCAACAACCTTTCCGTTACCCGGCGATGTATATTGAACTGAAGGATTTTTTTTATCCGTAAAAAGAGGCTGCCCTAATTTTACAATATCTCCTTCTTGAACCAGCATTGTGGGTTTCATACCCACGTAATCATTTCCAAGCACAGCAACACGCCTGACTGGTGCTGCATCGGAAATTTCTTGGACTGGTTTTCCCTTTATCGGAATGTCCAATCCTTTAGTAAGTTTTATTCTTCCCATATTCTTCCTACATAATTCAAAATAAAGAGACAAAGATAACGATTTATACTGTCTTATTAAAGAAAATCCAGCTAACTAACACGAAATAAATCGCAACTTAAAAGAAAATTAATGATTAGATCTGGATTGTTTAGACTTTAGTAAAATTAATAAAAAAGTGCCATAATAGATAAATTTTTAAAGATTTTTAAGTATTTCAAAAAATTTAAGCATATATTCAAGAAAACATTACTTGTGTATTTAGTTCCAAAGCAGATCCTCAATTTAATTATCGAAAATTATCTTCGATAATGTAGATATGGTATTGTGTTTAATTTGAGGAATTATGATCAGCCTTTTTACCCTTTTCGAAGGAATGTTGATTGGATTGTTTTTCTTTAGTGCTCTCTTCAGTCTATTCTTGGCTTTAAAGTACATCGATAGAAAAACGAATCTAGCATATTTTGTATTTGCAACCTTTCTCGGATTGGGTATAACTTTTAACCTCCTCGGGTTTTATTCTAACCAAGTTTCAGAATTTTTATTAATCGATAAAATTAGTACTTCATTGTTAGCCATTGCAGGTATTTCATATATTTATCTATTATCGAATCTTACCAAGTATGTAAATCGTCCGCTTGAAATCTTTGCAATAATATGTTTATCAATATTTTTTATCATCAACATTGTATTACCTAACGGTGCAGCATGGAGTCACGTTGAGCAAATGTCTCCTACACAAATCTTTAATGTAGAAACAATCTACTACGCTGAAGGTACTGCATCAAGATGGTTGTTGTTTGTGCTGGCAATTTTACTATTACTTCTTTTCTATTCATCGTTAGCAATACGTTTTTTATTCCGAACAGGACAAAAACAAAAAGCCGTAATTTTATTATCAATGTTTACCATTGGTTTATCCGGATTAATAGTTGATCAAGCTCTAATATATTTCTACAATATTCAAATCCTGCTGCTGGATGATTTGGGTTACATGGGCTTTATAGTTTTAGTTGGATATATAAATTTTTACAGTGTTCTGAAATCAGCCCAAATGAAAAAAGATTTAGAACAAAATGAGATTAAATTCCGATCTTTGTTTCAAAATGCCGGCGATGGAATTCTACTTATAAAAGATGGTAAGATTATAGAGTGCAATAAAAAATCATTGCAGATATTTGATTGTAAAGAAGATGAATTAATAGGTAAAGCTCCTCATGAAATTTCTCCCAAATATCAATCATCGGGGGAGCTTTCATCCGAACTCGAAGAACAAAAGATTAAAGAGGCATTGGTTGGCGAGAGTTTATTTTTCGAATGGATTCACAAGCGAAAAGACGGTTCACTTTTTAACGCAGAAATTACGCTGGACAAATTTATTCTAAATGAAAATCAGTTTTTGCAAGCCCGAGTTAAAGATGTTACCCATACAAAAAGTATGGAAATTCAATTAAAAGAAAGTGAGTTTAAATTAAGAACACTCATCGAAGGAATGAACGACGGTGTTATGCAGGTCGATAACGATGATAGAATTGTGTTTGTAAATAATAAGTTTACCGAAATTCTTGGTTATACATTGGATGAAATCAAAGGTAAACCTGGTTACGAAGTTTTGCTCGATCAGGCTGATCATCATATTATTAAAAAAATGAACACACTTCGTACAAAGAAAGTAGCAAGTCAATATGAAATTGCATTTAGAAGTAAGAGCGGAAAGAAAATCGATTTCTTAGTAAGCGGATCGCCGGTTTATAATTCAGAAGGTGAGGTAATAGGCTCATTTGGTGTGTTGACGGATATAACTTTAAGGAAATCATCCGAAGAACGAATCAAGTTAAGTGAAGAAAAATTTAGATCGTTTATCGAGCAATCTTCAAACGGTTTTGTTTTGATGGATAAGAATGGAATCATAATAGAATTTAATGCTGCACAAGAAAAGTTGACCGGAATTCCAAAGCAGCAAGCAATAGGTAAATATATATGGGATATACAGCTAAGTATAATTGACACTTCAGAAATTCCTCTGCTGGAAGCAAAGGAGAAGTTAAATAGAATTAAAATGTTGACAAGTGATCCTAAACGCGGTAGAAGTTTTATCGAAAAAATTAAACAGACGGAAATAAAAATTATTAATAGAAACGGAAATAGTTTGGTAATTCTTCAATCTATTTTCCCGATTCAAACTGAAAAAGAACTCTATGTTGGTTCAATTTATATCGATATAACAGAGAGAAAGATAGCTGAAGAAGCTGTTAGAAACATAATTGATTCTTCTCCTTTTGGTGCTCATAGTTATAAAATTAACGGCAACGATGATCTTATCTTTAGCGGCTATAATAAATCAGCGGAGCAAATATTAGGTTCGGATCATTCTGTTTTTATGAACAAAACTATGGAAGAACTTTTCCCGCATTTAACCAAAACCGAGTTGGTTGATGTATATAAAAAATTGGCTAAAGGTGAACTTAGGAATTATGAGGGAATAATAAGATATGACGAAAAGGGAGTAAGAGGAATTTTTGAAATCTTTGCTTTTAATACCGGCGAAAATAAAATGAGTGTATTTTTTATTGATACTACAGAAAAACGAAAAGCTGAAGATACAATTGCAATTGAACGAAAAAATTTCTTGCGAATATTTGAAGATTCACCGATACCAATGCAAATTATCGAGAAAGAAGTACCGCATAAGAGATTAATTGTTAACAAAGCTTACTCAGATTTAGTCGGTGTAAGTATTCAAGAAATTTACTCGTCGTCAATTATTGATGCCGTTAAAAATGAAAATTTGCCGGTTGAGCTTTATGGTGAACTAAGTCATATGCTTGAATATAATGGTGAGTTAGAAAATCATCCTTTTAATTTTTATCACAAAAAACTTGGTAAAAGAAATTTACTGCTTACACTTCGCCCAATAATTTTCAACGATACAGAATGTATCCTTAATGTGGTTCAAGATATCACCGAGATAGAAAAGGCAAGGAAAGAATTACAATCGGCTTTTAACTATATCCAATTTATTATGGATTCGATACAAAGTGTAATAATTTCGGTGGATGTTGAATTGTTTGTGACTCATTCTAATAAAGCATCACGCGAATATTTTGATGAAGAGGCAGAAGATGAATATTTGTTTAACATGTTCCCGGGGCTTAATTTTATTGAAGATTCTTTACGTGAAGCAATTAGAAATCAATCAGAATCCGACAGTACTACAAAAAGTATAATAAAAGAAAATGGCGAGATTAAAAATTTTCTACTTACGGTTTCAAAAATTAAAAATGAACAGCAACCCGGTTTTGTATTAATGATTGAAGATGTAACCGAACGACAAAAGATTGATGAACTTATGATTCAATCAGAAAAAATGTTAAGTGTTGCCGGATTAGCAGCCGGTATGGCGCACGAGATAAATAATCCGCTTGGTACAATAGTTCAAGGATGTCAAAACATTTTACGTAGAACATCAGACGTTTTACCGAAGAATAATGATATTGCACAAGGACTTGGTTTAACAATTACAGCGATTGAAGCTTACATGAAAGAACGGCAAATACATGATATCATTGAATCTATGAGAACAGCAGCCGCTAAAGCTTCCGAGATTATAAAGAACATGCTCCAGTTCAGCAGAAGAAGTGAATCTAAGAAAGTAAAATACGATATGATTAAGCTGGTTAACGATACGCTTGAATTAGCATATAATGATTACGATATGAAGAAGAAATTCGATTTTAGGAATATTGATATAATTAAGGAGTTTCCTGAATCATTGCCTGATATAAAGATTACAGTAACTGAAATTGAACAAGTAATTTTCAACATTGTGCGTAACGCGGCTCAAGCTATTCATGAAGAAAATAATTTGGAAAAGATCCCACAAATTATTTTTAGATTGAAATTGGAAGCTGAATATGTAGTTCTCGAAATTGAAGATAATGGTCCCGGAATCCCCGAAAAAATTAGTCATAGAATTTTTGAACCATTCTTTACAACGAAAGAAGTAGGAGACGGAACCGGATTAGGTTTATCGGTATCATATATGATTATAAAGAATAATCATGATGGAATTCTTACGTTCAATTCAAAAGTAGGAAGAGGAACCACATTTATAATAAAATTACCAAGATAAAAAGGCGGCTAAAATGAAAAACATTAAGCTGTTAATTTTGGATGATGACTATGACGTAAGATTAAACTTACAGATCTATTTTGAAGATGAGGGCATTGATTGTTCTGCTTATGAAGATTCTGTAACTGCGTTAAGTGAATTTTCGAATTCTGAATTTGAAGTTGGAATTGTGGATTTACGTTTGCCGGTTATGAATGGAGAAGAGTTTATATTAGAAGCACATAAACTAAATCTCCGAACTAAATTTCTCATCTACACCGGTTCTTCGGATTATAAACTTTCAAAAGAACTAATTGATATCGGAATGACTCAGAACGATGTTTATCATAAACCAATAAAATCAATGGACATTTTCGTTAAGAAAATAAAGGAATTATCCACCAGTCTATAAAATTGGCTGAAAATCTAATTTTTAATCGGAGCTTTTTATATAATTATTACCGCAGATTTATTTAATTTTGTCACTCACTATTTTTTTAATCTTTAGTAGTCCTATATGAGCAATAATCCAAATTCTAGTAAGTACGATGTTCCCTTCACCGGTTTGCAAGTATTAATCATTGATGACGATGTTCAGCTATGCGAAAGTTTGAAGTTTTACTTTGAAGATCAAGAAAGTGTTGTTGCCGTAGCTAATGATGGAAGGACAGGAATTCAGTTATTTCTAAGTCAAAAATTTGATGTAGTTGTAGTTGATCTTAATATGCCGAATATTGATGGCCACCAAGTTATCTCTTACATTTCTAGAAATTCTCCCGATACACCTTTGATTGTTGTTTCCGGAACAGGCGAAATTGATAATGCAATTAGAGCAATTCAACTTGGTGCTTGGGATTTTATCACAAAACCAATTCTAAATTTTGATGTGCTTGAATTAAGTCTTCATCGCGCATTAGAAAAAGTACAGTTAATAGAAGAGAACAAAGCATATAAAGCAAGCTTAGAAAAACTTGTTGAACACAGAACAAAACAACTGGAAGAGAAAACGAGAGAACTTGAAAGATCTAATTCGGAGATGAGAGTTGCTAAACTTAAAGCGGAGAATGCTGATAAACTGAAAACCGAATTCCTATCGCAAGTTTCTCATGAAATAAGAACACCTATTAATTCTATTATCAGTTTTACCAGTTTAATTAAATCCGAAGCTGTTAGTTGTGTTCCCGAAGATCTTAGAGATGGTTTTACAATAATTGAAAGATCCGGTGAAAGAATTATAAGAACTATTGATTTACTTATTGATATGTCCCAAGTAATTTCAGGTTCATATGAAAAACGAATTGTGGAGATCGACGTTGTTGAAGTTCTTGAAACTCTGATTTACGAACACAAACAAAAAATTAGAAAGGATTTAGAGATAAAATTAGATTCAAGATTGGAGGAATGCTGTGTTCATTTGGATCATTATTCCTTTGTCCAAATTCTTAATAATATAATTGACAATTCTATAAAGTTTACCTCGACAGGTTATATAAATATTAGCCTTTGCCAAACTGATTCGGAAACTATTATCAGCATCAAAGATACCGGTATTGGAATGAATGAAAATTATATTAAAGATATCTTCACACCATTCTCACAAGAAGAGCATGGATATTCAAGAAGTTATGAAGGAAACGGATTAGGTATGGCATTGGTAAAATATTTTTGCGATTTGAATGATATTGAGATTTCAATTCATAGCGTAAAATACGAAGGCACTACAGTTTCTTTACGCATCAAATCAAATGGCAGATAAATTTTATAAGTGGGATCCTCTTTTTTTACCCAAAACATGTTACGAAAATCCGATTGGCTAAACTTGGGTTTTATTATCTTTATAGCTTCTTATAATTAAGAGAATAAGTATACGTTAGATAGATGAAAAAGAATAAATTCTTTTTAATATTCATTGCAATCGTATTTCTACTATTGATTGTTTCGATGGTATTCTCATACTACTACGTTCACTACCGTCATAAAGAAAAAATTCATGTAATGAAATTATTCTCCGATATTGAATTGAACTTATTCAAGTCAAATAGTGCAATAAAAGATTTTAATCCGGATAGTTTGGATAAGAATGAATCATTGGTAAACTCATTAGAAAAATTAAGCACGTCTTTTGAGAAGTTAAAATCCTCACTTAAATATTCCGCAAGCATTGGTGCAAATGATAAGAATTCGAGTCTCATAAAACAACTCGAATTAGCTTCAGAAGAATTGGAGGAATATCTAGAACTCTCATGGTTAATAGTTAGTAACAATCTCAATAGCGAAGAAATTATAATTCTGCAAGCGGCTAATATTGAAAAACTTAATACTTTCCTAAGTATCAGTAATTTATTAAACCAAACGTATCTTGATATAATTAATGTTGATCAAGAAAAGCTCGAGTTAATTCAAGAATTAAGAATTGCAATAACCGTGGTGCTTTTTACAACACTGTTTATTTGGTTGTTTATATATATTAAAAGTGTTGGAACCGCCCAGCAAAGAATTAAAGATAGTGAAAGTAAATATCGTAACATTTTTTTGAACTCCCCGCTAGGAATTTTTCATTTTGATTCCGATGGCATCATAACAGACTTCAACGAAAAGTTTATAGAAATCTTAAATTCCTCACGAGAAAAACTAACCGGAATAAATTTACTTCAATTACCTGATAAAAAATTAGCAGAACAAGTTCGCTTAACATTATTGAACGGATATGGCTACTACGAAGATTTATACACATCGATTACTTCAGGTAAAAAAGTAAATGCTAAAATCTATCTCCGTGGTATTCGCGATCTCGATAATAGAATAATAAGCGGAATGGGAGTAGTGGAAGATATCTCTGAGTTAAAAAAAGTGGAAAACAACTTGCGCGAAAGTTTAGAAAAAAATAGCGCGATTGTTAGCGCTCTTCCTGATCTTTTATTCCAGCTTGATTCTGATGGTACCTTTACGGAATACTACGCCAATACTGATGAAGCTCTGTATTTAGATCCCGCGATATTTATTGGTAAAAAAGTTAGTGACATTTTCCCTAAAGAATTATCTGATTTAACGATGGAAAAAATTTATGCCGCTAAGGTTACGGGAGAAATGCAGCTTTATGAATATCCTCTTGAGATGAACGATGAAATAAGATACTATGAATCAAGAATTGTTAAAAGTGGTGAAAATTCACTTCTTGCCATAATTAGAGATATAACGGAAAACAAACGAATTGCAGAAATGCTTCAAGCAAGCAGAGAGCGATATGAAGCATTTATTGACGAGACACATGAAGGTATATACAGAATTGAATTTACAATGCCCATCAGTACTAATTTGCCTTCAGAAGAACAAGCAAAATTATTTTACAAAAATGGTTATATCGCAGAATGCAATTCTGCTTTTGTAAAAATGTATGGTGCAAAATACCCTTACGAATTAATTGGAAAACAGATTTCGGAATTTCATGATCTCGAAAGATATCCTGAAAACTTCAATAAAACCGTTGATTTAATTAATCGTAGTTATCGTGTTGAAAATCAGCATACAACGGAATCTGATAAGAAGGGAAACACGCTCCACTTTTCTAATAATGCTTTTGGAATTGTAGAAGACGGATTTTTATTAAGAATTTGGGGAACTCAAAAAGATATTACAGCATTGATTGAAGCAGAAGAAGAAAAGAAAATCCTTTATCGAGCGGTTGAACAAAGTCCGGTTTCGATTGTTATTACCGACCTAAACGGAAATATTGAATATGTTAATCCAAAGTTTGAAGATGTTACTGGTTATTCCTACGATCAAGCTATTGGGAAAAATCCGAATATCTTAAAATCGGGAAGAACATCTGACGAACAATACAAAGAATTGTGGGAGAAAATTTCAGGCGGCGAAACATGGACCGGTATTTTTCAAAACAAAAAGAAAAATGGCGAACTGTTCTTTGAATCAGCATCGATATCACCAATAACAGACGAAGACGGAAGTGTTCGTCATTATATTGCCGTTAAAGAAGATATAACCGAGTTAACTAAAGCTCAAATTGAATTAAAGAATTACAAAGAGTACCTCGAACACGTAGTTGAAAGAAGAACAGAAGAGCTAAACAATAAAAATATCTTTTTAAGAACACTTATCGACACAATTCCAAATCCGGTTTTTGTAAAAAATAGAGCCGGAAAATATACAGACGTAAACAAAGCTTTTATAGAATTGTTTGAACTTGGGTTTGATGAAATAATAGGGGAAACAGTTGAGAAAATTGCTAACACACAAATAGCATCAGAAGCCGAAGAAGCAGATAACAAATTATTAAAAGAACATGGTAAAATTATTTACGAATCCGTTGCGCAAAATAAGAGCGGAAGAACTATCCCAATTATGGTGTACAAAGCATCATTTGGACCGGAAGAAGAAGTACCTGAAGGTATAGTGGGTTTAATTATCGATATAACAAAAAGTAAAGAAACCCAGCATCAAATGCAGAAGGCTCTTGAGCAGGAAAGAGAACTGAATGAAATGAAATCAAATTTTATTTCTCTTGCATCGCATGAACTCAGAACTCCTTTAACAGCAATTTACAGTTCAACAGAATTAATAGAAAAATTTGGGAGAAAATGGACTGAGGATAAATTTCATTCACATATTGCTCGAATAAAATATTCTGTTGAAAACTTAACAGACTTAATGGAAGATCTACTTACTTTATCGCGAGTTGAGACCGGTAAGATAGAATTCAGTCCTAGTAGGCTGAAACTCAAAAAACTTGTAGAAGAAAATTTAATCAGTTTAGAACCGCTTAAAAAGGCAACACATAATTTCAAGGTGGAATTCAACTTAAAAAGTGAAGAATATTTTCTTGATGAAAAACTTATTAAGTATATTATTCAAAACCTTATTTCAAATGCGTTAAAATATTCACCTGATGGTGGTGACGTTGAACTTTTCATTTCTGATTATGATGACAACATAAACATAAAAATAAAAGATCATGGAATTGGTATTGAACAAGAAGAACTTAACAATTTATTTGAACCATTTTATCGTGGTAGAAATGTTTCAAATATTTCAGGTACCGGGCTAGGACTTTCGATTGTGAAAGAAGCAGTGGAATTACACAACGGAACTATTAATGTAAATAGTGAAATTAAAAAGTGGACTCAGTTCGAAATCATCCTTCCTCTCATTCAATAATTTTTAAATATATTTCTTCTTTGTATTGTATTTATCGACAATTATTGCCAGGTTAAAGCAAATACTTAAAGACGCTTTGATTTCTTCAAATGGAAAATCAATTTACAGCCGGGAGGGACAGTGAAGAGAATTTTAATCGTTGAAGATGAAGAAATTGTTCGCAGTAATATTGCTGAAATTTTGGAATCTGAAAATTTTGAAGTGATCGAAACAGATAACGGAATCAGCGCAATAAAGTCTTTAGAAAACAGTCTTCCCGATTTAATTATATCAGACATTATGATGCCCGGAATAGATGGTTACGATTTAGTAAAATATATTCAATCAAATCCTGTTACCTCCGGAATTCCAATAATCTTACTTACCGCAAGATCCGAAACACGAGATATTAGAATGGGGATGCAATACGGCGCTGATGATTATATCACTAAACCATTTAAAGCGAATGATTTAATTTCGGCTGTGAAAACTCGCTTACAAAAACAAAGTAATTTTAAACAGAAATTTGATGATCTTAAATCCAATATTTCAATGTACATTCCGCATGAACTGCGAACACCTTTAGTTTCAATACTTGGTTTTGCCGATTTAATCATCAATAATCTTGATGATTTGGAAAAAAGAGAAATTAAAGAAATGGCTGAGAAGGTGAAGCATTCCGGATTAAGACTTTACGATAGAATTGAAAAGTTCCTGTACTTCGCGGAATTAGAATTAAATAAAACAGAAAACAAATCTATTGATAAAACTCAAATAGATAGTATGTATGTCACAAATTTGCTTACTTCAAAATTCCGTAATAATGATGTCAGTCTTCTTTCTATTAAAATAGATGAAGCAGAATTAAAAATTTCACAAGACTATTTGTCTAGAATCTTAATTGAGTTAGTCGATAACGCATATAAATTTATGCAATCGAGTTCTCCAATAATTATTAGCGGAGAAGTAATTGGTAATACTTATCAAATCTTAGTTATTGATAAAGGTATGGGAATGACTAAGGATGAAGAAAAACAAATAACTGCATTTAAGCAATTCAACAGAGAGCAGAATCAACAGGAAGGAAATGGTCTTGGTCTAGCCATTGTGAAAAATATAGTTAAACTTGCAGATGGAAACTTCGAAATAAATAGTAAAAAAGATGAAGGAACCGAAGTAAAAATAAACCTCGGTTTAGCTTCTTGAATATATTTGTAAACGCAGCCTAAACAAATCTATTTTTCATTCGATAATGAATTAGCTAGTAGCATCTTTAGTTAATTCAGTGATAAATAATCAGCCGAATTTAAATGAACACCGAAATCTCAACTCTCGAAAATAATCCTGACGTTCAGAATAATATTACTAAAAATGAAGATGACCGCATTTTTAGACTGGCGCCAATCGCATTACTAGAAATTGATCAAGATGGAACAATAATTAATTATAATAATTCCGCAAAAAAACTTTTTTCTAAAGTTTCAAAAGATCCGACTGAATTAAATTTGCTTCATCTTGAAAATCGTGAATCAAAATTAAAACTTAGTGAATACTTTAATCAGATTAAAAATTCTACAAGTGAAAATGTAATACAAGTCGATGTCAAATATGAAATTGAAGAAGGGAAGGTCATTACATTCCTGTACAAATTCTCGCACTACTTTCCCGAAGATAATGGTGAATTAAAAATAGTTGCTGCAGTGGAGGATATTTCTTCTAAGAAAGAAGAGGAACAATATATTCGTAGATATTTTGAAGAGATGCAGGTTGTTAGAGATGATCTGGAAGAAAGAACTAGTGAACTTGCTCTTCTTAATGAAAAATTGCGTCAATCTGAAATGCAGCTTGAAGAGATAAATAAAAATAAAGATAGATTTTTTTCTATTATTTCACACGATCTCAGAAGTCCGTTTAACTCTTTACTTGGTCTAACCAAACTAATTCTTGAAGACTTTGACGGATTTTCAAGAGAGGAAATAAAAGATTCATTATATAATCTTCATCAAGTTTCGGAAGGTTTATTCAACTTAATAGAAGATTTACTGGATTGGTCAAGAATACAATTCAACAGAATTGAGTTTGAGCCGAAAGTTTTCAATTTGTATGAAGTTGTGTCTTCAGTTGTTAACGCATTGCGATCGGTAGCGAAGGACAAAAATATTACAGTTGTTAATTTGGTCCCCAAAAACTGTACAATAAATGCGGATGCTCACATGATAAAAACAATCATTAGAAATCTTGTGAACAACGCAATTAAATTCACACCAAAATATGGATTGATAAAAATCTCGTCCGGATTCGATATTGATGATTTAATTGTTTCAGTAGAAGATACCGGAATCGGTATGAGTAAAGAGATTGTAAATAAATTATTCAAACTAGATAGCAAAGTAACAAGTTCAGGAACCGAAGGCGAAACCGGAACTGGTTTAGGTTTGCTTATTAGCAAAGAGTTCGTTGAAAAACACAATGGTAAAATTTGGGCTAAAAGTGAACGTGAAAAAGGAAGCACTTTCTTTTTTAGAATTCCGGTTGAACCAGAAGAAATTTAAGTCTTGCTATTTCCGTATTTCCTCCACACAAAGTAATCCCACTCGAACTATAATAGGTATAAAAGATTTTTGTAATCAATAAAAACACTGCCAATCATTTTTGACTGACAGTGTTTTATGAGGGCATGAGGGTTTATGAAAAATCTTAGTGAACTAATCTACCGTTGTTACCTTTTCCATTGCTCGGAGAAATTTTAGGAATTTTTGCTGTTTGATCTGCTGAGTGGAAACTAGTTTTAATTGAACTGCCGGTATATTCAAAAGCTATGATTTTGAATTGTGCAACCATGCTTTGTAATTTCTCCGTCAGCTTGTTTAAGTCTTCGGCTGCTCTAGCAATTTGTTGAGTACCCGCAGCAGATTCTTGTGTTACATTGCTTATTGATTCAATGTTCTTGCTAATTTGTTCGGCTGCCGTAGATTGTTCTTCACTTGCAGATGCAACTTGATTAATTTCATCACTTACAGATTTAACTGTTTTATCAATACTTAATAAGACTTCTTCAACTTGAGCGTTTAACTCAATTCCTTTCATTACTACTTTACCGGCAACGACCATTGATTCGTTTGCTTCGCGAGCTTCATTCTGAATTTCTTTGATTGTTTCGGCAATCTCTTTGGTAGCTTTTGTCGTACGTTCGGCTAGTTTGCGGACTTCGTCTGCTACAACTGCAAAACCTCTTCCTTGTTCACCGGCGCGTGCGGCTTCAATTGCTGCATTTAGCGCAAGTAAATTCGTTTGATCGGCGATATCATCAATGACTTGAGCAATCTTTCCAATTTGATCGGTTTTATTTGCAAGCGAACTAATTACTTTAGCAGTTCCTTGTGCAGAAGCGGTAATTTCATTCATTCCTTCCTTTGCTCTTGTAATTTGCTCAACACCGGTTTTTGTCAGTTTGCTTGCGTTTACAGAACTTTCTGATGCTAAGTTTGCATTTTTTGTAGTCTGCAAAATAGTTGTTGTCATTTGTTCAACTGCACTTGCTACTTCTGTAGCTTGTGCGGATTGTTCGTGAGCACCGGCAGCCATTTCTTCCGATGAAGCAGAAATTTCACTGCTTGCGCTTGCTGTTGCTTGAACTGCTTCGGTAACATTCTTTATAAGCGAAGAAAGAGAATTACCTAAATTGTTAATACTATTTTTTATAAGCTGATGTTCACCTTTATATTCGCCTTCTACACGAGCGGTTAAATCTCCGGTTGCATATTTTTGAAGTACGATATTGCCTTCTTTTATTGGATCGGTTAAATGCGTAAATGTAGATGTAAATCCTTTGATGATTTTGTTAAATAATCCTTTATGTTTATCAACATCAACTTTTTCCGAAAGATTACCGTCTCTTGCTGCAACCGACAATGTTCTCGCGTCATTGGATAAATTTGTTAGGCTGGTTTTTATGTCAAATATAGATTTGCCTAATATATCTTTGTCTGATAGTGTGGTTACCTCAACATCAAAATTTCCTTCGGAGAAATGTTTAACGGTTTGTGCATGATTTGTTAAACTTCCTTGCAGATGTTGAAGTGATTCACCTAAATCACCAAGTTCATCTTTACGTGTAACCGAAATCTTTTCGGATAGATCTCCTTTCGCTAATTTTTTAACATTCGAGATGTAGTTAAACAAATCGTTCAAAACATTCTTTTTGACTAAAAATAAAATCAGCAACCAAACAAAAGTTGCAAATGCTGCTATCAGAATTATTGCTCCGATTCGTTCGCCATATATGGAAGCGTAGGTTTCTTCTAATGAGTATTTAATACTCATAACCGCATAAACATCACCGACATTTCCTTCATGGCAATCCAAGCAGTTTTCATCAGCAACTAAAGTTGTTATAGAATGAAACACAGGAATACCGTTATGTTCATCTTCACCAAAATAATCTTCCTTGGATTTGATTACTTCTTTTTCGAGTGAATTTATGCTTTTTGCTTTTGTGTCGTCAATTAAATCTGTGGGAATTATTCTTACTTCAGCTATGTTGTCAAGTTGTTTGATCCTATCGACAAATGGTTCAACATCAGTAATACCTTCTCCCATTGAGAATAGTATGGATTGCTTCATTGTTTGATTTACTTCGTCTGTCAAATCCTTTGCACTTTCGAGTTTTGAACTTTGTGAATAATATAAAACAAAGATCAAAAGCACACCCAATAGAAGTATTAATGCACCTGCAACTGAGTGGGATATTTTTTTTGATAATGATTTGGAGTTATTAAGAATACTCATGTTGTCCTCAGCTAATATAGCTGTAAGTTATTCGCTTATATTTTGTTTATTGTTCAGTTAGTTTATCTAGATTTGCTTGTTCGTCTTGTTTAAGAAGATTATCTAAATCAAGCAAGATTATAATTCTGTCTTCTAATTTTGCTACCGATGTAATAAATTCACTATCGACAGTAGCAACTAATTCCGGCGGATTTTCTATAATATCTTTAGGAATGCGAAGTACTTCGTTTACTTCGTCAACAATAAATCCTACTGTATTGCCGGTTATATCAACAACAACAATTCTTGTCTTGTTGTCGTGCTCTCTACTTTCAATTTTAAGTCTTTTTCTTAAATCGATAACCGGTATAATTCTTCCTCTTAGATTTACAACTCCTTCAACAAAATCCGGTGCATTTGGAACCTTGGTTATTTTTAACATTCTATTAATTTCTTGAACTTTTAGAATGTCAATTCCGAATTCTTCGCGCCCGACTTTAAAACTGACAAGTTGTATTAAATCGGTAATCTCTATTTTTTGATTTTCCATTTCATTTCCTCATGTTAGATTTGACTTAATATTCCATATATATTATCGAATAATATGAGTGGAAATTTAGACCAACTATGCATTCTTTAGTTAATAATTTGCTACAGATCAGCTTGAGTTATTCTAGTTCAATTGTGGGTCTTGGTGAGACGGTAGGGAAGGTTAATGTTACAACTGTTCCTTTATTTTTCTTACTCTCAATTTTAAATTTACCACCAAGTAAAGAAGTCAATTTATGAGAAATTGTTATACCAAGTCCATTTCCCTCATAACTCCTTGTATAAAATTCAGCTTCCTGTTGAAACGGCTCTAGTATTTTTTTGATATTCTCTTCTTCAATGCCTTCGCCGGTATCAATAATTCTTATCTCGGCATCGTGATATTCATTTAAAAAAGATTCAATTTTTACGGATCCTTCTTGTGTAAACTTGATTGCATTATCAACTATTTCTCGAATGATCTTTTCGAATTTTACCCAATCTGTTTTTATAAATAAATTCTTATCTCTGGATTCAAAAGAGAAATTAAGATTTTTGCTTAATGCTTCAGCAAATTTTTTGTTGAAAACACTTTGAAGAACTTGATTGCAATTTATTCTCACTATCTCAACTTCATATTCTCCGGATTCAATACTTGATAATTCTATTATATTAGTAAAGAGATTAATGAGTTTACCAAGTATCTCTTTAACTGAAATACTTATTTGAGAAACAGTATCATAATCTTTCGACTCAATGGCATCTTCAATAATTTCGGTATAACCCATCATTGCATTTGCGGGTGTTCTTAACTCATGTGACATGTTATGAAGTATTAACGTCTTGAGTTTGTTTAACTCTCGTTCTTTAGCATAGGCCGATTCAAGATGTTTTTCGTAGTTTTCTTTAACCGTAATATCTCGCAGTGTTATAATGTAATATCGTTCATCATCAAATTTATTGTCCACATAGGTAATACCTATATCGTAATATTTATCGACTTTCTTATAATAAAATTTATAGGAGCTGTATTTGGATTTAGATTGATCAGCTTGAACAATCATTTGTTTGACTGTATTCCAAAGGTCAACATCAAAATGTTTTTCAAATAAAGATGCGTCAAATTTATTTTTGTCAATATGGAATGATTCAAAAAATCTATCGTTGCCAATTTCAAAATTGGTCAGTTTGTTCTTTATTTTTATAACAAAAAGTGAATCTGCAATGTTATTTATAATTCCTCTTAAACGTGCTTCCTCTTTTTTCAGAGTTCGGTTTTTAAGTATATAATCGGTAATATCATAAGCACTTAAGATGTAACTCCACTTTCTGAGAGAAGAATCAAATTCCGGAGTGATGCTTATATCATAAAAAGCATTTTCTTTTTTCGGATGATTAATGTTTATAACTTTTGACCAAGGTTTTTTGGTCTCCATAGCATGTAGTAAAATTGTTTCATCAGATTCGGTTAGATAGGAAATCAAAATATCAAAAATCGGTTTATCGTATAAGTCCTCGATGTTTTTGTCAAGGATCTCTTCAAAATTTTGCGTTACATATTTTGTTTTGTATTCTTCATCGGCTATTAATACAGGTATGTTTCCTCTTTCTAACGCGTGCTGCAAAGTGTTAATTTTATTTTCAAATACCTTATAAATTTTTGGCTCTTCAAAAAGTAACAAGAAGAACTTTTTATTTAGAAGTGTAATTCTGTTTATCTGAACTAGGTAATCTTTAACTTCGGATTGCCTTACGAAATAGAAAAGTAATTCAAGAGAGAGCCGATCGGTTTTATTATAATTCATTCCTTTTATTATTAAGGAAATATCAGGATCGGTTTGAAGTTCATCTATGGATTTTAAGTCTCTTACTAAATCAAACTCTGCACAAAAACTATCACTTTTATAAAGTATTAATCCTGTTTCATCAACAAACATGAAGTTGGCTAGTTTTGCGGAATTTATGATGTGTTCAGAGCTATCAGAATCAGTCTGATGTTTTGCAATATTATCAATTATGTTATTAATAGTTTCCATTAAGCGGAGTAATCTTCTGAATTAATACAAGTTCGTTTTCTGCATCGTTCTTTGGTAAATGCTTTATACCCAAGTTAAATGTATTTTTTGCAGCTGTAATTAGTATTGAATTTATAGTTTTAAATTCGTTTAATATACCGTTATAAGCACCATCTAATAAATTACTTAGAGCGCGAGTGTTTGAAATATTTATTTCACTTCCTACTCCAAGCGTGTTAATTCTATCCATTAGAAACGAGATATTATTTATACGTAATTGATTCTCAATAAATTCCGAGTAATATGTTCTTGTAAATACAGATGCTGCAAATTGTGGATTATCTTCTTTGAATCTAAGTTCATAATCCAATCGTAAAAAATTTGTGAGATTTTCAATATTCAATAGTGTTTCAAACTTAATTTCCGAATAATCAAAAATGATTTCGAGCAGACCGGTATTATTCTTCCTAAATCTTTTTAGATCAAAATTATAGTCTCTGAAAATTCGATAACCTTGAGAAATATTTAAGCTGTCGTGTACGTCTTCATGTTTCAAAATAGTAGAGGACATAAATTTTCTATAAATATTTTTACCGGAATTTTCAGCACCGGAACTAGATTTTATATTTGCTATACTTTTAAGCATAAAGTCACCACTTTATTATCGGGTGATTCTGCAAAAAGTTAAGCGTAAAAAATCAAATTGTTCGAATTAGTCCTTAAAATTCAACATGCTCTTATTTTCTGCATATTGAATTAATTCAGGCCTCTGAAGGTTTGTTAAATCTTTGGCTAGTATTTGTATCTTTTTGAGGGATTCTTCGATGATATTTACATCTTCGCTAATTGAGGCAATTAACTTATTTTCTTTTAATTCAGCTTTTATATTTTCAAGAGAAAGAAGAAGACTACTTAGCGGATTATTAATATTGTGTCCGATGGTTGTAGCCATTTCAATTAACGCTTTACTGTGTTCAATCTGACGAAGTTCATTTTGAAGATTGTGAATTCTCATACCGGTTCTAATTCTAGCTAATAACTCTTGATTCTCAATAGGCTTGAGAAGAAAGTCATCTGCTCCGACATCTAATCCTTTTACGCGGTCTTGTAATGTAGATCTGGCTGTTAAAATAATGAAATAGATAAGTTTATATTTATCCGAACTTTTTACCTTTTCGCATAATTCTATACCATTCATTATAGGCATGTTCCAATCTGCAATAATTACTTCGGGTGTAAAGTTTTCAAGAATCTCTAGGGCTTCTTGTCCGTTCTTTGCAATTTTGGATATGAAGTTATTTTTCTTAAGAAGCAAACCAAGTATATAGGCAGTATCGGCTTCATCTTCAACAATCAATATTTTTTTCTGTTCGTCGCTCAATTTAACATTGTCTCTTTTAAAGTAGTGATAAAAGCATTAAAATCAGTAATTGGTTTGGTAATAAAATGATGTGCTAAACTTTCTTCCAAAACATTATTTTTTTCGTTAGCCATTGAAAAAGCAGAAACAAGAATAACAGGAACGTGGTTATATTTGTCGTGCGTTTTAATGTATTTTGACAATTGAATGCCGTTTATTTTCTCTTCATTAAGATATGTATTTCGCAAATTTATATCCATTATTATAAGTGCAATATTTTCTTCATCAAGTTTCTTTAATAAAAGATTCGCATCTTCCATAATGTAAGCTTCATACCCCGCTCTTCTCATAAGATGTGAATATAAATGCTGTGTAAACGGATCGTCTTCTATTATTGCAATCTTTGAACTCATAATTGATCTGAATATTTAATAATAATGCTAATTCTTCTGTTAATTATGTTATACGGATCATCTTTATCTCGCAGACGATTAGCGGCGTAACCTCTAATTTCATCCAACTGATTTTCTCGAAGTCCACCTTTTATTAATTCTCGTCTTGCTGAATTTGCTCTATCTGCACTTAATTCATAATTGGTATATTCTATACCGCCGGAGTTAAAGGGTCTGATGTCGGTATGTCCTTCAATTGCTACTTTATTCGGGATTTTACTTATCTCGCTTCCAACTCTGTTAAGAACTTCTTTTGCCGCAAGATTTAACTGAGCACTACCAAGCTGGAAAAATACATCGTTTGATGAATCCAACAACTCTATTCTAAGACCTTCGTCGGTCAATTCAAATTTTACTTGATCTAATAGAAATGCAAGTCCCTCACTTTCCGAAAGCTTATCTATAATTTCTTGTTTCATTTCTTCAAATTTTTGTTTCTGCATTTCCTTGAAATCTTTTTCATTCAGAATATTGTTGTCCATCAAATTCAATTTTGTATTCGGATCAATTAACTTTCCGCCGCCGGAGCTAAACCCAACAGGATCTTTAAAGTATCCGGCAACAGCTTGTTGAACATCTTCGCCTGCACTAAGTACCCAGAGCACAATAAATAAAGCCATCATAGCGGTAACAAAATCAGCATAGGCAACTTTCCAAGCGCCGCCGTGATGACCGCCTCCTTTCTTAATCTTCTTTACTATTATTGGTGGTTCCGGGTTATCTATTCCGCGCATTATTCAGTTTTTCCTCTTATGTAATTTTCCAGCTCCGAAAATGATGGTCTATCTTCCGAGAAAATTGTTCTTCTTGCAATTTCAACAGCTACAATCGGCGGATTACCTTTTGCATATGCAACAATACATGACTTTATAGTTTGCAAATATCTGGTTTTGTGTTCTATCATATGTTCAATGCTGGTAGCGAGTGGATTTACAAATCCATAGGAAAGCAACACTCCAAGAAAAGTACCAACTAACGCTGCGGCAACGTGTGCACCAACTGCTGCAGCGCCTTGATCGATTGAACTCATTGTGACAATAATACCGAGAACCGCCGCAACTATACCCAGACCCGGTAATGCATCCCCGACTTTAGCTACTGAGTGACTAACAGGTTGACTCTCAATTTCGAAAGTTTCTATTTCTATATCCATCAGTGCATCTAACTCGTGAGGCGGAACTCCACCGGAAAGCATAACTTTCATTGTATCACAGAAGAAATTCTTCATAAAATCTTGCTGGATGAATTTTTTACTTCTTGATAGTATTTCACTTTCATCAGGATTTTCTATATGACTTTCTATTGAAAGTAAACCATCTCGCTGTGCGATTAGGAATAAATCGTTAAAAGATTTTAATAATTCCATAAAATCTTGTTTGGTAAGATGACTACCCTTAATTGCTTCCGGAATGGCTTTTATAATTTTTTTAATTAATGAAACCGGCGATGAAATTAGAAGACTACCAATAGCGGCACCACCAATTACTAAAAATTCCGCCCATTGGAGCAGTAAAAGTAAATTACCGCCGGCAATAACAAACCCGACAATAACAGATACAGTAACAACAAATATTCCGATAATTATAAGCATTAATCTTCCAAAGAGACTTGTTCTTTTTTAATTTCTTTAACTATTTCCAGTACTTCATCCCATCTTTGTTTATAGTAATTCCAATCCTTAATCTTTTCATCAACTTTTTGCTCAACTTCCAATCCTATTTGAGTAAGTTCGGGTGAGCCAATTGTTGAACCGGTTCCTTTTAATTCGTGGAAAACAAAGCGGAGATTATCCATATCTTCTTTTCTAAAAACAGATTCCATCAATTCAACTTTTGAATTAAATCCATTCAAAAAATATTGACGTAGTTCATTTATGAATTCTTGATCTTCTTTGTTCAAATCGATTTTTTGCTCTGGTTTCTTTGCATTCTTGAGAAACTCCGGACCCAATACTTCCGAGATGCTTTTCTTTAGCAATTCTTTCTTAAGTGGTTTTGATAAAACTTTTTCGGCTCCGGCTTCAATCGCGGCTATAACATTTCGTTTATTTGTATTGCCACTTATTACAATAACCGGAATATCCTTGAGTTCTTTCATCAGTTTGATGACATTTAACATCTTAACACCGTCTAAATTCGGCATCATTAAATCCAGTATGATGAGAGTCGGTCTGGTTTCCATTGCTTGCTGAATACCTTCAAGCCCATCATGACAAGTAATTACTTCGAGATTATATTCACGAAAGAAATTTTTTAGTGCGTGCAGAATTAAATCGGAATCATCCACTACTAAAATTTTTAGTTTTTCAGCAGGCTCATTCATTATCTGTATCTCTTAACTTATTAATTGTAAGTGATTTAGCTTCGGTTAATGGTTTGTAACTTTCTTCTGAAGCTTTGATCACACTTTCTTTAACATTTTGATATAATTCACCGCGAAGTATTGCAACATCTTGTGGTGCATCAATTCCGATTTTCACATTTCCGTCAGCTGAAGAAATTATTTTAATAAGAATATCACTTCCTATTCGAATTTCTTCGCCTGGTTTTCTATTAAGTACAAGCATTGTCTTCTCTCAATCTTCAACAAATAATTTATAATTAACCATATACTTATCATGATCAATGATGGTTTGAAAACCTTCTTTCTTATCTTGATTTATGTAAACGGGTGCTTTAAGATTTACCGTTGTATTATTTGGATCGCTATTTAAAGTAACAATCCCAAATGCTTCGGTTTCGTCATTTTGTGGATAAGAATCATCAATAATTCTTAAACCCACAAGCGGGAAAATTAATTCGGGTTGATCGACCGAATTAAGCCAAAAGAATAAATCGTTTTCACTTTTGATTAGGAGAAAACTTTTATACTCTTCAAAACCGAATAAACCATTCTTGAAATGAAGTATATTTTCTTTAGAGAATTCAAATTCTCCGAATTGTTTGTTAGTTATTTTCATTTTTCTTTCTACTTATTTTATTATTACTAAATCTACTCTTCTATTTTTTGCTCTGCCTTCATCAGTTAAGTTGGTCGCAATCGGTTGATATTCGGAATATCCGACAATCGAAACTTTATCAGGATTTATATTCTCTTTATCGATTAAAAAGTACGCAGTGTTTAGTGCACGAGCTACTGATAAATGCCAGTTTGAAGGATATAAGCTGCTTTTTATAGGTATATTATCAGTATGACCTTCAACCCTAATATCATTCGGCAGTTTTTTAATTATCGATGCAAGTTGATTAAGAACAACAACAGATCCGGAATTTAACTCTGCACTTCCGGAAGGAAATAAAATATCATCCAATATATGAAGCGTTAAACCTCTTTCGTTTTGCTCTACCGAAATAGATTTTGTGTAATTCATTTCGGTTATTAAAGAATTTAGTTCATCTTTAAGTTTGTCAATCGGCTCAACGGCAATTGCACTAGTTGCAGCCGGTTGACTGTTGATTACATTTGCACCACCAAAAACACTTCCAATCGCACTCATCATCTCTTCGTATTTTTTTATATCAATATTTGAAATTGCGTAAAGAATAATAAATAGTCCTAACAAAAGAGTAATAAGATCAGCATAAGTAATTAAGTAACGATCTTTATCGTTATCTTCTTGGTAGAGATCAGTCTCTAAACTTGAAATTCTAGAAGATCTCTTTGCTCTCTTTGAGGCAGCATTCCTACGAGTCGTGCTTTTAGCACCGAAGGAATCTCTCCGCTCAAGAGTGCTACTGTCCCCTCCAACGAAATTTCCATCATATGTTTTTCTTCTAAATGACATTCTTTTAATCTATCTCCAATCGGAAGCCATATTAAATTTGCACTTAATACACCCCATAAAGTTGCAATAAATGCAGTTGCTATATTTTTTATTAATAGGTCGGGATCGGAACCGGCATTTGCTAAAGTCATTATTAATGCCATAACTGTTCCTAAAATTCCCATTGTGGGAGCGTATCCTCCCATCTTGTTGAAGATTGCAGCGTTTGCTAAGTGTCTTTCTTGAACCAATTTCATTTCTAATCTAGCAATGTCTTCCAGCATGTCAGCATCGGTACCGTCAATTCCATACCTAACCATTTTTTTAGGAAAGGTGTACATAAGGTTATCAAGTTCTTTTTCTACCGAGAGCAATCCTTCTTTTCTCGCCATCACGGAAATTTCGAAATATGAATTAATCAATGATTTGAAATCGTATCTCTTCGGGAAGTATGCGATTTGAATCAGTTTAAAAATTGATCTAAATTTTTCGAAACCGAAGCCTATGATTGTTGCTGCAAATGTTCCGCCGAAAACAATAAGTAAAGGAGCAATTAAAAACAGAGCTTTAAGTGATCCGCCTTCAAGCAGAAAAGCCCCGAAGATGGAAACTATACCAAGAAATAAACCGAATAATCCGCCTACCATTTTCATTAGATAAAGTCCAATAATGATTTTGGAAGTATCATAGCCGACATTTTATAAGAAACTTGAAGCAGGTAATCATAATTCTGCATATCAACTATGGCTTTAGCCATATCGATATCTTTTTCAGTAGAAAGCATACTTTCTAATTCGATTCTCTGTGATTCTAGTAGTGACTGAGTATTTTCAAGAGTATTGTAGATATATCCGGCATCAGACATTTTGTTTAACAATTTTTTGTGGAATGAATCTACCGCCGTCACATCTGCTTCGGTTGGCATTACTCCATTTTTCAGATCATCTCGAATTTTTATAATTGTATTGAATATATCACGTTCAGGATCCGAACTAATTGTTCCGAAAAGCTCTTCACCGGTTATGTTAATTTTTAGATTTGTGCTATTCCCAATTTTTACATTTGAATTTCCGCTTACATCAGGACTGTTTAACACAACCTCTGATCTATCAGCTGTTATTGCAAACGGTTGTGAGGAATGGGAAGTACCGCCAAATAAATATTTCCCATCATAGCTAAGATTAGCAGATGTTAACAAAGCATCCAGCGATTGATCAAGTTGTGCTGCATAATTTTCTAAATGATCTTGATTAATGGCATTATTTGCTTCGGTTAATTTTACAAGAATTCCGGAGATTTCAGATTCCATGGATTCAAGTCCACGAATTGTTTCATTTACAAAACCATAACTACTGTTAATGTTTTTAAGATAAAGATCGGTTGAAGCTATCTTACTTTCGAAGCGCATAATTTTTGCGGTACCAATCGGAGAATCCGATGGCTTGAGTATGGATGATTGATTTGCAATCTGTTTACTCAAAGTATCAATCTTACTTTTATTTTTTGCTATTCCGCTTAAGTAAGTATTGCTCATTAATAAATCGGATACTCTCATAATTATACCATGTTTAGTATTGTTTCTAACATTTCGTCTGCAACCCTAATTAATTTTGCAGATGCATCGTATGAACGCTGAAATTTTATGACGTTTGCCATTTCTTCATCAATTGATACTCCGGAATAAGATGCCTTTTGGAGTTCAAGTTGTTCCAAGACCAGTTTATCCGTAGCAGCCATATTATCTGCAGATTGTTTGTTGTTACCAATCCCGCTTATGATACTTGAGTAAGCTTCTGAAATAGTTAGATTATTTATAACTTTTTTATTTGCTATGTTGGAAATACTTATAGCCAGATCACCATTCCCATTTGTACCGTCACTTGAGACTGCAATTTTATATGGATCATCGAGAATCTCAGAGTTAACAACAAGCTTACCTGAATCTGTAACCAAGAAAAAGTTGATTCCGGTTTGCGGGGGATTGTCGATTGAATAACCTGTTGAATGAATTGAATTAACTTGATCTCTTATTGCATCAACAACATTATCAAGCTGCGTTTCATAGTTTGCCATTTTATTTGAATAAACATCTTTCAACGCAAACATTTCTCCGGATTTTAATGCTACAATATTATTACTGCCGGCCGTACGCAGTAAAAGTTCTCCATCGTCTTCAAATGCCTCAAACTCAATTGAATCATTTCCGTCCGCGGCAAATACACCACCGATTGAAATTGTTGCCATGTTTTTATCATCATAACTAACATTTATGTTAGCAAAGTTGCTTAGTTCGTTTATAAGTTTATCTCTTTCATCTAGAAAATCATTTGGATTAACACCACTGCTTTTTGCTTCAAAAATTCTTGCGTTCAAACTTTGAATTTGTTTTAAATATCCGTTGATGAGAGTTACGTTACTTTTAAATTCGTTGCTTATATCTGTTCTAATGATATCGAAGCTTTCTTTTATGTTAACAACCTTTGAAGCTAATTTTTGTGCGGAATAAACAACACTATTTCTAAGCGGAATACTATTAGGAGTTGATGATAATTCACCCCATGAATTAAGGAACTCATTTATCAAATTTGATAAGCCTAATTCAGAAGGTTCTGAAAATACATTCTCTACTTGACCTAATAAGTAAGATGTTTTTTCGTTTGAACTGAATTTCGGTCTATTATTTAATATTTGTGATTCGGTCAGTTGATTCCGAACTCGTTCAACACTTTCTAATCTTACACCTGTTCCCCAAATCATTCCTGCATTAATTTCCGGGATTTCAGTCCCGAAGTTTACACGCTGTCTTGAATAATTTGGATTAGATGCGTTAGCAATGTTATGTGCTGTTACATCAATCGCTCGTTGGTATGAGCCTAAACTTCTTTGTGCTATGTCGAAAATTCTGCTTAGTGACATTTTACATTCTTCTGTTAATTATTGAAGTATCAACCGAACCGCGAACTGCTTGGATTATACTTTTAATAAATGCTCTTGAGGTTTCTATGAGCATTTTATTTTGCTCGTTTATTTTATGAAGCTCCAAACTATTTTCTTGTATGCTGTACAATGTTGTCAACACCGTATTACGAAAATTCGAATCAAGTCGATCACCAACAATTTCTAAAATATCTATGATACTATTAATGTCGGTCGGTACTTCAAAATTTAGTTTTAGTTGTTCAGTAAAAAGTTTTTGTTGTTTTGATAAATGGGAAATATTTGTTAAATATTTTTGTTCTCGTTCGATTAATTCATTTAACTCGTCATGATTTCTATTTATCAATACAGTTTGTTTTACTTTCGAAAGATCAAGCAGATGTCTGATTGTCTCGTCAATTGAAATTAGAATTTCGGGTAATTTTTTAGTTTCCATGTTAACCATTAAAATAATTGTAGTATCCTAGTACTCTGTTTACGTAATTTTTAGTTTCATCAAATGGGGGAATACCGTTATATTTTTCAACATTTCCCGGTCCGGCATTATAGGCAGCTAATGATAAAGGAATATTCCCACTATATTTTCGAAGTAAATGGGTGAAATATTTAGTCCCACCGTGAATATTTTCTACAGGATCGAACGAATTTTTAACTCCCATTTCTTTTGCCGTTCCATCCATTAATTGCATCAAACCTTTAGCTTTTGCTGTGGATACGGCATCCGGTTTAGCTGCTGATTCCGCTAGAATTATTGATCTAATTAAGTTTTTATCCACTTCAAATTTATCGGCAAATTTTGAGATGACAGGTTCATACTTTTCTAGTCTTTTTAAAGAGTGATTAGAAGGAGATATTTTATCAACTTTTGAACCTCCAAGATTAACCTGTTCTGCATCAAGTTTATTCTTTTGGTTAATTTGCATGCGAAGATCATCAAAATTCACTTTTTGTTGGGGATTCATTATCGAATCGTCCCATTTTTCACCGGTTACTTTTTGATAAATTTGCTGTGCAATGCCTAAGCTGTTGCCTTCAGAAATTTTTGAAGCAAGCTCCATTGTAAAAATTGAATCGAAGTAATCACCGCCATAACTATCTTCACCGAAAAATCCCTCAACAGATGAAGTCATACTTTTCAACATCATTGAAGTGAGCATACTTTCGAAGTCTTTCGAAGCACCGGCAATTTTTCTTTTTTCGGGTTCTGAATAGCGCTCAGTCTTATTTACAGATTGAGTATCCGCAATGTGCTTTAGACTATTCGTTATTTTTAATTTTAATTCTTCCATATCGATTACATGATTACTAGTTCTGCCGTTAAAGCTCCGGATTCTTTTAATGCTTGGAATATTGCAATTATATCTTTCGGAGAAACTTTTAATGTATTAAGTGCAGCGGCAACTTCTTGAACATTTGTTGCAGCATTGAGTGCAATTGCAGTAGTTGAGTCTTGTTGAGCATATGGTACCATATTGTTAAAGAAAATTGCTTCACCTCTTGAAAATGCTCCGGGTTGTGATACCATTGGGTATGATCTAATAGCAATATTTAATCCGCCATGCGAAATAGTTACAGGCTGAATTTTTACACTGCTACCGGCGACAACTGTACCTGTTCGTTCATTAAGAACAACTTTTGCAGTATAGTCGGTTGCAACTTCGATTGACTCTAGTTCAGATAAAAATGATATTACTTCTTGCTGGCGATCAGCCGGAACTTGAACCTCAATTTCAGATGGATCGATTGCCATCGCAATACTTTGTGAAAAGTATTGATTAATTGCTGTAGATACATTACTTGCAGTTGTTATATCCGGAGATCTTAAATAAACTTTAAGAGCGCTAGTATTAAATCCACTGCCCGGCAGAGGAACTTGTAAAATTCCACCGAGAGGAACACGTCCGGCTAACACATGGTTTCTTCCGACTTTATTCCCAGTTGGAGAATTTAATTCATAACCACCGACAGATATTGGTCCTTGTGCCATTGCATACACAGTCCCTTCAATGTCAGATAGAGGAGTCATTAGTAAAGTTCCGCCTTGAAGACTTCTTGCATCGCCTAGTGATGATACATTAACATCAAACTTTGAACCCGGTTTTAGAAAATTAGAAATTGTTGCTGTTACCATAACCGCGGCAACATTACGTGTTTTTATTTGATCTTGTGGGACGGTGATCCCAAATCTTTTTAGCATACTGCTAATTGACTGAATTGTGAAAGACGTTCTATGGCTATCACCGGTACCGCCTAAACCGACAACAACTGCATAACCGATAACTTGTGTTGAGTTATCACCGTTTACATATGCAATATCTTTTATTCTTTGTGCGGGAAGAATTTGTATTGCAATAATTGAGAGCGCTATATATTTAAGTAAACTTTTCATAATTATACCTAGAATAACCAATGAAATAATTTTGTTAACCAACCGGGACTTTGCATTCTATCTATCATTCCGTTTCCTTCAAGAATGATTTTAGCATCGGAAATGTTGTATGATTTAACAGTGTTGTCGGAAGCAATATCAGCAACACGAACAACACCTGTGAGAAAAATTTTCTGTTCTTCTCCGTTGATAGAAATTAATCTGCTGCCTCTTATAAATAAATTTCCGTTTTGCAGAACTGAATCTATAGTTGCAGTGATTCTTGTTTTGACCATACCCGCAGATTTTGTTGCACCCGAACCGTTGAATTCATTATTGCTTCCAATATTAAGATCAACATTTGGAACAACAGAATTTCCATCCATTGAGCCGCTTGCGCCAAAACCGATTTCACTATTTCTTCCTGCTGAAGTTTGGGCATTGTTTGATGCTTCTGATGCTTCCATAACTAGAATTGTAATAGCATCACCAAGACGATTGGCTTTTTGATCCGAGAAGAGAGATCTAAAACTATTTTGTCTCATATCTTGAGCTGATATTAATATAGTAATCGCAAATAGTAGCAAAGTTATTTTTTTCATTTTGTTACTCTATTATTAAAACTTCGTTTGTGTTAATTACCTTAGCTGAATACTGCTGATTTTGTGCTTTTACTTTTATTACGTCACCAATCGCGCCGGCTTGGCGCACAGTACCAATAAAAGAAACATGAACGCCTCCAACCTGATACATAATATTTACAGGATCACCGGGATTCACGACAGGCATTGTATCAATAAATTCAGTAAAAATTATATCACCGGGTTTCATATTATACTTTGAAATTATGCTGCCGATTCTCTCCAGATCAGTGAGAGGAGATTTGTTAAATCCGGTTATATCTCGTAATTCAAAAGTTGTATTTCCTAAAGCAATTTGATCGCCTTTATTTATATGATCTATTGCTATTGCAATTCTTTGATATAGTTCTATTTCAACATTCAAAAACTTTTCTTTTGAAACACCGTTTGCTTCTATTGTTATTACGGGGATGAAAAACTTATTACCGATTCTATTTGATGACCTTGAATGATTGATTTCAAGTTCAGCTGTGCTCGATAAATCGTCTTGAATAGAATAGCTAATACTATCATACTCGGCGAAATGATTTTGGATATAGTGATCAATCTCAACAAGTGATAATTTATCAACCGGGAGTAAGCATAGAATCATATTTAAGAATATTGCCAACATGTTTATCGTTTTAGATTATTTGTAATTGTCATCATTTCTTCAACTGTCTGTACTGTTTTTGAATTTATTTCATATGCTCGTTGAGCTGTAATCATTGCAATCATTTCTTCAACAATATCAACATTGCTCGCTTCAAGAAAACCTTGTTGAATTTCACCAAATCCGTCCGCACCGGGTGTTCCGAACATTGGTTGTCCCGAACCTTCAGTCTCGGCATAAAGATTATCGCCTAGCGCTTCCAATCCGCCGGGATTCATAAATCTTACTAATTGAATATTATCAAGCACATAAGAATTACCACCTGTTGATTGAACGCTAATCTCGCCGTCACGTGAAATATTTATTTGCAGTACGTCATCATCAAGAGTGATATCGGGTTCTAAAACATAACCGCTTGCGGTTACAACTCTTCCTTCACCGCTTATCTTAAAGCTTCCGTCTCTTGTATAGGCAAAAGTTCCGTCGGCTTTTCTAACTTGGAAAAAGCCTTCACCGTTAATTCCTAGATCGAGAGAGTTGTTTGTCGGCTGTAAATCTCCTTGCTTAAATATTTTTTGAGTTGAAGAGGC
Source organism: Melioribacteraceae bacterium (assembly GCA_030584085.1). Taxonomy (NCBI): domain Bacteria; kingdom Pseudomonadati; phylum Ignavibacteriota; class Ignavibacteria; order Ignavibacteriales; family Melioribacteraceae; species Melioribacteraceae bacterium. The sequence continues at coordinate 581,917 of CP129490.1, forward strand.
TTTTACACCGCTACCAACCTGCAGCATCTCACCGGAAGCTTGTGGACCGGCAATATTATTCTGAGCCAAATTTGAAGATGGAATTTCTTGATACATGAGATCTTGAAACTCAGCTTTATTCTTTTTGAAGCCGGTCGTGTTGATGTTCGCAATGTTATTTGATATAACCTGAATGTTTAATTGCTGTGCGTACATCCCGGTTGCTGCGGTTCTTAATGATTTTGTTGCCATAATTTTTACCTATTATTTAGATAGTGCCTATTTCGTTAGCTCTTGCCATTATTTCATCTATGTATTGAATCATTTTTTGAGCTGATTCATATTCTTTACTTATACGAATCATCTCTTCCATTTCAATAATTGGATTCACGTTTGAGTTTTCAAGATATCCTTGAGCAATTTTAAATTGATCTTCTTCTAAATCTTCAAAGTATCCGTTACTCACTTTATAGTTATTGTTTCCGCATCTTATTAGATCGGCTTTCTCTTCAACGGCGACAATTTTTAATTTGTCTATAAAGTTCTTGCCTACGAAAATCTCACCATTAGTCGAAATGGAAACGGTTCTATCTTTCTGCCAGAAATCCTCAAGTAGTTGAATTTCACCGCTTTGACCCATCACCTTATTACCGAGATTGTCAACCAAAAATCCTTCATCAGAGACAGCAAATTTTCCATTCTTTGTGAACTGCATATCACCATTTTCTGCCGCAATTACAAAAAATGCATCACCGTTAATTGCGAGATCAAGAGGATTATCTGTTTGAATTAGATCCCCTTGCGTAAAATCAAGCATGTTTTTTCTAATTGTGTTTTCACCGTTTGAATTCATAATCTGTTCAAACGGAAGCTCGCGTTTATAACCGGTTGAATTTAAATTCGCCAAGTTGTTTACAAGCGATCCGATTTTCTTTTCATTCAGCGTTAAGCTTTTACTTGCTGATTCTAATCCGTTTACCATGATGATTTCTCTTAACTTACTTTTAGTGTCTGATTTCTTAGTCTTGCTGCCAATAATAATTCGGTTTTTGCAATGTTATATTTTCTTGCCGCATTTGTTATGTCACTCTCTGAGTTATTAAGATACTTTGAATTGAGACATAGATTTGTTCGTAGTTTTTTCAACTTAGGATCAATTGGTTTGATGAACTTTTCTTGTCTCATTAATTGAATGTTAGTTTTAAGATCACTTGAAGAAGTATGGCTTCTTAATTTCCTTCTTCGTATTGCAACTACTGAAAGAATTATTGTTGCCGAAAGTCCCAGCACAACAATTTTCCCTATTAGAGTATAGTCCGTCGTTTGAATATTGATTACAGGTTTCTCTACCATTTTAACAGGCTTCATTGAAGCTGGTATATGTTTAACCGCTTTTGCTTCTTTCTTTTTTGCTTCTTCAATTTGCTTTTGTACAATTTCTCTAACATTTACACTGTTATCCACGGCTAGTTCTTGTGCGTTTATTATAACCATTAAAGCAATTAGTATGATCACTTTTTGTATCATTTCAATAATTTCCTTTTTAATGGAAATATCAGTTCTAAGTTTGAGCCTCTATCTTGATCTGAAGTGAATTTTACATGACCTTCGTGCTTTTTCATCAATGTTTCTAACATCATTAAATTAATGTTCTTACTGAAATCTTGTTGCTCCTCTGTTTGAATATTTGTATGATCCGTTGATATAATTCTAAGTAAAACATTTCCTTCGAAGTACTTTGTTTGTAGATATAATCCACCGGTTTCCGCTGTAGTAACCATCAAACTAAATGTGTTTGTTAAAATCTGATGCATATAATTTGGTGTACTTAATACCGGAGGAAGTGAATTATCAAGATCAAGAATAATTTCATAATTTCTTTTTGTAAGCGATGACTTAATGAAGTCGTGAAATTTATTTACATATCCATTTAGTGAACAAGGAATAACTGATAACCTGGCATTATCGCCTGCAGAAAACTTTACGATTTTATCGGTTATTGATTGTACTTTCTTTACTTGTGTTTTAATAGTGTTTATAACTTTGTCATCCGGACCGGTTTTGTTTTCAATTATATCTACACAACTTAACACAACTTGCATTGGTGATATAATTTGGTTGATAAGCGAGTAAGTCATTTCACCAATTGCAGATAGTTTGTAGTCGTTAGAAATTTTTGATTGATAGACTTGAAGCTCGTCGTATGTTTGTCCCATATCTTTTTTCTGAAGAAGATACTCTACACGTGGAATTAATAATTGAACGAAAGATTCAAGAACTTTTCGCATAAAAGTTCCGCTTTCAAAATGTTTTTCTGTAGTGCTGAATAGAATGAAATGATTATTTGTTCGGTCTAAATCAATTATCGGATAAACTAAATAGTAATTATATATTTGCGAATTTTTATTTCTTGTTGGAATTATTGATAAATGACCACGATGTAAAATTTTATGAAGCATTCCATCTTCATGAATTGTTTTAACAAATCCCCAAGTTGTATCCTTTATGCTCGATAACGGAATTGGTTCGCTATCATCTTTTGCAGTATTGAAACAAACAACTTCAGAAACATCAATAAATTTCTTTAATGACGTTTTCATGTATTCACCTATAACCGGAATACTGTTTGTTTCTCTAATTTTTCTTCCGAATGTATAAAGTGATTCAAAAAGTTCTTCGTGTTTAGTTGATGTCTGTATCATTCTTTCGCTTATATTAGTTTTTCTGCTTGGCGTACCTTTTTTATCAGCAATAAGTGTTGTATAAAGTGAAGGAAATTCGAGTGTATTTCTCTTTATTATTCTCAAAGTAAGTGCCTCATCGATTCTAGTTGTTGTGGAAGTATGGAACGGAACTGCTCGATATATTCAATCACTTCTTCATCTGTTTTAAAGCCAATCAACTTTGCAGCAGTATAATCAAGCTCCAATTGATGATTCCAAAAGAATGAACCTGTGCTTAAATACTTCGTTGTATAGTCCGCTAGGTGAACAACAGCTGTTTGTTTCGGGAACTCTTCGGAGTTTAACGGTGCGTGATGATGTTTTGTAATATCGCAAAGTATTACAGGTAAATTCCACTTATCTAATAAACGATAAGCAATTTCAGCATGAGTTAAACCAATGTTTTCTCTTTCGGCCTCTATAAAGTTTGTTCCAGCTAATTCGATATCTTCTTTAATTTTAACAAACGATGAATGAAAGTATCTGTGAATAATTGGCAGTCCTAAATCATGTAAAAAACCGGCGGTAAAAATTTCACCTACATATTTCATTTTAAAATCTTCCGCAATCTTCTTGGAAATTAATGCTACCAAAAATGAATGTTCCCAAAATTTTGCTTGATCCAAGTAATCATCTGTTTTGTTCTTAAATGTATCCATCATTGAAAGTGAAGACACTATGTGTTTAATTTCTTCAACACCAAGAACCATTACCGCAAAATCGATTGTCGTAACATTTCGTTGTAATCCATACAAGGGTGAATTTGCGATAGCTAAAATTTTTGTAGCTAAACTTTGATCACGTAAAATCATTTTACTAAGAGTAGTATTGTTTACAGAATCAGAGTTTAGATATTGTAAAATTTCTCCAAGAACCTTCGGCATTGAGTGAAGTTTAAATACATTATTAAGAACCGCTTCAGTCTTCTTAATTTTGTTTTCGATTGATATTAGTTCCATATCATAAACTCTTTCTTAGTAAAGTTGAATAGTGTTTATATGTTCTGTAAATAATTCTTTGTATGATTCAACAAATGAGTTGAGATATGAGACATCACCAAATGAAAGGTTGTGAATTATTTCCTTATCAAATGTTATGTTTTCGTCCCAATCAAAATTTCCTTGTTGATACTTCTGTGTCATATAATCCGCTAAGTGAATTATAGACGGTAAAATTTTATCTTCTTCTGCTTCTGACGGATTATGATGGTATCTTACAGCATCGCCTAATAGATCGGGAAGATTCCAGTTTTTAATTAAAAATTGTCCGATTTCGGAATGGGTTAAACCAAGAGTGGCTTTTTCTGCAACATCATATCTAACTTTTTCTGTTTCAACTAGATTAACAATCTCATTGAATTCTTTGTTGAAATATCTTTGTATAGCTGAGATTCCTAAATCATGTAAAAGACCGGCAGTAAATGCCTCGCCGGTTCGTTTGTAACCTAAATCTGCTGCTATTCTTTTCGACAGAACTCCCGTAGCAAGTGAATGAGTCCAGAATTTATTTTTATTCCAATTTTTATTTTCACCGTTTTTGAAAGCATCCATTACGGAAAGAGCTACCACAATATTTTTAATATGATTGAATCCGAGAATAACGATTGCAAATTCTACCGTTGATACTTTACGTGGAATACCATAAAGTGGTGAGTTTGCAACCATCAATACTTTTGCAACCATTGCCTGGTCTTTTGAAATAATTCTGCCTAACTCGGCAGCGCTTGTTTTTGGGTCTTCGAGTAATCTTGATATTTCCATCATTAATGTCGGAACCGAAGGAAGATTTCTAATCCTTGATAAATGGCGATAATAGATTACTCGTTTAAGTTCTATTTCTTCGTTTAAATTAATCATTCAAGTGCGCTAATTTTGATCTGAGTTTGTCAATTATTTTTGAGTGAACTTGTGATACTCGTGAAACTGTAATTCCTAATATTTGTGCTATCTCTTTATAGTTAAGGTGTTCGTAATAATAGAGAGTTATAATTAGTCTATCTCTTTCTTCTAGTTTTTGTAATGCTTCGACTAATAATTCTTTTGCTTCTAGATTTTCTAAGGTTTCGTCGGGTTCTTCATTGTCGTCCGGAATTACTTCATAAAGCATAAAACTTTCGTCATCCGAAACACTTTTGTTTAATGATAGATTTGTTGCAAGAATGTTTGAATTTGTCTGAACTCGATATTTGCTTTGTACTTTTCTTATTTCATCAATTATTTTACCACGAATTCTTTGAAGTGCATAAGTCTCGAATTTTGTGCCGTAATCCGGGTCAAATCTGTCAATAGCCTCGCTTAATCCTTCAATACCAAATTGGAAGTAATCTTTTTCGTCAAATATATCGTAGTTGATAAATTTGGAATTGTGGATAACATAATGAACCAGACTTGAGTATGTTATCACAATCTCTTTTTTGAGTTCAAAATTTGGTGACTTCTTATATTCTGACCACAAATCTGTGTTTGACATTTTTACTTCCTAGTTATGTTTCTAGCTATTTCAGCATTCTTTTTTGTTGTTGTGCGGTTAATTGATTTTATAAATAAAATTGTTATAACCGCGAGTGCAAGGGTTGAAAAAACGAACATAACAAATGATCGGAGTAATACTTCCGTAAACTCTAGGTTGCGTTGGCCGAAATAAATTAGCGAAAGTGAAAAAACCAAGATCCCAACATTTAGTACTATTTTGTTCATTTCTTTCTCCTTTGTTACTAAAAGACAAAGATTGTACCATTAAATAGTTTTGATAATGTTCGTTTTTAAGCTAAAAAATTGATTTTTTATGGCCGGATAAAATTAGGTTGGTGATTATTAGCCACTTGCCCGATTTTAGAAATTGCTTGAGATATGAACTCAAATTCACTAAATAATTTTCTGTTTGGGGTATCGTTAAAGTTAGAAGAACTTATTAATTGCAGCGAATTGGTAAGATCGGAATTACTTATTGAGCCGACAAAATTGATATCTTCTTTAAGAAAATGTTTGCTCGCTTTACTTAAGTTTTCGAAAGCTGTTTTTCCTTCTTCAGGGTTTTTACATTTATTAATAATTATCCCTTTATGGATATCAATAGAATTTTTTGTCATTAATTTTAGAATTACATAAGCATCCATAACAGCAACGGGATCGGGAGTTGTAACAATTAAATTCATTGTTGAGTGCTTTATCGTTTCAAATATTTCATTACTTATTCCGGCTCCGTTATCCAAAATTATATAATCATAATTATTTGTTTTATTATTAAGATAACCGAAGAAATTTCGAATGTGAGCAACTTTGTTTTCTGGGAAATTAAGTTTGCCATTATCACCAAAGATAATACTGTAATTGTTTTCCACTTCGACTATTGTTTCATCAAACAAGGCAGAACCGGAAAAGAGATCGCAAATCGTTGCATCAGGATTAATGTTCAAATGGTAGGACAAACTGCCAAGGTTAAAATCAAATTCAACAAGAAGAGTTTTGTAGCCTTGCTTAGCAAGAAATTGAGATAGATAAAACGCTGCAAATGTTTTACCTGTTCCGCCTTTGCCCGATGTTATAGAAATTAATTGACGGTTATTATTTGCTTTTTTTGAAACCGGAGAATTATAATAGTCTCTCAGTTTTTGAGCTTGATCAAACATGACAATTAGTTATGTCCATTATAAATCAAAGTTGCTGCATACTCAGGATCTGCTGATAAAATATCATCCGGAATTATTTGTCCATTGGTCAAATATATTACAGGCTTTTGTGTTCTTACGGAAAGATTTACCATATTCCCATGAGTAACTGCTTCATCAACTTTTGTGAAAATAAAAGAATCATAATTAAACATGCTGAACTTATCCGCCGCATCAATTAGATTTTTTGAGGAACTTGATAATGATAATGCCAAATAAGTTTCATCGATTTTTATTTGAGATAAAAACTCTTTCATCTTTTGGAGTTCACCAATGTTTCTTTGACTTCTTCCGGTAGTATCGATAAAAATCAAATCTTTCTTTTTTAGTTTATCTATCAACTTTGGCATATCTTCGGGCTCATAAGCAACCAGCATATCAACATTACTGATCTCCGAGAAAATTCTAAGTTGATCAATAGCACCTAATCGATATGTATCAATTGATATAATTCCGATATCAAGGTTGTGAATTATTTTTGAGATAGCTGCAAGTTTAGCAATGCATGTTGTTTTGCCAACACCGGTTGGACCAATAATACTAACAACTTTACCGGTCTTTCTTTTTTCAACAGAAAAGTTTTTTGTTTTTATCAAGGACGCTAATCCGGTAATTACGTAATCATCTAAGTTGTTAACAGAAAGAAATTTTTCTGATTTTTTTAAATAATCTATAACCATTTTGATAACATCATCTTTTACATCTTTTTCACGTAAGACTTCAACTACAGTCTGTATTTCCTTCTTCAGATCGTTGACGTTATTTTTCTCATTAAATAATCCGTTTGATAGTATCTTTTTTGCAGCCGATTTTCTTGCTTCAAGGTCAGTGCTCGCTTTTAATGCCGGCTTCGGACGACTTTCTGCATTCTTAGTGATTTTCTGAATTTTATTTAACTGTTTGATCTCCTCTTCATAACCGGCAACAACTTCAAATAATTTTTGGATAGTTCCATTTTTAGGTTGTTCAATTATACGAGTGCTTAATATCATCGCCTCACTTCCGAGTTCAGTTTTCATTTTTTCGGTAGCTTCTTTTAATGTGGCGGCAGTATATTTTTTAGTTTGCATTTGAAACCTCTAACTTATCAATTAACTCGAGTTCGATGTGAGAAGGTAATTCCGAATAAGAAATAACGGCTAGTTCCGGGAAACTCGAAGTAAATAATCTATAAAAGTATGGTCGAATTGTTGCTGATGTAATAATTACAGGGGAATAACCTAGACTTGTAAACTTATCAATAAGTCTTGCAATATTTTGTTTAAGTGTATTTAATAAATTCGGATTCAATCCGAGAGTTTGTATAGCATCTTTCTGTTCCTTTATTGATGAGATTATATGTTGTTCAAGTTTTTCTCCAAGAGCAGCTGCGTGAATAATATTGTTATAATCCTTAAAGTTATTTGCAATTACATCTCCCACTGCATGTCTTGCATATTCTGTTAACACATCAATATTTTTTGTGACTTTTGAATAATCTATTAGCGCTTCAAGAATTTGGACTAGATCTTTAATCGGAATGTATTCTCGCAATAAATTTTGTAGTACTTTTTGTATTGTTCCAAGCGGAAGAACTTCCGGATTAATATCTTCAATAACCGCATTGTAATCTTTTTTCAAGTTCTCTAATAATTGTTTAACTGATTGTCTTGTTAAAATCTTATCAAAATTTTTCTTCAATGTTTCTTGCAGATGAGTTGTTAAAACAGAAATAGCATCGACAACTGTGTAGCCAAGAATTTCTGATTTTTCTTTGCCTTCCTTATTAACCCAAACAGCAGGGAGATCAAATGCCGGATCTTTTGTAGGAATGCCATCCGGTACCTCGTCAATCAATCCGCTGTTCATTGCAAGCCATCTGTCAGTATGAATTTCAAACGAAGAGACGATGTTGCCTTTAATTTTTATAATGTATTGATTCGGTTCTAATTGTAAGTTATCTCTAACTCTAACAGGGGGAATTAAAATTCCGTATTCTAATGCAATAAATTTTCTTGTTGATGAAATTTTTTCAAATAAATTTCCGCCTTCATTTTCATCTACAAGACTAATTAAACCATAACCAATCTCTAACTCGATCGGATCGACTTGCAGATATTGCTCAACATTCTCTTCTTTTTCTTCTTCGGCGTTCTCTTCTTTGTCCGTAATGTCTAATTGTTTTTTATTCAAACTCTTCTTAGTAAAAAATGAACCGGCACCCGCTGCGATACTTATAAACATGAAAGGAATCATAGGCATTCCGGGAACAAAAGCCATTAACATAACAACACCGGCAAGTGTACCAAGCACACGAGGATTTGATAGAAGCTGTAACTTCATTTGTGAATCCAATGATGATCCAGAAGCACTTCGTGTAACCACCATACCGGCAGAAGTTGCAATAACCAATGCCGGAATCTGTGAAACCAATCCATCACCGATTGTTAAAATTGTATAGCTTTGAAGAGCATCCGTAAATGGCATTCCTTTTTGAGCAACACCTATTATAAATCCACCAATAATGTTTATAGCATTAATTAAAATCCCGGCGATAGCATCACCCTTAACAAACTTGCTGGCGCCATCCATAGCGCCAAAAAATTCGGCTTCACGTGAAATGTTATCTCTCCTTGATCTGGCTTCAGATTCGGAAATTAATCCAGAGCTTAAATCAGCGTCGATTGCCATTTGCTTACCCGGCATAGCATCTAAGGTAAACCGTGCAGAAACTTCAGAGATTCTTCCCGAACCTTTTACGATAACAATAAACTGGATAATAACGAGAATCATAAAGATGATAAAACCAACAACAAAGTTTCCACTTACAACAAAGCTCCCGAAAGATTCAATAACTTGTCCGGCATAACCATCTATTAATATTAATCTTGTTGAACTGATATTTAATGCCAATCTGAATAGAGTCAGAATTAAGAGTAATCCTGGGAAAACTGAGAAATCTAAGGGTGATTTTATGTATAAAGATAGAACTAACACTAAAAGAGCGAGCGAAATATTCAACGCCAAAAAGAAATCTAAAAATACTGCCGGTAGAGGAATTAGCATTAATCCCAGCATTAAGATCAAGCCAAATGCTAATATAACATCGCTATTTTTATTGATGCTGAACATTATACTATACTCTTCCTCTTACTATGTTTAGCCTTGAATACAAATGCTAGAATTTTTGCGACAGCTTCAAAAAGTTTTTCCGGAATTTCATCACCGATGTTGCAAGCTTTATACAATGCTTGAGCTAAAGGCTTATCTTCATATAATGGTATGTTATTTTTACGAGCAATTTCTTTTATTTTCAATGCAACTTCATCCATACCTTTTGCAAGAACTATTGGTGCTGAATTTTTTGCCGAATCATATTTTAAAGCAATTGCAAAGTGAGTTGGGTTTGTAATAACAACATCGGCTTTCGGCACTTCCATAATCATTCTGTTACGAGACATTTGAAACTGCTTGGTTTTAATTTTCCCTTTAATAAATGGATCACCTTCGGTTTGTTTATGCTCATCTTTAATTTCTTGCTTGGTCATCATCATGTCTTTCTTAAACTTGTATTTCTGAAATAGAAAATCTGCAATCGAAAGAACAGCGTAAACAATCAGTATCTTCCACAAAAATGAAAGTGCTGCATCAGCCATAAAATCAACTATTTCTTCTATTGATTGATCCAGCAAGTTGGTTGATTGAATAATTAACGTGCTTAATGAAATGTAAGTAAACAACCCGATCATCACGAGTTTCAATATTGACTTAAGCGCCTCGACCAATGCTCGGGAAGAGAATATTTTGTTTTTTAATCCTTTAATCGGATCGAGTTTTTCAAATTTCGGCTGTAAAGCTTTAGGTGAAAGTTTTATTCCAACTTGAGCCAAGTTTACTGCAAGTGCTAAAACAATAATGCCAATAAAGAAAGGGGATAGCGATATGAAAAAAAATCCCGCACCCTTTAATGCGTACATTTGAACTAAGTTATAGCTCAGTTCCAAAGTGCTTAGTGAAGAAAAAACAGAAGTAGAGATTTGAGATAATCTTTGTCCTATAAAACCCTGAAATAGAAATAGAATTAACAGACCGGTTCCAAATACGGTAAATGAAGAAATTTCCATACTTTTAGCAACTTGGCCTTTATCTCTGGCGTCATCAAGTTTCTTCTGCGTAGGTTGTTCGGTTTTTTCTTGTCCCGGTTGCTCGGCCATTTCTTAACTCATATACTGAATTAGTTGATATAACTTTTCTTCATAAAGATGTAGTAGATTTTTAATCATGTGTAAATACAATGGAATTGTAACCATTAAGAGAACAATACCTAATCCAATTTTAAGGGGATAAGTAACAAAGAAAACTTGCATTTGCGGAATTACTCTTGCCATGATTCCTTCGGCGATATGAACGAGGAAAAAGGAAACCAATATTGGAGATGCAATTTTTACTGCAAGTACAAAAACCATTGCACCCATTTTCACCAAGTAATCATACACTTCGGCATTAATAGTGTAATGCCCAAGTGGAATTATAGTAAACGAATAAACAGCACCGCGAATTATATAATGGTGACCATCTATTAATATTAAAACGAGTATTGCAAGAATGTAAAGATATTCGCCAAGTACGTTATTATTTGTTTCTTCTGTCGGATTAAATACCTGAGCCATGGCAAGACCAATATCAAAACCGATAATGGTTCCGGCGAATGATATTGCGTAAAAAACCAATGTGACACTAAAACCAATAAGCGCCCCGGTTATAATTTCTTTAATTACGTTGGTGGCTATAAACCAAATTGTGATTTCCAATTGCACACTTGACTTATCTATAAAAGTAAATATTAAATAGGAAATAACGAGAGCTAAGGAAACTTTTGCCATACTAGGGAATGCTTTATTGCTGAATAACGGAGCTGTTACAAATACAGCAACAATCCGTACAAAAATGAAAAGGAAAATCATGAAATGTGTAACAAGAATTTCACTCATCATACAATTGTCACCATTATATTAAACAGTTTTAGTGTTATGCTTATCAGCTTGTCTAAAATCCATGGTATCAAAAACACGATCATTACTGCAGTGAATAAAATTTTTGGTACAAATGTTAATGTCATTTCTTGGATTGATGTAACTGCTTGGAAAATTGAAATTGCAATACCAACGACTAATGAAACACCAAGTATTGGTAAAAGTATTATAAATACTGTGTAGAAAACCTCGGTCAATACTTCTATTACTAATTCTTCTGTCATTTTAATATTCCTTGCACAACAGATGCAACAATTAGATTCCAACCGTCAACCAATATGAAAAGTAAAATCTTAAATGGAAGAGAAATCATCATCGGAGGTATCATCATCATACCCATCGAAAGCAAAATACTTCCGATTATAAGATCAATCATCACAAATGGTATAAACAAAAAGAACCCGATAATAAATCCAGCTCTCAACTCACTAAGTGCATAAGCCGGGACTAAGATGTACGTCGGTAAATCATTTCTATCTTCCGGTTGTTCAATATTTGCTAAGCCGACAAATAATTCCAGATCCTCATTTCTTACTTGAGTAAACATAAATTCTCTTATCGGTTCAACACCGGCATCATAGGCTTGTTCAAGAGTCATTTCACCGTCCATCAAAGGTTTTAATGCTATGTCGTTAACTTTAGACCAAGTCGGCGCCATAATAAAAAATGTAATGAACAATGCAATTCCCGCCAAAAGTTGGCTGGGTGGCATTTGTTGTGTACCTAAAGCATTTTTCAAGAAATGAAAAACTATAATTATTCTTAAGTAAGAAGTGGTCATTATAAGAATAGATGGTGCTAGAGATAAAACAGTAAGTAAAAGTAAGATTTGTAAAGTTGTAGAAACATCTTCACCACTTTGAGCTTGACCAACATCAATTCCAATTTTGGGAAATGGAATAGTTGATTGAGCTTGAATTTCTTGTGCTGCTAATGAAAGCAATATGATAAACAATATAATTTTAACTGCTTTCATTTACCTGGCCAACTGTTTTTTAATATTTCATGAAATTTTGAACGAACTTTTTCACTGTTTGGATTAATCAACTGCTCTGAATCAAAATCTTTTTCTTGTAAAAGATTTATTGAATGATCCGAGATTCCAAGAATTAAAAGTTTGTCTTCAACTTTAACAGCAGCGATATACTTCTTCGGCATTATTGATTTTACACTAACAATATCAATCGGGATTGAATTGTATTTAGCAAAATTACCGATGAACTTTTTCTTACTAATAAAAAAGTAAACACCGCCTAACAGCAAAGTTATTGCCAATAGTGGAAAGATCATTTGGAAAACATCGGAGATTCCCATTAATACAATCCTTTTAATCTTTCTGCCGGTTGGCTTAGGTTAGTAATGCGAATTCCGAAATGCTTATCGATCACAACAACTTCGCCTTCTGCAATTTTTTTGTTGTTTACGTAGATATCAACCGGTTCACTTGCCATCTTATCAAGTTCAATTACGTAACCGCGTTCTAATTCTAGAATATCTTTGATCTGCATTTTTGTTCTACCCAGTTCAATAAATACATTAAGCTGCAGATCTTGCAGAAAGTCCAGTTTGTTTTCACCGAATGTTTTCTTTGTCGATTCATCAAACTCGTCAAAAACGGCTGCTTGAGTTTCTACTGATGGATTTCCACTTTTTTCTGATTCGGGTTTTGTTGTTTTATCTTCCATTTTATTACCACTCTTACTTTATATTAATTTTTGAATGATCTTTATGGCTTTACGCTTATTAACTAATCCGGGTCTGCCGTAGCCAATAACTTTATTTTCCATTTTTACTTCACAGTTATCGGATATTTTTTTGTTCAAGTTGATTATATCGCCGACTTCTAAGTTCATAAACTCTGCAACTGAAATTGTTGATTTTCCAAGTTCAATTTTTAAAGGAACTTCTGCATATAATAAGCTCTTAGAAATTACTTCACGTGAAGTTGAACCATGATAATCCGTGGGTCTAATTGATGAAAACTTTTGTGAAGCTAGTTTTGCAAGAATTCTATCGAAAGAGAAAGTCGCAAAACACAAATTCATAAAATGACTTTCTTCACCTATCATTACTTCAAATGAAATAAGTAAAACTGATTCATTTTGTGACGTTATTTGTGCGAAGTCTATATCGGGTTCAAATCTATCAACCGCAAAATCTAATTTATCAACAACGCTCCATGCTTTTGTCAAATTTACCATCGCACTTTCAACAACAACGTTTAGAACTTTTTGTTCTATAGGAGTAATGATCTTCGATTCTTTTTTACCTTCGCCACTGCCACCGAGTAAGCGATCAACAAGTACCAAAGCTAATTCGGGACTGAATTCTAAAATTCCTTTTATATCCGTATTTCTAATATCAAAGGTGAACAAACAAGAGGGATTGGATACCGATAGAACATATTCCGAATAATATAGCTGATCTACAGAAGCTACGGATGTTGATACCAATGTCTGAAGTTTTGAAACTAAAAATGAACTCAAACTTTCGGCAAAATTTTCGTGAATGTTTGTGATGGTTCTTAATTGATGCTTTGATATTCTATTTGGTAAACGAAAGTCAAAAGGAACAGCTTCTTTTTGTTCGAACGAATCGTTTTTTTCTTCCGTTCCGCTTTTGACGTTGTTTAACAGATTATCAATTTCTTGTTGATTTAGTACTTCAGCCATAGTTTTTAGTTGATTATATATTTACTGAAATAAACTCTGTTAATTTTCATATCACTAAAACTGCTTTGCAACTTATTGGTGATTTCAACTCTTAAAGTGTCTTTATAAGTTACGTTACTGAGTTGGTTAATCGTCTTGCTGGAAAGGATTGAGATAATCATATCCTTAACCAGAATTTGTTTTTTCTCAAGTTCTTTTCTTGTAACTTCAGTTGGTACATCGAACGCAACAGAAGATAGAAGTAACTGCTCGCCTTTGGTATAAGCCGGGTTTACAATTATGTCCTCTATTTGAAAAATATATTCACCAAAATGATTCATGGTTGTGTCTTTTTCCTCAGCTTCCGCCGGTGATTCCGCTACAGCTTCAGTTGCGGTTTTCTCGGGAGTTCTTCCATCCATCTTTTTGATTAAGATGTTTGCGGTTATGAAATACACAACTATTAATTGAAGTACAAAAAGGGGCAATCCGAAAATCAAGATTTTTGGATTGAATTTAGATTTTGGTTTAACTTCCGGTGTGGAAGTTATTTCCTCTAAATTTTCGTCTAAGTTTTTTTCTTTTGGTTCCATAGTATCTATTTAATTTCAACTGCTGTGCCATGGAAAAAAGTTCGAAAATTTAGATTTTTGAAGGAAAATGAAGAAAAGAGTGGCTGATATTAACCACTTGATCAAAATGAAAAGGAGAGAATATTTCATCTCTCCTTATAATGGGCTTAACTTAAATTATCTTATTAGATTAGTTATTTCTTGAAGAAGATTATCCGCGGTAGTTATTACTCTGGCGTTTGCTTGAAATCCTCTTTGTGATACGATCATTTTTGTGAATTCTTCAGAAAGATCAACATTTGATTGTTCTAACGCACCGGACTGAACTGTAGTTCCTGTTTCTTCACCCAGACTTCCGATTCTTGGTTCACCCGAGTTTGCGTATGCTGAGTACATGTTATCACCAACACTTATCAATCCGTTTAGGTTGGTAAATGTCGCAGCCATAATTTGCGCTAATGTTCTCGAATTACCATTTGAAAAAATACCAACTATATTTCCGTATTGATCGATATTTAAGTTTGAAAGTGATGCTGCAGCTGATCCGTCTTGACTCAATGCAGAAACAACCGAACTAGATGAAGTCTGAGTAACACCTGAGAATCCGCTACCGAAATTTAAGTCGATTACAACAGGGTTAGCACCACCATCAGGCTGGAATGTGAATTGCGGATTATTTGGTGAAATATTTGCAGGATCCAATGTACCATCAGCATTAAATGCAATTGTTCCGCTTGTCGATGTTGATTGTCCACCAGCAGTGCTTGTACCGGGAACGGTTACTGTCCAAGCCCATTCGTTTGTATTAATCTTTGTGAATTTTAAAGTCAATTGATGTGAGTTACCGAGAGAATCAAATGCTGTAACCGAACCGGAAACTATATTTGGAGTTCTATTTCCATCAGCTGAAATACTTAGTGTCTGAGTGCTTGCATTGTTTGAAGTGGTTGAAGCATCAATTTGAAATTGAAGATCACCGGCGTTTGCACCGACACCTGTGAAAGATACTGATGTGTTTGCATCATAACCTGCTGCATTAGGATCAAATTTTTCTTTTGAAGCATCATCCATTACAAAATTACCTGAACCGTCATCGACAAATGCAACAGTAATTGCTGCTGCTGAAGTACCGACTGAGTTTCCGTCTGCATCCAAAACTTCCCAAGTCATATCATATTCGTTTGGATTAGCTGTCTCTGTGTATTTTACTTCTAGTTTGTATTCTTCACCAAAAGTATCATAAACTTTTGTGGACACCATTGTGGAAGATCCATCTAAGGTTCCGTCATTCTGAATATTTCCGCGCATCATAACGCTTTCACTTCTAGTTAAATCAGAATTACTTTTTAAGTTACCGCCCCAGCTAATTAAACTTGTAGCGACAGCTGGTAATTTTTGGTTTGTGTCGATTATAATATCTTCTAAATTGTTTCCGGGAGGTATTGCGCCTTCACTGTTTGCAATTTTACCTTGAACAATCGCTCCGTTTTGTGGATTAACCAATTTACCTTCAGCATCAAAAACGAAAGCACCTGCACGTGAATAGAATTGTTCTCCGTTACTCTTAAGAACAAACATTCCCGGACCTTGTAATGCTAAGTCAGTTGTGATTCCTGTTCTTTCAAATGTACCTTGATTCCAGTTACGATCGATTGAATTGATTTTCATACCAAGACCAACTTGGAATGTATTTGTACCGCCTGTGTTTTCGGTTGGGTTTGTACCGGCTTTTACGAATTGATTAAAAGTATCACTGAAAGTAACTCTTGAACCTTTGTAACCTATTGTATTGACGTTGGCAATATTGTTACCAATTACGTCCATCATTGATTGGTGGTTTCTTAAACCGGATACACCAGCGAAAAGTGAATTTAGAAGTGCCATTTTTAACCTCCTAAGGTTGTTTTACTCAGCGTCAGTCGGTCGGCCGAGTTAGAGCGTCCTCATTAGGTCCCGCTCTTTATTGTTATTGTTTAATTATTTTTTAAGCAAAAACTACACTATCAATATTTGTGAAAACATTATCATTGCTACCTAAAGGCATTGCTGTGATCACTGTTTTGTTTGGGATGTTTACAATGAAAGCATTTCCGTTCATCATCACTAATGAATCTTTAGAGCCTTTGTCTTCTGCTCTTTGAACTGCTTCATTAATTTTTCCCATTTCTTCATTACTTAGAACAATGTTCCTATCTTCAAGCCGTTTTGTTGCGTGGCTTGAGAATTTCAGTTTCGATAACTCATCATTAAGAAGATCATTGAATTTTGAACTGACTTCTTTCGATGAGTTAAAGCGATCGAAGTTATTATTTTCAATTATCGGGACGAAAGGAACACTTACACCGTTAATTTGTGGCATCGTCTTCCGAACCTCCATTATTTGTAATTTGAGTTGGGTTAAGTATTTCGAGAATATCCGAGAGTAAGTATTCAATATTGTTTATTAAAATTTTAGTTCCATTTTCAGTGAACCTGACACCGGTTATAGAACCATATTGAAATACATTGTTACTCACGCTTGTTTCTCCGCCATTTGTTACTTCTACTTCAAAAGTATATTTACCATTTGCTAATTTGTTACCATCATTATCGGTAAAATCCCATGAAAGTTTATGGTCACCTTGAGTATTTCCTGCATTTTCTATCGTGCGGACTATTTTACCGTTTGCATCATAGATATTAACTTTAACATTAGTAGCATTTGCCGGTAAATTGTAGCCAAGACTTACAGTATTGTCACCTTTATTTTCCATTACATTGCTTTGGAATTTGACATCTTTCCCGATCAGGGTTGACATCATTGTATTGTTGATAGATTGGGACAATAAATAATTAGCATCAATACTTTCTCTCACATTGCTATTGAGGTTTGATAATTGTTCAAGTGATGTAAACTGAGCAAGTTGAGCGGCAAATTCTTGACTTTCCATGGGGCTTAACGGATCTTGATGTTTCAGTTGCTGTATCATCAATTTCATGAAATCATCTTTGCCAAGTACACCTTGTTGTTGTCCATAGACCGGAGTGTTTGTGTTGTAGTTGTTTGAAAGTATATCAATCATAATAAGCCTCTATGCTATAAATTCGTATGTGTTGTAACCTAAGGTTTTTGTTTTATTCTCTTTACTGCCTTTATCTTTGGATTCAAGTTTTTCAACATTTGTATCTTTGCGTTTTTCGCGAGCCGCTTTATTATTTTTTTGATCAGAATTCTGTAGTGAGATGTTAATAGTATTTAGTTGAAGTCCATTGCTGTTCAAACTTTCTTTAAGGAAATCAACTTGATTAGTTAACATTTCTTTTGCGGCTTGACTTTCAACTTCCAATCTTGCGTTAAGTTTGTTGTCTATAATTTCCAAAGCAATTCTAATCTTACCCAGTTTTGCCGGAGCCAGATTTATAATGGCTTTATCTTTCTTGTCAGAAATCGCCATATCGGAAATTTCATTAAGAAGTTTTTTATTTAACTCCGGTTGGAATATTTCTTTAGTTCTAACATGAACCGCTTCGTTAAAATTATTTGGTTGATTTTCTGAAATTACTTGTCGATTGCTTTGACTCAATGAAACTGGATTGTCAAGCTTAGTTGATTGAGTATCAGTTGGTGCAGTGTTGTTTTTAGATACATTTTTATCCCTGCTGTCGGAATCGACTATTTTAGATTCTTTTCCACTATTTTCATTAGCGGGGGAATCAGCATCTTTTTGAGGTGTATCAATCTTCAATCGCATATCACTTTCATCAATATTGATTCCTGCTACTTCTTCCGGTTTTGAAGCTCGAATCTTCCCCGTTAAAGTTTCGTGTTCCGAAAATGTATTGCTTTGAGCATTTGACTGTGAACTCAAATTTATTTTCTCCAACCGCTGCTCAACTTTTTTAAATATATCTGAGATCTGATCGATTGCTTTTGTATTATTTTTTGGTTCTTTCTTCGTATCAGCAAATCTATTGTCTGAATTAATTACCTGATTTAATTTTAACGTCAACTCTTCTTTATTGTCCAAAATACTTTCATCTATTTTAACAAAGTTTGTTTTGTTGACAGTTATAATCTTTTCAATATTCTCAACAAAATTTTTGCGAACGTTATTATTGAATTCGTCAATTTGTTTTTCTTGCTTGGGCTCTAGTTTGATTATAATTTCATTGTTTGTTTCATGCTTCTGAGCTGAATTGATTCTCTTAGTGAAAACATCATTACCTAAATTGCTATCCTCTGATATATCATTCTTATAAGAGATCTCAGAATTTGCTTCCAATTGATGTTTTGTTGAGTTTAATTTCGTAACATCGTTATTCACAGAATGGCTTGATACTAATTTCCCGTCATTATCATTTAGCTTATTTGTGTTATGTAATGGGAGGTTCTCAATCTTAACATCGTTCTCTGATTTTATATCACCTTCAATTGTGCTTAATGGTTTGGAATCTACACGTAAATCTTTTTGATTATTAACTTGAGTGCTTTCGCCATTTAAATTTATTTTCATCGAAGCTTCTTCATTTCTTACAATCGGGCTATCATTCTTAGTAATTTTTGTTTGATTCTCGGATTTGGTTGAGGCGTCATCATTAATCTTTGTATTTGTTTCTGCTTTCTGATTTGTTGTTTTCGAATTTGCTGCTTCACTCTTTATTGCTGAGTCAAAGACTTTTTTCTGTTCAACCTCTGTAGAATTAATTCCTTTATTTAAAGAGTTTTTTTCAAGTTCTTTTACAGTTGAAAGATCAATTCCCTTATGCGATGGATTTTGATTTTCGCTTTGGGTTAGAGGTTTTTCTTGAACTAAATTTATCTTTTGGTCAATATTTTTACCCGGACTATCTTTTTCGCTAGTCTGGAGGGATTCGATAATCTTTGAGTTGTTATTTTGTTGTGTATCCTTATTTTTAATAAGTTTATTATCAACTGTTGGTTTAGAATTATCAGTTGGTCTAATATCCGGATTTTCTTCTTTCGCATTGATTTTCGAAATAAACTTCTCCAATGAAGATTCTTGTAACTCAATACTTTTTGACTGAGTTAAGGTTAATGAATACAGTGTTTCATTAAATTTACCGGATTTCATTCCGATCGATTCTTGAGGAACCTTGTCAACACTTAGTGTGAGTAGGTTTTCGGAATTGTTTTGTAGAATATGAAATGTAAGTGGTTTATCAGAAAGTAAAAGTGAAGCTATATGTGCTGATAAATTTGATTCGTTAGATAAATCTTGTTCCGTTTCGCCGGGAAGGTCTTTGGGTAATACAATTTCTAGTTTAAATTCTTCTTCTAATTTTTTAAGAGCTTCGGTGATTAATTCAGTAACTTCTTTGGGTGAACCGGAAATAATACTTGATTCTTTAAATAAGGCATTTGATATATCATCTAAACCAATTTGATTGACTGCACTTGAGATATTCAACTCATTCAATAATAAGTTGAGTTTATTATCAAGCTTAATTCCAGCATCTCCGGGAGAATTTATAAGCCCTTTAATATCACTTAAAATATTTGATAGAATAGAAGTAGAGTTGAATGATCTTTCTGCAGAAAAGTTTTTAGCGACATTAATTATATCTTTAAAAAGATATGTACTATTAGTCTTCCCAAAACCAACCGGGTTTATCTGCTTAGTGTCAGAATCTATGAACAATGGATTAAATATCATATTTGTGATTTGGTTATTCTATTAACAAAATTGGGATCTAAATGTGACAATATTGCTGCTGCTTTGCTTTGTTTCATTTTGTATATAAGTTCTCTTGCTTCATTATCGGAATAATTTTGGATTACTTTAGCAGCATTTTTTGGGTTCATGGATTCAATTAGTTTTGCTGTCTTTTTAGCCCACTGTTCATCAATAATATTTTTATTAACAATCACATTATTCGTTGTATCTTTTTGTATAGCTTGTGTTCTTAATGTGCTTAATTCATTTTGCAATTTTTTTATACTGTCGGCTAACGCGGCATCTTTTAAAATTTCCTGATAAACTGTGTCAATCTTTACAAGAGTATTGGCTTTAATTGAATCTAAAAATTTTGATCGGAATTCGTTATCGAAGTAATCTTTTATGTATTCAAAGTTTTGTTTGTCAACCTCAGATACAAATTCATGTGGATCGGGGGGAAGAACAACCTCGCTAAAATCAAATTCGAATATATTATTGTATATTGAATTCAACTGTATAATTGCAATTGTTACAATTATAAATGCTGTCATAAAAGAAGTAATATAGATCAGTTTATTTTTCACTTTTCTTTTCTGTTAAATTTTTGGTTTGCTATTTCATCAATAAATTTCATTTCTAACTTTGTTTGCTCTTTTGTGAACTCGTCCAAATGTTTTTCTTTTAGTCGCTCGAAAACTTTATGATCTTTATGATGTTCAACTAATTGTGCTAACTTATGTTTTGACTCATCCTCGAGAATTGCTAATTCCTTTTCTTTTAATTCCATCTTTCTAATTAAAGCTTCTCTATAGCTGGCTCTAAAAATCATTTCTTGGGGAGTCATTTTAGCTTGCTCTGTGAAAGATTCTTCTAAATTATTCTTGATCTCATTAATTTCATCTTTTTTTGCATCAACAACTTTTCTACTGAGAGCATATTCCTTTTCGGAATTTTTTTTGATCTTTTCTTTAATATCTTCAATTGCTTGAAATTTATACTGGAATCTGCTCATGACTAACCTATTGGTTGCTCTATAATTTTATTTAGCCGTTCTAATGTATCTTTATAATATGCAGTCTCAGTCATATCTTGTTTTAAAAATGTTCTTAGAGCTAAAATTTTTGAAAGTGCGTGATCGATTTGCGGATTACTTCCTTTAACATAAGCTCCTATATTAATCAGGTCTTCTGCTTCGTTGTAAGTTGATAGAATTTCATTAAAAACCATTGCACGTTCTCGATGATCAGCAGAAACTAGATCGGGCATTACTCGGCTTACACTTTGCAAAGGATCGATTGCCGGGTATTGTCCTTTGTTTGCAAGTTTACGTGAAAGTACTATATGTCCGTCTAAAATTGATCTTACGGCATCGGCAATTGGTTCGGTCATATCGTCGCCATCTACTAAAACAGTATATAAACCTGTTATAGAACCGTTTGATTTATTTCCGGCGCGTTCAAGCAGTTTTGGTAATATTGCAAAAACCGAGGGTGTATAACCTTTTGTAGTTGGAGGTTCACCAATTGTTAACCCAATTTCTCTTTGTGCCATTGCAAAACGAGTTACCGAATCCATCATCAACACAACATCAGAACCTTTATCCCTAAAATATTCAGCGATAGTCGTTCCGATCAGTGCACCTTTCATTCTTATTAATGCTGATTGATCACTTGTAGCAACAACAATAACGGATCTTTTCAATCCGTCAGTACCTAAATCTTTTTCAATAAACTCTCTAACTTCTCTTCCGCGTTCTCCGATTAAAGTTATAACATTAACATCGGCATTAGTATTTCTTGCAATCATGCCAAGAGTAACGCTTTTCCCGACACCACTTCCGGCAAATATACCTATGCGCTGTCCTTTGCCAACTGTTAGTAATCCATCAATTGTTCTTATACCGGTTTGAAGAGGTACTTCGATTCGTTTTCTCTCTAAAGGATTTGGCGGAAGCTGAAAAACTTCTCTATATGTTGAAGCTACAATCGGTCCTTTCCCATCAATTGGACGGCCTAAACCGTCTATAACTCTTCCTAGTAAACTTTCGTCAACAGGTATTTTAAAGTTTTCACCGGTTGATCTAATCTCACAACTTGGGGAAATACTATGAACTTCACCAAGCGCAATTGATAAAACCTTACCTTCTTTGAATCCAACAACTTCTGATTTGCAAATTTCTACTCCGTTTCGATCTACAATTGAACAAATTTCACCTAGCGCAACATTCGGTCCGTTGGATACAATAACTAAACCGATTACATCTTTAACTTTGCCATGAACTTTGATAGTCTCTAGTTCATCAAGAGTTGTATGAAAATTATCCAATATGGTATTTAATGAGGTCATTATTCTTCAACACTTGGTAGATTGCCGATTGCTTTTTTAATTTCATTTAACTGAGAGGAAATTTGCCCATCAATATTTCCAATATCGCTTTCAATGATAAAGCCACCTTTTTCAATACGTGGATCTTCTTCAAACTTTATTTTTGAATAATTACCTTCTGCAAATGCGTTATGTGAATTTTCTTTAAGAAGTTGCAGCTCTTCGGGATTTGTTTTTATGACTAAATAATTAGCGCCTATCATTTTTTGAGCAATTGAATTTATATTTTCTATCAAAGGTGAATTTTTCTCAATCTCTTGTTTCAATATTTTCTTTGACATAGATAAGGCAACAGTAATTACCATTTCAGAAAACTTTGCCTCATAGTGTTCCATCTCGTCATTTATTTTTGAGATGAGATCAGTTAAATATTTTTTCTCCTCAGAAATTTGCTTCTCATATTTTTCAGCATACTTCTTTTCCAAATCATTCACGGCAGTTTGATAACCATTATCAAATTCTTTTTTCAACTTTTCAGCAAGACGCTCTTCGTCAGAATTGAAATCTGAATATAATTCTTCAACTCCGGATGCCACTTTAAGTTGAATCTTTCTCGAATTATTTTGAAGTTTTATAACATTAGACATAAACTTCTTCTCTGCTTCCTCTCATGTTTAAGGAAATTTCACCATCTTCTTCTAATCTTTTAACAACATCAATAATATTTGCTTGTGCGCCTTCAACTTCTTTTAGTTTTACCATGCCCATATATTGTAACTCTTCTTTAAGCAAGCTTGATGCTCGTTCGGACATATTTGAATAAATCTTATTTTTGAGTTTTTCATCAGCAATTTTTAAAGCAAGCACTAATTCTTTCCTGTCAACTTCGCGAAGTATTTTTTGCAAATCTTTATCTTGAATATTTATTAAGTCATCGAACATGAACATAAGTCGTTTAATTTCCATGCCAACATCGGGATCTTTCTCGGCGATTTTATCTAATAGATCCTTACTTAAACTCACATTAGTTCTATTTAAGATTTGAGCTAAACTCTTAGTTCCGCCAATTTTTCCCATTGATTGGCTGATTGTTAATCCAGCCATATCATCAACAACTTTTTCAATTCGCTTTAATGTTTGTGGTGAAATTTTTCCAAGTGTAGCGATGCGGTATGAGACTTCTACTCTCAAATCATCCGGCAGTTCACGCAGAGCTGCGGCGGTTTGATCCGGACTTAAATGTGACAGTATCAAAGCGATTGTTTGAGGATGTTCTTTATTTAAGAAATTTACAAGCTGAGCGGAGTCTGCTTTTTTCAAAACATCAAATCCTCTAAGTGTTGTAAGGTTTTGAACTTTTTCCATTATTTCTTGAGCTTTACTAACACCGAATGATTTTTCCAATACAGCTTGAGCATATTCCAAACCGCCTTCAAGAACATATTCCCGTGCAGTAACCATATTGTAGAATTCTTCAAGTACTTGATCAACAGTAGCTGAGGGAGTATTTCGAACGCGCGTTATTTCTGCAGAGATTTGTTCAACTTCGTTTGTATCTAAATATTGAAATACATCCGCGGCAGTATCAACATCTAATGCAATTAAAAGTATTGCAGCTTTTTGCGCACCCGATAAATTACTTTTCATTATTAAACTATTTGCCATAACTCAACTCTTCCTATACTTCAGCTTCTTCATGAAGCCATGAATTAATTAGCTTAGCCGCATCAATAGGATTTTTAGAAACATAGTTAGCTATTTTGTCTTGCTGATTTTTCTTTAAAGCAGCTTCATCAGAAATTTCATCTTCAAGATCTCCGATAGGGAGGAGTTCTCTTTTTCTCGGAGCATTTAATGTTTTGGATTGTGATGATGCCGCATTTAATCTGTCCATAGATCCTCCCGTACCGGCATAAGCCAATTCAGCAGGATTGACCGTGCCTATTAATATTTTTTCCTTTTTGATCTTTGACATCAAACTTCTTATAACTAATAACGATGTAATAATTCCCACTAATACCATTACAATGTTTATAATCTGGTCCATATTATTAAAATCAAATGTCCCGGGTGTGCTAAACTCTTCATTGTTTAACGGATCTGAAATATTTGTTTCAAATGGGATGTTAACCAAAGAGAAATTATCATTGCGATTGATATCATATCCTACACTGTTCTTGATAATTTGTTCAAGTTTTACAAGTTGATCTTGCGGACGAGGTTCGTATATTATTGTTGAGCTGCCTTTTTCTACAATCGTTTTTGGTACTTCATTTACAACCGCGGCAACAGTAAGTTTTTTAATAGCTCCGCTGCCTTGAATTACTCTTTGAATGGTTTTACTAATTTCATAGTTAACGGTTGTATTCTCACTTACTTGGGCTGAGGAATCAACCATGTTCGAACCGATATTTTCAGTTTTAGTTGTCTGCTCACTAATTGCAATTTGAGAATCGGGATCGTAAGTCTCCATGGTTTTTTCGACTTGATCAAAGTCTAACTCTATATCAACTTGCACCATCGAGTTACCGAAGCCAACAACATTATCTAATAAAGTTTGAGCTTTTTGTGATAAATAATTTTCTATACTTTGTTTTAATTCATACTGCTTTGAAGTCGATATACCAAATCCATCTGTCCCATGATCTTTAGAAAGTAGTCTTCCTTGTGTATCCATTAAGGAAACTCTGTTTGTTTGAAGACCTTCGACACTGCTGGAGACGAAATTCAAAATTGCTGTAATGCTTTCCTTATCAAGATTTGCACCTTGTTTAAGCTTAACTACAATTGACGCTGTAGGAGATTTTTGTTCTGATTTAAATACACTTTTTTCCGGAACAACAATGTGAACTCTTGCACTTTCAATTCCATTATGTTGAATTATAGTTCGTGCGAGTTCACCTTCAAGTGCGCGTTTATAGTTTAAGCGCTGGATAAATTCGGACATCCCAAGCGTACTATTATCAAAAATTTCATATCCAACAATACCACTGCTGGGTATTCCTTTTGCAGCCATATTAAGTCTTATCTCATGAACGCTTTCTGTGGGGACTTGAATTGTTTTGCCGCCGCTTTCTAACTTATAAGGGATTTTATCATTGTTTAGTTGATCTACAATTTTTGCAGCATCTTCTTCGTGAATGTTTGTATATAAAGTGGAATAACTTGGTTGATTAAGTAATCCAAAAAGAACAAACATTAATACTATTGTTCCAACAACAGCAACGCCGAGAACAATTTTTTGCTGCGGCGCTAGTTTATTAAAAATTCCAAGTATATCACTCATTCTGCATTACTCTTATCATTATTAGATTTGCATCTTGCTTAATTCATTAAATGTATCTAATGCTTTGTTTCTTATTTCGGTCAAAAGCATCATATCGGTTTTAGCTTTTTCAGCGGCTATCATTACTTCATGAATTTCTACATCTCCGCCAAGAATAAAATCTTGTGTTATTTGATTTGATGCGGCACCGCTCTCTTTAACTTGATCGATGAAAGAACCGAGAATATTTTCGAATTTTGCATCGGGCTGTTTCTTCTCAACTTGTAATTGAGGATTAATTTTTATCTGATTTATTATTCCTTCTATCTTCATCTTCTTACATCCTTCTATCAAAATTCTTACCTACAGCAACACCGGCCATTTCACCTTTTTTGCTATAGAAGTGATAGTTAATTATTTCATCTTTTTGTGCTGGATATAGCTTTGTGAAAAATTCTTTTTCTCTGTTTGAGACTGAAGCCGCAGTTGATATGTCTTTAGCGGCAGTCTTCTGCTGTACTTTTGCAGTTAAATTACTGAGTGTATAGTTGCCAATATTGTTGGTTGTAATTTTCATTTAACTATATCTCCAATGCATCTTTTATCATTTCTTTGGAAGCATTTAGAGCTTTTAAGTTTGCTTCATAGTTTCGAGTAGCTTCAATCATCTCAACCATTTCATTGATGATGTTAACATTAGAAGATTCTACGTACCCATTTTGATCCGCATCCGGATGATTCGGCATAAAGATTAATTCACCGATTGATGAATCTTCTAGGATTTCTGCGTTTACTGGTTTAGAAGTTTTATTAAAGACGGACATATTATTAGTTGGGTTCATAATATGCTCCTTTTTAGTTGTTAGTAATTTTGCTGTTGATTGAGGTGTCGATAAAATTTTATTATCATTTGTGACTTCGGAAATCTTCATGAATTTGCGTTTGTATGGTTGTCCATTTTCCATTCTTGTTGCATCTGCATTTGCAATGTTTTTTGCAATCACATCCATTTTCTTTCTTTGTAAACTCAACCCTTTTGAGCTAAGGTCAAAGCTGCTGAAATTGCCTCCTACTTTCATCCTTAACCTCCTGACTTAATGACGTTTTGAAGATTTTTATAATAACCGCTGACTCGCTTAGATGCGAATTTGAAGTTGATTGTATTCTTTGCCAGTTCTGACATCTCTTGTTCAATATTTACTCCACTTTCTTCCGTGGTAAAAGGATCATTAACGATAGAATTGATAGTAGAGTTTTCAATGCTTGAGTGAGATGTTGTTTTGTTCAACTGATTTTGCAGATATGATTGAAAATTCACATCACGTCGTTTGTAATCAGCTGTATTAAGGTTAGCTATATTCTGATTAATTACTTTACTCTTATCAGAGCAGTAATTCATAAACGATTCTAAAAGTTTGATATTGCTTGCCATCAGAATTTCCTTTTTTGTAATGAAAAGTCAATTCTGATGCCAGGTGTTAAACGGGGATTTTAAGCAATTTTTAAAGATTTTCGAAGTATTTGTGGCTAAAATTGTGCAGTTGGGAGATATTACTCATTGTAATCTAAGCTGATTGTTTTAGTTTCACCGCATGAACAGACGAATTTAATTTCTTTTACCTGATCATTTTCATCCTTTTTTAAGAGGACACGAACTCCATCATCATGTTCATCATGGTATTCAATTTTTGTACTTCCGGCATGATGTATTTCATTTTTCTTAATTACGTTGCCGGAGTTCTTCTTACTAGAATTAATTACTTCTCTGTATGTGTTTTCTATAAATGAATCAGACATATCGAACCACCAAATTATTTATTGTTTCTGGAATTTTTTCTAATGATAAAACTGCATCGGCAAGATTGCAGTCAACTATTGCTTTAGGCATTCCGTAAACTACACATGTTTCTTCATCCTGTGCAATTGCATAGCCGTCAAGTTTTTTAAGAATTTTTATTGCTTCTAAACCGTCTTTACCCATGCCGGTCATAATTATACCGAGTGTGTTTTTACCATAAATTTTTATTACCGAATCCATCATTACATCCACCGATGGTTTGTGTAAAGTATCAGAAGGCTCATCGGAGATTAAAATGCTGCTGCTTCCGTTATGTTGAACAACTACCATATGTTTCCCACCGGGGGCAATATAAACTGTTCCGCCTTTTACAGTTTCTCCATGTTCGGCTTCTTTAACTCTTAGTTTACTCATACTGTTTAATCTTTCCGATAACGATTGTGTAAACTTTGGAGGCATGTGCTGCACGATAAAAATTGGAATATTTATTCTTTCTGAAAGCTGCGGAATAACTTTTTGTAATGATAATGGTCCGCCTGTGGAAATCCCAATTGCAATTGCCGAATATATAAAGCGTGGTAATAAAACTCGTGTTCTTTTATTTATGGGTGCAGTTTCTGTAGTTGGCACTACTCTGTTTGAAACTATGCGGTTAAGTCTATTTTTTAATCTGGACTGTCTGCCGATAGTTTTTACTTTACTGATAATGTCTTCTTTTATCTTGATAATATTTACATTAACAAAGGAGAGTTCTTTCGGAATAAAATCAACGGCACCAAGTTCCATTGCTTTAAGAGTAGATTCCGCACCTTCCGAAGTTAGTGAACTTACCATAATAACAGCAGTCGGACATTCTTGCATTATTTTCTTTAATGCAGTAAGTCCATCCATCCTTGGCATTTCGATATCTAAAGTAACAACATCTGGACGATGCTTTTTAATTAGTTCTATACCTTGAATACCATCACGAGCAGTATCAACAATTTCAATTTGAGGATCACTCTCCAGCATAATTTGGAGAGATTTTCTCATAAAAGCAGAATCGTCTATAATGAGTGTCTTAATTTTATCCATTTTTATTTAGCAGAAATGAAGTGAAGAATTTCACCAATGTCTAATATCATCACAACAGTTCCGTCCCCCATAATTGTTGAACCGGCTAATCCATTTATGTTGCCAAGATAATTACCGAGTGTCTTAATTACAATTTCTTTTTGCCCGATCAATTCATCAACTTTAATCCCAAATCTTTGTTCGGCAATACCAACAGTTACAACATGTTGGTAAACTCTATCATCTTGAGCGTGAGATTTTCCATACATTATTTCATCTACATCAATTAAAGGTATAATTTGATCGCGAACTTTAATTACTTCTTTTCCGTTAATTGATTTAATATCCTCGATATGCATTCGTACAACTTCTAAAACGGAGTTTAGCGGAATCACAATTGTTTCGCCGTTTACTTTTACTACCATACCGGAAATTATTGCTAAGGTTAAAGGTAGCTTTATCTTTACAGTTGTTCCTATATTTACTTCGGATTCTATATCAATTATACCGCGAAGTTTTTTCACATTTGTGCGAACTACATCCATCCCAACGCCACGACCAGAAATATTTGTAACCTTTTCAGCCGTAGAAAAACCGGGCATAAAAATTATATTGAAGGCTTCTTGCTTTGTAAGTTCTTTTGCTTTTTCTTCTGTTAGCAATCCTTTTGCAATAGCTTTTGCTTTTAATTTTTCCGGATCGATTCCTTTACCATCGTCTTTTATTGCGATAACAATATTATTACCTTCTTGACTTGCTGATAAGGTAATAGTTCCTTGCGGATCTTTACCTAAACTCTTTCTTTCCTCAGGGGATTCAATTCCATGATCAATTGAATTTCTTACAAGGTGAACAAGCGGATCGTTTATTTCTTCGATCAATGTCTTATCAAGTTCTGTCTCTTCACCGAAGATATCAAGTTTAATATTTTTCTGAGTGTCTCTTGCTAAATCTCTGACCAATCTGGGAAACCGGTTAAAAACTTTTCCGATTTTAACCATTCTTGTTTTCATTACAACAAGCTGTAGTTCATTTGTCATCAAATCAATTTGTTTTGTAGCATCTGCTAAGTCTCGCGCAATTTGTGTCCCTTCAAAACTTAAGGTTGCATGATTGTTTACTTGCTGTAATTGATTTCTTCCCAATACAAGTTCGGAAACAATATTTAATAGTTCGTCCAAGCGTTCTACATCGACACGAATCGTCGAATCGGTTTTGCTTTGTGATAAAGCTTTTTTAACTGACTGATCACTTGATGAACTGTTCTCAACTTGATTTGTTTCCGCTTCCCTTAACTCTTCTTGATCATTTTCTATTAGTTCATTTTCAACTTTTTCTTTAGACTTTACTTCTGCTTTTTTCTTACGACTTGCTTTTTTAGGTTTTTCTGTTTCTTCAACTTTTCCTTCCAATACAGATAGAACTCTATCAAGCTCTTTTAATGTTTTTGTTACATTTACATTCTCTGTTTTCTCCTTTTCTATACAGGCAACTATCGCTTGTATAGAGTCAAAAGAAAGCAAGATTGTATCCATCAGGTCAGAGTTTAATTTTGCTTCGCCTTTACGCAGCTTATTAAGAATATCTTCGCATTTGTGCGTTACAGTTTGCAGTTTCTCTAAACCTAAAAATCCCGACGTACCTTTGATCGTGTGGAAAGCACGAAAGATTTGGTTAAGCAAATCAAGATCATTTGAATTTTGCTCTAGTTCTACTAAATCTTTATTAAGGTTTTCAAAGATTTCTTTTGTCTCTTCCAAAAATGAATCTACAATTTCTTTCATTTCCGGATCAACTAGCATTTCGTAATTGTTTTGTTCGCTCATAGTTTTTATGAAAATAGTTTATCAATCTCTTCTTGAGAAGCGTTGTAATTTTCGTTAACTAATGTATCTGCCATATCTTGTCTGCTTGTTTCTTTGTTATATTTTGCTTCCGGGTCGAAGGCAACGTTTTCAAATCCGTTGCTATCTCCTTTGGTTAATTCTTTTATTTCACTTTCACTTAAATTGCTGATTAAAGATGATAGTTTATCTTGCACAGATTCAATTAGATGATTTACCGCGGCTAATTGTTGTGAAGTAATATCTTGTACTTGAAGCGAAATCGTAATGTTATATGCATCGTTTTTGACCTTTGAAATATTTGTAAGTGTATTTGAGATCAAGGTTTCGGCGTTCAAATTCTCTTTTAGCTCTTTTAGTTTTAACTGTGCTATCGGATTATCAATTACTAAGTTTACTATATCATCTATTGCTGAGATCTGCTTAAGTTCTCTTGATTGCAATTCATGAATTTGCTTTTCTACCGAGCCCAGGTCATCTGAAATTGTATCTACCAAATCAAGAATTTCAGTTGTTGCGAGTTCGGTTGCGTTTGTAACATCATTTATGTGATGTTTAGCTTTGGGAATTTTATTTGTGCTTTCGGCAATTGATTTATTGATATTTTCTAGTAGGGGAACGGTATCTCTCATAAAATCAATTAAACTATGGATGACGGGTATTATCTTTTGTCCATAAACAAAAACGGATTTTAGATCATCCAATTTTTCGAAAAGCTTAACCATTGTTGATTCTTGTGACATTGTTTCTCCGTTTTAAGTTAGCCAAGTATAGCTTCAATTTTTTCTTTAAGAATTTGTGGAGTGAAAGGTTTCACAATGTAGTTGTTTACTTTTGCCGCAAGTGCTTCCATGATATCATCTTTTACGCCACGGGTTGTTACCATTAAAACCGGGAGGTTCTTTAGTTTCTCATCACCTCGTATGCTTTTAATTAATTCCAATCCTGAAAATACCGGCATATTCCAATCGGTAATAACAAAGTTTATAGATTCATCGGCTGCTAATTTATCTAGGGCATCTTTGCCATCAGCGGCTTCAACAAAATCGTTATACCCGAGATTTTTTAGTGAATTAGCAACAATTCTTCTCATTGTTACCGAATCATCAACGACTAAAAACTTAATGCTCATTTCAATTCTCCTCTAATTTAAATACTTAGAAACTTCGTAGAGTATTCTGCTTGGATCAAATGGTTTAATAAGATATGAATTAGCTCCAATGCTAAGACCTTTGTTAACTTCTTCTTGAGAGCTAAGTGAACTCAATATAATAATTGGAATATCTCTGTATTGATCGTTTTCACGAATCTTTGAGATCAACTCGAAGCCATCAACATTCGGCATATTTAAATCTGTAATTACCAGATCAATATTTTTTTGCGGTAATTTTTCAAGAGCTTCCATTCCGTCAGAAACCGGTATGATCTCAAAACCTTTTACGGTTAATGAAAAAGAAACAAATTTTCTAATTGTAGCCGAATCATCAGCAACTAAAATAACTTTCTTCATTTCCTCGAATTACTCCTTTTTGTAACCGATTGTTTTAGGGAAACTTATTACTTGAAAAGCTTTGGATATACTATGAAGTGTTTCCGAATATCCTATAAACAAATAACCACCGTTGTTTAGTGAATTATATAAATGTGATACTACTTTTATTTTTGATTTCAAATCAAAATAGATAAGAACATTTGCACAGAAAATTATATCATAATTTATCATACTCTTCATGGCTAAATCATCATACAAGTTTAGAATCTTAAATTTGACCATGTTTGTAATCTTACTATCCAATTGAAATGAATTGTCATTCATCTTAAAATATTTTTTTAGATAGTATGACGGAGTTTGTCGAACAGAATATTCTTTATAGTTTCCGCTCTTAGCTGTATTAATAACTTGCTGACTGAGATCAGTTCCAACAATTTCATAATTGTAGCTTGGATATGTCGGTTTAATTAAGTCATCTATAATCATTGCCACTGAATAGGCTTCTTCGCCTGAAGAGCTCGCGGCACTCCATATTTTAATTGTCTTGTTCCCGGTTTTTTCTTTTTTGGCAATTATCTCCGGTATTACTTTAGAAATTAAAGCCTCAAGTTGAGGTTGATTACGGAAGAAGAATGTTTCATTAATTGTAATGGCTTCGTATAAGTATTTATGTTCATCACTAAGTCTATCACGATTCTTCAAATAGTCCAAATATTGTTCAAAAGTTTCTAAGCCTAAGAATTTAATTCTCTTCTGTAATCTACTTTCCAGCAAGTATTTTTTATTGTCTTGAAAATAAATGCCACATTTTTCATAAATATATGATCGCCATTTTTCAAAAGATTCAATGGAAAGCTTAATGTCATTCGTAACATTTAGTAATGAACTAATTCCTAAAGCTGAAGATGATTGTTCAATCATATCTTGTCTTCTGTCTCTTAATTGTAAATAGAAGTTTTTTGATCTAACAAATCCGCTGCACGTTCACTGACCATTACTTCATTATCTTTTGATAATTGTTGGAGTAACGGGTTCACGATTTCATCGTTTATTTCCGCAAGGTTATCAATCAATCTTATTTTATTCCAAAGATTATCGTCGCTTAACATTTTATCGGCGAATAACACTGCTGTTTTATAGTCTATTTTAAAGAGTAAATTCATTGTTAATCTTCTTGCTTCTTCATCCGGATGATCTAAGTAGCTTGAGAGAGAGTCTATTAAACTTCTTACTTGTAAGCCGTTTAATATTTTGCTGATCGGTTCATCTATTGAATCGATAACTTCACTTAATAGCCCAAGAATATTCCCGGCATTTTTAAGATCCATTTTCAGTAAGGACGAGAAACCAATTAATGCATGTTCTTTATTTTCGAGAACTTTTACTCTTAGAATTTCGTCGAGCTCAAAATCATCACCCAGAGTAGTTAATGCGGCTGTTAAAATCTCTTTATCATTAAATTCTTTTAATAGAAGGATTGCTGCTTTTTTAAACTCGGGCTGTGCTTCGTATAGAGTATTTAAAATTGCATTTCTTACTTTTTCGTCATAAGGAACATCCAAATCAAGTTTATCTTTTAAAGATGCGATTGAATTCACGAGCACCCAGATCAGCGGTCCGTTTGCTGAGTGTAATTCTGAGATTAAGAAGAAAAATGTATCAACGTTACCAATTAATCCTAAACTTTCTATTATCGCGAACTTTGTTAATTCATCTTCTTCGGGATACTTAGCAATCATAAAATCTAATGCTTTTTTCGAGCCTATTTTACCAAGAGCTTCATTTACTGTCGGTTTATAAAGTTCATCTTCCTCGTAACATTTCATTGCTAGATCAACGGCTTTTTCGGATTTAATATTTCCAAGTGCTTCTAAACAGGAAAGTTTAACATTACCATCTTCTGTTTTACGAAGTATCTCAAGAATCGGTTCTTCTGCTGATTTATCTTTTATTAAACCAAGCAGATCGATGATAAACTTCTGGTCATCATAGCAAGTATTACCATTTAGGTAATCCAATAATGGAGTTACAGAAGGGCTGCCAATCATGACTAAAATTTCACCGGCTAAATTTCTTGCAGCAATGTCTGCTGAGGAAATATATTTAACGAGAATTGCCGGAATTCTGTCATCGTTACTGTTAGCTAAAAGAATAGTTATACTATTTCTTACACCCTTATCTTGGTCTGTGAGAATTGAAAGAAGGAGTTCCAGAATTTCATCAGCTAATTCATTTGTAGAAATTTGTTGTAATAATTCAATTTTCTGTTGAGGTTCAGCTTGCTCTAAAAAATTGGTTAGCTCAGATAATGTTGACACTTTGTCTCTCTTATTTCTATCGGAAAATTTAATCTTGGTTTTATAATCGAAATATTTTTACAAAAATTTATAGCTGAGAGACAAATTTAATGCCTGTGAATAGGGTTATTTTTTGAGGAAAATGAGGGTTTGAGCTAATTTAATTGTATAATATTAGCCAAGTGATCATTCGATGCTGAAATGATCACTCAATACTTTTTGTAACCGAAATTCCAAGCTGTTCCATTCTATAACGCAATTTTGATCTGGATAATCCAAGCACTTTAGCGGCTTGTACTTGATTTCCTTTAGTTATTTTGAGTGTTTTTAAGATTAGGTCCTTAACAACGTCGTCAATCTTTATACCTTTTGGGGGGATTTTCAGAATGAAACTATCCGATTGTTTATCTTCTGCCGAATAAATTCCACTCATGAAACTCAAGAAATGAGATTTAATTGTTTTCTCTTCGTCATCAATCAGAAGAATTGCTCGTTCAATAACATTTCGTAATTCTCTTATGTTTCCTTTCCATGGATAAGATTTCAATCTCTCCATTGCTTCGGATTCTATATCATTAACTCTCTTTTGAAATTTATTATTGAATTCTGATAAAAACGAATATGACAATGCAGGAATATCTTCAATTCTTTCACGAAGAGGGGGGATTTCTATTTTTGCCACATTTAATCTGAAATATAAATCCTCTCTAAAATTGCCTGCTCTTATTTCATCTTCAAGATTTTTATTTGTTGCGGCTAAAACTCTTACATCAACTTCAACTTCTTTTTCACCACCGACTCTAAAGAATTTTCTTTCCTGTAAAACACGCAATAATTTAACCTGAAGATCAAGTGTTAATTCACCAATTTCATCCAGCAATATTGTGCCATTGTTTGCAAGTTCAAACTTTCCGAGTTTAGTTTTTTGAGCTGCTCCGGTAAAAGCTCCTTTTTCATGACCGAATAATTCACTTTCAGCTAAGTCTTTTGGTATTGTAGCGCAGTTAATTTGAATAAAGTTATTATTTTTTCTTGGACTGTTTTGATGTATAAATTTTGCAAACACTTCTTTTCCGGTTCCACTTTCTCCTTCAATAAGAATTGTTGTATCCGAACTTTTTGCAAGTTTTTGAGCAGTTTTTACTATTCTTTGAATTTTGTTACTCTTCCCAAAAAACTCAGGAGAAAGTTCATCTTGCTTCAATAATGTATGTAATGCTTCGACTTCTTGTTTTAGTCTAAGATTTTCAGAAGTCTTCTTTAAAACATTATTAAGTTGTTCTAGATCAAGTGGTTTTAAAAGAAAGTCGTGTGCCCCAGATTTTATGGCATTTACAGCAATATCAACATCTGCGTAACCGGTGATCATAATAACCGGGATTTCGGTATGTTTTGCTTTAATCTCCTTTAAAATTTCTAAACCATTGTGAGTTGTAAGATAAATATCGAGTAAAACTATATCGGGATCAAAACTGCGAATGCTATCAAATACTTCGTCTCCATTGAGGCAAACTTCAACGTTATAGTTTAGCCTTGTTAATGCCTTTTTCAGCGACATACATACTAGTTGATCATCATCCACAATTAAAATTTTATTCAACATTTTCTACGCTCGGCTCGTTATTAAATAATATACTAAATGTTGTTCCAACTCCAAATTCACTATGGAATTCAAGTTTCGCGTCTTTCTCGTCAAGCAGCGATCTGCAAACAGAAAGACCGATTCCTGTTCCACTTTTTTTACTAGTAAAAAATTCACCGAAAATTTTTTCTTTATTTTCTTCGGAGATACCGCCACCGTTATCTTTAATTTCCCAAACAATTTTGTTTTGGTTAAGATGAATTGCCGTGTAAGAACTGATTTCTATTTTACCACCGGATTCCTCACAAGCTTCAATTGCATTTGTAATGAGATTTAAAAATACTTGCAATAGATTACTTTCGCTGAATTCAATTTTGGGAAGTGTGCTTGCGTAGTCGGTAAGAATTTTTACTCCTTCACGATTTGCTTTTGCCGAACTTAAATTAATCGCAGTTTCAGAAATATCGTTAACTGAAACAAGCATCTCATTATCGCGATTCTTTCTTGAAAAGCTGAGGATATTTTCAATAAGGTATTCAATTCTTTGAACGCCTGCAAGGCAACCGTCTAATGATTCGACTAAGTCTTCCGGTAAATCATCTGAAGACATGCGCATATAATCTAAGTTTAGTTTTATAGCCGAAAGGGGGTTACGTAATTCGTGAGAAAGACTTGCGGTAAGCTTACCTAATATTTCCAGTTTATTTTTCTGAGTGATTTCTGAATACATTAAACAGCCCATTCTAGAGGCTGCTAAGATACAAATTTATTGTAATTTGTGAAACGAAATTTGCACAATATTAACCACATGTGTAAATGTGGATAATTTATCCTTTGAGTTCTTTTAATATTGCTTCAGCAGTTTTTTCTAAAACTTCTTTTCTGCTATAGAAGTTTTCGCTTAATTTTTGACGAATTTCGTTTAATTTAGCGGTTTGCTCGCTGTTAATTAATTCACGCGCTTCAGGAGAGATATTGATTGAGTCAACACCTTGACCCTTTTTTTCATCCTTTGCGGGAATGTTTTTCTTCGATGCCGGAAGAATCGGTTGATTATTTACATTGTTAATTTTCATAACTCACCTTTAGAATAACTCGCTAATTTTCGCTTATTGCTAATATTTCGCATTTCTATTCTAATATTATCAATTTCTGTGGAATAATTCCTAATCACATTATCGTATTCTTTCTTAATAAGTTTAGTGTTTATATCAATTTTT
The DNA here is from genome assembly GCA_030584085.1 of Melioribacteraceae bacterium. Taxonomy (NCBI): domain Bacteria; kingdom Pseudomonadati; phylum Ignavibacteriota; class Ignavibacteria; order Ignavibacteriales; family Melioribacteraceae; species Melioribacteraceae bacterium. The sequence continues at coordinate 619,054 of CP129490.1, forward strand.
TTTAGAATTTTTTCTGATTCAGCGTCGAGACTTTCTAAATCGATTATTTCACGCAATAATCTCGCTTGCGTAAGAGCTGAAAATGCTCCATTATAATTTGTATCAAAATTATCCGGATCAAGAGTTATTAAAAACTGCAGACAGTTATTTATTAGTTCATCAATCTTATTAAGGATATCAATTACACTATTCATATTAGTAGTTAGATCCTGTACCAAAAAATGACTGAGTACTTAATAAAGTTGCCAATTGTGTTTGCATTGATTGATAACGCCTTCTGAGAACTTCTGCACTTTTATCAATACTTGTTGTAACACTATCTATACGATCACTTAAATACTTAGCAGAGTTATCGTAACTTTGTTTTGCAAGCGAAAGATATCCTTCCGCTCCGGAATATTTCTTTAATGAATCATACAATGTTGTTGCAAGTCCATTTGAAGAATTGAAGATATTTTCAACTTCGCTTGTATTGTTATTTACTTTGTCATCGAATAGGGTAGAGTCGGAAATTGATAGACCCGTAGTAGCGTCAAACTTAATCCCGATTTGTGAAAGATATCTAAACTCATTATCCGAATCACCAAAAGTTGTATGACCAATTGATCGAAGAGAATTAAGTAATGAGCTTACTGTAGCTTCGCCTCTTAAAATCCCTCTGGAAGTCTCAGTTGATTTTGTCTTTTCCTTCAATAAAGTATAGACATCGTTAAATTTCTTGATGAAATCATTTACATCGTTTCTAATTGTTTCATTATTATGTTCAACAGTAATATTCACTTTTGGATCAGTATCTTTCATTACGGATTTAATATTGAATGTCATTCCGCTAACTAAATCACTTACAGTGTTTGAATTTTTCTGAATCTGAACATTATTAAAGCTAAACTTTGCATTAAGTTGATTGTTTGCATTTGTGATATCCGAATAGACAAATCCGGCAGTATCAGGTTCTATTGATTGATCAAAAGATGGACGAGATGAACCTAAGTTTAAACCCAGTTGAGCTAAAATTGTTGAACCGGAATTATCTGCAATGCTTTTAATTCTATAATCAAGACCGGAATTCTTGGAAGTAATTGAAAGTTGAGAAGTATCTGAACCGGGAGCAAAACTTGAAGCTGATAAAACAGATGCAGCACCAACTTCTTTATCTACTTGAATTCCAAGATCAGTTACCAAATCAAATCCGGAGTCATGTGAAATGCTAATGAAATCTGTAGTTTTTGATCCGGTAACTTTTAGCTGAACATCGCCCGTTGAAGGATCATCAAGAACCTTCTCCGCATTAATTCCATCAATACCGGAGTTAATATTCTCAACAAGTTCATCAATTAATTGTTCGTAAGTACCGCCGCCGGTTACGTTGATTGAATAATCCGTCCCATTTAAGTTAATTTTTATAGTACTTTCGTTACCTGTATAATTATTTGCTGCAGTCTTTGCACTTGAGTTTACTTCGACATAATCAGTATTTATTGCTGAAGAAATTTTACTTAATAATTCCGAGTTTGTTTCTGTGCCATCGAGATCTACTGATATTGTGCTGGTAAAATCAGCGTTAGTTCCATCACCGGTTTTTACTGTAAACGAATGTTTTCCGGTAAGACCGGAAACAGCAGAAGAACTAACATCTTGCGAAATAACCATATCGTTTTTAGCAAGCTGAGTGACGAATAATTCGTATGATCCGATATTAGCTGTTTTATCCGCAGTGGCTGTTAAATATGATTCATTACTTGAGAGGGCGGACTTTGTATTAAAAATTGAACTTGATGATGTAGCTTTTAATTTATCTAATGAACTAAGTAAATTTGTTACTTTCGAGCTAACATCAGTAATTGTACTGCTTAAGGAAGAAAAGTTAGTCTTCTTCGTTTGTATAGAGGAGAGTCTTTTCTTAATCTCTACAGATTTGAAATTGTAAATCATTTCGTTGATATAAGATGAAGAAAGAATTTCCATTACAATTACCTAAATCTTTTTATTTGCTTTGAGCGTTTGTTCCCAAGTCTCTTTTAGTTCCGATAAGATTTTTTCAACAATTTCATAATTATGCTTACGCATTTGATCTTTACAAAAATTGTACAGTTGAAATAAACCCGAGGAAATTTTTTCTAATTCGGTTTCATCAAATCTTAAACCGAAGATAAGTTCATTTAGCGCTTTGTTAGTTTTTTCAATATTATGAAGACGGCAATTAGTGATTGCAAAATCATAAAGCTTCAACAAGAGTTTTTCTTGTGAAGATTCCATTATGTCATTCACTAAATATGGATTAGCACGGTTTCTTGATTTTGCGGATAATGAAGAGTACATAAACAACTCCTACAGTTTGAAAAAATAGCCCTTCCGGTTTCCCGGAAGAGCTTTATGATAAATCAAGATCAAGTCAATTATCCGAATAACTGTAATACTTGTTGTGGTGCAAAGTTCATTTGAGCAACCATAGCTGTAGCTGCTTGAGCACCAATTGAGTATTTGGTAGCGTTTAATTGTTCGACGGCAACGTCAGCGTCAAACAATCTTGATACAGATGCTTGAGAATTTGTGATAGCAGATGTTAAGAAGTCATCTTTTGCATCTAGTCTCTGAATAAAGTTACCAACTTTACCAAGTGAAGAACTAATTGTTGCCTCAAATGTATTTAAGTTGGTTTCTAGAGCAGTAAAATTAGAACGACTAGCAGTTGAAGTTAACAAATCAATTTGAGCTTTCGATGTGTTAAAGTTAGAAGCTATATCATCAGCATAATCAACTGATAAAGTTTCGCTGGTTGATGCACCTGTCTGGAACGAGAATCCTGTAGCAGCTGTTGTTCCAAGTAGATTTGTATCATTGAATTTGGTGTTTGTAATACCATTTCCAATTTCTTCAGCGATAGCTTTAATATCATTTACTAACGAGCCCAAATCAGCAGCAGCATTACCAGAATCGGCAATTTTGCCTTTGATTTGTGTGATCATATCACGGATACTAACCAACTGACTTTCGGCAGTTGCAAGCATATCTTTTGCAGATCCAACGTTCTTTTGAGCAGATTGCATAAGAGCAACTTTTGATTCTAAAGATTTTCCGATACTGAAACCGGAAGTATCATCTGCAACACTGTTTATTCTTTTTTGTGTTGCTAATCTCAACTGAGCTTTTTGAGTTTGTGAGTTGAGTTTTGCTAGAGCATTATAAGCTTCTAAAGCTCCAATGTTTGATGCGATTCTGAAATTAGACATTACAACCTCCTTGTTATTTGTTAATTAGGCTTCCTTGCCTTGTTTGTTGTCTGAGTAGATCATTTTTTGCTACCAGCTATTTAATTTATTGATCTTGTTTCCACTAACATTATCGCAGAAGTGTGGAAATAGTTTAGCGGATTTTTTGTAGAAAATTTAGGGGAATGAAAGTGGCTTCACAAATTCATTTTGTGAAGCCATTGAAATATATCACCCGAAAAGTTGTAATACTTGTTGTGGACTCATATTCAACTGAGCTAACATAGCTGTTGCAGCTTGTGCTCCAATAGAGGCTTTAGTAGCATTAAGTTGTTCAAGTGCAACATCTGCATCAAACAATCTTGATACAGAAGCTTCAGAGTTTGTAATAGCGGAAGTTAAGAAATCTTCTTTGGCATCCATTCTCTGAATATAATTTCCGATTTTACCAAGGGAATCACTTATTGTAGATTCGAATGTATTTAAGTTAGTTTCAAGATTCGTAAAATCTGTACGAGATGAGGAAGAAGTAAGGAGATCAATTTGTGTTTTTGAAGTGTTAAAGTTAGAAGCTATATCGTCGGCATAGTCGACAGTAAGTGTATCTGAGCTAGAAACACCGGTTTGGAAAGTAAATCCACTTGCAGCTGTCGTACCAAGCAAAACAGTATCGTTGAATTTAGTGTTTTGAATACCGTTGCCGATTTCTTCGGCTAGCGCTTTTATATCATTTACTAATGAACTTAAGTCTGCGGCTGCATTACCAGAGTCAGCAATCTTTGCTTTAATTTGTGTTACCATATCACGCATGCTAACCAACTGGCTTTCTGCAGTAGCTAACATATCTTTTGCAGAACCAACATTTTTTTGAGCCGCATGCATTAATGCTACTTTTGATTCTAATGATTTCCCGATATTAAAACCGGAAGTATCATCTGCAACACTGTTGATTCTTTTTTGTGTCGCCAATCTTAATTGTGCTTTTTGTGTTTGTGAGTTTAGTTTTGCAAGAGCATTGTATGCTTCCAAAGCTCCAATGTTCGATGCAATTTTGAATGTAGACATTCTTCCTCCTAATTCAATTGATTTTTTGTAAGTATGAGTTAATTTTTTCTTCGAATTTATTTATGTGGTTCATTACTAATTTATTTTTGGTAAATCTATTCTTAGACTGTTCTATTAATTGTTTAAGATCATCGAATTTTTTCATTTCAAGATAAATCGGGATTAAATAGAATACAGGTGTGGCTTCATCATGATTTTCTTTTAACAACTTTTCAAACACTTCGGCAGCTTCGGGATTTTTGCCTGCTTTACTTAAATCGTATCCTAGTCTATTTTTTACCGAAACATTATCGATAAATTTTCCGATTAATTTTTGATCAAACTCCAATTTTGTATCAATATGATCATAGTGTTTTGTGAGAGCCAAGTAAAAATCCAGATTGTTTTCGTTTATAATACCAACCAGTTCGTCTAATTCTTCAGAAGTTAGTTGAGAGTTTGAGGATAATCGTTGAATCAAGCTAGATTCTTTCTGCCATTCAGAATGATTTTTTCTTTTGGTTTCTTCTAATTTATTAAAGAAGAAATCAATCCCTTCTGTAGCATTTTGATTATATGAAATTGTTAAACCATGATAGATGATTTTTACATCGTCCAGAATTACATCCAGTAATCGATTGTTCATGCTATTTATTACAGTGCGATTAAGTTCTAAAGCTTTCTTGCAAAATTCGATTGCCTCATTTGGTTTCCCGGCTTTTTCGTAAATTTGAGATGCGGTAAGATTTGCAATCATATTTTCTGAATCAGTTTTTATTGCTTCGTTTATTGAACTAAAAGCATTGGAGATATCGTTTGATCGTAAGAAATATTCTGCAATACTGCTTAATGAATAGCCTCTATACTCATTAGTAAGAGAAGAATCATTTATTGCAAGTGTATAGTATCGATAGGTACTATCAAAATCTTTTAGTATGCTGTAACTATTTGCAATTTGAAAAGCGCAATAACCATTCGGATTGTTTTTATAATCTAAAAGTAACAAATCAAGATTACGTTTTGCTTTTTGTTTTAGCCCTTCTCTATCAATATTATAACCGATATGATTAATCAATAATTCCGTGTTTTGAATCTTGCAGCCATGCGCAAAGAGCGAATCATCAATTTGTTCATGAGCTTTACCTATAAATTTTATACCACTAAAATTTCTAAACAATCTTGTATAACGTTGAAGTTTGGGTTTGTTGTGAATCTCGTCAACGTTATAAATTTTACATCTATAGCCGACTTTATCTTTATTTGAAGTAAGCTTTTTCAATATGTGTTTTGAATTTGCATCTAATCGTTCGTCTGCGTCAAGATATAACACCCAGTCAGACGTTACTTTTGATAGAGAAAAGTTTCGAGCTTCAGAGAAATCATTACTCCACTTATGATGATAAACCGAAGCACCACAGGATTCAGCAATCTTAATGGTATTGTCGTTAGAGCCTGTGTCAACGACTATGATCTCATCAACGACATCTTTTACCGATTGAAGACATTCCTCTAGATGCTGTTCTTCGTTTTTTACAATCATGCTAAGTGAAATTGTGGACACTTTAGCTAACCTTTTTTTCTTCTAATGAATTGTGATTTACTTCTAATCCCAAAACTCTATTAATTTTTGCTAATCCGTTAAGAGCAAAGTCGTTTCTGGAATCATAAGTTATTGAATACTCGAACATTGTTTTTGATTCTGTGTCCATACCTTTTAGATAGAATAGTTCACCAAGACCGGCGCAAGCTTGTGATGACCGTGAATCAAGATTTAATGCCTTTTCAAAACATGCTTGAGCTTCGTCAAATTGCTCTAAAGCTAGGTAGTTAAATCCTTTGAAGTTTTCTAAAGAAGAAATTTTCAAAAGAGTTGAGTTGCTCATTATCCCGGTTGTCAATAGCTCTTCCGCTTTAACTACTTTATCTAATGAATTTTGATAATCCTTATTTCTGAATAACTTATAAGCATCCGTAACACATTGATTGAATATTGCTGACTCTTCTTCAGAAATTGAGTCATCAACCAAAGAGTTGTGGTGACTATGTAAACCGAGTGAATTGTTAACTTTTGTTAATCCATTCCTAGCAAATTCGTTGTCTGAATTGAGATCTAATGCCCATTCAAACATTATTTTTGCTTCTTCATCTTGGTTTTGTAAGAATAAAACTTCACCAAGACCTGCGCATGCTTGTGAAGAATGAGGATTTAATTGTAAACCTCTTTCAAAACATGATTGAGCTGATTTATTATCGCCTGTTCCTAGGCAAATAAATCCACGTAAGTTTTGAACACTTGCTAAGTATTCATCGCGTTGATCTTCGTCGATATTCTGAAGTTCATTTTCAAGATCTTCGCTGGAATTATTAAGAACATCTAATGCAGTTTCGAACTCTTTTTTTGCAAAAAGTTCAAACGCTTGAGTAACGGTGTTTTCTAGTACTTCCATGTCATTTCTCCTTGTTTGACTAAAGAATTTGAGTTATAAGAAACAACAGTTATGCCATATTGCTTTTGAGGAGAAAAGTGAGTTATTTTGGATAAAAATGCGGTTATTACAAGAAAAGACTGGTTAATATTGTGCAGATGTAAAATAGTGGTCTATTGAAAGACCACTATTTTTTAAGGAGTTACATGAGTTTCAATATATTTTAGATTTTCGAGGGCAATTTCATTTTGAGGATCGAGTTCGATTACTCTGCTAATAAATCCAAGTGCATCTTCAATTTGATTCTGCATAATTTTTACAACAGCTAAATCATTTAATACCTCGGTAGAAGATGGACTTTGTCTTAGTAATTTATTCAATATTTCGAGAGCGCCATCCAAATCGGAATTATTAATTAGTTCTTCAGCTTCTTCAAGAGAAGGGAAGGATTCTTCAGATGATAAATCCAAATTATAGTCTTTAGCATCTAAGCTAAGTTTTTTATTTACGATTGCTAATTTATCCCAGACTTCTTTTCTGTTCTCACCATTTTTTATTGCCCATTCATACATTGTTTTTGCTTCGTGGAATAATTCAGCTACAAAAAATGTTTCTGCTAAACCTAGGCATGCTCTGCCGGAATTGGGATTTAACTCTAATTCTGTTTGAAAATAATTTTGAGCTTTTTCCAAACTACCAAGCTGGAGAGCAATATTAGCTGTAAAATTAATCACATCGGTTTTAGAAATATTTTCATAGCCAGTTCGGTCGCTGTTTTCAAAATTTTTAATTGCTCTTTCAGATTCTGTTAATGCAAGCTCAAAATCATTTTCTTCGGAGTGTAAAAGAGCTCTTGAAAATGCTTCAATAAAGATACTGTTGTTTATCGGGTAGTGAATGTTTCTGATTCTGAGTTGTTTCCCTTTAAGCCATATTTCGTCAGGATTACCACCCCACTTCTTTGAGAATTTCTCTCGATTTATTTCAGATACACTATTTTGTGTAGTCGTACCGTTTTCTTTAAAGGTGATTGAGCCATAGTGATGTATAAAAACATCCTCTGCAATTACTCCCTTAAATCCGGCTAACTGTGCACGCAGACAAAAATCATCATCTTCGTAATAGCCTGGAGAAAATCTTTCGTCCAGACCACCTATTTTTTCAATTACTTCTCGTTTAATTAGAGTAAATAAAAAGGCAATTCGGGGAAATTCATAGAATTTCCCTTTATGTTCCAATCTAGTCTTTTTCGCATAAGCATGCATTTGGTTCAATGTGCTGTATTTAGCTTTTCGATCCCATTGTGGCCCACTTGCATTATTACTGATGACTCCCACCAGACCATAATCCTTTTTAGATTCAGCAATCTCAACCATTCTGTCAATACTAGACTTAGTGCAAACTGTATCATTATTTACTAATAATATATACTTTCCTGTTGCTGCTTTGATTCCTTTATTGACTGATTTTGAGAACCCTGAGTTAATTTCGTTTCTTAGGACTTTTACTGTTTTATTATTTTTAAAAGGTTCGATCATATCTTCTGTAGAGGCATCGTCAACAATTAATATTTCGTAATCCATCTCAAGGGTTTTTTCAAGACTTGTTATAGCTTCTATAACGTATTTAAGTTTATTATAAGTTGGGATGATTATGGAGATCAAATCTTTAGCATTTATTTTATTGGATATATCAGATGAGGATAATACATTTTTGATATTCTCCTCAGATAATTCCTTCGGTGTACCGGTTTCATTTAACAGTTTTTCGACTACTTGTTTCTTGAATGTTAAATTGGTAATTGATTCGAATACGTTTACAAGAGTTTTTAATGTGTTTCTTTCATTAAATTCATAAGATGTTTTAATTCCCTCAATTACCGGAGAAGTATATGAATCGGTATTTTGCATAATCACAATTATTCTTTTACCAAGCGAATCAACATCTCCAAAATCTACCAAAAAAGAATTCTTCCCATCTACGCAAAAACTTTCGGCACCCATATTACGAGTTGTTATTACAGGGGTTCCGCAAGCCATCGCTTCTAAAATTGGCAGTGAAAAACCTTCGTAAACCGAACTACAGACAACTAGACTACTTTTTTGTAAAACAGTTGCAACTTCTGCTGAAGTTAATTCTGTAAGTATTTCGATTTTTATTCCTGTTTCCTGTTCAAGATTGTTCTCAAGTGATACTTTATTCTGGGGATTAAAACCCATAACTATAGTTAATTTCAAATCCTCAATTTTATAATTCGATTTTTGAATTGCTTTAATAGTACTCACCAGGAAAGATAATCCTTTTAGAAAATGGAAGGGATTGCCAATAAAAGCTATGGATTTTTCTCTTGATGTTAAAGATCGCGAAGGTTTAAAAATATTGTGATCAATTCCATTCGGTATATAATAACTATCTTTATTAAACTTTTCTTTGAATAGATCGACCAAGTGTTTTGAGATAACTATACTGCCTATCGGCAGACGATGCATTTCATTCAATAAATATTTATCTGTACGAATATCATCATAGTTTCTTCCGTAATGATAACCCTCGAACCCTTGACAAAACAAATATATACGTGATGGATGGATTCTTTGGACTATTTCAGGAATTTCAAAAATACTGAACACAATTATCTGATCGAATTTTTTATCATATAATTCTTCAAAACTCTGTATTTGTGTGAAATTGATTTTATAATCAATCCACCGCGGCTGCGGTTCAAAAGAATATACTGTTACATCTACACCTAATTTCATCAACCAGTTGATATGTTGAAAAACCACTTTAGCCCCACCAGTAATTATGTGTGCATCTTTTATAAAGTAAGCAAGTCTCGATTTTGTTATAGGATTAAGATTATGTTTTAATACTTGATTCTTAGTTTTAAGTAACGATGTGAAATATGGTGTGAATAACTCTTCACTGAATAGTGAAATATTTTTACATTTATGACAAATAAAAATCGAGCTACTAGGCTGTTCTTTTATTTCATGTATAGCAATAAAATTTGATTCACTATCACATCGATTACACTTAATTATAAGCCGATGTTCAACGTTATTAATATTAACAGTTCCGCGACCTATTGTCCATGAAAGAATGGATTTCAATGAAAGTTGTGGCAATAGTTCTTTATTATTAGACTGTTGATTAGTATAAAGTCTAGTCAGAACACCATTGTAAATTTCGGATGCTAAATTAGCAGTTTCTTGGAATGGGAATTTATCTAAACTCATTTGAATAAATTTAGTGGAATTGTGAAAATCATTTAATCTAAACATTCTCAATGCAACTCTTTGATATACAATGGCTTTTGCTTTATTTGAATCAACAATATCCCAATCGAGATCAGGACTCAATTCTCGTAGAGAATATTGTTCAAGCATATTTTGAACAACCCTGGATTCAAAGTCAGTATTAATTTCAACTGTTCCGGATGACATATTGTTATCGTGCCAACGCCATTTATATACAAAATCATTAAGATGTACAAAGCTAACTTTTAATGCAGCTCTGCTCCACCATTCATAATCATGAGCGCGTGTAAACTCTTTATTATACTTCCCAATTTTATCATAGCATGATTTGCGAATTATTGATCCGCCATCCGGTATTGGATTGTATTTTATGAGCATTCCCAGAAGTTCAGAGTTTTTTCCAGACCAATCTTGAAATATCTCATTTTTAATTGGATTCAATTTTGCATCAGTAACAATTAAATTCCCATATATTACATCAATGTCAGATTGGTTTCTTAAAATACTTGCATATTTATTCAAAGTATTTGGCATCAATAAATCATCAGATCCGAGCCATAGAATAAATTCGCCCTTTGCTTCGGAAATTGCTCTATTGCGGGTATCCGATGCACCTGTATGATCTTTACGAATGTACTGTATTTTATCGTTGTTAATTAGATTAATTAAATCACCAGTTTCATCTGTTGAACCATCATCAACAACTACAATTTCATAATTATCATATTCTTGACTAAGAACACTATTAATAGCCTCTTCAATAAAATGTCTCCTGTTATATGTTGGGATACAAATTGAAATCATTGGATTCATAGATGAGCAGTCCTTCATATTACTTGAATAGCCTTTTATCGCAAAATGCATTTTTTCGATTGATTTAGCCGTAAAAAAAGTATAATCTTTATTCTTGTAAACTTGCTTGATGGAATTCTCCATATGCCATGGTTCATAAAAAGCATTTACTTGAATACCATATAATTTCCCAAATTCTAAATAATCAACATACCTTCCATCTCTCATCAGAATCCAAAGATCTTTTTTGCAGAGTGCCGGTAAATATAAATTACCTCCTTGAGGCCCTATAACAAATTCCGAATCATTATATAATGACAATTGGAATCGATTTCTTTCTTCAGGCTCTAAACCTTTATAATAATTATTTAGGCTTATAATCTGATCATCTCTTTCCCCGATTTGATTAAAATCATATTGGAAATATTGATCACTTGATGTTTTTTCAATATAGTGGTTATAGACAACCATATATCCCATTTCATTGAGAGTTTTTGCCATACTTTTAAATTCTTGGGGATCGAAATAATTTAAGGGTGCCTTGTATGTATTATACCATTGTCTGAAATATTTATTATTTACAACAACGAATGGCTTCTTTAATTTAAAGTCATAATTGAATTTTACATCTGTATAATCTGGAACAGCATAGTTTTCAGTACTAATTATAGTATGAATGTCTTTGTTTGTCCATTCAATATCTTCAACAACTATCTGTTTCTTGTTTACTAAGTCAGGTCCGGGGTAAACTAAAAGTCGATCGGGATATAATTTTTGTAGTTCTCCATATTTTTTCTGATCGCCCCACATGTCTCCAATGAATTCCGGGCCAACTTCGATGTGATTATCTGAAAAGTAATAAAAAACTTTAGAACCTCTTCTGCTTATAGTATTGAATCGAATCCCAAGTGTATCCTTTAAATATAGGAGGTATGGGATCCACGAAATCATTTCATATCCAAATTCACCGGTGAAACAAAAGATACTGTTCGATGCTTCAGTTTTACTTAATACTATTCTTTCGTTTGTTTTCATAATTTGTCATCTTCAATTTGTCTAAAAATTTTAAAGGCTTCTGAAATAGCTATGTCCATATCATAGTATTTATATTTCCCCAATCTGCCGCAAAAAATTATATTATTATCAGTATTTTCTTTTTCATACTTCTTATAAATCTCTTGATCAATGTAGCTAGGGAAGGGATATTCATTTTCCCAAGAGGAACTTGGGTTCTGTGGAATTTCATATGTTATTAAGGTGCCCGAAATCTTTTCTCTAAAGTTTTGAGGCAGCATATATTTCCATTCTAATATTCTTACATATTCATATTCCTCTCCCGGATAATTAACCTGTTCACAATTTTGAAATGAATCAAATTCGGAGAAGTATTTATCTATTCTTTTTTGGGTTCTATATCTCAGTTTACCAAATTTGCTATTATAATATTCATCTATAGAACCTGTATAAATGAGCTTAGAATACTGAAATTGGTCCCTATTTTTTAAAAAATCACAATTTAGAATAACGGGAATTCCTTCTAACATCTTACTTATTAATGCAGTAAAACCGTTAACTGGTAATCCTTGATATTTATGATCCATTAGTCTTATGTCATTATTTATTCTTATATCAAATCTTTTTGCTAAATCCTTTGATAATTGCTTCGGATCAACAGCCCATTGCTTTTTCGTATATCCCTTAACAAATTTTTCATAAATCAAGCTTGGCATCATTTTAAGAGAAGCTTCTTCAAAATTAGTAGCTTCCCCATCAAAACTATAGACGAACTTGTCGTCAACAATTCTTTTAAAATCTTGTTCATGTAAAGGCCAGTTAAATAATTGGGAATTAGAAAAAGTCTTTAATTTTGCTTCAAATTTGTAAAACTCAGAAAACCTATTCACAAACTTCCATACTTTCTCAGAATTTGTCCTAAAATAGTGTGGGCCATATTTATTCAGTCTTATACCACTCTTGTGGTAATAATCGTAGATGTTTCCAGCGATGTGATCTCGGCGTTCAAGTACAATAACTTTTTTGCCGATATCAGTTAAACTTCGTGCTAGAACACTTCCAGTCAATCCAGACCCAATTATTAAGTATTCTGTTTTCATAAATTTTCTTTTTTGTTTGCAAAACAATTTTTATTCCAGAGAATAACATTAATTATAGCTTCAAAACACTAAGTATTCTTGGAACTTTTCATCGGGATTAGCCCTTTGGCCAATATTAACCACTTACATCTGCAGTAATTGTTCCAGCGGTTGGTGGAGGGTTGTTCGTTCTTCGCGGAATTTTTCTTCTAATAATTTTCGTTCTTCAAGCTTGTTGTTCTTGTAGGTTTCAATTTCTTCGTTTAATCTTATCTTGGATTTCTCGTATTTCTCTTCGTGATGTTTTTTCTTTTGTTCGTGTTTTGAGCGAATAGCGTTTTTACCTTGTTCTTTCTCGGTGTTTAAATTGCTTATTCTTTGTACCAAATTATTTTTTGCTGAATAGCGCTGATGTAAAGTGCTAAGCAGCATGAATATTGAGATGAAAATGCCGATTATGAAACTAATCGTTCCCCATTTTAATCCGCCCATAATTACTATTGAAATTACGCTTCCAATATTTGCGATGTCGGCGACATAGCTATTTGAATATTCTGCAAATCCACCGGATAGCAACACAAACAAGGAAAACAATCCATTGTAAAGCATGGAATTTTTGATTGAAGAAAATGATGAATTGTTTGAATCATTATCAAAACGTGAAAGTAGGTCTTCAAAATATTTTAATTCATGATTAATTTTATTTTCGTATTCGGTCAATACTTTCTGAAACTTTGCATCTTCTTTCTGAATTATATCTCTATTGTTTTCTTCTAGTGTTCTTAATAAATCTCGGTTGGTATTAATTTTCTCGTCATATCGCACCAATAAGTCATTGATCATTTTTTCAAATTTTTGATCGATATTGCTTGAGATTTCATTAAGGATGGAACGGCACTTATTATTAAGAAAATCCAGACTTGTGGTAAAGTAAAAACTTTTTGAGTTTCCGTATTTAGCAATTATAAATTCTATAAATGATATTTTGCTTTTAATTTCATCACTCTTGTACTCCGAGAACATCTCTTGCGAAAGACCTTTCATTGCAGCATTTATCTTTGCAATTAATTCGGATTTTTTCTGAACAATTAGATTTAGTGTTGTGATTTTTTCGGTAAGCAACGGTCCTTCATTGAGCAAGAAGAATTTTTGTAGAAATGAATTCCGAATAAGCATTTCGAAGAACTTAAGATTATTGTTTTCAACCGCGTAGGAAATTCTGCTTAAGTCATATTCAACTAATTTATCGACTAGTATTTCCGCTTGTTCAAACTGCTCGGTTTTCAACATTATTACTGATTTATAAAATGCCGCATTCGGTGAAAATCCACCGGAAGTTTCGATTTCATTGATAGCATATAACGCTGTTTCAATTTCTTCTATATCTATATAATACAAGCTTTTTATGAGATTCATCATCAGTTTAAGATGAACGTCATTTTCAGTCGCTTCCATTGCAGTAAGGTATTCTAATTTTCGGTCGATTAAAGAAAAATCTTTAATGAGATTTTTATCACGTATAATGAATGAACTTAATAGCAGTTCATCATAAAAAGGCAGATTGTTCGCTTTACTTAATTTAAAGATTGTGTGTAAGTTTGATTCTTTCTCCAAAGTCGATTTTGTAAAAAACCACTTCAATAACGAATCTCTTACTGTATCTTTTGATAAGATTCCATTTGTTTTTTTTGTGAGAGCAAATTTGTAGTAATCAAGCAAATAGAGAGTAATATTCTCTTTTGAAAGAAAATTTTCGGAAATGTTTTCAGGTAAGTTTAGACTAAAAAATTTGTGAAATTTCTGTGATTCTTTTAACGGATCGAATTCTTCCTTGTCATCAAAAAAGAAAAATTCTTTTCCAAGTCTGCTAAACTTTCGTCTATCTTCTAGTTGTATGTCATCTAAAGTTAGAATCATTTGAATCTTCACATTAATTTGGTGAACGTATTTCTATAGATGATAATCGAAAAATTATTCCAATTATTTAGTAATTCACTGAAATTAATTGCTGGAAAAGTTAGGATTATAAACTCGATACGAGATACTGTTTGAAATTGAAATTAGGAAAATCCTAAATCCCATAAAATTCTTGAGAAGTGACAAAAAAAATAAAAAAAATCTCTCCAAAGCATAAAATCTCGCCAAAAATTTTCGATGATATAGCAAGTTATCTTAAAACTTTTCACAAAAGGAGAAATGAGTCATGCTCTCTAAATTAAAAAACAATTCATTTTTGATCGTTTTTATTGTTTTTGTATTTACAGGAATCATAAATCAAAATGTATTAGTCGCTGATTCAGGAGTGAATCAAGCAGATCCATATTTAGCATTTGCAGAACAAATGCCGGAAGTCGAAGGTGGATTACCAAATCTGTATAAAACTATTAAATATCCGGAGATTGCAAGAAAAGCCGGTATTACGGGAAAAGTATTTGTTATGGCTTTTATAAATGAAAGCGGTAATGTAGAAGATGTTCAAGTAATAAAAGGTATTGGCGGCGGTTGTGATGAAGCAGCTGTTGAAGCAATTAAAAAAGCAAAGTTTGTACCCGGTAAAAATAATGGACAAGCAGTAAAAGTTAAATTGTCCCTTCCAATAAGTTTTCAATTACAATGAGAAAAAAATGCTAAACAAATTAAACAATCTGAAATTTGTTAGAAAAATTCAAATTGGATTTTTGATTATCGCGGTTATATCAACATTTATTGCATTGAATGATTATGTGCGTATATCAGCTTTTGAAACAACCAAAGAAAATATTTTCTCGGATTATATGGAGCCGATGGTTGAACTAAAAGAGATGTACACCGAATTTCAGCAAATGCAATTTGTACTTCTTCAATTATCAATTCCCGAATTTGCCGATGAGTTTAGTAAGAATGAACAAACCTACAGAGGTTTCAGTGCAGACTTTGATTCGTCGTTAGTTAGTCTCGGTGAAACTCAGTTCAATAATGAAGTGATTGAAACCGCTTTAACCGATATTCAATCTATCTGGCAAAATTATAAAGGATTAGTTGCCGACGGTATTATAAGTGCCAGCGCATCTCAAATGTTTGATATGGCAGCTATTATTGCTGCAACTTCAGGCAAAGAAGTTGGTGATCAATTAGTTAAAAAGTTTGAAATGATTGTCAAAGAACTCGATGCAACTGCTGTCGCATTAGATAATGATATGGCAGGCCAAATATCATATTCTAAAACGTCAATAGTAATTGGTATGATTGTAGGAGCTTTATTTTTCTTTTTTGCCGCTTTTTACTTAGCGCCGACAATCAGCAAACCGATTAATGAACTTAAGAACTCTGTATTGCAATTCGCAAATGGAAATTATAATGTAAATCTGAATTTAGATAGAAAAGATGAATTTGGTGAACTTGCTGATCTGATGAACCATATGAAAGAAAAGCAGCTTGAAAAAATTCAAGCAGTTAAAAATGTTGCGGAAGGAAAACTTAATAAAGTTACTCCCGCTTCGGAACAAGATGAATTAGCATACTCAATTAATAAGCAAGTCGATATTCTTCAAAATTTATTATTAGAAGCAGATATGCTTGTTGAAGCTAATAAAATTGGCGACCTTTCGCTTCAAGGTGATGTTTCGAAGTTCAACGGTGATTGGCAGAAATTTATTATAGGTATAAACTCCATTCTTGATTCGATGATCGAACCGATTAGAGAAGCTACGGTTGTATTAAACGAGATTGCTCGCGGTAATCTTACCGTAAAAATGGAGAATAATTACAAAGGTGATTATAAGTTAATCAAAGATAACATCAATGCAGTTGTTGATGCACTTAATGATATTCTATTAAAAGTAATCAGCAATTCGCACGAACTAGAAATGATGACAGGTTCTATCTATAACGGAACAGAAGAATTAGTTCATGGATCAGAAAGACAAAAGAGCCAAACTTATGAAGTAGCCTCAGCTATTGAAGAGATGACAACTACAATTCAAGATAATAGTAAGAGTGCGTTAACAACTTCACAACTTGCTGATAAAGCCGGTGAAAAGGCTAAAGAAGGTGGTAATGTTGTCACCGAAACAATTAAAGGTATTCAAAGAATTGCTGATGTTGTTTCTAAATCCGAAAAAACAATTCATGAACTTGCGAACAACACAAATAAAATCGGTGAGATTATAAAAGTAATTAATGAAATTGCAGATCAGACAAACTTGCTTGCATTGAATGCCGCTATTGAAGCTGCGAGAGCTGGTGAACAAGGTCGTGGATTTGCAGTAGTTGCTGATGAAGTAAGAA
The DNA here is from genome assembly GCA_030584085.1 of Melioribacteraceae bacterium. Taxonomy (NCBI): domain Bacteria; kingdom Pseudomonadati; phylum Ignavibacteriota; class Ignavibacteria; order Ignavibacteriales; family Melioribacteraceae; species Melioribacteraceae bacterium. Next base: position 636,144 of record CP129490.1, read on the forward strand.
AGCTTGCCGAAAGAACAACTAATGCAACCGAAGAAATCGAAGATATGTTAAATAGAATTCAGAAAGATACTTCTGACGCGGTTCTTGTCATTAACGAAGGAACTAAAGAAGTTGAAACCGGGAAAAAATTAGCATATCAAGCAAATACTGCACTGGAAGAAATTATTAAAGGTGCCGATGAAGTTTCAATAACAATAAAGCATCTTGCTGCGGCAAATGAAGAACAAAGTACAACCAGCGCTGTCATTTCTCAAAATGTTGAAAGCATAAGATTAGTAACCGAAGATTATAGTTTGCACATTAGTCAGATTAAAGATTCAGTTCGTAAACTTTCTGAATCATCAAGTGAATTAAAAGGATCCTTGAGTAAATTTAATTTATCTGAATTACGTGCCGTTGAAGAGGAAGAACTGCGTTACAATTAATTTTCCTTTACTCAAACCCGGACAAATATTCTTTTTCTCTATTGTCCGGGTTTTTCCTTTTTTGTTGATCAACTAAGCGATACCGATACTCACTATCAGATCAATATATTCTGATTTAGTTTATTTTGTCTCAATTATTGGGTAATTTTTAGGAAATTGTTTGAGACATACGTGAAAAATTCAAAGTTATCGTTCATACTAAATCAATCATTAATTCAAACAGATGTAAATCCATCCCTCCCACTATTAGATTTCATTCGTAAAGAGAAACATTTAACCGGAACAAAGGAAGTCTGCAAAGAAGGTGACTGCGGAGCGTGCACTGTTTTGCTCGGTGAACTCGTCGAAGGAAAACTCAAATATAAAACTGTGACTTCGTGTATTTATCCGGTTGGAAATTGTCAAGGTAAACACGTTGTAACAATAGAAGGCATAAACAAAAGCGAGTTACTTCTTCAACAGCAAATTTTTGCCGATGAAAATGCTTCGCAATGCGGGTTCTGCACACCAGGATTTATAATGTCGTTTACTTTTTATCTGCTTAATAACTTCAAATATTCTCACGATGAAGCAATCAACGCAATTGCCGGAAATATTTGTCGCTGTACAGGTTATCATTCAATTATTCGTGCTGTTGATAAAGTTATAACTGAACTTAAAGATGCTAACGAATCAAGTCACATTTCATATCTAATTGAGAAAAATGTGCTGCCGAAAACATTTGTCGATATTGAAAACAGATTGAAGGAAATAATATTAGAGCAAGTCGAAGCAAATGAGAAATCAACTATCTTTATCGGCGGCGGAAGTGATTTGTTCGTACAGAAACCGGATGATCTTTTAGAAAGAGATGCTGCTTTTCTCGAACATCAGCATTTGAATTACATTGTTGAAAATAACAATCGCATTGAACTTGGCGGCGGAACAACTTTTGAAGAATTCAAGCAATCCGAAATATTACGAAAGATTATTCCATCAATAAAAAGGGATATTGATTTAATTGCCTCCCTTCCTATTAGAAATTCTGCAACGATCGGCGGCAACTTATCAAACGCTTCACCGATTGGAGATTTAACGCTTATTCTTCTTGCGCTAAACTCCACATTAATTTTATCCAATGGCAAATATGAAAGAGAAGTCCCACTTTCGGAATATTACCTCGATTATAAAAAACTCAATAAAAAAGAAGATGAATTCATAAAAGCAGTTTGGTTCGAAGTTCCTCAAAACAATTTCAATTTTAGTTTTGAAAAAGTTTCTAAAAGAACTTACTTAGATATTGCATCAGTTAACACGGCAATGTTAATAGAAACCAACAGTAATAGAATAAAAAATATTTTTATTTCTGCCGGTGGTGTTGCACCGGTTCCCAAATTATTGAAAGAGACAAATCAATATTTAATCGGCAAGGATATTTCAATCGATACAATTGATTCTGCTTTAGCAGTTATGCAAAATGAAATATCACCGATAAGCGATGTAAGAGGAAGTGCTGAGTATAAAAAAATATTGCTTGGTCAATTAGTAAAAGCACACTTTCTAAAGTTGTTCCCGCAATTAATAAACGAGAAAGAAATTGTATGAAATCGAGTGACGTAATAAAACACGTAAAAGGGGAATCAATTTTTGTTGATGATATGCCGGTTCCGCAAGGTACATTGTATGCATCTGTTTTCGATTCAAAAATAGCACACGGTAAAATTACCAAACTCGATTTGTCGGAAACTCTCAAAGTCCCCGGTGTTGTCAAGGTTATTACTTACAAAGATATACCGGGTGAAAATCAAATCGGTAATATAATTCCCGATGAACATTTACTTGCAGAAGGCACAGTTCAATTTATCGGCGAACCTATTGCAATAGTTATTGCTGAAACTGAAATGATTGCAAAGAAAGCTAAGAGCAAAATTAAAATTGAATATGAAGAACTAACTCCAATAACCGATCCACGTGAAGCTTATGAAAAGGGAAGTTTAATAATCCCACCAAGAATTTTCTCCATGGGCGATGTTGAAAATTCTTTTAACGATTGTGAATATATAATTGAAGACAGAATCGAAATAAGCGGACAAGAACATTTATATCTCGAAACACAAGGTGCTGTTGCAGTTCCGTCTGAAGGCAGAGGAATAAAAATTTATTCATCGACACAAGGTCCAACAGCAGTTCAAAGCACTGCTGCAAAAGTACTTAACTTAAAGATGCATCAAGTTGAAGTTGATGTGTTACGATTAGGCGGTGCTTTCGGTGGTAAAGAAGATCAAGCAACTCCTTGGGCTGTGATGGCAGCACTTGGAGCAAAGTTAACTAATAAACCGGTCAAGTTGATACTTCACCGCCACGACGATTTAAGAATGACGGGCAAACGTCATCCTTACTCTGCCGATTATAAAATTGGTCTATCAAAAGATTATAAAATTTTAGCATACGAAGTTACATTCTATCAAAATGCCGGAGCCGCAGCTGATCTTTCTCCCGCAGTTTTGGAAAGAACATTATTTCATACTACAAATAGTTACTTCATACCAAACGTTAAAGCTACTGCAATTTCGTGCAAAACAAATCTTCCGCCTAACACAGCATTCAGAGGATTCGGCGGACCGCAAGGTATGTTCGTGATTGAATCTGCTATTCATAAAGCCGCGAATAAAATTGGAATTGAGCCGTACATAATTCAAAAGAAAAATTTACTCGCAGAAGGAAACAAATTTTACTACGGTCAGATTGCTGAAAGGGTTAATGCTTCGAGATGTTGGAACAAAGCTGAAACAAAATATTCATTTGATACGATAAAAAGTTCAGTCGAAGAGTTTAATAAACACAATACCTTAAAGAAAAAAGGTGTTTCGTTTATGCCGGTTTGTTTCGGTATCTCATTCACAAATACTATGATGAACCAAGCCAGCGCTTTAGTTCATATTTACACTGATGGTTCTGTTTCGGTGAGTACTGCCGCAGTTGAAATGGGACAAGGCGTAAACGAAAAGATGATAAATATTGCTTCAAAAGTTTTTTCGATTGATAAAGCTAAAGTAAAAGTCGAATCGACAAACACAACCAGAGTTGCAAACACTTCGCCGACTGCAGCAAGCAGTGCTGCCGATCTTAATGGGAACGCTCTTCTTTTTGCATGCAGCAGTTTGCTTTCTCGTCTTAAAAAACACGCTGCTGATTTACTAAAGTTAGATGATGAAAATAATATCGAAATAGTTGACGGAAGAATTTTGTGCAACGGACAAGAAACTGAACTTGATTGGAATAAATTAATTCGATCAGCAAATCAACATAGAATTAGTTTAACGGCTCAGGCGTTTTATGCAACTCCTGATATCTATTTCGACAAAAAGAAAGAACAAGGTCACCCGTTCGCTTATCACGTTTACGGAACAGCAATTACTGAAGTTACCGTTGATTGTCTGCGAGGCACTTATGAAATTGATTCAGTAAAAGTTGTTCACGATTACGGCAAGACTCTAAATCACGCAATTGATTTGGGACAGGTTGAAGGCGGGATTGTGCAAGGTATCGGCTGGATGACGGTCGAAGAACTTGTACAGGACAGTAAAGGCAGGCTTAACTCAAATTCCTTATCGACATATAAAATCCCTGATATTTATTCTGCACCAAAAATAATTGAGACATATTTTTTAGAAGAATCGGAAAATCCTTACGGACCTTTCAAATCAAAAGCAGTCGGTGAGCCGCCATTGATGTACGGTATTGGAGCATTTTTTGCAATTTCAAATGCTGTTAAAGCTTTCAATCCTTATGTTGATTTGAAATATTCTTCTCCGATTACACACGAGAAAACTTTGATGCAATTGTACCAAGGCAGAAAAACTGCAAAAGAAAGATCTAAAATGGCTTCTTCCGAAATAGGATAGGTGAAAATTTGAATGAAAAAAGATTCTGGCAATTTGCGAGAGATAATATAAACGAATATGATAAAGTTCTCCTTTTAACCGTAGCTGATTCTTCAAATCATTCTCCCGGACGACAAGGATTTAAAATGTTGTTGACGCAGAGCGGTTTGACAAAAGGTACTGTCGGCGGCGGAATTATGGAGAAACAGTTAATTGATTATGGGATTGAACTTCTTTCCAGGAAAGAAGAAAAACAAATTAAAAGATTACAACATTCTCCTAAAACAGATCTTGAAGAATCCGGCTTAATCTGCGGTGGATATCAAACAATTATTTTTTCGTTATTAGCTTCTGAAGAAATTAAGTCGATTGATAAAATATTAGAGAATCTCAATAAGCGTGAGAACGGTATATTGAAATTATCATATAACTTGTTTGATTATGATTCCTCCCAATCTCAAAAAGATGATTGTACTTTCAATTACGAAAATGACACTGATTATATCTACAAAGAAAATATCGGTTTTACGGATACTGCTTATATAATTGGCGGGGGACACGTTGGTTTGGCGGTTTCGCAAATTATGAAGTTCATCGGTTTTTATGTTGTTGTATTTGATCACCGCGAGGATGTTTTTACTATGAATCAAAACACTTATGCAGATGAAAAAATTATAACCGATTATAAGGATGTAAATCAATTTATAAAAGAAGGAAGCAAATCTTATGCAATTATTGTAACACCGATGCATATGGGAGATAAAGATGCGCTCTGTTCTGTAATTAACTTGGATCTAAAATATATTGGTATGATGGGAAGCGCCCGTAAAATTAAAACTGTGTTTAACAATCTTGTCAAAGATGGAGTCGATAAAAAACTCTTTGATAAAGTTTACACTCCAATAGGATTAGAAATTGAAGCCGAAACTCCGGAAGAAATCGCAGTAAGCATTGCAGCAGAAATAATAAGTATAAAACGGAAAACAGAATAAAAATTATGCAAGATAAATTACACATCTACCCGCTTGAAAAAGTTTTGAAATGGATGCTGTCCGAAGAAAAAGAAGGAAGGATTTTTGGTTATTACAATGATCTTTTCTTCAAGCCGAAGTCAACCGATCCCTTCAAAGTAGAAAGATATAAACAAACTCTCGCTGCACCGCTTGGTGTTGCAGCCGGTCCGCACACACAGCTCTCGCAAAATATTGTCTTGTCTTGGTTATTCGGCGCTCGTTATATTGAGTTGAAAACCGTTCAAGTGTTTGATGAGATTGAAGTCGCAAAACCTTGTATCGATATGTATGATGAAGGTTATAACTGCGAATGGTCTCAAGAATTGAGAATTGAAGAGAGTCTCGGTCAATATATTGATGCATGGATTTTGCTTCACATTCTCAGTGATAAACAAGAGTATGAATTTGAAACAATTTTTAATATAAGCGTTGGTTATGATCTAAAAGGAATCAAAAGCGAAAAAGTTGCTTCATTTTTGTGTAAGATGAAAGATGCTTCGAGTGAGATTGAGGAAAAAATTGAAAAATTAAAGAAGATTTATCCACGTATTACTCATATTAAAATACCGAGCAAGATAAGCAACAATGTTACACTTTCAACAATGCACGGTTGTCCGCCTGATGAAATTGAAGCAATAGCAAAACATTTGATGAATGAATACAAATTTCATACAGCCGTAAAATTAAATCCCACAATTCTCGGCAAAGAAAAATTAAGAGAAATCTTAAACGAAAAGCTAGGTTATAAAATAACAATTCCGGATGAAGCATTTGAACACGATTTGAAATTCAATGATGCAAAGAATCTTATAAATGAACTTCTTAATTGTGCACAAGCAAACAATGTTGAGTTTGGTTTAAAATTAACAAACACACTTGAGTCGTTAAATCCCTCTCAAATGTTACCAAATGATCAAAAGATGGTTTATATGAGCGGTCGATCGCTTCATCCGCTCACTATTAACGTGGCCGCGTTACTTCAAAATGAATATCAAGGAAAATTAGACCTTTCATTTTCCGGTGGAGCAGATGCATTTAATTTTGCTGATATTGTTAGCTGTAACCTGACACCGGTTACCGTCTGCTCGGATTTACTGCGTCCTGGTGGTTATTCACGTCTTCGACAATATTTGTCAAACCTTCAATCAGAAATGGATAAAGCGAATACTTCGACTATTGACAAGTTTATCCTAAGTAAAAACAGTAAAGAAGATTTACAGTCAGCCGCACTTGAGAATTTAAATACCTATGCTGAATCGGTAATTAATGATGGACGTTACAAAAAATCTTTTGCGAAGCATCAAAACATAAAAACAAACAGAGAGTTAACCGAACTCGATTGCATTCATCCACCTTGTGTTGAAGCCTGTGCTATTGATCAAGATGTACCGGAATATTTATATAATATCGGCAATAAAAATTATACTGCTGCATACGAAACGATTGTAAGAGAAAATCCACTGCCGAATATAACTGGAATGGTTTGCGATCATCTTTGCCAAACCAAGTGTACGCGAATGAATATCGACAATTCAATTTTGATAAGAGAGTTAAAAAGGTTTGCGGCAGAGAAAGAATCAAATCATTTTGATAAACATTCTTCAAAAATTTTGAATAAGAAAGTAGCAGTAATTGGTGCGGGTCCGTCGGGACTTTCAGCTGCATACTTTTTAGCGTTGGAAGGTATTAACGTAGAAGTTTTCGAAGCACACGGTTTCGGCGGAGGAATGGCTTCGTCTACTATACCAAAGTTTAGAATTGACGACAAACTTTTGGAACTCGATGTAAAAAATATTGAATCCCTCGGAGTTAAGATCCATTACAATCGCGCAATAACTAAAGATGACTTTGAAGGAATTAGAAATAAGTTTGATTTTGTTTATTTGGGAGTAGGTGCACAGAAAGGGAAGAAACTTGAAATCGAAGGTGAAGAAAATGAAAACGTTTTTGATCAAATTGAATTTTTGGAAAAGATTAAACTCGGTGAAAAAGTAAGTCTCGGTAAAAGTGCCGCAGTAATAGGCGGCGGGAACTCCGCGATGGATGCAGCACGAACAGCACAAAGATTGGTAAACGGCGGTGAAGGCGTAACGCTGCTCTACAGAAGAACAGTCAACGAAATGCCCGCCGACAAAGAAGAAATTGAAGAATTGATTCATGAAGGAATTAATGTTGTTGAACTAACTACACCGAAGAAAATTGAAAAAGTTGATGATAGACTTAGATTAACTTGTATAAAGATGAAACTCGGCGATGAAGACGAATCGGGAAGAAGACGCCCGGTTGAAATCCCAAACTCCGATTATGAACTGGAGTTTGATTCGATTATAACAGCAATTGGACAAGAAGTAAATTTAGATTTTCTTCCGAATAAAAAACTGGAAGTGAATTCACACACTAAAGAAACGGAAATTAAAAACGTTTTTGCCGGCGGCGATGCAGTTCGTGGAGCGGATTCATTAATCAATGCAATTGGCGACGGCAAAGATGCAGCAAAAATAATTTTATCAAAGATTGAGCAGGAATATAAAACATTAAAACCTGATCTTGAGAAGATTGATTTAAAAAATTATCAGCATAAATTATCTCATCGAGTTTATGGAAAGGATTTACAATCTATACCATTAGAGCAGCGTAATTCATTCGATTTAGTTAACCCGGTAATGGATGAAGCAACAGCAGTTGAAGAAGCCTTACGCTGTCTTTACTGTGATGAAATATGTAATATATGCGTAAGTGTTTGCCCGAATCTCGCAAACGTTTATTATGAAATCGCCCCTTTCAAAAAGAAATATCCTCAAATCAATTTTGAAAATGGAGATTATAAAATAACAAGTTGGGAAGAGTTTGAGGTTAATCAAAAGTATCAGATAATTAATATAAACGATTTCTGTAATGAGTGCGGAAACTGCGATACATTTTGTCCGACCAGCGGAGCTCCTTATAAAGTAAAACCGAAATTTGCATTAAGTAAAGATAGCTTTGATGAAATCAGCAAAGGATATTTCCTTGAAGGAAATAAATTAATTTATAAAGAAGATAATGAAATACACGAATTGGTTTTTAACGATAATGAAATTCTATATAGCGATAAGTATTTTGAATCAATTTTTGATTTGGAGATGAACCCAATTAATGTTTTGAAAAAATTTGATCACAATAAACAGTTAAATACAAAAAAAATTATTGAGATGTATTATTATTTAACAAATTTAAAAGAGACATTTGTTAATCAACAATGGAACACAGATGATACAGATGCGACTGATTCTCGCTGATTTTATCTGTGAATATCAATTTATTCTGTGTCATCTGCGTTCCTTTAAACGAGATTTAAAATGAAATTTTACTTAAACGGAATTGAAAAAGAATACAACGGTGTTCCTAAGCAATCATTGCTTAGTTTTCTGCGCAACGAAGAAGGAATAACAACAGTAAAAGATGGCTGCTCGCCTCAAGGTGGATGCGGTGCCTGCTCGGTTTTAATCGACGGCAAAGGGAGATTATCCTGCACAACTTTTATGGAACGCTTGGAAGGAAAAGAAATTGTAACTCCCGATGGATTGGATGATTACACTAAGCGCGTTTTCACGAATGCATTTGTTGAAAAAAGCGGAGTGCAGTGCGGATTCTGTATTCCGGGAATTGTAATGCAGTCGGTTGCACTGCTGAAGAAGAAACCAAATCCAACTCGAACTGAAATTGCTACGGGATTACAATCAAACATTTGCCGCTGCACCGGTTATAAAAAAATAATAGATTCTGTTGAATACGCTGCAGAAGCGATTCGTGAATTAAAAGAAATACCAATACCCGAAATAAAGCAAACAGGAGTCGGTAAAAGATATCCTAAATATAATGCTGAAAATATGGTTCTTGGATTCAGTCCATACGTTGAAGATGTAAAGTTAGAAGGCATGGTTTACGGTGCATTAAAGTTCAGTGATCACCCTAGAGCAAAGGTTTTATCGATTGATATTACAAAAGCAGAAAAACTAGATGGTGTAGAGAAAATTGTAACTGCAAAAGATATTCCCGGCACAAGAAATACAGGCTTGATTGTGCATGATTGGCCGATGATGGTTGATATCGGAGAAGAAACGCGATACATCGGAGATGTTTTGGCTATTGCTGTTGCAGAGAACGAAGCAATTGCACGAGAAGCTGCAAAACTCATCAAAATTGAATACGAAGTTTTAAAACCGGTAACTGATCCTTTCGAAGCAATTAAAAATGATGCGCCTCAAATTCATTCAACCGGAAATATTTTATCAACGACGGAAATTCATCGGGGCGATACCGACAAAGCAATTAATGAATCTTCATTTGTTTCGAAAGGAAGATACACTACACAAATTATTGAACACGGTTACATAGAAACCGAATGTTCTGTTGCAAAACCTGAAGAGGGTGGAGTTGAAATTCTCTCACAAGGACAAGGTGTTTACGAGGACAGAAAACAAATTGCAAAGGTATTAAATCTACCTGAAGAAAAAGTTAGAGTGATACTTGTTCCGAACGGCGGCGGATTCGGCGGCAAAGAAGATTTATCCGTTCAGCATCACGCAGCACTCTGTGCATTTCTTCTTGATAAACCAGTCAAAGTAAAGCTAAATAGAGATGAATCAGTTCGTATGCATCCTAAACGTCATCCGCTAATAATGGATTATACATTAGCTTGCGATAAAGACGGAATGCTGACAGCAATTAAAGCCGATATAATTGGAGATACAGGAGCTTATGCTTCAGTAGGAATGAAAGTTTTGGAAAGAGCTGCCGGACATGCAACCGGAGCTTATTCAATTCCTAATGCCGATATAGTTAGTAAAGCAGTATATACTAATAATATCCCATGTGGTGCAATGCGTGGCTTCGGAGTCAACCAAGTTACATTCGCTATTGAAAACTGCATAGACGATCTCTGCGAACAAGGCGGATTTGATAGATGGCAATTTAGATATAATAATGCATTAGTTGATGGCGGAGTTGCTTCAACCGGACAAATATTAAAAGGGGGAACGGGCGTAAGAGAAACATTGCTTGCGGTTAAAGATCAATTCTATAACGCAAATTATGCCGGCATTGCCTGCGGGATTAAAAACACTGGAATCGGAAACGGAATGCCTGATGACGGAGTTGTGAAAATTGAAATTGTATCGAAAGATAAAGTTATACTTCATCACGGCTGGACGGAAATGGGGCAGGGCGTAAACACAATGGCTGTTCAATTTTTGTGCAATGAAACCGGTATCGATCCGAGTATAATTGAAGTAAAGGTCGATACAAAAATTAACGCAACAGCAGGAATGACAACCGCATCACGTGCTACATCAATCATAGGGAATGCAATTATTGAAGCATCAAAAAAATTAAAAGAAGATTTGGAGAATTCTGATTTATCCGAATTGAGCGGGAAAATTTACGAAGGGAAATGGATTTGCGACTGGACGACAAAACCGGGCGCTACCGATAAAGATATAATTACTCATTACTCTTACAGTTATGCAACTCAAGTAGTTATACTGGATGATAACGGAGAGATTGAAAAAGTAATTGCAGCGCACGATGCGGGAAAAATTATTAATCCGAATTTGTTTGAAGGACAGATTGAAGGTTCGGTTCATATGGGGTTAGGTTATGCTATTTCTGAAGAACTTGTGTTGAAAGACGGTTTCCCGGTGAGTACAAATTTCAGAGACTTAGGAATACTTCGAGCAAGAGAAATGCCGGAAGTTGAAGTGATAGGAGTTGAGGTGAAAGATCCAATCGGTCCGCACGGGGCAAAGGGAGTCGGAGAAATCGGCTTAGTTCCAACTGCGGGTGCAGTTGCAAATGCTTTTTACCAGTTTGATAAGCAGAGATATTTTACATTACCAATTAAAAAGCGAATTAAGAATTAGGTGTTTGGCAATGGGGCTGAGTCCCAATTAGTTCTTCTGTTGAATTATTATCCATCGCTTAAAAGCGAAGACAATGAATAGCGAATTGAGAATTATAATTGCCGTTGGCTTTAGCCAACGGAATATTTAGGTGAAAATTATTGGGCTTTAGCCCCATTAGGTCAAGTTATTCTTAGTCCTTTTATAATCTTTGGGAGAATCTAAATCCTGAAAAATCAAATCGGTATCACACTCCCAAAATTTCTTTTTAATTGAATTATCTTGTGTAACATCACGAAGTGTCTTATCAATACTGATTTCCAGAATTTTATGCTTTACGAAATCATCAAATAGAATTGGGTGACCTTTTCTATTGTTATACTTTGGTTGAATCCAGTTAAATTGCTTATCAATTTGTTGAATAAAATCAGAATAAAAACTTAACGGTAAACTTGGTTGATCTACAAAGTGATAAAGATGCCATTGAGAATTTGCTTCATTTATACCAGCTTGAAGAGACGTGAACATTCCCGATTGATAATTTTCGTTGAATACAAATCTCAACTTCTCTTTCTGTTTAATTGAATTCAAATTCTCTTCAATTTCATTCGATTTAAATCCGGTTACAATTATTACTTCATCACAAACTTGTATAAGTTTTCCAGCAATATTTTGAATGAAAGTCTTACCATCGTTTAATTTTAACAATGGCTTAAAACTGTTCATTCTACCGGAGAGTCCGGCGGTTAAAATTATTCCGGTTATAGAGTGGTGCATCATTTAATTAACTTTAATCAAAAAACTTTTCCATTCATTAGTGCTTTTAACAGACAGCTTTTCATTCCACTTTTTTAATGCCTCAAAATCTTTTAAACCACTACCTGTTATAAGCAACATTACTTTTTCGTCTTTTTCAAATTTGTCTTTCACTTTTTGATAACCAGCGAAAGTTGAAGCACACGAAGGTTCAACAAGTAAACCGGTTTTATAAGCGAGTATCTTTTGAGAAGAAAGTATTTCCTCATCGCTGACTTTAATTCCAAATCCATTTGATTGTTTTACTGCATTTACTGCCATAAAAAGATTCCGAGGAGCACCCGCGCTGATGCTGTCTGCAATTGTATTTGCCGGTTTATATTCAAATCTATTAGAAGAAAAATGATCAACAACAGCGCAGCTACCTTCTGCTTGAACTGCAATAAGTTTTGGAAGTCTTTCAATTATGCCGAGCTTTTTCAACTCAAGAAAACCTTTGTAAATTCCGCTTATAATAACACCATCCCCAACCGGGACAAAAATGTAATCAGGCAAATTCCCATTTGTATTAATAAAAATATCATAGGCTGCCGATTTCTTTCCTTCAATTGTTAATGGATTGTAAGCGGTGTTCCGGTTATACCAATTGTTTTTTGTTGAAACTTCCAGACACAAATCAAACGCTTGGTCGTAGTCTCCGTCAACTATATAAATATTTGCACCGTAGGATTGAATTTGAATTCGTTTAGCCTCGGGAATGTTTTTCGGAACGAAGATGTGTGAAGTTATTCCAAGTCTAGCACAAATACCCGCTAGCGAAGAACCGGCGTTTCCGGTAGAAGCTGCAGCAATTTCATTAATTCCAAGTTCTTTAGCTTTAAGTGCGACTAAAATTGAAGCACGATCTTTGTAAGAATAAGTTGGATTTCTAGTTTCATCTTGAAAATATAATTCTCTTCCATCAATATTATATTTCAATATTTGATTAGACGGAAGAGATAGTTTATATAAATCATTTTTATCAATCTTATTAAATTCAACCGGCCAAAGATCAGGATAATCCCATATTTTACCGGCTATAAAACTGAGTAATTTGTCTTTACTGTAATTAGCTATTAGACTTTCATAATCATATCCAATTGTAAGAACACCTTTTAGTGGTTGGTTCTTTTCACAGCTTCCGCAATCGGGACATAGGTAAATCATTTTTGATTCTATTAATGCAGAATCAAATTCTGTGTTGCAGTCTTTGCATATATATTTATAATTTATATTCATCTATCGGTTACATCGTCAAAGACATAATAGCTTTAGCAGTATGCAGTCGGTTTTCTGCTTCGTCAAAAACCACTGAAATATTTGGATCATCCAAAATTTCATCTGTTACTTCGTGATTTCTATCTGCCGGAAGTGCGTGCATAAGTTTTACATTTTTATCTGCTAACTTTATTCTTCTATCATCACAAATCCAATCGTGATACTTTTCCAAATTTACTTTCATTTCTTTTTTGCATTCGTCTTCATTGTCGAGATATTCCTGCACACCGTAAGCTCCAAAACCGCCCCAGTTTTTAGGAATAACTACATGTGCACCTTCAAACGCTTCGTCCATGTTATTAGTGAAACTAATTTTAGTCCCGTTTTCGTCTGCACGTTTCCTTGCTCTTTCAACAATGTTTTTGCTCAAAGGAAATTCTTTCGGATGAGCAATTGTTAAATCGATTCCAAATCTCGGGAAAAGTAAAGCTTGTGTCTGTGGAACTGACAAAGGTTTTGAGTGTGTATCTGCGTAGGCCCATGAAACAGTAACTTTTAATCCGCGCGGATCGTTTCCGAATTTTTCAAATATTGTCATTAAATCTGCAAGTCCTTGAAACGGATGATAAATATCATCTTGTAATGACATTATCGGTTTTGTAGAATGCTTTGACATTTCTGCTAAGTAATCAGCACCGATTCCGTAAAAGCAATTTCTAGAAGCAATTCCGTGACCCATTCTTGATAAAATTATTGCCGTATCTTTTGCAGATTCGCCGTGTGATAATTGCATTTTATCGGCTGTTAAATCGTGTGCATGACCGCCGAGTTGTGTCATTCCTGCTTCCATTGAGTTTCTTGTGCGGGTTGACTGTTCAAAGAAAATCATAAACAAAGTTTTGTGAGGAAGGTAAAGATGTGGTTTTTCTTCATAGAATTCTTTCTTTAATTCAAATGATCTTTTGAATACAACATCTAATTCTTCTTTTGTCCAATCATCACAAGTTAAAAAGTGCTTTCCTTTTAGATTCATTGTTGCTCCTAAATGTAAAATTTAGTTAATTGCCGTCCACTTCTCCCTTAGGGATGGCTATGCCAAGTGGACGGAGAAAATATTTCCAATCTATATGGACTTTAGTCCCATTCAAGATTGCATTATGGGGCTAAAGCCCAATTATATTTAAGTGTGTTTGTATTCCGTCGGTTAAAACCGACGGCAATTTGTTCTATTTCTAATCAATAACTCATAGCAAACAAAGCATAGAACGCTGATGCTTTTACAAGATGTTCAATCGGGACTTTCTCGTTTGGTGCGTGTGCTAAAACTTCATTGCCGGGACCAAAACCTATAACTGGGATTTTGTAATAACCGTTAATCGTTACACCGTTTGTGGAGAAAGTCCATTTATCAACCTTTGGATCAGCTTCAAATAATTGTTTGTACACATCAACCCCTTTTAGAACCAACGGATGATCTTCTTCAAGTTTCCAAGTCGGATAATATTTTTCCATTCCGTATTCAAAACCGGTGTATGCTTTGGTTTTATAATCGAGTAAGAATGCTATAGCTTTCATATTCTTAATAATTTCATTTACTTGGGAAAGAGCTAATTTGCGGTCTTCACCCCAAGTCAATCTGCGATCCATATGAATTTTAGCATAATCGGAAACGGCGCAAAGTGAAGGACTATTAGAAATAAACTCGGTGACAGTTATACTTCCTTTACCGAGGAATTCATCAGTGTCAAATTTTTCGTGAAGTTTTTCAATTTCGAGTGCTGCTTTCGATGCCATATAAATTGCGTTCTTTCCTCGTTCGGGTGCCGAACCGTGCGAAGAAATACCGAAAAACTCAGCGTTCATTTCCATTCTTCCGCGATGACCGCGATAAATATTTAAATTTGTCGGCTCAGTAATTATCACGGCATCCGGTTTTAAGTTTTCTTCTTCAACAAGATACTTCCAACACAAGCCGTCGCAGTCTTCTTCCATAACTGTTCCGGTTACGTATAAAGTTATGTCGTTTGTTAATCCAAGTTCTTTTAAAATTTTTCCGGCAGTAACAGCAGCAACAGGACCGCCTTTCTGATCAACGCTTCCGCGTCCGTGAACAAATCCGTCTTTTATCTCGCCACCGAGCGGATCGAAATTCCAGTTATCCAAATTTCCCATATCAACTGTATCAATGTGTCCGTCGATTGCAATTATTTTTTTACCGTTACCGATTCGTCCAATCACGTTCCCTAGTTTATCAATTCTTACTTCATCAAAACCGGCTTCATTCATTTGTCTTTGCAATTCATCTGCCGCATCTTTTTCTTGTGTGCTTAGTGATTTTTTTTGAATCAACTTTGATAAGTTTTCAGCTGAATAATCTTGATAATTTTCAGCTAACTTGTTTACTTCTTTTGCAATGTTTTCCATAAATCATCTCAACTTTTTGAATTCTTTGAATAATCTTTCACCTTGTTTATAAATTTCTTTTTGAACTTCTGATTCGTTTATTCCAATTAGTCTTTTATCCTTCATTAAAAACTTTCCACCTTTTACTGTTGATGAAACTTGACTTTCGGCTATGCCGTAAATGTAATGTCCCCAAAAATTATTTTTATTGAAAGGGGTAGGAGGTACATAATCCCAAATAATGAAATCGGCTTTATCGTTTTTGTTTAGTGTTGAAAAACCGGGGAAAAACTTTTTAACAAATTTTATTTGATTGAAATAAGTATAGATCACTCTTTCGAAAGCTTCATCAGAAGATAGACCGGAATGTCTCATCAATAAGAAAAATGTCTTCAAAGTTTTAGCCGGATCAGCATGCATTCCGTCTGTACCGCATAGTATTATCTGTTCTTTGGGAATATTATTAAAATTTGGAACTCCGACAGAGTTATTAAGATTTGAATCCGGGTTGAAAGCAATTGCGCTTCCGTACTCGTAGATTTTTTTATACTCAGATTTAGTTAAATGAATTGCATGTGATATAATGCTTTTATCGTTAAGTAGATTGTACTTTATTAATCGTGTTAACGGAAGATTACCGAATTTATCTTTACTGATTTTTCTATCTGCCGGATCTTCGCATAAGTGAATGTGAATTCCCAAATCGTTTTCGTTAATGAAATCAGATACGGTTTTTAGAGTATCATTGTTGAACGTAAATGAAGCGTGAAGTCCGAAAAGATATTTTATGTCCGGATCAACAAAATCTATTCTCGAACTGTTTTCAATTATGCCTTCGGTTTTTAGCAATTCTCCGTTTCTATCTGATGTTTCAAAAGCCAAAACACCATTCAATTTTCTTTTACGAAGCACGTCACCTATTACATCCAAACTGCCGATTGTATTTCTCGGTGATGCGTGATGATCAAAAATATAAGTAACACCGTTCTTAATTGATTCAAGCGAAGCCATTTCGGCGGATGCACTTGTCATTTCGTGATCGAGTGAGCAATCGAGTTTCCACCAAAGATTCTTGAGAATGTTGATGAAGTTGTCAGTCGGCCCGCTTATAGGTAAACCTTTTGATAAACGTGAATAAATGTGTTCGTGAAAATTTACATTAGGGATAGTGATTACTTTCCCTTTAGCATCGTAAGCATTTTTATCGATCCTAGTTTTTCCATTTAAATAATCATACCAGTTTTTCTTTTTTATCTCTTTGATTTTACCATCGGATAAAATCAAATCACCGAAAACCGGAGAAATTGAATTCTTTTTTATACTGCATATCCAAGCGTTAGCAATTTTCATAATTCTCTCAAATTTATATACCGCCAAGACGCAGAGACGCAAAGAAAAAGTAATCCCTTTGCGCCTTAGCAACTCTGCGGTTAAGTTTTTATTTCAATAAACTTTCCGTAACCAATTTTACCAAATGTATTTTTATCTCGATTCATAATCTCTTCACCTCGTAAAAATGTTTGCTTTACTACCGCGTTAAAAGTTATGTTTTCAAAAGGAGTGTACTTTCCTTTGCTATGCATATTTTCAGCCGAAATAACTTGTGAATTCCATAAATCAATTAATGTAAAATCAGAAGCTTTTTTTTCTGATAATTCACCTTTATCCGTAAGATTAAAAAACTTTGCAGCATTAGTCGACAACAGTTTGATTGTCTGCTCAAGTGTTAATCTGTTTTTTAGAAAACCCTCACTAAATAAAAAATGAACTCGATGTTCAACTCCCGGTATCCCACCGTATACTTTCCAGAAATTATCAACTTGTTTTTCGTCTAGTGGATTGCATCCAGCATGATCTGTTGTTACAAATTCTAATTCATTATTTATTAGAGCCTTCCATAATTCATTTTTATCTTCCTCGAATTTTACCGGTGGAGCAGTCTTTAGGTAATTTCTAATATTATCGTTTTCAAAATCACTTTGGGTGAAATACAAATAATGTGGACAAGTTTCGGATGTAAGTTTAATATTATCTTTAGCGGCTGCTCGAATTATTTCCATTCCTTTTTTTGAGCTAAGATGGACAACGTGAATTCTGCAATCGGTTTTTTCAGAAATGTTTTTTATTTGCTCAATTGCTTTTCGTTCTGCTTCAACATCTCTCGCAATGCAGTATTCTTTCCAACTGTTTTTATTTTCTTTTTGAAATGCTTCCCTTCGTGAAATGACTAAAGATTTATCTTCTGCGTGAACCGCCATCGGTTTACCGGTTTGTTTAACTATTTCCGCGGCTTGTTCAATTTGATCGTAAGTTAAATCGGAAAACTCTTCCATTCCGGAAATAACGTAAACTTTATATCCAGCAACTCCGGCTTCGGATAATTCAATAATTTGTTTTTCTAATTTTTGAAGATTATCAAAATCTTGTCTGCGCACTCCGCCCCAAAAAGCAAAATCAATTAAGCTTCGGTTTTTTACTACATCTAATTTTGTTTCGAAGTTTTTAAGATCGGTAACCGGTGGTAGAGAAGTACAAGGCATATCTATTATAGTTGTTACACCACCGTAAGCAGCTGCGGTTGATGCGTGTTCAAAATCTTCTCTAAATTCAAAACCTGGTGTGTCAAAATGTACGTGAGGATCAATGGCGCCGGGCATTAATAAACTGAAATTACCATCGATTGCATTCTCATCATCATATTCTTTTTTATTCTTCGACTTAAATTCATCAAGTGATATTTTATCTTTTATATTCTTCCAATCAATTTCATCAGAGAGAAATTTTATCTCTTCAATTATATCGGAGAAAATAATTTCGGCTAATCGAAGTTTATTTTCTTTTGTGTTGATGAATATGTTTGTTAGTTTTTTCATTTATTATGTTACCGTAAAACCGCTGAAGCGGTTAATATGGTTTTGTAGAACTTGCTAACCCACGGATTAATCCGTGGGTTAATGAATAAGTAAAAAAAAGTCCTAACCGTTTTAACGGTTTATAAATCACAAGCTCACTTTTTTGTTAAATTCTTCAATAAGTTTATCCCATTCGGGCACGATTGAAAATCTTTCATCCCAGTAATTTTCATCA
Source organism: Melioribacteraceae bacterium (assembly GCA_030584085.1). Lineage (NCBI taxonomy): Bacteria > Pseudomonadati > Ignavibacteriota > Ignavibacteria > Ignavibacteriales > Melioribacteraceae > Melioribacteraceae bacterium. Next base: position 654,827 of record CP129490.1, read on the forward strand.
TACCATTGAGCATTAAGTTCATCTACATCTTTTCCTTGCTGCTCAACCCAAGTAAAGTATTTTAGATTATGAATGCTCTTCTTGTCATAATAATTCAATTCTTTAAAGTAATCAATTCCTTGATGTTTAATAACGCTGTTCCAATCAATCGCGGCTTGTGTTTCGCTGTAACTTCCCCATGCTTCGTTCATTTCCTTTAACCTGGATTGATAAAGGTCTGCGGAGTCAGTAAAAATAGTGAATATCACATCGTTTTCGGTTAGCTCATAATATTTTGCATGTTTAATCGCACTGATTAAATTACTGATACATGAGATTCCAAGTTCAGGCAGACGGGAAAGGATCTCTTCTTTAACGCCAAGCTTTCTTAAATAATTATGACCATCTTTTTCGTTGAAGAGTCTTAATATTCTCAAAGGATCTTCATCATCAATTGCACAAACAGCATCGGTATTTTTAACATTGTGAATCCATGGAACGTGTTTATCGCCAATTCCTTCGATTCTATGTCCGCCGAAACCATTCATTAATAAAGTTGGACATTGTAAAGCTTCGGAAGCAAGTACTTTCATGTGTGGATAAACTTTTTTCAGATAATCTCCAGCGGCAATTGTACCGGCAGATCCGGTAGCACTTACATAAGCTGATAAACGTTGATCTTTTTCTTTTATTTGATTGAATAATTCATCAATCGTATTTCCCGTAATTTCATAGTGCCAAATTGGATTTCCGAATTGATCAAATTGGTTGAAGATAAGGTATTCATCACTTTCCGCTTCTAGTTCGTGACATTTATCATATATTTCTTTTACGTTGCTTTCACAGCCGGGAGTTGCGTATACTTCCGAGCCAATATTTTTAAGCCAATCAAATCTCTCTTGACTCATTTCTTCCGGAAGAATTGCTACAGCATGAACTGTAAGTAAAGCAGAATTGAAAGCACCGCCGCGACAGTAATTCCCGGTTGACGGCCAGACAGCTTTATGGTATTCTGGATCGAATCTTCCTGTAACCAAATAAGGTGCGAGACAACCGTATGTAGCACCGACTTTATGAGCACCGGTTGGGAAGTGTTTGCCAACCAAGCCGATTATTCTTGCTTTAACTCCGGTTATTTCCTTGGGAATTTCTAAATAATTAATTCCGCCGATTGATCCGTCATTCGGATTGTTATTCCAATTAATTCTAAAAAGATTTAGAGGGTGAACATCTTGGAGACCGATAGATTTTAATTTTTCTTGTATCTCTTTGGGAATTTTGTGCGGGTGTTTTAATTGCTCAAATGTGGGTAACAAAATTTTGTTTTCTTTACATCGCTTGATAGTTCTTTCTAAAAAATCTTTGTTCTGAATGGTCCAATTCCATAACTCCATATTAACTCCATTATTCATCTTAAATGGTGAATTGCCAATAATCGCCTTAGCCGGACAATCACGTCTATAAATCTACAGAATATTGTGATAATTTAATATAGTTTGTCTTTATCAAGCTAAAGCTGAAATGTGCGGAAATCTGGAAGAAATAGCTATTAAAATGGAAGAATCCAAATTGTGATGTTTATAATTTTATGATATTTAAACTTGATTATAAATCTTGAACTTCTTAATTTGATGTCATTCCAAACCTCAGAATCTATCTTCTAACTGTTGTACTCTAAATTTTGTTTATCATCAATTAATCAATTGTGGATGCCACGTGCATTCTGATACAATAATTATTTTAAGGAGGTATAAATGAAAGTATATCGAATGAATAAACTTGATTCAAAAACTGCCGGTAAGGTTGCTGCTTTTCTTGATCTACAAACAAATGACGGAATTATACTTAAGGGTTTCCGGTTAGTCGATGGATCGAACGGACTATTTCTTTCAGCACCCGATCAAAAAGGGAAGGACGGGAAGTACTATGAAAATGTTATCCTACCAAAAGAATTGAAAGAAGAAGCTGAACAACTCGCCATTTCAGAATACAATAAATAGACCATTCTTTTTAAGATAGCGGACAAACTTTTATAAATATTTGTCCGCTATCTATTTTGATTTATTAAAAATCTTTTATAATTTTCGAACATTAAGGACAAACGTTCGAAAATTCTATGAACCAAGACAGTAATATATCAGATAACTATTCAGCTAAGCGGGAGCAAATAATTGAAGCTGCCGAAAATGTCTTCGCGTATTATGGTTATAACAAAACTACTCTTGAAGACATTGCAAATAAAGTCGGCATGAAGAAAAACAGTATTTACTATTATTTTAAGAATAAGGAAGATTTGCTCAACGAAATAATTTCCAGGATCTATAAAAGCAAAATTAGTGATTTCGAAAAAAGAGTTGAATCGGTTGAATCAACATTTGATAAGCTGAAGATTTTCTTTGAAGCAATTATATCACCAATAGTAATAGATAAAAAATCATACAATGTAACTCCGCAAGCCTTCATTGAAATTGGGAGAGTTATTGAAGAATCATTCAAAGAATTTATTGAAGATACAAACAATTATTTGCATTCAATTTTAAGAGAAGGTATTAAGAAAGGTGAGTTAAAAAAAATTGATGTAAAAAAGACAGCCGGAGTACTTATCCGCTATATGCAAGCAATTGAACTACTCGAGTATTCAAAAATCAAATCAAAATTTATTGATAGACAGACTAATGAGCGGCTGCGTCAAGAAGTACTGGCTCTTCTTGATTTAGTTGTAAATGGAATAAAAAAATAGATATGAACAAAATAAATGAGAAACAAATGATCCTAAAGCACAAATTTAAGACAATAAGTTCCATTATTCTTTTGGCATTCTTCTTTGCTTCATCAATCTCCGGTCAAACGATTACTATCGACGACGCCCTAAAAATTGCATTGGATAATAACCGGGATATTAAAATTGCAAAACTCGAAGTACAGAAAGCTGAAGAAGCTGTTGATGAAGCATTTGGATACGCTCTACCTTCAGTAGATGTTTCTGCTAATTTTTCTCACTTCCTCTCTAAACCCAAAATGGCATTCCCGGATTTTGAAGCAATGCTTACTAACGCTACTTACGGAATTTTGTTCAATGAAGGAGTTATACCTCAAGACAATTCTAAACTGCTGCCGATGCAGACAAAACTTCAATCATTTGCACAGACAAATAATTTCGAAACTTCAGCTCAAGTCACTCAAATTCTTTTTAACTCAGCGGTGTTCAGGGGAATTGGTGCTTCTCAAATTTATCTCGATTTATCCAAAGAACAGCTGAAAGCTAAAACAACAGAAATAGTTTTGGTTGTTAAACAAGCTTTTTATGGAGCTCTATTAACAAAACAGATGCTTGATATCACAAAAGCTTCGTTGGCTAATGCTGAAGAGAATGTTGCGAATGTTAATTCATATTATCGACAGGGCTTAACATCCGAATATGAAATGATGCAAGCGGAAGTTATGGTAGAAAATATTCGTCCAAAAGTTTTTGAGTTAGAAAATGTTTATAAGGATACAATAAATAAATTAAAAATGGTTTTAGGTGTTGATCAAAATAGTGATATCGAAGTTGTCGGTGAGATTAAATATGAAATAAAGGAAATCCCCGAAATTGAAGATGCCTCTCTACAGGCAATTAATAAAAACTATGATTTAAGTTCGTTGAAAGTTAAGAAACAAATCGACGAAGAATTTATTGCATTAGATAGATCAGAATATTGGCCTCAATTAGCAGCGTTTGGAAATTACACTTACGCCGGTTCTTCCGACGAATGGAATTTCCAAAATTATTCTTCTACTACTGTTGGTTTAGCTTTCTCGATTAATATTTTCAATGGAGGAAGAACTAAAAATAAAGTTGAACAATCTCTAATTGGTTTAAGACAAACAGAAGAGCAGATTAATACTCTCCAAGATTATACCGTAACGGAAGTAAAAAAAACCATCAATGATATTGAACGCGTAAAAATTCAAATTGATGCGGTTGAAAGAAATGTGAAACTAGCAGAACGAGCTTATGAAATTTCCGTAACAAGATATAATGAGGGAACCGGTACGCAGCTCGAAGTTAAGAATGCAAATATTGAACTTCAGACCGCCAAAACAAATCGGCTTCAAGTGGTGCATGATTATATAATCGCATTTGCAAAATTAGATAGGCTTCTTGGTCAGTTGACTGATCAAGAAATAAATTTTCTAAAAAATTAATAAAAACGACTAGGAGAATTGACACAAAATGAATTTAAAGTCAAAATTGCTAATTGCATTCTTTTCCATCTTTGCTTCCTCGATTCTAATTCAATGTGGTGGCGATGATAAAGCAGAGAACAAAAGTATGCAAGAGATCCAAAATGAAACCGGTATCCCGGTAATTACAAAAGAAGTAAAATCTGAATACTTCAAAAAAGAATTAACATACTTTGCTTCCCTAAGCGGAATTATGCAAACAACTAGAGCCTCGGCAGTTGGTGGAAGAATTGAAAAGATTAATTATAAAGTCGGGGACTACGTTAAGAAAGATGATATTGTTATTGAATTTCCTTTAGATAATCCAGCAGTTCAATATGAGCAAGCTAAACATGCCTATGAAAATTCAAAGAAAACATATGAAAGAATAAAAACATTATTGGAAGCCGGTGAGACTTCGCAAGCTAATTATGATGGTGTGGAGACAAAGTATTTGGTTGATAAAAGAAATTATGAGATGGCTAAACAAGCAATGTTTATAGAAGCACCCTATGATGGTGTTATTGTTGAAATTATGGTTAATGAAGGAGATGGTGTCGATTCAAAAATTCCACTTTTTACAATTGCAAAGCTGGATAAAATGAAGGCAAGAGTTTGGGCTTCCGAAAGTGAAATTCGCCAAATTAAAAAAGGAATGAAAGCTGAGTTGATGAATAACGAGAAAAAATACGAAGGGAAAGTTACCGAAATATCACTCGCCATCGATCCAAGAACAAGATCGTTTTATGCTGAAGTTGAGTTTGACAATAATAATATTGAACTGCGCCCGGGTCTTACTACTGAAATAGCAATCAAAGTTTATGAAAACGAAAAAGCAATTATAGTCCCAAAGAATTTACTAAATTCTGAGAATGGAGTTGAGTCAATATACATTGTTAATAATGGCATTGCTGAATTACGAACAATTACGATCGGTGAAAGAAATGCGATTTCAGTAGAAGTTTTAGAGGGATTAAAATTAGGCGATAAGCTCATCATAAAAGGATCAAATATGATTAGTAACGGACAAAAAGTAAACGAAGTAAACTAGAGGAAAAAATGATTCTTGCAAAAACATCTATTAATCGTCCCATCCTTACAACAATGGGAATTTTCGTTTTCCTAATATTTGGTCTTCTAGCTTACTTTAATCTTAATCTCGATCAAATGCCGGATGTAGAAATTCCTTATGTAACAGTTCAAACAATTTATCCAGGTGCCGGACCGAAAGAAATTGAAACTCTAGTAACTAAGAGAATTGAAGATGTCATTTCCACAGTAAGTCAAATCGAAAGTATGAATTCTTATTCTCTAGATGGCGCCTCAATTATTATTATAGAATTTAGTTTGAGTAAAGATGTTGATATAGCAAATCAAGAAGTGAAAGATAAAGTTGATCAGATTCTTAATGACTTACCGGACGCTGCAGAAAAACCAATTATTCAAAAGGTTGATATACGTGCATTCCCAATTATTGATGTTGTGCTTAGCGGTAATCTTGATCCACGTGAACTTTATAAAATTGCCGATAAAACTTTGAAAGATAGATTCTCGCAAATTCAGGGTGTCGCAAGAGTTGATATCACCGGTGGACAGGAAAGAGAAATAAGGGTAATTCTTGAGAACAAGGATATATATCAAAACTATATTTCTATGCCGCAGCTTTTGCAAATATTAGCCGCACATAATATGAATATGCCCGGTGGTTATTTTCAAATTGAAGATCAAGAATTTACGGTTAGAATGAGTGGTGAGTTTGAAAGTTTGGAAGAAATAGAAGAGCTACAATTGCCGACTCCATTCGGTAATAAAAAACTTCGTCAATTTGCAACAGTTGCTGATTCTGGAAAGGATATTCGACAACGTACAATATTTTTTGATGCAGAAAAGCAATTCAGAAATGAAAATGTGGTGAGACTGGGAATTGTAAAAAGCTCGGAAGGTAATGCTGTTGAAGTTGCAAATGCTGTTAAAAAAGCTCTTCCGGAAATTCAAGCAATTCTTCCGGCAGGAACAAATTTGGAAATGGTGAACGATGAATCCGAGTTTATAAAATCTACAGTTGATGATACGATGAGTAATATATTGCTCGGCGTTCTTTTTACATCAATTGTACTTTTAGTTTTCTTATCTGATATACGTTCTACAATAATTGTTGCCTTATCTATGCCAACATCAATCATTTCAACATTTTTGCTTTTACAGGCATTCGGCTTAACATTAAACATGATGACTCTAATGGGGCTGTCCGTTTCAGTCGGTGTTTTGGTCGCTAACTCAGTTGTCGTGCTGGAAAATATTTTCCGTCACAAAAAAATGGGGATGGACAACAAACGTTCCGCATATAACGGCACAACAGAAGTGTTGGTCGCGGTATTGGCTTCTACATTAACAAACATTGTTGTATTTCTTCCAATAGCTAGTATGTCCTCAATGGTTGGAAGGTTTTTAAGTGAACTTGCATTGGCAGCAAGTTTTGCTACTATTTTCTCACTTTTGTTCTCATTTACATTAACACCAATGCTTGCTTCACTAATACTTCCCCAAAAACTTAATACAGGAAAATTAAGTAATTGGTTCAACAATTTATTTCATTCATGGGACAATTATTATCAGAAAATTTTAAGTAAAGTTTTAAAAACTAAAAAACGGGCGATAATTATTATTGCAATTTCATTTGTTCTCTTTATTGCCGCAACAACTATCTATGCGCCAAATATCGGTTTTGAGTTTATGCCGAATCTTGATGATGGAAAAATTAAAGTAGAAGTTGAACTGCCCGAGGGTTACAATCTATATGAAACCGCTGAAGTGTTGGGAGAAATTGAAAATCGATTAAAAAATTATTCCGAGGTTGAGTATTTACTTACAAATCTTGGCAAAATTAGTGATCTAAATACAGGTTCGAATATGGCAGTAATGAATGTTCAACTAGTTGATGAAAGTGAGCGTGAAGCCGGATTGGATGAAATGATTTCAAGTTTTGTTAGCAATCTATCACGTGTTCCGAATGCAAGAATTGTTGTTGATTATGGATCAGGTATGGGAATGGGCGGTGCTCCTATTCAGTTTTATTTATTAGGACAAAGTTTGGAAGTACTTGAAGAATGGAAAAATAAAATTGTTGAAGAAGTTAAAGATGTTCCGGGTCTAATTAACTTTGATAATAGTTCACGAGCCGGTAAGCCGGAAATCACGCTGTTTCCCAAACGTGATAAAATTGCAGAAGCCGGAGTCACAGTTCAAGAATTAGCTTTAACCCTAAGAGCCGCAATAGCCGGATTAGAATCTTCAAAATATAGGGAAGAAGGTGATGAGTACGACATAACAATCACATTAAATGATAAAAATGTCGATACTCCTGAAGAAGTGGGAAACATACCGATTGTTTCTCAAAGTGGTGTTATTTATAAAATGTCACAATTAGCTGATGTAAATTTTACAATAGGTTATACAAATATTTTACATAGAGATAAATATACAACCATACATTTTACCGGTTCACCCGCACCAGGTGTACCTTTAGGGAATGTTACTGATGAAATTGAGAATCGAATTAGTCAATTAGATTTACCTCCCGGGTACAGATATACATGGGGTGGTAATGTTAAAATGATGAATGAAATGGTTGCCGATATGCTTTTTGCATTTTTCCTTGCTATACTATTGACTTATATGCTTCTCGCAGCAATTCTTGAAAGTTTTCTTCAACCGTTTTTTATTCTTTTAACAATACCACTGGCATTAATAGGGGTATTCGCGTCATTGTTCCATACTAATATTTCATTTGGGATTACTTCCCTAATGGCGTTGATAATGTTGATTGGTATTGTTGTAAACAATGCAATCCTAATGCTGGACTATACAAATCAACTTGTTCGAGATGAAGGAAAGCCGGTGAAAGAGGCATTAGTTCAAGCATGTCCGACAAAACTAAAACCAATTCTAATGTCATCCATTGCAATTATACTTGGCATGCTGCCAATGGCTCTAGGAATTGGTGATGCCGGCAAAGAAATGAGAATTCCGCTTGGTGTTGTTAGTATCGGCGGTTTAGTCGTATCAACATTCCTTACACTATTTGTAATTCCGGCGTTCTATTATGTTACTTCAAGAAAAAGCAAAGAAGGTGTTGTTAAAGAGAAATTATAGTTAACAAATTGAGTCCCGGTAATTGACCGGGACATATTTAATATGGAGGTGTAAAATGAAAAAGCCCCTTCAAATAGAATTTGAATCAGAAAACGTAAAGTGCTATTTGGCCGGTGAAGTCGCTGTTTTAAAAATTACATGTAATGCTTTCGGTACGTTAACAAATTTAGATCAAGCAAATAGAGTTTTACCTTGGTTTGATATGGTTGAAAATGATCCTTCTGTAAAAGCAATTGTTGGTATGTCGGAAAAGGATTGCCTTGGTGAGACAGCCTATGAAGAGTTTTTATCCGAAATTACCGGAAGAAGCATCCAAAGAGATAAATATAATGAGATAACTAGATTTGAGAAATCAGATATACGTGCTATCGAAATTAATATGCTAATTAATCTTATTAGAAAAATTTATTCGTTTAAGAAAATATTCATTTCTGCAATCAATGGAGAAATTGTAACTCCTTTTCTCGGTTTAAGTTTGGTTAGTGATTTTCGATTTGCAAGCTCTGATTTGAAAATCATGTTTTCACATGTGAAATATGGTCTGCATCCAAGTGGTGCAATTCCATTTTTCTTACCAAAATTCATTAATAAACAGTTAGCGATGAAATATATGTTGCAAGGCGGAGTAATTAATTTTGAGGAAGCTGTTAAATTAAATCTTGTAAATGAATTAGTTGACGATAGTGAGTTTGAAAAGAATAGTATAGAAAAAGCAAAAGACTATATTAAAATGGGAATGAGTACATTAAAAAATACAAAATCATTAATTAATAGTAATTCTGACGAGTTGGAAAATTATTTTAAAATAGAATCTAATTATACTTACAAATAGCTGTTGGAGATTTTTGGGATTATATCAATAACATTATTTGAATGTCCATAACATTTGTGCCGGTTGGACCAATTTTGATCAAACTATCGAGTTTGTTAAAAAACTCGTATGAGTTGTTTTCACTTAAATAAATTGCCGGATCGATACCGAACTCTATCGCTTTTTTCATTGAAAAATTATTGATAATCGCTCCGGCAGCGTCAGTTGGTCCGTCAATTCCGTCAGTACCAATGCTTGCAAAACAAAATTCATTCGTAATATCTTTGAGATGTATCAATGTGCTTAAAGCTAATTCTTGATTCCTTCCACCAATTCCTTTTCCTTTTACTCTGACGGTGGTTTCGCCACCAAACAAATAGCATTTAGGACTATCTGGTTTTTGTCGTTTAGTCACAAAATCAGCAATATATTCTCCCACTGATTTAGCTTCACCTATTATATCTGTTCTGATAATACGCGTTTCATAACCTAATTGTTCAGCTATACCTTTTGCAGATTTTATTGCCCTTAAGTTATCACCAAGAATAAAATGATGATTATTCTTATAGTAAAAATCTTCTAGATTATTACTCTCAAAATTTTGTTGAAGATAGCGTAGTATTGATTCAGGAATCCTCTTAGTAAGATAATAATCATCTAGAAGTTCAAGCGGTTTATACTTTTCTTTTCTCGTTATATATGTTAAGCCGGAAGCAATTGATTCAAGTTTGTTCCCAAGTACATCAGAAATGATTAGAGTAATGCATGTTGCCGGATGGATTTCTCTTGCAAGTTTGCCGCCTTTAATATTCGAAACAGCTTTACGTAGAGTATTGATCTTATCAATATCCATTCCACTTTTTATCAAGCAATCTGCAAAGTCTTTGTAGTCATCCAAAGAAATACTTTCCGGTAATGATTCTAATAAAGAAGATCCTCCGCCGGATATTAATGCAATAACTAAATCATTTTCGTTCGCATCTTTTACTAATTTAAGAATTTTGTTGCCGGCTAATAAACTATTTTCATTTGGTAATGGATGTGATGCTTTGATGTATTCAATTTTGCCGGTGTTACTATCAGCAGAAATATTTGATGACACAATTCCTTGACTTATTTTATTTCCTAATAAATCTTCAATTTCGATTGCCATACTTGTAGATGCTTTACCGGCGCCGATGATATAGATTTTCTTGTATTTTCTTAGATCAAAATCGATTCCCTGAATTGAAAGAATTTCATTTATATATTTTATTGAACTTTGGAAAAGATTTTTAGGCGTGACACTTTGAATTGCAGCTTGATAAATTGACTCTATGTGTTTACGAAGTTGGGAAGAATTAGAACTCATTTTTTAGAAAGCAATCTTATAATTAATCGAAAAGGTTACTGTAGTACCGATACCAAACTCGCTATTCGCTACAATTTTTCCACCAAGCAAGTTTACATATTCGCTACAGATTGCTAAACCTAAACCGCTTGATGCTTCTCTACCGGAACTATCTGCACTTGTCTTAAATGGTTCAAAAATCTTCTCCATTAAATCAGGCGGAATTCCTCTTCCTGTATCTTGTATTTTTGTAGTCAATATTCCATTTCTCTTCTCTGTTTGTTTGGTTTCCAGCGAAATTTGTATTTCCCCATTCTTGGTAAACTTAATAGAATTACCGATTAAATTGATCAATATTTGGCGGTATTTAATTTTATCAGTTACAATAGAAGAATTGTCCATGTCTTTTGTTATTAAAGTTAATTTATTTCCCTTTTCCTCAGATAGGTAGCTTAAAAGTTTAGTGACTGATCTAACTTCCTTTAGAAGATCAAACTCTTCATTTTCAATTTCGATTTTGCCGGCTTCAATTTTTGCAAAATCTATAAAATTACTTATTACCTGCAGTAAAGATTCAGCACTGACTTTTACAGTCTTAGCAAATTCTTCAAATTCTTCAATAGTGGTTAGTTGCTTGTTCTCAATCATATCGAAGTATAGGAGAATCGCATTTAAAGGTGTTCTAACTTCATGATTAATTTTTGCAAGCAATTTTATTTTTTGATTCTTTTCATCAATAACTTTTTGAGCAATAAGTTCTTTTTCTCTTGCTTCTTCAAATAACTTTTCAAGTGCAAGATTTTTTTCGCGTTCGGCTTGTTTTTCTTTTGTCTTATCGGTTATAATACATTCAATCGCTTTTAAGTTAGTATCTGTTTCAATTTCTTTTGATATTATGTGTAAGTGTTTTACCTCGCCACTTTTTCCTACTATTCTTTCTTCAAGATGATCATATTTACCAGCTAGTATTTTATTTCTGATAAGTTCTCTTTCTTTTTCTCCCGGAGCCAGAATATCAAAAATGTTGTGCTCTACCTCAAAATCAGTTATCTCAAATAAGTTTAGTAAGTAATTATTCGCAGCAATGATTTTTCCGTCTTTGTTAATTTTCAAAATACCAACAGAGGCATTATCAAAAAGAAATTTTATTTCGTTTGTCTTCTCTATATACTTCTTGCGATTTTTATATATAACTGCACTTGCGGCAACACTTAATAAACTTATGAAACTAACAAACAAAACTAGTGAAAGAACATTGGGCAGCTGAAAAATATTTTTATCCGAATAGAAAATTGAAGCGGCAAATAATAAATTGTAATAAATGGCTACAATTATTTGTTGTGTTACTTCCCAGCTAAAAATAATTGCGAATGTGAAAATTAATAATGATAATATCTGAGAGTTTATATATATGGTGCTGGGTATCATAATAATTGTAAAAATAAATGAGGATATAAGACCTAAGATCAATACGTGAGTTAACATATTGACAATTTTACGGGAGAAATTTCTAAATGTCAGTGCAAAAACAATAGCGGAAAGAAAAGTAAAAGATACTCTGGCTAAATAAAGTTCAATTTGAAATCCTTGGAAAAAATATATTTCGAAAAGCATCGACCAAGTGCCGGCAATAATCGAAATAGCTGATAAAATTCGGAGTGGATTCAGTTGATGATTTGTGTTACCTGATGTGATTAAACTATTCTTGGTCATATAATATCACAAAAGTTTATTTGTCTTAGAAGTAACTTTTGTAATTTAGTTAACCATATTGAAACCTGCTATGTTTTTTATCAAAAATTGTGGTCTATAGAAATATGATTTATATTTAAATATATAATTTTGTTGTAAGAAAAAATAAATAAAAACATTTTCAGAAAGATATTAATGAACAAGAAATTAAGGTGGGCTTTATTTTTAGCAATCGTTACTGTTCTTTATAATGTTATTGAGGGATTTGTATCGATAATATTTGGTGCTGAAGATGAAACTCTTGCATTATTCGGTTTCGGTGTTGATAGTTTTGTAGAAGTTATTTCCGGGATAGGAATTCTTCACCTTATTTTCAGAATGACTTATAAAAATGTTGAACACCGTGATGAATTTGAAAAAACTGCATTGAGAATTACTGGGTCAGCTTTTTATATCTTGACTGCTGGATTGGTATTTGGTTCGGTTTTGATTGTGGTTAATGATGTTAAACCAGAAACAACAATACCGGGGATAATTATTTCTATCGTTTCGCTGTTAACAATGTATTTCTTGATGAACGCAAAATTGAAAGTTGGTAAAGAACTAAATTCTGATGCGATTATAGCAGATGCAAACTGTACAAAGACATGTTTCTATCTGTCTATTGTTTTACTTTTGTCAAGTGCAAGTTATGAGTTATTAGGATTTGGATTTATTGACGCAATTGGTTCTCTTGGTATTGCATATTTTTCATTTAATGAAGGCAGAGAAGCGTTTGAAAAAGTAAGAAGCGGTAATTTATCTTGTTCTTGTGATCACTAAAAATAAAAATGTCACACAATCATAGACCACCATATAATAGAGCATTTTTTATCGGCATCAGCTTAAATGTAATATACATTATCGTCGAGTTTATTTATGGTTTAATATCAAATTCAATGGCTCTAATTGCTGATGCTGGACATAATCTTAGTGATGTACTCGGCTTAATCTTAGCTTGGGGAGCTTCCTATTTAGCAACAAAAACTCCAACAAATAGACGCACGTATGGATTTAGAAAGTCAACAGTTCTGGCATCATTAACAAACGCTGTAATTCTTTTAATAGCTGTCGGTGCAATTGCTTTTGAATCAATAAAAAGATTTTCAGAACCGCAAGTTATTGAAAGTGAAACAATAATTTATGTCGCAGCTATCGGTGTCATAATTAATGGAATTACAGCTTATTTATTTTTTGCAGACCACAAGCATGATTTAAATATAAAAGGTGCGTTTTTACACATGGCCGCCGATGCCGCGGTATCTCTGGGTGTAGTGATTGCAGCAATATTTATTGGTTTAACCGGTTTTTCATGGATTGACCCGGTTGTAAGTTTAATTATTGTAATAGTTATTACAATTGGCACATGGGGTTTATTGAAAGAATCTCTTAATCTATCTTTAGATGCTGTTCCAAAAAATATTGATCTTGAAGCCGTCCAAAAATATTTTCTGAATTTAAAAAATGTGAAGAATATTCATGATCTTCATATTTGGGCAATGAGCACAACCGAAACAGCTTTAACCGCCCATCTCTATATGCCGGATTCAAATGTTGACGATGACTTCATTGAAAAAATTAATAATGATTTGCGTAAGCAATTTGATATAAATCATGCGACAATTCAAATTGAACGAACAGAAATTTGTAATGAGTGTAACATGATCGGAAATATTTAAGGAGAATCTATTGGAAAATGTGAATACCAAAGAGTTCGTAGATAAAATGAATTTGACCATTGAGGACTTAAAATTAATTGAAGAACATGGATTAACTTTATCTCAAGTAAGCTACCAAGTTGAGCAACTTAAGAAGGGGACAAAATATTTAAAACTTTCTGAAGCATGTACTGTCGAGAACGGAATCTTGAGGATATCCGGTAATGAAAAACAAAAATTTATAAAAATTTATGAAGATCACGTTAAATCCAATCTCGTTATAAAATTCGTACCAGCATCCGGTGCCGCAAGTAGAATGTTCAAGAAGCTGGAAAGTTTTATGTTGGCAAGTGAGAACCTAGCTCTTGATCAAAATTATACTTCAGACGAAAAAACGTACATCCAACATTTTTTTAAGAACATAAAAAATTTTCCCTTTTACACCGAATTAAGTGAAGTACTTGAAAAGAATAAATTAAATATTGAAAAGTTATTACTCGAGAAAAAATTCAAAGAAATTTTAGAATTCTTATTAACCCCGCATGGAATGAATTATTCCAACCTTCCCAAAGCGCTAATACAATTTCACCAGTATAAAAATGAATCAAGAGTTTCATTAGAAGAGCAAATTGTTGAAGCAATCGAATATATTAAAAGTAGCGAACAAAGTATTAACCTGCACTTTACAATTTCCGAGGATATGAAAGGTGAGTTTGAAGCAAAAGCAAATCTGCTAGCCAAAAAATATAGATCTAAATGTGAAATCAGTACATCATTTTCGTTTCAGAAAAAATCTACAGACACAGTAGCACTTGATTCCAACCAAAATATTTTTCGTGAAAATGACAAAATACTTTTTAGACCGGGTGGGCATGGTGCTTTAATCGAAAATCTTAATGAACTTGACGCTGATTTAATATTTATTAAAAATATTGATAATGTTCAGCGAGAAGAAAATTTAAGTGTTACCATCGATAACAAAAAATTACTTGGTGGTTTACTTATTAAATATCAGTCACAAATACATTCCTATATTACAAAACTTAATATATCATACGATATCAATTTTATTGAAGAAATAGAGGAGTTTTTAAGTAAAGAACTCGGTTATCAATTCGATTTGGGATATACAAATTATAGCTTAGACGAAAAACAAAAGTATTTATTGGATTTTTTGAACAGACCGATTAGAGTCTGTGGAGTTGTAGTAAACGAGGGACATCCCGGAGGCGGACCATTTTGGGTTGAAGATGAAAATGGAAACTTCACAAAGCAAATTGTTGAAGGCAATCAGATTAAACTTGAAGATGATAAACAAAGACAGATATATAATTCTTCTACGCACTTTAATCCGGTTGATATTGTATGCGGAATAAAGGATGCGAAAAGAAAAAAATTTGACTTGATAAAGTATGTTGATAATCAAGCTGTTCTCGTTTCCAAGAAATCCAAAGATGGTAAGGAGTTAAATGCTCTCGAATTACCCGGTTTATGGAACGGGGGAATGTCTGATTGGATTACAATTTTCGTTGAAGTCCCAAGTGCAACTTTTACACCGGTCAAAGAAGTAAATGACCTTTTAAAAAATTATCATCTCGGATCACTTTGAAATTATTCCAAATCTTTCGCTTAACGCATAAATGTCCTGGTTATTCGGATTAACAATGCGTATCTGGTAATGAACCGATGGAATCATCTGCTTATTTGTTTGCCACTTGAATTGACCGGTATTTGGTACGTTTTCAGCAATAGTGAACATTATGCTGCCTTTTTTTTCTGCATACAAATTAATGAAATCAGAATTTGAAAACACACGGTATTCTACATCAATTTCGTCACCTAAATAGAAAATATTTCCCTTTTGCGGTTTGTGAAAAACTTCAAAATCCGGATCAAAATCAAATAGTTCGTTAACTTCAGTGGGGGTATAATTTTCATTTCGGCATGAAGCAAATAAGAGAATCAATAAAAAAAATAAAATTAAATTTTTCATAATACTAGTCACTATCAATTCAGTAATAAGATAAAAAATTTTCGCGTAACTCAAAACCTATTCGACCCTAAATCCGTTATTTAAAATTACTAACATAGCCAATTGATAATATTCTATTAAAGTAGATATTTGTACTTCCAAAGAAATAAGAACTTTCATATATTTATTTAATATACTTTATTACAAAGATTTATGAATAGCAAAGAATTCTCAATAGCGAGCAATTATACGGAAGTCACCCCCGTTTGTAAGGAGATAAGATCTTTTTGCCTGGATGAAAATATAAAACCTTCAGATTGCAGCGAAATAGAAATATGCTTAATAGAAGCTCTAAACAATATTGTTAAACATGCTTACAAAGAGGACTTCACCAAATCGATCCAAATAAAAGTTGATATTAACAATAATGAGATTATGATTCAGCTATTTGATAGTGGAATCTCACGTAAAGAATTTAAAAAACCTACATTGGAATATGATCCAGAAGATATAGAAAACTTGCCTGAGGGAGGTATGGGTTTGTACATAATTGATCAACTTATGGACGAAATATCATACAAAGTTCTTGATGGTGTAAATATTTTTTCCATGAAAAAGAAATTTTAGTAGTTCATTTCTTGTAACTTTTCAAACGTATCGCTGTTAAAAATTGTCTAATTACTAAAAATATTATTTCATTTGAAAATACTAATACCACTCTTATTAATTGTTTCGGTGCTGCTAGGACAAGATTCAACAAAAAGTGAAGCATTTAAACGTGATTTGCCGAAAGGAAAATCCACACTTCATCAACCAAAATATCCATCCTATCCTTTATTAACCGGATTCCTACTTCAACAAGAAGCAAATAGCGGCGATCCATTTGCTCAACACGAGCTGGGTATTAGATTACTTCTTGGTAATGGATTCGCACCGGATACTTCAAAAGCAATTTTTTGGATTCAAAAAGCTGCTAGTCAAAATATTTCGGCTGCTCAATTTAATCTCGCGATAATGTACTATAACGGAATTGGTGTAGAGTGGAATCCTTTTTTAGCTTACTTAAATTTCAAGGCTTCCGCAGATGCCGGAATGGCGGAGGGACAATTTGCTTTTGGTATTTTCTTTACTGAAAACTTTGTTGTCAATAAAGATCTTTCCAACGCATATCGTTGGTTTAAAAAGGCAGCGGACAAAGATTATGAACCGGCTAGAGAATCAATTGCATATTTAATTAAGCAAGGATATAATCCGGTTGATATTGAAAATGATGGCAAAAATTCAAATGAAGAAGAGAAAGAAAGCACTCAATCATCATCGCTTATGCATCAAGATTGGGAAGTTTCCTTTTTTGAATTTGAAGAAGATACTTTAACTGATGAGCAGGAAAAAGAAATTGTTGAAGAATTATTTACAAAGAATAAAGATGAGCTTAAACAAAAGCTTGGTGTTTCCGAAATCAGAAACGAGGAACTTATTAAAGACACAAGTTCTTTAGGAATAATCAATTTTGCTGCCGATAACGGAAGCCCAGAAGCACTGTATATTTCTGCGAAAGCAGCGGAAATGGGAATCGTTGTAGAAAATAATTTAATAGATGCTGCATTCAAATACCTACGTTCCTATCGACTCGGTTCACAAAAAGCAGCATTCAGGCTATATCAATTAACAAGGGAAAGAGAAATATTTAGATTACTAAAAGGGCAAGTTGACAAAGATAATCCGGACGCAATGTATACCTGGGCTGGTTTAGTTGCTCTCGGTTTTGACAATAGCTTAACCGATAAGCAAGCGTATGAATTATTGGTAAAGGCTGTCGCTCAAAATCACATTAACTCGATGATAGAGATCGGATTAAACTATTTTAACGGCAGTTTGGTTGAAAAGGACAAAGAGAAAGCATTTGAGTATTGGGAAAAAGCCTCTAACTTGGGAAGCCGTGAAGCAGATGTTAGAATAGCATTCGCAAAAATCTCCGAAACTAAGGAAAATTATTCCGATGAAATAAATACTTTACGACTTGCAGCCAATCAAGGTTCTGTTCTTGCACAATCTGCTTTAGCTTATTGTTACGAGAATGGAATCGGAGTAAAAATAAGAAAATCTATGGCTGCTAAATTATATAGACAAGCGGCTTCAAGAGGAAATGAAAACGCATATAATTCTTTAAAAAGAATGTATGATGAATTAAGACCTGCCTTAGAAGAATTTCAAATCTATAAAGAAAAGTCATTGTAACGATGAATTTAGTAAGTTAGAAAGTCTGGCATTATTTTTCTTTATAATTAATTTCAACTAGCTTTCTTGAAAGAGCTGCAAGACTCTCAGAAAATTGTGCATTTTCCACAACTATATTTTGGGGAACTCTAATATTCATTGGAGCAAAATTCCAAATAGCTTTTATTCCACCCTCAATTAATAAGTCTGCCGCTTGCTGAGCAGCGAATGCTGGCACTGTTATTACACCTATTTTTACGTTCATCTTTTGCGCCATGGCTGGAATTTTATCGATGCTGAATATAGGGGTGTTGTAAATATGTGTCCCAATTTTTGTTTCATCACTATCAAAAGCTGCAATAATATTTAATCCATAGTCATTAAATCTTTTGTATCCCAACATAGCTGAACCTAAGTTTCCTGCACCGACAAGAAAAGCAGCTTTTTCTAAATGCCAATCTAAAAATTCATTAATTGCTTTAATTAATTCCTCTACAACAAAACCTGTTTTGGGTCTGCCTTTAACGCCGGTATATTCAAGATCTTTCCTAACCTGTGTGGCATCAAGAGAAAGCTCAGTTGAAATAACAGTGCTCGAAATCCTTGTTACTCCATTTTCTGCTTGTCTGTGCAGAAAGTGCAGATAATGAGGTAATCTCCTCATAGTTGGTTCAGGTGTAATCCTCAAAACAATTCCTTTAATTTCATTAAACATTACAAATATGAAGAAAAATTTCTCTAATAACAAAAAAATATTTCAAAGCTTTTTATCCTGTTTTTCCCCTGAACTGAGAAGATTTTTCAGACTTTTGAGAAAGATTTATTTATGGCCGATCTTTTTCAAAGATGTTAAAATTAATATGAAACTTATACTTTGGATTTATTTTAATGCACAAATCAGGAACAAATGATTTTTCTAATACCTTTTGTCAAATTATACACTTTTTCCTATATTTTAATTTGTTAATCGGAACAAATTATCTCATTATAGGTTATAATAATTTCTCAATTCGGGTTTCCGATTTAACTTGAATAATAACTCGTTCTGGTCTAATTTTTGTTTCAATTTTAATTCCATTAATTATAGAGAGATATGAAAAGCATAATTTGGAAGATACTCTTATTTGTTTTAATGACTTTTGTGATTGTTGCCGGAATTTCATTTGAGATTGTGAAGTCACCATCAGCTTGGAACCAATTTCCGATGATCCCTGGTTTGGAAGAAAAAGCAAAAATAATTTTCTTTCACGTTCCGACAGCATGGCTTGCTGTAATAGCTTTCTTGATGGCAATGATTTACGGTGTTAAATATTTAGTAAAGGGAAATCTTGATAATGATGCAAAGTCAAATGCTGCTCTTCAACTTGGATTTATATTCTCGATTCTTGCAACCGTAACCGGTTCAATCTGGGCTAAGTTTACTTGGGGTGCATTCTGGCATTGGGATCCTCGCGAAACATCAATTTTTATTTTATTACTAATATATGGTTCTTTATTTGCACTTCGTTCAGCTGTAGAAAATGAAGATAAACGGGCAAGACTTTCAGCCGTTTATTCAATAATTGCTTTTCTAACGGTACCATTCTTTATTTTTATTATGCCGAGGATTATGACAGGTTTACATCCCGGTTCAGCAAATGATGATACAGCCGGTCCGGTGGTTGATTTTAAAATGGATGCAAATATGATGCTAGTATTTTACTTATCACTTTTCGCGTTTACAATTTTATATTTTTGGATGTGGCAAATCAGTTACAAGTCAATAATTATTAAAGATAAACTTTCGAAAAAAATAATCTGAGGTGAATTTGGAAGGCTTATACGATTTTTTAAATAATAATTCAATTTATATAGTACTCTTTATTGTTTTGGTCGTCTGGTTGGGAATTTTTACTTTTCTATGGAACACAGATAAAAGATTAAAGAAAATAGAAGAAGAATTAAAGATTGAAGGGAGTAAACAAAATGAAAAATAAATATTTGTTCGGCGGTGGGATTATCATCGTTTTCTTAGCATTGATGTCTTATCTTTTTACACAGACAAATGTTAGTTATGAGGAAGATTTTGCCGAAATTGTGCATTCAACAAAAACCGTAAAAGCTACCGGTGAATGGGTAAAATCAAAAAATTATCGATTAGATAATGAAAAGAAAATATTTTCTTTCTATATGAAAGATTATAAAGGAAACGAAATGAGAGTTGTTTATAATGGAGTAATGCCGAACAATTTTGAATCATCTACAAGTGTTGTTGTAACAGGTAAATACCAAGACGGTTATTTTTATGCAACGGATATTCTCACCAAATGTCCTTCAAAATATGAAGAGCAATTTGACGAAACCGCAAGCTCTTAATCACAAAGGAGTCAATTTAGAATGATTGGAAATATAGTTTTAACCATAGGACTTCTTGCAAGTCTTTTCACTCTTACTATGTATTATTTTACACTAAGAGGTTTTGAAAATACAAAAAACTTTGCAAGAATAGGATTTCACACTACTGCTATTATGGTAATCGCAGCTAGTGCATTATTGCTTCATGCTGTGCTTACACATCAATATCAGTATAATTATGTTTACAACTATAGTGGAAGCGGACTTCCAACCGGCTTACTTATGTCAACGTTTTATGCCGGACAAGAAGGCAGTTTTATGTTATGGGTATTATTAACTTCCATAGTAGGATTAATACTTTTAGATTATACAGCAAAGCGTGGCGACCTGGAAGAGCGTACAATGTTTTTCTTTACATTGGTTATTGCCTTTCTTCTTGTTATGGTAAACCCACTATTAAAATCACCGTTTAATTACATTTGGGCTGATCCAAGTTTCATAAATGCAAAAAATATTAATTCATCATTTCTGAATTTATCATTCGTTCAAAATTTTCTATTTACTGATTCCAGTAATGGAACAACATTCGTTCAGATGAATAAAGATTTGTATGCATTGTTAACTGCAAACGGAATTGCGATCAATGATTTTATTATTCAAGGAAAAGGCTTGAATCCACTTCTCCAAAACTTCTGGATGCAAATTCACCCGCCGATTTTATTTGTTGGATTTTCAATGGCAACAGCGCCATTTGCTTTTGCAATGGCCGCAATAGTTAAAAATGAATATACGGAATGGATTAAACAATCATTACCCTGGATACTTAGTGGAATGATGCTACTCGGGCTGGGAATTATGCTTGGTGGTTATTGGGCTTATGGTGTACTCGGTTGGGGTGGTTATTGGGGATGGGATCCTGTGGAAAATTCTTCTCTTGTACCTTGGATTGTCGGTGTTGCGTTAATTCATACAATGTTGATCCAAAAAAAATCGCAATCAAATGGCGGACATCCAAGATTTGTAAAAACAAATTTGCTGCTTGCTGTAATGACTTACGTTCTAGTTATTTATAGTACATTCTTAACGAGAAGCGGTATTCTTGGCGACGCATCTGTACACTCGTTTGTTAGCCCGGGTATGTTGGTTTACTTTTTCTTAGTTGTGTTTATTGGAACATTCACAATTATCGGATTAGGTGGAATTGCTTATCGCTGGAAATACTTAAACGAAACCTTTAACGATGACAGCAGCGGCCTATCAAGAGAGCTAGCGTTGTTTACAGGAGCAGTTACTTTATTAGCATCTGCAATTATTGTTTTAGTCGGAACAAGTGCTCCAATTTTCGGTCAATCTGTTGAAATAAGATTTTATAATGAAATGAATTTACCGATCGGAATTATTATCGGTTTATTAAACGGACTCAGTTTATTATTAAAATGGAAACATACAGAAAGTAATGAGATTTTT
Organism: Melioribacteraceae bacterium; assembly: GCA_030584085.1. Classification (NCBI taxonomy): domain Bacteria; kingdom Pseudomonadati; phylum Ignavibacteriota; class Ignavibacteria; order Ignavibacteriales; family Melioribacteraceae; species Melioribacteraceae bacterium. The sequence goes on from CP129490.1 coordinate 676,684, forward strand.
AAGAACTCAAGAAATGCAATAGCTGGCGCAGTTATTATGACCGCATTAATTGTAATATTTGGCGGTATCCATGATATAATGATGATCATCTTTACATTCTCTGCAGCCTTCGCACTTTTCGTGAACGGTGAAATTGCTTTTAAAATATTAAAAGGAAAGAAAACACATTTAGGTGCATATATTGCTCATATCGGTATAGCGTTATTTATGTTAGGTGTTATAGCCACAGGCGGAAAAACATATGAAGAACAAATCGATTTAGTTAAAGGCGAACCAAAATCAGTGCTTGGTTACGACTTAACTTTTAAAGGGTACACCCCAATTGATAACGGAAAGAAGTTTGCTTTTAATATTGATATTGCCAAAAATGGTGAAGTAAAAAATACAATATCACCGGTTATGTACGTTGCAGATTTCAACAATAGCTTGATGCGTGAACCTGATATCTTAAATATGCTTACAAAAGATATTTATGTTTCACCACTTGGTTATAATGATGGAGCAGCACAAGATCACAACCATGATCAGACTGTAACAATAAAAAAGGGAAGCTCTGCGACTTATGAAAATGCGGTTGTTACTTTTGTAAATTTTGAGTTTCCGGAAGAGTCCATGAGTTCAATGATGGGCGGCGGTTCATTTCAAATCGGTGCTGTCTTCAATGTTGAACAAGAAGGCAAAGCATATGAAGCAAAAGCGTACATGAAAAGTGAAGGTGGAAATAGAACATTTGTTCCGGCAGATGTACCCGAAGCAAATTTAAAGATAGATATGATTAATCTGGATGCCTCCGGTAGCGTGGTTGTTTCATTAGAATCACTTGATGGATCGGACTCTAATAATTCTCATGCTTCAATGACAAAGGAAACTCTTTCTATTGAGGCGAGTGTAAAACCATTTATCAATTTAGTTTGGGCTGGTGTTCTTATCATGGTTGCGGGTTTTACAGTCTCGGTTGTAAGAAGAACAAAAGAATCAAAAAAATAATTAGAGAATTACATTTATAATTTAAAAGCGGCTTCGGGCCGCTTTTTTTTGTTCACACATCTAAGCGTTTGTATGTTCTGAAAAAGTATTAAATTTTATTTTCATTTACTTCAATTGTTTATAAAATTTTCCCAAAAGGATTCGTAAAACAAAACATATAAATCGTACAAATAAAAATATGACCTCGTCCCTTACAATCTTCTTTGTGAGGGTAATGGTTGGGTCAGTATTTCTAATCGAAGGAATTCAAAAATTTCTTTATTTCGAAATTAGAGGAGTTGGCAGATTCATTAAAATTGGGTTACCCGCACCGGAGTTTTTAGGTTACTTTGTAGCCTCATTTGAAATCGTTTGCGGTATTTTAATTTTACTCGGATTATTTACTCGTATCTCTGCTGTTCCATTAATAATTATAATGTTAACAGCAATAATCTCGACAAAAGTACCAATACTTTTTAAAGATGGATTTTGGGAAATGGCACATGCCGCAAGAACAGATTGATCAATTTTAATTGGGTCAATGATTTTGCTATTAACAGGAGACAGGAAGTACACAGTAGATAATATTTTCAACAAATAAAAATTTATTATGGAGAAAAAATGGAAATACTTATAATTATTAACGATGCACCTTATGGAACGGAAAAAGCTTATAATGCATTACGATTAGCAATGAGTATTCAAAAAGAAAGCAGCGATACACAAGTTGATGTGTTTTTAATGGCAGATGCAGTCGGATGTGCTCTACCAAATCAAAATACACCTCAAGGATATTACAATGTTGAGCGAATGTTGAAGTCAGTAATTCTGAAAGGTAGCAAAGTAAAAGCTTGCGGCGGTTGCATGGACGCAAGAGGATTAACTCAAGAAATGTTAATGAATGGTGTTGAAAAAAGTAGTATGAAAGAATTGACCGAGTTAACTTTAGCTTCAGATAAAGTGCTTACATTTTAGTATTCCATCAATAAGCTCAAGACTAAAAGAAAAATAATTTATGGAATATATTATTATAGCAGCTGTTGCATTATTTGTAGCGGGACTAACATTCTTCTCCGGATTTGGTCTTGGTACTTTATTAATGCCTGCTTTTGCACTTTTCTTTCCAATTGAAATTGCTGTCGCTGCTACGGCAATTGTTCACTTTGTTAATAATATTTATAAATTTATTCTCATCGGTAGAGAAGGGAATTTAAAAATAGTTATAGCTTTTGGTATTCCCGCCGTTATTGCTGCGGCTGGAGGCGCATATCTTTTAGATTATGTTAGTCAATTTGAGAATGCATATTCTTATTCATTATTCCAAAATGAAATGAGTGTAACACCTGTCAAATTTATGATTGCACTACTTATGATAGTTTTCGCAATTGTAGAATTAATTCCAAATTTTAAAAACTTTAAAATCTCTCATAAGTGGATTCCTTTTGGTGGACTATTATCCGGATTTTTTGGCGGTCTCTCCGGACATCAAGGAGCTCTAAGAACTGCATTTTTAATTAGAGCCGGATTGGAGAAAAAGGAATTTATAGGAACACTTGTAGGTTGTTCATTATTAATAGACGTAACTAGAATTACGATTTACGGAATTACATTTTTCAAAACAGATTTTAATATTTTAGATCAGTCCGGTTTGTTGGGTTTGTTAATTGTGGGTTCGGCTGCTGCATTTATCGGTACAACTTTTGGAAAATATTTATTAGAGAAAGTAACGTTTAAATCAATACAATATACAGTTGCGTCAATGCTTTTTCTTTTAGCAATAGGTTTAGGAATGGGAGTAATTTAAGATGAACATAACATCAATGGATCAATTTTCTAAAATCATTTCAGAAAATGCAGCAGTTGCGGCATACTTCAGTACAGAACATTGTAATGTTTGCAAAGTACTGAAACCAAAATTAAAGGAATTTATAAGTGAAGAATTTCCTAAAATTGTTTTTATATATATCGATATTGAGAATGAAAAAGAACTAGCCGCAACTTATTCTATTTTTGCCGTACCGACGATTATTTTTTTCTTTGATGGAAAAGAAGCAATTCGGAAATCTAGAAACTTCGGGTTTTCTGAATTAGAATTAGCGATAGAGAGACCCTACAAAATGTTATTTTCATAAACATATTTTTATTAAATGAGGATAAGATATGAACAAATTTTGGATTGCCTTTTCACTTGTACTATTAACTACTTATATATACTCTCAGGACGAACCTGAATTTAAAATGGTTCAATATTATTTTGTCGAGTTGATTAGAAATCCTGATAAACCTCAAATTGATTCAGCAGAAGTAATGAAGATTCAAGAAGGGCATATGCAGAACATGAGGAATATGGCTGAAGCGGGAAAACTTCTTTGTGCCGGACCATTCGGGGACAACAATGGCGGTGGTATTTGGATTCTAAAAGTTGATTCATATCAAGAAGCCGAAGAGTTATGTAAGCAAGATCCGGCTGTTATAAATAAACGATTGAATTATTTGATTCGTCCTTGGTGGACTTCGGAAGGTACTTTTGTGTTAGAAAAGGGAGAGTGATTTAATATACTATCTCTACTTGAACTGAATCCGGGAATACCAATATTCTGTGTGTAACATAATCACCACCTTGAGTGCATCCGACACCGCTTTCCAACGGTTCAACTCCAATCCCTTGAAATAATGCGCGGTCAGATCGAAGATAGACCACGCTATATTCACCGTTTTCATTATTCAACAATTGGTTCGGAATTTGGAAACCCACAAAACTTTTATTTCCTCCGCCAAGCTCGGAAGTTTTTCTGAAATAGATCTGAGACATTGTAGCAATATGCAATAAATCGTTTGTCACTCCGTTGCGATTCGATTCAATAGCATTCGTGTGGAATAGATTCATACCAACAATCAAAGCACTACCAACAATTATCACACCCAATGTAATTAGTAAAAGTTGCTGTTGACCCATTTCCAATCAAAAAATATTTGATTTAATTTATACAGAAAATAAATTCAAATCAATGTCTTTAATGAATTGTGATGAGCTTCAATTGTTTTATCTAAATCTTCTTTTGTGTGTGCAGTTGATACAAACATTGCTTCAAACTGTGCTGGGGCTAAGTAAATTCCTTGTTTTAACATTTGGTTAAAGTATTTTCCATACAGTTCTGTATCAGATTTTACAGCGGATTTAAAATCAGTTACTTCTGCTTCGGTGAAAAACATACACATCATTGATCCAATGCGTGTCATTGTATAATCTTTACCAATCTGTCTAAGATTTTCCTTTAAGCCTTTTTCTAAATAAGCAGATTGCTCTTCAAGGATTGTGTAAGTGTAGGGATTATCTTTAATTTTTTTCAATGCAGCATATCCTGCAGCCATTGCTAAAGGATTTCCGCTTAAAGTACCGGCTTGATAAACAGGTCCGACCGGTGCAATCTTTTCCATTATTTCTTTCTTTCCGCCGAATGCTCCAACCGGCAATCCGCCACCGATAATTTTACCGAATGTTGTCAAGTCAGGTTTAACACCCAGGACTTCTTGAGCACCTCCGGGTGCAACTCTAAAACCAGTCATTACTTCGTCGAAAATTAAAATGACGTTTTCTCTGTCACAAATTTCTCTAAGCTCTGTTAGAAATTCTTCTGTTGCAGGGATTACTCCCATATTACCGGCAATGGGTTCAATAATTATTGCGGCTATTTCATTTTTATTAGCAGCGATTAATTTTTTAACTGATTCAATATTATTGAAGTCGGCTGTCAAAGTATCTCTAGCATTTCCTTGAGTTACTCCGGGACTTGTCGGAATTCCGAGAGTGAGGGCACCTGAACCAGCTTTAATTAAAAAGTGATCAGCATGACCATGATAACAGCCCTCGAATTTTATGAATTTGTCTTTACCAGTATAACCGCGTGCAGCTCTAACAGCACTCATTGTTGCTTCAGTACCGCTATTTACCATTCTAACCATTTCTACCGAAGGAACAAGTTCAGTTATTAACTGAGCCATTTTAATTTCAATCTCTGCAGGTGCGCCGAAACTAACGCCATTTTCAATTTGTTCGAGTAGTGCTTCTTTTATGAAATCAGGATTATGCCCGAATAAATGAGGTCCCCAACTTCCAATGTAATCGATGTATTCGTTTCCGTCGGTGTCAACCATTTTTGAGCCGTATCCTTTTGAAATAAATAACGGATCTCCCCCAACTGATTTAAAGGCTCTAACAGGCGAGTTAACTCCACCCGGAATAAATTTCTGTGCTTCTTCAAACAACTTTTTACTTTTTTCAATATTCATATTATCTCCTCTTAATCTGTATCTTAATCATACTCTTAATCTTACTCTTTTTTTCTTCTCTTAATCTATTTGGATTAAGAGTAAGAACAAAAATTTATTTTATCAACTTTGCCGCATCTTTAGCAAAGTAGGTAAGAATCATATCGGCACCTGCTCTTTTAATAGCAATTAATGATTCCATCATGACTCGTTCTTCGTCAATCCAATCGAGTTTTCCAGCGGCTTTTATCATAGAATATTCACCGCTTACTTGGTAAGCTGCAGTAGGCATAGCAAGTTCATGTTTAACTCTAAAAATTATATCGAGATAAGCACCGGCAGGTTTTACCATAATTATATCTGCACCTTCATCAATATCGCTTTCAGCTTCACGGATTGCTTCGTCGCTATTTGCGATATCCATTTGGTGAGAACGTCTATCTCCAAACGCCGGCGTTGATTCTGCCGCATCTCTAAACGGTCCGTAATAACCCGATGCATATTTAACAGCGTAACTCATAATCGGAATCTGAGTGAATCCTTTGTAGTCCAAAGCCTTACGAATAGCTGCAACTCTTCCGTCCATCATATCCGAAGGAGCAATCATATCTGCTCCGGCTTCGCAATGTGATACTGCTTCTTTTGCTAGAAGTGAAACTGTTTCATCGTTTAAAATATTTTCTCCGTCAAGCAGACCACAGTGACCGTGCGATGTGTATTCGCATAAGCAAACATCGGTTATTACTAGTAAATCATTTACTTCAGATTTAATAGCTCTTATTGCTTTTTGAATGATTCCATTCGGATCATAAGCTTCGGATCCTTTTTCGTCTTTATGTTCCGGAATTCCAAAAAGTATTACAGCGGGAATTCCTAAATCACGAACTTCTTTGCATTCTTTAACTAAGTTATCTATTGAAAGTTGATAAACACCGGGCATGGATTTTATTTCATTCTTGATGTTTTCACCCGGACGAACAAACAACGGGTAAATTAAATCGTTTACACTTAGTTCGGTTTCTCTAATTAAACCACGTACTCGTGGATTGTAGCGTAATCTTCGTAATCTTTGGGTTGGATACATTGCCATTATTTTCCTCCATTACTTTGAATCATAAGATACCGCAACGGCGCTAAGACGCAAAGGTTCTGATTTTATTAAAAACTATTTCAGAATTTTTTACGCAATCACCGACGGAAATACCACCGCGATAATTGCCGCTTAAAAATATTCCGGGATTTTCTTTTTCAAATTTATCAAAATAATTTTCGTGTTCTATATAACCTAAGTTGTATTGCGGAATTGCTTTTTGCCATTCCCTGTAAACTATCAACTCGGGTTTACCGTCAATGTTCATTATTTCGCTGAATTCTTTAATCGCTTTATTAACTATTGTATCTGTTGATTCATCAAAAAGATTCGGCCTTCTTGCGCCACCGACAAATAAGGTGAAAGACGCATAACCATTAGGTGCTCTGTTCTTAAAAATTGTTGAACTCCAGATAGCTCCTAAAAAATTCTTTCCCATTTTTGAGGGGATTAAAAATCCAAATCCGTCCAACTCTCTTTTAATCTGTTCTTTTTTGTAACCTATGTATAGAACTAATACTGGCGGATAAAAAATATCAGTAGCGTGTTCAGTAAATTCATTATCAAATATTAAAAAATAATTAGCAGCTTTGTGAACTGGTATAGTTGATAATAGAATATCTCCGGATAATGATTTTCTTTCACCATCAACAGAGTAAGTTATTTCATAACCGTTAGCCGATTTGCTGATGATCTCAACTTTTGTATCATATTCAATTTTATTTTCAAACTTTTTTGCTATTGCTTCGGGGAAAGACTGCATACCATTAATGAATGAAAACATCTTAGCGCTTTGTTTTGATTCTTCATTACGCTGTTTTCTTTCTTTAGCACCTTTGATCATTCCTTTAACTAAACCACCATAAACTTCTTCTAATCTATATAGTTTTGGGAATGCAGATTTAACAGAAAGTTTGTTCGGATCACCGGCAAACACACCAGATACAAACGGATCGATTGCATAGTCCAAAAATTCTTTACCCAATCTTCGCTCAACAAATTCAGCTATACTTTGGTAGTAACCGTCTTTAGATTTTCCGATGAACGGTTCGCCCATTACTCTTAATTTTGCTTTTGTTGAAAACAATTTTGTTTTGATAAATGCGCGCGGTGATGTTGGAAGTGCATGAAGTTTTCCATCTCTTAAAATATATCTTTTGTTTGCTTCATCATTGGCATAAATCATTTGTTCTTTTAGACCGACTTCTTCTGCAAGCTTGCTTATAAGCGGTGTGGTTTCAAGTCCGCTATTAGGACCGAAGTCAATGGTGAAACCATTTTTGGTAATTGTTTCCATTGCGCCGCCGGGTTCACTTTTTGACTCGAGAATGTTAACATCGAAACCATCTTTCTTCAACCAATATGAAGTAGCCAATCCGGATATACCAGCGCCCAGAACTATAACTTTCTTATTTATCATTATTTTCTTTTAGTGCGTTAATAGTGATCTCTTTCAATGCAGAAATGAAGGTTGGTGAATCATTTAGTCCTTTCATCACAATATAATTTTCGATACCGCTCTTGTCGGCATCTTCTCTATATTCAATGTCGAGTTCAAATAATGTTTCAACGTGATCAGACACAAAACTTATCGGAACAATGAGTAAATGTTTTTTGCCTTTTTCCGCAAGTTCTTCGATCATTTTATCTGTTGCTGGTTCCAGCCATTTGACCGGTCCGACTTTACTTTGAAAACATAGATGATGCTCATGAGAATTGTTTCTTGCTTTCATCACAAGTTCAACGGTATCACAAATATGTCCGCTATAAGGATCGCCGCTTTTAACCATGCTCATAGGTGTACCATGAGCACTGAAAACTATTTGAACATCTGCTTGCACTTCTTTTGGGAAACGTGTGAGTGTTTCATCAATTTTTTCGTTAAAAGCTTTTATGTACTTTTCATTTTTATAAAAATCATTAATGTAAATAAGTTTCGAAGTATCGCCTTTATATTTTCTTTTCCATTCATTAAATGATGATCCAATTGTTGAGATCGAATAATGAGGATACAACGGAAGTAAAATTACTTTGTCATAATTACCTTCTTCAACTTGTTTAGCTGCAACTTCCGTCAGTGGATGCCAATAACGCATTGCCGTTATCACATCGATTTGGCTGAGATCTTTTCTTAATTCTTCTTCCAACAATTTTCTTTGAATTTCTGTCCATTCATTAATTGGAGATTTACCGCCGATAAGTTCATACTCTTCAGCAACCTTCGGTGCTCTTCTTTTAGAAATTATTTTTGCCAATGTTTTCTGAAAAGGGAGTTTAAATATATCAGGGTCTTGGAAAAGATTATATAGAAACGGTTCAATTGCTTCAATTGAATCGGGACCGCCTAATTGAAAAAGTACAACTGCTGTTTTACTCATTCACTTCCTTTCTTATAAAAATTGAAATATAACTCACAAATTCGTTGTAGCTAATTGTCGTCTACTTAAGAGACTATTGTACAACTGATAAGTCGTCATTCCGATCGAGCTGTTTTTTGGCGAGAGAGGAATCTCAACTAAAAATTGCTGAAAATCTCAATTTTTTCTGGGTTAGATTCTTCATTCCGCCAAACGAACGACGATATTACACTGTCCTTGAATAACGCGCCGTATCTTCTTTTCGTTCCAAGTAACCATCAAAATTCATTGCGATATTTCTAATAAGTAATCTTCCCATTTGTGTTACTTCAAATTTTCGATCACCCATAATTATAAGTCCATCATCAATATTTTCTTGTAGATTTTTTATTCCCAAGTTAAAATATTCTTCAAAATTTATATCGAATTTCTTTTCAACATCTTCATAGTTCAATTCAAAATCGCACATGACTTTTGTTATGACATATCTTCTAAGTAAATCATCTTCGTTTAATTTGTATCCTCGTTCGACAGGAAGTAAATCTTTATCGATCATCTCAAAGTATTCTTTTTCTTTCTTTACGTTTTGTGCGTAAGTATCGGCAAGCTGCCCTATGCTTGTGATTCCCATTCCGATCAAATCAGTGCCTGCGTGAGTACTGTAACCTTGAAAGTTTCTGTAAAGTTTTTTTTCGTGTAACGCTTTGGTTAAATCATCATCCGGTTTTGCAAAGTGATCCATACCGATAAATTCGTATCCGGCATCAGTTAATTTGGCAACCGACATTTTTAATATTTCTAATTTTTCTTCCGGTTTCGGTAAATCTTCTTCTTTAATTAATGCCATGTGTTTTTTCATCCATGGAACGTGTGCATAATTAAAGAGTGCAATTCTATCGGGAGAAATATCGATCATTTTGTCGACTGTCTTTTCAAACTCCTCAACTGTTTGGAAGGGGAGGCCGTAAATTAAATCCAAGTTGATGCTTTCGAATTCAAGTTCGCGAATCCAATTGACTACTCTTCGCGTCATCTCTTCTGGTTGAATTCTGTTAACTGCTTTTTGAACTTTATCATTGAAATCCTGTACGCCCATACTTATTCGGTTTATTCCGCCTTCGCGTAAAGCAACTAAGTGCTCTTTTGTTAATTCACGGGGATCAATTTCGCATCCTTCTTCGGAGTTTTCTTTGAAGTTGAAACTCGATTTTATGTAACCGAGTAAGTCACTAATTTCATCCGGATTTAATTGAGTTGGAGTTCCTCCACCCCAATGAAGTTGGATTGTTTGCCGGTCGGGTGAGAGTAGTTGTCTAACTAAATCAATTTCGTTTTTCAGATACTTAATGTATTCTGCAATTCTGTCCCGATTGCGGGTGATTATCATATTGCAGCCGCAGAAGTAACAGAGCGTATCGCAAAACGGAATGTGGAAGTACAGCGAAAGATCACGCGGGTTATCAACGTGGTTTGATTTTATCAAAGCGTTCGTTAAATCTTCCGATTTAAAGTTTTCGTGAAAATGCGGAGCCGTTGGATAGCTTGTATATCTTGGTCCGGGTCTATCGTATTTTTTTACTAAATCTAAATCTATTTCGAACATCAAATTACTCCCTTCATTTATTAACCGCGAAGTCGCAAAGACGCAAAGTTAAAAATTTAGAACCTTCCGTCTAAATCCGTCAACTAATTTTGGTACATTAAAGTTTATCAAAAAACCAAGTCTTTTATTTGCTAGCTTCATATAAGTTAAAATTTGTGCTTCGTGAACCGGTGCTAATTCATCAACTGCTTTTAACTCTATGATAATTTCTTCGTTTACCAAAAGATCGATTCTAAAATCGGCATCTAATATTTCATTTTTATATTTAACTGGTAATTCTAATTGTCTCTGTACAAATAAATTTCTATTCCTCAATTCCTTGAATAAACATATTTCATAGACACTTTCTAATAATCCGGGACCCAATTCCCTATGTACTTCAATTGCGCTATCTAAAATTATTTTGCTAAGTTTATTTAATTCCTCTCTGCTTATCACCTTTGCGCCTTCGCGTCTTTGCGGTTGTTTTTCAATGATACTTTTTACTTTCTTCTTTTACAAAGTCTACAAGAAGTTTCGCGTTTGCAGGCGGAACATCTGGTAGAATTCCGTGACCTAGATTAAAAATGTGTCCGCTTCCTTTGCCGAAACTTTCTAAAATTCTTGACGCTTCTTTCTTTATACCATCCGCTGTTGAATAAAGTTTGGTCGGGTCCATATTACCTTGCAGAGCAACTTTATCTCCGACTTTTTTTCTAACTTCACCTAAATTCATTGTCCAATCAAGTCCAATAACATCTGCGCCTGTTCCTACAATAGCTTCAATATTATAATGAACTCCCTTCGCAAAAACAATTACCGGCTCTTCATTTTTATTTAATTTACTTATTATTTGTTGGATATACTGAAGTGAAAACTCATTAAAATCATCGGGAGTAAGTATTCCGCCCCAAGTATCGAATATCTGAACAGCATCGGCACCTGCTTCAATTTTTGCATTCAAATAATCTGCAACGGCATCAGAAATTTTGCTGAGAAGTTTATGAGCAAGTTCGGGATTGTTATAAATTAATTTTTTTACTTCGGCAAAATTTTTAGATCCTCTACCTTCAACCATGTAAGTTAATAACGTCCAAGGTGCACCGCTAAAACCGATTAAAGGAACTCTTCCGTTTAACTCCTTTTTAGTTAATGAAACAGCATCCAATACATACTTTAAGTCTTTATCCGGTTCAATAATTTTTAATTCATTAGCGTCACGTTCATTTCTAATCGGTTTTGGAAAAATGGGACCTTTACCTTCGTGCATTTCGAGATTCATTCCCATTGCTTCGGGAATAACGAGTATATCCGAAAAAATTATTGCCGCATCAACTCCGATTAAATCTATTGGTTGGAGTGTAACTTCCGCTGCAAGCTCAGGTGTTTTACACATCGTTAAAAAATCGGCTTTTTCGCGCACTGCTCTATATTCTGGTAAATATCTTCCGGCTTGACGCATCATCCAAATTGGTGTGCGTTCAACCGGCTGACGTTTGCATGCTCTTAAAAATAAATCGTTCTGTAAGTTCGGCAAAAATCCTCCGTAGAATTAAGTAGTAATATTTTCTTTTTCTGAGTAATACTTTACTGTTTCTTTTATCAAGTCATTCATCGTGAAATTTTTTGGAATGATATCGATTTTTACTCCACTGATTTCTATTGCTTCTTTTGTTGTTGGTCCAATAGCAGCAATCAAGTAATCTGCAAAATAATTTTGAGCATCTTCTATTTGAAGAATTTTCAAAAAATTATTATATGTAGAAGGACTAGTGAAAATGAACAAATCCGGGGTCTCTTTTTGCAGCATCTTTTTGCTTTCTTCAATATCATTTTCATCAGGCAAACCAACATCATAAATAGGAGTTTTTACAACTTTAGCGCCTAACTCAATCAAACCAACTTTTAATTCATCCGGTGCAATTGTCGATGATGGAATAAAAATATTATTATTAGTTATATCGATTTCTTTAAAATGATTTAATAAACCCTTAGCAGAAAAATCATTAGGAACAATATCAACTTTAATGTCAAGCTCTTTGCAAACCGACGCTGTTTTCTTCCCAACGCAAACCACACTCAAACTAGATGGTAAATCAATTCGAATTTCTTTTAAGCGCTCAACAGCATATTTCACCGCATTTTCTGAAGTGAAAATTATGTAATCAAATTTGTCTAATTGGTTTGCATAATTATCAAACATGTTAAAGGTTTCAATCGGTCTAATTTTTATTGTAGGGAAGGGAATTACAATTGCTCCGAGCGATTCAAATTTTTTGATCGAATCATCTGATTGCTCTTCACTTCTGGTAATAACTATAACTTTATTTTTTAATCCGTAGTTCAAATTTACTTTCTTGCTGTTTCGTAAACTTCTTTTAAAATTTCCTTTGCACCTGCGCGTAATAAATTGCGGGCGAGATTTTTACCTAGTTTTTCCGGTTCGGTTTTACTACCGCGTAGTTTTTGTCTGTATGTCACACCTCCATCGATCGAACCAACCAAAGCATCCAAGTATAATCCGTTTGACATAACATTTCCCAAAGCACCAATCGGAACTTGACATCCGCCTTCTAATTCTTTTAGAAGTGCGCGCTCCGCTAACACAGCTTGAGCTGTTTCGTAATGGTTTAATGATAATAAAATATCTTCGGCAAATTTGTTTTCTCTGTTAATTTCAATTCCCAAAGCTCCTTGTCCAACTGCAGGAAGCATTATATCAGAAGATATAATAGAAGAAATATGTTTAGTCAATTTTAATCGTTCAACACCGGCGCGGGCTAAGATTATTCCATCCCAATTAGAATCTAAAAATTTTTGAATTCGTGTTGGAACGTTTCCTCGAAGTTCAACTATGTTCAAGTCGGGACGAAGATGTTTAAGCTGTGAACGTCTTCGTAAAGAACCTGTAGCTACGGTTCCTCCTTCGGGTAAATCCCAAATCGTCATTCCTTTCTTTCGAGCAATTAAAACATCTTCAACATCGTGACGTTTTGTAACTGCTGCTAATTTTAAACCATCGGGAATCTCAGTCTGCAAATCTTTTAAGCTGTGGACGGCTATATCAATTCTCTTATGAAGCAGATGAACTTCCAACTCTTTGGTGAACAAACCTTTATCACCGATCTTCGAAAGAGCCACATCAAGAATTTTATCGCCTTTGGTTTTTACTAACTTAATTTCGACTGAAACATTTTTATGTTTTCTTTCGATTTCCTTTTTAATAAAATTTGATTGCCATAGAGCTAAGTCGCTTCCACGCGAGCCAATGATTAATTTATGTTTATTCAATATTATTCCTCGTTCTTATGAGCGGTGCTCGAACCGTTTTTTCTATTTTCTAAATTGAACAACTCTTTAAGAATTAGTGCATGAGTTACTGCTTGCTGTGTATTTGTGCCATCTTCAGCAAGTTCACGCAATTTAATTGTTGGATTATGTAAAATTCTACCCATCATTCTGCGGGTCATATCTTCGAGTTTTTCATAATCTTCTTGAGAGATTTTGTGTTTTATTTTTTCTAGTTCATCATTTCTTATTTCATCAAAAAATTCACGAACTGTTTTAATGGTTGGAACTACTTCTAAAGCATTATACCAACTGAAAAGATTTGTCATTTCTTCAAGAATAATTTTTTCAACTTTGGGGATTTCTTCTTTACGTCTTCGCATGTTTTGATCAACTATGATCTTAAGCGAATCCATATCATGATAGAAAATAGTTTCTATCTCTTTAACCGTGGGATCTATATCTCTCGGAATAGCAATATCCATAATAACGCAAGTGTTACCTTTACGTTTTTTCATCATCTGTTTTGCATCATCAAACGAAATTATATAGTCGGGGGAACTTGTTGCACTTATAATAATATCAAATTCATGCAGATGAGTTGTTAGTTGTTCAAAGGGGATTATATCGCCTTGAACTTTTCTTGCTAAAGTTTCAGCTTTCGATAGAGTTCTATTTGCAATTGAAATTTTACCGACGCCTTTATCATGCAAGTGTACGGCAGCTAATTCCCCTGTTTCGCCGGCTCCGATAATCAACGCATTTTTCTTTTCTAAATTGGAGTAAATTTTTTCAACAACTTGAACGGCTGCATAACTAACAGTAACGGCACCTTCGCCGATTAATGTTTCTTTAATAGCACGTTTTCCGACGCGAATTGCAGAATCGAACACTCTTTTAATTATTGAGCCTGAGAAATGTAAATCCTCTGAATCTTGAAATGCATCCTTCATTTGTCCGAGAATCTGACTGTCGCCTATTATCAAAGAATCAATTCCCGAAGCCACAGAGAAAATATGTTTAACAGCACTACAAGAAAAGAACTTTAAAAAATGTTCAGATTTAATTCCCGAGACCGGCTTATAATTAATTATCGTCTCTTGTAATTTTTTATAATCAAGTAAACCATGTTTTGGAGTACCGAAAATTTCGGTACGGTTGCAAGTTGAAAGTATAAATCCATCTTCAAAAAGTTCGGTTTTAAGTTTGGGAATTAAATCAACTATTTCATCATGACTTAAATGAAGAGCTTCTCTTAATTCAATAGGAGCTGTTTTATGATTTATTGAGATGCCAAAAAGGTTCATGATTAATACAAAATCTTAATAAAATGAATGAAAACTGCTTGAAAATACAATTGATAATACTACAGATAATATCGTCAACACATAACCGAATAAAGCTAAGTTAACAACACGTTTGCCATTCCAATTAGCCACATATTTTGCCACTATTAAAAATCCGAATAAAATCCATACGATACCGGTTGTAATAAGCTTCGGATCGGTATAGCTGAAATTTGGAAAAGCAGAAGGAAGCCAAATCACACCAATCACAACTCCGAAAGTTAACAACACAAATCCGATAACAACCGAGTGAAAACAAAGTCTGTAAAGAGTTTCTAAACTTGGTAATCTTTTAAATACGAGTCCGAATTTATTCATCTTAATTTCATTATATAAAAGGAGGTAAAGCAAACCATAAACGGCTGAAAGTGTGAGACCGGAATAACCGAGCATTGAACTTACAACGTGTAAGCCGAGCAATCTATTTCTTAAAACTTCTGCAACTTCAAAAAGATCTTCAATAAATATTGAGGAGAAAATTTGAAACACCAATGAAAATAAAATAATAAATAATCCCGTCCCTCTAACATCAGTTAGAAGTTCTAAAACGAAATAAGAAAACGAAATGGAGAAGGCGAGAAGGGTGAAGATTTCGAATTTGTTTGTAATTGGAGTATGATCGAACTCGAATGTTCTAACCAATAAATAGAAAAAATGAATAACCAGTGTGATAAACAAAAACATTCTTTTCGCATCGGCAAAGGATTTGTTTTCCTTCAAGAAATCATATAGATAAACGAAGAAAGTTACTCCGTAAAGTATAGGGAGTATAACATTAAGTACGTGAATTGTCGAAAGCATTTCTCCTCATCTGCATATATTTATAAGTTGTTTCTATTTGCGTGCCAAAAAGCAGTTTTAAGAGTCTAAAATTATGCAAAAATAAGATCAATCGGTAATTTATTTTGAGGTAATAATTTGGCTTAAAGATGTCTAAATTGTTGTTTTGTAAGTATTTAGCCGCGTTTAGAATTGCTCTAAGAATATGCAGAATGGGTATATTTAAATTTTAATAGAGCTTGTAAAAAGAGATAATGATTGACTTCTTATAAATGGGATGAGATGACTTTTTCTTTCTTAATTGATGGAAATAAAAAAGCTGTTACCGAATTAACGGCAACAGCTTTAGGAATGTTTTTACTTCTTAAAAAATTTCTTTTTCACCATTAATGTGAAGTGTTTTATCAATAATATTGCCTTGCGCGTCAACAACTCTCGGGTGACAGTTCCAACATTGAGTTAAAGTAAATGAACCCGGGTGACCCATTGGCTGCGGAGTAATTAACTCACCTTCTTCATCTAATTCACCGTGACATGTTCCGCATTTAGCTTGTGATCCATCGTTTATTGTCCAATTCGGTGCAAAATTATTTCCGACAATCGGTACGCCTGAAGCCGCAATAAATTCGAAGTTACCATGACAATAAGTATTTTGGCATGTCAATGATTCAAAATCATAAACGGCAACTGAATCTCCAAGATCAGCAAATTGCCCGAATATTACTTCAGCTCTGCTTCCGGCTTCATCAATGTGACCTTCCGCAGTAAATGAATTTGGAACATGATGACATTCTGAACAAGCCACATTCTCTGCAATTTGAATTCCATATAAATGAACTTGATGAGCACCAACAGCGTAATCTGAAGTGCTGGTTTCATTGTTGGTCCCTTGAGGCGGGGCAATATTAGACGGATCAGCGAAATCCCCGTGACAAGTATTACATGCTTCGGGTCCCATATCTTGTGAGTGGCATTTTAAACAAGTTACACCGACAGTTCCGCCGGCATAATTAGCGCCATGACATTGTGCACATGCAAATAGATTCCAATTATCTTCACGAATTAATTGTCCGTGAAATTTATCGGAAAGTCGATTTTTTATTCCATCTTCATGAATCGATACTTCCTGAGGTTCGGTAAGATCATATCTCGATTCGGCGCATCCGACAAAGAATAAAGTTCCGACTAATAATAATATTGAATATGAGATAATATATTTCATTGTTAACCTGTAAAATTAATCTTAGTTATTATGACAGTATGCACAAAATCCGAAATTCATGTTTCCACCCGGATAAGCGTTTGCATCAGTATGACAATTATAGCAAACCGATCCGGCATCATTGTGCCAATCACCATTATTGCTACTCATAAAGTTAATGTCATGTGTCTTAGGATTAGTCCCTTTTACACCGTCCGGATCAACATGGCATAAAATACAATTTGCATCGGCGCCTTGAACATCATGACACGAAGCACATCTTTCAATATCTCTTCTAGCAAGTCGTGAATGTTCACCACCGCCCGAGCCAACTCCAATCATTACAAATCCTTGTTGAAGATGTGATGATGGCATAATACCTTCGGCAGCAAAATCTTGATGATTCGATGAATGGCATTCAGCACAGAAAGTTTCTGTTTGATGACAAGTTTGACATTCCATCGTTTTACCTTTTGCATCAATACCGTGCAAGAATCTGTAATTCAAATCATGAACACGAGTAATAACTTGCTGTTTAGTATTATTCAAATATGTGTGCGGAGAATAAGGTGTATAAAAATTATCAACTAGGTTTGATTCATCAATTCCGATAGTTGCAACGTGGCAATCTTCACAGAATACATCATTATGACACATTGCACAATCCGCTGTAGCTGCCATAGCCGAGAATTTGTGATTATCAAAAAATGAAGCTGTTCTATGATTTTGAGGAAGAAGATTATCGGTTGCAGTATGGCATGCCGAACATTCATTTGTTGCAACAGCTTTATCATTATGGCAAGAATAACATTGCATCATTGGTGGATTTGCTTGAGAAGATTCGAAGCTATAATTAATTTCTTCGAAATCTTTATGACATTCAGCACAATCCATTCCCTTTTCCGCTACGTGAAATTTGTGAGAGAAAATCAATTCCGATTTCTTTTGCAGTAAGGGTTCAAAAACATCATCATAATGACATGTTCCGCAAGCGTCCATGTCCTCAACATCATGGCACATTGCACATGCATCTTTTTCGGGAATCAGTCTGTCTGATAAAGACTCACTTTCAAGAACTCCTGTATGACATGATTCGCAATCACTTAATTCCGCATGCAGCGAATGCGAAAATATGATAATACTTTCGTTGGTCTTTTCTTGAGGTTCTTCTTGCGTGGTAAAAGCAGTGACAAAAATTACCGATATTCCCAAAATGAAAACTGCTAAGTACGTATATAATTTTTTCATATTTTTCTAAAAGTTAGTGTTGAACCAGTGATTGATTTTAAAGAGAATTCGGAAATCATTATTATAAATTTTGTTTGATACATATTGTGTTTGAAGATCGAACGATAATTTGCTCCAAGGACGGATATTAATTCCGGCTAATAATGCGAGCAAATTATTTTTTGGGTCATTTTCCGATAGTCTATAACTTGAAACCGTAAGTCCGAACGAAGGAGTAATAAATCCGTCATCGAAAGAACGTGCCGTATAAACCGAGAATGAATTAAGTTCGCCAGCATAACCAAAAGATGTTCTGTAGCTAACAGTTCCGTAAGTGGTATTTACTCCCAAGGTTAATCTTTGAGAATCTTCGTCTTGATAAGTAACATTAGCAAATTTTCCGAAAGCAGTTACAACATCGCTGAACTTATAATCCAATCCGCCTTCAATTTCTTCAGTATTGGAGAAATTAAATACAGAGAAAATTGAATTGTATCTAATTCGTGGTTCACGGTAATTATAGTAAAGTGAAACCCCGAAATCTTCAACTTGAGTATAGCGAGTCCCGATCTCAAATCTTGATGTTTGCTCAAAATTTAGATCGTAATTATACCTTGAATTAATTTCTATTAGTTTGGGGATATAATAAGAAACTTCAGCACCCAAATATTTGAATTGGTTAGAAGCTCGTTGAATAAGAATTGTATCAAGCACGTTAAACTCATTCAAACGGATTGCATCATAATCTTGGGCTTTGAAATTTTTGTCGGTATAATTAACTGCAATTCTCAATTCATCAGTTGGATAAACGGTAAGTTCACCGCCAAGAATAAAGTCATTAGCAAAGTCGTCGGTTAATTCCAGTTTCTGATATTCCGGAACATTACCACCGTAGAAACCTTCTAATTTGAAAATCCCATGTCTAAGTTGAAGATTAACACCGTCGTACAATCCACCTGCAACGCCATTATAAAGAGACTGTCTTCCAAGTCGAATTGTGGCAACATTCAATAAATTTCTAGCTTCAACATAAAGATTATAGAATCTTAAGCGCGGATCGTTGTTCAGTGAATTTGCAATATTGGTTTCAAAATTTAAACGTGATCTTAGAGTGATGTTGTCTTTTGATAAATTAAAATAAAGTGAGCTAAGTGATCTAACATTTAATTCCGAAACTTCAGGAGCAGAAAATCGCTCAAAAGTATAGAGGGAAGTTGAGAATCTTCCGTTTAAATTTTGAGCCGTCACCACTAAAGTAGTGAACATGACGGCTGCAATTAAAATCTTTTTCATTTTCTACCTATGCTGATTTATTCAGTTGGCACATTGTGTTTAATCTTTTCGTACATCTCAGCAAACTTAAATTCTTTGTAAGTAGGACTTTTTTCATTATGGCAAGTTCTGCATTGAGCTTCAATCGCTTTGTCATCAGCCCAAACTACTAAACCAGCAGCAACAGAAGCGGCTTGATCTTTCATAACTTTCATAGGGCTGTAATCTTTGCCTGCACCGTGACAAGTTTCGCATTGCACGCCTGCGGAAACTTCAAATCCTTTTTCCATTCTTGAAGCTGGAAGATCATAACCGGTTGCATGACAAACTAAACATTCTTTTGTTTCAGCAGCTTTTGTTTTAAAGCCTTTTTCTGCAGCAATTTTATCAGCTTCAGCTGTTGTTAAGGTTTTGTAAGCATTTGCGTGTGCTGAACCTTCCCATATTGAAAGTTGTGAGCCTTGTTTTTCAGTTTTGTGACACATTGAACATTTTTTTACACCAATGTAATTGAACTCTTGCGCGTTAATTGTTAAAGCGATAAACGATAACGCAATTACTGCTAGCCAGAGTTTTTTCATAACATTCCTCCTGTTTATATTGGGATATTTATATTAAGAATATAATCCATTTATCCGATTTTAGCAATCGAAGACGTATAAATCTTTTTATAAAAACAACTATATTAGAGTCCTTTTAAGCGCTCAATAACCCAATTTCTTAATTCCGGATCATTTTCCATTTCGGCTGACATAATTTCGTCAGGATTTGCGCCATGTTTTTTCATCGTATCTAAGAATAATTTTGTCGAATGACTAACTTCGTCAATATTCTTTTGTTCTTCTTTAACTTGCATCCATTCCAAAGCAATTTTTTTGAAATGTCTTTCGTGATGATGTCTATATCTGTGTAAACTCATCTTACCATCAACCCACACAAAACTCATAGGGTATTCACTCGGTCTGAATATTACAAAGAACCAATGCCATACAAAAATTGCAAGAGTCGCAAGTATTGCTTCGTAAAAGTGAATTGTTTCACTAACTTTTATTAACCAAACCGGCGCCCAATCATCAACTATAGTTGGGAACCATAATATTAATCCTGTGACACCCATTACTATTGTACCCCAAACCAAAGCCCAATATTCGGCTTTTTCGGTATAATCAAACTTGCTGAATTCAGGGGGATGTTTCCTCAATCTTAAATAGTACATGAGATTTTGAGTCGCTTCTTTGATATCCTCAAATTTTGGAGCCATGTGAGAAAGTACATCACGACCGCGTTTAGTAATAACCAAATAAATCACGTGATATAAACTCAGGACTATCATCACAACAGCAGCAATTCTGTGAATTAATTGTCGAATATCTTCAGACATTCCAAATTGATATAAACCATCTGCCCACCAGCTGAATGGGTATTTCAAAGCGAAGCCTGTAATTGCCAAAGTGAAGAAAGAAGTAAATAATAAAACGTGTTGAATAACTTCATTCCTTGTGAATCTAGGTATAAGAATTTCTTTTCTTTCATTCTGTTTGCGTTTTCTTACTTCATGAACATATATAAGAAGGTTGTGAAGAATCATTCCGCCGATAATAACAACAATTAACCAGAAATAAATTGTAGAAACTAAATCCTCAACTTGTTGAGCTTCTTTATTCTGTGATATATGAGAATAACTTTTCGCAAAAACCGGTTTTGCATCTGGATGACATTTTTGACATGTCTGCAAAACCTTTTCTTCACTAACTGAAGAAGCGGGATGTTTTTGCGGGAGTATATCGTGTACATTATGACAATCAATACAATATGCTGCGTTCGGATCATTTCTTTTAACTGCCAAGCCGTGATAGCTATCTTGGTAACTATATGCTTCAGTTTGTGATAGTCCCAATCGTGATGTAAGTATCGGATCTTGATGACAAGAAATACAAATTTCTTCTTGGAACTGCTTTACCGAATAAGTGCCTTCCGCTAATTCTTTTGCACGGGGACTGTGTTCGCTGTGGCAATCACTACAAATCGGTGCAACTCTTAATCCTTTTTGAGCGCCGATCCAATGAATTGAATTTTTATAATCATGAACAACATCGGCATGACATTGTTCACAAGTCTCATTTAAATTAAATGTAGAAATTTTAGAGCCAGGTTGAATTCTGTTTTTGATATCATGAACTCCGTGACAGGTCGAACAGTTCATGTCGATATCTTTACCTTGTGCCATTAATGTATAATGGAAAGAGTCTTCGAATCTTAATCCTGATCTGACGTTTATTAAATTAAACTTCTCTGCAAATTTCGCATCGTCGTGACATACACCGCAAGTATGACCAAGATTTTCGTTTGAAACTTTGCTGGCTGGATTGTTTACATGTAATACCTCATGAGAACCGTGGCAATCCCAGCACGCTGCAGCTTCGGTAATTCCGTCGCTAAGTGAAATACCGTGAATACTTTCTTTGTGTTGATCGGCTTGTTCTTTATGGCACACATAGCAGCTAGCAACTTCAACTTTATTGAAATTATCGGGGTGATCGTCTAGTTTACTTGCAATTGCCGAATGGCAATCATTACAAATTAAATCCTTATGAACAGATTGAGATAATTGAGGAGCAAAATCTTCAGTTGAATGACAATCCGCACAAGCATTATCTTCAATTTTTTGAACAGAGTGGAAAGGTCTCATTAACAATTTCGTTTCATGACAACTCGAGCAATAATCACGAGCTTTATTAGGACTATCTTCCGGTGGTTTTACGTAATGAGAACCATGGCAGTCAATACATTCGGGTGGATTTTTTACTCTGTCCTTTAGGCGATGATGAACATCATTTTGAACAATCGAATAAATTTCTTCATGGCAATCAGCACACTCAACTTTATAAATATCCGTTCCTTCTCTATGCGGTAAATTTTCGCCATCAAAATCTGTGTGACAATCGGCGCAGTCGAACATTCCGTGAACTGAGTTCGAATATCGATTACCATCTATAAAGAGGGAAATTTCTTTTCCTTTTCTTTCATATGTTAAACTCTGATCTTCGTGACAAACTAAGCAATCATCTTGAGCTGATATAAATAGGTGAGTGACTAAAAAAAGTAATAGAAATTTCGAAATTTTCATTCGTTTACCATCAATTATTTTTCAAAAAAATTATCTATATAAGAATATCATCGAATAAATAATCATTACGACAATTATTAATCCGGTTATTAATGCCGTGAAGCCGAAAATTCTTGCACCTTTAACTAACCATTCCGGTGGGGGCGGTGCTAATCTCGATTCTAATTTATTTGTATCAACTAAAATTTGGTATTCGCGTGGTCTATCTTTTTTAAATTCTTCCAACGGAACTCTTCCTGTAAAGATTACATTATCCATCGGGAATTTATCCGGTCTAAAATGAGTATTGAAAAAATGAATTGTAAAAATAAATCCGGTCGCAAGTAATGCTTCATCACTATGTACAATAGTTGCTACATTTATCAACCAGCCGGGCAAACCTAAACCTGTGAAAAATTCCGAAAACCATAATAACAAACCACTGGAACCAATTACAGTAATTCCCCAAAACACTGCAAAGTAATCAAACTTTTCCCAATAGGTCCATCTACCGTAGTCCGGACGTTTTCCTACACCAAAGAACCATTTAATAGTTCCGATAAACTCTGTAAGATCTCTTTTATTTGGAACCATAGAGTTTTCGCCGGAGAACATATGCTTATAAGATCTTTTTTCTTTGGTCACTTTTTTAATCAGATAACCAATATGAAGTATAAAATAAGCGAAAGTAATTATAGCGGCGAATCTATGAATGAATCCGGTTACTTCGTATCCACCCATTAGTTTTGAAGCAAATTGAAAAATTCCAACACCGGAAAATTTGATGGTCATTCCGGTTACAGCGAGCGCAATAAAACTTAAAATAACAAGTATATGTAAGAAACTTAGAAATGGTTCGAATCGCCAAATGTATTGCTCATCATGATTTTCTAAAGTTTCACTTTTTCCTAAATCTTTATTTTCCATTAATCGGTGTTTCCTTCTTTCTTTTTATTTTTCAATTCACGTTCTTTCTTCTCTTTTCTTTTTTCAGCTAATCCCCTTGGCAACCAAAGTAGAGTATGAGCTCCAAAGAATAAGAAAGTTCCGGTTAACAAAATAGTCATAAACCAAAATGTATAAAACAAAAATGGATATTTATCTTTATCGTGATGTGTCGCGTGTGTTAAATATCCAACGAATTTTCTGTTGGAATTTTCATGACAAGATTTACAAGTTTCGACAATATTATCTCTGTGAAGTGTAGATTTAGGCTCATAAGTCGGAAGAATATTATGTGCGCCATGGCAATCATAACATTTAGCCGCACCAACCGAACCCAATTTTGAAACTTTGCCATGAAACGTATCAAAATAAGTATCAGTTACATCTTCATGACATCTGCCGCATTGGTCTATTATTTCTGCTCTAAAATCGTCTTTATCTGTTCTTTTTATCGTATGCGCTTGATGACAATCCTGACATCCCGGTAATTCTTTGTCTGTTTTAGTAACGAGCGGACTGTGAATGCTTTGTGTAAATTGTTCATAAATTCCGAGGTGACATTTAGCACATGTTTCTCCGACATTATCTTTGCTGATTGTAGATAATGGATTGCTTTCAGGTAATTCTCTATGAGCTGAATGGCAATCGACACAGGTAGCGGTAACAGTTAAACCGGATTCGAGCAGGCTTCCGTGAATACTCTGTGTATAATCTTTAATAATACCTTCGGCATCTTCAACCATGCCTTTAGCAACTCCGCCGGGGCTGTGGCATTCTCCGCAAAGTTTGGGAACATTTCTTGAAAATGTTGGAGATGTTCTGTCTTTTTTCAACTGAACTTTATGATCTCCGTGGCAATCAGTACAATATGGTGCATCTAAATTACCACTCATCAATTCCATAGAATGCTGACTTAACTCCCAGTCTTCAACTTGACTTGCGTGACAAACAGAACAATCAACCTTACCGCTTTCATAACATATTGGATCATTAAATGGAGTGATATTAGTGTGACATTTAATACATGAGTTATCTTTGTGAACTGAATGTTTTAAATCGTTTACATCAACAAAGAGACTTTGTGGTTCACCGTTAACTTCTCTGGTTAAATTTTCGTTTCCGTGACACGACATACATTTTTGATCATCGTATTTCTGATCATAAAAAACTCTTCTCACTTCATGCGGTTGGTGACAATCTATACAAGCCGGAATTGAATGGGGTTGTTTTTCCCATAATTCACCACGTATAACTTTCGTGTGGACTTTTTCGATTTGAGTGTGACATTGCATACAAGTTGAAGCAATATTATTTCTGTTAATAGAAGAATTTGGATTTTCATGCGGAAGAATATTATGTGTAAAGTGACAACTAGTACATACGGCGGTTACGATTAAACCTCTTCTGAATAACCCATCGCCGTGAATTGATTCTTTATAATTTTCAAGGATATGACTTTGGGAGATATTTCTTAAACCAGAAACTTGTGTGCCTTCTTTATGGCAGCTTCCGCACAGATTTGGAATGTTCATAACATAAGTCTTAGAATTTTCATCTGTGTGAGAAAGGATATCATGTTTTCCATGACAAGTTGCGCATGAAGGGGCCAAGAATTTACCTTTTTCTAAAGCTTGGCCATGTAAACTATTCTCATACATTTCGGCGGGTTTATCATGGCACATTGCGCAATCAACTTTATAAATCTGCTCGCCTTCACGATGGGGGATATCTTCGGGATCAAAATCCTGATGACAGTCAACACATTCCAAATCAGCATGAACGGATGTGTTAAACTTTGATTCATTAACAAAAAGTGATACTAATTTATTGTCTCGTTCATAGGACAATGATTTGTCACCATGACACATCATACATTCGTCATTTTGTGCCGAAATTTGTACAATAAGTGAAAAGAAAATTAATAGTGACCCAACATTTCTAATTTTTTTGATCATCATTTTCCCATATAAAATTTATCGTCAAATAATTGCAAAAATCATGCTAAAAATATGACATTAATAACTCATTAAAAATGAGATAATCTGATATAATTTCTTATTTGGAGAGATGAAAACAACCAAGTTTTTCATATCTAAGAAAAATCAGAATAAGATATTAGAGTATAATATCCAAAAGAAAAATATTGAGAATCGAACTCTTTGTCAAACTTTAAAGATGCCGATAATTTCTAAATGCCGTATATTGAAAAAGTGATGCAGTTGATCGTAATAAATTAATTGTGAATTAACAGCAGAAAAACTATCTTAATAAATTATAAATCAGACCAAATTAACTTAATATCTACAATTTGAGGAAATTATGAAACTCAAACTTCCCGAATCTTCTTATAACTGGATTTCATTAGTGGGGGCGACAATCGCATCAATTAGTTTTTTCATGATTGTTTTTCTCTTCATAATCTCATCGGTATTCGATCGTGGGGGTTCGTATCTCGGTTTAGTCGTTTATATAATTCTTCCGGCGTTCTTGATTGCCGGTCTAGTTTTGATTCCTATCGGTATGATCTGGAAAAAAAGAAGAATCAATAAACATGGCGATTCAGAAAAAAGATTACCTCTAATTGATTTGAATAATGAAAGACACAGAAATGCTTTCACAATTTTTATTGTTGGAACAATATTGTTTTTATTCATTTCAGCCATCGGTAGTTATGAAGCATTCCATTACACTGAATCGGTTGAATTTTGCGGAACTGTTTGTCACAGTGTGATGGAGCCTGAATATGTAGCGTATCAATATTCTCCGCATGCAAGAGTAAGCTGCGTTGATTGTCATGTCGGTGAAGGTGTTGACTGGTATGTGCGTTCAAAACTTTCCGGGCTTAGACAAGTCTACGCAGTTCTTGCCAATACTTATCCGACTCCAATCCCAACTCCGATTACGGACCTGCGTCCTGCAAGAGAGACTTGTGAAAGATGTCACTGGCCGGAAAAATTCTATGCTCAAAAATTTAGATTGGAAAGACACTACTTAAATGATGAAACAAATAGCGAATGGGATATTTACTTAACCATGAGAATCGGTGCAACACATAGCGCACTCGGTTTAACCGAAGGAATTCACTGGCATATTAATCCGGACGTAAAAATTGAATACATTCCAGCAACCGAAAAACGCGAAGAAATTCCCTGGGTCAGATATACAAACTTAAAAACCGGTGAAGTAACAATTTATGAAGATCAAGATAATCCAATTGATCCAGCTGAAATGACTAACATGAAAGTGAGAGAAATGGATTGTATGGATTGTCATAATCGTCCTTCGCATAATTATAAACCACCGGCATTTTTTGTTAATAATGCACTTACCGCCGGAACAATGCCGAAAGAGTTGCCCGAACTAAAATCAATTTCTATGGAAATTTGTTCTGAAGAATTTGAAACTAGGGAAGAAGCAAATGAATATATAAGAACAACTCTGTCGGAGTTTTACGAAAGTAATTATCCCGAATTTGATCAAGCATTAGTTGAAAAAGCAATTGTTGGTTTACAAACAGAATACAACAGAAATATTTTCCCGGAAATGAAAGTTAAATGGGATCAATATCCTAATCATATTGGGCATGTTGAGTTTAACGGCTGCTTTAGATGTCATAATGATTTACATATGAGTGAAGAAGGGAAAGTAATTTCGAAGGATTGCAATCAATGTCATTATATTACTGCACAAGGACCGCCTGATAATCTGCAAGTTGCTAGTATTAATGAATCACTTGAGTTTGTTCATCCGACTGATATTGATGAAGCTTGGAAAGATTTTCTGTGCACGGATTGCCACACGGGTTTGAACCCCTAAAAATAAAAAACCCGGGATTTTCAAAATCCCGGGTTTTATTTACCATTATAAAAATTCTATTTTAAGCAAAGAATTTTTCAGCAAATTCATTTGCTTCTAAATCTGTAAATTGGTTTAGCACGCCAAACTGTAATACGTTTTCTGTATCGTCTTCTTTCATTTTGCTTTTAGCAACTAACTTTGATTTAATTATTTTTTGAGCTTCATCAATTTCTTCTTGATAAAAAGCAACCGCAGAATTCCCAATCTTTAAATTCGGTAATTCTGTATCAAGATTGTCTGCGTCAAGTGAACAGATCCAATTCTTCTCATAAGGTGTAATATCAAGTTTCTCTAAGTCTTCTAAGAGCTCTGTATTAACTTTTGCAACTTTCCCGGTAATTGGAGATTTGAAATGGAAAATTTTTCCACCGGCAGTTATGTTAAATAAAGTCTGATCTTTAGTCACAGCCATTCCAAGATTCGGCATTTCAATATTATCAACTTTGCCGAGTAATTTTTTAGCGAAATCATCAATTCCGGTTTTAACAGTTCCATCTTGGTTAACGGAACACCAGCAATGTGCATCCGAAATAAACACACCGCCCGGTATAAAGAATTCCGTACTCTTCGGATCATCTTTATAACTTAAATGCGTAATA
Source organism: Melioribacteraceae bacterium (assembly GCA_030584085.1). Taxonomy (NCBI): domain Bacteria; kingdom Pseudomonadati; phylum Ignavibacteriota; class Ignavibacteria; order Ignavibacteriales; family Melioribacteraceae; species Melioribacteraceae bacterium. The sequence goes on from CP129490.1 coordinate 704,570, forward strand.
TGAACTTTTGGCTTAATCTGCTTTTGAATTCTATCATGTCGTTTGATTACAAACTTCTTAACCATTTCGATAAGTTCTTCTTCTGTAAATGGTTTTTGAACATAATCCATTGCTCCGTATTTCATTGTCTCAACAGCTGACTCAACAGTTGCGTAACCTGTAATAATTATAACATCGATATCCGGACGTAAATGTTTAACTGATTTACAAACATCTTCACCACTCATTTGAGGCATTTTAAGATCGGTAAATACAAAATCATAGTGATGCTTTTGAATCAATCCCAATGCTTCTTGTCCGGTTTCAACCGTATCGACAGAATATCCATCAAGAACAAGAATTTTACGAAAACTATCCAGAATTACTTGCTCATCATCTACAGCTAGAATTTTTGCTTTTGGATTTTCAACTTCGGCTCGTTTTAATGTTTTAGCCTCGTGAGAAACATCGAGATTAAAACTTTGTTTTAAAACGGCTTCTCTTTCTTCACGAGCTTTCTTTGCTTTATGCGATTCAAGATATTTTCTTATCAACATATCGGCAATGATAAAGCAGACGAAGGCAATAATTACAATTAGTAGTGCCATTTTATTTCTCCGATTATAAGTACATTAATTAATTTCTTTATATCTGATCCGAACTGCATGAAGATAAATTTTTCATCTCATATTCAATGTCAGTGGGTATAACTCTATACAACCAACCATTAAAAAACGGATCTTTCTCTATTATGCTATTATTGTTAATTACAGCTTCATTTCGTTCAATAATTTTACCGGAAATTGGTGCAAGCAAATCATGGATATAAACATCATCTTCAATTAATTTTGCACAAGAGCTTCCTTGGTAAATTTCTTCTTCGATTTCCTTTAATGTGAGATTGTTATAGTTATCAATTGTCTTTAAGAATAAATCCGTTGCTCCTACTAAAGCTGAACCTTCATCTGTTATGTGAACCCAAGAGAATAGCCCAAGCCGGAAATATTTCGATGGACAATTAACATAAACTATATCAGTAGTTTCTTCTTCTTTGACTTTATATCTAATACGAATAAAATTTTTGGCTCTATAAAGAGCGCTTAGTATTTCATCTACCTCAAATGGTTTTGGGATATAATCAATCGCTCCTTCATTCAAAGCTTTAACAGCATTCTCTAATGTTGAATAGCCTGTGATCATTATAACAGGTGTCTCGATTTTTCTTAATTGAAGCGTTTCTAAAAATTCGAAACCATTCATTTCCGGCAGCATTATATCTGAGAGAATCAAATCAAATTTATCTTTTGAAAGAAGTGAAAGACCATCTTCTGCGGTTAATGCAAAAGATGTTTGGAAATCTTCTAAAGCACAAATCTTTTCTAGAGAATCAACAACAACTTGTTCATCATCCACAATTAATATTTTTAATTGTTTTTCCTTCATTGTTTTCTAATCGGCTCCATTGGTAAACTTATTATGAATTTTGTGCCGACATTAACTTTGCTTTCCACTTTTATGTTGCCATCATGATTATCAATAATTCCCCATATAACGGCTAGACCAAGCCCGGTGCCTTTTTGACCTTTTGTGCTGAAAAACGGATCAAAAATTTTGGATAGATTTTCTTGAGGGATTCCACTTCCGTTATCTTCAATTGTTATTTGAATAAATTCTCTTCTTCCACTTGATTCAACCTGTGGCCATAATTGCCAATAGCAATTTTTATTTATACATCCTTTTAATTGACCTTCGCCCGGAGTTTCAATTTTATAGATTGGTGAATTGCATTCGGGACATTTTTCATTTTCATCAAGTAAAGAAATACTGCAAGTTGGGCATTCAAGTGAGAAAGGTTTATTTGTATTGACTATCATCTCAGCATCATGATCCTTTTTCCCGTAAGTTGCGTTAAGGTTAATCAATCCATCTTTTTCATCTTGCTCAGCTAATAATTTTATCGAAGGAAGTCCGTCAATCTTATGGTGATCGTCCAACAGATTGTGTCGCTTACCGCATTCGGCTTTTTTAATTTGAATAACACCGAAAGGTGAAAGTTCAATAAGTTTTGTACTTACTTTTATATTTCCGCCACCGCTACCGATTGCATCCGACGCATTTACAATTAAGTTTATAAAAACTTGCTGCATCTGATTAGAATCAACAATAATTGTCGGAAGATCAGGTTGATAATCTCTTTCGAATTTAACTTTATTCATAGTTAGCTGATTTTCGATAACCGTATAAGCTCGATCAATTATTTCATTTATATCAGCTTTATTTTTCTTTGGAACCGATTGTCTAGCAAAATCGAGAAGTCCTTTAACAATTTCACGACTTCTTTTTGTCTCGCGAACAATTACTTTTAAGTCTTCTTGAAATTCGGGATTATCTTTTGTTCTTTTTAACAAAAAACTACTGTAAGTTAAAACTCCGGTCAATGGATTATTAATTTCGTGTGCAACACCGGCTGCTAATTTGCCAAGCGAAGCCATTTTATCAGATTGAAACAATTGCATTCTAGCTTCTGCAAGTTTGTGTGTCATATTATTAAACGAAGTCGCAAGCATACCTAGTTCGTCATTCTGTGTTTTATCAATTGTATATTGAAGGTTACCCGCAGCAACATTTTTTGTCGCAGTTACAAGTAAACTAACCGGTTTTACAACCCAACGGCGTATGAAGAAAATAATTATTAAGCTAATCCCTACAATCGAAATTATTGAGAATAGTAATATGTTTAATTCACTTTTTGATATTTGTTTATCAATATCTTCTAAGCCCAAGGTTATATCAAGAACGCCAAGTACAGTTTGATTTTCAGTATGCGCGTGACAAGGAGCATTATAACAATTCACTTCATTATAAATTGGATTTATAATTCCAAGTACACGAATTCCTTTAGCTTCATCTCTAAATATTCTTGTTCGCTCGTTCATTGATAAACGTGTAAGAGGTTCATCTTTGGCATGACATGCAAAGCAGCTTTCGCCTTGCATGTCAACCATTTTACCGATGTCATTATTTTCGGCCGAATAAATTATCTCTCCGGCTTTATTAAATATTCTTACTTGTTTAATTGAAGGTTCTTCGCCGATTGTATTAATCATGTTATGAATACTTTCACGGTTGTTTGCAAGCATTTCAAAATGCATACTTTTCTTTAATGCTTCACTCAATTGATTACCGTGACGTTCTACCTCATCCAGCAACACGGATTGTTGAGATTTGATAGCAATAAATCCGTAAACTCCAATAATAATAAGGGAAGTGGCCCCAACAACCGAAATTAATTTGAACCCTATTTTACTTACATAGTGTTTCATTTCTTACAATCTTTCTCCCGGTTCATAATCGGGATAAGTTATATCTTCATCGTGACAAGTTGAACAAACCGGAGTTTTCTTGAAGTCATTATTTTCATGACAAACATCGCAAGTCCACTCAATATGATTTTCACTTAAACTCAGACCAACAATTCTGTGATCAAAATTATCAGGAGCCCAGTTTTCATGGCATGAATTACAATTGCTATTTAAACCTGTATATACTTGACTAGTTGTATGACATTTCACACAGCCTAATTTATTATGATATTTTCCCAAGTCGAAACCGGTTCGCTGTTTATGATTGAAGGGTTTTAACTCTTCAGTTCTGTGGCAACTTTCACAATTGTCCTCCGTTTCATGGCAAGATGCACACTTCTGATGCTTAACGGTGAATTCCATTTCAACATCTTTAACCGGTGTCTTCTTATCATGACAAGCTGCACAACTTTCGTTCTTATGGCAACTAGCACATTCAAATCCGTATAAAGAGGTGTGTTCATTATGGAAGAAAGTTACAAGGGTCGATTCATATTCTTTCGAATCATACACGATTTTTGTCGGCTCTATAATTTTCGGATGAACTCTATCGGTAGTTTGTGTTTTTTTATCGAAAGCTGATTTACCGCTTGAATTCAATTCGTGACAACTTTTACATTCAACTTTTTCTTCCCATTGTTTATGGCAGTCAATACATTGTCTGTGAAACGCTGCTTTTAAATCCGGTTTGGAAATATCTTGTCTAACTCTCGATGCGGAGTGACATTGGCTGCATGATACTACATTTCCGGGAGGATTATAGTGATGGCACATTTCACATCCGTTCGACATTCCGGCCATTTCCGCATGAAGTCTATGTGTAAATTGAACAGGTTCATATAAATCTTCAACGGATTTCATTTTATTCAATACAATGATATCTGGAGATTCTTCAGGAGATTGATAAACAGTTATCATCATTTCTCGAGGACATTCGATTAAACAGGGATCCGATTTTGTCGGTGTATCACAAGCGTGGCAAGTATTACAACTAAAATTCATATTCTTGTGAGATTGTGCATTGATTGTAAATACAAATCCAATCACAAAAAATAATAATGCTATATGTGTTTTTAATTTTTTCATCATGCACCTTTGATTGCATATTTAGCTTTTTGAATTGCACCTTTTACAGGCTGACTGATAATCGGGAATATCATTACAAATGCTCTATAAAGAAGAATTTCTAGAGCAACAAATCCTAATGTTACAAATATTTCACCAACTGATGGGAAGTAAGATGCATCGGTATAAGGCGGATCATATGCGATCACAAAATTATTAAACCGATTTAAGAGAACTCCGAATATTACCAACATCGAAGCAATATAGAGTCCCGTCGTGTTTTCTCTAACGGCAGGCGAGAGAAACATCCTTAGCGGTATAATAACTCCTATTACCATTTCAACAGTAAACATTATACTTGCTGTATTTATTTCAGCTAGATAAACAAAAGATTCGCGGATGAACATATCGCCAAGTTTAGCAGCGAGATAAACTCCAAGCAATGGTCCTACAAATCTTGATAAACTAGTTAGAACTTCTTTCTCGGGTTTCATACCAAATGATTTTGATGCCGTTAGTGACTCCATAATTACCATTGGAAATCCGACTGAAAATGCTGATAATAAAAATAGAAGCGGTAATACTGGAGTTTGCCATAATGGATGCATTTTTTCACCGGCAATAATCATTAATGTGCCGAGAGAAGATTGATGTAAACACGAAAGAACTACACCGGCAATAATAAATATCCACATTACTTTGTTAAGAGTTCTATCCAGCACATGGAGAATTTTATCAACAATTTTATTAAACGCTTTTAAGAAACCGGGTAGATTAACTTTTCCCATAAATCTTTCCGTCACCATCGGAAGAAATTCAATATATAGAACAGTTAGATAAAACATAACGCAAATACCTACTTCAAAAAGTGCGGAGTTACCGTTCCACATAATAAGCGGATGCCAGATATAATACCATCTACCGATATCTGTAAATACTCCGAATGCGACAAATGTATAGCCTAGTAAGGCGGTTAGTAAAGCAGGTCTCACTAAAACTTCATATTTATCGCGATGCCAAATGTGACCAAGTGCGGCAGTTGTAAAACCACCGGCAGCTAAAGCAACACCGGCAGCAACATCTAACCCGATCCAAATTCCCCATGGATAAAAGTTATCCAAGTTTGTAACAGCACCGAGTCCGAATAAAAATCTTCCTAATAAAAATGTCATCCCGATTGCAGCAATAATTGCTATAAATATTACTCCAGGAGTGAAATATTTATGTTTTACGGGGATAGGTTGTAGATTATGTTCCATTATTCATCCTCCCCATGTTTCTTTTCTTTATTTTTTGAGACCCACATAATTCCTCCAAGTAAAGCATAAAGAGCAATCGGTGGAACGAAGTAAGCAAAAATTCCATGCTGAATTGATTCGGATACACCGGGAGCGGGATTATTTTTGAGTTTTGGAAAATCAAATTCATGGAAATCTCTACTTGCCATGTACATCCAAGATGTTCCGCCTACTTCGGTATGACCATAAATCTTGTTGATGTAACGATCAGGATATAATTCCATTCTTTTTTCTGCGATCGCAATTAGATCTCGTCTTTTACCATAAGTGAGAGCTTCAACAGGACAGATTTCTACACAACCGGGCAGTAATCCCTCGGCAGTTCTTTCATGGCAGAAATCGCATTTTCTAATATCAGGTTCAATAGCTTTGTCATACTCGAAAGTTGGAATTTGGAAGGGGCAGGCAACCATACAATATCGACAGCCGATACACATACCGGTATCCCAAATAACCGAACCATCTTCTTTTTTTGAAAAAGCACCGACAATACAAGCCGAAACACATGCGGGTTGATCACAATGCATACATTGAACTTTTACATTAATCGGATGATATGGTTGATCCGGATTATCATAGCGGTTAACAACGGTATAACCCTCGTTATGAGGTCTACGCATCTTGTTGAATACCTCTTCGTCGCTATAAGTTTCGATATCGCCGGCATCGTAACCATGTGTTTTTTTACACATCCATTCACATCTTCTACATCCTATACATACAGTAGTATCTACAAGCACACCCATTCTATCCTCGGATAGATTTTTCATATCGGCAGCCTTTGCCTCTTTGGGAGAAAGTGCACTCAAACCTGCAACTGTTCCTCCTAATGCGGCAGATACTTTTAGGAAATCTCTTCTTGTTTGTTTTCCCATTTTTTTACCATGTTTTTATAGATTATTTTAGGTTTTTCTAAGAAAGAACTCGTGTGGGTTGTCAAAAAAATCTTTATCTTGATCATAATATCTTTTTAACCAGTTAAGAAATAAGGGAATAATTAGAAAAAAAGATTCTAATATCTTTTGGAAAGATAAAATTTTTGCTTTTTACTGTCAACTTAAATAAATATGGGTAATGGGATAAGTTTATCGTAATCTCTTATTCAATACTAAATATCTTTTTATAAATGAAATTATTTCTTACTTTTTGCACTTATTTTTACAATTAACGCTATGTCAAAAAAATTAAATCAGATAGATAAGCTCCGTGGAGAAATCAACAAAATTGATTCTTCCTTGCTGGATTTATTCTCCAAACGAAGAGAACTAAGCAAAGAAATTATTAAAGCGAAAGATCTTAATGATTTACCGATCCGTGATGAAAAGAGAGAGAAAGAACTTCTCAATAGATTAATTAATGAAGGAAAACAAAAAGGTCTTGAAGCGGAATATGTTTCTCGCATATTCTATGAAGTGATTGAAAATTCTGTAAGACTTCAACAAAAATACATACAGCAGCAAGCAAATAAGAGAGACAGGAAGAAGAAAAAAATTAAAGTTGCCATACAAGGTATTGAAGGTTCATACAGCTATTTAACTGCACAAAGATTCTTTAATGACTATGAAGATTCAATCGAATTTGTGGGCGAAGAAAGATTTGAGGAAGTCGCAAAAGCAGTTGAAAACGGTGAAGCAGATTATGCAATCCTTCCGATTGAAAATACTACATCCGGTGGCATCAATGAAGTTTATGATATATTGCTTCATACAACTTTATCTATAGTAGGGGAAGAAAAATTTAAAGTAGAACATTGCCTTTGTTGTACGGAAGAAATTCCGCTTGAAAAAATCAAAAAGATTTATGCACATTACCAAGCAGCCGCGCAGTGTAGTGGTTTTATAGACACACTTAATAATCCCACCCTGGAATATTTTGCAGATACTGCAATGTCAGTAAAAAGAATTAGTGAAGAAAAAAATAAATTTCATGCGGCAATAGCCAGTGAAGAAGCAGCGAAAGTATTTGGGGTGAAAATTTTAAAGAAGAACATCGCAAATCAGCCCGAAAATTTCACTCGATTTTTAATTTGTGCACGCAAACCGATATCAATTGATAAAAGAGTTCCGTCTAAAACTTCTATAGTGATGGCTACCGCCCACACAGCCGGAGCTTTGGTTGAAGGATTAATGACTTTCCGGAAATATAATATCAACTTGACAAAATTAGAATCCAGACCGATACTCGGGAATCCGTGGGAAGAAATGTTCTACTTGGATTTGGAAGGAAATTTATCCGATAAGAATGTTCAAAAAGCAATTCATGAATTAACACCTTTCACAAGATTCTTAAAAATTCTCGGAAGCTATCCTTCCAAAGATTTACCAAAGACAAAGATTATTGATGAGTAGAATTTTCTCAAATCTAAAAATAATATCCTGTTTGAATGTGGAAAGAAATATAACTTGGCGTTGTTGCATTAAACGTTGTTCCAATATCAGAACCAAGTAAAAGTTTAAAACCGGACTGCTTATAGTTTCGAAAATCCAAACCGATTCCGAGATTAAAAGCCGCACCAAATGCCCATTTGTCAACATCACTGAATGTTCTGTCATTTAGTGCAAGTATTCCCAATCCTTCTTCAAGAAAGAAGTATTCACTTAATGGTTGTTCTAAAATTAATTTTATTGAACCGCCTCGAACAAATGGGAAATATCTAGATTGAGAGTTGTCGGGTAATAACGATTCTAACTTACGTGCATAATGGAAACTAAATCTAAAAATAACATCGTCCGCGAGAGATAATCTTGTATCTAAGAAAACAGAGGTTGTAAAACTGCCGACCGATGCCGAGTTTCCTTTAATACTTCCCAAACCAATATAGCCGCCAATAGCCTCGAACTTAACTTGGGATATTAAAGGTGTATTGCTTGCTAAAACAAGAATAACTAAAAATATTTTTTTCACATCAACTCATCTAATTAGTAAACATAAATATATCGCAATCATTTTAAGATAAAATGGAAATCAAAATCTACAATTACTCTTCGGGCGGTTCCATGATAATCCACAGAATAATGTAAACAATTAATCCCGGAATCATTGCAGAAAATAATGTTACAAGAGACCAAATTATTCTTACAAAATTTGGATTAACTTTTAGATATTCGGCGATTCCTCCGCAAACACCGCCGAGATATCTATCATTTGCACGTTTTAATTTCATTTATTTTTAAGGTTGTAACCAATAACCAACTCCGGTACCTATAAATGTAGCAATTGCATAACCTAAAGTCCCAACTAAAATTGCCGGTATAACCAAGCTTTCCCATTTTCTTGCCACTGCCATTGCCGCCGCGGTTGTGGGGCCGCCCATGTTAGCATTCGAAGCTATAACGATTTCTGCCAAATCAAGTTTGAAAATTTTTCCCGCAGTTAATAAGAATAGTAAGTGAATTGATAAAATAATAGCAGCAAAAATAAATAGAACCGGTCCAAACTCAATTACAATTGCAATGTTTGCACTCGCCCCAATTGCTGCAAAAAATATTTGCATTAAAAATGTACCTACTTTGTCGGCTCCTTTAATTTCTCCCATCGCATTGTGAAAAGCTGTTGCTAAAAAAACAACAATTGCTGTTATTATTAAAATTCCGCTGCCTTTAATACCGGTAATATCTTGTAATAAAAAACCAACAGCGCAAACAGATGTACTAATTGCCAAAGCTTTTGCGAGATTAGATAAACTTAATTCGGAAACATCACTGACGGATTGCATTTTTGATGAATCGACATTTTGTGCGTTATCTTCATGATGGGTTTTAAATCTCTTCTGAAGAAAAGTAAACGATGGAATGGCGAACAATAAAAGAAAGTAAAGAGTCATAACCAAATTATCCGCGGCAATTCCGGCTGTAAGAAGATCGCCCGACATTAATTGAAGCGCTTCGGCTGCTGCAACATAATTCATTGAGCCGCCGATATAAGTTGAGCAAAATATTCCGGCTAATCGCCAGCCTTCATCTCCAAGTGAAACTATATTAAAAGAAATTATTGTTCCGATTACCGTACCAATAGCTCCGAAACAAAACGCGATTAAAGTTGGTCCGGCTTCTTTTATAATGCGCTTTAAGTTTGCTTTAAATAAAAGTGTCGGAATTGCCAGCGGAACAAGGTAAGACCAGACAGTATCATAAACTTCCGATACTGCGGGAATAATTGACAAATTAGATAAAACAAAAGTTGTTAGAATTGCTACAACCGCACCTGATAAACGCGAACCTATTTTTGTCTTCTCAGCCCAAATTCCGAAATAAGCTGCAAGAAGAAGAATTGACCAAAGAATCCACGTTTGGTTGGAATCTATTAAAGTGTTTTCAAACACGCTTACCTCCGTAAGTTTAATAATGAATTGCTAACCAAATTGTTTTGCCGGTATTACTCGTTTCGACAACTCTGTGCTTTTCGTGAGCTTTAATTTTTACATAGTTGCCTACTTCTAAATTTAACTTGGTTCCATTTTCATATTCAATTACGGCACAACCTTGTAGTAAAAATACGAGTTCATTCATTTCTTGATCGTACCAAAAATTTTGGGGAGAGTGATGTCCGTCCGATATAATACGTTCAATTTTAAGATGTTCTGTTTGGTCTATTAACTCAAATAGCTCATCCTTAATTGAAGAAGGAATATCCTTGTAAATATTTTTTTTGTTCATTGTGAGTTGTATAAGAGTTGACGCAAAATAAGGAATTAGAAAAAAACATATAAATAAATTTTCTAATGAAGTGAATAAATATGATTACGAAAAATTAGTAATCAACTACTACAACTTTCAGTTCATCAGAATTATTTACTTCCTTTAAAACAGCTTCTACTTCAAATAAATCTGATGGAGATGAAATATGAGTTACATATTGATCAAACCCGGAAAGAATTCTGGGTAAAAGTTTTTTATCAATTTTTTGTCCGCCTGTAGCTGCTGCGGATTTATTGTTGAATATTACTATTTTAATCGGAAGTTGACGATTAACCGCTTCCATCAAACCAAGATGTCCGGCACAAAGAAAACCAAAATCACCTGTTAGTGCCCAAACTTTTTTATTACCGGCAATGTAAGCACCGATCGCAAGCGGAATGCTGCCACCAATGTATGTAACAATATCAATTGCATTATAAGGAGGGAATGCAAAAGAACTTGATATACTTGTATCGCCTGTTGTAATATCTCGTTTCAATTTTGAAAACAATTCGAAAAACGGAAGGTACTTGTGTGCCGCCTCTTTGTATTTTTCAGGTAAATCATTGGGGATATTTGGTAATGCGGGTTTTTTAATTATACTTCTGTCACCATCAAATTTCTTTGCTGAAAATACTTTGTATTGATAATCCGATAAAAACGGATGAACTACATGGTTATAAATATCTCTTTGATAAGTAAACCTTTTCTCAAGATTTGTCCGTCTTTCATACTCAAATGTATTCTCTACTTGTGCGGCATCTAATATTAAAAAGAATGGTGAGAATGATTTTTCTGATTCACGGAATGCGCTAACTACATCTTCATAAATCGAATCGGGTGAAGCAACACGATGAGGAACTGCAGCTCCTTTTAATAGTGGCTCAATCTCCAAAATATTATCCGAACTTCGACCTGTTTTATCATCAAAAATAATAGAAACAAATCCGGCTGTCATATCAGTGTAAAGTGAATCGGTAATAGAATTCATTGCTTTGGCAACACCTTGTGATTTACCAAGAAATGCGGAACGTTTACCGCAAATAGCAGCCGAATGAGAGATTGTATAAGCAACTTCTTCATGAAATGAAACGGGATGCTGTTTAAATGTTTTTGCTACATATTCGCCGTAAACTTGTGTGCCGCCTAAACCTGGAACATTGGTCACAACACTAACACCTAAATCAACAAATGCTTGTGCAATAATTTCCGAAACTTTCGCCTGCATAATATCACCTATGTTTTAGATGAACCTGACAATGATTTAAAATCATTACCAGTTGGATTCTGGAATATTCTCAATTCAAATTGTGGAACGACAGCAAATATATGATCAAATATATCTGATTGAATATCTTCATATTCCGCCCATTTAGTTGTGGTGGCGAACACGTAAATTTCAATCGGTAACCCTTCTGGACCCGGTGGTAAATGGCGGACTAAAAAAGTCATTCCCTTATTAACATCTTCTCTTTTTAAAAGATATTCTTTTAAGTAAGCTCTAAAAGTCCCGACATTGGTGAGTCTTCTTCCGTTTATAAGTTGAGTTGTGTCAAACTTTTTTTCTTCGTTATACTTTTTCACTTCGTTTTTTTTCTTATCAAGATAATCTTTTATTAATTGGTACTTGCCGAATCTCTCCAACATTTCATCAGTGCAAAAGGTTATTGAATTTTGGTCGATATAAATTGACCGTTTAATTCTTCTACCACCACTAAGCTGCATACCGCGCCAGTTTTTGAAACTGTCTTCAATAAGTTTATAAGTCGGAATAACGGTGATGGTTTTATCCCAGTTCTGAACTTTTATTGTATGAAGAGCGATATCGATAACATCACCATCGGCACCAAACTTCGGTACTTCTATCCAATCTCCAACCTTAACTAAATCATAAGAAGAAATTTGTATGCTTGCAACAAAGGAAAGTATTGTATCGCGGAAGACTAGAATAATTACTGCGGTTAAAGCACTTAAACCACCAAGAATAGCCCAAGGCGACTGTCCGGTGAGAGTTGTAATGATTAAAATACCCCCGAAAATAAACATGATTATTTTTACAACTTGAATGTATCCTTTAATCGGACGGTCTTTGTATCGCTCAATCTTTTCATAAACTTCTACAATACCTGTGAGTAATGAACTGATAGTTAATAGAATAAAAAAGATTATTAATATGGTTGAGAATCTTTGTATCAACCCAGCAAAAGTCGGAACCAAGTATGCGAAGTTAATTATTACAAGAAACGGTGCAACAAGAGAAATTCTTCTTAAAACTCTGTCGCTTAATAAAATATCATCCCATTCAATTTTTGTTTTTTTTACAAATCCTTTAATTACCCGCATAAGAATTTTTTTTGTAATCAGATAAGCAACATATGCCAATAGAATTACACCAACAAAAACTATATTTTCTTTAAGAAAAGGATACTGCTCTAACCAATTATTAATGTCTTCAATAAATTTCATTATTTCTCAAAAATATTATTAATATTCCTCTCCCAAATTTAAGGAATTACTGTGTGACTATCCGTGAAATCAAACTTATCAGAAAATTTTTCATCTTCAATTTTCCGCATTAATTTGATATGACTACAATAATCGACAATACTAAATTTAAAGCATACTTAGCTTGGTTTACTATCTGTGTAATTTGGGGAACAACTTATCTCGCAATTAAAATTGGAGTATCGGATTTACCACCATTTTTATTCGCCGGTTTTAGATGGATAATCGCCGGTCCGGTTTTCTTTTTGATTCTTCTATTCGGTAAATATAAACTGCCTACGGTAAAGGACATCAAACATCTTGCTGTTGTAGGAATCTTGTTACTTGGGTGCGGTAACGGGTTAGTAGTAGTTGGTGAACAATGGCTGCCGAGTGGATTAACTTCTTTGCTTATTACAACCCTACCTTTTTGGATTGTTGGAATTGAATCATTTGTTCCGCAAGGACCGAAGTTGAATGTAAAAATAATGTTTGGATTGTTTATTGGGTTAGCCGGAGTTACATCAATATTTTACGAAAGTCTTTTTAATTTATGGCATGCTGATTATTTCCCGGGGATAGTAAGTCTTATGTTAGCGATGGCTGCTTGGGGAGGAGGAACAGTTTATTCTAAATATAACAAAATATCTGTTCACCCAATGATGGGAGCGACTATACAAATGATGTTCGCCGGAATATTTCAATTAACAATTGGTTTTTCACTCGGTGAATGGCATAGTTTTTATTTCACTACAGAAAGTTTCTATGCATTTGCTTATCTAACTTTTATCGCATCGATTTTGGGTTATGGTTCGTACATGTATGCTATTTCACATTTACCAATTTCATTTGTTTCAACATACACCTATATTAATCCGGTTATTGCTTTAACATTAGGCTGGTTAGTTTTGGATGAAGTTATAAACTTACAAATATTAGTTGGAGCAGTTATAATTTTTGCCGGAGTTGCTTTAGTAAAAAGGGGAGTTAAGTAACTCCCCTTTTTTAACCGAGCCACATCTCACTTGTCAGAATCTTTCGTTCTTTTCTCACACCCGAAGTTTCTCGCTTCAGATGTGAAAAAGGTACCGTGGGTTTTAACTTAGAATCATTCGGCAATTTTGTATCGCGATTCAAAAGTTTAGACCAGTCATCAAATCGTCTCGTTCCGAGATTAACATTTTCCATAATTTACCTCCCTCGTAAACAATTCGGTCACTTTATTTTTACTGAAAATATGTATGAGAGTCAATACAAAAATAAATATTTAAATCGGACAATAGGATTAAAAATCCATTGGAAATTAAACATGAATAAAATCACCAACTTAAGAACTAGAAAAAATTATTTAATTGTATAACACCTTAATAATTCAATTGTTCCAAGGGGGAATGAGAACTAGTACAGCCGAGGTAAATTATTTTACAAAGTGGGCAGAAGTATCGATCAGTTACAAAAGTTCCGATCTTTCATTTGATGTGAGCGAAATTTCATAAAAATTGGATTTATTTGGTCTGTAAACTATGAAAAGAATCAATACTAAAATTCCGACTAATAAATAAATCTGCGAGCCATTTAGTAAATAAATGATGAGATTTATGAGAAAAGCTGTATCAAGCAGCACGACAATTAAAATTGTGTTTAGTCTATATTTTTGAATTTTTGTCTCAACCGGAAGTTTGATATCAATCTTATTCCTAGCAGTAAAAAAATATTTTGCTGACAAAATAAACAATGTATTTATCATTAAAACTAAGAGAGGCAAGTATTCAAAATCAATATCTTCCATTGAAATGATATTATTGCTTCGCAGATAATAAAATGTGACGGCAAGAAACATTTGTATCGATAATATCGAATAGAAAATTAATTCTATTACCCTAAAATCTCTATCTAAATTATTCATTTCCTATTCTATTCCTACCAATAGATATTTGCCCTGAACATCGACAAATTTGAATTCAATATTCAAACTTTGCTTTCCGCTTTTAAACGCAGTGTTGACAAAAACAAAAGTTCTTTCATTTTCTGTAACCACTTTGCTTCCGATGAATTCATATGAATCACTAATATCCAAATATGCCTTTACTTTTTTGCCGATTCGTTCTGCACTTTGTAATTCGCCAGCGTTATCAGAGTTAAGTTTTTCTAAATATTTTCTTGACTCATCGTTCCCGCTATAGACTATATATTCTGCCGAATTTTTGTAATCAGCTTTTTGCACAGCGGTAAAAAATCCTTCGAGCGAACCGGATAAGCTACTATCAATCTGGGTGTTTTGAGCGAAGGTTACAAAACTTATAATTATCATGAAGGACATTATCTTTTTCATCTGATACTCCATTCTTTCTGTACAGTAAAGTACTAAATACTACTCACAAAACATTTCAATTTTCTGCTAATTCAGTAATTATGAAACTAACCACTTATTATAGCTCAAAACTCATGCCGATAATCAAAATGTAAAATGCTTTATTTGCTCACCTTTTGTATCGATATCGCTCATCGCATCAATCCCAATATCCAGATGAAGATCGACATACTTATGAGTTACTATCTTATCAGATTCTTCAGTCTTAACACCTTCCGGCATCATTGGTAAATCAGACACAAGTAAAAGTGCTCCTCGCGCAATTTGATTTTTATATCCAGCTACGAAAAGCGTGGCGGTTTCCATATCTATTGCAATTGCACCTAAAGTTTTCAAATATTTTTTGAAATTTTTATCCCATTCCCAAACACGGCGATTAGTTGTATAAATTACTCCGGTTCTGTATTCAACTTTATGTGCAATGATTTTATTCGAAACAAATTTATGCAACTTAAATGATGGAAGAGCAGGAACTTCCGGAGGCATATAATCATTTGATGTACCTTCACCTCTAATAGCAGCTATAGGTAAAATAAAATGTCCTAGTTCAGTTGAACGTTTTAAGCCACCGCATTTACCCAAAAAAAGAACACCTTTTGGATTTCTTGCAACGAGTAAATCCATAATTGTTGCTGCGTTTGCCGAACCCATACCAAAGTTAATAATTGATAAACCCTTGCTGTTTGTTGCCGTTTGCATTGCCCGACCTTCACCTCTAACATCACAGTTGAATCTTTCAGCAAACTTAATTACGTAATTCTTAAAATTCGTAAGAAGCATATAATCACCGAATTCATCTATCTCGGTACCCGTATATCTTGGAAGCCAATTCTGTGCAATTTCTAATTTTGTTTTCATAGTTATGATTTTGTTTTGATAAGATTATTTATAATTAACGCTACCTTAGCTAAAATATAACCGAATAAGGAACCAATTATAGCACCGCCAATTATATCGGAGGGATAATGAACTCCGCAATAAACTCTTGACAATGCTAAGAGAGTTGCAATAGTAAATAATGCCCATTTGTATTTAGGAAAAAGAATTGTGAAAAATACTGCAACTGCAAAATTGTTAACTGCATGTGAAGAAGGAAATGAAAACGAACCAGTGCAACCGGCTAATATATTAACGTCCGGTAACTCATTACATGGTCTAATCCGTTCAACTAAATTTTTTAAGAAGAAAGAACTAAATTGATCTGTTATAACAATTAATAATATCGCACCAATCGCGGAAATTCGTCCTAATTTTCCTCCTTTAATAAGGAGGAGAAAAAACATAATTACATAAACTAAATACCAATGTTTAACTTCGGTAATAAATGGGAAAAATTTATCGAAGAGAGGATTAGATAATGTGTGATTAAAAAGATAAAAAAGTGCAACGTCAATTTGATAAAGAAAATCAATCATATATATTAGCACAAAGTGAATATAATTTATATTTAAGTTACGTTATCTAAACAACTTATTCCAATATAAAGAACAAAGCACTATATTAATAATGATAAAATTCGTTATTTTACAAACTAATTAATTTTGTGTGGCAAAAATTGTCTGATGTAAAAATCACTTCCGAAAAAACATATAAGTATAGATATTTCCGGGAAGAAAGTAATAGGTTGTTATTAGCTCCTTTTCGAGCTCTCGCTAAGTTTACTGCGGTAGCGGGTCTATTTGCTCTAATCTTCGAAGTCCGATATTTCGCGGAACATTCTGTTGAAGTTTATCTTGCTAGGTTAAGTGCAATTCTGATTGCATTTTTATTATTAGTACTTTCAAATAGTAAGTTTGGTAAAGAGCATCCGGTAGGATTAGTTCACATATTATTACTCTCTATTATCGGTTCCTTCGGTATAATGATTTATCTTATCCCCGATACATTGGTGTTCAATTCTCATATCATTAGTTTAATAATATTCACTGCCGCGCTTTTCCTCAGTTGGGAAGTAACCAATCAAATTATTGTAGCTATCTATTATAACATAGTCTTTGCTGTTTCAATATTGATGACGGACAAAGCTGTGTATGCTTTGCCAAATATGTTTGAAGCTGTATTACTTGTACTATTTATAAGTGCGATGGCAGTTGCAGCAAGTTCAATTAATTATAGGTTAAGAAGAGAATCTGTTTTCAAAACTTTTGAAGTTGCTGCTTCGGAAAAAAGATTTAGAAATATTTTTGAAAATTCTGCCGATGGAATTTATCAGTCATCAATTGATGGAAGATTTATAATTGTTAATCCTACCTTAATTAAAATGTTGGGATATAAAACCCAAGAAGAAATCTTGGCTGTTGATATAGAAAAAGATGTATATAAAAATCCGGATGATAGACAAACCCTCTTAAAACTTTTAAGTAAGCAAGGTAAAGTTAAAAATTATAGACTCATTCTTAAAAAGAAAGACGGAACTCATATTGTAGTAAAAGCCAACGTTCGGTTAATAACTGATGACGATGGCAATCCACTTTATTATGAAGGTAGTTTGCAAGATATAACTCAGCAAGTTCAAGCAGAGTATGATCGTCAAAAAGCACTTGATGCATTAAAGATGGAGAAAATTAAAGCTGATCAAGCTGCCACAAAAGCCATCGAAGAAAGTAGTTTTAAAACCCGTTTTCTTGCCAATATGAGTCATGAAATCCGAACACCGATGAATTCAATCTTAGGCTATTTGGATTTGATTGAGAATAATCTTTATGAAGACAAAGAAGAACTAACAACCTTTGCCAGAAGTGGAAGGATGTCTGCTCATTCATTGCTTGATACTATAAATAATATTCTTGATCTCTCAAAAATTGAAGCCGGTAAAATGGAACTCGATGAAGTTGAGTTTAGTGTTAAAAAAGAATTGGACAAAGCCGTTTCAATAATTAGTCAGACCGCGAAAGACAAAAACATTAAGGTGGTTGAAAATTATGACTCGATGATACCTCATACTTTATTTGGTGATGCAACAAGATATCGCCAAATTCTATTGAACTTATTATCGAATGCAGTTAAATATACCGATAGAGGTCAAATTGAAATTTCTATTGAGATGATGGAAAACAAGAATGATGAGGTTACCTTAAAAACAACCGTAAAAGATACTGGTCAGGGAATTGCAAAAGAAAGCTTAAAAATGTTATTCCGTCCTTTCTCTCAAGTACATAGTGTTCGGTCGAACCGTCAAGGTACAGGTCTTGGGCTTGTTATCTGCAAAGAGTTCTCAAACCTAATGGGTGGGGATATAGAAGTAGATAGTGAAATTGGTGTTGGAAGCACATTTGCCGTTACTGTAAAATTAAGTACTAAACCCTTTTCTGTTGAACAAAAATTAGATTATGATAAAATCGCGACTGGTGCTGATGAAGAAGTTGAAGGCGAAACTGAAATACCTAGTCCCAAAACATCGGTTGATGAAAAAGATGAATTTAAGAAAGCGATTGATATTGCGACCGCATATGTAGATGACAATAAAAAAAGAATTTTACTAGTTGAAGATAATCCCATTAGCCAAAATGTTGAAATAAAATTGCTCAAAAGTGTTGGTTACGAAGTTGATGCAGTTTCATCAGGTGAAGAAGCTATTAGAGCAACAGCAACCGGAAGATATGATATTGTATTGATGGATATTGAAATGCCGGGTATGAATGGATTAACTGCTACACAAAAAATTCGTGAACTTGAAACTGAAGCAAAACACATTCCAGTTATTGCCGTAACAGCGCATTCCAGTATGAAGGATAGAGAAAAATGCTTAGCGGCCGGGTTGAATGATTATATTGCAAAACCAATTTCAATAAACTTTCTAAAGATGACAATTGACCAGTGGATTAATCAAAAAAGATGAAGATTGTAGGGACAACTCAATGAGTTGTCCCTACCTATATATTAGTCCATTACCAATACTTCACGAATATGACTTAACGCCCAATCAATTTCTTCTTTTTTGATTACAAGAGGAGGAGCAAAACGAATAACATTATCGTGAGTTTCTTTACATAAAATGCCACGCTGCATTAAAGCTTCACAGAATCTTCTTGCACCTTTTGCTTCAGGATGTAATTCAACACCGATAAATAATCCTTTGCCACGCACTTCCTTCACATGATTAGAATCAATTTTTCTTAGTTCTTCTCTGAAATAATTTCCAAGCTCGAAAGAATTCTCAACAAGTTTCTCTTCAACTAAAACATTGAGAGCTTCTATAGCAACTGCCGCACCAAGCGGGTTTCCGCCAAATGTTGATCCATGATCGCCCGGGTTAAAAACGCCAAGCACTTCCTTTTTAGAAAGAACAGCTGACACAGGATAAAATCCACCCGATAAGGCTTTACCAATAATCACTGCATCTGGTTGAACATCTTCATACATAAACGCAAAAAGTTTTCCGCTTCTTCCTAAGCCAGATTGGATTTCGTCAGTTATATAAAGAACATTGTTTTTCTTACAGATATCAAAAGTTTCCTTTAAGTAACCATCCGGTGGGGCAATTACACCGCCCTCACCTTGTATAGGTTCAAAAATAAAAGCAACTGTATTTGGAGTGATTGCATCTTCTAATGCTTTTGAATCACCATATTCAACAACTTTGAACCCTTCGGTGAAAGGTCCGAATCCATCTTTATATTGAGCTTCGGTAGAGAAAGAAACAATAGAAATTGTTCTTCCGGCAAAGTTATTTGTACATACTATAATTTCTGCTTTGTTTTCAGGAACACCTTTAACTTTGTATCCCCATTTCCTGGCGGCTTTTAACGCGGTTTCAACAGCTTCAGCGCCGGAGTTCATTGGTAAAATCATTTCATAACCGGTGATCTCATTTAATTTTTTGTATAAAAGAGGAAGCTGGCTATTTCTAAACGCGCGTGAAGTTAAAGTAACTTTATCTGCTTGTACTTTCATTGCGTTTAATATTCTTGGATGACAATGACCTTGATTTACGGCGGAATATGCAGCTAAACAATCTAAATATTTTTTACCGTCAACATCGTAAACCCAAACACCTTCAGCTTTATCAATCACTACATCAAGCGGATGATAATTATGCGCTCCGTATTTTTCTTCTAATGCAATATAGTCCTGTGAATTCATCTAACACCTACCTTAAATTAATGTGAAAAATTTAGTCACCAAATCTATCAATTTTTGGTTTGATTTGGTAAGAAAATCGATGAGTAAAATTCACTTCTTCCATAGATTTGATTAGATTTCATTTAGGATTAAGTACAACTATTTTGTGAGATGAACCGATGAAAATCGATACGCAGTCCTTTTCTATTGAAACAAAAGGTCATACCGATATTATTGATATCACCGGAAATGTTAGAAAGATATTATCGGGATCAGGATTAACTGAAGGATCAGTTTTAATATTTGTCCCGGGTTCAACAGCCGGAATTACTACAATCGAATTTGAGCCAGGATTACTTCATGATTATCCGGCATTTTTCGAAAAAGTTATTCCATCGGATAAATCATACCGGCATAATGAAACTTGGCATGATGGTAATGGTCATGCTCATGTAAGGGCATCGTTACAAGGTGGTTCGTTTACAGTTCCATTTACCGGCGCCAAATTATTACTAGGCACTTGGCAGCAAATTGTACTAATTGATTTTGATGCACGCCCACGTAATAGAAAAGTTATAGTTCAATTAACCGGGAAATAATTTGAGAAAAGTTGTTACTGTTTTTGGAAGTTCTATGCCAAAACCGGGTGAGGAAGAATATGAAACTGCATACGAACTCGGGAAAATTCTTGGATCAAATGGATTTAATGTCTGCTCTGGTGGTTATCAAGGAATAATGGATGCTGTGTCTAAAGGTGTAACTGAAACTGGTGGAAAAGCTATCGGTATTACGGTTAACATTTTTAGTGCAAAAGTTAGCCAGTATTTATCAGAAGAAATCAATTGTCAGACACTGTTTTCTCGAATCGAAAAACTAATTGAAATTGGTGATGCCTATATAATTTTACGAGGCGGAACAGGGACTCTTGTAGAACTTTCTATAGTGTGGGAAATGTTCAATAAGAATTTAATGAATGAAAAACCGATTGCTTGTCATGGCGAAATGTGGAAATCTTTAGTCAAAACGATTGATGAAAGAATGCAATATGAAAATAGAAAATTTGGTTTTGTTTATTGGAGCAATGAAATAAGAGATTGTGCGGATTATATTATAAAAAATGTAGCGGTTTGATCAATCAAACCGCTACACAATATTTATTGTATCGTATCCGGAACCGGAATTTCTTTGTTCAGTTCGCGTCCTTCTAAAGATTTACTTAATCTTTCATACCTGTCCCTCAGCGATTTAATCGAAGGATCACCGGGTAAATAAGTTTCAATTTGATCAACTAATTCAAGTGCTTTAAGAGGTTGACCCGTTCGTTCATAAATATCTAAGAGTAATCGATACGGATTATATGAACTCTGGAAATCAGTTGGGTTCTCAGCTAGCTTACGTTCTGTTATAACTTGAACTTCACTTGCTATTTCCGAGTATCTTTCAAAACTGCCGGCTTCATAATAAATATTGGCAACATCGAATAATATTCTATGATCCATCGGTAAAGTTTTACGAGGCAATCTTTCTTCCATCTTATCCAAAGTAGATATTACTTTTTCATTGTCACCTATGTCATATAAATAATATAATGCAAGTTTTATAAATGAATTCCTGTAATTCTGCATCATTCTTACTTCGTTATCATTTAAGAAAACAGAAGGATCATCAATTCCTCTGAACTTAAATCCAGGTTGATATGATTTGCTATATCCATCGGGAATATTAAATAATTGCTTTTCTAAAATTTCCGGATTAACATGAGTCATTGAGTTACCGCCCTTAACCGGAACAAGACGGTAAGCCATGCCTTCCATCTGCAGATAATCTTCTAAACCAATTTTGCTGTCATCACTTACTGTAGCCGCATAGTAAATTGGTCTATCCCATGTATTTGATTTAATAATATCCAAAGCAACTATATCTTGTACTCTAATTGCTGTAATATCACCGTATTGAGCCGTGTGTCGCATCGTCCATGTTAATTTACCGGAATTAATTATTTCCTCGTCTTTAACATTGTACTTTTCGATAACTTCTTGAGGAACGTCAATTGATACTTTTCTCGGTTCCCAACGAGACGGACCAATACTTTTAATTTGCGAATCAGAATAACTTAAGTTAATCTTTTGGGCACCATGCGGTTCGGTGTTTTTCATTTGATCGATGTACCAAGAAGTATTAAGCAAGCTTAAGTTTACAACTCTTACATCTTGTCTTACACCTTCAACATCCTGTAAATACCATAAAGGAAATGTATCGTTATCACCGTTAGTAAAAATTATACCATTTGGTGCAACACTTTGCAATAGGTTATATGAATAATCCCATGGAACATAATTCTTTGATCTGTCATTCTTAAAATAGTTACTGGCAAGCATGTTAATAGGTACGGCAATAAATGATACAATAATAATTAAACTCATTACCGGTTTTATGAACGAAGAACCTTCGAATTTTTCCTTTACAAAATCAAGAATTCCACGGACACCTAAACCTACCCAAATTGAAAAGACAAAGAACGCCCCGGTATAGAAATAGTCTCTTTCCCTCGGTTGCGGCTCCTGCATATTAAAGTAAATTGCCATTATGTATCCAAGCATTAAGAATAGAACAAGATAAATTGAAGCCATCTTCCAATCTTTCCTAAAGTGATAGAATACTCCGAGCAGACCTAGGAAAAATGGTATGCCAAGAAGTTGACCCCAGTTAACTCCATCATCTTGAATTGTAGAGTTTCTGCCGGCATAATTCCATAGTAAATATCGGTTAAACATATGATCCATTTGCCAGCTGACGAAGAAATCAAAATCAGAACTATAATTTCTATAAATATTTTGATGCTGCGGCTCCATCGAATATCTTCTTTGGAATAAAGGTGCATCACCATATTGTTCACGATTCAAGTAAGATACAAGTTCTGAAAATGTTTTAGGACTGTTTAAGTTAATCGGAGTGTCCTGATTTGATCTAATAATAATCATCGAATAAGAGGAGAATCCTAAAAACGCAAATAAGAAACATTTCGCTACAAGATTAAGTGTTTCTTTATGATTTTTTCTGGAGTAATAGATTACATAACCAATTACTGCGAATATTGCCAGGATGATTATCATATCCAGTACAATATTGTTTTTACCTATTGTTGAAATTAGATTTGGGATATATTTTACAATACCAGGATAAACAATCAACAACGCTACGCCACCTAAAACAATAGGTAAGTAAAACGAATTTTTAGTAAAGATTTTCTTTCTGAAGAAAAGCATGAATACGATACTTACAACACCGACAATCATTAACATTCGCCAATCAAAAGCGCCGGCTTCTTCAAAACCTACAGGTGCAGACTGAGTTTGAGTCGCCCATAATCCCATCATAACCAATAAAACTATACCGGCATGAGATGCTAATAGTACACCAGTTTTCTTTAAGTTTTCAAAATCGTCTATGTATTTACGGAAAATTACAACCATCATTATAGAAACACTTGCTAGAACCGCAAGCAGATGAACGCCTGTGGAAAGTCCGATCAAATATGCAATAAGAATCAAATACTTATTGCCGTCGACATCGTCGGCTTTTTCATTCCAAACCATTACCAACCAAGTAACAATTCCAATAAAAAATGTGGAGAGTGCATAAACTTCAGCTTCAACCGAGTTGAACCAAAATGTATCAGCAAAAGCTAAAGAGAAAGCACCGATTGCGGCAGAGATATAAGTACCAAGTTTATCTATCGATCCGTTTTCTTTGTCTTTATTGTAATTTCTTATCAACTTTACAATGATTAAATAAACAAACAAAACAGTAAAGGTTGAAGATAAAACAGATACCATATTAACACGGAAAGCTAAGTCTTCACCAAATGGAATTAGGGAGAATAATCTTCCGAGTATCAAAAAGAATGGGGTTCCCGGCGGGTGCGGAACTTGCATTAAAACTGCTGAAGCGATAAACTCACCGCAATCCCAAAATGAAACCGATACTTGAGCGGTTGAAAAATAAACAAAGAAAGCAACGAAGAAGACCACCGCCGCAATAATTTTGTGTAATTTGTTAAAATCCATTTACTCCTCGATTGAGTTTCGTTACATCGATTTATTAAAAACTTATTTATTCTGCGTTACAACACAAAGTTCAGTATAACCACTTTTTAAAAAGGACTTTTTGAAAAATGGATCGTATGATGTATTTGCTAACTTCATAATAAATCCGTTCACACTAAACGGATCAATTCCGCTCATCTCAATAATCTTAAAATTATTTTTTACAAAAAGGTTCTTCAAAGAATTGTAAGAATACGCTTTTTCGTAACCATGCTGCCATTTACCGAAATGCAATAATTGATATAATTGCCAAAGAGAATATTTTGCCGGAACAAATGTTACGAGATAACCTTGATCATTTGTTATACGTTTCATCTCGTTAACAAAAGGTAATTCATCTCTAAAGTGTTCCATTAAACCGGCACTGTAAACTAAGTCAAATTGGTTATCCTCAAAAGCAGTATCTCGGCAGTCACCAAGATATGAATATGGAATTTCTTCTTTAATTTTGTCAATTGCGACTTGACTGTTATCCAACGTGTAAACTTCTACATCACTCCTTTTGTTTTTGAGCAACTTTATATTTGATCCGAAACCGCAACCGACTTCCAACACTTTCTTAACGGGTTTATCAATTAAATCAAGATACTTATTTAAGATATTATCCCTTTCGCCGATCATCCAAAATTCAGCTTTCGAAGTAGAGTAATTCTGCCAGTATTCATTCCAACTAATCATTAAGTCCTTTAGTAATTGTAGCGGATAAATATTTTGAAGTTTCTAAATCATGATTCCGGCTTTTTGAAAAGATCATCCAGATTTGGTTTCGGTCTGTTTCGGTGATACTTTTCGATCAAATCTTTCAAGAATTCCATTGATGCTTTATCAAGATCTTCGTCATCCTTATTTCGTTTTACAAGCATATCATAGCGCTGTTTTTCTTTCGATTCGAATTTGCGTTCGTATCGTTTAAGCGTTTCGAAATATTTTTTTTGATCTCTGTAACTCATTGCAAAATCAATAATTTAGAACTGAACAATATATAAAAAATAGGTGCCAAATATAATCGGAATTAATCTGTTTTGTGCCTTAGATTGATTATAAATCATTAGCAAATGTCATTCCCGCATCCTTCAATCGGGAATCCTTTATCATTCTTTTAGTTTTGGATACCACTGATAAACTTTATCAAGAAAATGCTGAGTCGATTTATCCCACGTAAAATTTGACGCCCAATTTTTTGCTTCGCATGACATTGAGTTTAGTTTTTCTTTGTTTGTCAATAATTCGATTAAAGATGCGGATAATTTATCTTGGTTATTAAGATCGACAAGTTTACCGGTAATATTATCTCTAATGGAATCGCGTAAACCGGGTACATCTGATCCAATGACCGGAGTGCCCGCTGCGTTTGCTTCGATTACCGTAATTCCCCAACCTTCTTTTAATGCCATCGTAACGAACAACCACGACTTAGCCATCTCTTCGGCTTTTTGTTCTTCAGTCAAATAGCCTAAGAATTCTATATTGTTCTGAAGCCCTTTTTGATTTACATATTCTTTTAGATTTGGAACATGATCTCCCGAACCGCCTATTTTAAATTTTAGATTTGGGATTTTTTGAATAACTAAAGGTAAAGCATCAATTATAGCTTCAAGATTTTTGTACTTTTTAATTCGTCCTATATAACAAATTGTCGGTTCAGAATATTTATCAACTTTTAATTTGTCAAACAGATCATGGTCAATGGCATTATACAGAATATCTATTTTATTTTCTGGCTGACCCAATTCTATCAGTTCACTTTTTGTGCTTTCGGAAACCGCGAAGATTGGTGTATTGCGATATAATTTTGGAATCATTTTTTCTGAGCGAATGATATAATTCGCAAGTAGTTTTGGTAATTCTCTATATAGTGATTTCCCATGAATGTGATGAATTATTCCTACAACCGGTTTGCTTACATATGAAGGTATTCCAAGCGGTATTTTAGAAATGTCATCAACAATAAGATCGAATTTTTCTTGTGCTAAATATTTTTTGTAATAATTCTTGAATTGTCTGTTAAATAGAAACTTGTTTCCGGTTCTTCTAATTTCAATTCCGTCTAAAATTTCTTTTTGTTTAGCACCTTTAAAATTGTGCGCAACATAAGTGACGCTGTGACCTTTAGCAGCAACTCGCTTAAAAATTTCGTGCATATGAACTTCGGCTCCGCCCATCTCCGGATTTTTAGGACAGCGCCAGTTTACTACTAATATTTTCATTCAATCTTTCTTCATATTTATTTGGGAAATCGAGATAGCATGTGAAAATTCGAAAACCGCCTATTTTGTTTTGAGCAATGAGATTTAGGATTTTGGTATTGTCTATCAATTAGCATTTAGATATTAGGATTTTCTTTCCCGATGTTTTTGTAAATTAAAAATAATCAAAATCGGTCAAACAACGATGCAGTTATACAAAAACTTCACATTGTCAACGAGAAAATCCCCGGGATTTACTCGTAATAGAATTTGATATCTATTTAGGTATTATTAAACTTCAGATGAAAAATCCCGGGGATTTAATAAAGATTCAGTTGTACAAAAATTTCACACCTTAGGTTTCTGTGTAGTCAATTTTATGAACCGCGAAATAATATCAAAGAAAGGGATGGTGATAAAATAAAGTAGGGACAATTCGCGATTGTTCCTACAAGTAACGGATACTTTCGGTAGTTTTGACTAACAAGGTGAAATAATTATTCAGATTAAATTAAAAGATCACACATCCTTTTTTCCGTATTTCTACTGAGTTTAATTAAAATCCAAAACAATGAGTTAATAACAAATAAAAAATATTAAAAGAGATTAAAATTTAACTTGACACTTAGGTATTAAAATCACAAATTGCATTAACCGGACGGTGATTTTTAATATTAACTTAAGGAGTTAAATAATGAAAAAGCTTCTATTTATTCTATTTATATTTTTATGGGGGGGTAATTGCTCAAGAAAGGATAACTGATGAATTCGCAATTCAAGCCTATAATGTACCAGCAAGTACTATTACCTATTTTGAAGTAAGATTAGTTTCAAATGTATGTTGGGAAGGTTATTCACACAATGATAGTCTTCAGATTCACCCATTAACCAGTGACTATAATTATTCTAGAGCTTCGACTCCCTTATTCGGTAATAATCCAGAAAGAATTTATTGGCGAGGGTGCTGGACTAATGAATTTAGTCAATATGATAAAAAATTTGGTATCGGGTTGTATAAAGTCTCAGCAGCGTATGATGAAGATTTTGTTAATATCGTTGATTGGTTTTTAATGGATTGGAGAACTTCATTATTACCAGAATCTTATGAGCTAAATGGATATGATATAGTTGTCTCTTTCGATGCTGTAACAAATAAATTTTATTATGGTGGTGATTATAATAATAATCCAAACCCTGTCCCAATAAGTAACGCGACAATTAATTATGCAGAAGCGGCGGGTTTACCAATTGGCGTTACAACAGAACTTGAGCCGAAAATACCTTCCAGTTTTAACGTCTCTAGCTACAATAACTATCCCAAACTCACTTGGACTAAACCGTATTCTGATTACGTTCAGAATTATGAAATTTATAGGCAAGTTGGAAAATTTGGTTTTTTCCAAAAAATAACAACTGTAGATGGTACTACAAGAAGCTACATTGATTATGATTATGTTGTGGGAAGCTCAATCAAACTAACCTATAAAATAAGAGCCAAAAACGGTACAGGTGCTACAGCATACTCCGAATTTACTCCTGAGAAATTTATTTATGGTGATCTATATAAAGACGGATCGGAAATATTAGATTTAGAGTACAGACTTGATCAAAATTACCCGAATCCTTTCAACCCAACCACAATAATAAGCTATTCCATCAGAAGTGACGAATTTGTTCAATTAAAGATATTTAATGCCGTTGGTGACGAAGTTATTGAGCTAGTTAGTGAATCTCAAGATGCTGGGAAGTATGAAATAAAGTTTAATGCATCAAATCTTTCAAGCGGTATTTATTTTATAAGATTCAAGGCCGGTAATTTTGAGGATACAAAAAAAATGTTACTTTTAAAATAATATCAATCGATTAACTACACAGGTTGTTAAGATGAATAAGTTTATTTTATACTTTTCACTTACTTTGGTTCTTCTAGCTCAGACACAGAACCCAATAGATTGGCCTTCGTTGGCAGACTCCCCCTGGCCGATGATAAAAGGTGATCCTCAAGGTACGGGCAGATCAAAATATGTAGGTCCGTCTACTGCGAATATTATGTGGACAAAAGATATGCCCCGCGGAATTGTGCATGGACCCATAATTGGGTATGAGGATATTCTATACTTTGGTACAGCAGGTATTTCACCGGATTCAAATTATTTTTTCGCATTAAATCCCGATGGAACAGAACGGTGGGTTTTCCGTACGGAAAAAGGATACCCGAACTACGGCGCGGCGATTATAGATAAAGACAGCACAATATATTTCCCATCCAATAATTCCCACATTTATGCAGTTGATAAAAACGGACGGCAGAAATGGAAAACCGGATCATTGGCAATTGGTCTTAAATCAATATTGAACATTTCCAAAGAGGGAGACTTATACGTTTCGACATATTTAGACTCAATGTTGATAATTGATACGGAAGACGGAAGAATTAAATACAAGAAATATATTGGTGAGAACTTAAATGCAAATCAGTTTGCATTTTCAGTTGAAGGAGATAAATTATTTTATGTTAGGGCTATTCGTGGATCAGGAGATAATTCGTTTGTTGGTTGTATGGATTTGGAAGGAAATATAATTTGGGAGAAAGAAGCTCGCTATTCCTCAGAGGGTATGCCGATAGTTGATAATGAAAATAACATATATATAATTGGTGCTGATTCCTCACGAGTCATTATATCGTTTCTTGGTGCTTCTGGAGAAAAACGATGGGTTTATAAGTACCAAAAATTCACAAGATATCATACTCCCGCAATAGACAAATATGGAAATATAATTTATGCCGATTGGGTTGTGCTTGATGGCAAAACATATACGTCAATTAACTCCTTAAACAACGACGGAGACCTTAACTGGAGCTATGTTATTGACCATGATACATGGTATAATACAGACGTAGAAGGTCAAATAACCGTAGATGCAGAAGGGAAAATTTATTTTGGCGCAACAAGAGAAGGATATTTTTATTGTTTAAGTAAAGATGGGGAACTGCTCTGGAAACTATATTTGGAAGGTAACGATTTTGACTCAAGCCCGGCGATTGGATCGGATGGGACACTTTATATTGGATCACATGGCAGTTCAACAGCTCAAGGTCAGCAAAGAACATTAATTGCAATAAAGGATGATCCAAACTCGGTAATTGACGAAGAAATTCCAACAGAATTTAAACTAGAACAAAACTACCCAAACCCATTCAACCCTAGTACAACAATAAAATTTACAATTCCGAACGTAGGGGACGAATATATTCGTCCCCAACAAACCAGTTTAATTGTTTACGACATTCTGGGAAGAGAGATAAAAACACTTATTAATGAAATTAAAGTACCCGGCACTTATGAAGTTGAGTTCGATGCATCAAAATTACCAAGTGGAATTTTCTTTTATAGATTGCAAAGCGGTGATTTTACTCAGACAAAGAAGATGATGGTGATAAAATAGTATCAAAGAAAATCCCCGGGATTTACTCGTAATAGAATTTGATATCTATTTAGGTATTATTAAACTTCAGATGAAAAATCCCGGGGATTTAATAATGATTCAGTTATACAAAAACTTCACACCTTCGGTTTCAGTGGTTGTACCTACTTACAATAGAGAAAAACTGCTACCTCGTGCGTTGGATTCTATATTAAAGCAAACACTCCACAATTGGGAATGTATTATTGTCGATGACGGCAGTACGGATAATACTTCTCAAATAGTGAATGATTATTTAGAAAAAGATCATCGTTTCAGATACATGAAACATGCAAACAAAAAACCACCGCTTACTTTTAATACGGGTATTCAAGCATCAATCGGTAGATTTGTTACTTTTCTCGGTAGTGATGATGAATATAAACCTGAGCATCTGCAATTGCGATTTGATTTTATGATCAATAATCCCGACATAGATTTAATACAAGGCGGTTTGGAAATTATCGGTCATCCTTATGTAAAAGATATGAATGATCTCTCAAAAGAAATTCATATTTCGGAATGTAAGGTCGGCGGAACATTTTTCGGTAAGCGGGAAGTATTTCTTGAATTGGAAGGATTTCGCGATTTAAAGTATGCAGATGATGCTGATTTTTGGAAACGTGCCGAAAAGAAATTTAATGTGAAAGATGTCGATTTTCCGACATATATTTATTACAGAGATACGCCGGATAGTATTTGCAGTAATATTGAGTTTTCGTAGAGACATAGCATTGCTGTGTGTCGAAAAGCCCAACTTCTCAAAGAAGTTGGGCTTTTTCATACAGTGTATTTAGCAATATAATCTTCCGGGATTTTTGCGGGTCTTCCGGTTTCGACATTAATCATAGTGTAGACAAATTGTCCGTCCGCTGCAACTTTACCGTTTTCTTTTTTTACAATTTCAAAGTTGACAATACTTTGCGAACGGTTAAACGAATCAACTTGTGTACGTACAATTATTTTATCTGTTAAAACTAAAGCACGTTTGTAATTGATATTCACAGTTGAAACAACCCAAGTAAATCCGCGAGATAGAAAATCTTCCATTGTTACTTTATAATCTTTTCTCATTTGATCATATCTAGCTGCAAGTACATAATCCAAGTATTTCGAATTATGTACATGATTATTCATGTCGATATCATCAGGTCGAATCGTTAGTTCTGTTTCAAAAATTGAGTACTTGTCATTCATAGAGAATATTTTTATTTGCGAAAATTATTCATTAACCGAAAGTATTCTTTCTAAATCCTCTTCACTTACAGTTAAAAGCTCATTCTTAATTAATTTTGGAGTAAGAATTTTCCAGTTTTCATCTTTGCTGAATACTTCTTTGAATATTGGTAAAGCGTCATCAACTTTCCCGATGTTTGAAAGTGTAACCGCTCTCCAAAATTTCATTTCTAAATTCTCCGGGAATAATTCTTCTGCCATGGAATATTCTTTCATTGCTAATTCCATATCGTCGTGTTCAATAGCAAGATCGCCTTTGTTCATGTGTTCGTAAGCTTGATGAACATTATATAATCTTCTTAATTCTACTAAAGGTTCCGGATGATCTTCTATGTGTAAATCAACTAATCTGTCTAACCAAACTTTACCGGTTGACTCTGGTTTTACAACTAATATTGAAGCTGATTGTTTCCCGCGAATATCACCGCCGGCTTCTTCTGCCGCTTCTAGAGTTAATAATAATCTTTCAGCCAAAGTACCCTTTGAATTTTCAAAAGTTTCTTTCATAACCGGCCACACGGAATTATTCTTCATCATATTTGCCTGAACGGAAAATTGATTACCTTTTAAATGTCCGGCTTCCTCGGTACATTTCTTACCTGTGTAAACGGCTACATTTCCTTTTGAATCGAGAACAGCCAATTGTCTGAAATCTCTTCCTTCGTCTTCTTCAATAAGTTTATCCAAAGTCGCTTGTGCGCTAAGTCCGTCTCTAAGTAAAGCTAAACCATCCGGACCGAAGGAGACATTAACAAACGATTGAGTTGCAATTACACCAACTCCGGCTTCGCCCCAAGAAACTATAGTGCCTACAGAAAACCAATGCGATTGAACCGCGACACCCATTTCGCCGGTGACTGTATCTCGCGCGACAATGCTATATGTATTGGCGACGGGATTGCTGCTAAAAAAAGTTTGCGAGTACAAAGTAATCACTAAAAATAATATTGAGGCTAGATATTTCATTTTTTAACTCTCGTCTTTGTTTGAATTACCATTTTACTTCTTTTCGTCTGACCGGCATTGTCATACATCTGCATCCGCCCCCGCCTCGTGATAGTTCTGAGCCTTCAACTGTTATTACATATTTTTGAATCGAGTTTATATCTGTTTTAGATAAGTCTTCGGATTTTATTACATCAAATCCGTTTTTGTTGAGTGCATCAATTGTGTAACTATTTCTTCCGTAACCAAGTACTTTGCCCGGTGCTACTGCAAAAAAGTTTGCGCCGCTGTGCCATTGTTCACGTTCTTGAATCCAATCATCCGAATTACCTCCGCATGAGATTGGTTTGAGATGAATTTTTATTTTTCTAAGTGCTTCGAGTATATTTGCTTCTTCTCGAATCCAATCAACTTTTCCATTATCAATTCTAATATGTACTGTCTCAAAACTATGTTGATTAAAAACTACCGGATCGTAAATTAGACAAGCGTCTTTATCTAAAAATGTAAAAACCATATCGAGATGAATGAATGATTCTAATGTTTGCGGTAATTCCTGCACGATGATGTGTTTTGGTGTTTTAGATTTTTTTAATTCATCGATTATAAAATCAACACCTTGTGTTGAAGTTCTCATTCCAATACCGATGCAGAGTATATCATCTCTAACTACAAGTATGTCACCACCTTCAAAAGTAATTTGTGAAATATCCTTAACGATATTTCTTGGATTTATTGTTTCCGAATTCAATTCGGGGTGATACTTAAATATTGCTTCCATTATAAGAGCTTCTCGTTCTCTAACGGGACTGCTCATTTTTGAAATAAAAACTCTTTCACCAATTGATATTGAAGCATCTCTTGTAAAGAAAAAATTGTGCAGTGGAAGAAGTGAATATCTATCCTTGTTTAAAAATTTTGTAAGAGTATCTTTTACCATTAATACTCCCTCAATCAACTGACGAGCTAATTCTTTGGGTGGAAGAGAATATAAATATTCTTTTATGCATTCAATTCCTTCGTTGCGGCAAATATTTTCTACAACATTAATTTTAGCTTCTTCTTTTTTCAGAATATCCGTCAGAAGATCAGAAACTTCGTAAACTTTGGTAAGCTTGTTTAAAGCCGATTTGAATTGTTTGTATTCTCGTTTAGCTACTGAAAGATTTAGAATGTCACTATACAATGCTCGTTCAGCATTTTGAGGTGTCATGTTCTCGACTTCTTGACCTGGTGTATGAACAATTACACTTTCAAGTTCACCGATTTCTGAATTTACATTTGCATTCATATAATCTCGATTTAGCTAATTACCCAAATATTATTTTTTATTTTCAATTCTGTATTATCTAAGTATACTGATCTTCCGATACCGCCGGGTCTAAAATCGGTAACAATATCTACATGCTGTGCCGATTTATTCATAATACCTTTTTTTGTAAAGGATTCGGTTTCACTTTTACCCTCAATAGAATTAGGATCATCTGTAAAACATTCCGGGTAGCTTGCACCGATTGCTATATGTAAAGTTCCACCGACTTTTTCAACAAACAAGGGATGCTTTAATACTTTTTGAATACCGTTATTCATACCAAGAGCTACTTCACCCAAACGATGTGAACCTTCATCTGTTTCAATTATTTTTGTAAGTGCGTCGTGACCTAGTTTTGCGGAATACTCAACTATTTTTCCCGATTCGAATCTCAGATGAATTCCTTGTATTGTTGTTCCTCCTTGAAATACTGGAAGATCGACATAAATTTCACCTTCAACACTGTTTGCATTCGGACTTGTAAAAACTTCACCATCAGGGAAGTTTCTTTTTCCCGTACACTTTACGACATTTCTTTTTGATATATCCATCTTCAAAACTAATTCATTTCCGGTATAGGGATTTTCAGTAACGATAGTTATAGAATCGCTCTTTTCCATTAATTGATAAATATCTTCCTCAACTTTTTCAAGCATTCTTGGATCAACAGTTGAAGCCGAGACTATCACTTTTGTATAATCTTCGAGAGACATTCCTTCCAACTCTGCAAAGCCTTGTGTCGGGAATAAAGTAAGAACCCATGGTTTTCCTAATCTAATATTTTTATAAGGTTCATCGGCTCGCATAATTGCTTTAGCATTTAGTTCGGGTAGGCCTTCAAATAGTTTGGGATTTTCCGCTCCAAGAATTTCAATATACTTTGTCATTGCATTATATCTTTCCATCTGCCATTCCGGGACACGTTCAATTTGCTTAACTGTACCATGTTTTGCAATTGAAGAACCCCATATTCTTCCTCTGTCGTTATCCGGAGTTACCAAGTTAACATCAGCAATTGCTCCGGCTTGAAAAATTTTATCTTGCAGAACCGAAATAAGAGGCCAGCAAACATGTTCTCCCTTAATCATCACAATGTCTTTGGGAAGTATTCCATCCAACGAATAATTGAGCAAATAATCTGCCCAAGTATTCAAATCCGATTGAGAAATATTAACTTTCATCTTTATCCTCTTGGTTTCGTTCCGGGTTTTCCTTCGGTCAAATTATTATAGTAACGAGTAGTTGGGTAAGCAAAACTAATATCGTCATGTTTAGCAAATTCAATTAAAATATCTTCCCAAATTTGTTGTTCTGATGATCTTCTTTTTCTTACATCGCATAGGTACCTGATTGTAAGCTTTACTCCATATTCTTTAACCGAAGTGTAAACTGTCGGAGTCAATACGCTATAGAATATCATAAATTTACGGGATGTTTCCTTTATTTGCTTTTGAACTTCCGTGGTCAAGTTCTCAGCATCGTTATTAATTATTTTAGTGAGGATTTCTTTTGCCTTTTGCCAATTACTTTCAAAAGTGATATTTATTCCAATTTCATTCCATATATAATTAAATCCGGAACTGTAGTTAGCTTGAAAAGTAGTAAACACTTTCCCGTTTGGAACATGAATAATTCTCCCTGTACTTTGATCAGCATCAACCCAATTGCCTATTTCCATAATGGTAAATTGAAAGATTCTTACGTCAATTACATCACCGGCAACATTATCAATTTCTATTCTATCACCTACTTCAAAAGGTTTTCTAATCATTATAAAAGCCCATCCAACCAAATTTACAATTGGGTCTTTTAAGGCAATCGCTATACCAGCAGAAAGCAATCCGAAAAATGTGGCAAGTGAGCCAAAACCTTGAAACCAGATTTTTATAAGTGCAAGGAATGCTATGACTGTTAAGACGTGAAGAGAAGATTTTCTCCACTTATATTGGATTTTAACATCGTCGATTTTTTTTGTAACGATGTTGAGTATTATTTTTCTAATAATTAGAAGAATTGTTATAGCAATAAACGAGGTGAGGAATTTTTCCTGAGTCTCTACCTGTATCCCGAAATTATGAGTTAACCAATCAGTAACAAAATCCATAATTTTACTTGAATTTTATTGACGTTGAAATATTTTCAAAAGTTCTTCTGTATTTCATGAAATCTTCGGGCCGCGATGTAGAAGTAATAACTAAACCATATCCATCCATATAAAATATATATCCTATTGTAGTAACCATTTGCAATCTATTAACAAAGTCAAATATTATCCATCGTGCCGGTTTCCCGTCTATAATTACTTTACCTTCCTCTTTGAAATCGATTTGTTGCAGTTGAGTCGGAAGATAACTTTTTGAATATGTTAAATACTCATCGATATTTGTAACTGAATCAGGCAGAGCTTCGGTAAATATGTGAACATTTTCTCTAAACAAATCTTTTTTCCCTTCGTTCGGAGCCTGTATAACTACAATCGATCCTAAATCTAAACCACTATCTTTAGCCAATCCTTCACGATAAACCCAGTTCTCAGGATATTGAATTGTAAATTGATATTCCTCATTCTCATAAAGTTTATAACCTTCCATATTTTCTTTTTGACATGCAATTAAAAAAATAACAATAAGAGTAAATAATACCGATAAATGAATTTTTTTCATAAAATAACCTTGTAATTAAAAATTAATCTGCTTGATCATAATTTAATATTGAACTTAACCATTTTTCAACTTCTTTGGTACTCATCCCTTTTCGTTTTGCGTAATCCCTAACTTGATCTTCGGCTAATTTCCCAACATTAAAGTATTTGGATTCGGGATGAGCAAAGTATAAACCGCAAACTGATGCGGCCGGATACATAGCTAAACTTTCTGTTAGATTTATTCCTGCAGATTTATTCACATTTAATAACTTGAACAAAGTAATTTTTTCTGTGTGATCCGGTTGTGCCGGGTAACCCGGAGCGGGACGAATACCGTTGTATTTTTCTGCTATTAATTCCTCGTTAGAGAATTTTTCACCGGAAGAATAGCCCCAAAATTCTTTTCTAACTTTTTTGTGAAGTAATTCTGCGAAAGCTTCCGCAAGTCTATCGGCTATAGCTTTTACTAAGATACTATTGTAGTCATCGTGATTTGATTCATAACTTTTTACAAGCTCATCTGCTCCAATTCCGGTTGTAACTGCAAACGCTCCGATGTAGTCTGTAAGTCCCGATTCTTTTGGTGCGATAAAATCAGATAGTGCAATATTAGGAATATCGGATGATTTGATTGATTGTTGCCTTAATGAATGAAACGATGCAAGCAATCCTTTTCTTGAGTCATCAACATAAACCTCGATATCATCTTCAACAGAATTTGCCGGAAAGATTCCATAAACTGCATTTGCTTTCAATAACTTTTGCTCTATGATTTTATCAAGTAATGTGTTTGCATCATCAAAGAGTTTTTTTGCTTCGATTCCGTAATTTTTATTATCGAATATTGCAGGGTACCTTCCTTTTAATTCCCATGTTAGGAAGAAAGGTGTCCAATCAATATAATTTCTAATCTCTGAAAGTGAGTAGTCATGTAAAACTTCAACCCCAAGTTTATTTGGTTTTGAAATCGATTCAAAAGTATAAATTGGTTTATTCTTACGCGCTTCTTCGATTGATATTAATTTTTTCTCACTTTGTTTGCGTTTATGGTTTTCCCTCAATTCAACATATTCATTGCGAATAGTTGTTATAAATTCATCGGTAACTTTATCGTTTAGTAAATTACCAACTACACTAACGCTTCTAGATGCATCAAGAACGTGAATTGTTGGTCCGCTATAATTTGGTTCAACTTTTACAGCAGTGTGTATTCTGGAAGTTGTTGCTCCTCCAATTAGTAAGGGAAATTTCAGATTTAATCTTTCCATTTCTTTAGCCACGTGAACCATTTCATCGAGTGATGGAGTAATCAAGCCGCTTAAACCAATTATATCAACATTTTTTTCAACTGCTGTTGAAAGAATTTTATCCGATGGAACCATTACTCCGAGATCAATCACATCATAATTATTGCATCCGAGTACGACTCCAACAATGTTCTTGCCGATATCGTGCACATCGCCCTTTACTGTGGCAAGAAGAACAGTTCCGTTTTTTTTGATATTACCGGATTTCTTTTTCTCTGCCTCAATAAACGGGATTAAGTAAGCAACAGATTTTTTCATTACTCGGGCACTTTTTACAACTTGCGGTAAGAACATTTTTCCCGAACCAAAAAGATCACCGACTATATTCATTCCGTCCATCAATGGCCCTTCAATCACTTGAAGTGCAGATGGATATCTTTTACGTGCTTCTTCGGTATCTTCTTCTATGAAATCGGTAATGCCTTTAACAAGTGAATGTTTTAGTCTTTCTTCAACTTCAGCGTTGCGCCATTCTGCAGTTTGAATTTCCGATTTGTCTTTTTGCTTAACATTTTCCGCAAATTCGGTTAATCGTTCTGTTGCATCTATTCGTCTGTTTAGAATAACATCTTCAACTCTTTCTAATAATTCTTTTGGAATTTCTTCATATACTTCAAGTTGTCCTGCGTTGACAATTCCCATATCCATGCCGGCTTCAATGGCATGATATAAAAACGCAGAGTGAATTGCCTCGCGCACTAAATCATTTCCTCTAAAAGAAAAAGATACGTTGCTGACACCGCCGGAAACTTTGGCGAGAGGAAGATTTTTCTTAATCCATTTTGTCGCTTCTATATAATTTGTTGCATATCCATTGTGTTCTTCAATTCCGGTTGCGATTGCAAATATGTTAGGATCAAAAATAATATCCTGTGGAGGGAAACCGACTTGCTCAGTTAAAATTTTATAAGCTCGTTCACAAATCTTGATTTTACGTTCATAAGTATCTGCTTGTCCGTCTTCATCAAATGCCATAACTATTACTGCCGCACCATAACGCATAACTTTTTTTGCGTGATTTATAAATTCTTCTTCACCTTCTTTTAAGCTGATTGAATTTACTATTCCTTTACCTTGTAAGCATTTTAATCCGGCTTCAATAACAGACCACTTTGAAGAATCCAGCATTATAGGAAGTTTTGC
This sequence comes from Melioribacteraceae bacterium, assembly GCA_030584085.1. NCBI lineage: Bacteria > Pseudomonadati > Ignavibacteriota > Ignavibacteria > Ignavibacteriales > Melioribacteraceae > Melioribacteraceae bacterium. The sequence goes on from CP129490.1 coordinate 743,210, forward strand.
AATTTCCGGCTCGGATGAAAGTAAATTCAAAAATTTAATCATAGCTTTTTCTGAATTGATCATTCCTTCATCCATATTTATATCTAAAACCTGCGCACCACCTTCAACTTGCTGACGCGCAACGGATAATGCTTCTTCATAATTATCTTCTTTTATTAATCGCGCAAACTTTTTTGAACCGGTTACATTTGTTCTTTCGCCAATGTTAATAAAGTTTGAATCGGGTCTTAAGACTAATGGTTCCAATCCGCTTAATCTCAAATAGGGTTCAACTTTTGGAATTTTACGGGGTTTGTGATGAGACGCCAATTGAGAGAATACTTTTATATGATCAGGTGTTGTTCCGCAACATCCACCGACAATATTATAGAAACCGGCTTCAGCAAATTCATCTAACACTTTTTTCATTGCTTCAGGTGATTCATCGTACTCACCAAATTCATTAGGTAAACCGGCGTTTGGATAAATTGAAATATAACAATCGGCGATTTTGGATAACTCTTGTATAAACGGCCGCATTTGTTTTGGACCGAGGGAACAATTGAGTCCAACACTTAACAAATTTTTTACATGCGAAATAGAAATCCAAAAGGCTTCGGTTGTTTGTCCCGATAAAGTTCTTCCGCTTTGGTCAACAATTGTACCTGAAATCATAATGGGTACTTCTTGATTTCTTTCTTCCAACAAATCTTGAATTGCAACAAGTGCGGCTTTAGCATTTAACGTATCGAATATTGTTTCGACTAACAATATATCCGCACCACCATCAAGCAGACCTTTAACAGCTTCTTTGTATGATTCATAAACTTCATCAAAAGTAACTGCCCGGAATCCGGGATCATTAACATCCGGAGAAAGAGATAGAGCTTTATTCATCGGTCCGATTGCCCCGGCAACAAATCGAGGTTTACTCGGATCATTCTTCATAACTTCATCAACAGCAGATTTAGCAATTTCAGCTGCGGTTTTGTTTATTTCATAAGCTAAATTTTCGGTTTTATAATCTGCTTGGGAAATTGAAGTACCGTTAAAAGTATTAGTCTCAATTATATCCGAACCTGCTTCAAGATATTGTTTATGAATTTCTTTAATTACCTGTGGTTGAGTTAATGAAAGGATATCGTTATTACCCTTTAAATCGTCTGAATGATTTTTAAATCTTTCGCCACGATAATCGGCGTCAGTAAGTTTATATCTCTGAATCATAGTTCCCATAGCACCATCAATGACCATGATTCTTTTTTGAAGGATTTCTTTTAATTGTTCCAATAACATAGTGTCTGTATAACCTTTCTTTGAAGATGAAGCCCAATATAGTTAAATTAGTTTTTAATATAAATTGATAAGGAGTATATAAAACTATGATAATAGTAACAGGTGGTGCAGGTTTTATAGGAAGCGTAACTGTTTGGAAGCTTAATCAAATTGGCAGAAGTGATATTGTTATTGTTGATGAGTTGAGAGACGGTGAAAAGTGGAAAAACCTAAATGGACTTTCGTTTGCGGATATCTATCATAAATCTGATTTTCTTGATATGGTTTTAGACAATGAAGTTCCTTTCAAACCGGAAGCAATAATTCATCTCGGCGCTTGTTCATCAACAACCGAAAAAGATGCTGATTATCTTTTGCATAATAATTTTGTATATACTGTCGAACTTGCGAAGTATGCTCTTGAAAGAGATATAAGATTTATTTCTGCCTCATCCGCGGCGACTTATGGAAGCGGTGAATTTGGTTATAACGATAATGAGAACGAAGTTGAAAAGCTAAGACCGCTGAATATGTATGGCTATTCAAAACAAATGTTTGATCTTTGGGCTAAACAGAATAAAGTTTTAGATAGAATTGTAGGACTTAAATATTTCAATGTATATGGACCAAATGAATTTCACAAAGGTGATATGAGAAGCGTTGTTCACAAATCATTTGAACAAATTAGAGATACGGGTAAAGTAAAGTTATTTAAGTCAACAGATGCAAAATATGAAGACGGCGGACAGATGCGTGATTTTATTTATGTAAAGGATGCTGTTGATATGACATTATTCTTCCTCGAAAATATTGATGCAAACGGAATTTATAATATTGGTACCGGTCATGCAAGGACTTGGAATGATTTAGTGACCTCAGTATTTAATTCAATCGGTAAACAGGTTAACATTGAGTACATTGACATGCCGCAGCATTTACTTGGCAAGTATCAAAATTTTACCGAAGCTAAAATTGAAAAAATCAAAAGTGCTGGTTACAAAAAGGAAATTACCTCGCTTGAAAAAGGTGTTGAGGATTATGTTAAGAATTATCTTTTGAAAAATGAGTATTTAGCTTGGTAAATCCTTTAGCCGCATGTTATTCCCGCATGCTTCAAGCGGGAATCTATAAAACAAATGGATGATCAACTTTATGGGTTTAACCAGCATTCTTTGGAGAAGAATTTAATATGAAACTCGCAACACTTTGTTATGTTCAAAAAGACAACAAAACATTAATGCTTTACCGTAATAAAAAAGAAAACGATTACCACGAAGGGAAATGGAATGGACTCGGCGGTAAGTTTGAATTGGGCGAATCACCTGAAGATTGTGCTATTAGAGAAATTAATGAAGAAGCGGGATTAACGGTAAAGAATCTTATCATGAAGGGATTTATAACTTTCCCACTATTTGATGGAAAAGATGATTGGCATGTATTCCTTTTTGTAATTGATAAATTTGAAGGCGAATTAATTGATTCACCAGAAGGCGAGCTTGATTGGATCGATAACGATAAATTATCGGAAATAAATTTATGGGAAGGGGATAAGATTTTTATCCCTTGGCTTTTTGAAGATAAGTTTTTCAGCGCAAAGTTTAATTATGAGGAAGGCAAGTTCAAAGATTACGAAGTTAATTTTTATTAAAAAAGAACACAGATTTGTTATAATCTGCGAAGATTTTAATAATCATAAAGATTTGCGTTCAATTGAATCTGTGTTGTGACTATTCAATTCTTCTTTTCAAAAATCCGCAAATCATATCATTAACATAAGATGGATTTTCGATCGGGGATAAATGCCCAGCTCTTGGAACAATTGCATACTCTGAATCTTTAATCTTATCAGCCATTTCACGCATTACAGGTGGTGGAGTCAGCTTATCAAACGAACCGCCCATCACAAGTGTTGGTATTTCAATCTTCTTTAAAAATTTGGTTGTACTTGTTCTTGATAACATTGCAAGCAACGATCCTTTAACACCAACCGGATTATTATTTTTGCAAATGTTAGTAATATACTCGACAGTTGATTTCATATTTTCGAGAGATTCATCGGCAAATAAATTTGGAATCAAGTCATCAACAAATTTATCCAATCCATCGGTATTGATTTTATTAATTCCCTCTGATCTTTTAACCTTCCCGGCATCATCATCAGCATCCGATTTTGTATCCAGCAGAATCAATCCGTTGAACCTTGATTGATCTCTTTCAACTGCACGTAAAGCAATATATCCACCCATTGACAGTCCGCATAAAATAGGTTTCCCTAATTTGCCTAAATCTAGCTCGTGCATAAGCCAAAACAAATCATCAACAAAAAACTCCATTGTGTATTGACCATCGCCGACATAACTTTTCCCTAATCCTCTTATATCATAAGCAATAATATTATAATCTTTTTGAAGTGCGCGGATTTGACTATTCCACATTGTATAATCAAATGGGAATCCATGAATTAATATAACAGTTTGTTTTTCGCTGTTGCCCAGGTCGTGAACAGATAAACCGTTTATCGTAATATGCATAACAACTCCAAGAATTTGAGTGAACAAGATAACAAAATCTTTATGAATGTTGAACTATATAAGGAATAAAAGGAACATGACACCACAACAGTGGACAATTTATCCTTTAATAACTCCAACCGGTTTTATCTTTGCAACTTTTTTGCTTATACCTGAGTTATGCATTATATCAACAACATCAAAAACATCTTTATACGCATAAGGCATTTCTTCGGCAATTGTACCGTAACCTTTTGCTGCAATTGCAATTCCTTGTGAATGCAACTCTTTAATTAAATCCCTTCCTTTCCCTGCTTTTTTCGCTTGTGTTCTACTTTGAACTCTACCTGCACCGTGACATGAACTTCCGAAAGTTTCTTCCATAGCTTTTTGGGTTCCTGAAAGTATAAATGAATATCGCCCCATATCACCGGGGACTAAAACCGGCTGACCAATATCTTTATATTTGCTTGGAATAAATTCATTCCCCGGTGGAAATGCTCTCGTTGCTCCTTTACGATGAACGCAGACATTTTTTAATTCACCGCCAACACTATGCTTTTCTATTTTCGCGATATTATGGCAAACATCGTAAATAAGTTTGAAGTCCAGTTCACTTTCGGAAATGTTAAAAGTTCTTAACATACTCTTCTTTGCAAGATGCATTATAATTTGTCTGTTGTTCCATGCGAAGTTTGCCGCACATCTCATAGCATGGAGATAATCTTGTCCTTCTTGCGATTGAATTGGTGCGCAAGCAAGTTGTCTATCGGGTAAATTAAAATTAAATTTTTTCTCTGCTTTAACAAGAACTTTTAAGTAATCATCACAGATTTGATAACCCAATCCACGTGAACCGGTATGAATTAAAATTAAAATCTGTCCTTTGAATATTCCGAAAACTTCTGCAGCTTTTTCATCGTAAATTTCATCAACCACATCAATTTCAAGAAAGTGATTACCGGAACCAAGCGTACCGGCTTGATCTTGTCCGCGTTCAATCGCTCGTTCTGAAACTGCATCCGGATCTGCATCCCTTAGTTTTCCTTTTTCTTCGGTGTATTCGATATCATCCGAATTACCAAAGCCATAGTCAACTGCCCATTGGCTTCCGCTTATTAAAATGTTCTTAATTTCTTTCGGCGGTAATTTTTTAATTGCACCGCTTGCACCCACACCGGTTGGCACATCTCTAAAAAACTGTTTAACGAGGTCATCAATTTTTGATTTCACTTTGTTGAATTCAAGTGAAGTTCTTGCTAATCTTACGCCGCAATTTATATCATAACCAACACCGCCGGGCGAAATTACTCCTTCATTGATATCGGTTGCTGCTACACCACCGATCGGAAAACCGTAACCCCAATGAATATCCGGCATAGCTAGACTATATTTTTGAATTCCCGGAAGATGTGCAACATTTACAACTTGCTTGATTGCTTCGTCATTTTGTAATGATCCTTCAAGCATATTTTTTGAAGTGTAAATTCGTCCGGGTACAAGCATCTTGCCTTGTCTTGGAATTTCCCAAAGATAGTCGGTGATCTTTTTCAATTCGTATCCGCTTAATAGCATAGTTTCACCTTGATACGTTTCTGATATGATATAATTATAAAAGGAATGGGTTAAATGTCAAAGATAATTCGCGTGGTATATTCGTCTTTTTCTTTTTTGATTTCCAATCGATGATAAGTGATTGCTTTTATTTCTTCTTTAAAATCAATTTTCGATGGTTGAACAGTTAAGCCTGCAAGACGAACAGTTAATTTATAATTATTAGTATGATGAAGTTTTATATCCTCAACGGAAGTACAAAACCATTTTTTTGAAAGGAATAAATAATTTATTTCGCTTAAAAAATTAACCAGCAATTCTTCGAGGGATTCTGCTTCAAAATCTAATTTAATTTTTTCATCATCGTATAAAATCTCGGCATCAAGCATCGCCTTGTTCCAAGCATCAACCGCGCAAAGAAATAATTCTTCGATTGTTGATGAGGTTAATTCAACGGCAATATCGGCGGTGTGCTCTATGAATTTATAGTTATACATACTATAATGTGATGAATTCTGGAATCAAAAGAAATAGTAAAAGTGGTTTCTTTAATTAAAAATAATAAAGATAACTTACCTTTAATACTCCGGCTCGGTTAACTGTATGCATTCTATTTGGACGAATTGTCCCCGCTAAATCAAATTCGGGACTTCTATCCTGAACTTCGTTATACGCAAAATGAATCCAACTTTTTGGTGAGAAATTGTATGATAAAAGGAAACCAACAATAAATCGTTCAAATTTGTCAGTTGAACGTACAAATACATTATCAAAGTAAATTCTTATTTTAAGATCATTCACAGGTTTTATATTAAGGTAGGGACGAGTATTAAATGTAATGTCTTCAATGTTTCCATCTGGATTACCTTCGATAAACATGTCATATGAAGTTCCAATGGTAAGTTGACTCATTAATTTATAGCTGAATGAAGTCCCCATCCATGAATAGAAAGCAAGCCAATCTCGGCTGAAGTTATAAGTATGAGAATATCCTCCCCATAAATTGCCACTCCAATTAGGCGAAATATTAAACCAAGAACTTAAGTTTGCACTATAGGAAGAGTAATCAACATTGTTATCCTTAGATTTTCCGGCATCTAGATTTATTTCCAATCCCCAATTGTCTCTGAATTGCATATTATAACCTAGGATTGCAAAGTAATCAGTATAGTCGTCAGCTTTTTCCCAATTAAAACCACCACCGCCATATATCATAATGGATTTTAGATATCCAGTATCCCACCACCATCGTGGACCTGTCAGACCGACAGTTTCCATGGTTCCTCGCCATGGTACAAATCCAATTTCTTGAACATCAAAATCATTACCAATGTATCTACTTCTAAACATATTAATCCAAGAGTCTGCAAAGTTTGTGAAGCCAACAGAAAAGGCATAATCACCTTCGTTTCCTTTTATCGATCTTGCAAGTTGATATGAAAGCTGCCAATTGCTTCCTCTAAATGCACCATCGATATCAAGCACTCCGTAATTATTGTATTCATTAAATTTTCCGACATATAAAACGCCGATCGAGGAGTTGTCCAAGATTTGTTTTTTCAATCTTACAGATGCGAAGTATGAAGTAGGTTCAGTAATTTTTTCATTATTTAAAAAATAATCGGTTTGTTCTGTACGGGCAACAAATCCGCCGTATTCCCAATCACCAAATCTTCCGAATGCACGTGTACCAAATGATAATGGAACTTCATTTCCGTCGGGCAATTTTTTGCCAATTCGTCGTGAATAAAACAACTCGATTGGTTTATAGAATCCGGAATTTCTATCTCGACCTGATGCATTAAAAACTTCACTTCCTTCAGTAAAGAATTGTCTTCGTTCACTAAAATAGGATTCATAACGGGAGATATTAAAATCATATGGATCAGCTTCAATTTGAGCAAAGTCGGGATTTGCGGTAAACTGAAATTTTAATTCAGGCGAGGGGTTATAAGAAATGTCCAGCCCTAAATCTGTATCAGTATCGTATTCATCATTTCCGATATAATTAATTTTACTAATGCCAACCGGATAAATTTCCAAATTCAAACCATGTTGAGTTGGAGAAAAATCATCAAGGACTAAGCTTCCCCATTTGGAAATTCTTTGACCCTCGTTTTCCTCATATGCTATCCAATAAGTATCTTCGTTATTTATTGAACGCCATCTGTCAAAATCGAGACCCCATTCTGTTAACTTGTCATTGTATTGAATTGACTTGTACGGAATTTCCATTTCTGCAACCCAGCCCCAATCATAAATTTCGGTATCAGCGAACCAAATTCCATCCCAACTGTAATCACGGTTACGAGCATCGTCAAGCAACCTTGTATCTCCTCTAACACCGGAAGCATAAACAATAAATTTGTAAGCAGTTCTTCTGTCACCGAAAGTATCAATCATAAATGAAACACCATCTCCGGCAAAATCATCGAGTACACCTGTTTCGATTTGAATTTCTTCATGATTATCATAGCATATAAATAAACAATACAATGCATCTTCTGTTGTTAAAACTTTTGTAACGGTTCTTTGAGTTGGTTTTTCATTATTATAAGGCGAATATTGAACAAAATCGGTAACTGAATCAGCTTGTAACCAGATATCATCAATCTTACCGTCAATTATAATTTGTTGATCAATTTTTTTGAGATGTAAAACTTTGTCTGAATTTGCAACTTGAGCAGTTAATAAGGTTACGAAAACAATAAAAAGTAAAATAGACCGCATTTAATCCCCATCATTTTGAAATCTACATTTTAGACGAAATTCTTTCTATAAGGTTCACAATTTTAGGAATGATTCTTTATTCTCGACTGATTAAATTAAAAAATACAAATATATCGTTTTTAGAGGAAATTGGTAATGAAAATTCTTTTAATTGGCGGATATGGTAATGTTGGCAAATTTCTATCTGAATTAATTTTATCAAATACTAATTCATCAATTATTATTGTAGGCCGAGATAAAGCGAAAGCAGAAAAATTTAAAGATGAATTAGTAGTAAGACATGATGAGAAAAGAATCGAAACCGGTTTTGTCGATGCTTCAAATACCGGTTCTCTTATAAACGAGTTTATGAAATCCGATTTTGTAATCAATGCAGCCAGTACAATTCAGTTTACTAATAATATTGTCGAAGCATTACTTCAAACAAAGAATAATTACCTCGATGTATTGATGTCATCTCCGCAAAAGTTAAACTTATTAAAAGCTACCTCGGAACAATTTGTCAAGAATGATCAATGTATAATAAGCGATGGCGGATTTCATCCCGGTTTACCGGCGGCATTAATTCGTTATGCTGCAGATTATTTTGATGAAATTCACTCGGCGAATGTAGGCAGCTTGCTGAATATGGATTGGAAGTTTGAATTTTCTTCACCGGATACAATAAAAGAATTCATTTATGAGTTCAAAGAATATGGTTCAACCGCTTATGTTAAAAAAGAATGGAGAAAGCTTAGTTATAAAGATTACAAATACTTTGATTTCGATAAACCTTTCGGAAAGAAACCTTGCATCTCTATGATGATGGAAGAGTTAAAGGAATTACCGGATGAATATCCGTCACTTTCTGAAACAGGATTTTATATCTCCGGATTTAATTGGTTTACTGATTATTTTGTCACACCATTAATGATGTTCGCCGTGAAAAGATTTTCACTGAATAAATTGAATTCGATTACAAAACTTTTTAAGTGGAGTCTCCGGAAATTTTCGAAACCTCCTTATAAAGTTATTCTTCAATTAATTGCAGAAGGAATTAAAGAAGATAAAAATCAGCAAATGAAAATTGAAGTATCTCATGAAGACGGATATTTTCTAACTGCTGTTCCTGCGTTTGCATGTTTGCATCAGTATTTAGAAAAGTCCAATAGAATTCCCGGACTTCACTTCCAAGCAAATTATGTTGAACCGAAAAAATTTTTAAATGACATAAAGCGATTAGGATGTGAAGTTAAAATCGAATTCAATTTGAAATAATCATAAACTTTTTCATTTTTAATTCGATGATAGGTCATAGTATTAAAAAATCCGGAGATATTTATGGCATTCATTGAATGGAGTGATGACCTTTCTGTAAAAAATTTAACAATCGATTCCGAACATAAAAAACTTGTAGAAACCACAAATAAACTACATGCCGCAATGAGGGAAGGTAAGGGTTCTGCAGTTCTTGGAAATATTCTAAATGAACTGATTACTTATACTAAAACACATTTTAAGAACGAAGAAAACATTATGCGCAAGCATAATTACGCACATCTCGAAACACATATTGCCGAACACAATAGTTTTGTGAAAGAGGTTGAATCATTTTATGAAAAATATAAATCCGGCTCCGGCTCCGTTGCCGTTACAATTTCATTAATAACTTTTCTTAAAGATTGGTTGGTTAAACATATACAAGGGAGTGATAAGAAGTTCGGACTATCAATCTTGAATTAATGCTATTTCCTTTCACGAAAAATGTTTAATAGTTTTTCGGCGGCTGTTGTCGGCGGTAATTCTGAACTCAATACTTGTTCTTGAATCAGCTTGTATTCCTTTTTGATTATATCATCATTAAAAAATGAATCTCGTAAACCATCTTCAACTAATCTCAAAACCCATTCTAATGATTGCTCTTTTCTTCGTTGAGTAAAAACACCTGATTCTTTTGTAAGTTTTTCAAAATCTTTAATCATCTTCCAAATTTCGGGGATACCTTTACCAGTTAATGCAGAACAAGTTAAAGCTTTTGTCTGCCAGCCTTTTGTAGCATGTTGAATATAATGAAGTGCATTTGCGTATTCTGATTTTGATAGTTTTGCTAATTGCTCATTTTTACCATCAGCTTTATTTATTAATACCGCATCAGTAAGTTCAATTACACCTTTTTTTATTCCTTGTAATTCGTCACCACCGCCGGGAATTAAAACCAGTAAAAAGAAATCAACCATTGAACGGACTGTTATTTCACTTTGTCCAACTCCCACGGTTTCGATTAAAATCACATCGTAACCTGCTGCTTCACAAAGTGTAATTGACTCTCGAGTTTTGCGGGCAACACCACCCAATGTTCCACCGGAAGGAGATGGACGGATAAAGCAGTTTTCTTCCTTTGCTAATTTTTCCATTCGTGTTTTATCACCGAGAATACTTCCCCTTGAAATACTGCTGGATGGATCAACAGTTAATACAGCAACTTTGTGTCCTAGCTTTAATAAATACATTCCAAGTGATTCAATCAAAGTGCTTTTCCCTGCACCGGGAGTTCCGGTAATTCCGATTCTCAATGAATTGCCTGAATTGGGAAGAAGTTTTTGTAATAATTCTTGAGAAAGTTGATGATGTTTTGACGAGTTACTTTCAACTAAAGTGATAGCCCGGGCAAGTTTTATTCTGTCACCTTTTAGAACTCCTTCAACATATTCATCAATCGAAAGAAAGGTATTCTTTTTTGAATTCGTTGATTCGGATTTCTTATCGCTCGACTGAATCCCTTTAACAATTCTAACAGCAAATTCATCTCCGGCATTTTCGGGTGTCCATTCGGGTTTATATGTGTTGTCTTTTTTGCTCATAAGTGAAATTAGGCATGTCATTCTGAGCGAAGCGAAGAATCTCATTTTGTAATTAGTGGAGATTCTTCAGTCGTCAAAATGCGACTCCTTCAGAATGACAAGGATTTATTTTTTTAACTTCTTGTACTCCCTCTGTAATATACTATAAAATTTCACATCTATGTACTTGTCATCTTTAACAACGTCTTCTCTTAAGTGACCTTCCAACTTCATTCCGTGTTTTAACATTACTTTACCCGAAGCCGGATTAGTAATAAAGTGATGAGCGAAAATTTTATTCAATTTTAATTCCTCGAAACCATATTTCAAAATAACTGACAAAGCTTCACTAGCATAACCTTTATTCCAAAAGGGAACACCGATCCAAAGTCCAAACTCTGCTTTGTTGAACTTTGGTTGTAAAGTAAAACCAATTGCACCGACTAATTCATTATTATCATTTTTAGTGATTGCCCAAATAATACTTTTGTTTTCTTCGCATTCTTTTTGATGAGTAATAATCCATTCTTCCGCTGCGCCATCGGGATAGGGATGCGGAATATATAAAGTTGTCTCGGCAATTTTCTTATCACCGGCTAATTTTTGTACTTTTTTTGCGTCATCCAATGTAAATGCACGCAAAGTAATACGCTCTGATTTTAATTTTGGTATTATTTTCATAATAAAAATGCCGAGCTAAACTCGGCATCAAATTTAATAATTTATGCTGATTTGATGTTAACTAAATCTCTTATTTATTTCATCCATGATTTTAATTCCCGCTTCAGGAATTTGTGTACCCGGACCGAAGATCAAAGCAGCTCCCGCTTCATACAAGAAATCATAATCTTGTGAAGGAATTACACCACCGACAATAACAATAATATCTTCACGACCGAGTTTTTTTAGTTCATCAATTAATTGTGGTACAAGAGTTTTATGTCCCGCCGCAAGTGAACTTACACCAATTGCGTGCACATCATTTTCAACTGCCTGCTTTGCCGTTTCTTCGGGAGTTTGGAAGAGGGGACCGACGTCAACATCAAATCCCATATCGGCGTAAGCGGTTGCGACAACTTTAGCTCCGCGGTCATGTCCGTCTTGTCCCATTTTAGCAACCATAATTCTGGGACGACGACCTTCGTGCTCTGCAAATTCGTCAGTCATTTTTCTTACTTGTTCCACTGTTCCACCTTGTTCATCGCTGTATTCACTTCTATAAACACCTGAAATAGTTCTTGTTGTTGCATGATATCTTCCGCTTACTTTTTCAATTGCATCTGAAATTTCTCCTAGTGTCGCTCTAACTCGAGCAGCTTTGACTGATAAATCTAATAAATTTCCGTCACCTTTGTCGGCACATTTTGTAATTGCTTCGAGCGCTGACTTTACATTTGCTTCATTACGACCGGATTTTATTTTTTGTAATCTTTTAATTTGAGACAATCTTACTGCAGTGTTATCGACTTCCAAAATTTCAATCGGATCTTCTTTATCTAATCTATATTTGTTGACACCTACAATTGTTTCTTTACCTGAGTCAATTCTCGCTTGTCTTCTCGCAGCAGCCTCTTCAATTCTCATTTTAGGAATACCGGCTTCAATTGCTTTTGTCATTCCACCGTAAGATTCAACCTCGTGAATGTGTTCCCAACCTTTTTTGAGAAGCGCGTCTGTTAATGCTTCAACATAATAAGAACCTGCCCACGGATCGATAACTTTTGTGATGTTTGTTTCATCTTGTAAATAAAGTTGCGTGTTACGAGCAATTCTTGCCGAGAAATCTGTCGGCAGTGCAATAGCTTCATCAAGTGAGTTTGTATGTAATGATTGTGTATGACCAAGTGCCGCAGCCATTGCTTCGATGCAAGTTCGGGCAACATTGTTGAATGGATCTTGTTCTGCTAAACTCCAACCTGAAGTTTGCGAATGTGTGCGCAATGACATTGATTTCGGATTTTTAGGATTGAATTGCTTAATTAGTTTTGCCCAAATTAATCTTGCAGCTCTCATCTTTGCAATTTCCATAAAGTAATTCATTCCTTGCGCCCAGAAAAACGATAAACGTGGAGCAAATTCATCTATATCCATTCCTGTTTTAACACCGGTTCTTACATACTCTAATCCATCTGCTAAAGTGTAAGCCATTTCCAAATCGGCTGTTGCGCCTGCTTCCTGCATATGGTAACCTGAAATTGAAATGCTATTATACTTCGGCATCTCTTTCGCTGAGTATTTGAAAATATCAGCAATAATTTTCATCGACATTTCAGGCGGATAAATATATGTATTGCGAACCATGTACTCTTTTAAAATATCATTTTGAATTGTTCCGGTAAGTTCTTCGTGTTTGACACCTTGCTCTTCAGCCGCAACAATAAAGAATGCAAGAATTGGGAGAACCGCTCCGTTCATCGTCATCGATACGGACATTTTATCGAGCGGAATTTGATCGAATAAAATTTTCATGTCTTCAACAGAATCAATTGCAACACCGGCTTTACCTACATCACCGACAACACGTGGATGATCGGAATCATACCCACGGTGAGTTGCAAGATCGAAAGCGACTGAAAGTCCGCGTTGACCTTGTGCAAGATTCCTTCTGTAGAATGCGTTACTTTCTTCCGCGGTCGAAAACCCTGCATATTGTCTAACTGTCCAAGGTTGCATCACATACATTGTCGAATATGGTCCGCGTAAAAACGGTGGAATGCCGGACATATAATCGATATGTTCACAATTAGTGATATCATCTTTTGTGTAAAGAGGTTTTACGTTGATCTTCTCCATTGTTTCCCAAATGAAATCATCAACTTCTTTACCAGTTTCGGTTTTAAATTTTTCTTTCCACTCATCGTAAGAAGTTTTTTTACTCTTCAAGTCTAATTTTAATTCTGCAAAATTAGGTTTCATTTTCAATCCTCTGCATTTCTTAGCGTCTTGGCGTCTTTGCGGTGAGTAAATGAAAAACAACCGCTAAGGCGCAGAGACGCAAAGTGTTTACTTAATTTTATTCAAAAGTTTATCTAATAACTCAAACGCATCGCAGCCGAGATAGATAAATTCATTCACACCCGATTTTTTATGTTCTTCAATTTGTTCTTTTGGATAGCCGGCTAGAACAACAGTTACTTCTTTTTTATTTTCTTTAATTCCTTTAACTATCTGTGGAACAAGCGCGGGATAAGTTTCATCAGTAGAACAGATAACAACAACATCAGTATTAGATTCATTTGCCGTTTTGACTGCTTCCTCTGTTGAATTAAAACCTTTTGGATATTCAATTTCAAATCCAGCTATTTCAAAAAATCCTTGTGAGAAATCTGCACGTCCTTTGTATTGCTTAAGTGGTCCCATTGTAGCAAGAAATACTTTTGGTCTGTTTCCTCGTTTGTCTTCTATTTCATCGGATTTATCTCGGAGTGATTCAAAAAACTCTGATGCTCTGCGCTTCTCAAGTTTTTGAATAATTATTCCTTCTCCGGCATTTGCTCTGCTTGCCTTAGAAATTTCACCGATTGTAGCGCCTTCTAAAATTGCTTGGGCACCTGTATCAATCGCATTCTCGGAAGATTCATCTACGAGTTTTTGTAGTTTTTCTAAAATGCTTGTGTGTTTGTTTGGATCACTCGAAGTTCTGAGTTTTTGCAAATACTCCGAACGTTTTTTATGAATTGCTTTATAATCAGGTTCATTCTTTCTTTTAATTTCTTCTTTTAAGTTGGCGTACATGTTAGTACCGACAATTACAGATTTACGTTTTGAAATATCTTTCTTCCTTGTTTCCCAAATTTTTTCAATTTCGTCTTGAACATAGTTTTCTTCAAGTGCTTTTATAAGTCCACCTTTTTCATCAATCTTTTGGAATTCTTTCCATGCAGCTTTTGCGATTTCGTCTGTTAATTTTTCGACAAAGAATGAACCTCCTGCCGGATCAATCAAGTTTGTTAGGTGTGATTCTTCATCCAAAATTATTTGTGTGTTGCGTGCGATTCTTCTTGAGAACTGATCAGGCATCCCAAACAATTCATCGAATGTATTTGTATGAATCGAATCAATTCCGCCTACTACCGCAGAGAAAGCTTCGGTTGTAGTTCGAAGCATATTTACATACGGATCAAACTTTGTCTGAGTGAATAAACCAGTTCTAGCATGTATAGTCATCTTTCGATTTTCTTCATTAACGCCGAATGCTTCGGTAATTTTAGACCAAAGAATTTTAGCAGCTCTAAATTTTGCAACTTCCATAAAAAAGAAAGAGCCGACACCAAATGTAAATCTCATTTGTTTTGCAATTAGGTTTACATCCATGCCTTTATCGGAAAGGTTTTTCATGTATTCTGCTGCAGCGGCAAGTGTGTATGAGAGTTCTTGGACTGCGCTTGCACCCGCATTATGATAAACTAATCCGCTAATACCGATAGTTTTGAAGTTCGGTATTTTTTCATTTGCCCATTCGGTAGTAAGTTTCATTTCATCAATTAAAAAATCGAAGGAGACCGGAAGAGAACCATTCTCTACTAAATACGAAATCGGATCAGAAGTAATGCTTCCGTTGATGTGTTTTGCGTCATTTTTTTGTTCGTTAAGATAAGCTGCAAAGATTGAAATAAACGGTAAAGATGAAAAACCAGTGTTGATGTGAATTGGATATTTAGTGATATCAATTTCGCCCAATGATTTTCTAAAACTATTTAGAGCTGAAATAGAGACACCGTTTTTTCCAACTTGTCCAACTTTTGCATAGTCAGCGTCAAGTCCTAATTTTGTTGCTTCATCCAGAGGAAGTGAAATAGAATTTTGTCCGCATGCTAAATCATTTTTGAGTGCACTATTAAAATCCTCTGCCATTGGATATGGAATATCTTGACAAATTTCCCAACCATTTTTACTATAACCGGATGAAGATTTTCCTCGAAGAAAATTTCCATCTCCAGGTAATTCATTAATGAACTCCAAATTTTCTACGTCATTACTTGTATAAATTGGTTGAAGATCAATTCCTTCGTAAGTTTTAGTCACCAACTTCTTTTCGAATGGAACACCTTTTAAATCTTTTTCAACAACTTCACGCCACTGTTTGTATGAAGGTGACTCAAAATCCTTTTTCAAGTTTAATTCTTTTGGAAGTTCCGGTTTCAGTTTTTCTTCAGACATTATAAAGCTCCGTTATAAACTTTTCTTTTTGTTAATCTAATAAACTTATCAATAATCAGCGATAATATCTCATTTGCAGAAATAGAAGAAAAGAAAAAATCGAGCCAAATAAGGATTGGGTTTAAGTGAAATAGGGTTATTTTTCGCTAAAAACCTAACTTAAATTGAGAAATATTTCTCGTTTTTGGAAAAAGTAAATATGGTAATTAGTTGTGATACCTCTTGAATATTTAATCCGAAAATTTATTTCAATTTATCTTTTCCCACTATGTGCTATATTTCAGAGGATAAATAGGGATGGTTATGAAGATCATACTTACATTAATCATAGCAATTTCAGTTCTGTTTATCGGATGTACGGTTACTACAACAACGCCGAAATTGCAAAACGCTGAGCAATTTGGCGTGGTCAATAATAATACGATTAAGATCACTAATCATGAATCAGCTGGTGACTTTAGTGTTCGATTGAACGTGAGTAAAAACCGCGATAGAATCTTGAGCAGCAAAATTGAAGGACACACGATGGTGAATAAAAATGGGATTTATGAAGTCGAACCTGTTGAAGGCGAAGATTATTTCTTTGAAACCGCAGGGGTCAATACAGAAGAGTTCACCGGAAATAATCTACATTGGAATATTCCTGAATTTCAAACAAATTTTGAGGTTGAAGTCAATGTCACACCTAATTTTTCCGTCTACGGTGGAACTACTTTCGCGGACATTGATCAAATTGATTTGAACAACTTTAATTTTGGACTTGGATTTTTTAGAGAAGAAAATAATTGGGCGGTTCGATTGGATATTGCTGGTGCATATTATGAGACTGAAACTCATATCGATTATGTTCGGCTTGAAGATAAACCATTTACCGGTGATGCTGAGCGTAAAGTATTTTTCTTCTATGAATCTCACAAAGAAAATTTTTTTGATCTGTCTTTGGGAGTAACAATAAACTCAAGAAATCCTGAATGGTTCGTAAACGGATTTATTAACTACACCTTCGGCCAACAAAGCTTTTTTGATATTGAACCTACCTCCGTTACTTTTTATGATTGGTTAAAGTCTTCTGAAGGTAAGAGGTTTGAGTTGGATGAGACTTACCATACTCTTTCACTCGGTCTATATAAAGAGATTGAATCTTTAGGGTATTTGTTTGGCGGAGTAAGATTTAACAAGTATACCGACTCAGAAGACAAACTTTTTGCTCCAAATTATTTTCTCCAATTTGATTTTCAACTTTTCTGATGCATAATAAAATCAACGGCATAATACTCTCCGGTGGAAAAAGTTCTCGAATGGGCGAAGATAAAGCCCTGCTGAAGGTCGGCACAAGAACTATCATTGAAATAATGATTGACAAACTAAAACCATTCTGTAATGAGATTATAATCAGTGCAGACGAAACTGAAAAATATTCTCAATTTGGCTATAAAGTTGTACCTGATAAATTCAAAAACGGTGGACCTCTTGCTGGGATTTATTCTTCACTTATCGAATCAAATACAGAAAAGAATTTTATTATTTCTTGCGACTTGCCACTTGTATCTTCAGAAGTAATTGAAAAACTTATTAACTGTAATTCCACCAAAGAAATAATTCTTCCGGTTACGAATGGAAAGTATCATCAACTTTGCGGAGTTTATTCGAAGTCAGTTTTGGAAAAATCTGAATCTATTTTAAATACAGAAGAGGAGAAGAGAAGAGAGGGTGAGGGGGAGAATTGGAGAAAAGGAGAAGAGGAGAAATGGAGAAAGAAGAGAAATACTTCCGTTAAAAAATTACTCGAAGTTTCTCAAGTTGAGTTTGTTGATTTAACTTCAATTTCCGGCAAGAATGAATTTTTGAATATGAATACGGTTGAGGATTTTGAGTTGATAAAAAAGATGTTTGAATGATACTCATCTTTCTTGATCGATTAATCATAATGAAAGCGGCATTTCAATATTCTGATTTCATCATCCGTTACTTGATAAATTAATCTGTGTTCGCTTGTGATTCGCCTTGACCAGCAGCCGGTATATTTATGTTTAAGCGGTTCGGGTTTTCCAAGACTTGTGAATGAATTGCGAGAAATATCTTTTAAAAGTTCATTTATTCTTTTAAGAATTTTTTTTATCAGTTTTCTGCCAGAATAAATAGTCGTCCCAAGATTCTTCCACAAACAGATATTTCATTCTTCAATCAGATCTTTTTCGAAATGTTTCCCTTCTTTGAACTTCTTAATAGCGGAATCTAATCTTTGTTCATTTAGTTTCGAGGCAAGTTCGTAAGATGTTGCATTTAGTGAATTGTATTCCTCCAGAGACATTATTACAACCCCGTTATCTTTCCCACGATTAATCAACAATGTTTCAAAATTATTGGTAACAACATCAAAGTATTTTTTTATGTCTTTTCTAAATTCTGAAATTGTAGTTGAGAGCATGATTCAACCTTACTTTTTTGTACAAGTATATGTACATAAATAGAATTTGTCAATGATATTTCTACTGCTTGAATCTTTTCCCCATTACGTACATCTTAACAGAATAAAAATATCCAGTTATGCTTTATACGGATAAAACGTCTTTTATTTCCCAAAATCAATGATTTTATAAAGAAAAATTTCCCAATTATAAAAATGAGATTTGTCTACCCTTAAAAAATTTTATAAAAACGCATAATTATAAATGGCAAGAAAGTTGACATCCACAAATATCAACATTTACAAATGAGAATTTCTCAATGAACTTAACTGAAATAAAAGATAAACCGATCTACCCGATCAGAACGGCAGCCGAACTTCTCGGTATTTCTGTTCACACTTTAAGAATGTATGAGCGTGAAGGATTAATCCTCCCACATAAAACAGAAGGAAACCAGCGTTCATATTCACAAGCGGATATCGATAGAATCGAATGTATTCGCAGAGCAATTAACGAAAGTAAAATTAGTATTAACGGAATCAAAACAATTTACTCGTTGATTCCCTGCTGGGAAGTAGTTAAATGTTCGGATGAAGACAGAAAAAATTGTAAAGCCTATTTGGGTCATACAGAACCTTGCTGGACTTATAATCACCCAAACACAACTTGCGAAAATAGAGACTGCCGAGAATGTGAAGTTTATACAGATCATTCAAGCTGTGGTGAAGTGAAAGAATTAATTCGAAAAATTTCGGGAAACTAACATGGAATTATCACGACGAAGATTTCTGCAGATTTCATCGGCTACTGTAACCGGACTTGCAGCGGTAACATCGCTAAGTACGATTACCAAGGGCGCCAAAAAGCTTGAAGAGAAAACCGGCAAACCGGTTAAAGGAATACAAAAAATCCCAACTTACTGCGATTTATGTTTTTGGAAATGCAGCGCTGTTTCTTATCTAAAAGATGGTGAGCTTTGGAAAATAGAAGGACATCCGAACGATCCATTAAGTAACGGTAGACTTTGTCCGAGAGGAACCGGAGGTGTCGGTGCTCATTACGATAAAGATAGATTGAAAACTCCGCTCATCCGTAAGAATGAACGTGGTGAAGAAAAATGGGTCAGCGTTACTTGGACTGAAGCACTTGATTACATAGCTGATAAAATGAAGAAAATAAAAAGCGAATACGGTCCCGAATCAATGGCATTATTCAGTCACGGTGTCGGCGGAACATTTTTAAAACATATGATAAAAGCTTACGGTTCACCAAACGAAACAGCTCCGTCATTTGCGCAATGCCGCGGACCAAGAGAAACCGGGTTTGAATTAACCTTCGGTGATATTGTCGGCTCACCCGAAAGAACAGATATCGAAAACACGAAGTGTATGGTTCTGATCGGTTCGCACCTTGGTGAAAATATGCACAACACACAAGTGCAGGAATTTGCTAAAGCAAACAAAAAAGGTGCAACATTTATTGTTGTTGATCCGAGATTTTCCGTTGCTGCAAGCAAAGCAAAATATTATCTACCGATTAAACCGGGAACCGATATTGCATTGCTGCTCGCTTGGATGAACGTTATTGTTAACGAAAATCTTTATGATAAAGAATACGTAGAAAACTATGGATTCGGTTTTGAACAGTTTGCTTATGAAATAAAAGATTACACACCTGAGTGGGCTTATCCCCAAACTGGAATTGATCCAAAAGTAATAAGGGAAACAGCTTATGAAATGGCTAAGCATAAACCGGCTACAATAATTCACCCCGGTAGAAGAACAACTTGGTATGGAGACGACAGTCAAAGAAGTCGTGCGATTGCATTGCTCAATGCACTTCTCGGAAGCTGGGGAAGAAAAGGCGGATTCTTTATGCCGACCAAATTAAGTATTCCTTCTTATCCTTATCCGGAATATCCAAATCCGGAAAGAGGAAGAGTTGATAACCCTGATGAAAGATTTCCATTCGCAAAAGGTGAGCTTTTGGCAAACGGAATTCGTGAAGCAACAATTACAGGAAATCCTTATCCTGTAAAAGGTTGGATAGTTTATGCAACCAATTTACTTCAGGCAATTCCGAACCAAAAAGAGACTATAAAAGCAATTCAAAATTTAGATTTAATGGTAGTTGTAGATGTTGTTCCAAGTGAGATTGCCGGTTGGGCTGATGTTGTGCTTCCTGAATCGGTTTACTTGGAAAGATATGATGAATTAAATATTTCTCCTTTCAAAGAAGGTTTTGTTTCGATTCGTCAGCCTGTAATTGAAGAACCTTCACATCAAAAACCGAATTGGTGGATTGCAAAAGAATTAGGAAAGCGTCTCGGTTTGCAAAAATATTTTCCGTGGAAAGATGTTGAAGAATATCTCGATACAAGGTTGAAAACAGTCGGACTTTCACTTGAAAGATTGAAGAAAGAAGGAGTAGTAAAAGCTCCCAAGCAGCCGATATATTTTGAAGATGGAATACAGCCGAATTTCTGGACGCCATCGGGTAAAATTGAATTCTACTCGCTTCAATTAAAAGAAAAAGGATTTGATCCCGTACCGAAATTTACCGAACCGGAATCACCACCTCCCGGTTACTTCAGATTATTAATGGGAAGAGCTCCTGTTCACACTTTCGCTAAAACACAATCAAACCCAATATTGAAAGATATGATGGAAGAAAACTCGGTTTGGATAAACATTGATATAGCACAGCGTTATGGTCTTAAATCAGGCGATTATATAAAACTCAAAAACACCGAGGGTGTAGTTTCGAACAAGGTAAAAGTAAAAGCAACAGAGAGAATTCGTCCCGATAGTGTTTACATGGTTCACGGATTCGGACAGCGTTCAAGAATGTTGAAAAGCACTTACTTAAAAGGTGCCAGCGATGCACAACTTACGACAAAGTACAAGCTCGATCCGCTGATGGGTGGCACTGCGATGAATGTCAATTTTGTAACTTTTGAGCGGGAGGCGTAAGATGGCAAGATTCGGAATGGCAATAGATACTAAACTTTGCGTCGGTTGTATGGATTGTGTTGTTGCCTGTAAAACAGAAAATAATGTTCCCGAAGGTTATAATAGAGATTGGATAACAGAAGAAGCATTAGGAAAATTTCCGAACATAAATCTGGAAATAAGAAGCGAGAGATGTAATCATTGTGAAGATGCACCATGCGTTTCAAGTTGTCCGACGGGTGCAAGTCATTATCACGATGTCGGCGGAGTTGTATTAATTGAACATAACGAATGTATAGGATGTAAAGCCTGCGTTGCAAGTTGTCCTTATGATGCAAGATTTATTCATCCGGATGGTTACGCCGATAAATGTACTTTCTGTATTCACAGAGTTGAAGAAGGTAAAGATCCGGCATGTGTTTCGGTTTGCCCTACAAACTGTATGATCTTCGGTGATCTTGATGATCCTAACAGCGAAATAAGCAAACAACTTAATTCAAGAAAACATCATTCGCTGAAACCTGAAGCCGGTACAAATCCAAAAATATTCTATTTGACTTAAAGAGGTTTACGATGCACGAAATTTCAACAACTAGAAATAATCATTTAATCGATCCGACTCTAAGTGTTTGGGGATGGGAAATTCCGGTTTATCTTTTCTTAGGCGGAATGGTAGCCGGGATGATGATTATAACCGGATACTTTTTATTTAAACAGAGACAAAGTGAAGAAACTTGTTCATGCCGTTATGTACCCTGGGTTAGTTTAGTTTTATTGAGTTTGGGTATGTTCGCGTTATTCTTAGATCTCGAACACAAATTATTTACATGGCGATTATACACAACATTCCAAGTAACTTCACCAATGTCTTGGGGAGCTTGGATTTTAATAATTGTTTACCCCGCGATACTCGTAACTATATTAATCACACCACCGAAATGGTTGATTGAAAAGTTTCCTGTTGTAAAAAAATATTCGAATTGGCTGAACGAAAGAAAAATATGGATTAAAAACATCGGTGTTGCAAATATGATTTTAGGAGCAATGCTCGGAATGTACACCGGTATTCTTTTAAGTTCACTCGGTGCGAGACCTTTGTGGAATACTTCAATATTGTGGTTACTATTCTTGGTTTCCGGACTTTCCGGTGCGGCGGCTTTTGTTCATATGGTTGCAAAAAATGTTTACGAAAGAGAATTGCTCGCAAAAGCCGATAACGGATTTTTGACTTTCGAATTATTTGTAATCGGATTAATGATTATTGGTTTGCTTACATCAACTCAAGTTCATCAAGATGCGGCGATGTTAATTCTAAACGGTCCATTTGCACCAACCTTTTGGGTGTTCGTTGTCGGTATCGGAATAATAATTCCGTTGATAATACAATTGATGGCGGTGAATCATAAAGTGAATCACACGCCGTGGGCACCGATAATGGTCATACTCGGTGGATTGATTTTAAGATTTGTAATCGTTGAAGCAGGACAGGTTAGTTCTTGGTTTTAACTTTTTATTAGTGTCATTCCCGCATGCTTCAAGCGGGAATCTAATTTAATATGAGATGCCCGATAGAGACATTCGGGCATGACTAAGAGATTTTAAGCAGATTTAAAAGGAAATATAAATGACAGCACTTACTCACATTTTATCAAAAGTTAAACTTCAGGTGACTGATAATGAACATACTTACAGTCACGTTGAAGCAAAACCTTATTCAAATCCATATTACGTCGGATTTGGGTTGGGGCTTGTTTTATTAGCAGCATTCGTTATTATGGGAAGGGGACTCGGAGCTTCCGGCGCGGTTTCATCGGTTGTAACCGTTGGAGTAAACGCAGTTGCTCCGGAACATGCACAGAGTAACGGTTACTTTTCATCTTATCTCGGCGACGGTTCTGTTAGCCCTCTAAAAGATTGGCTTGTATTCGAAGTTCTCGGAGTTATCTTCGGTGGATTTTTATCCGGTATGTTAGCCGGAAGAGTTAAAGGCGGAGTTGAAAAAGGACCGCGTGTTAAAACAAGAACTCGATTTATTTTCGCTTTTATCGGCGGTACATTAATGGGATTCGGGGCTAAGCTTGCAAGAGGATGCACAAGCGGACAAGCGCTTACCGGTGGAGCTTTACTCGGACTCGGGAGCTGGGCATTTATGCTTGCAGTTTTTGCCGGCGGATATGCAGTAGCTTATTTTATGAGGAGGCAATGGAGATGAATGCACCATTTTACAAATTCGACTTATTTGGTTTTGACGTTAGTTTAATAATTGCATTTGCAATCGGTATCGGTTTCGGGTTTGCTTTAGAACGCGGCGGATTCGGGAGTGCAAGAATTTTAGCTGCGCAATTTTACTTTACCAATATGCGCGTTCTTAAAGTTATGTTCACTGCAATTGTTACCGCAATGATCGGCGTTTTTTATTTGTCATACATTGGATACTTAGATTTATCCTTAGTTTTTATAAGTGATACATATATCATCCCTCAAGTTGTAGGCGGATTAATTCTCGGTATGGGATTTATAATTGGTGGATACTGTCCCGGTACTTCTTTTGTCGCATTTTCAACGGGCAAGAAGGATGCAATTGTTTTTATACTCGGAGTTACTTTCGGCATATTTATCTTCGCTGAATTATTCCCATTCATCGAAGATTTTTATTACTCAACAAATATGGGAAGAGTAACTTTGCCCGACTACTTCGGACTTTCTTACGGGATGGTTGTATTTTTAGTAGTGTTGATGGCGCTTGGTGCTTTTGCCGCAGCAGAGTGGGGTGAAAGAGTTATGGCGAAAAAAGGAGAATCAAAATGAAAAATTACATTATGAATTTATCCGGTTCAAAAAAATTAGCAATAGTTGGTTTAATACTCGGTTTGGTTGCGGTACTTCTCGGTAATCCATACGATAATACTTATGCAAAAGTAAATGTGAAAGAGTTATCCGTCGAGGCAATTCGTGATAGCGAAATAATCAACGTTAAAGAACTTGCCGACTGGATAATTGAAGGAAGAGTAGATTACAGATTGGTGGACTTGCGCGATGAGGAAGCTTTCAAAGAATATTTTATTCCGACTGCAGTAAATATTCAGACTTCAAAATTATTAGAATCCAATTTAATGCGTAATCAAAAAATTCTTTTGTACTGCGAAGATAATATCAAAGCAGCGCAAGGTTGGTTTATTCTGAAAGCTAATAATTACAAGGGTGTGTATATCTTGGACGGTGGTGTTGATAGTTGGAAAGATGAAATCCTATTTCCAAGTATATCCACGAATGCTTCGCCGGAAGAAAAAGCAGAGTTTGATAAGATGGTTGAAGTAAGCAAATTTTTCGGCGGCTCACCACAAGTCGGCGAAACCGAAGGTGGAAAAGAAATTAAAATGCCTAAGATTGAAATGCCTGCTGCGATACCGATGAATACAAACAGCGGTAAACCGAAGCGGGAAGGATGTTAATGGATTTAGCGGATTGATGAATTTGGCGGATTTTGCGAATTTTAAGTCCAA
Source organism: Melioribacteraceae bacterium (assembly GCA_030584085.1). Classification (NCBI taxonomy): domain Bacteria; kingdom Pseudomonadati; phylum Ignavibacteriota; class Ignavibacteria; order Ignavibacteriales; family Melioribacteraceae; species Melioribacteraceae bacterium. Next base: position 768,099 of record CP129490.1, read on the forward strand.
GATTATTTAATTCGTAAAATTCGCTAATCCGTAAATTCGTAATTACACTCACTTAATCCATACTTTTCGATAACCTCATCAACCAAACTTTCTCTCACGACTAAAACAAGTTCAAACAAATTTTCTTTTTTGAATTTATCAACGGCAATGCTTATCGTCGGTTCATAACCTTGATCAACCATTTCGAGTTTTCCGACCTCATCAATAACAATGTAATCAGCTTCGGTATGTAATGATTCTTTAATCTGTTGCTTTGCCCAATCCATAACTTCTTTGCTGAATTTATATTTCCCAATAACAATTGCCTCATGACTTTTCGTTTCAAGCAATTTTATTTCACCGGTTTTGATTCGCTGAATGTATCTTTTACCTTCTTTTACAGGCGCAATAATTCCGTCACAGTTTTTGTCTGCAATAAAATTTTGCAATCGTGTAGTTTTACCGGAATGAATCGGTCCGCTAAATAATATTATTTTCTTCATACGATTCGATGTCTGCCATTAAAAGAAGAATAAAAGAGTTTTTTAAAAAGGGAATTATGCGTTTATAATTTTTCAATCCTTTTGTCTGTTCCCAGCTGTAATTTATAATTCCTTTGAAGTAAGGAAACAATGCTAAAATTGTTTCAACTTCTTTTGAATAATCGGATTGTTTTTTCATTAAATATTTTTTTACCCATTTGACAATTATGGGTGATAATAACACAAACCAAACATACATTATAAGAATTGAGCGAATCAACATGAAAATTATGTTGTAAAATAAATTATCGTCCAGCTCCGGATTTGAATATGATATTATCATCATTAACACAGCGAACGCAGCAACTGCAATGTTTGCTTTTTTCTTCCACCACTTTCTTTTCTTTTTTTCTTTATCTTTCTGTAATAATATCGATTCATCTTTTCTTGTAATTGATTCGTTAAACTCTTTTACTTTATCAAAATTTTTAGTAATCCAGCTATGAATATTACCGGCGATTATTCCGAAAAAGATTCCACCCGAAATATGAATAAATCCATAAACTCCAATTAATATATAGCTAAGTTGTAATGCTGTGTCTGTGGAAGAAACTGATAAAAACTCATTCATCAGATAAATTCCGAAAGCATCAATCGATTCCCATAATGTATTACCGAATAAAACTGTAAGAACAAAAACTCGTTGAAAAGCTGAATAGGCTAAAGAAATAAATCCCAACAAAAGTGCAGCTAATTTTTTGTTTATTATGAAACTAAATATCAGGTAAGCAAACAATCCTTGTAGGAATACAGCAAAATAGGCATTCAATGGTGTGTGAGGACTAACCATTGCTTTAATTAAAATAACAATCAAAGTTGATTTTAGAAGTGTTGATTTTTTCTCTGCTGAAGATGCAATAAGAGTTAAGAATATAACAGCACTTCCACCAATAAATAACCCTGTTAGCGGTATTCTCAGCACATGAAGAATTCCACCCAAAGCAGCTTCACTGAAAGCCCAAAGCGCGGTAATTCTGCTTATAGTTGTAAATTCTTTTTCAAGAATTGAGCTATGTTTAAAATTATCTCGAAACAAATTACGATTCTAAAATATCGTTAACCCAAGTCATTGCAGCCATCATATTCGGCAGACCAATGGTTGGAAGCGCTAAAAGAACTGCATGTTTAATTTCTTCTTTTGTGCATCCGGCTTCAAGAGCTTTCCTGGTATGAGAATGAACGGCTCCTTCCATTCTAGCACCAACGGCGATAGCAAGTTTAATTAATGAACGGTTTTTATCGTTAATTGGTCCTGCTCCATGTACTTCTGCTCCTAATTTTTCGTATGCATCGACTACCTTTGGATAATCTTCTGTGAACTTCTTAAATGGTTTTGGTAATTCACTCATATTGACCTCTTTGTAATAAAGGAAATATCATTTTCGTAAAGTTAAAGTATTATAAAAGTATCTACAAGAAAATCACTATTAGCGATTAAATAATCGCAACTAACTTTGGGATTTTTTGTAAGTTTTACATTAAGATTTAAACATGTTATTGAATATAGGAGGTTTAATGAAATTATCGGTTATTGGTACCGGGTACGTTGGTTTGGTTTCTGCAACTTGTTTTGCCGAGATGGGAAATCATGTTATATGTGTAGATAATAATCAAGAAAAATTAGCAAAGATGAAAAGGGCGGTTGTCCCAATTTATGAACCGGGATTAGATACTTTATTCCATCGAAATATTGAAAAGAAAAGATTAGAGTTTACCGATGATTTAAAATATGCAGTAGAAAATTCCGAAGTGGTTTTTCTCTGCTTGCCTACGCCACAGGATGAGGATGGTTCTGCAGATTTAAAATATGTGTTTGGAGTTGCCGGTGATATTGCAAAAATATTAAAAGGAAACGACGACAAAGATTTTAAAATAATTGTTAATAAAAGCACTGTGCCAGTTGGTACTTGCGCTTCGGTTACAAAGATTATTGCCGATGAAGGAGTAAAGAATTATGAAGTGATCTCAAATCCCGAATTTTTACGTGAAGGTTTTGCAGTTGATGATTTCTTAAAACCGGATAGAATTGTAATAGGGGCAGAAAGTAAAAAAGTTTTTGAAAAAATGAGAACATTATATGAGCCATTTGTTAGGCAAGGCAACCCGATAATTGAAATGGATCCATACAGTTCCGAGATAACAAAGTATGCCGCTAACTCATATCTCGCAATGCGAATTACTTTTATGAACGAACTTGCGAACTTTACCGAGAAGGTTGGCGGCAATATTGATATGGTAAGAAAAGGTATTAGTGCCGATACAAGAATCGGGAAAAGATTTTTATTCCCCGGAATTGGTTACGGTGGTTCTTGTTTTCCTAAAGATGTTCGCGCTCTTATAAAAACATCTATTGATAAAAACTCTTCAATGACTATTCTTCAGACCGTTGATGAAATTAATAACAGACAAAAGTTGGTTCTAGTAAATAAAATTTTAGAGCATTTTAATAATGACATTAAGGGAAAAGAGTTCGGAGTTTGGGGATTATCATTCAAACCAAACACGGATGACATGCGGGAAGCACCATCAATTTATATAATTAACGAATTATTAAAACACGGTGCAAAAATATCGGCTTACGATCCCGAAGCAATCGAAAATTCTAAAATTTATTTTGACGATAAAATTGAATACACAGAAAACCAATATGCTGCAATTAAAGATAAAGATGCATTACTGATTTTAACCGAATGGAATGAGTTTAGAAACCCGGATATGAATCTCATTGCGGAAAATCTAAAAGAAAAATTAATCTTTGATGGTAGAAATGTTTTTACACCCGAAAGAATGAACGAACTTGAGTTTACTTATTACAGTATTGGCAGAGTGGCTATAAAATAGAATTTGGTTCCCCGTAATTCTATTAATTACGGGGAATTTTTTTGCTAGGAATTTAAAACCTTCTCATAATATTTCATATACTGCGGAACAATTAAAGTTTTTTCAAAATTATCTTTTGCTAGTTTAATACAATTATCAGAGAATACTTTATATTTTTTTTCATTGGTTAATAAGTCAATTGCATACTTAGCCATTCTTTGCACATCACCAAACTCTGCAATGAAACCGGTCTCGTTGTGACGAACAAGTTCCGGCAAACCACCGACACTGGAACTAATTACGGGAACACCGCACGCCATTGCTTCTAATGCTGACAAACCAAAACTTTCCGATTGTGACGGAAGCAAAAATATGTCTGATGAACTAAGTATTTCCGTTAATCCGTCCTGCTTACCTAAAAAGATCACATCTTTGTGAACTTCTAATTCTCTTGCTAATCTTTCGCATTCAGATCGTTCCGGTCCGTCACCTACTAGAACCAATTTGGTTGGAATTTTCTTTTGAACTTCTTTTAAAATTCTAATTGTATCGGTAACACGTTTTACGGGACGAAAATTCGATGTATGAACTAAAATCTTCTCACCGTTTGGCGCAATATGCTTCTTGAAATGTTCATTGCTGACTGGTTTGTAAACATCTGTATCGATAAAGTTGTGAATTACCTCGATGTCTTTATCAATATTATAGTTTGTAATTGTTTTTTCTTTTAAAAATCTTGAAACGGCAGTTACGCCATCACTTTCCTCAATACTAAATTTTACTAATGGTAAAAAAGAAGGTTCTAATCCAACTAAAGTAATATCAGTTCCGTGAAGTGTTGTAATAATTTTAGTCTGCTTGTTTTCTTTTTTTAAGATTTGCTTTGCTAGATAAGCACTCGTCGCGTGAGGAATTGCATAGTGAACATGAAGTAAATCCAATTTCTCATATTCAATAACTTCAACCATTTTACTAGTTAAAGACAATCCGTATAAAGAATGCTCGAAGAGAGGATAAGTAGTCATTTCAACTTCATGAAAAATTACATTTTCGACAAAACTGTTTAGCCGATGCGGGAGAGCATAACTAATAAAATGGATTTCACATCCTTTTGCCGCTAGAGCTTTGCCTAGTTCGGTTGCAACAACTCCACTTCCACCGTATGTCGGGTAACATGTTATTCCGATTTTCATATCAATTTATTACCGTATAATTTATAATTGTATTTTTATTGGATATAAGTTAATCAAAAATATTTACGTAATGAAAAACGGTTCTTTGTATGAAGCTATTAATTGTCGGTCATTCAGTTGTTGATCATGTGTTTGACGGGTATGGAGAAAAAATTTCACCAGGTGGAATATTCTATTCTGCAAGTGGATTTAATGCTCTATCTAGCCAGAATGATGAACTGCATCTGTTGACTTCAATTTCCGATAATGATTTTCATTTTTTTGAAAGAACATTTAGAAAATATGATCTAATGTATGCAAATAAGCTTGAGGAAATTCCACACGTGAATCTCTACTTGGACGGTAATGCGGAGAGAAAAGAACATTACAAAAAGAGTTTTGAACCTTTACAACTTTCGAAGGAACTTAACTTGCAATCTTATGATGGAATCTATATCAATATGATAACCGGAACTGATTTATTGCCTGATGATTTCGAGCATATTAGAAAAGCTTCACTTGGAAAAATATATTTGGATGTTCATACATTATCACGCGGAATTGGGAAAGATCAACACAGATATTTTAGAAAGATTTCCGATTATGAAAAGTATCTTTGTAACGTGGACATTATTCAAGTGAACGAACATGAATTAAAAACAGTAACTCCATTTGACGAAAAAGAAAAAATTCTTAATACAGTATTCTCATCCGGAGTTGAAGCAATAATAATTACTAAAGGTAATAATGGTGCGGAATTATTTTTATCCGACGGGTCATTTTATAGTGTAGAAGCCATAAAAGTGAATTCCATAAATAAAATTGGTTGCGGAGATGTTTTTGGTTCCGTTTTCTTTTATTCATACCTTAGCGGATTGAATTATGAAAAATGTTTATTCAAAGCAAATAAAGCAGCCGGAATTGTTACAACTTATTCAAAAGCAAATGAATTTATTAATTTGAAAAATGATATCATCTAAAGACATATTAAAGAGACGAATATTAATCATCGGATCAAACGGAAGACTCGGTCAGTCACTTGTTAAAAAAATAATGGTTCGAGAAAAGACGGAATTGCTTTGTTCATCTATTGAAAATGAGTCGCTTATTAAAGGTGTTGAATATTCTAAAACTGATATAACAATTAAAGATCAGGTTAAAAAATTAGTTTTGGATTTTGTGCCTGACTACATCATAAACGCTGCGGCATTTACAAATGTAGATAAGTGCGAAACCGAACGTGAACTTGCTTGGAAGATAAATGTCTCGGGAGTGGAGAATTTAGCGCATTATTCACGATTGATTGATGCGCATCTTACACATGTCTCAACAGATTATGTGTTTGATGGAAACGACGGACCATATTCTGAAAGCGATTCAACTAATCCAATAAGTTATTATGGCAGGACTAAACTTGCTTCTGAAAATGCATTGAAAATCAGTGGGTCTAAATATGTGATAGTTAGAACAAATGTTTTATTTGGCCCATCCGAATTTGGTGAACCCGATTTTGTCAATTGGGTGGTTGATTCCTTAAAAAGTAAAAAGAAAATTAGAATTGTTACGGATCAGATTAATAACCCGACATTCATCCCTGATTTAGCTGATGGAATTCTCAAAATAATAGATTTAGACAGAGATGGCGTTTATCATCTCGGTGGAAGAGAATTTTTGAATCGATTTGAATTCACAGAGAAAATCGCAGCCCATTTTAATTTGGATACATCACTAATAGAAAAAATTATAACTCAAGAGTTAAACCAACCGGCGCCACGTCCCTTAAAATCAGGTTTGATTACATTAAAAGCTGAAACAGAATTAAACTACAAACCGCGCTCACTTAAAGAAGCTTTTATTATTATGACCAAGGAACAATCCAAATAATTAATTAAAAAAATAAAGTTGACATGAAGAAACAATTTGTCTAATTTTGTTATGAGCATATGCTCATAATTAAATATGCCAAGACCATGTAAACATAGAAGAATAAAATGTAATCCCGGCTCAAATTATTTTAAACCGAGAGGCATTCCCATGCATAATCTTGAAGAGGTGGTTTTAGAAAGAGACGAGTTGGAAGCAGTTAAACTTGCAGATTTTGACGGACTCAAACATGAAGAAGGTGCGGTTAAAATGAATATTTCACGAGCAACTTTTGGAAGAATATTGGAAAAAGGTCGGTATAAAATTGCCGAATCAATAATAAAAGGTAAAGCTATAAAAATAAATTAAACGAGGTGAGTTATGAAAGTAGCAATTGCAACTGATGATTATAAATCGGTAACCGGACATGTTGGAAGATGTAATGGTTTTCTAATTATTACAGTTGAAAATGGTGAAATAAAGGAAACTGAAAAACGTGAAAACAATTTTACAAATCACGGAAGGGGAAATCATGAACATGTTTCCGGACATGGTCATCATGACAGCGAAGAACATAAAAACGGTCATCAAAGACTAGCTGATGGAATTAAAGATTGTAGTCATCTTATCTGTCATGGTGTTGGTTGGAGACTTGTTGAAGACTTAACTTTAGCAGGAATTAAACCAATATTGACTAATGAAAGTGATACAATTACTGCTGCAATAAAACTTGAGAACGGCACTTTAGATATTTTAGAAGATGCCGAATGTAGAGCTCATTAAATTTAATAACATGTCGTATTGCAAAGGTTGATAATCAATCTTACAATACGGCATTTAGAATTCACGTAAAGATTTTTATTCGCCCATTCTCAGCTTCTCCTATTCATCAATTCTCCTAGAAGAAAGAGATTTTTTACGGTTGCATAACATATTCAAGAGGTGCACCCGGCCCGATCGGTAGTCCTATACTTATCCAAATAATTAACAGTAAACTCCACGTAATCAAGAAGATAATCGAATACGGCAACATTGTCGCAATTATTGTCCCGATTCCGGCATTCTTATCATAACGCTGGAAGAATGCTACAATCAATGCAAAGTAGGACATCATTGGCGCGATAATATTTGTCACGCTATCACCAACTCGATATGCTATTTGTGTAAACTCAGGAGAATAACCTAGCAGCATAAACATCGGTATAAATACAGGAGCCATAATTGCCCATTTAGCAGAGGCACTTCCCATAAATAAATTTATTATTGCACTTATTAATATAAATGAAAGAGTTAAGGGAATACTTCCCAATCCTAAATTTTTAAGTACACCAGCTCCTTCAATAGCGAAAATTAATCCTAGATTAGTCCAATTAAAAAATGCGACAAATTGAGCGGCAAAGAAAACAAGAACAATATAGGAACCTAAAGTTTCCATTGCTTTTGACATTCCTTTAATTGCATCTCGATCACTTTTGTAAGTACCCGCACCTATCCCATAAGCAACTCCCGCAACAGCACCACCTAAAAATATAAAGGCAACAATTCCTGACATAAACGGTGATCTAAGTAAATCACCTGTTTCCGGATTACGTAAAAACCCATCCGCGGGAACTGTTCCCCATAACAAAATTGCCAGGAATGCTAATGAAGCTAGCAATGCATATTTCAAACCTTTCTTTTCTTGAGGCGATAGTCTTTTTAACTCTTCACGTTCAGCATCGCCTTTATACTCACCTAATCTAGGAACAATTATTTTCTCGGTTATCCAAGTTCCGATAGCAGCAAGGAAAAATGTAGAAACAAACATGAAGTAATAATTTGCTGCTGGGTTAACAGTGTAATCCGGGTCAATAATTCTAGCAGCTTCTTCAGATAGTCCGGCTAGTAAAGGATCGATTGTTCCAAGCAATAAATTAGCACTGTAACCGGCAGATACCGCGGCAAATGCAGCTGCCATTCCGGCAAGAGGATGTCTTCCAACGGATAAAAATATTATTGCTGAAAGAGGGACTAATAAAACATAGCCGACTTCACTGGCAGTATTAGATAAAATACCGGAAAATACAATAACAAATGTGAGCAGTTTCTTAGGAGCAGATAACACTAATAATCTTAAAGTCGCTCCAATCAATCCACTTCCTTCGGCAACTCCTATTCCAAGCAATGAAACTAATACAGTGCCGAGAGGTGCAAATGAAGTGAAGTTTGTAACAAGTCCTTTTAATATTTTATGTATTCCGTCGACAGAAAAAAGATTAACCGGACGAATCAATTCTCCTGTTCCGGGATGTACAACTTCTAAATCAAATAGACTTGCAATACCGGATAGAACGATAACTACAAATGCTAAAAGAGCAAATAATGTGGTCGGATCCGGTAAAGCATTTCCGCCTCGTTCAATAACGGTTAGAAACCTATCCATTACCGATTTTTTCTGAACATTCTCAGTTGACATTTAATCCCTTGTTTAATGATGAAATTTTAACGATAAATTGCGTAAAGATATAATTTTATGGGCAAATAGAAAATTTAATCGGATGCAACTTTTGATAAAATCTCACGTCTAAAAATTCAACAAACAATGGAGTTTTTATGCAAAGGCATAATTCCGGACAAAAAATTTGGTTCACATTTTTAATGTCGTTTTTTGTTTTTGTTACAACTGCAAAGGCACAAAACGAAATTAATCTTAGTGATATTGAACCAGGTTATGTAGAATATGGCGCTTTTTCACTTACCAACGATGGTGAGGTTAGAGTTACAGGAAACGTTGCCGGCTTCGAAAAATGGGGTCAAAAAACTTATTTCTATGGATGGATTCTCGATGCTACTTCTCGAAATGTTGTTTGGCACATGCTTGATATTAGAGATATCCGCGATCAATTGAATGATCGTGATTTTGTAAAAGTTGATGAACGTGTGAAACTTAATTCCGGATTGTATGAGGTTTATTTCACCGGCGGAGCAAGTTCAAACAATATAGAAATTAACGGAATAAAGGGATTTTTCAGAAAAATTTTCGGGGATGATCAAAGAGAATTTAGAAGAAGATATCGTGACGAATTATTTTTAAAAGTAACAGGAGTTTCGGGGGGATTCTCAGTTATCGATAAAAATAAATTTGCTAACGATCTATCTAAAAGTGCCATTCTAAGTGTCATCAGAACCGGTGATAACGAGTATGTCAAAAAACCATTTGCCCTGAAAGGCGAAACAAAACTGCGAGTCTATGCCATTGGTGAAGGTACTGGTGACAGAATTTTTGACTATGCATGGATTTATAATGCTTCCACTTACGAAAAAGTTTGGCAGATGAGTACTCGACGTTCCGATTATGCCGGCGGTGCGGATAAAAATATTATGGTTGATGACGATATAACTTTACCTGCCGGAAATTACATTGCTGTTTATGTGACAGATGATTCACATTCTTTTAATGAATGGAATCAAATGCCTCCGGATGATCCGCAGTTTTGGGGATTAACAATCTGGCCTGCGACAGATAAAGATGCAAAAAACATCACAGCTTTTGACCAAAGTGAAATCAACAAACCCTTTATTGAAATTATAAGAGTACGAGATAATGAATTCCGAAAGGAGGGTTTTACTCTTAAAAAAGATATGGAAATAATTATCCATGCTTTCGGTGAGGGATATGATAAAAGAAGACTTTCTGACTTTGGTTGGATTGTAAATGCTGAAACCGGTGAGAAAGTTTGGCATATGGAAAAAGCAAGTATTGAATATGGCGGCGGTGCCGAAAAAAATCGTATGGTGCATGAAACAATCAAACTGAAAAAAGGAAATTACATTGTTTATTATTCAACCGACGGTTCGCATTCTTATGAAAAATGGAATGCCGCACCTCCATTTGATCCCGAAAGATGGGGAATCTCACTTTGGACTGTAAATAAAACTGACGAAAATAGTATATCTTTATTCGATCCGGAAAACTTTCAGAGTGAAAAAGTAATTTCACAAATAGTAAGGGTCGGTAATCGTGCTTATGAAACCAAATCCTTTAAAATCGACAAAACACAACAAGTCAGGATTTTAGCAATTGGTGAAGGTTCAAGCGGAAGAATGTATGATTACGGCTGGATTGAAAACACGGATACAAAAACCATAATCTGGGAGATGACTTACCGGAAAACCGATAGTGCCGGGGGAGCATCCAAGAATAGAAAATTTGACGGCATAATAACATTATCACCCGGAAATTATAAACTAATCTATGAATCCGATGACTCACACTCCTACAGAGGTTGGAACTCGACCCCACCTCACAATCAAGAAATGTATGGTATTACTCTGATGAGAGTTGAATAATTATATTATTTCGGAAAATCCCGCATCATTTAAGATGTGGGATTTTTTATTATTTAGTTTCTTCTTGAATTCGGATATTGTTTTATTGATGATAAGATCTGCGTTCCAAGGTTGTGTTTTTTAAGCTCGTCACAATCCGAATATTCGTAATTCTTGACTCGTTACATTTTTTATTATTAACAATGATGTATCTAATATTTTTGGGTTTATTAGCAGTGGGTGATAAATTCCTTGAACTTGTAACAGTCACATTATATTCCTTTGGTTGATCATGTTGCGCGGCTGTTTTGCGTGAGAAAGTTGGTGCTGAATAAGTGTGAACAATTACATTTTTATTTTTTGTTAAATTTTTTGAAGTCAGCTGTCGATTATGATTGTTTATGTATTCACGTATATGTTTTCTTTTTTCGTGTAAATTTTCATCTTCCGGTTTCCGATTTGAGTCAGAGAATCTGGCAAACAAATACGAAAAACAGATCACAATAATTAAAGCAATCAAAATATATATGATTACTGTTGCTATCTGGGGTATTAAATCCATCGTTCCTATATGAGATTAACAAAGATATAATTCAATTAAAGTGCCAGTAAATTTGCGTTTTGGGGGAAATTTAGAATGATGAATTAGTTGGATTGTGTCTCATTATTATTATTTAAACTTTTTTGAGACAAATTTTTGGAATGAATTTGACTGTTTTCTTGAATACAAACTTCACCTTTGCAGCATTCTTCAATATTAGTTCCGCAAATTCTGCATTGCCCGTGACCATGAACCCATACAATTTCGGTGAATTGACCGCACCAATTGCAGATAGTTTTAGAAGTAAAATTGTCTTTCATCCTGAAACCGGAATTGTTTATAAGTGTATCAATAATACAATTAATTTTTTTTCAAATGACCAAATTTTGTTATGTTCCATGTCCTATAATAAATAGAAGAGGGAAATGAAACTAAACGTTATTGACCGAAGTAATTATCTCAAAGGACTTCTAGTCCTAATAAGCAAAGATAAAAAAATCTCCGAAGATGAAAAGAATTTCATAATGAGTATCGGTAATAAATTAGGGTTTGATAAAGAATTTACCGAGGAAGCAATTGATACACTTTTAGATAATGAATACATCTCTCAAGAACCACCATTGTTTTCAGATCAAGAATTTGCTAGAAGTTTTATAGAAGATGGAATTTCAGTCGCAATAACAGACAATCAGTTCAGTCAACTCGAAATCGGATATTTAACATCAATTGCAAAAAAGAATAAAGTTGACAATCAATGGTTGGTACAGCAGCTCTCAACAGCTGAGCATGCTTCAAGTAATGAAAGTTTTTATATACCTCATTTATCAGTAGAAAAATATCTTTAAATAAAATAAAGGAACCCAAATGAAAAAGATGTTATTCGTCTTTCTTCTTTCTTTTTCTTTCATCTCGATTCTGTATGCGCAAGATGAAGGAAGAATTTTAAGATTCCCCACAATTCACAATGATCAAGTTGTGTTTACCTATGCCGGTGATCTTTACACCATCAATGTTAATGGTGGAGTTGCAAGAAAACTAACAACCAGTGTTGGAGTCGAAATTTTCCCAAGATTTTCAAACGACGGTAAATGGATTGCATTCACCGGTCAATATGATGGCAATACAGAAGTTTATCTGATTCCATCAACAGGTGGAATTCCTGAAAGAATTACTTACACCGCAACTTTAGGAAGAGATGATGTATCCGATAGAATGGGTCCTAATAATTTAGTAATGGGATGGACTCCAGATGATAAAAATGTTTTATTCCGCTCAAGAATGTATGAGTTCAATGATTTTAAAGGACATCTTTTCTTAGCTCCCGTTGATGGCAGTCTTCACAAACAATTACCTTTACCCAGAGGCGGCTTTGCGTCTTATTCCCCGGACGGAAAAAAGCTAGCATATAATAGAATATTTCGTGAATTCAGAACTTGGAAGAAATATCGTGGCGGTATGGCTGATGATATTTCTATTTATGATTTTGAAACTAAACAAACTAAGACAATTGCTGAATCACCTGCACAAGATATTATCCCAATGTGGCATGGTGATAATATTTACTTCTTATCCGACCGTGATGAGAACGCAAGAATGAACTTATACGTTTATAATTTAACGAACGGTGATACAAGAAAACTCACAAACTATACAGAGTTTGATGTGAAATTTCCGTCGCTCGGCAACGATGCAATCGTTTATGAAAATGCAGGTTACATTTACAGATTCGATCTAGCTTCCGAGACGAGTAAAAAAGTTGAAGTACAATTTGCTGAGGATTTTGCGATAAGTCGTCCGACAATGAAAGATGTCAGCAAAGAAGTAAGTAATTACGAAATTTCACCCGATGGAAAAAGAGCATTGTTCGGTGCAAGAGGTGATGTATTTACGGTTCCAGCTAAAGAAGGTATAACGAGAAATTTAACTGAAACTTCCGGAGTGCATGAAAGAGGTTCTAAATGGTCACCGGATGGAAAATATATTGCTTACATTTCCGATAAATCAGGTGAAGATGAGATATATATAATTACGCAAGATGGAAGTAGTGATGAAATTCAAATCACAAATCAAGGCGGTGCATACAAATGGCAATTAAGCTGGTCGCCCGATAGCAAGAAAATATTATTCTCCGACAGAGAATTAAAACTCTATTATGTTGATGTTGACTCAAAAAATGTCACTGAAGTTGCTAAAGGTGAAACCGGTAGAGGCATGTTCGGTTCATGGTCACCGGACAGTAGATGGATAACTTATTCATTACCAGAACATAGAAAGATGAACAGAGTTTGGGTTTATTCTTTAGATGAAAATAAGAGTTATCCGATAACAGATGAATGGAATAATTCCAGTTCGCCGATATTTTCTGAAGACGGAAAATATATTTACTTCGTTTCCCAAAGAGATTTTAGTCCAACCTATAGTTGGACAGAGTGGAATCATGCTTATCAAGATATGAGCGGTATTTATTTAATTACACTCTCGAAGGAAACCAAATCACCATTCGAACCGAAAAATGATGAAGTATCAATAAAATCCGATGAGAAAGATTCAAAGAAAGACGAGAAAAAAGATTCTAAAGAAGAATCAAAAGATGTTAAAATTGATTTTGATGGAATAACTGTTAGAACCGTAAAAATTCCAATTTCGCCATCAAATTATTTTAATCTAACTTCGGTTGGAAATAAAATTTATTACATGCGTAACGGAAGTAAAGACAGCAAATCAGTTTTCTTATTATATGATTTAGAAAAAGAAAAAGAAACTGAACTTGGAAACATTAACGGTTATGAAATATCAGCTGACGGAAAGAAAATGTTAGCCGGTGCCAACGGTTCATATTATATAATTGATTTACCAAACGGCAAACTAGATCTTTCGGAAAAACTGGATCTTTCAGGTTTAACAGTAATGTTAAACAAACATGATGAATGGAATCAAATTTTTCATCAAACAGCTCGTGCTGTTAGAGATTTCTTCTATGTTGAAAATTATCACGGACTAGATTGGAACGCCAATGTTAAGAAATATGAACCTCTCCTTGAAGATGTTAACCATAGAATTGATTTATCATACATTATGGGTGAAATGGTAGGCGAATTAAATGTCGGTCATGCTTATGTCGGTGGCGGCGATTATGATAAAGCTGATAGAATTAAAACCGGTTTACTAGGCGCTCAAGTTGAGTTGGATAAATCAGGTTATTACAAAATTACTAAGATTCTTGACGGTGCAAATTGGGATAAGTCGCTTCGTTCACCTTTACAAGAAATTGGTGTTAATGTAAATGTCGGTGATTACATCATCGCAGTGGATGGAAAGCAATTAAATGAATCAACAAATTTATTTGCCGAACTTGTAGGCAAAGCAAATAAACAAGTTGTATTGACCGTGAACAGCAAAGCATCAAAAGACGGCGCAAAAGATTATACTGTAATTCCAACCGATAATGAACATGATCTTTATTATTACAACTGGGTAAAAGATAACATCGAAAAAGTGAACAAAGCTACCGATGGAAAAGTTGGATATGTTCATATCCCGGATATGGGAGTTGGCGGTTTAAATGAATTTGTAAAACGATATTATCCTCAACTCGGTAAAGAAGCGTTAATAGTTGACGTTCGCGGAAACGGTGGAGGAAACGTTTCACCTATGATTATAGAAAGATTACGCCGCGAAGCTATTATGATGGACAATGTTAGAAATAATAAACCATCACCCGATCCTGATGGAATGGTTGTAGGACCAAAAGTAATGTTAATTGATGAGTTCTCCGCTTCCGATGGAGACATTGTAAATTACCGTTTCAAACAATATGGTCTCGGACCAATAATCGGTAAAAGAAGCTGGGGCGGAACGGTTGGAATTTGGGGTTCGCTGCCATATTTGGATGGCGGAACAGTTATGGTTCCCGAAGCCGGTCTATTTGATCTAAACGGAAAAGATTGGCTGATTGAAGGAACAGGTGTTCAACCTGATATAGTAGTTGATAACGATCCCGCAAAAGAATGGGAGGGAATTGATCAACAATTAAACAGAGCGATTGAAGAAATTCAA
This sequence comes from Melioribacteraceae bacterium, assembly GCA_030584085.1. Classification (NCBI taxonomy): domain Bacteria; kingdom Pseudomonadati; phylum Ignavibacteriota; class Ignavibacteria; order Ignavibacteriales; family Melioribacteraceae; species Melioribacteraceae bacterium. The sequence goes on from CP129490.1 coordinate 783,380, forward strand.
AAACTCATGAAAGAATATCCAACAAAACTCCCCGAAAAAGCACCCGATGGTGATATAAAAGTAAATTAATTTCATCTAGAGAGATTCCATCTTTCCACAAGATGGAATCTCTTTTTCTTTTTTCCATTTGATACATATCTCATTTTAATTTATACTTACCATCCCAATAGATAAAATAATTAATGAAAGACCCGGCATTGATTACAACTTACAATAATGTTGATGAAATAATTGGTCACCACGAATTACTTCATGAATATTATAGTATTAATCTCAAAAACGAACGTGATATTATTATTTGGTTTCCGCCTTCTTATCAATCCAGTTCAAAAAGATATCCGGTGCTTTATATGCATGACGGGCAGAATTTATTTTCTCCTTCAACGGCTTTCATAGGTAAAGATTGGCGAGTTGATGAAACGGCTACTAACCTTATCAATCAAAGAAAAATTGAAGAGTTTATTGTTGTTGGGATTTATAACAATTCGGAAAGATTGGAAGAATATAATCTTTGGACGGTTAAAGGTAAAAAGTACGCAAGTTTTATTATGCGCGAATTGAAACCGTACATTGATGAATCCTACCGCACGAAAAAAGATAGATTAAATACTTTTATAATGGGTTCATCACTTGGTGGATTATATTCATTTCAATTAATATGGAATTTCCCAAGCATATTTTCAAAAGCAGCGTGTCTATCAAGTTCGTTCTGGGTAGAAGAAAAAAAGATATTTAAAGAAATTAAAAATGATAAAACTCCTTTAAAGGATATTTCTTTATACATCGATTGCGGCAGTGAAGAAGAAAAATTAATTGATGATTCAAAAAATATGATGAAACTCTTAGAAAAAATAGGTTATGTGAAAAATCAAAACTTGTTCACTCATATTGAAAAAGGCGGGAAGCATACCGAAGAAGACTGGGCAAATAGATTACATATTCCATTTACAAAACTATTCCCGAGGAAAAATGATTCCAGCATCTACATTGGTTGAAAAATTGGATTTGCAGCCGCATCCGGAAGGTGGATATTTCAAAGAAGTTTACCGTTCCGATGAACTTATAAAAGTTGAGGGATTACCTGAACGTTATTCATCCGAAAGATGTTTTAGCACTTCAATTTATTACATGTTGGTAGGCGAACAGTTTTCCGCATTTCATAAATTACAATCGGATGAAACTTGGCATTTTTATTTAGGCTCACCGATTGTCTTACATTTAATTTCGTCGGAAGGGAATTATTCTAAAATTATTCTCGGACAGAATATTACTGAGGATGAAAATCTACAATACACAATTCCAAGAGAAACATGGTTTGCCGCGGAAGTAAAAGACAAAACTACTTATTCGCTTGTCGGATGTACAGTTTCACCCGGATTTGATTTTGCTGATTTTGAAATGGGAGATCGAAAAACACTTCTTGATAAGTTCCAGCAGCATCAAAATTTAATTAAACAATTTTCACAATAATTATTTCGTGAGTTTTAGTCCTCGGATAGTTGTTATAAAAGATATTTGAGCTTCTAATCCTTTTTAATAATATACTCTTGTCTTGATTTATTTTATTCATTGAGCTAGTTTTCTAATACAATCAATTCCTTGCTAGAGACATTTTGATATAATCTATATTCAAATTTCTCTCCTCCTTTACAGCGCTTCTCCCAAGGACATATAATCATTTTTCAGGTTTGTTTAATCACCTTAAGTGTTTTTTTAAATAGTTCATCTAAATTCCTTGGAGGTACCGTGCTTAAAAAAATTACACTATCAATTTGTTTAGTTCTTTTAGTAGTTATTTCAACGAGTGCTCAAAACTCAGGAAAGCATGAACATGATGGATTTTTTATGAGAATTTTGGTAGGTCCATCATACACAACTCAAGTTTATGATGGTGCCCCTTCAGAGATGGAAGTAAAGGGAGTTTCTGCATCTTTCGGTTTTCAAATTGGAGCTACAATTGCTGAGAATTTAATTGCTTTCGGCGAAGTAAGCGGGTCAACAATCACAAATCCGGATATTGAAATTAACGGTACAGTTCACGAAACCGATGAAACTAAATCTTCAAGTTTCGGTTTCGGAGGTGGTATGACATATTATATCATGCCGCTAAATTTTTACTTTACCGCATCTGTGTTAGCTTCCAAAATGAAAATGGAGTACACAAAAGGTTCGGTTAAATATGAAGGTGAATCCGATATGGGAATTGGTGTTTTTGCCGGTGTAGGGAAAGAATGGTGGATTGCTGATGATTGGGCTTTGGGAGCTTGTGCATTTTTCTCTTACGCTAATGTCCCGGATAAAGGTAGTTCCGATATTACTATTGCTTGCACAACTTTTGGAATTGCTTTTTCAGCTACCTTCCAATAGTTAACAAATTATCTATTCGAAAATGTAGTGAACGCAAATTTTGCGTTCACTACATAAATAATTTTTACAAATTAAAGAGAAAATCCAATTGCTAATAAAAATAACTTGACGTATATTAATTACAAAATGTACGTCAGATTTAGGGAAATCTATGCAAACAAAATTAACTTTAAGAATAGACGAAAAAGTAATCGAAAAGGCTAAAAGAATTTCTCGTAAACGAGGAAAGTCCATTTCAAAAATGGTTTCGGATTTTATACAAAATGAAGATCGCAAGGAGAATGAATCCGTAGAAGTTTATCCGCCAATAACCAAGAAATTAAAAGGACTAATTAAAGAGAAAGAATTTAAGAAGGATGATTACTACAACTATCTTGAAGAAAAACATAAATGAGAATATTACTTGATACAAATATTGTTCTCGATCTGCTGCTTGATAGATATCCTCATGCAGAAAATGCTGCACAATTATTTACACTTATCGAAAAAAAGAAGTATTCTGGATTCTTATGTGCTACTTCTATTACTACGATTAATTATTTTCTTCAAAAGTCTTTGGGTAAAAATAAAAGTCGAGAAATTATTAATGACGTATTGAATCTTTTTGGAATTGCCGAGGTCAATAAAAAAGTTTTGCAATCAGCTCAAAAATCTAAATTTAATGATTTTGAAGATGCAGTAATTTACGAGGCAGCACTAGCAAGCAAAGTTGATGCAATTATTACAAGAAATACAAAGGATTTTTCACGCGCGAAAATAAATGTTTATTCACCAAAAGAATTTTTAGATGAGTAAACGTAGTGAACGCAAAGTTTGCGTTCACTACATAAATAATTTTTACAAATTAAAGTACATCTTATATTCGAACGGATGAGGCATCGTTCCGATTGCCTTTACTTCTTCATTCTTAATCTTAAACCACTGATCAAGTAACTCGTCCGTAAAGATATTTCCCCTCTTTAAAAATTCATTGTCAGCTTTAAGTGCTTCAAGCGCTTCGGTTAAGTTGCGAGGTAAGAAATGAATTTTGTCGATGTGTTCATCATTCAAGAAATTTTTGTCATAAGGTCCGAATCCTTCCTTAACCGGATCAATTTTATTTACAACCCCATCAATTCCCGCAAGTAAAATTGATGATAAACATAAGTATGGATTTGCAGTTGCATCGGAAGGTCGATATTCAAAACGAGTTTCATCCGGATTCGAAACATATTTTGGAATTCTGATTGCACTTGCTCTATTGCCTTGTCCGTATGTTAGCGCAACCGGAGCTTCAAATCCCGGTACTAATCTCTTATATGAATTTGTGCTTGGATTTGTGAATGCAGTTAATGCCGGTCCATGTTTCAAAATACCGCCGATAAAATACAAACCGAGTTCGCTCATATTTCCATAAGCGCCTTTTTTATAGAAAAGATTTTTACCGTTCTTTGTTAAATATAGATGAACGTGCATTCCGTTTCCGGCTTGATGATACATTGGTTTAGGCATGAAGGTTACAAATAAATCACGCGATCTTGCAAAATTGAACAACGCGTATTTTGAAGTAACTATATTATCGGCTGTATCTAGTAATGTTGAAAAATATGTCTCAATTTCTTGCTGACCTCTTTCACCGACTTCATGATGATGATACTTAACATCTATTCCAAAGTTTTTTAAAATTTTACATGCTTCATCTCTAAAGTCATCGTAAATATCAAAAGGATTTGCAGCGTGATAAGCTTTACCGTGAAATTCTTCTTCATGCTCGACTTTGTAATATGATGTTGCTGTTCTTGTATCATACTCAACGTTTGAAAAAATATAAAATTCAAATTCCGGTCCCCACCATGATTGATCGGCGCCGGTTGTTTTCTTTAATAATTGTTCTGCTTGTTTTGCAATGTGTCTGCCATCTTGTGAAAAAGGTGAACGCTTTTCATCGGTTAAAACTATGTGGGAATAAAAGCTCATTGTCGGTGCTTCTCTGAAAGGATCAACAACTGCTGTATCAAGATCGGGAATTAAAATCATATCACTGTTTTCAACTTTCCTAAATCCATAACTTGATCCGTCAAATCCAACACCTTCTCCCATTAATCTTTCCATAATATCATCCCGAACTGGTAAAGAGATGTGATGAAGTCTTCCTGCTAAATCGATCGCTTTTAAATCGATAACTTCAATTTTCTTTTTCTTTAATTCACTTTTAATTGATTCGATAGTTCTTTTAGCCATACCTTCCTCAGTGTTATTTATATAGACAAAAATGGGCTGTCAAGAATTTATAAATTCCGGACAGCCCCAATTGTGGGTTCTATTAATAATTATTTTTTATAATTAATCGCTGCAAGTCCGGGATAAACTCCAGTAATATCTAAGAATTCTTCTATTCTTAATAGCTGATTGTATTTTGCAATACGATCGGTTCTGCTTGCTGAACCGGTTTTAATCTGTCCGGCATTAGTTGCAACCGCAATATCTGCTATTGTTGCATCTTCGGTTTCGCCTGACCTGTGAGAAATTACTGACGTATAACCGGCTCTCTTTGCCATTTCTATTGCATCAAGAGTTTCTGTTAATGTACCGATCTGGTTTACCTTAATTAAAATTGAATTTGCAATACCTTCTTCAATTCCACGTGATAATTTTTCAGTGTTTGTAACAAATAAATCATCACCGACTAATTGAATGTTCTTGCCGAGTTTATCGGTTAATAATTTCCAGCCTTTCCAGTCGTTTTCATCAAGCCCGTCTTCGATTGAAATTATAGGATATTTAGCTACGAGCTTAGCATAAATTTCGACCATTTCTTCGGCAGTTTTTTGAGATTTATCCGATTTGAAGAATTCGTAAACATTTTTTTCTTTGTTATACATCTCGCTTGAAGCAACATCAAGTGCAAATGAAATTTGTTCACCTGGTTTGTATCCGGCTTTCTCGATAGCAGATAAAATTATATCCAAAGTTTCTTCATTTGATTTTAGATTAGGTGCAAATCCCCCCTCATCACCAACCGAAGTGCTGTAACCTTTCGATTTAAGTACTGATTTCAATGAATGAAAAGTTTCAGTTCCCATTCTTAAAGCTTCGGCAAATGTTTCGGCACCATGAGGTATGATCATGAATTCTTGGAAATCAACTGTGTTGTCTGCATGACTTCCACCATTAAGAATGTTCATCATAGGAACAGGAAGAGTTTTTGCATTTACTCCGCCGATATACTGATACAATGGCAACCCAAATGTTTCTGCCGCAGCTTTTGCACATGCAAGTGAAACACCTAAAATTGCATTAGCACCAAGTTCACTTTTATTTGGCGTACCATCTAATTGAATTAACATATTGTCTATTGCGATTTGATCAACTGCATCAAAATCAATTAGTTCGTCCGCAATTTTGTTGTTTATGTTTTCAACAGCTTTGAGAACTCCTTTGCCCAGATAACGTTTTTTATCTCCGTCTCTTAATTCTACAGCTTCATGTTCACCGGTTGATGCGCCGCTTGGTACGGCAGCTCTTCCAATTACTCCGGATTCTAATTGAACCTCGACTTCAACAGTTGGATTACCACGTGAATCTAAAATTTCTCGTCCTAAAACATCAATAATCGTCGTCATTTTTACTCCTTTTTAGTTAGTTTTCATCATCGAAAATTAGAAAAAAGGACATGCAAATTCAATTTAAAGCGGATTAAGAAATTGTCACGGCGTTCACTAATTTTTATATTTCAACTTTGATTTTTGATTTAATTGCCCACGTAGCTCAGGGGATAGAGCGACGGTTTCCTAAACCGCAGGTCGCAGGTTCAATTCCTGCCGTGGGTACAAGGTATGATGTCGATGCTACAAATCTATTTTAACAAACAGATTAAGATTTTGCTTTAACAGTTTCTTTTGCAAGTTCATGATTAAATAATCTTTCTTCCCCGTCAACCGCGGTTTGCATAATCGGTAAGTTTCCATAAGCATTATCTTTTACAATAATTTGGCGTTTGCAGCGTTTACACTTCAGACCCCATGTAAGGGGGTTCAATTTCTCCATTTTGATACCATAATTATTGCACTCGAAATGGAATAATTCCAGTTCATCAAATTTCTTAACCGTAGATTGATGAACTTTTTTTACTGAAATTGTGAATTTTTGCATAAAATCGCCTCTTTTCTGGATTCCATATTATCGAAAAAAACGAATAAATATTTATAAAAAAAACCATTGTAAATCGATTTGTTAATTTATGTTATAGAACGATTTCTTCAGATTATTGATGAAACTTTTTAGTACAAACACTCGTCTTAAGTTATGAATCTGATAAAAGCAACATTACGGAGAAATAAGAGTCTAATATAAATAGGAACACAAACTTAAAGATCAATCTCTGGGGGGAGAAATGAAACATAAAAAGATGTACCTTGTACTTACGGTTCTTACAGTTCTTTTAACGAGTATATATGCTGGTCCAAATGCAACACCGGCAGATGTAATTGAAGAAAATTACTTGGTTGGTGTTAGTTCAGAAAATCAAGGATTAAAAGTCAGTTCTGCTTATTTCCTTGGTGAAATCAAATCCTCAAAAGCTGTTATTCCATTAATGAAAATTTTGCGTGAAGATGATTGTGACGGTGCTAGACTTGCTGCCGCACTCGCACTTGTTAAAATTGGTGATGCCAGAGGTGTTTTCATGGTCAAGCGTACGGTTGATTTTAATGACTGTGAAAAAGTTCGTAGAATGGCAAAACATCTTTACTCAGCTTATTTGATTGGCGATGAGCAAACAGCGATAAAGGATGTAGATTTTGTAATCGCAGCATTAAATAAATAATTACCCTATAAAACCCCTTCCATAAATTATAGGTGATAGGAAGTCCGCTTACCCGGCGGACTTTTTCTTTAGTATCAAATCATTTCTAACTTTGGTTATTGTGATTTAAATCACATATTTTTACGCCATATTTCTTACATTGTTTTCGGGCATTCATAATTAAAGTGGGAGGCGCCATGAACGGATTGTTTATTGTAGCCTTTCTGATCTTTTTAATACTTCTTCTTTCTAAACCGGCTTCTAAATTCTTCAAAGAAATACTTACAAATCACGAACAACTTAAGTGATTTAGTTTTAATAAACGCCAATTAAGACCCAAAAACGCAACAATTTGGGTCTTTCTTCATTTTATGTTATCTTTAAAAACAAATTTTGATGTAAATCTTCAGAAGTAGAAGCTCCTTTTAAATCTCGTCCTCAATGCTAATTATAATACATGATTGGTTTCCAGAGTTTTGGAGGAGGGATTATTTTGTTCAAAAAATTAAGGTTAAAAAATGTTAGAAATTAAAAAACTGGTTAACGAATCCGATTTTGATGGAAGTTTAACTCGAGAGAAATTTGTAGATTTTCTTTACCATCACTTAGATCAATTTGGTGATTCTAAAGATGCTATTAATAAATGTATTGATTTCGCATTTGGTAAGGACGGTAAACTCGGTGGATTTCTGCTCGCTGCTTATTATGAAAATAAATTAGTCGGAACTCTTATAATCAATAACACCGGAATGTCAGGCTATATTCCCGAACATATTTTAGTATATATTGCAGTTGATGCTTCTTACCGAGGAAAAGGATTTGGAAAACAAATTGTTGAAAAAGCAATTTTAGATTGCCCGGGTGATGTAAAACTTCATGTTGAATATGAAAATCCCGCGAAAAGATTGTATGAAAGAATAGGCTTTACTACAAAGTATGCCGAAATGCGATTCAAAAAATAGGATAACAAAATGGCAACACTACACATTCACTCCGACCGCATTATAGGCAACATTAAAAAACTCAATAAATTCCTTAAATCAAGAGGAATCGAGTGGACACTCGTAACTAAAATATTGAACGGTTATAAACCTATTCTTGAAAAAATTCTTTCTGATCCGGCAATAAAGCAAGTTCACTCGATTGGGGATTCACGAATATCAAACCTTCGTGCTATTAAAGAAATCAAACCGGACATTGTTACAATTTATATTAAACCTCCGGCAGTTAACCAAGCTAAAAATGTAGTTCAATACGCAGACATCTCGCTTAATTCATCTTTTGAAACAATTAAGCAACTGGATATTGAGGCTAAAAAGCAAGGTAAGATCCACCGCATTATTGTAATGATTGAAATGGGTGAACTTAGAGAAGGTGTCGTTCGAGATCAGATACTTAATTTCTATGAAAAGATTTTCAAGATGAAGAATATCAATGTCATCGGAATCGGGACCAACCTCGGCTGCATGTACGGTGTTGAACCAACTTATGATAAATTAATTCAACTTAGTTTGTATAGACAACTGATTGAAACTACTTTTAATGTAAAGTTAGAACTAGTCTCAAGCGGGAGTTCTATTACATTGCCACTAGTAGCAATGAACAAAATTCCGAAAGGTGTTTCTCATTTCAGGATTGGTGAAGCTGCGTTTCTTGGAGTATCGCCCTATGATGGGAAAAAATTTAAAAATCTTTCGACAAATGTTTTTACATTTTCCGCTGACATTGTTGAGCTCGAAAAAAAAGAAGTTGTTCCGGATGGAAAAATTGGCGACGCTGCAATAGGTGAAACTGCTGATTTTAATAAATTAGAATACGATGAATCTTACCGTGCTATAGCAGACTTTGGCGAACTTGACGTTGATTATAGAAATTTAATTCCAAAAGATGATCAGTTAAATTTTGTTGGTACAACATCGGATATGACTGTTTATGATTTGGGATTGCGAAACGGAAAGTATAGAGTTGGTGATCAAGTTCACTTTAATCCGAATTATATGGCGGTCGCAAGACTTACAAACTCAAAGTACATGACCAAAAAAGTTCTCTAACAAAAATACTTTTTCATGCATTGGATTGACCTATCTATTTTTATTGCTTACATGATAATCGTTCTTGGTATCGGTTTTTATTTTCTGAGAAAGAATAAAAGTGCTGAAGATTATTATGTCGGCGGAAGGAAAATGGGAAGTCTTCATATCGGACTTTCAGTTGTAGCAACAGATGTTGGCGGTGGATTTTCAATCGGACTCGGCGGACTCGGTTTTGTTATGGGTCTTTCCGGTAGCTGGATGTTATTCACCGGATTAATCGGTGCATGGTTAAGTGCAATTTTTTTAATTCCAAAAGTTAGTAAGCTAGAACATTTCAAATCACTTTATACATTTCCGCAAATCTTCGAAAGTTTTTACAGTAAAAAAGTCGCAATAGCTGCCGGTCTGATTTCCGGCATTGGTTATATCGGGTTCACTGCATCTCAAATTCTTGCAGGTGCAAAACTCGCTTCTGCGTCTTTCGTAAGTCTTGATATGAATACCGCACTAATTATTATGGGAACTATTGTAATTGTTTACACAGTTCTCGGTGGAATTAAAGCTGTTATTTACACCGACACTGTTCAGTGGATAATTTTGATGGCCGGATTAATTTTTATAGGTATACCTTTAGGTTATTATGCTGTAGGAGGTTATGAAGAAATTGTTTCGACTGTTAGATCAGAAATGTTAACACTTACTAATGTTAGCTGGCAAGAATTAGTTAAATGGGCTGTAACGATAATTCCAATCTGGTTTGTCGGGATGACATTATACCAGAGAATTTTTTCCTGTCCCGATGAAAAAACAGCAAAGAAAGCGTGGTATATTGCCGGAATATTTGAATATCCATTAATGGCTTTTATGGGAGTATTGCTTGGATTATTCGCAAGAGTTGCGGCGGATCAAGGTATGTTCAACTATCTTGGTTTTGAAGCAATACAAGATCTCGATCCCGAGATGGGATTGCCAGTTCTGCTTAGAACAATACTGCCGGTTGGCTTAATGGGGCTTATGATGTCCGCTTATTTTTCGGCAATTATGTCAACAGCGGATAGCTGTTTGATGGCTGCGTCGGGTAATTTTGTAACGGATATACTCGATCGTTTTTTTAACATTAGCGGAAATCACAAAACATTTTTGAGAACATCACAAATTATGACTTTAGTATTAGGAATTTTCGCTTTACTTCTCGCTACTACTATGCAAAATGTATTGGAGTTAATGTTGTATTCTTATGCATTTATGGTTTCCGGACTATTCGTGCCGGTTATCGGCGCGTTTTATTGGGAACGAAGTAGTTCAATCGCGGCATTTTGGGCAATGTTGTTAGGTGGCGGAACAACAATTACTCTTATTGTAATATCATCAAAACTACCTTTTAATCTAGATGCCAATATTTTCGGAATTACTACGTCGCTACTAGTATTTGTAGTTCTTTCATATATTTTCCCATCAAAAGAATTTATTGAAAAGGAAACCTAAAATGAAATGGGAAGAAATTGAACATGAGTTAATTTTACTTAGAAGAGAACTTCACAAATATCCCGAATTATCCGGCAAAGAAAATAATACAGCTGGGAAAATTGTAAAGTTTGCGGAAAAATTTAATCCGGATGAAATTATTAAGAATATCGGCGGAAATGGTTTAGCAGTTGTATTCCAAGGTGATCATGAAGCGAAAACAATTTTAATAAGATGCGAATTAGATGCGCTTCCAATCGAAGAAGAAAATGAGTTTGATTACAAATCTCAAACCGAAGGAGTTTCGCATAAATGTGGTCATGACGGACACATGGCAATTGTCAGCGGATTGATTCCACTTTTAAGTGAAAAGAAAATTAAGAACGGAAAAATAGTTCTTCTTTATCAACCCGCAGAAGAAACCGGAGAAGGTGCAGAAAAAATTTTAAATGACGATAAATTTAAGAATTTAAATCCCGATTATGTTTTTGCATTACACAATTTACCGGGATTTGAAAAAAATAAAATTATTGTAAAAGAAAATGAATTCGCTTCGGCTTCAAAAGGATTGAAAATAAAATTAATCGGCAAGACTTCACATGCAGCCGAACCGGAAAAAGGAATTACTCCTTCATTAGCTGTCGCTGAATTAATTCAAAGATTAGTAGAAATTCCGAACAAAGAAAAATTTGATGAATTTACTCTTGTTACAATAATCCATGCGAAAATTGGTGAGCGTGCTTTCGGTACAACCCCGGGATATGCTGAATTGATGGCCACTCTTCGTTCATTTAAAAATGAAAACATGGAAAAACTTCAAGCACAAGCTGAGAAAATTATTGATGAAGTAAGTGCAAAAAACAATCTAAAATTTAAACTTGAATGGGTAGAAGAATTTCCATCGACGATCAATGATAAATTTTGCGTAGATGTTGTTCGAAAATCAGCCGAGGAAAATAATCTATCAATTGAAGAAATTAAAAATCCATTTAGATGGTCTGAAGATTTTGGACACTTCACACAAAAGTATAATGGTGCGTTGTTTGGCTTGGGTTCCGGTGTTGATCAACCACAGCTTCATAATCCCGATTATGATTTTCCGGATGATATAATATTAACCGGCACAAAAATGTTCTACTCAATAATTAAAAATATCGCGGAAGAATAAATGCTTCATACATCTCAAATAGAAATTAGTAAGTCGGCTTTAAAACAAAATGTAAAATTCATCAATGAATATCTGAATGAGGGTGTTAAGTTCTCTTCGGTAGTAAAAGGAAATGCTTACGGGCATACGATCGAAAAGTTTGTACCGATTGCTGAAGAAGCCGGAGTTGACCACTTTTCGGTATTCAGTGCTGAAGAAGCTGATCAAGTTCTCAATGTTTGCGATGATTGTTCCGACATTATGATAATGGGAAACATTGATAGCGAAGACTTACAATGGGCGATTGAAAATGAAATTGAATTTTATGTCTTTGAAATGGATAGATTGGAATCGGCATTGAGCTCTGCGAAAAAAAACAATAAGAAAGCTAGAATTCATCTCGAGGTTGAAACAGGAATGAATAGGACCGGTTTTGATAATAGCGATTTAAGGAAAGCAATCAAACTCATTAAAGAAAATTCTGAGCAAATTTCATTTGAAGGAATGTGTACCCATTACGCCGGGGCCGAAAGTATTGCCAACTATTTACGAATCCAAAATCAGTTAAAGAAATTTAATCGAATCCGTACTGCAATTGAAAAGGAAGGTATAAGGCCAAAACGATATCACTCAGCCGGATCAGCTGCAACAATTACTTATCCAAAGACTCAAATGGATATGGTACGACTTGGAATTCTTCAATACGGTTATTGGCCTACTAGAGAAACTTATATTCATTACATAAGCAAATACGGCGAACCTCGAGAACCATTGAAGAGAATACTTTCCTGGAAATCAAAAATTATGAATGTTAAAAAAGTTAAGACAGGTGAGTTCATCGGTTATGGAACAACATACCTTGCTCAACATGAAATTAAAATAGCAAATGTTCCGATCGGTTATTCGCATGGCTTTTCACGCGGATTGAGTAATATCGGAAGAGTTTTAGTTAACGGACAGCGCGTGGGTGTTATCGGAATGGTGAATATGAATTTACTTACAATTGATGTAACCGGATGCTCTAATATTATGAAAGGTGATGAAGTTGTAATTATTGGAACACAAGGAGAACTCGAACTTTCGGTCGCTTCTTTTAGTGAGTTAAGTGCTCAAGTTAATTATGAAACTCTAACAAGATTACCGGTAAGCATTCCCAGAAAAATTGTTGATTAATTAAACGAATTGTCGAATTATGTGAATTTACGGATTTAGCGAATTGAGTAATTCTATTTTTTATAATTTACTCAATCATCAAATCAATAAATCCTTCAATCAATTCTAGTGGTTTAAAAGAAGATTTACTTGATTGCCAGTTAGTTGTAAATACTAAAACAAGATCAAACTTAGGAATTACAAAAATATATTGCCCGCCATATCCGGCTGCAAAATTTATAATTACACTTCTATAATTTTTTACCCACCATTGATAACCGTAAAACTCACTATACTTTTCGCCGATACCGGCAGTTTTTATATGAGGGTATAACATTTCATTTACGTATGCTGAATCAAGAAGTTTTTTATCATACCAGAATCCTTTTTCTAAGACAAGCAAACCAATCTTTGTCATATCTCTTGAAGTTAAAAATAATTCGGAGTTTCCGAGATTATAACCGTTTCTATCTTTTGTCCATTTATAATTTGTTATGCCTAAAGAATCGAATAAATACTTCTCGGCGAATTCATCGGTTGACATTCCGCTTTTTTCGGTAATTATACTTGAAAGCATATGAGATAAACCGGAATTATAATTAAAAACTTCGCCGGGTTCGTCTTCCATCACTGTTTGAGTAATCATATATTCATTTCGATTACCTTTGTACAAATCCCAACCTGAACGATATTTCCCACCGAAGTTATTCCATTCAAATCCAGCGGACATTGTAAGTAAATGTTTGATTGTAATTTGTTGTTTAAGAGAATCATTTGCATTTTCAAAATAAACAGGAAAGAAATCGGAGATATTTTGATCAACACGGTTAATTAATTTTAATTCGATTGCTTTACCGACTAATAATGAGGCTATACTTTTTGTTACGGACTTTATGCTGTGTAATTTTTCTTGGCTTCCGTTGCCGAAATATTTTTCATAAAGCAAGTATTGATCTTTGACGATAAGATAACTTGTAAAATCATTGGTTCTATTTTGATGCTCGATAAAAGAATTAATTAATGAATTTATGGCAAATGAATCGATTCCCGTTTCTTGAATTAATTTAATCTGCCAGTCATTTGCCGGATTATATTCCCAAACTATTTTTTCCTTTTGCTCCTTTTCTTCTATATGGACTTTTGGTTTCTCGTTATGGCAGGCAACGAAAATCAAAACGAGCAAAACGCTATATAAACTAATTTTATTCATTTTATTTTGGTATTGAATTTTCTTCATTTTATGAAAAAATATATTGAATTACAAAAAAAAACTCCCTCAAAAAGAGGGAGTAATTGAATTTGAATTTTTCCAGAAGTAGTTAATCTAAAACTCTTCCAGGTGTCCAAGGAGCTTTAAGTTTGTTTAGCTCTTCTTCGGCATCAACAATATCGACATTCATTATCTCTCTTAATGAATTAATTATTTCCGGTAATTCACTCTCAAGCACATCATAAGCCACAGCTTGATTTTTTGTAATATCAGCATGTGTATAAAGCGAAGGACTTGTCATATCATTCAACCGCCAATTTAGCGGTAGTATTGCCGGTGGAATTTCTTCAGAACTTGCTTTTGCCGGTTGACCGATAAATTTGAACAGAACAGCTTCAATCTTTTCATTTATTGAGAAAAGTTTTTTCATAAATTCATGTGAAGCACTTGGAGTTTCATTAGCGGTCTGCAAAAGTGTTTGAACTTTCTTTTTAAGTTCTTGTGCTTGTTCTCTTGCTCCCACAACTTTGCGAGCTAGTTCTAAAGCATGTTGTTCAAATCTAATTTTCTCATCTGTTTTTGCAACGGGAATTGTATGTGTGTCCAATAAATCAACTTTGAATTTAACAGGCTCACCTATTTGCTTTTCTTCACCTCTGTAAATCATCGAAATCGAAACAATGTAATTCCCCGGGATGGCATATAAACTACCACTCGATTTTTTTGTCGCATCAAATTTATTATCTGAAGCAGTTATTGGGTTATAACTTGGTAATTGTAAATCCCATGCGACTCGATTTAAACCGGCACTTGCTGCAGAATTAATTTTCTTTACAACCATACCGGTTTCATCGGTAATTGTAAAAATTAAATACGGTGGAATTTCATCTTCTTCCGCTTTTAATTCTTCATAAGTCGGCTGTGGAATCGGTTTGCCTTCTTTAAATAATTCGGTTTCTTTTTTCTTTCTTTCGGATTTTAAAGTTGTCGGAACTTCTTTTAAGTAATAAGTAAAAATTGCTCCGAATTCAGGATTAGGTGCACGATAATAAGTAGCGCCTTGCCCGTATCTCCCCATAAATGTTCTGAAAATTTTTGCATCTTTAACCGGGAATAAATGTGATTCTTCTTTTAATAACTCCGGAGTCAATTCTCTAAGAGGGGAATAGTTATCAATTATATAAAATCCTCTACCGAATGTAGCTGCGACTAAATCATTTTCTCTTTCTTGAATAACAAGATCTGGGACTTTTACTTTTGGCATTCCATTTTTTAATTGAACCCATTTTTGCCCACCGTCAATTGTGAAGTAAACACCCCACTCGGTTCCGACAAAAAGTAAATTTGGGTTTACCGGATCTTCAACCAAACAACTAACCGGGCCATTCGAAGGTAAGTTGCTTGCAATTGATGTCCATGATTTACCTTTATCGTTACTCTTTAATACGTAGGGTTTCATGTCATCACGTTTATGATTATTGAAAACCGCATAAACAACATTAACATCATGACGAGAAGGAACAACATCGTGAACAGGAGTATATTGCGGAACACCGGGAAAATTTTCGGATTTTATCCAAGTTGATAAATCTTCGGTATGTTGAATTAATCCGTCATCGGTTCCTACGTAGACTAAATTTTCTTGAAGTCTTGATTCATCAAGTGATATTATTAATCCCCATTGTGAAATACTTACATCTTTTGAAACTGCATCGGTACTCCAATATTTATCCATTACTTTAAATGAATTACGATTTGTTTGAGTTGTAAGATCACCGCTGATTTCTTTCCAGCTTAATCCTCTATCATCGCTTCTTAAAACTCTCTCGGCTCCGATATATAATCTGGTGTTGGAATGCGGACTAATTATAAAAGGAGTATCCCAATACCATTTATACATTTTTTGTCCTTTTGGTGGTTCGGGACGAATTAATAAAATTTCACCATTCTTTTTATCATATCTAACAATATTTCCGTATTGCCATTCAGAATAAACTATATCAGGATTTTCAGGATCAATTTGAGTAACAAAGCCATCGCCGAAAACAGTTACAATCCAATCAGCATTTGTTATGCCATCTTCACTTAAAGTTTGTGATGGTCCGCCTAATGTTGCATTGTCTTGAGTACCACCATATACATTATAAAATGGTTCGGCGTTATCAACGGCAACTCTATAAAACTGTGTGATTGGCATGTTAGGTAGAAAATCCCAATTTGCACCCATATCATATGATTCATAAACTCCGCCGTCACCACCGACAAGTAAATGGTTTGAGTTATCGGGATTAATCCAAAATGCATGATCATCAACATGTCTATCTTTAAATGGAAGATTTTTCCAAGTTTTACCACCGTCTTCAGTGTACTTTGAAACCACATCCATCAAATAAACACGATCAACAAAATTAGGATCGGCAAATATTTCATTGAAGTATTGACCGGATGAATGTGTATCACTCATTTTTTGCCAAGAAGCTCCGCGATTTGTTGATCTAAAAAAACCGCCTTTATCTTCCGCAGCTTCAACGCTTAAATAGATTATATCGGGATTGGCGGGGGAAATATCAATTCCCATTCCTCCCAAATGAACACCGGGAAGTCCATTCATTATTTTATCCCATGTTTGACCTGCATCGGTTGATTTATAAACTGCGGTTTCAGGACCGCCGCCAATTTTAGTAAATGCATGTCGTCTTCTTTGTTCTGATGTTGCATAAAGTACATCCGGATCTCTCGGATCCATGATGATATTATTAACGCCGGTATGTTCGCTTATTTCTAAAACTTTATTCCAAGTCTTGCCGCCGTCTTCGGTTTTGTAAAGACCTCTATCTCCGCCGGGTCCCCAAACCGATCCTTCAGCTGCAACATAAACTACATCGGAGTTTCTTGGATCAATAACTATTCCGCCGATTTGTCGCGATTCCTTCAATCCCATTCTTGCAAAGGATTCTCCGCCATCGGTGGATTTGTAAACCCCATCACCGTAACCAAGAGCACGTTGATGATTATTTTCACCGGTACCAACCCAAACGACATTTGGATTATTCGGATCAAGTTTTACTACACCAAGTGAATAGGGAAGTGTATCTGCAATAGCAGACCATGTAATTCCCCGGTTTGTTGTTTTCCATAAATGTCCGCTTGATACAGCAACATAATATTCATCAATGTTATTCGGATTAACAGCAAAATCGGAAATTCTACCGGCAGTTCTTGCCGGACCGAGATTTCTCCATTTTAATCCGCTGAAAGTTGATGATTTTAAGTGATCGGTTTCTTTCTTGTCATCCGAAAGAGTAGTGATAGTTGTAGCAATGAGTAAGATGAAAAGATAAGAGATAAGTTTACGCATTATTACCTCTGAATTTGTTTTTTGTGAGTTCAATTTGTGTTCCTTTTGACGCACTGAGTTTTTGGAAGTTATGTATGTGAAAATAAAAAGATTATCAGTAATTAATAGAAAGAATTAGAGATATGTTTAATAGAACACTATGTCTAAATATGCAGTCTTTTTTCGCTTGTCATACTATATTCATTTCTGTAGTTTAAATTTCACAAATTTCATATGACATTTTTAATGAAAGGAAAATTCAGAAAGGCACTTATTATCATACTATTTTTCGTGACGGTTATTGGTTTTAGCAATTCTCCAACCCCGCCTCCATATCACAGATTCAAAGTTTCCGGTGAAATTTTGTGTGACTCAATTATAAATAAATCGAATTATGCAATTACACTTTATGGTAAATCGCACCACACCAATAATAAATTTATTAGAGCTTTCTGTCATGAAACTTGGAATAGTAATACTGCTTTGACCGACTCAATCGGTTTTTATTTACTTGTTGCGGATAATGATTTTGAATTTGATTCTATAAAAACTGCAATCATGATTGCAGGACAAGAACCAATTTTTAGTGATGTATTTTATATTGATCCAACAAAAAGAAATGAGCACACAATTACTTACACATATGACGACCACGGGGTAGGATGTTGTGAAAATACTGTTGAACCCCAGAACGCAAAATCAAGAATTGAAAGATATGAATATCATCTGGGCAATGTTGTCATTAAACTATGTGATTAATAAAACGAATAGGTATAAAAAATGAAAAATGGTTTTAAAGTAATTTTATTATCACTTACAATTTTAGTTAGCACAAATTTTTCACAAGGTGAAGCCGCAGTTCCGTTCTTAGTTTTACAACAATCTCCGCAGTTTACAGGTGCAGCGCAAGTTGGTGTTGCAATTCCGCCAATTGACCCGATGGGATTTTATCTCAATCCCGCAGTGCTTGGAGAAACTTCTAAAGAATTTAATTTTACTACACTCTTTCTTCCTTCAAAAGTTGATTGGCTGAATTTTGGTAGAATTGAATTTAGTACATTCGGAATGAGTTTGGGTTACAATTTTAAAAACTCATTTCTAAAAATTCCTTTGTCAATCGGAATCGGATATATAAAAAATAGACTTGATTACGGAGAGTTTGTGCGTATGGGTCCGGAGTCTCCTGATCCAATTTCTTCTTTCGATAGCTATGATGAATTTTCAAGTTTAAGTTTTGGGGTGAGTTATGAATTCTATTTGAAATTCAGTGCAGGAATAACCACCAAATCATTTAAAAGTGTATTAAGCGATTCTCCTTCGGAATCTGAGCCCGGGAAACGTAAAGCCGAGGGTAATGCATTTGATTACGGATTTTTAATCACCGCTCCAATTTCAAAATTGTTTTACGATGATGTGGTGTTTAATGTAAAAGATAATTGGAATATAAAACCGAAGACAAATATTTCACTCGGTTACTCGCTAACTAATATCGGTGATGAAATAAATTATATAGATCAAGCTCAAAGTGACCCAATTCCAAGAACTGCTCGCCTTGGCTATAACATAAATCTCGGTTTCGATTTAGTAAGTGATAATCTTAAATTCAATTTACTTGATTATTATTTTATTGCAGAAGCTGAAGATATACTTATTGAAAAAAATGAAGCCAATGACTACAAAACCGAATATCAAAGTGGTTTTGGAGATATAAGTTTTGGAGATAATGTAATCAGCTTAAAGGGTGATGAAAAAGTTGTTGTTCGTAAAGCTCATATGTTCCGTATTTTAGAAACTATATCTTTCTCAATCGGAAGATTTGACGGACGGGGTTATTACGAAATTAGGAAAACTGATGGTCTCATAATCAGTACAACCGGAATCTCAAAATACCTCAGCAGTAATTTCGATAATGATATACTTCAATTTATTGCCGATCATATTTCAATTGAATATTACCACTCAACTCTCTTCGTTGATTGGTGGGAAACCGAAATCGAAGGCATCGGAATAATTTTGAAGAATTTCAGTTTTTAGATACATTAGTTTCATGAATAGTGATGCCTTACTTATACTCGGAGGAATTTTCAATTTAGTGTTTGCCGTTTTTCATCTTTCGTTTTGGCGAATATTTAATTGGCAGCAGGACTTAAAACCTCTTCGTTATGTTAACCGTGCACTAATGCAGATACTTAATCTTTGTCTCACATTTGTGTTTTTTATTTTTGCTTACATCTCCTTCAGTTACACGTATGATTTATTGATTACTAGGCTTGGACACTCAATAATTGCGAGTATTTCTGTATTCTGGTTTCTTAGAGCTTTTATGCAAGTTGCTTTCTTCGGATTGAAAAATAAAACTTCAATTCTATTTTTCGTTCTCTTCTTAATCGGTGGTGTTTTATATATTTATCCATTGGTATAGATTCTTCTGCTAATAACTTCAATAAAATCAAAATACGATTTATCTCCTTTTTAATTATTTTTGGAACCATCGTTAATAATAGAGGTGTATTATGTTTATAGGGCATTTTGGCGTTGGGCTCGGAGCCAAAAAGATTGATTCAAAACCATCGCTTGGTACATTATTTTTTGCATCACAGTTTATCGATTTACTTTGGCCAATATTTTTATTGCTGGGTATTGAACAAGTAATAATTGAACCTGGCAATACTGTTTTTACTCCACTTAATTTTATCTATTATCCGTTTACACATAGTTTAGCTGGTGTGGTAATATGGGGATTAATATTTGGTGTGGTTTATTTCTTAATAAAGAAAAATTATAAAACGGCAATCTTACTTGGATTGTTAGTTATAAGTCATTGGATTCTTGATTTTATTACACATGCACCGGATTTACCTTTAATTCCGGGATTAGAATTAAAAGTCGGGCTTGGTTTGTGGAACTCTTTGATATTCACACTTCTGTTCGAGGTTGCTATTTTTTCTGTCGGTTTATTTTATTATCTAAAAGTTACAAAAGCAAAAAACAAACAAGGTAATTACGGATTTTGGGGATTGATAATTTTTCTATTAGTTATTTACATCATGAATGTATTTGGCTCAACACCTCCAAACGAAGAAGCAATTGCTTGGGCTGGAAACTTGCAATGGTTATTTATTATTTGGGCTTATTGGGTTGATAGGAATAGGGATTCAAAAATTTAGGTAGTGTATTTTTTGTTACATTTTTTTTGATAAAAAAATTGCCGCATGGTTTAATTGTCTAATCGTTTTGTTAAACTCTTCACAACAATTTAGCCATGCAGCAATTAAGCAATAAACTCTTACGCTTTCATTCTTTCGCCTTTTTCTTCTTTTATGAAGATCCAGCCGACAACTTTACCTATATCAATCTTTTCAAAGTTATTCCAATATTTTTTAGTTCTTACATGCATTGAGCTTGTATCCATCGGATTAATTGATTCGGCTTCTTTGATAATAGTTTTGATTCTTTCTATCCATACTTTCATATTTTTTTCGCGAAGATCAACCCAACCATCGAATGCCCAACTGTCAATATTTTCCGGAGTAAGGTCTAATTCATTCTTTCCTCTGAAAGGTGGAATTTTTATGTCATTACCGCGTATTAAGTTTTTGCCATCCGGTAATAATATCGGAATTCCAATAGACACAATTTCATTTCGCAGTTTTCTATTTTCATTAATGTATTGATGAACTTTCTCGGAGAGTTTAGCAGGATTCTGTTCAATAATTGATTTCATTCCGCCGCCGACTTTCTTGATCAAGTTTATTTCATGGAGAAGTTTTGAAAGTCTAGGTGGTCCTAATAATTCGAATGCAACACTTTCAGAGCCATATTCTTTTTCAAGTTCATCAAGTTTATCAACGGCCGCGTGCTGCATAAATCCGGCTCGGTATGTCGGTTCTAAAGTAGCATTGTCTAAAGCGTTAATTATATCATGCCCGGTATTGCCGCCACGGATTTCATAAATTGCATCAACTGCAATCTCTTCGGGTGTAACGTATTCCATTTGACCTTGAGCTGTAATTGTTTCGAACTCACCTCGAGAGAAGGTTCCGTTCTCACCTGTATCAATGAATACAGATTTTAAAGTCTCGCCGCTTGATTTAAATTCTTTATCTAATTTTAATTGTAATCTATCTTTTAGCGGAATTGCTTCTGTTGGATCAACTTCAATTATTTCAATCGGTTTACCTTTTTTCTTAATCTCACCATAAGTTATCTTCTTCCATGCGATGGCAGCCGTAGGTTTAATTTCTTTAATAATTGTTCCGTCCGGAGTTCTTCCCATCAAAAATAGAAGCAAAGTATGTGCACCGGCAACTGATGATTTACTCAGCAATACTCTGGATGGTTTTTCTTCACTATGAGTGTACGGAATATTCAATCCCATTCCACCCGTACCGCTTGTACCAATCTTAACATATATTTTTGTTCCGGCAGCTTGCATTGAATTATATAAAATTTGAATGTGACGAATCAATTGCGGGATATAAACAGTGCACAATAATTTTTCTGTTTCTTCGGCAAGCAATTCTACACTCGGGTTACTTTCAAGAACAGTTTTGATGCGGTGATATGTCGTATATATATCTTGATAAGCAATACCGGTTGCCGAATTGATTGAATCAATTATAATCTCCGGTTTGTACTTCATTAAAAGCTGATAAATTGAAGAATCATGAAGAACATTATCGGTAAGTTCTTCCATTATATCGGCCATCAATACTTTTCTTTTTTTGCTGTCATTTAAAATTTCAAATCTGTTTTCGTCTTTAAATTCATTACGCACAAAAATATTTCCCCACCAAGGTTCAAAATAACCTTTCGGCATTTCTGGGAATTCTTCAAAAAGTCTCTTACATTCATCTTCAGCTTCATGTTTAAAAAGCGATGTTACAATAATTTTTTTTGGTTTTTCGGGTACAATTTTTCTAATAATTGCGTTACCAACTAATCCATAACCGCCAAGAACTAACACGGTTTTGTTTAAGATATCCATAAGATTTCCTCATCTCAATATTCTAAAAAAATGATGTTTCCAAATTAAAGTTTATGATTCAGCGAAACAAGAAAAATAGGATAAAAGAATGCAATTTTTTAATTTTGATTGCAAAATTGCTATAAGGTTTTCCCTTTGTTAAATTAATTTTTCCAATAAAAGTGAATCTATAAAATGAGAATTTGTGATATACTTCCGGTTAAGCATATAAAAGCAGAAATTGCCGGAATTGATAAAAATCAGGTAATTGAAGAAATGATCGATCTTTTGAGTGATGAATTCAGCGTTGAAGTGATTGATGAATTAAAAAAAGCTGTTATTGAGAGAGAAAAGATTATGTCCACCGGAGTCGGTAAAGGATTTGCAATTCCACATGCAAAAACTTCTTCAATTGAGGGAATTGTGGCGGCATTTGGTAAATCATCAAATAAAATAGATTTTCAATCTCTTGATGGTGAACCAGTCCATTTGGTTTTTGTATTAATCGGAAAAGATAATTTGGTTGGGCCGCATATAAAATTATTGAGCAGAATTTCACGCATGATGAACAAAGATGAATTTAGGACTTCTCTCTTAAATGCTAAAACCGAAGAAGAAATTTATTCCATCTTTGATGAAGAAGAAAAGAAGTATTTTGAAATAAGCTAATCCACTTTTTATTACAAACTATATATTCTACACTATGATTAAAGCAATAACCGGGACAAAAGATATTCTTCCTTCTGATATTATCAAATGGCGATTTTTGGAAGAACTTGTACGTAAACAATTTTCGATTTTCGGATACAAAGAAATCAGAACTCCCATTTTTGAAGAGACCGCTTTATTTGCCAGAGGTATTGGTGAAGCGACTGATATCGTAAGTAAAGAGATGTACACTTTTATTGATAGAAGCGAGACAAGTTTAACTCTCAAACCCGAAATGACTGCGTGTGTCGTAAGATCATTTCTTGAACATTCCTTAGGCAAGCAGCAAGTTTTAAATAAACTTTTTTACATTTCTCCGATGTTCAGACAAGAAAGACCTCAAGCCGGAAGATTCCGACAATTTCACCAATTTGGTGCGGAAGCGATAGGAAGTAACGATCCTGCTCTTGATGCTGAAATGATAATAATGTCATACGATATTTTGCGTGGACTTGGTCTAAAGAATTTAATTGTTAAAATAAATTCTCTCGGTGTTCCTAAATCGAGAGAAAGTTATAAAAAGATTTTACGTGAATACTTTGCTGATAAACTAGATCAACTTTCGGAAGAAAGTAAAAAGAGAGTTGAAACTAATATTATGCGTGTGTTAGACAGTAAAGATGAACGTGATATTAAAGTAGTTGAAAATGCTCCGATGTTGATCGAACATTTGGATGACGAAAGTCTGCAACATTTTGAAAAAGTAAAAGGATTACTTTTAGCCGCGGGAATTTCTTTTGAGCTAGATCCAAAACTTGTTAGAGGTTTGGATTACTATACTCACACAACATTTGAAGTTGTAAGCGGGAGCGTAGGTGCACAATCCGCGTTACTCGGCGGCGGTAGATATGATAATCTTATTGAAGAATTAGGCGGAAAATCTACGCCTGGTGTTGGTTTTGCTGCGGGAATGGAAAGAATTTTACTCGCTTGTGAAAATGAGGGAAGTCTAACTCTTCCCGAAGAAAGTATTGATGCATATTTTGTTTCACTTGATAAAGAAATATCACATAAAGTTTATGAACTTTCTTTGCTGTTCAGAAGAAAAGGTTTGGCAATTGAACTCGATTATGCAAGCAGAAGTGTGAAAGCACAAATGCGTGAAGCAAATAAAATGAATGCAAGGTTTGTTCTGTTTATCGGTGGTGAAGAATTTAACCAGGATCAAATTCGTATAAAAAATATGCAGACCGGTGATGAACAAAATGTATCAATTACAAATGTAGAACAAATAACAAATATGCTAAGAGGTAATTGATGCCTCTTAAAAAGCCAAAAGATCTACCAAAGATTCCGAAGTCTCGTCAGAAAAAAGCCGAAAATGCACTTAAAGCAATTCCCGAACCCAAACCTGATAAACTTGAATATATCTGCAAAGCATTTTATGGATATGATGATGTTGAGAAAAAGCAATACTGTGTTTTTGCTATTGAAACAGTTGCTGAGTTTACAAGTTTTGTGTATGAAGTTTCGGTTGATGTAATAAAGGAAAAACGTGAAATTATTATTGTGATATTGGGATTGAAAGCATTAACAAATTTAGCCCCGCAAGTTAAGCCGGCAAGGACTGAAATTCCTTTTGAAGATTTAATCGGTGAGTACGAGGTTAAAGTTGTTAAACAGGACGGCGCAATTAATGCCGCAGAATATTCTTTCAATATTTTTAAAAAAGAAATTAAACTTCTAAAAGAGTATAAACCAAAAAAGAAAAACAACAGACTCTTCTGCAAGTTCGAAGTAGCGGAGGCTGAGTTTAGTTTTGGGGAATAGTGTTTTTCTCTGTGTTTCTTTGTGTTACAGTCCAATATCTATTTGGTCACAAAGTAGCACAAAGTACACACCGAGTAACACAAAGTTTTTACTTCGTGTGACTTTGAGAATAACTTTGAGGAACATTGTGATACTAAAAGTAATTTTATTAAATAACCCAACATCCTTCCTTAACATTAATTCATAATGAAAAAAATCTACGGAAGAAAACCTGTTCTTGAAGCAATAAAATCCGGACAAGAAATTGAACAGATCCTGATTCCATTCGGTGCTAAAGGGAATTTCTATAACGAACTTAAAGCCGAAGCAAAAAAAAATAAAATTAAGATAGCAGAGTTACCAACCCACAAATTCCAGCAGCTCGAGAAAGGAAACAACACTCAAGGTGTAATTGCAAACATTCCCGAATTTAATTTTTCGTCCGTTGAAGAAATCATTTCGAAATCAAAACAAAAACAATTTCCATTAATACTCTTATTAGATTCAATCCAAGATCCGCAAAACGTAGGCGCAATTTTACGAAGTGCCGAATGTTTTGGCGTTGACGGAGTTTTATTAACAACACATCAAAGCTCACCGATTACAGAAACTGTAGAAAAAACATCTGCGGGTGCAATAAATCATCTAAAGATTGCAAAAGTCACAAATCTGGTTCAAGAGATAAAATTTTTGAAAGACAACGGATTTTGGATTATCGGTTCTACACTTTCCGATACATCACAGGACTATACAACTATAGATTACAAAATGCCCGTCGCACTAATAATGGGAAACGAAGAAAAAGGAATTCGTGATCTTGTGGCAAAAAACTGCGATTTTCTAGTTTACATCCCAATGAAAGGTAAAATTCAATCGCTAAATGTATCCGTTGCTGCGGGGATTTTGATGGCGGAAATTAGCAAGCAACAATAGACTTTTATACTTTTTGGGTTTTAATTAAAGTAAAATTAAGAATTTTAAAATCTCCATCGTAGGGACAACTCATAAGTTGTCCTTCGTGTTAATCGAAAATTTCTTTTACTCGTCCTACATCGCCTGACTCAAGTCTGACTTTTATACCATGAGGATGGCTTGGAGAATTGGTAAGAATTTCTTTGACCACACCTTCGGTTAATTTATTACTGCGTTGGTCTTCCTTCAATACAATTGCAACATGCAATCCTATTTTAACACTATCACGTTTATGAAAATCCAATGATTACCTCTCTACCAATTAGTCCAAACTTTTGTTTTCCAATATGTGGATTTAGTCTTTTTCGATTCACCCGTTTTTTTAGATTTAGCTTTTACATAGCTTTTCTTTTTTACAGATGGAGAAGTTTTTTCAGTTTCGTTTGTGATATTGTTAAGAGCAAACGGATGATCTGAAACTATCGGAATCGGTTTTGAAATCAGTTTGTTAATATCCTTTAAAAAAGATCTTTCTTCTGTGTCACAAAGTGAAAGTGCAACGCCGCCTAATCCCGCTCTGCCGGTTCGTCCAATACGATGAATGTATGTCTCGGGAATATTCGGAATTTCAAAATTTATTACATGAGAAAGCTCGTCGATGTCAATTCCTCGTGCTGCGATATCTGTTGCTACCAAAACTCTTGTTTGCTTAGCTTTAAAATTATTCAATGCACGCTGTCGGGCATTTTGAGATTTATTACCATGAATTGCTTCGGCAAGTATTTTTGCTTTATTCAAGTTCCTCGCGACAACGTCTGCACCATGTTTGGTTCTAGTAAAAACGAGAGCAGATTCTATTGCCGGATCTTTTAATAAGTGAATCAGAAGAGCTTTCTTATCGGATTTAGCTACATAAAAGACGCTTTGTTTAATTGCTTCAACTGTTGGTGATTCCGGTGTAACTTCTACTTTAACTGGATCGACTAAAATTGTATTTGCAAGCTTTACAATTTCAGGCGGCATTGTTGCCGAGAAAAATAATGATTGTCTCTTTGTGGGAAGTTTTGAGATTATTTTTTTTACATCATTAATAAATCCCATATCAAGCATACGATCTGCTTCATCGAGTACAAATAGTTTAATATCCCGCAAACTGATATAGTTTTGATTTATTAAATCGAGCAATCTTCCGGGAGTTGCAATCAAAATATCAACACCGGTTCTAAGCTTGTCGGTTTGTGATCTCTGAGGAACTCCACCAAAAACTACAACATTTTTAAGTCCGGTATGTTTACCGTAAGCATCAAAACTTTCTCCGATTTGAACCGCGAGTTCTCTTGTCGGAGTAACAATCAGCGAATGAATAATCCTTCTCTTATTTGTTTTTGATTTTTCAAGATGAAGAATCTGTAAAATCGGGACGGCGAATGCCGCAGTTTTTCCTGTACCAGTTTGCGCACATCCCAGCAAATCTTTTCGTTCAAGAATTACGGGAATTGCTTGCTGCTGTATGGGAGTCGGTATCGTGTAACCTTCTTCGGCAAGAGCTTTTTTTATAGGTTGAATAAGGTTTATTTTTTCAAATGACATTTGTTTCTATTTCCTTTTATAACGGTTTGTTAAATTTTATTTTGTTTTGATCAGCAGTGAAATGAATGAATTTCTTAGAAAAGAATTACAAACAGGGCATGTTACTGAAGCAGTACAAATAATTTCAATGTAAAATTAGCTTAAATATTTGCCATCTCAAAGTTATAATATTTTTATGGAAGGATTAAAAGACACAATAGCTTCTTATAAAATATTTTTTATATTCCCACACTAATCTGAAAATAATTATGGAGCATCCGATGAAAAAGCTATTCATAACGTTATTTCTATTGATTACCACGTTATTTGTAACAGCTCAAGAAAATAGAAAGATCATTGATCTAACTTATGCTTTTGATGAAAACACAATCTTTTGGCCGACTCAGGAAGGTTTTCAATTAATTGAAGATTTTCACGGGATGACCGAGAAAGGTTATTTTTATTCATCATACGGTTTTAAAACTGCTGAACATGGAGGAACACATCTAGATGCTCCGATTCACTTTTATGAAGGAAGATATACTTCTGACGAAATTCCACTCGAGAAATTTATCGGTCAAGCAATTGTAATTGATGCATCTGACGAGTGCGCAGAGAATCGAGACTATCTTTTCGGTATTACAGATTTTGAAAAATGGGAAAATGAACACGGAAGAATTCCCGATGAATCAATTATCCTATTAAAAAGTGGTTATGGTAAATATTGGCCAGACAGAGAAAAGTATATGGGAACAGCAGAACGTGGAGAAGAAGCTGTTGCTAAACTTCACTTTCCCGGTCTAAGTGAAGAAGGTGCCAAATGGTTAGTGAACGAAAGAAAAATAAAAGCTGTCGGAATAGACACACCAAGCATAGATTACGGACAGTCAAAATATTTTAAAGCGCATGTTGTTCTGTGTGAAGCAAACACACCGATTATTGAAAACGTTGCAAATCTTGACCAACTTCCGCCGAAAGGATTTGAAGTTATCGCTCTTCCGATAAAAATTAAGGGTGGCAGTGGTGGTCCGACAAGAATAATTGCACTGATTAGTAATTAGAAAAGATAAAAAATGATTGAGAAACAGTTGGTTTAGTCAGTCCCAATAATCATGACTGCATCATCAACGCTTTCAGATAAGCAAAGCTCATTAGTAAGTTCATCAGTCTCGAATAGAGAAGCAATTTCGGCAAGTAGTTTTAGTTGAATTTCATTTTCGGTTCTGGGGGTTAACAGCATCACTATAATATTCGCCGGTTTGTTGTCAAAGGATGAAAAATCAATCCCGTTCTTCGAGATTGCGATTGCAACAACTGAATTTTTAATATTGAGCTTTGTATGTGGTATAGCAAGACCGTTAGCGATTCCTGTTGGTTGAGTTACTTCTCGTTTTAAGATTTCACTGAATATTAGTTCAGAATCCAATGTTTGTATAGCCGCAATTTTTTCTGATAATTCTTTTATAACTTCAGTCTTACTTTTAGATTTTGTAAAATAAATTAAATCTTTTCTGATTAACTTTTTGAAGGAGATAAAATGAACACTCTTTCTTAAAAAGATATTCATTAACGGTGCACTTGAAATAGAAGTAAACAACGCCATTATAACCAGAGCAACAAAAACTTTTTCTTGAATCAAACCAAATTGCAATGCTAGTGTACCGAGGACAATTTCCATTGCTCCTCTTGAGTTCATACCAAAACCGATAATCATTGAATCATTTCTAGAAAATCCACTAATTTTTGATCCTAAATAACCGCCAACAACCTTACCTACAAAAGCAAGTATTAGAAAAATAAGTACAAGTAAGAGATCGAAATTTGCCAAAAAGTTCACCCGCAATCCGATTGAGACAAAAAATAAAGGAGCAAAAATATTCGTAACAAATTCATGAATAATATTTCGTGTTTTTTCGTCGAGATGTGCTGAGTCACCGATTGCTATTCCAATTATAAAAGCACCAAAGATTGCATGAATTCCGATATATTCCGTGAATGCTGAACCTAAAAATCCGGTAATCAAAACTAGATTTATAATTCCACCGGGAACTATGGTATGTTTTTTTAATTTCGGAAGTATTATATCAAAAATTTTCTTTCCAATTGTTAAGAAGAAAATAATGAAAACAAAAGTGATAATTATTACATTTCCTAAACCGAGACCATGCCCATCTGTACCAATCATACTCAGAATAATTGAAAATATGATCCAGCCAATTAAATCGTTTACCATTGCGGATGATATTATAATCGAACCGATTTTGGATCTAAAAATATTTAAATCCATCAATGTTTTTACAACAACAGGTAATGCAGTTATTGAAAGAGCTGTACCAATAAACAGAGCAAACACTAGAACTGAACTACTATCTTCAATACCTAGGAATTGAGGTGCAAGAAATGCAAAACCGAAACCAACTGCAAAAGGAATTATTATACTTGCTAAACTAGTTTTTACAGCAGCTGGCCCTTGTTTTAAAACTAGTGCTAGATCAATTTCAAGTCCTGAAACCAAAAGTAAAAGTATTACTGATATCTGGATCAATCCGTCTTGAGCTATTTGAACATTTTCTGATGCAACAAAAAGAGAATTAAAAAATTCAGGGAAGAGTGTTCCTAGGAGAGTAGGCCCCAAAATTATTCCGGCAATTATCTCACCTATAACAAATGGTTGATTTAGCTTGCGAACAATCTCTCCGAAAACTCTTGCAAACAAAAGCATTACCGCAATACCAATAAGAAAGAATGTTATTTCGTTTGCTGTTAATTTCATTTTATTTGGATGAATTCTTTATAATTAATAAATCACAGGGAATGTCCACAAAGATATATTCCAAATCATGTTGAAAAACTCTATCAAAAAAACCCAATCTTCTTGCTGGTGCGCTAACAATAAAAAGATCGATACCTTCCTTTCTTAAAAACTGTCTAACTGCCCATCCTTCTTTTCCGGGTAAACAAATTTTACTAATATCGACGCCCCTAAGATTAAGTTCATTGACTAGAATGCTTAATTTGATCGATTCTTCATTAATTATTTTCTCTATATAATTATCCATTTCATTTGCACTGTTTCCGGTAACTGCTGAAGCCGAGATCCCTGTCGTATCAATTTCTCTAATTAAAATCAATTGATCGGATTTTTCCATCATTGCAAACTGATTTGCTTTTTGGATTGTATTTTCATTTTCGGGACTAAAATCGACCAACACGCCTAATTTTTTAAATTCTTTATCAGAGTTCATTGCAGAAGTCAAAATCAATAATGAGCATGGGACTTTTCGCATTAACTTTCTGGCAACAGATCCGAAGTAATATTTAATAGTTTTTTCCTTTTCCAATGCTCCGGCAATTAGTAAGTCAATGCTATTTTTTTTAATCGAGTCTATGATTACATCAGCCGGATTTCCCGAACCCCAAATAAAATTAATTTCTTCCGGTTTAAGGTTACTTTCTAGAACTAGTTTTCTAAGTCGTTCTTCCGTTTCCGAATTTCTTTCCCCCACATGGATCAAATACAGCTCTGAATTAAATAATAATTTGAGTCGTCTAGTCTCCGCTAATAATGCTTTCCCGGTAGGTGAGAATGTTATCGCTAATCCAAGTTTTTTAAACATGATTCTAATTTTCCATTTATTAGAGATGTGTACCATAAATATATAAGACATTTTTGAAAGAAAAAATTAAATAGGGATAGTGAATAAAAATAAGTAGTTAGATCGATATTATGTCTAATAATAGTTTGACGTAAAAGTTTAATGGATCTTTTTTTGCTCTGATTTTTTTTTGAATTTTACAAAACTTTTATTTCGCTATTACGAAAGAGTGAATAAAGGGGATATGATTTTCACATTATTCAAAAAACCAGTCATTTGATTTTATAATCTGAATTTTTACTACAATATTCAAATTTGATTCTTTATTTATAGATTTTAATAAATATTTATTTCTCTTCTTTTTTTTGCCAAGAAAATCAAGATTAGGAACTAATTCTCCTCAAATCCAGTTTTTCTTCTAAATTTTGGGAAAATAAGGGCTTATAATCTTGACTTTTTTTTCCAGATTGAATAGTTTTACAAGAAGAAAATTGAAATAAAAGGAGAATTAATGTCTGATACGAAAGTAAGAATAGAGGACTTTGGGAGCGAGGAACAGGCCAAAGCGATTGAAGATCTTACAAAATCCGAATATAAATGGGGATGGATAACCAATATTGAATCCGATACGGCTCCAAAAGGATTAAATGAAGATGCGATTAAATTTATCTCTGCAAAAAAAGAAGAACCTGAATGGATGCTAGAGTGGAGATTAAAAGCTTATCGAAATTTCTTGAAGATGAAAGAACCGCATTGGTTGAATGCTAAATATCCACCGGTTGATTTGCAGAATATTAGTTATTACTCAGCCCCGAAGAAAAAACCCACTTTAGATAGCCTTGATGAAGCTGATCCTGAATTACTCGAAACTTTTGAAAAGTTGGGTATTCCGCTAGACGAGCAGAAAAGATTAGCCGGTGTTGCTGTTGATGCTGTATTTGATTCCGTTTCGGTTGCGACAACTTTTAGAGAAGCCCTCGCTGAAAAAGGAGTAATTTTTTGTTCGATATCTGAAGCGATAAGAGAACACCCAGAATTAATAAAAAAGTATTTAGGTTCTGTTGTTCCGCAAGGTGATAATTATTATGCTGCTCTTAACTCCGCAGTATTTACCGATGGTTCGTTTGTTTACATTCCTAAAGGTGTTCGCTGCCCGATGGAACTTTCAACCTATTTTAGAATTAATGCTCAAGAAACCGGACAGTTTGAAAGAACGTTAATCATTGCCGACGAAGGAGCTTACGTAAGCTATCTCGAAGGATGTACAGCGCCTATGAGAGATGAAAATCAATTGCATGCCGCCGTTGTTGAGCTTATAGCACTTGATGATGCTGAAATAAAATATTCTACGGTTCAGAATTGGTATCCGGGAAGTAAAGATGGTAAAGGCGGTATCTATAACTTCGTTACTAAAAGAGGAGCGTGTAGAGGAAAAAATTCCAAAATAAGCTGGACACAAGTTGAAACCGGTTCTGCAATTACATGGAAATATCCAAGCTGTATTTTACAAGGTGACAATTCGGTAGGTGAGTTTTATTCAATTGCTGTAACTAATAATTATCAGCAAGCCGATACCGGAACAAAGATGATTCATCTCGGGAAGAATACAAAAAGCACTATCATTTCAAAAGGTATTTCTGCCGGAAGAAGCAATAATACTTATAGGGGATTAGTAAAGGTTAGTAAGAATGCCGAGAACGCAAGAAACTTTTCTCAATGCGATTCTATGTTGATGGGAGATAAATGTGGAGCACACACCTTCCCTTACATAGAAATAGATAATAAAACCGCACAAGTTGAACACGAAGCAACAACATCAAAAGTTGGTGAAGATCAAATATTTTACTTGAACCAAAGAGGAATAGATGAAGAGGATGCCATCAACTTGATTGTAAATGGTTTCTGTAAAGAAGTGTTTAATGAATTACCGATGGAATTTGCAGTCGAAGCACAAAAACTTCTCGCAATTTCACTTGAAGGTAGTGTCGGTTAATAATTTGTTTGGGGAGTAAGATTAAGAATTAAGATTATGATTAAGATGGGGAAATGAGAGCAGTATTCTTGATCGTAATCTTAATCTTACTCTAAAATATTTGCAAAGATTTTTAAAAGAAAATATAAAAAGGAAAAATAAATAATGATTAAGATCAAAAACTTACATGCAACCGTTGAAGGAAAAGAAATTCTTCGCGGCATTGATTTGGAAGTTAAAGCGGGGGAAGTCCACGCAATTATGGGTCCTAATGGGTCCGGAAAATCTACGTTAGCCAATGTAATTGCCGGTAACGAAGGTTATGAAGTAACAAAAGGTGAAATAATTTTTGAAGGTGAAGAACTTTTAGATATGGCGCCTGAAGAGAGAGCAAGAGCCGGTGTATTTTTAGCATTCCAATACCCGATTGAAATTCCGGGAATAAGTAATGCAACATTTTTAAAAACCGCAATTAATGAAATTAGAAAAGCTCATGATAAAGAAGAAATTACAGCTAAAGAATTTATGCAGAGAACAAGAGAGTTTGCAAAAATTTTGAGTATGCCTGATGATTTGATTAGTCGTTCCGTAAATGCCGGTTTTTCCGGCGGTGAAAAAAAGAAAAATGAAATCTTCCAAATGTTAATGCTTAATCCAAAATTAGCTTTGCTTGATGAAACTGATTCAGGTTTAGATATTGACGCGTTAAAAGTTGTATCACAAGGAGTGAATCATTTTAGAGGTAAGGATAACGCTGTTCTTCTCGTTACTCATTATCAAAGACTTCTTAATTATATTGTCCCGGATTTTGTTCACGTTTTGTCAAACGGAAAAATAATTAAATCTGGTGGAAAAGAACTCGCTTTAGAGTTAGAAGAAAAAGGTTATGATTGGATTGTAAACCCAGAATTGGAAACAGCATAAGAGAGGGAAACTAGAATGTCAGAATTGAATAAATACGATGCAATAAGAGATTGGTACATTTCCAATTTTCAAGATTTTGAAAGCAAACTAAACGGTCAATCCAAAACTTTTTTGCATGATATTAGAAAAGATGCGTTAACCAAGTTAAAAGATTTACACTTCCCGACAATTAAAGATGAAGAATGGAAATACACAAATATTGCACCTTTAATGAAGGAAAATTTTGTACTTCCGGAAAAAGTTGAAGCCACAAAAATCGATGAAGAATTTATTTATAAAAATTCTTTCACTGATTTTGACTATGATCGAATTGTATTCATAAATGGAAAATTTAGTCCGCAATTTTCAATAATTGGTGAATTGCCCAAAGGCGCTGTTATCGGATCACTTGCAAAAGCCATAACAGAGAACACGGAGATTGTAAAAAAGTATATCGGAAAATATTCTAAAGTTGAACACGCCTTCACGGCAATGAACCAAACATATTCAACCGACGGATTATTCGTTTATCTTCCCGAAGGAAAAATGCTTGAAAGACCGCTTCAAGTATTCTTTGTAAATGGGAATGAAAATGAAAAAATTCTTTCCATCCCAAGAAATTTAGTAATTGCGGAATCCGGTTCGTCGGGAAAAATTATTGTGAATTATGTAGGCGTTAATAATAACTCATACTTTACAAATACACTTTCGGAAATTCACGTTGATGTAAATGCAAACTTAGATTATATAAAAATCCAAAGTGAAAAGAAGAATGCTTTTCATATAGATAAAACAGATATTTATCAAGATAAGGGAAGTATATTTAATCATTACTCCTTTGCATTCGGTGCTTCGTTATCAAGAACAGATATAAACTCCGTTCTCGATAATGAAAATATAGAATGTCATTTCTACGGAATTTATCTGGGTAAAGATAAACAGCATCTTGATCACCATACCTTTGTTGATCATGCAAAACCAAATTGTATGAGCAATGAAGTTTACAAAGGAATTTTGGATGATGAATCTCGAGGTGTATTCAACGGGCAAATATTAGTAAGACCCGATGCACAAAAAACAAATGCTTATCAATCTAATAAGACTGTTTTGCTATCTGATAAAGCAACAATTGATACTAAACCGCAACTTGAAATTTTTGCTAATGATGTTAAATGCTCTCACGGGGCAACGATTGGTAAACTTGATGAAGAAGCATATTTTTACATTCGTTCAAGAGGTGTTGAGGATAAAATCGCTCAATCAATGTTGATTCACGCGTTTGCTGCTGATGTAATTGAAGCGGTGAACATTGAACAACTTAGAGATCAACTCAATCATAAATTGTTCGAAACCTTAAACAGAATAGAGATATAATTTTAATGAAAGATGAGATAGACATAATTACGGCAAGCACTAAAAGTAAAAAACGAATCTTTGATGTTTACGATGTTCGAAAAGATTTTCCGATTTTACAAAGATTGGTAAACGGAAGACCTTTAGTCTATCTCGATAATGCCGCAACAACTCAAAAACCAAAGTCGGTAATTCAAAATCTGGTTAATTATTACGAAAGTGATAATGCCAACATTCATAGAGGATTATATTTTCTAAGTGAAGTCGCTACCGAAGCATATGAAACTGCTCGACTTAAAGTAAAAGAATTCCTCAATGCAATGAGTGCGTCGGAAGTAATTTTTACAAAAGGCACAACTGAAGGAATAAACTTAGTAGCTACTTCATTATGCAGAGCCGGTCATTTTAAGGAAGGTGATGAAATCATTTTAACACAAATGGAACATCACGCAAATATTGTTCCTTGGCAATTAATCTGTAATCAAAAACAGATGAAAATAAAAGTAATCCCGATTAATGATGCAGGTGAATTAGAACTTGATAAACTTGATGAACTCATGACCGAAAAAACAAAAATGATTTCGGTTGTTTATGTTTCAAATTCATTGGGCTCGATAAATCCTATAAAAGAAATAATATCTAAAGCTCACACAAATAATATTCCCGTATTGATTGATGGAGCACAAGCCGCACCGCATCTTAATATTGATGTTCAAGACTTAGACTGTGATTTCTTTGTTATGTCGGGACATAAAGCTTACGGACCAACGGGAATAGGTGTGCTTTATGGTAAAACGGAATATTTAAATATGATGCCGCCATATCAAGGTGGTGGTGATATGATTAGAGAAGTAACATTCGAAAAAACAACTTTCGAAGATATACCAAATAAGTTTGAAGCCGGTACTCCTAACATTTCAGGCGGAATTGGATTCGGTGCTGCAATTGATTATCTGAACGAATTTAATTTTGAAGACTTAGCTGATTATGAAAATGAATTACTTCTTTATGGAACGGAAAAGTTGAAAGAAGTTGATGGGATTAAAATTATCGGTACTGCAAAAAATAAAGCATCGGTAATCTCGTTTATTATTGAAGGAATTCATCCGTACGATATCGGTACAATTGTCGATACACATGGTATTGCCATCAGAACGGGACATCACTGTACACAACCGATAATGCAAAGATATAATTTACCCGCGACCGCAAGAGCATCATTTTCATTTTATAATACAAAAGAAGAGATTGATAAATTAGCCGAAGGATTGCGAAAAGTAATTAAGATGTTTAAACAATAAGTGAACAAAATGGATATTGGAAAATTAGAACAAGATATAATTCATCAACTTAAAACCGTGTTTGATCCGGAAATTCCGGTTGATATATATGAACTTGGATTAATCTATGAAATAAAGATTGATGAAGAATCAAATGTTTATTTAAAGATGACTCTTACTTCACCGGGATGCCCGGTTGCCGGAAGTCTTCCCGGAGAAGTTAAAGATAGAGTTAAAGCACTCAAAGATGTAAACGATGTTTACGTCGATCTTGTTTGGGATCCGCCATGGGATAAAGATATGATGTCGGAAGAAGCCAAACTTGAACTTGGATTTTTATAATTAATTAATGTAGCACAAAAGTAAAGGATTCAGTTATGCATAATATAAATCTAAAACCACCTATGTATGATCCCGAAGCAGTTCAACCTATGCGTGATGAACTTATATATGTAGGATTTCAAGAATTACAAACTCCTGATAAAGTTGAAGAAGTTCTTTCGCAAAAGGATGATAAAATTACTTTGTTAATGATAAATTCGGTTTGTGGTTGTGCTGCCGGAAGTGCAAGACCGGGTGTTACTCATTCTGTTATGCACGATAAAATTCCGGATCGATTGGTAACCGTATTTGCCGGACAAGATAGAGACTCAACTGAGTATGTAAGGGAAAAATATTTGAAAGATATTCCGCCTTCTTCTCCATTTGTTGCGATGTTTAAAAACGGTGAACCACTTGCTGTTTTACCACGCCATCATATTGAAGGAAGAACTCCCCAAGAAGTTGCCGAAGCATTAATGGATGTTTATGATAAACATTGTTCAAAGCAAGGTCCGGCTATTTCCGAAGAAGCTTATGGTAAATTAGTTCATGCAAGAGCATGCGGTTCAACAATTCCATTAAACCCAGACACAAATTAAAATGAAATTTAGTTCAACAGAAGAATATGGTATTCGCTGCTTAATTAGAATTGCTAAGTTTCATGAAATCGGAAAAACACTTACGATTCCTGAAATTAGCAAAGCTGAAGGATTATCACAGCATAATACAGCTAAGATTTTAAGGCAATTACGTTTGGGTGGATTTCTGGAAAGCGAACGCGGTCAGACCGGTGGATACTCTTTAACTAGAGAACCCGAAGACATTAAAATCAATGAAGTGATGAATGTTCTCGGTGGAAGATTATTCGATTCATCATTTTGTGATTCGCACTCCGGTTCAAAAGATATTTGTACACATACAATTGATTGTTCGGTTCGATCATTATGGAAAGTTATTCAAGATGCGGTTGACACTGTTGTAAAAGACATGACGCTTAAAGATTTGGTCGGTTCCGAAAATGAAACATTTGAAAGGTTTAACGAAAATCTTGAATTTGTAAACGGGTTTGAAAATAGCAACTAAAATGTAGAGGCGTTGTAAAACGTCTCTACAAATGCTTATTTGCTAATAACATCTCCAAAGTTTTAATCAGTCTTTTTTCGCGTGTTTCTGGTTTCTTTGCTTCATTTATCCAGTTTGAGTATTCTTTTCGGTGTGTGTAAGACATTCTATCAAAAACTTCTTTTGCTTTTTTATTCTCCTTTAAAATCTCTTGAAGATCATTGGGAATGATTACAACTCTCTCTTCGGTATCTTGTTTAATCTCAATTTTAATTTCATCGTTTTCTTTTAAACCAAGTTTAGCTCTTATATCTTTTAACACAATCAACATGTGATTACTTCCACCCATCGGAGTTAGTGATCCGCGATAATTAATTCCTCCAATTTTAGCTTTCGCTTTTACCATACCGCCGGTTCCAAATTCAGTTCTAGCATCGTAGGGAAATTCAACTCCGTAACCACCGCGTTTTGTTTTAATAAGCTTCGCAGTAAACTTGTAGGTCTTCATTTAATAATCCCAAAAGATTCTTTAAATTTTTCAATCTCTTTTAACGGATCCGGGAAGTATGCAAAACAAAGTAAGGGATATAAATTTGAAAAAACTTTTACACAAAGAGGAAGGAGATTATCTGTCGCGACTTGGTTCTTGTCAAATTTATTTAGCTGAAGTAGGATGTATTTATAATCCGTAAGTAACGATAAATGTTTTTCTGCATTAAAACTTTTTAACACTTCGGTCGGCTCTTTGGAATCCATATGATGAAGTGATAGCTTGTTATTTAGTCTATATTCTTTAAATATTTCACGGATTTCATTTTTATACTTATTAAAATTCTGACTGAAATAAAGATTTTCATCATTTGATTTATTCAAAAAAATACCAAGATCAGTTCCGTTGGGATCAAAATAAAGAAAGTATTCACTATCCAACTTAAATCTACCGAAATGAATTAAGAAGTAATTTTTATAGGGAGCACCTTTTGCAAACCGCATATCTTTGTTAAGGCGCATTAATGTTTGATTGAATTTTGGTTCTGTTCGGATCGCTGGATTCAATCTATTAAATAACTGGGCCATTTCTGTAACAAATAATCTTGCCGGTTTAACCAAAACATTTTGGTATCGATCTTTGTTTTTATGAAACCATTCTAAGTTATTATTCTTTTCAAGGTCTCTCAGAAAATTAAAAATCTCATCGCCAAATCCCTTAAAAATCGGCTGGTCTTTGCTCAATACATTATTCCAATATTTATTGTTAAATAAAAATGAGCGATATCTTTTCTAAATCGATCTCGTAAGTTTTCAACTCCCTCGTCGAATAGGTGCATGTAATAATATCTTAGATTAATTCCAATTAAATTTGATTTACTCGATCCAAAATTAGCACCGAACCCTACATAACCGCCGACAGCAAATTTTGTTTCGGCATCACCAAATGCGCTGAAAAATTCTTGTTCATAAGGTGTAGATAAAATTAATGTAGGACCAACACCAAAATTTACATATGGTCTTAGGTTTGAAGTCAATTCAGTAGAAAACAATCTGTATTGCAATCCAATATTAACGGGAATAAGAAATACCCTATTAATTTTTCCTACAGTAAAAGTATTACCCCAATAATCTATATATTGAAATTCTCTCTCGTCTTTCGATTCGGAAAAAGAAAGATCAATAAACCCGGTCATTTCCGTATTAAACTCTTTTCTAAAAAAAGTACCTATCCCAAATCCACCTTCACCGAACATCAAATCGACGCCCCACGAGTTTGGCGGAAATTCTTCGGGCGGTTTTTCCGGAGCAAGTTTCCCTATTTCTTGACTGTATGCAAGAGTACTTAAAAATATTAGCAAAATGAGAATAATTTTAATTCTCTTCATTCTTAATTCCTTTTCTCTTTGTTTTATGCTAAAATTAGATATTATATTTCAAAAATCAATGCAATGTTTCATATATATTTTTAGGGTAGGCTAAACTATGGCACAAAATATAGAATTAAAACTAAAAGTAGAAAATTTTAGTTCGATTCTTCTATTAATTAAAGAAAACAACATCACATTTCAAAAAATGATCCCACAAAGAGATATTTACTACAAATGTAATTCTGGTTTACTTAAACTTCGAATTTTTGATGGTAAGGGAGAATTAATTTATTATGTACGGAATGAAAATACTTCCAACCGAATAAGTTATTATGAAATCCTAAATGTGAACCCGGTCGAAGCAGAAAAATTTTTCAGCAATCTTTTTGAAATTGAAACGGAGGTTGTGAAAAAGAGAAATTTATATATTCATAAAAACACTCGAATTCATTTAGATGAAGTTGAAAAACTCGGTAATTTCATAGAACTTGAAACGGTTGTAAATGAAGGAGTTGAAGCCGGTAAAAAAGAATTCGCTGAAGTTGTGAAACTTCTGGAATTGGATTCATCGGATCAAATAAAATCTTCTTACCGAAATTTATTGCTTAACAAATGATTCTTACAAAAGATAAAATAAAATCAATCGATCTGATGGGAGAAATTGATAACCGAATTACTCAAGGATTGGTTAATAAATTATTGATCGTTGTTCCCACAAATAGAAAACTTCGATCAGTCAAAAAAGATATAATAAATAGATCACCGAACAAATCAGTAACCAAAATAAATATCGAAACGATAAGTACACTTGCTACAAAATTGCTTCAAGAGGTTAAACCGTTTGAACAATTGAGTGAAGCCGCTGCCTCTGTATTTATTAAACAAAGTGCGGAAAGCACTAAACTCAATTATTTTATTAATTATAAGTCCGGAATTCCAAACGGTACACTCGATAGAATCAAAAATGTGATTTCGGAATATAAAAAACATAACATAACACCCGAGAAGCTCTTTAATGAAAGTATAACTCTTGAAGGTTCGGAGAAATTAAAAGCACAAGATATTTCGGCTATATATAAAAAATTTAAAAGCCTTACCGAAGAAGTTAATGCTTACGAAATTGGTGATGTTTACGAATATCTAATCAATGTTGACAAAGAAAAGTTCAATGCGATATTCAGTAAACTTTTTAATCAAGTTGAATTAGTCGCGTTGTTGGGATTTGATCAATTCACGGTTCCTGAAGTAAAAATTATCAGTTCAATTTCGGAATTTGTGAATAATAAACTTTATATAGACTTTGACTATAATCAATACAATCCACTAATATTTAGTCACTTAGAGGATACAAGTAAACTTTTGGAATCATTTGATTTTCATGGAGTTGAAGATAAATCATTATATGAGTTTACTGAGTTCACTCAAGCAGTTAGAGAAAAACTATTTTTGCAAATCGAGAAGCGAAAAATTTCAAAATATAAAAACAGAATAAAAATAATAAGCGGAAGAAATACAGAAGAAGAAATTGAGTTAATAGCAAAACAAATAAAAACACTGATCGTTGATGATAATGTCGCTCCGCATAACATAGCTGTAGTCTTTAATTTGATATCGGAGTACTCTCCAATAGTTAAAGATATTTTTGAAAAGTATGGTATCCCATTTAATTTAACGGACAGAACATCGTTAGATCAATCCATTCCTGTTACTTCATTTATAAATGTTTTGGAGATAGGCGAGAATGATTTTTATTATAAAAATATTTTTAGAGCATTCAGTGGTAGATTTTTAAAGCATTATGAAATTGATGTGGTTAACCTAAATTATGTCGCTTCAAAATTAAAAATTATTTCTGGTTACAGAAATTGGATAAACACAATTGAAAATGAATTACATAACCAATCCAACGACGACGAAAAAATATCAGCCGGAAGATTAGAAAAGGCGTTACAAGATATTGCTAAAATTCACGAGCTTATTCAACCATTCAATAAAAAATTGACACCTATTGAGTTCTATAATTTATTAATAAAATTTCTAACCGAATCTCAAATTACTATTACAGTTTTAAAAGGTGATGAAAATTATCGTGAAGAAGATATCGCAGCTCTTATAACTTTCATCGAAACCATTGAAGAACTTTTACACCTAATTGAAAAACAGAGTAAAGATGATGAAAAATATTCTCCCACCTTTTATCTTGATCAAATAAAAACGGCATGCAGTTGGGCGCGATTCAATATTAAAGGAAGATCTGATTTTGGAGTTTTAGTGACTTCGGTTAACGAAATTCGTGGATTAACTTCTGACTATTTATTTATTGCCGGATTGAATGACGGAATTTTCCCGACAAGATATAATCCAGAAATATTTTTCTCTGGTTCATTTGCAAAAAAGGAAATTACACATCAAACCGAGGAACGTTTTCATTTCTATCAATCGCTTTGTACTTGGCGAAAAAGTTTATATTTATCAACTTCTTCTTTTAATGGAGACCGCGAACTTATCCATTCAATTTTTTTAAAGGATTTTGTTAAACTTTTTGAAGCAGAAGAAATTACTCATGAGAATTTTAAAGATTCCGCATTTACATTAGAAGAAGTACAAATTAATTATGGAAGTTTAATCGGCGTTAATTCGACAATTAATGAAGATGCGGCAACTGATTTAATTGATCTCAATGATTTGAATAAAAAAATTGCGGCACAAAAAGTTAGAACCTCAACACCGCATATTGAAAATTCAATAAATGGATTTGTTTCGCTCAATAATGATAGTATCATTACCTTAGCCTTGGACGAATTTAAAGATCGAGAATATTCTATTTCACAACTTGAAACCTATGCAAAATGTCCATTTAAATATTTTCTGCAATATGTTCTTAAACTTTCGGACATAGGTGAACCGACCGAAGAAGTTGAACCGATCGAATTAGGAAGTATCCTTCATAAAATACTTTATGAATTCTATTCAGAGTTACGTAATCAGAAAATTTCTTTAAAAAATTGTACGGAGAGTGAATTTCAAAAAGCTCAAAAAATTATTTTTTCTATAGGTGAAAGAAATTTGGATTCACCACTGTTTACATCGGAAATTTCATTTTATGAGAGAGAAAAAATTCTTGGTATTGATGGGAATCAGAAAGATTCTATTCTATATCAATTTCTCAAAAACGAAAGGGAAAATAGTGACAATTCAATCCCATCATATTTTGAAGTCGCTTTCGGTTCAATCGAATCAAGAATAAAGGATCCCACTTTATCCTCATCTCAATCAATAATCGGAGGTAATGTAAAATTTAAGGGAAAGATAGACCGGATCGATGTAAATGAATCCGACTCAACATTTGATATAGTTGATTATAAACTCAGTTTGAATAGTAAACCAACAAAGTCTGATATTTCTGATGGAATTTCTCTTCAACTGCCACTATATATGTTTGCCGCAAAACAGTTATTTGAGCGAAAAGAAATCCAATTTTCGCCCTCGGAAGTCTATCTTTATTCACTTAAATTCAATGAAAATGAACTGAAAAGGCATAAAATTTCTATTATCCCAACAAAAAGTGAGAACAGAGATAGAGAGATAGAAAATTTAATGAATGAGACAATTACTAAAATCGAATTGTATATTGAAAGTATTGTTAAAGGCGAGTTTCCATTGACTTCATTACCAGACCGGGAAAGGAAAGTCTGCAATTTTTGCAATTTCGGAAAGATATGCAGGGTTGAAGAAACCGATTTATAACACAAGAATTATTGAAAGGATAAACTTAATTTCTTATTTTTGAATCGCCACTGCAAAAGCAGTGGCAATTTTTTTTGTTAAACGTAAAAGGTGAGTAACGTGGCCAATTTCATTTACTTGAGTAAAGAGCGGTTAAGACAAATAGAACTGGAACTTAACGAATTAAAAACGAACGGTCGTAAAGGAATGGCTGAAAGAATTGCCGAAGCAAGATCACATGGTGATTTGTCAGAAAATGCCGAATATGATGCGGCAAAAGAAGAACAAGGTTTGTTGGAACTTAAGATCAGTAAACTGGAGGAACTTCTTAGTAAAGCACAAATTATAGATACTAGTTCTATGCCTAAGGATAAAGTTCACATCCTGGCAAAAGTTAAAGTGAAAAATTTAAAAGTGAATAAGGAGTTTACTTATACTCTTGTTTCTGCCGAAGAAGCAGATTTACAACAGCAGAAAATTGCTTATACTTCTCCAGTTGGTCAAGCTCTTATGGGTTCAAAAGTTGGCGATACTGTTACTGCAAATGTTCCTGCCGGCGAAATCAAATTCCAAATTTTATCGATTGATTAGATTTAACTAGTTTTTTCTTTTTTTGAAAAGGGGAGTACGAATTATACGTTTCCCCTTTTATTCGTTATGAAGGGCAATGAATAAAACAATCGAACAAAAAGTAATTAATTTCATCGATACTCATAAGCTAATAAGTGAGGGAGATAAACTTTTAGTTGGTTTAAGTGGTGGATCTGATTCGGTTTTTTTAATTCATTTTCTTAAAAAGTTTCAAAGAAAATATAAAATCGAAATCTCAGCAGCACATCTGAATCATAAATTACGAGGAAATGATTCCGAGAAAGATGAAGAGTTTTGTAAGAATTTGTGCATGAAGTTAAATGTGGAGTTTGTAACTACTCATTCAGATATTAAAAAACTAAAATCAACCAGTAAAAAATCTATTGAGGAACTTGCAAGAATTGAACGTTATAAATTTTTTGAATACACTGCGGCAAAAATTCATGCGGATAAAATTGTCACGGCACACAACTTAAATGATAATACTGAAACTATTTTGCTCAATCTCTTTAAAGGTACGGGTATCAAGGGGATTGCTGGGATCCCGATTCAACGTAATAAAATAATAC
Organism: Melioribacteraceae bacterium; assembly: GCA_030584085.1. NCBI lineage: Bacteria > Pseudomonadati > Ignavibacteriota > Ignavibacteria > Ignavibacteriales > Melioribacteraceae > Melioribacteraceae bacterium. Next base: position 828,009 of record CP129490.1, read on the forward strand.
GCCCGGTTTTAAGTATTTCAAAAAAAGAGATTGTGGATTATCTAAGAAAGTCAAAACTCAAATACAGAAAAGATAAATCTAATGAAGAAAATAATTATCAAAGAAATATTATAAGAAATAAAATTGTTCCGATCATTGAATCTGAGTTAAACCCGGGATTTTCAGAAGCAATATTCCGTACATCGCTAAATATGAGACTAATTGCCAAAATTATCTCAACTCAAACACAATCATATTTTAAGAAATATGTTGATCAGCAAGAAAATAAAGTTTTTATAAAACTCAATTTATTCACTGAGGTTGATGAACTTTTTATTGATGAGGTATTAAAATTAAGTTTAGTAATATTTCTTCATTCGGAAGTTACCTCAAAAGATATCTTAAAACTTCGAAAACTTGCCGAATCGCAAGTTGGCTCGGAAGTTAAATTCAAGAATAACTTTTCTGCGTTAAGAGAACGTGAATTGTTGCTCTTAAAAAGATCAACTAAGTTTGAATCAACCGAAAGCAAAATTAGAGTTGGACAATCACTACGAATAGAAGATTGTGAAATCTCAATTTACAATGTGAAGAACTCACGTTTTATAATGAACCAAAGCGGTTGTGAACATGTTTCTTTAGATGTGGAACATCCAACTTTTACAATACGAAAATGGAAAGACGGTGACAAATTCATTCCTCTTGGAATGAAAAATTTTAAAAAAGTTTCGGATTTTTTGACAGATCAAAAAATTTCTTCGTCTAATAAAAAAAATCAATTAGTTCTTACATACAGGAACCAAATTATTTGGTTGGTTGGGTTGAGAATCGACGAAAGATTTAAAATTACTACAAACACAAAACGGGCGTTTAAACTATGTCTGAAAATGAATTAACAAAAGATATTATCCAAGTTGGGAATGAAAAATTTGTTCCATTTCTTACCGAGGCTCAAATTCAAAAACGAATTGACGAGCTTGGATCTGAAATTTCAGCCGAGTATAAAACCAAACTTCCGATTTTTATCGGTGTTCTGAACGGATCTTTTATGTTCATGTCCGATCTTCTAAAACGAATTGATATAAATTGTGAAGTAGATTTTTTCAAACTATCTAGTTACGGCGATGAAAAAATTTCCTCGGGGAAAGTTAAACTTTTAAAAGAATTAAATGCTGACGTAACTGACAGACATCTAATTATAGTTGAAGATATTGTTGATTCAGGATTGTCAATCAAATTTATCGAGGAAATTTTCCGCGATCATAACCCGGCAAGCATGAAAGTTGTTTCACTTCTTTCAAAGCCGGAAAGCATCAAATATGACGTTAAAATTGATTATATTGGGTTCGAAATTCCGAACAAATTTGTAATCGGGTATGGATTGGACTATGCCCAAAAATATCGGAACTTAAAGTCAATTTTTGTGTTAAGTGAATAAAGAAATAAGGCTACAAATAATGGATAACGAAATTAAGAAAGACAATATGGCAGACGAGAATAAAAAGAGACCAAACAACTCAAAAAATCCAAAAGGTAAAAAACCTTTGGGTGGCGGTTCAAATAAACCAAATGGTGATTTCGATTGGTCGAAAGTAATTAAAACTGTTTTTAGCTGGGGCGCTGTAATTATTGCCGCAGTAATTTTTATGCAGTTTATGAGAACAGGTTCAAATACAGGTACAGAAATAACCTATGACCTCTATGAAAAATTATTAAATGATGATAAAATCACTGAATTAAAAGTGGTAAAAACCGATATAAATGATTATCGGATTGAAGGGCAACTTACTTCAGAAGAAAGAATTCTCATTAATAACAATTACATTCGTGTTCAGAATTTTACGGTTACATTTGTTGAACCTGTGCTTCAAGCTCAAATTCAAAAATGGGATGATAAAGAAATTAAATATACCTTCGTTAAAGAATCTAATGAATGGCTTACTGTAATTCTAGGACTGTTACCTTGGATATTAATCATCGCTGTTTGGATTTTGATTATGCGAAGAATGCAAGCCGGTGGAGGTGGTTCAAGGGGAATATTTAACTTCGGTAAAAGTAAAGCTAAACTTATTTCCGAATCATCCGCAAAAGTAACATTCAAAGATGTTGCCGGTGCCGATGAAGCAAAACAAGAGTTAGAAGAAATAATTGAATTTCTGAAAGAACCTTCAAAATTCCAAAGACTTGGCGGAAAAATTCCTCGTGGTGTTTTGTTATTGGGACCTCCCGGAACGGGTAAAACTTTATTAGCAAGAGCTGTTGCCGGTGAAGCAGGAGTTCCGTTCTTTACAATTTCCGGTGCGGATTTCGTAGAAATGTTTGTCGGTGTTGGTGCCAGTCGTGTTCGTGATCTTTTTGAACAAGGAAAGAAAAATGCACCATGCATAATTTTCATCGATGAAATTGATGCTGTCGGTCGGCACAGAGGTGCGGGTTTAGGCGGCGGTCATGATGAACGTGAACAAACATTAAATGCCCTCTTGGTTGAGATGGATGGTTTTGAACAAAATAGCGGTGTAATCATCATTGCTGCTACAAACAGACCTGATGTACTTGATCCGGCATTACTTCGCCCTGGTAGGTTTGACAGACAAGTTGTTGTCGATAGACCGGATGTTAAAGGAAGAGAAGGTGTGTTAAAAGTTCATACTAGAAAAATTCCTTTAGAGCCTGAAGTTGACTTAAAAGTACTTGCGAAAGGAACACCGGGCTTAGCGGGAGCTGAATTGGCAAACCTTGTTAATGAAGCCGCTCTGCTTGCCGCACGTAAGAATAAAAAAAGCGTTGGTATGATTGACTTTGAAGAAGCAAAAGACAAAGTAATGATGGGTACCGAAAGAAAAAGTATGATAATTTCGGATGAAGAAAAGAAAACAACAGCTTATCATGAAATTGGTCACGTTCTGGTCGCAAGAAAAATTCCCGAGGCAGATCCGGTTCATAAAGTAACAATCATTCCTCGGGGAAGAGCATTAGGTGTTACAACTTATTTACCGGTTGATGAGAAGCACACTTATTCGCTTGAATACTTAAATGCGATGATCACCTACGCACTTGGAGGACGAGCTGCCGAGAAATTGGTTTTCAATCGATACACAACTGGTGCCGGAAACGATATTGAAAAGGCGACCAAAATTGCTCGCAAAATGGTTTGCGAATGGGGTATGAGTGAAAAACTCGGTCCTTTGGCATATGGTCAAAATGAAGAAGAAATTTTTCTCGGAAGAGAAATTACTCGTCATCAAGACTACAGTCAAAAAACTGCGGAAGAGATTGACTCTGAAGTTAAGCGTATAATTTTAGATGCCGAACAAAGAGCGTTACAAATTCTTAATGATAATCTTGATATGCTTCATAAGTTATCTAAAGAATTACTTGAAAGAGAGATATTAGATTCTGAAGAAATAGACAAAATTATGGCTGGTGAAAATTTACCACCACTTCGCAAAGAGCCTAATGGCGAAAAATCGGTTGATAAGAATGCAGAAGATGAAATTCCTGATCATGTTCAAAAAATGATGAACGAGCGAAAGAAACGAGACACCGATTCATCTGATGAAAATAATGAAACAAAAGATGACGGCACTCGATAAAGGTTCGATTGACTATAAATATGAGATATTAAGAAAAGGGATTCATCTTGTCTCGCTTTCAATCCCTGTTATTTATTATTTTATAACAAGGGAACTTGCATTAACTATACTGGTTCCCTTAGTTATATTCTCCATTGCGCTAGATTTACTCAGATATCAGAACCCTTCAATTGGAAAAGTATTCTATAAGCTATTCGGATTTTTACTTCGTGAACATGAAAAGGATCACGAGAAAAGAAATCTCAGCGGCGCAACATATGTTTTGATTGCAGCCGTTCTTACAGTTTTAATCTTCCCAAAAGTAATCACCGTTTCGGCTTTTACAATCCTTATTATTAGTGACATTTCCGCGGCATTGATTGGTAGACGATTCGGGAGAATCAAATTTTTATCAAAAAGTTTAGAAGGAACAGCGGCATTTTTTATAAGCGCGTGTATTGTCATTATTTTAGCTCCGAAAGTTGATGGACTTCAACTTGAATATATAATCGGCTTTATTGCGGCTTTCGTTGGAGCTATAGCTGAAAATATTTCCTATGGTTACGCCGATGATAATCTTACAATCCCGCTTTCAATTGGATTTACGATGTGGGCTCTTTATGCATTGTTCTTACCAAATATGAATCTTGTTTTAAGCGGTGTTCCTAATTGAGAAACTTTCTCAATTGTCCGATGTATAATTTTGCACAATAAACTTAGAAACCAAAATGAAACTTAAATACTTTTTAATTCCAGCAATTTTTATTTCTGCGTTATTTATTCAATCATGTGATTCAAAGAAACCTGCGGTCGGAGAAGAAGATTTGATATATGTAGTTGCCGATTCGTCAGAATTTTATGAATTAGAGGCTTCCTTGCTTCAGGTATTCGGTAAAATAATTTATACACCTCAACCGGAAAATATCTTTGAATTAAAAAGACATAGTGTTAATCGCCTAGATGAAATAAAGAACAAGAAAAATGTAATTATTATTGCTCCACTTAATTCGGGCTCATACACTTCCCAATATATTAATTCGATTTTGGATTCATCAGTTACTGAGCTTGTAAAAAATGAAACAGAGTATGTGTTTAATAAATATGATCTTTGGGCTAGGGATCAGTTAGTTAGCATTATTACTGCTCCAACTTTAGAAAAGCTAAACTCCAGAATACTTAGTGATCATGATAATTTGATTTATTATTTCCAAAAAATTTCCGATAAAAGATTATTCCAAAGCCTTTACAACGAAAAATATGAACAGAAAGAAATTGAAGCTAAATTGCTCGATAAATATGGTTGGATAATTTATGTGCAGGCAGATTTCCAATTAGCAAAAGAAGATGAAAATGAAAATTTTGTTTGGTTTAGAAGAGCACCCGGAACCGATATGGAAAGATGGATTTTTGTACATTGGATTGAGAATGCATCACCAAATATGTTGGAAAAAGATTCAATCTATGCCGTAAGAAATCTTTTAACCGATAAATTCTATGTTACATCAGACTTATCTTCTTCTGTTGAAATTGCCGATAGTTATATAAGCACCAGTGAAGTAAATTTCTTAGGCAGATACGCATTGATGACTCAAGGTTTGTGGCGAATGAAGGATAAATCAATGGGTGGACCATTTGTTAATTATACTTTTTACGATGAAGATACGAAACGGATTTATATGCTCGATGGGTCAATCTATGCACCAAAATATTACAAGAAACGTTTGCTGCAGCAAGTAGATGTTTTATTGCAATCGTTTACCACAAAGGCGGATCTATCACAAGATAAGATCGATGATTTATTAAGTCACTTGAAGTAATAACTTTTAAACGAGGAATTAATTGCCCAGTCATTCGATTGGGCAATTTTGTTTTAAAATCTATATCCAATTCCAATCGAATACGATTTTTCCGGTAACATTACACTTGGATTTTTAATTGCAAAAAATAAATCAACTGGAATTTTTTCTTTATACTCTTGGTGTTGATTTGCAAACGATGCCTTCTCAATTTCCAATAATCTGTTTAACGAAGAGGTCGAACTGGTTGTGGTGTCTTTCTCTTCTACTTTTGTAATTTTTTTATAAAGAGTATAACCGACAATTGCCGCGACGATTACTCCGGCTGCTATATAAATTCCTTCATTTCCACTACTTTCTCCAGAAGAAGATCCATTCCCGGGCTGTTCATCTGCACTTATTTTGAATAAAGATTGTGCTTGTAAACTTGGTGCCGCCGATTGATAAAATCCGAAAGCCAAAAGGATTGTTGAAATAGTAAGAAGTCTCTTAATACAATTCATCTAAAGCCTCAAATTTTTTGTGTAATATATTAAAAAAGATAATGCTTTCAAGTGCAAAATATAATCAACGAATTTTTTCCAATTCTCTTAGTACTGCCGGTGGAATGTTGTATTCCGGAAAATCATGCTTAATTTTATTGTGAATAACTTTTGCATTCTCAAACATTCCAAATTGTATTTCATAAAGCAAACGATAGATCATTACATTTACAATTAAGTTGCGGATGGTTATTTCGTAATGATTAAGATTATTGTCAAACCGAATGACTGATTGCTTATAATTGATGGGAATATAGTCCGCTCCGACTTTTGCTACTTTGAATGTATATTCCATAGGAACTAATTCATATCCCTTGGGCAGAGTAAGTTCACCACTTTTAATTTCATTTAAAAATAATTCCGGTGTTATATAAAAATCTCTCTCTTCTATATTATTTGATATAAAAGAAGTAAGCAGGTTTCTAAATCGTTCTTCCAACAATCGACTATCATAAGCTTCATCCTTTTCAAAAGGTTCTAATGCTTTTAAAAACGAAATTGATTGCGTCGAAACATTAGCCATTACTTCAGGATAGAGATTGCTTAATTGGCTAAAATACCATGAACGTCTCAATAATTCTTTGTCAACGATTACAACATCATCACGATAATTTTCAACAAATTGGTAGTAATAACTTGGTGAAATAAAATAATCCCACAAATAGCTCATCACAATACTATTCTCGGTAGAGTTTTCTAAAATAGATTTTGTGTAGTCTTCGAACGCATATTTATTGCTCTGATCGACATTATTAAAGTTAATTACAACCATAACAAGAGGAATAGCAAAGAATAAGTAAATGAATTTCTTACTAAGTCTTTGTATAAACTTTATAAATAAAGCAGATGAAAAAATTATTAAGGAAATAAAAGCAAGTAAAAAGTAAGCATCGATATCTGCAATATCATAATTAATAGAATAAAAAAGTGTGCTGAAAAAGTTTATTAAAAAAAATATTCCAAGGATTTTTGTATACTTAAGTAAAATCGGAATGCCGATCATCGATATAATCAACCCTATGTAGCCTAATTCTATTGGAAGTGAGTTGACAAAATATTCAAATTGCTTTTTTGCTGCTTCGGTCGAAGAGAAAATCCAAACCTGATATTGTTTACCGGTAATATGTCGTATGATTCGTTCAAAATCTATTGGATTTCCCCAGTTCAAGATTGGTTCTTGTAATGCACGAATTGGTAAGTAAGAATATATGACAACGAGTAGGGGGACAAATATTGCAATCATCTTTGTAATTTTTAAGAATGATTCTTTTTTTAATCCATTTTGATTAAAGAAGAGTAATGCAATTCCAGGTAACAAGAGCAAAGTGGTCATGTGATTAGAGAACGCAAATGCTAAAAATATCGCAACAAAATACCAATCATATTTACCTATGTTATAATAAGCGCGTACTGCAAAAAATAAAATTAAACTTATCAAAAGTAAGTGAAGTGAATAAACTTCGACAGAAGTACTCTGAAACCAAAAGGTTTTTGAAAAGCCAACCATTAATCCTACAACCGAAGCAATTACTCCTTTTGAATCGATCGGAATATCAATTAAATGCTGCTGAAATTTTTTCCCAATTTTAACTTTTTCGGAAAAGTTGCTCAATAGTAAAAATGTAAGTTTTGCTAAAATATAAACCGAACCGGCACAATAAATAGAAACCAATAGATTTAAGACGAGTACAGTATCAACAAAAAGGAATAACTTGGAAACAAAGTATCCTAAAATTGTAAAAAGAGGATAGCCGGTTGGATGTGCAATCCCGAGAGTTGCTTGAACAGCAGTCAATTCACCGGCATCTAAATGAATTATTGTCGGGGCAAGAGTAAATGTATAAATTATAAAAACGACTAAAGCTGTAATTTCAGCATAGAATTTTGAAAAAATCTTCACAGAAAATTTCTCGTCTTATTTAATAGATCAATATTTTCTTTAAATATTTTTTGCAGCGACTCAATAAAAGATTTAGAATCATCAAATCCTAAAACATGGGCTAATTGTTGAATTTTATTTTTATCGTTTGGAATTACTGATTTATTCATAACAAATAAGTTTTGCATTGTAATTTGACACTTTTTCAAAAATAAAAAGTTTTGTTTAATTCTTTCACTTTCCTCGAGAGTGAAAAAATCATTGAGCAATCTAAGTTTGTCTGAATGACTACAATTAACGAATTCCCTATAATATTTGGAATTTCTTAATTGAAGTGATCCCAATATAGTATCAATTGTAATTAAAGCACCATGACTATTCTTAACATCCAACTTGGTTTGATTTGTATGTGAAAAACTCAGCTTAGATTTATACATTTTGTTAACTTCTTCAATGATAAAATCATTTGAATAATCATTAAGTTTTTTGGATACGGAATTAATAAGTGAATCAAAAATATTCTCAGAACCGTATAAAAATTTAGCTTTTGATAAAGCCTGAAACTCCCAAATCCTCATACGGGAATTAATATATTTTGAATAACCTTCTAAATCCCAAACGAGTGGTGAATTGTTTCCTTCAGGGCGCAAACGAAAATCCACCTCAATGGGATTTAATGTCTTTCGTAATTCAACAAGTAATTCTTGAAAATCATTTTGAGCCGAAGGACTGGTATTTAAATCTTCAACAACAACAATTAAATCGACATCGGAACCGAAACTCATTTCCGAAGTCGCAAAACTTCCCAAACCGGCTACAAAAAATGGGTAACTGATTTTTTTTTCTTCAATATGTAAAATGACTTTTTTTGTTATGAAGCTCGATAAAGTATCGGAGAAACACTTGTTATCAATTAATCCAATAGTAAATTGAACGGACAGGATAAACAAAACTGTTTCTAATGATTCTATGTTCCTGACATCAACTTCATTAAAAACTTTTTTACTTAGGAAAAGATCACGTAGTTTTTTTGAACTAAACATATAGTCAATACTTCGTTGACCAAATTCACAAATGGTTAAAAAAGTTTTAAAGAATGAGGTATCCTTAAATGAACTATACCATACCGAAGGAATGCTTGAATTGCGGATTACTTTTATAAAATTTTCTAACACTAAATCCGGTGAATTCGAACTCTGTAAATAACCAACTAACTCAGGTTCAATTTCATGAAATAACTTGATTGTTGTTATATCAAATTGTTTTTCTCCCAATAAACTCAAACCTGAGGATAAAAATTTAACATTGGATTTAGCTTTATGAATGTCTCGGAAATTTATATCTGCATAATTGCTTTTACTTTCACCGGATTTTATTTCAACTATACTTGTATAAATTTCTTTTACAGATCTTCTATAATCATTAATTGTGTTATTTAATTCATCTGCTGTTTTATAATTTAAAAATTTTGATAATTTATTTGAAAGGTCTTCATCTTGAGGAAGTGAATGTGTCTGTTTATCATTCATCAATTGAACAAAATGTTCAAGTTTTCTGTAAAGAATGTAAGCATCCTTTAGAACTTTATATTCTGTTAGAGTTATTAGATCTGTTCTTAATAATTCGTTCAATGCTTCAAGAGTATTTCCGGTTTTTAATTTAGGAAATCTTCCGCCGTTCATAAGTTGCAAAGCTTGAACTGAAAATTCTATATCACGAATCCCACCTGGAATAAGTTTAATATTTGTCTCATCTATTAATCCGGCTTCTATCGATCTTTTCATTTTGGTAATCGTTTCTGTGATCGAATTGTGAAAAGATTTAGGATATATAAAGCCATCAATATAATTTTTGAAGTGAAGGAATAGATTCTTATCTCCAGCAACAAAGCCGAGTTTAATTAACATCTGGCGTTCCCAATCTTCACCGCGGGTCTCATAGTAACGTAGATAATCCGAAATTGTTCTGCAGAGTAAAGAATTTCTGCCATCCGGACGAAGTCTGAAGTCAACTCTATACAAATAACTACTCGAAGTTATTGAAGTTGCTTCTCTGATGAATACTTGCAGAGCTTCGGAAATTAATTCGTGGTAATCTCTATTTACTTTTTCGATTTCAAAATTTTCTTTATAGAGTAAGATCAAATCAATATCTGAACTATAATTTAATTCGTTGCCACCAAGTTTTCCGAGCGAACATAAAGCATAATCCTTAGGTAATTCAATGGCGTACTTTTTACCAATTTCTTCATAGCAAATCTCAAATAATTTTGAGGAAAGTAAGTTTGCCAGTTTTGATAAATCTGCGGTAGTCTGTTTTAAATCTTTAAAAGCAAGAATATCGCAAACACCAATTTTAAGCAGATACTTTCTTTTCAAGTTACGAAGCATTTTTGTTTTTGAAGCAAGGGTTTTGAAGTTATCGACTGAATTATCAATTTCCGTAAAGAGAATTTCATCTTCAATGCTTGATGATAAATAGTCTTGATCAAAAATCTTATAGAGATATTCCGGATTTCGCACAATAATATCAGTTAAATAATTGCTTAGCGAACTGATTGCACAAATGATTTCCAAATGGTGATGGTACTTTAATGAATCAATTAGAAAGGTTTTTTTATCAAATATTGAAGAGAGTATTCTTATTAGATTTGACTCTGATGAGTTATCAAAAAAATACTTGATTGCATTTTCGTTGAGCTTTTCTATTACTAGATCATATTGCTCACCGGTAATAATTCCTTCTGAAACATTTACCAAGAAATTCTTGAATGCTTCGGACAAAGAATATTTTATTTCTTCATTACTCAAATATTTTCCTCAAAACATCCCAAATTTATACATTGTTAAACTCGTATATATCCGATAATTTGACGAAACAAATTTCACAAAATAATTTATAAGGTTGGTACTTAATTTACTCTAATATGAGCCAAATTGCATTTCGCAAGCCCTTTATTTAACTTTACTTTTTGGATACAAAACGGAGATTTGGATGGTTTCAGGCTTGATAAAAAAGTTGTTCGGGGACAAAAATACTCGTTCAATTAAAGAAATTTCACCAATTGTTGATCAAATAAATCAAGAGTACGAAAAACTAATAGATTTAACGGATGAGCAATTAAAAGAAAAAACAGAAGAATTCCGAAAACGCATTGAAGAACACGTCGGCGAATCTAAAAAGCACATCGAAGAACTAAAAGTTAAGCTTCAAGATGACGAACTCGAGGATAAAAATCCAATCTATGACGAACTTGAAGCTCTTGAAGATGAATTGCATGAAGAATATCAAACCATTTTAAATGAAATACTTCCCGAAGCATTCGCGGTTGTAAAAGATACTTGCAGAAGATTAGTTGGTAAAGAATGGATGGCTGCCGGAAATAAAATCCATTGGGATATGATACCATATGATGTTCAACTTATTGGCGGTATTGTTCTTCATCAAGGTAAAATTGCTGAAATGGCTACCGGCGAAGGTAAAACATTAGTTGCTACAATGCCAATCTACCTAAATGCGCTAAGCGGACAAGGTGTACATGTTGTTACCGTCAACGATTATCTTGCTCAACGAGATAGTGAATGGATGGGTGAAGTTTTTAAATTTCATGGATTGACAGTTGGGTGCATACTTAACACAATGTCACCCGAGCAACGAAAAGAAATTTATAAATGTGACATCACTTACGGAACAAACAACGAATTTGGTTTCGATTATTTGCGCGATAATATGGCAATCTCAAAAGAGAATTGTGTGCAACGAGGTCATAATTACGCAATTGTTGATGAGGTTGATTCTGTTCTTATTGATGAAGCAAGAACTCCGTTAATAATTTCTGGTCCAGTCGAAGTTGATGATCATAAGTTTCATGAAATGAAACCGCTGATTGAAAGGTTATTTAAAAAACAGTCTTCACTAGTGGCGTCGTTGGTACAGGAAGCTGAAGAACTACTTAAAAATAACAATGATAAATCTAATATTGAAAAGGCGGGAATAGCATTATTAAGGGCATACCGCGGATATCCGAAACATAAGAGATTAATGAAGGTTTTATCCGATCCGGATTATAAGAAATTGTTGCAAAGTACCGAGCTTGAATTTTTGCGTGAAAAAGGAAAGCGCATGCCAGAAATTGATGCTGAACTCTATTTCGCAATTGAAGAAAAACAAAACACTATTGATCTATCGGAAAAAGGTAGGGAAGAACTTTCTCGCGGTTCATCCGAGGGTAAAGATTATTTCGTTTTACCAGATCTTGGTACCGAAATCAGTAAACTCGAAAATGATCCTTCCTTAAGCGAAGAAGATCTCAAAGTAAAGAAGGATGAACTTTATCAAGTTTATAGTGAAAGAAGTGATAGAATTCATACGATAAACCAATTGTTAAAAGCATATTCACTATTTGAGAAAGATGATGAATACGTAATTACTGAAGACGGCAAAATTGCAATTGTTGATACTTTTACCGGTCGTGTTCTACCGGGAAGAAGATATTCCGACGGTCTTCATCAAGCAATTGAAGCAAAAGAGAATGTAAAAGTTGAACGTGATACACAGACATTAGCTACTATTACTCTTCAAAACTATTTCAGACTTTACAACAAACTTGCCGGTATGACAGGAACTGCAGAAACAGAAGAAGGCGAGTTTTTCGAAATTTACAAACTGGAAGTCGTTGTAATTCCGACAAACAAACCGGTAGTTAGAGAAGATGAAGACGATGCCATCTTTAGAACCAAACGAGAGAAGTATAATGCTGTAATTGAGAAGATAAAAGAACTGCGTGATGAACAGCGTCCGATACTAGTTGGTACTACAAGTGTTGAAGTTTCTGAAACCATAAGCAGAATGTTGAAACGTCAAGGCGTTCCTCACAATGTATTGAATGCTAAACAACATAAAAGAGAATCTGAAATTGTTGCACATGCAGGTCAACCGGGCGCAGTTACAATTGCAACTAACATGGCCGGTCGAGGAACCGATATAAAGCTTGGTGCAGGTGTCAGAGAACGCGGCGGACTATTTATCCTTGGTACTGAACGTCATGAATCCCGCAGAATTGATAGACAGTTGCGAGGTCGTTCGGGAAGACAAGGCGATCCCGGTACAACTAAATTCTATATCTCGCTTGAAGATGATTTGATGAGATTATTCGGAAGTGACAGAGCCGCATCCGTTATGGGTAAAATCGGTTTGGAAGAAGGTGAAGTAATTCAACATCCGCTTATCACCAGATCGGTTGAACGTGCACAGAAAAAAGTCGAAGAAAATAATTTTGCAATTCGTAAAAGACTTCTTGAATACGATAACGTTATGAATCAACAACGTGAAGTTATTTATTCAAAACGACGTCAAGCTCTTGAGGGTGAAAGATTGAAAGGTGAAGTCTTTGCATATCTTGAAGAGTATGTTGAAGACTTGCTAAATGAACATTATGAGAACGCTGAAACCGAAGCTATAAGAGAAGCGTTACTTCAAAATCTTTTAGTCGATTATAAAATAAATCCTGAGAATTATGAATCAATCGGTAAAGATGGTCTTAAGGAAAAAATTCTTGAAGAAGCGAAGAGTTTCTATAAACGAAAAGAAGAAATGCTTGGCCACGAACTTATGGCCCGCTTAGAAAGATATGCAGTCCTATCTGTAATTGACGATAAATGGAAAGAACATCTTCGTGAAATGGATGATCTTAAAGAAGGAATTGGTCTTCGAGCTTATGGTCAGAAAGATCCTCTCATCGAATACAAATCAGAAGGTTTCAAGTTGTTTGTTCAATTGTTAGAGAGATTACGAAACGATACAATATCATTCTGCTTTAAATTTTTCCCGGCTCAACCTGATGAAGTTCAGCAAAGAAGACAAAAGCCTATGCAAAGAATAACTACTATTAAGGACAGTGTTACTAATCTTGGGATGCAAGGCAGCGGTCAGCAAGATGAAGGTGGTAGAAGGGGTAAAGTTCAACCAATTGTTAGACAAGAAGAAAAAGTCGGTCGTAACGATCCATGTCCTTGTGGGAGCGGTAAAAAATTCAAAAATTGTCATGGCAGAACTTAAGAGGTCCATATGAAAAAAATTGAGGCCATTATTCGTCCCTTTAAATTGGATGAAGTTAAAGAAGCTTTGCTTGAAGAAGGTGTACGTGGTTTAACTATTTCCGAAGTTCGTGGATATGGAAGGCAAAAAGGTCATAAAGAAACATATCGCGGAAGCGAATATCAGATTGAATTTGTTCCCAAAATTAAAATTGAAGTTGTTGTTGATGATCCGATGGTTGAAAAAGTGATCGATGCAATATTAACGCATGCAAAGACAGGTCAGGTCGGTGACGGTAAAATATTTATTTACAATATAGAAGACATTATAAGAATAAGAACGGACGAATCAGGTCCGGAAGCATTATAGGAATTGATGTGAGTATGAGGATTAAAAAATTTCTGCCTATAGCTATTTTGCTGATTTTTACCGGTTGTGGAATTTGGACTGACTTCACAACATTTTTTAATCTTTATTTTAACACTCGCGAACTGTATTACCAAGTAGACGAAGAAATTTCAAAACTCCCTAAAGATCCTTTTCAATTGAAAGAACCGGAAATAACCGGTACAATCAAAACAAACCTCATCAAAATTCAGGAGAAAGCTTCAAAAATATTGCAGCATGAAGCGGAATCATCATATTTTGATAATGCTTTATTCATTAGCGGTTGGGCTTTTTACTATAATGGTGATTACATAAAAGCCAATCGAAAATTTCAAGAATTAGCAAGTTTAGGAACAGATGAGTATGATCTAATCAGTAGATTGTGGATCGGTAAATGCGAATTACAGATGCGAAACTTTGAAAAGGGATTGAAAATAGTTGAAGAAGTTAGAGACTCTGCTCTAGTGCGCGAAGATGAAGAAGTTCTAAACGATGCTTATAAAATTATTATTTCATATCACATTGACCGCGAACAATTTGAAACCGCTATAAGTGAAGGCGAAAAATATATTGAAATTTCTGAAGATGATAAATTTAGTGCATTAGTACTTTATCAAATTGGGTTGCTTCACCTTAAGTTTAATAATCAAGAAGAAGCCGCTTCAGCATTTGCTTCTGTACTTGATTATTCTCCCGATTTTGAGACTGCATTTAATAGTCAATTTGAACTTGCTAAATTAAAAAGGGAACTTGGACAAATTGATGAAAGCCGAGATATGCTAAATAGTCTTTACAATGAAGGCAAGTATTCAAGCTTTTGGGGTGATGTTTATTATGAGATTGGAATGATTGAATACAGTGCTGAAAATTACGAACGGGCATTTAATATTTTTACCGACGTAAATTCATTATATGCTTCGAGCAAAGGAGCTATCAAAGCAAATCTTATGCTCGGTGAAATTATGAGAAATGTTTATGCGGATTATGATTCTGCTAAAGTTTATTATGATAAGGTAAAAGGCAACAATGTAGATCAAGAATTAAAAGAAACCGCCGAAATATATTCTCAGTCGATCACAAGTTACATCAAATTTAAGTCTGATATTCAACAATCTAGTCGACAAATCACGTACATTTTGGAACCACAAGAATTTTTTAGAGATTCCTTAGCATATAATAGGTTTCTTGTCCAGTCCGGTGCAGTGAAAAATGATCAGAAGATTGATCAACCTTTCGGCACTGATACCACTAATACTAACATTACAACACCAACAGATACTGCAGCAATATCTGATACAACTTCAACACTTGCTGCTGCCGATTCTGTAATATCAACAACCCCAATATTCAGTGTTGATGATTTTGACGATGATTATATACTCGAAATCAAACCAATATTTCCAACAGTTGGTATAGATTCTTTGGAATCTAAAATTGCGAAAGATTACTTTGCCTTGGGAAATTTGTTCTTTTCAGATTTGATGAGGCCTGATTCAGCATATTATTATTATGACTTATTGCTAAAGGATTATCCGGAAACCAAATATAAACCTCGTGTAATGTTTGCTCTTGCAACCTATTTTGAAACAAAAGGTAATAAAGAGCAAAGTGACAGTCTCTATTTAGAAGTTTACAATGAGTATAAAACTCATCCTTTAGCAAATGAATCGGCTAAAAAGCTTAATAAACCATTGTTGTTTACCGATTCAGATCCGGCACAAACCAAATATTTAATTGCCGAATCCCAAATAGAAGAAGGAGAACTTGATTCTGCATTAGTGATATTAAAGAATATTTCTCATGAACATCCAGAATCAATATTCAAACCAAAATCGTTGTATACTATCGGCTGGATTTATGAAAATAAAATTAATCAGCCTGACTCAGCGGCAGTTTATTATTCTGTGTTGGTCGATGAATATAGAAATAGTGATTATGCAAAAGCAGTTAATCCGAAAGTAAATAATTACAAAGCCGAACAACAAAGAATTGAAAATGAAAAGAAGAAAGCAGAAGAAGATGCAAAACAGCAAGAATTGGATCCGCAGCCAGAAACACAAAAGGAAATTTTAGATGAAGATACGCAAGTAATCAATGAACAGATTATTAATTCTCCCGTGAATTTAGAAGAACCGACAGACACAACCCAAACCAAAAACGATTAAGCAACATGACCCGGAAACAATTAATTAAATTAATTGAAGAGGGCGAAAAACTCACCGTTGAATTTAAAAAACGTTTTTCATCAGAAGATAAAATTGCAAAAGAGATGCTCGCTTTTGCCAATACAAAAGGTGGAATAATAATTTTTGGTGTTGAGGATAATGGTAAGATATGTGGAGTTCTTAGTGAAAAAGGTGAAGCAGAGTTAATCAAGACTGCCGCGGAAAAGTATTGTGAACCACCTTTAAAATATTCGTTAGAGTTTATTAACATTGGGCAAGACGAGCTTGTTATTGTTGAAATTCCCGAATCACAAATTAAACCGCACAGAATTCAAGACTATCAGAATAGACTTGATTTGAATACGGCGCAAGTTTACGTAAGAGTAAATGACAAAAGTATCCCGGCAAGTAAGGAGATGATAAAATTATTGCAGAATAAAACTAGTGGTTCATCCCTTGTAAATTATTCAGTTACAAAAAATGAAAAAGTAGTTTTTGAATTGCTTCAGAATAATGATTCAGTTACCGTAAAAGACTTAGCAGAAAAAGCAAATCTTTCTAGCAGAAGAGCTTCCAGAACTTTAATTAATATGGTTAGAGCAAACTTGCTATTTATTCATCACAAAGAAAATGGAGAGGAATTTTTTACTCTTGTTTAAGTTTTTTGTCAAACACTCTGCGCAATTCAAAAATTGAGATACCGTACGCAACAGCAACATTGAGACTTTGCTTAATTCCATACTGCGGAATTTCGATAGAGAAATCACATAAATCAATTAACACTTGCTTAACGCCGGTTATTTCATTCCCAATTATTAAACACATCGGAAAGTAGTTTTTATCCAGTGAGTAATGGGGGAGACTTTTTGTAGTCTGTTCTAGCGCACAAATTTTGTATCCCAACTTTTTATAATGTTTAATCGGCTCAACAGGATCTTTAAAAAATTCCCAAACAACACTATCTTGTGAACCAAGTGATGTTTTCAGGACATCTTTTTTGGGAGGATGAGGAGTGTAGCCGGTAGGTATTAATTTTTCGATCATTGCTCCGTCGGAAGTTCTGAAAATTGAGCCGACATTGTAACTGCTTCTTATGCTGTCTAATACAACAACAACTGGTAATTTCCGAACGGTTTCGATTGACTCAATTGTACTTCTGTTTTCCGAAATTTCTGAATGTGATAATTTTCTCATACAATTTTCTACTTGCTTGTTAATCGTAATCCGATTACGCCTGTAACAATTAATAGGATAAATATTATTCTCAAAACATCCTTCGACTCATTAAAGAAGAACATTCCATATATCGCAACCCCTACAGCACCAATCCCTGTCCAGACAGCATATGCAGTCCCAACAGGAATATATTTTACTCCCATTGCTAGAAAAATATAACTCAGAATCATTGTAATTACAGTAAAAATAGAAGCTCGCAGATTAGTAAATCCTTCACTATATTTTAAACCAATTGCCCAACTGATTTCAAAAACTGCGGCAACTAAAATGTAAATCCATGCCATAAATTATCCCAACTTATAAAAGTAAATTAACGATGCTGAATACGAAACGAATGCAATATTTAAAAGTAAAGGAAAAAAAAACAAGCCAGTGACGTTACCGGCATAATAGAAAGCATAGGTAATAAACATTGCTATTAGAAGAATCATCCAAGAAAATGCGGCGGCTTCTTTCATATTACTTTGCTGTTTTTCATCGTATTTATCTTCGGAATTTTTCCTATTCTTGGAAACTGCAGTCAATAAGAAAGCTGCTAAAGCTGGTATTAGAAGAATTTCGAAAAGATGGGTTGTCAATATTTCATCACCTAAAATAATAGTGAGTATTAGACCGAGTCCGCTGCAGATTAACAGAACGATATTTGTACCATAAAATAATTTATCAGACATAATTATTTTATGTGCAAATTCTGAATTAGAAATAATCCATGCACCTGTGAATAAGAAAAGGAGGAGGACGATAATAATTATTTTCACTTCCATTTTACCCTCCAACGTATTTTATTATTTTGTCCGTCTATTAAATAGAAAATATCTTCAACACTTGTATCAAAGTATTTTGCGATTTTTAACGCAAGAAAAGCTGAGGGAATAAATTTACCTTTCTCGATCGAGATTATTGTCTGGCGTGAAACACCCACTGCAGTTGCCAAGGCTTCTTGAGAAATACTTCCACGGCTTTCTCTAAATTTTTTTAAATCGTTGGCCAGTTTCATATAAAATGTAAAGTGTACTTTACAAGTTATGCAGAATTGATGATTGAGTCAAGTACCCTTTACAATTATTTCTTCTCTTCGGTTTTAGGGGATTCCCAGTCAAAAAGTTCACCATTTTTGAAAAAGTAAGTAATATCTCCATAATACCATTGACTAAATTTTCCCCAGGGTTGATTGTTTACCGTAACACTATCGGGTTCACCCCAGCTATCCTTCATCATTTCTTCGGTCATCCCGGTCCATATCTGACCAAGCGAAACTTTCGAACCGGCTTCTTCACCATACCTTAAAATGTATAATTCTTTTAATTCAACCCGTAGTTTTTGTTGAAGTGAATCTCTCAATTTTTTAAGCGCATCAATATCATTGCGTAGCTGCTCATTTGTTTGTTCAATCTTTTTTGAGGAAGTGAGAAGACTGTCTTTTTTCCCGGGTTTTGATTGAGCTGAAATTGTTAGTGTAAATAATAGTATTATAATAAGATATTTCATGTAATTTCCTTTCATTAAGATGCTTTAACGGCAAGCTGTCCGCATGCTGCCGCAATATCATCACCTTGTGTATTTCTAATTAATACTGTAATCCCATTATTTCTTAATTGCTCGGCAAACTCTTCGATTTTTTGATAAGTTGTTGGTTCAAGTTGACCGGAAAATCCATCCGGGTCCATATGTTTAATCGAGTTGAAGGGGATTATATTAATTTTTGATGGAAGACTTTTGCAGAGTTGTGTTAATGCTTTCACATCTTCCGGTCGATCGTTCAAATCTTTTAGCATGGTGTATTCGAATGTAATTCTAGTCTTTGTCTTTTCAGAATAATATCTAAGTGCGTCAATATTTTCTTTGAGTGAATATTTTTCATTGATCGGCATTATCTTCGAGCGAATATCTTCAAAACAAGAATGAATTGACAATGCAAGCTTAATTCTGATTTCATTATCCGCAAGTTCTTTAATTTTATGTGGAATTCCTGCAGTGGATAATGTAATTCTATTTCTACTTAAACCTGTATTAAGTTCGTTTGTAAAAATTCTAATCGCATCCGAAGTATTTTGGAAATTTAACAACGGCTCACCCATTCCCATAAAAACAATATTTGTGATAAACTTTTTGCCATATTCTTTTGCGGCTAATAAATATTGATCAACAATTTCACCCGAAGTTAAATTTCTTTTATATCCCATTAAACCTGTTGCGCAAAATTTACAATCCAACGGACATCCGACCTGAGTTGAAATGCAAAGTGTATTTCTGTCTTTATCCGGAATAACCACGGATTCGATCAACTTCCCATCAAAAGTCTTGAAAAGATATTTTTTTGTCATTGTAGTTGGAGAATCCTGATAGTCAATCAAATCCAAACTAATCAATGAAACTTTTTCTTTTAATTTTTCTCTCAACTCTTTGGACAGATTTAACATATTGTCAAAATCAAATTCGAGATGATTGTATAACCAATTAAAAACCTGTTCACCGCGGAATGATTTTTCACCGATAGATTCAAAAAAATTCTTTATTTCGGAAAGAGTCATCCCCTTTAATTCTATTTTATTACTTTTATTTGACATGGGTGCAAATATAATAAACAAATTGGTGTATAGGTATTTTTATTGAAATTTCTACAAACATTAAGTAGTTTGAAAAGCTAAGATTTCGCAGAACTCGTAAGAAAATCTTTTTTACTAAATAAATATAAACCTCACAAAATTACGGGGCGAATAATGAATTTCGAATTCACCGAAGAACAATTAATGATCCAACAAACCGCAAGAGAGTTTGCTCAAAATGAAATTGCGCCATCCGCTGTTGAACGTGATAAAACCGCAGAATTCCCAACCGAAATAGTAAAGAAGTTAGGAGAATTAGGTTTTCTTGGCATGATGGTTTCCCCTGAATACGACGGAGCAGGGTTAGATACTATATGCTATGTTCTTGCAATGATTGAAATCTCAAAAGTAGATGCAAGCGTTGGTGTTATAATGTCGGTAAACAATTCTCTTGTTTGCTCGGGCTTAGAAAAGTATGGCTCAGATTTCATAAAAGAAAAGTATCTTAAACCATTAGCACGAGGTGACAAGCTTGGTGCTTTTGCTTTATCCGAACCCGAAGCAGGAAGCGACGCTACTCAACAGAGAACGACTGCTGATAAAGATGGTGATTATTGGATTTTGAACGGAATGAAGAATTGGATTACAAACGGTCAATCCGCTGATTATTATATTGTTATGGCACAAACCGATAAAGAAAAAGGTCACAAAGGTATAACAGCTTTTATTGTTGAAAAAGGATTGGATGGATTCGGTCACGGACAAAAAGAAGATAAACTTGGAATAAAAAGTTCTGATACATGTTCATTAACTTTCGAAAATGTTAGAGTTCCTGAAGAAAATGTAATCTGGGAAGTCGGTAAAGGATTCAACTTTGCAATGAATATTTTGAATGGCGGAAGATATGGAATTGCTTCTCAAGCAATAGGTATTGCAGAAGCCTCATTAGAAGCTGCAAGAAATTATTCTAAACAACGTAAGGCATTTGGAACAGAAATTGCAAATCTTCAAGCTATTCAATTCAAGTTAGCTGAAATGGCTACAAAAATTGAAGCTGCCAAATTGTTAACATTGCAAGCTGCCGGAATGAAAGATGCCGGTAAAAAATATGTGAAAGAGGCTGCAATGGCTAAATTATATTCATCACAAATTGCGGTTGAATGCGCTCTGGAAGCTATTCAAATCCACGGTGGTTATGGTTATGTTCGCGAATATCTTGTTGAAAGATATTTACGCGATGCAAAAATTACAGAGATTTATGAAGGTACATCCGAAATTCAAAAAATTATTATTGCTAGAGAATTATTGAGGGATTAATTGGCACAGATTGTAGATGTACAACCAAAAGATATCTGTACGGTGAAATTATCTTATAACGATGGATTAACCGGTGATATAAACTTAGTTAAAGCAATTGAAAGAAATAATTTTTACGAGTTGAAAAATAATTCGGAATTCGAAAAAGTTTATGTTGACCAAATTACAAACGAACTCTGCTGGCCTAGCGGAGTTCGGATGTGTGGTAATGCTTTGCATAAGCAACTCTCACTTCTTTGCTTAATGAATAGATTAAAAATAAATTTAGACAATGACTAAATTTTTACTAGCTATCCTTTGTCTCTCTTCTTTATCAATTGCACAAATCGAAACTCATAAATGGGAAACTAAAACTGTCGATTATTTACTGCAACAAAATGAAGAGAAGTCAACAACGATAAAAACAAATAATGTTTCGACATTATTGATTTCATCGGCTCAAGTTATTTATCATAAATTATTTTCTGAATACGATGGTGATAATTGTCCCTTTTATCCTTCATGTTCAACATTTTTTGTTCACGCAGTTGATTCTTTAAACATAGTTTTTGGTTCTTTCCTGTTTGCCGATCGTTTTACTCGTGATTTAAATTTTTTCAAAGGATTTGAAAGTTATCCAATTCATAAATCCGGTAAGTTTTATGATCCGGTTAAAAAGTATATATGTAGTGTTTGTGAAAATCTTATAGTTACTAAAAAGTCGCAAGATGAATAACCGATTAGTTAAATCACTTCTATGCTTAATTATTTTTTCTATTCCTTCAATAAGTGCACAAATAGAAAGTGAATTTTTCTCGCTTGAAAATCGATTAAAGTTTGCGAATTATCTTTTTTATAGCGGTGATTATATTCGAGCAATTGATGAATTTAATGAAGTAGATCCAACTAAAAGTAATGATTCTCTTCAATTCAAAATTGGGTTATCACTACAACAGCTTAATCGTTTGGAAGAAGCAACTGTTACATTTCGTGATTTAATGCGAAGTCGTTCTTTAACTGATGAAGCAAGCTTTGAATATGCTAGAACAATTTATTTATGGGGACATATTTCCAGACATTTTTCTATTACAAGACGTGAACCCTTAAGAAGCTCAATTTATCGCAAAGATGTAGAAAAACTAATTCAACTTGATAAACTGCAAAGTGCAGAGAATCAAATAGATTCTGCAAGTTTTTTTGAACCATTTGATAAAAAAGAAAGTATTGAGCTTCTCAAGTTCTATCAACGGAAACTAAATTTTGATGATAAAAATCCTACACTTGCCGCGGTTATGAGCGCCGTTTTACCAGGACTTGGAAAAATATATACAGGAAATTATGGCGATGGGATAACCGCATTATTATTGACCGGTATTCTAACTTTTTTATCCGTAGACAATTTTGATGCAGGACATGACTTCAGAGGTTGGCTGTTTGCCGGTTTAGCGGCGTACTTTTATGCCGGTAATATTTATGGATCGGCTGTGTCAGTTAATGTTTATAATGCTAATCTAAGAATTTCGTTTAATAGTGATCTTAAAATATTTCTTAACGAGAAAAATCACTTTGTTCCCAAAAGTAAATGGTTGGTTAAGTAAACATTATGAAATTGGGAAAACTAACTATACTGTTCATTTTGATCTTCATTTCACTTAGTGGAAACGATGAATTAGAGAATCAATACAAATTTGCCAATCAGCTTTTTAATGATGCTAAATATTATGAAGCTATTACAGAATTCAAACGATTGCATTTTTTTGATAATGAAAACAAATATTCTTTCGAAGTCAATTATAAAATTGGAATTGCTTATAAATATGGCGGGTATTATCAGAATGCAATTGAGCATTTATCTAAAGCAAAGATTGAAAGTAAAACGGCAGAAGAGGATATTGAATCTACTTTTCAAATAATAAGAGTAAATATCTTAAGAAGAACTACTGAAAGAGCACTTCAATTACTTAATCAGTCTGAAAATGATTCAATTTTTGAAAATCATAAAGAAGAGATAAATTATTGGCGTGGTTGGTCATATATGTTAGCTGATAGTTGGGATTTAGCAGCGCAAAGTTTTTCTCAAATTTCGGAAGATCATGAACTAAAAACCCTTTGCGAACAAGTTAATAATGATAAATATTCGGTTACTTTTGCAACTGTAATTTCTTATATTTTGCCCGGTGCAGGACAGTTTTATACAGGTAATTATTTTTCCGGTTTTATGTCTCTTGCATGGAATGTTCTTTGGGGTTATCTAGCCATAAATTCATTTATGGAAGAGCGCGTTTTTGATGGCGCGGCTATTGGTTCTCTTCTTTGGCTAAGATTTTATAGAGGAAATATTCAAAATGCCGGTAAATTTGCCCAAGCAGAGGATATTGAAATTGCTAACAAAGCACTATACTACTTAATGGAAAATTATAAAGGTGAAAAACCGTGAAACTTACTGAAGATCAAATCAGAAAACTTACGATTGAAGCTATTAATGAATTGGGTGATGAAGCAACACCTCAAAAAGTAAAAGCAATTGTTTCGAAAGCCGCAGAAAAACTTTCCAGTGAGTCGGCATCTTATACAGCAAAAAGCGAAACATCGGAAGGGAGAGTTATTGTAACATCATTCGGCTTGAATGAACCCGGGATAGTTGCAGCAATTACTAAAGCATTAAGCGATGCAAAATGTGATATACAAGATATTAGTCAAAAAATAATGGAAGAATTTTTCACGATGATTATGATTGTCGATATCACACACTCTCCAAGAGATTTCAAAGAATTACAGGAAGAAATGAAAAGTATTGCCGAAAATCTAAAAATTAAAATTTACTTGCAGCATGAAGATGTCTTTAGAATGATGCACCGTTTATAATTCACAATGAATAATTTATTATGTAAAATGAACTACATTGAAATTATACATTATACATTCACAATTATACCTTAAGAGAAAATGAACTACGAATTCGATGAAATATTAGAAACAATTAAGATGACGGAAATCGAACACTTCGATATCCGAACTGTCACATTAGGAATTAGTCTTAGAGATTGCGCCGATCGTAATATTGAAATCACAAAGCAAAAGATCTACGATAAAATTTTAAAGTACGGAAAGAATCACGTTAAATATGCAAAAGAAGTTGAAGCTCAATACGGCATTTCAATTGCGAATAAAAGAGTTTCAATAACTCCCGCTTCTATACCGTTCGATTATTGTACCGCTGAAGAATTTGTTGAAATTGCAAAAATACTGGATAAAGCCGCTGAGGATATTGGTATCGATTACATTGCCGGATTTTCTGCATTAGTTCAAAAAGGAATGACAAATGGTGAAAGAGAATTGATCAAAGCAATTCCTTATGCTTTAGCTCAAACCAAAAGAGTGTGTTCATCGGTCAATGTTGCATCAACCAAAGCAGGTATCAACATGGATGCAGTTAATTTGATTGCCGATACAATTAAAAAAACTGCTGAGCTGACAAAAGATAATGACTCGATTGGCTGTGCAAAGTTTGTCGTATTTGCAAACGCTGCTGAAGATAATCCATTTGTTGCGGGAGCTTTTCATGGAATTAGTGAACCCGAAGTTGTTTTGAATGTCGGAATTAGCGGACCGGGCGTTGTATTAGATGCTATTAAAGAAGCCGGTCAAGTCGATTTAAGTGAACTTGCCGAAGTCATTAAGAAAACAATCTTTAAAATTACTCGAGCCGGAGAATTAATTGGAAGAAGTGTCGCTAAAAAACATGGAATACCTTTCGGAATTGTTGATGTTTCATTAGCTCCAACACCGGCCGAAGGTGACAGCATTGGTGACATATTAATTGCTATGGGTGTCGAAGACGTCGGTGCTCCAGGAACAACGGCTGCTTTGGCAATGTTGAATGACTCAGTTAAGAAAGCCGGATTGATGGCAAGTACAGCCGTTGGCGGATTAAGCGGTGCCTTTATTCCGGTAAGTGAAGATCAAGCAATGATTCGTGCGGTCGAAAGAGGAAATTTGTCGTTGGAAAAATTAGAAGCAATGACAGCAGTTTGTTCAGTTGGACTCGATATGGTTGCAGTTCCCGGCGATACCACAAAAGAAAACATAGCCGGAATTATAGCAGATGAATGTGCAATTGGTGTTATAAATGATAAAACTACCGCTGTGAGAATTATACCGGCTTACGGTAAAAATGTTGGAGATTCTGTTGATTACGGTGGTTTGCTCGGCAAAGCTCCTATAATGGAAGTTAGAAAAATTAGCAGTGCGGGATTTGTTAATCGAGGTGGTAAAGTCCCGGCACCTACAAGAAGTTTAACAAATTAAAAACCGGAGTTGAAATGGCAAAGAGTAAAGGACTAATGATAGGGTGCGGCGTAGGAGCCGTAATTGTTGTTATTCTAATTGGTCTTGTTTTGTGGGGAGTGGGAGTTTATAATAATTTAGTTACCCTTGAAGAAGGTGTTACACAAAGTTGGGCGCAAGTTGAAAATCAATATCAACGACGGGCTGATTTAGTGCCTAATTTAGTTAATACCGTTAAAGGCGTTGCTGAATTTGAAAGAGAAACTTTTACAGCAGTAACTGAAGCTCGCGCCAGAGTAAACCAGATTAATGTTACACCGCAAATGTTGGAAAACCCAAATGCCTTTCAACAATTTCAAAGTGCACAAGGTGAACTTGGTAATGCATTGTCAAGATTGCTTGTAACGGTTGAAAACTATCCGCAATTAAAAGCCAATGAAAATTTCTTACAGCTTCAAGCACAACTTGAAGGTACTGAAAATAGAATTTCGGTCGAGCGTATGAAATTCAATCAAACAGTACAGGCATTTAATACAACCATTAGAAGATTCCCTGCAAACTTCATCGCCGGATTTGCGGGATTTAACCAAAAACAATATTTCGAAGCTGCCGAAGGTGCAGATACAGTCCCTAAAGTTGAGTTTTAGTTAATGTTTATTAAAAAGATAATTTTTCTATTTTTTGTTTTGGGCGTCGCAGCATTGATATTTGCACAGCCTCAAGTTCCAAAGTTGGAGAGATATGCAACTGATTTTACTAACACAATATCTTCCGGTGAACTCGATTATCTTAACAGGGATCTAAAGACTTTTGAAGATACAACATCCAACCAACTTGTTTTTTTGATGATGTCATCTATCAATAATTATTCTCTTGAAATGTTCACATATGAAATTGCGACCGAGAATAAAATTGGAACGTCAGAAAATAATAACGGAGTTCTTCTTTTTGTAGCTAAAGATGATAGGAAAATGAGAATTGAAACCGGTTACGGATTGGAAGGTGCTCTTCCCGATGCGCTTGCAAGTTCAATCATTCGTAATGAGATTGCTCCATATTTTAGAAGAGATGACTATTTTAGAGGTGTTCAAGCCGGATTAAACGCTATCAAACTTGCAACTATGGGCGAATATAAAAATGATAAACAAGACGAAGAAGAAAATGATGGATTTCCGATAATTTATTTTATAATGTTTATTATTATCTCGATCCTTTCGAGTATGCGAAAGGGAAGAGGTAGTGGATTAGGCGGTTTAATACTACTCGGTGGAATGGGAGGGGGACGAAGTAGCGGTGGTTCATTCGGCGGAGGAAGTTTTGGTGGTTTTAGCGGTGGAGGCGGTTCGTTTGGCGGCGGTGGAGCTAGCGGAGGGTGGTAATCAGAATAAATTGTCTTTTTAATGAACTGAAAATTAGTTATTTTTGCTAATGTTCAAGCAAATTGAAGAAGGGGTTAAGCTCTTCAACGAACATGATTTTTTTGCAGCACATGATTTCTTTGAAAATTTGTGGATGAATGCGGAAAGTAGTGATAGACTATTTTTCCAGGGCATGGTACAGATTTCGGTTGGAGGATATCATCTTCTAAACCAGAATTATAAAGGTTCTCTTAGTCAATATAAAAAAGGAACCGAAAAATTGACTAATTATTTGCCAGATTATAAAGGAATTCAACTTGATATTCTGCTGCAAAAAATTGATAATATAATCCAAGATCTTGAGATTTATTTTTCTCAAGGAAAAATTGAGATTACAAGCAACAAAATTCCTAAGATAGAAAAAATTTAAACACTTACTGAAAGGAGACAAGTTATGGCAATAATGATAACAGATGAATGCATTAATTGCGGAGCTTGCGAACCGGAATGCCCCAATACAGCAATCTATGAAGGAGGAGTTGATTGGGAGTTAGAAGGAAAACATTATTCTGAAGGCGATGAAGCACCTTCCGGAGCGACAGGTTTCTATTCAAGTGAATTTTTCTACATTGTACCGGATAAATGTACCGAGTGTGTTGGTTTTCATGATGAACCTCAATGCGCAGCTGTTTGTCCGGTTGATTGTTGTATTCCTGATCCAAATCATGTTGAAAGCAAAGATGAGTTACTTGCTAAAAAAGATAAACTTGATGCACTTGGGCGATAATTCCCACTAGCCGCAGGGGATGTCTTATAATAGTTATGTTTTTTAAATAATTGACATTAACATTTTGAGACAACCCCTGTTCTTATTATAATCCTTGTTTAATTCAATTCGCACTTTCCATATATTTCCTAAACAAAAAAATCTGAGTTAAAAAAAATTGAATAGCAATTCAAATTCCAAACGAATAGTTTTTCTGGATCTTATGAGAGCTTTTGCCGTTTTAATGATGGTGCAGGGGCATACTGTGCATACATTTTTATCCAACGATTTACGAAATTCAGAATCATTATTCTATAGTATTTGGCATGTAATGAGAGGGTTTACAGCCCCAATATTTATGTTCACCGCTGGTGTTGTTTTTACATACCTCTTATTCTATAATAGCCAAACTCACAATAAAACCAGATTAATTAAAGGACTTAAAAGATTTTTACTTTTGGTTGGGCTTGGCTATCTTCTGCGCTATCCGACTTGGAAAATATTTGATTTTTCGGATGTAACAGATGAACAGTGGCGAATCTTTTTTGCCGTTGATGCGCTGCATTTGATTGGTTTTGGTTTGCTGTTTATTATTTTAATAGCCCTCCTTGCTGAAAAATTGAAAGTAACTCCATACATTATGTTTACTGCAAGTGTTTCATTCTTTGTTTTCACATACCCATTTATCTACAGTATAAATTGGAATGAAATATTAACGGCTCCGTTGGCTGCTTACATGTATTCTAAATCAGGATCATTATTTCCGCTATTCCCTTGGGTTGGTTATGTTATCGGCGGTGCGTTACTGGGAGTTTATCTGGCTCATAATCCACTAATTTTTAAGAAAAAAAGGTTTGGTTCTAGTTTGATAGTCATCGGACTGAGTCTGATGTTTATATATCTAGCTTCATCGAACATCAGTTATATTATTAGCGGAAATTACCTTGAGAAAGCTTACGGTGTCGCAATTTTCTTCTTAAGAATCGGTTTTGTCATTACTCTTAACGGTATTGTCTCATTATTAGTTATAAAATTAGATAACATTCCTCAAATAATTAAGTTAATAGGCAGGCATACATTACTGATATATGTTGTTCATCTGGTAATCTTATATGGAAGTGCATGGATTCCCGGGTTCTATAATTCATATGGTGGTTCATTTAATACAATCGGAACAATTGGTGCGGTTGCATTGATGTATTTGGTTATGATAAGTATGATATTAGGTTTAGAGCGTATTAAGAAATTCCGAAAAGAAAATTTTGCAGTTTAATTATAAGGTTATACATAATATTTATAAGTAAATTTGTAAATGAGAAATTCAACAGATATAGACCCCAAAATTCAAGCAGAAGAAAAGCAGCTTGAGTATGCATTGAGACCTACAGGTTTCAGCGAATTTACTGGTCAGAATAAAATTACCGATAATTTAAAAGTCTTTATTGGAGCCGCAAGAAAACGCGGTGATGCTTTGGATCATGTTTTGTTAACCGGTCCTCCCGGATTAGGTAAGACAACTCTTGCTCACATAATCTCAAATGAGATGGCTGTTTCAATAAAAACAACTTCAGGTCCTGTATTAGAAAAACCCGGTGATCTTGCGGGTATTCTAACTAATCTTGAAGAGAAGTCAGTGTTATTCATTGACGAAATACATCGACTTAGTCCTATTGTTGAAGAGTATCTTTATTCCGCAATGGAAGATTACAAAATTGATATCATGATTGATTCCGGACCAAATGCACGCACCGTGCAAATTAAATTACCACGCTATACATTGATTGGAGCAACAACTCGAGCCGGTTTGCTTACTGCACCATTAAGAGATCGTTTTGGAATCAAGTCTCGTCTGGATTATTATGATGCAGAGCTAGTTACAAAGATTATAAAACGCTCTTCATCAATATTGGACATCAGAATTAATGAAGACGCAGCTCATGAAATAGCTAAACGTTCTCGAGGTACTCCTAGAATTGCGAATAGATTATTAAGAAGAACTAGAGACTTTGCCGATTTTGATAATAAAAAAACCATAGATCTGGCAATTGCGAAAAAAGCTTTATTAGCTCTGGAAGTTGATGAAGACGGTCTCGATGAAATGGACAAAGATATAATTCTAACAATAATTGATAAGTTTAACGGCGGACCCGTCGGAATAAATACAATAGGCACTGCTGTTAACGAAGATCCGGGAACAATCGAAGAAGTTTACGAACCGTTCTTGATTCAACAGGGGTTTATACAAAGAACACCTCGTGGACGAGAAGCAACTTTAGCGGCTTACACAAAATTTAATCGCACTAAGCGCGGAAAATTAGATCAAAATAATTTATTCAATCAATAATTATGATAAAATTACAGAATATAAAAATTGGCGATAACCATCCTTTTGTTTTAATTGCCGGACCTTGTGTTGTTGAAAACGAAGAAATGATTTTGACAACGGCGGCTGAAATTAAAAGAATTACAAGTGAGTTAAATATTCCTTTTATTTTTAAATCCAGTTATAAAAAAGCAAATCGCACAAGTATAAATTCATTTGTGGGATTGGAAATTGATAAAGCTATTTCAATACTGAATAAGGTCAAGACTGAATTAGATCTTCCAATCATTACTGATGTTCATAACGCCGAAGAAATAGTACAAGCCTCGATAGCTGCTGATATACTTCAGATTCCAGCATTTCTTTGCAGACAAACTGATTTACTTATTGCTGCCGGTCGATCTGGTAAAATTATTAATATTAAGAAGGGACAGTTCATGTTTCCGCCTGATATGAAACATGCAGCCGAAAAAGTAAAATCAACCGGGAATGATAAAATTATGTTGACCGAGAGAGGTACAACATTCGGATATAAGGATTTAGTAGTTGATATGCGATCTTTAGTTATGATGAAAGAACTCGGATATCCTGTTGTTATGGATGCAACACATTCGGTTCAATCACCGGGTAGCGGCGGAATTACTAGCGGCAAACCGGAATATATTTTACCATTAGCAAAAGCCGCAACAGCAGTTGGTATCGATGCCCTCTTTCTGGAAGTTCATCCTGATCCTCCTAATGCCATGAGTGATGCTGCAAGTCAATTACCGCTTAATGAATTGGAAAATTTATTAGTAGTTCTTCAAAAAATTGATTCAGTTGTTAAAAATTATGAAATCTAATGTGGATTCAAAAATAAAGCTTGTTCTTTTTGATCTTGATGGTGTATTAATCCAAGAGAATAGAGATTATACATTAGATCAAATTCTTAATCCGTTAGCTGATTTCATTAAACAGATTTGTGAAGAAGGAATTTACTTCGCAATAATAACTGGCAGACAAAATGATGAAGTAATTGAGTTTGTAAAGAATTATGATATTCGGATAATTAATTCGTCAATCAATAAAGTCAGCGAGGCAGAAAAAATTATTGCAGAATTCAACATTGGATTCAGCGAAGTTTTCTTTATGGGAGATGATATTTTAGATATTCCACTTTTACAAAAAGTTGGATTTAGTGCGGCGCCAAGAAATGCCCGTCGTGAAGTTAAAAGAGTTGTCAAAAAGATAATTCCTGCCGAAGATGTCGAATTAATGCTGAACGAAATCAAGCAGCTTGTATTACAAAATTAGAATGGTATGCTTCCAAACTATAAACATGAAAAATATCCTCGCAAACTAACAGAATTAGAAAAACTTTATTTAAGAAAATTACTCCCCTCAAATAGACCCGGTTATAAAATTTATTACGATAAATTGGATAACATTTTTCTAATTGGTCGTGGTAGATTTCAGCAACACGATTATGTATTGGGTGAAGAAAATGATCAGCCCGATTTTTCGGCACCGGCAGAAAGTATGTTGGCTGTTGGGGTAATTAATACATCGAACCATAAAATTGAAATATCAATTCACCATGAATTTGAAAAAAAAATTGAACTTGATTTTGCGGTTTCGGGAGAAGGTGAATTTAATGAAGAAATCAAAAATTATTGGACTTATTCCGAATGGCTGCCAAGAAAAAATTCTCCGCCGGATAATTCTGCTGTAAGAGAAATTCATTTAATTAAGAATGAGATTGTCATTGCTATTGCTCCCGAATCAAAAAGGGTGTGGGTTTATGAAGCACAATCGGGAATTAACCATATCATACCTGCAACTAATTTCTATAACGAAATAATGCGAGTCAAAAATATTCGTGATCCTATAATTGCTTTGAAGCCCATGCGTTTGTTTTCTCATCTTGAAGAACTTTCTGATGAAGAAATCGCACAAGGATTTTTGATGTACAATAAATATCTTAACAAAATAAAAATTGATTACTCATTATTTGCCCAAAAGAAAGCAGACAAGAAAAAATCATTCTTCAAAATATTTGGAGGAAGAAAAAATTGAACGATAAAGAAATTTTAATACACGGTAAAAAAGTAATTCAAATAGAAAGCGAAGCTATTGCCGGATTATGTGACACGCTTGATGAAGAGTTTATTAAAGCGGCAAAAGTAATTATAGAAACAAAGGGAAGAGTTATAATTACAGGTCTGGGCAAATCCGGATTAATTGCACGAAAAATTGTAGCAACTTTAAATTCTACCGGAACGCCAGCAATATTTCTTCATCCAACAGATGCTCTGCATGGTGATCTTGGAATGGTGAGAAGTGAAGATGTTGTTATTCTTATTTCTAAAAGCGGCAATACTGAAGAACTTGTAAGCCTAATGTCAATGCTGAAAAGAATCAATGTAACAATGATTGGAATGCTAGGCGAACGTGATTCAAAAATAGGACGAGATTGTGATATCTTTTTAAATGTTCGTGTTAAAGAAGAAGCATGTCCATATGATTTAGCTCCGACTTCTTCCTCAACTGCTGCTTTAGTTATGGGAGATGCTCTTGCAATCACACTTTTGGAAATGAGAGGATTTACATCGGAAGATTTTGCATTTCTTCATCCGGCCGGAAGTCTTGGAAAAAGATTATCGTTAAAAATATCCGAGATAATGTATAAAGGTGATCAAGTCCCAATTGTTAATGAAAATTCCGCATTGAAAGATGCAATATTCGAAATGACAACAAAGCGTCTTGGTGCAACATCCGTTGTAAATGATAGCGGAGAACTTTCTGGTGTTTTAACCGACGGTGATTTACGCAGGCTTCTTGAAAAAAGAAGCGACATAGTAAATGTTCTAGTCAAGGACGTTATGAGCATAAATCCTAAAACGATAAGTGGTGAGTATTTGGCTTCTTTTGCATTACAGCAAATGGAGAATTTTAAGATAACATCAATAATTGTGGTTGATGATAATAATAAACCGGTCGGTATTGTTCACTTACATGAGTTGATTGAAATCGGTCTGCAAAGAAGATGAAATTATTTGCTTACATATTTATTGGATTAATTTTATTGTCATCATGTAAAGATGATGTTAAGCCAATCATTAATAATGAAATTGTAAATGGTGAAATTCCAACACAAGAAAGTTGGGATTCAAAAATATTAATAACCGGCGAAGGATTATTAAAAGCAATCTTGTACTCAGATCATATTTTAGTTTATGATGATAGAAAAGAAACTCTTCTTGAAGGAGTTAAAATAAATTTCTTTGATGATAATGAAGTAAAAACATCTCAATTGACTTCAAAGCGAGGAAGAATAGACGATAAAACAAAAGATATGTTTGCAATCGATTCTGTTGTTGCACAAAATGACAGTGGTACAGTTTTAAGAACCGATGAACTTCACTGGATCAACAAAACACAAAAAATTACAACCGATAAATTTGTTACGATCACTACAAAAGAAGAACGAATCGAAGGTTACGGCTTCATCTCAGATCAAGGATTAAAAAATTATACAATATACAATGTAACATATTCAACAAAGTTGAACGGTGAGGATAAATGAGAAAAATATTTATGTTGATAATCCTTGTTTCAACTCTCACTTTTTCTCAGGAAAATGAATCTGTACAAGTTGTTGGGGACAGTCTAACCGGTAAAACTATCAACGGTGAAAATATCCGTGAGGTAATAGGAAATGTAGTAATCACTCAAGGGGATGTAGTAATCACTTGTAGAAAAGCAATACAGTATATCACTAAAAATGAATTTGAATTAATCGGTAATGTAGTCGCAACACAAGACACTCTGGTGATTGAAACAGAAAAAGCTTATTATTTTGGAAACACCAAAATAGCTCAGAGCGATACTTTAATTTATCTAAGAGAACCTTCTTTTGACCTAAAAGCCAATAAAGGAAAGTATTTTTACAATGACGAATTGGCCCAGTTTTTTGGAGATGTTGTTCTTAATGATTCGGCTTTTCAATTGACTTCACAAGAGCTTTACTACTTTAAGACAGAGGAAAGAATTAATGCAAAGACTAATGTTCAAGTAATGGATTCAACTTCCATTATTTTTGCCGATAGTATCCGTCACTTTAGAAATGAAAAATTATCATTTGCATTTGGTAATGTAAGAGTCGATAACTTTGAAAACAATGTTCTGATTTACGGGGATTCACTAGTTAACGACAATCTACAAAAGTATTCGAAAGTAACAGGTTCTCCATTGTTTATACAAATTGATACATCAAACACAGGCAAACTCGATACATTGATGATTACCGGAAAAATTTTGGAATCTTATACCGATTCAACCAAAAAATTTATTGCGACGGATAACGTAAAAATTATTCGCGATGATTTTTCTTCTGTAAATGATAAATCAATTTTTTATAATGCTGAAGAGAGAATTGAAACATATAAGTTAACAGATGAATCACCCAGACCAATAATCTGGAGTGGTGAAAATCAGCTTGTAGGTGATTCCGTTTTCATTTACTTAAAAGAACAAAATTTGGATTGGATAGATGTCCGCGGCAGCAGCTTAATCATTTCAAAAAAAGAAAATTTCGATTGGCGTTATGATCAAATGTCGGGAAATCGAATAAAAATGTTTTTTAATGATAGCACCATTTCGAAAACGGAAGTTTATGAAAATGTATTAAGCATTTATTATATGTTTGAAGATGGCGAACCAAGCGGTTTAATTAAATCCAGTTCGGAAAATGCAAAGATACTCTTTGAAGACGGACAAGTTGTTGATGTAAGGTTATATAAAAGTGTGATGAGTGAATATCATCCCGAAAATTTAGTCGACGGAAAAGAAAGAGAATTTACTTTACCACAGTTTATTGTATATGAAAATCGTCCGTCAAAAGATGAACTAAAAAAATTGATTAGGAAATAATATGGAAGAACACTTGAAATTAAGGAGTGAAGGTTTAGTTAAAATCTATAAAAAGCGTACTGTTGTAAGCAACGTTTCGGTAAATGTTAAACAAGGTGAAGTTGTCGGATTGTTGGGACCAAATGGTGCAGGTAAAACCACAACATTCTACATGATAGTCGGAATGATTAAACCCAATGACGGACATGTTTATTTAAATGAAGAAGAAATTACAAGTCAACCGATGTATAAACGAGCAAAAATGGGGATAGGTTATTTACCACAAGAAGCATCGGTTTTTCGAAGACTCAGTGTTGAAGATAATATAATGGCTATTCTAGAAATGACTGATTTAACTAAGCAACAAAGAAAAGAGAAAACAGAATCTCTTTTAGAAGAATTAAGCATTTCTCATCTAAGAAAAAATCTTGGCTTTCAATTGAGCGGTGGTGAAAGGCGAAGAACCGAAATAGCCAGAGCTTTAGCTACCGATCCAAAATTTATTTTGCTTGATGAACCATTTGCTGGTGTCGATCCGATTGCTGTTGAAGATATTATGGTCATTGTTGCAAATCTAAGACATAAAAATATCGGGATACTTATAACCGATCATAACGTGCATGAGACATTAAGTATTGTCGATAGAGCTTACATCTTAATTGAGGGAAAAATATTTAAAGAGGGAAGTGCAAATGATCTTGCAGAAGATGAAGAAGTACGTAAGCTTTATCTGGGTGAAAAGTTTAAGCTAGACCGCTACGATTAATATCTACCTACATATTTTTTTCTTGTTTCATCATCCGTAAAACTTGCAGCAAGCTTACCGGTTTCTTTATCATAAAATTCAATTCTTGTAGGCATAGCACTCATTCCGATAAAAGTTACTAGAAACCATCCGAAGCTCGAGTAAACTGATTTGCGTTCAAATTTACTCTTGTTGGAATCGTAATATTCGAGATCATTTTTATTCATATCGAAAATCATTTTTTTTTTGATGTGTAAATATAAGGAAATAGTAAACTATTCTTCTTCAATATCAAAAACGTAATTTGAATCGTATTCGATTTTGAATTTCTTCAAGAAAGAAATGTATTCCTTTTGAAAGGATTGCTTGGTGTGATGTTTTTCTTGGTTTTCAATATACTTATAAACTCTATCAATATGTGAATGTGAGTAGGAGAAAACACCAAAGCCTTTCTGCCAAGCGAATTTGCCTCGTATCCATTTCCTTTTGTTAATCAATTGGTTAGTGGCGAGTTTAATATCTTTTACGAGTGTTGAGATAGAAACAGATGGATGCAATCCAACGAAGATGTGAATATGGTCAGGCATTGAGTTGATGAGAATGGGTTTGCAATTATTATTGTTTATTACGGCTGCAATGTATTTATGCAACTCGGTTTTTTTAGATTTTGGAAGAAGGTGTTGTCTTGCCTTAACTGAGAAAATAATATGGATATAAATTTGGTGAAATGTGTTTGCCATAGGATCTAAACTCCTAATTGATGTCATTTTTGAAAATACTTTCTATGATTTTAAAGTTCAAGAAAGATATCTAATGCAATTGGACAGCGGTGCTGTCCCGTTTTTGTTTATTAAAATTTTTTATAATTATTTAACCGCGATGCGGTTAGGAATATATGATAATTCGAAATTGTGTAATAGTTGATGTAAGATATATAGAAATGATGACGGAGCTATCAAAAATCATCGAAAATTTTAGAAAAAAGGTTTGGATTTGTTTAGGAACAGATGATAATTCGAAATAGTGTTACGTTGATGTAAGGTATTTAGAAGTGATGGCGAAGCCATCAAATAATTATAAAAAGTTTTAGAAGAAAAAAAAGAACTACGTAGTAGTTCAATAAAAAAATTCAACCCCGGATTTTAACCCGGGGCATAATAAAAATTAAACTATTCAGCAGCATTTCCGCTTTCACGGCTTCGGCTTCTTTCAATTGATTGTAATGCTAGATAATTATCACCGAATTTTGCAAGTTGTTCAATTTCGTTATCAAATTGATCGAAATGTCTTTCTTCATCATCAACTAAGCTTTCAAATATTTTTTTCGTTGCGTTGTCATTATTTTTAGCTGATTCATTTGCCCAGATATTGTATTCTTCTGCGCTTTCTTTTTCCATATCAGCTGCCATTTTAAGCATCTTCTTTACATCTTGAATTTTTTCAACATCTTGTTTTGGTTTCAGATCCACATCGCCTTTTAAGAATAAAATTCTTTCTGCTAATCTTTCAACATGGATCATTTCTTCGACAGCTGTTCTTTTAAACATGCTAGCCAATAAATCGTAACCTTGATCATCACAATGAAAATGAAAATACATATACTGATGCACAGCATGCATTTCATCGGCAACGGCCTTATTTAATAATTCGATACTCTTATTATGCATAGATTTCTCCGATTTTGATTAAATAATACAATCCTATCGTTAAATATACTAAGATTGATAACAATTATCTAAGAGTTAGGTTAAAAGTAGAATAAAACCGTAGGCGGAATGATTCCTAGAATTACCAATATTGAGGAATGAAAAAGCTATGAACTCGATTTAGATAAAGTCTATTTATTGTTAAATTCTGCAATAATTCTTTGAATATCACTTTCGGAGATTCCACTGCCGAATTTTGATTTTGGGTTATCGACTTTTTCCTTCGACTGTGCTTTGAAGGGCGCGATATTCACATTTCCGGCTCGGGCACGTAACCTTTCTTCAATTTGCTGCATAAAAGATCCAGGTGAAGTTTCGTCTCGTAAATTGTTTTTTATATTACTTCCCAATGAAGTAACGACATTGCCTGAATTTACAGGGTTAGTTTCGAATGCGAGAGTTTTAATATTCATCAAATGCATTGCGCTTACGTTTTCTGAAATTATTGATCCACCCCAAGTTCCTGGTCCTAATGTAAGCGAGGGAA
Organism: Melioribacteraceae bacterium; assembly: GCA_030584085.1. NCBI lineage: Bacteria > Pseudomonadati > Ignavibacteriota > Ignavibacteria > Ignavibacteriales > Melioribacteraceae > Melioribacteraceae bacterium. Next base: position 866,005 of record CP129490.1, read on the forward strand.
TCAAATCTGTTGTGTAACCAACTGCACCAACTGAACTTGGAGTATTTACAACTATTCTGAATGCGGGTTTTTCAAGCGCAAATTTCATAATGATTTCTTTATCATTAGAATGAATTGCCATCGTATGACCGATCCCGCCGAATTTTAATAAATCAATACATTTATGACACCCTTCCAGCCAGCCATCAACAACATAGAATGCCAACATAGGTGAGAGTTTTTCCATAGATAAGGGTTCATGTTTCCCAACACCGGTACATTCGGCAGCTAAAACTTTTGTGCCTTCAGGAACTGAAAATCCTGAATAATGCGCAATGAACGCTGCAGGTTTACCAACTATATCCGGATTAATTCTTCCACCTTTAGCTACCGCGTTTTCTAATTTCATCTTTTCATCTTTGTTAACGAAGTAACATCCTTGTCTCTTTGCTTCTTCAATAACTTTATCTTTTAGGGGGCGATCAACAATCATTGCTTGTTCGGATGAACATAATGTCCCGTTATCAAATGTAGTTCCGTAAATAATATCGGCGACAGCTTTTTGATAATTTGCGGTTCGTTCAATAAATGCCGGTACATTTCCCGATCCTACACCAAGAGCAGGTGTTCCGGTTGAATATGCTGCACGAACCATTGGAGTACTTCCGGTTGCCAAAATAACTCCAATATTTTCATCTTTCATTAATGCATCGGTTCCTGCTAACGATGGTTGGCTCATCGTGTGAATTAATCCTTGCGGTGCGCCGGCTTTTATTGCTGCTTCATTTAAAATATTGTTTGCTTCAGTTATACAGTTTACGGCCTTGGGATGCGGTGAGGCGACAATAGCATTTCTGCATTTTAACGAGATGAGAGTCTTAAACAATGCAGTAGAAGTCGGATTAGTTGAAGGAATCAAAGCTGCAACTACTCCCATAGGTTCTGCAATTTTTACAATCTTACCATTGTTGCGTACATCTATAACACCAACAGTTTTGAGGTCTTTAATTGATTCATATACATTCTTTGTGCCGAATTGGTTTTTAATAATTTTATGTTCGACAATTCCAAACCCGGTTTCTTCGTGAGCCATTTTTGCAAGTTTTTCCGCTGCTTTGTAACCTGCATCAGCCATAGCTTTTACAATTTTATCAACTTGCTCTTGATTATAATGTTTGAACTCAAGTTGAGCTTCTTTTGCTTTACGTGCGAGGTCTCTTGCTTCTTGTATTGATTGAAGATCTTTATCTACTGCCATATTATCCCTCAGAACTTTTAAGTATCAAAATATAGTGATAGAGGGTTTAAAGTTCAATTTGGAATGTGATAGGGTGTTGTGATTACTCTTCAAATTGATTAGATCTTTATATTTAATAACCTCTTTGGACTTTAGCCCCATTGATTTTGGGATATTAGAAGATTATTCTAAAATTTCTTTGAGCTTTGTATAACCACTGCGGCTAACGGATAGTTTTGTGTTGTCTTTTAATACACATCGGTAAGACTCACTATCATAAAGTTCTATTTCTTTTATAAAAGAAATGTTTACAATATTGGAACGATGAATTCTAATGAAATTTTTTGGATCAAGGTGATCTTCAAAATATTTCATCGTTTTTTGTTTTAGATATTTTCCATCCAGTGTATGTATCATTACATAATCATCTTGCGCTTCGAAGTAGATAACTTTATCAATCGGGATGATATTTATTTTTTGGTTTTGTTTTACAATCACTCGGTCAAGAAATTCAAGCTCTTCTTCAAGATGTGATTTTAATTTTTCTACTTTTTCATCACTTGTTGATAACTGTTCTTTAGTAACTTTATTAACTGCATCCGCAAATCTTTCTTCCGAAAATGGTTTTAAAAGATAATCTATAGCATTTACTTCGAATGCTTTTAGGGCATATTGATCAAAAGCGGTTGTAAAAATTATTTTTGGTTTTTCTTCAAGAATTTCAAGCATTTCAAAACCATTCAACTTCGGCATTTGTATATCAAGAAATATTAAATCGGGTTTGTTAATATTTATTGATTTTATTCCATCAAAACCATTGCTGCATTCGTCAATGATTTCAATTTCGTCAATCTTTGAGCAATAATTTTTTACTATTTCGCGAGCAAGTTTTTCATCATCAATAATTATTGTTCGTAATTTGTTCATTCTCTCTCTCCGGTTGGGATATAGATATCAATGGAAAAAATGTTATCAGATTTTTTTACACGCAGTAAATTATCACGGTTGTAAATCAATCGTAATCTGTTTTGAATATTTTTGATTCCAATTCCTTCACCTTTACGTGGTGCAGCTTTGGAATCAAAATTATTGGATACAGAAATTCTTAAGTATTCACCTTCTTTATTACAACTGATTTTTATTTGCACACTGTCAAGACTTTCATAAACGCCATGTTTAATTGCGTTTTCAAAAAGTGGTTGTAAAATCATGTTCGGGACTTCTACTTTTAGACAATCTTCACTTAGTTCTTCGATCAATTCAAACTTTCCTTCAAAACGAACTTTCTCAATTTCCAGATATAATTTTACTGTATCTAATTCTTCGGAAAGTTTATTCTTTTGCTTTTCATTTTTAGAAAGTGTACCACGCAAAAAAGTTGATAAGTTTATTGTCATTTCACGCGCTTTGTCAGGGTTAGTTAAGGTGAGTGAGCTGATCGAATTCAAACTGTTGAAAATAAAATGCGGATTGATTTGATATTTCAGTGATCTAAGTTCGGCTTCTTTTACTAAAGTATTTAATTCTGTTTCTTGCTGAAGTTTTTCTCTGAAGTTATTGTAATAAATGAGCAGATAATAAATTGATATTATAATTGAATAAATTAACAACCCAATTAATAACCGCCATATAATCGATGCATCAAGAAACTCTAGATAGGTTGTAGTGTGTATTAATCGTGACAAAATAAAATAACTTAAACCAATCCAAACTGAGTTTGTTACAGAAGCACCAATCGCGTGGTTGATCAAAATGTTTCTAACTGAAGTAGATTCAAATCCGATAAATTTAGATGGATACCATAACGCAATTCCAAGTAAAAATAAAATGCCGGTGAAAACAAATGAATCCGCAATTGCCAACCACATTTCCAAATTAATAAAATAGATTAGTGTAAGACTCTGAACCGCGAAAATCGAAATCCAAACAGAGCTATAAACTATAATGCTTGTTTTATTATTTAAGAACGGGTGCATCATGATTTAATTTCAATTCCTCCGAATAGAGTGAAGCCATTAATTGTAATTACATTCTCTTCATTATCGTTGACAGGAGCTGATTTTCTTCTTTCATCCGCTGAACCCCCAAATATAGCCGAACCTTTATTAATTACTTTCCAAGTTGAAGGAATTGTTAATTCGGTTCCACCAAAAATAGTGTCACAGTAAAGTGATGCATTCTGTTCGAGCTTTGCATCTCTAAAATCTAATTCAGTACTTCCAAACAGAGTTGAAGTTTTCCCGGTTCGGAAATTTTGAGATGTTATTCGATATTTATTTTCATTAAAAACTGTACTTAAATCCAAGGTGTTGTCCGCATAATCAACCCAACCTTCTGTTTTTTCACCTTCGATGGATTTTTTCTTTTTATGTTGAAACAAAATTGAGAGTCCTAATAAAATAATGAACACAGGCCATATATCGCTAAATATTTCTCCGGCCGGATAATCATAATAACGAGCCGTTATAAATATTGCGCCAACAATCATAGCAGAGAAACCCCAGAAACTTCCGCGGGAGGAAATTGTTGTAACCAGTCCTATCAGAAAAACTAATGACGGCCATGAAAGGAAAACGTATTCAAACTCCCAAGAAAAAACATTTAGATTGCGAAGTACAAATGCAAGTCCCACAACTATAAGTGAAAATCCTATTAATAATCTTCCGTTACATTGTTTCATTTTATCCTCCAGTAAAATTAACTTTTTAAATTTCCGCCGCCAAAGAGAACTAAACCTTTAATTATCAATTTCTTTTCCGGATCAGGAACTTGGTTTGGATCTTTTCTTCGTTTGTCGGAAAAACCGCCGAATATCGGAACAACATCAATTCTTACATTCCAATCTGCCGGCATAGTAATATCACTACCGCCGAACATTGCAAATACATCAAGGTAGTTAGTTCCTTTTGCAAGTTTACATTCATACAAATCAATTTCCGATCCACCGAAGATTGCTGTTATTTTACCGCCTTTAAAATTTTGAGAATTGATAACTTTTTTACCTCCACCAAAAACTGAAACATCATTTAAGTATTCGTCGGTTTCTTCATTGAATGGGGAATCTTTATCCTCATCTGAAAATTGTTTTGGTGTATCTCTTCTCTTATAAAGTATGTAAAATCCCAAACCGATTAGAACTAAAGGCCACAACCCGGGGAACCAAGCGAATAAACCAATTGCAATTAGAATATATCCGGCTGTTTTGTTTTCGGAATTTGCAAGAATTAATAATCCGATTATTATTAGTATGGACTGCCATTTGAAAATCCACCATGGGACATCAAAATAAATTACATCAAAATTATCCAATAAAAATAATCCACCTAGAATCACTAAGGCTAAGCCAATAATTAAGCTGATGTTTATTCTTCCTTTCATTCTTTCCTCCTTAATTAAAGTTTCGATCGAAAATTATACTATGCAACGGAGGTAATAAATAAAGAATCGGTAAATCGACGAGAAAAATCGGTGAATGGAAGTTAGAATATGATTAAATTAGTCCGAAGCTAAAATGATCAGCAATCAAATGTAAATTTTGGGGTTATGATGGAAATAGTTTATTTAATTATTGGAATTGTTGTCGGGTTTATCATCGGATTTTTGATTTCAAAATTGAACAACAAAAAGAGTTCAAGCTTAACAATTGAAGAACTCGATGAAATAAAATCCGCAAAAACTAGAGCCGAAGAAAAAGTTTCTCTTTACCAAAATGAATTGAATGAATTGAAAAGTAATCTTGAAAAAGAAAGAACTAAATTATTGGAAATCAGTTCCGAGTATTCAAAGATCAATACCCAAAACGTAAATCTCGAAGAAAAATTATCCAATCAAAAAAAAGAGATTGAAGAACTTCAGGAAAGATTCAGAATAGAGTTCAAAAATTTGGCAAACGAAATTCTAGAAGATAAAAGCAAAAAATTCACCGAGCAGAATCAAGAAAATCTAAGAAATATATTGGACCCGTTGCGTGAAAGAATTACAGATTTCAGAAAAAGAGTTGATGAAATTCACGCATCGGATACAAAAAGTTATTCCGAATTAACAACTCATTTGAAAACTTTGCAAGAACTAAACAGACGAATGTCAGATGAAGCCGAGAATCTTACCAAAGCTTTAAAAGGTGATACAAAAGTAATGGGTTCTTGGGGCGAATTTGTTCTTGAAACCATACTTGAAAAATCCGGATTGGTAAAAAATGAACATTATACAATTCAAGAAAGTTTTACAGATGAAACCGGCAAAAGGTTAAGACCGGATGTTGTTATAAAACTGCCCGAAAAGAAAAGTATAATTATTGACTCGAAAGTTTCACTTGTTGCTTATGAAAAATATTCGTCCGCGGATGATGAAAAAGAAATTGAAAGAGCTGTTAAGGATCACATTTTTTCTATTCGATCTCATATCAAAGGTTTGAGTGCAAAAGAATATCAAAATATTGAGGACTTAAATCCACCGGATTTTGTATTGATGTTCATTCCAATTGAACCTGCATTTAGTTTGGCAGTTCAAAAAGATCCGAGTGTTTTTAATGACGCTTTCGAGAATAATATAGTAATTGTTAGTCCATCTACCTTATTGGCAACGTTAAGAACCATAGAAAATATTTGGCGAAGAGAAAGTCAAAATAAAAATGCGATGGAAATTGCCAGACGAAGCGGAATGTTGTATGATAAATTTGTCGGCTTTGTTGATGATCTTGAAAAAATAGGTAAAAAGATTTCCGAAGCAGATGCATCTTACCATGATGCAAAAAATAAATTATCTGATGGAAGAGGAAACATTTTAAGAAGTATTGAAACAATAAAAGAACTCGGGGCAAAAGCTTCCAAATCATTACCGGACAATATGATTAAAGGTATAGAAGATTAATTCGGAATTCTGAAATGAAAAAGTTAACTAAAGTTTTTGTCGGAACAATTTTATCAATAGTTTTAGTGTTGATTGGATTTGTAATAATCTCCTACTTCTTTCTAAAAAGTTATTCCCCAAATTTTAATGGTTCTACAGAATCATCAGTAATTAAAGACAATATTACAATCTACCGTGATTCGGCGGGGATTCCTTTTATTGTAGCCGAAGATCAAAGTGATGCAGTATTTGCACTTGGTTATTTGCATGCACAAGAAAGGTTATTCCAAATGGATATTGCTCGCAGAGCCGGTGAAGGCAGATTAAGCGAAATTCTAGGAAATAAAACCGTTCCTTTTGATAAAATGTTCAAAACAATGAAGATTGAGAAAACAGTCGAAAAACATTACTCGCAAATTGATCCTAAGTCCAAAGAAATATTAGAAGCATATTCCAACGGTGTGAATTTCTTCATTAATGAAAATTCGGGTAAGCATTCACTTGAGTTCGACATTCTGAACTATGAACCATATCCTTGGGAACCAGAACATTCGTTGCTGCTTGCAAAGTTAATGGCGTTCGAACTAAATATAAGTTGGTGGGCAGATATTGCAATTTCACATTTAATACAAAAGTTTGATGAAGATAAAGTAAAGGAAATAATTCCGGATTACCCGGAAAATGCGCCGACGATTATACCAAACAATTTGAAAACTAGTCCGCTAATTTCTCTTGATTTGATAAGGCTTAATAAGGAATTCAGAAAATTCACTGGATTTGTCGGTACACACATAGGATCAAACAGTTGGGTGGTTAACGGAGAAAAATCAATTACTGGTAAACCAATAATTGCGAATGATCCACACTTAGCATTTCAAGCACCGGGTAAATGGTATTTCGCTTCAATAAGAAGTAATCAATGGAATGTCGAGGGTTTTACGATTCCGGGTTTACCTGCAATTGTCATCGGTAAAAATGAAAACATTGCTTGGGCATTAACTAATGTGATGGCTGATGATGCTGATTTTTACTTTGAGCAATTTGATTCGTCGAAAACCAAATACTTATTGGATGGAAAATGGAATGATTTGGAAATTGAAGAAGATACAATTTTTGTAAAAGATTCTTCGAGTGTAATTTTTAAAATTAGATCAACACATCGTGGACCAATAGTTTCGGGTGCACATGCTTATAATGATCTCTTCCCGAACGAACAACAAAACAAAGCAAACATTAGCATGCGATGGACTGCATATGAATTCAGTGATGAACTGATGGGTATTTTATTAATTAACAAGGCAGAGAACTGGGATGAATTTCTTGCAGGAGTTAAGGAGTTTACTTCGCCCGGACAAAATTTTGTTTATGCTGATGATCAAGGGAATATCGGTTATGCTTGTGCAGCCAGATTACCAATCAGAAATAATGTAAGTCCGACCTTGGTTTATGACGGAACTACTACTGTAGATGATTGGAAAGGATTCGTGTCATTTGAAGAAATGCCTAAACTTTTTAATCCACCTCAGAATTATATTGCTTCGGCTAATAACAAAACCGTCAGCAATTTTAAATATCATATTTCAAATCTGTGGGAGCCATCATCTAGAATCGAACGAATAGATGAATTCTTAAATTCAAAAGAGAAATTTTCCATTGAAGATTTTAAGCAATTGCAGAATGATTTCTTTTCTTACTATGCAAAGCGAATCACGCCACATATCACAAGTGCATTCGGTCAAGCAAAAATTGAAGATGATAATCTAAGTTTGGCATTGGAACTACTGAATAAATGGAATTATCAGATGGATGCCAAAAGTCAAACCCCAACAATATTTAATGTATTCTTAATGAAGTTGTTAGAAAATACTTTTATGGATGAAATGGGCGAAGAACTTTTTCATGAATATGTTTTTATTGCAAACGTTCCGTATAGAGTAATAATTGAATTATTTGAAAAAGGGAATTCCACTTGGTTCGATAATATTGGAACAGAAGAAATTGAAAATCGAGATGCAATTATTCGTGAAAGTTTAGTTGATGCATTAACATTCCTTGAAAAAAAATTTGGAACTAATTTGGCAACTTGGCAATGGGGAGAATTACATCAGATTGAATTTAAGCATTTCTTTGATGGAGTTAATCCTGTAATTGATAACTTTGTTAATATTGGTCCGTTTCCAATCGGTGGTGACGGTACAACTGTCTTTAACACAGAATACTCTTTTACTGAACCGTACTTAAATAAACTCGGTCCTTCGATGAGATATATTTACGACTTTAGCGAAAAAAATAAATTCAATTACATACTACCGACTGGTCAATCAGGTCATATATTCAGTGATCATTACAGTGACATGACCTCTGACTGGCTTGAAGGAAATTATAGGGAGTTAGAACTTGATATGATTTCTATAAAAAGTTTACCTTATAAATTTACTATACTCAAAAAGTGAAAATAATTTCTTAGTTTAACATAATAGATCAACAATATTAATATAATTCAGGAAGCATATTCTTAAATGAAAGTCATAGAACATTTAGCTAAAGCAAAACATACATTAATAAGTTTTGAAATTATACCTCCCAAGCGGGGTGGTGACATAAAAGCCCTTATGGAAGTGTTGGATGCAATAATTAAATTTAATCCGCCGTTTATTGATATAACCAGTCATGCCGCAGAAGTTATATACGAAGAAACTCCCTCGGGTGGATATAAAATGAAGATAAAAAGAAAACGTCCCGGTACACTTGGCATCTGTGCATTGATTCAAAATAAATATAATGTTGATGCTGTACCTCATGTAATTTGTCATGGTTTTACCAGAGAAGAGACAGAAGACTTTCTTATTGAACTCCACTATTTGGGTATTGATAATGTACTTGCCATCAGAGGTGATGATAGCGGTTATCATAAGCCAGTTAAATTTGGAAGAAGTATAAATCAATACGCAATTGATTTAGTAAAGCAAATAAAAGATATCAATGGCGGAAAGTATATAGAAGATAGTCTTCTAGATGCTGAGCCAATGAATTTTTGTATTGGAGTTGGTGGTTATCCTGAAAAACATTTTGAAGCTCCAAATCTCGCGATTGATATAAAATATACAAAACAAAAAGTTGATGCTGGCGCAGATTATGTTGTTACTCAAATGTTTTACGATAATAAAAATTATTTTCAATACTTAGAAAAATGCAAAGAAGCCGGCATAACTGTGCCGATCATACCAGGACTAAAAATTGTAACTTCCAAGCAGCAATTACAAAGTTTACCAAAACATTTTTACATTGATTTACCTAATGAATTAACAGAAGAGATTGATAAAGCAAAACCGGAACACGTTTTAGAAATTGGTGTCAATTGGACTGCAAAACAAGTTGAAGAATTATTGAATGAAAATGTACCAGCAATTCATTTTTATATTATGCAAAATCCCAAGCCAATAAACATGTTGATGAAAAAATTAAAATTATGAAATGGTAAAACCAAGATTGAAAATACCACGCGGTAAAAAATTAACTTGGGGAATCGCAGGTTGCGGTTACTTTACTGAACACACATTTTTACCAACATTTCAACTTCTAAAAAAAAGTAAACCGATAGCGTTATTTAGTGCTTCCAAAGAAAGAGCAAAAAGTGTTGGCGTCAAATTTGGAATTTCCAAAACGTACGATGACTTCGATGAGTTTTTGAAAGAAGATTTTAAAGCAGTTTATATAAATGGTGCAAATTCCAACCACTATGAGAGAGTGATTAAATCTGCACAAGCCGGTAAACATATTCTTTGCGAAAAACCTCTAGCGTTAAATAGTCAACAAGCTGAAGAAATGGTGAAGGTTTGTAAAGAGAATAAGGTTCAGCTATCTGTAAACTACGTTCATCGATTTCATCCTCTGGTAGTTAAAGCCAAAGAATTGATTGATAATCAACTAATTGGAAAGATTGTATCTATTTCAGCTTCCTTTAATGCAGATATTCCACCAAGTGAAAATTTCAGATTTAAACGCGAGCTTAGCGGTGGTGGAGCTCTTCGTGATGTTGGTACGCACATGATTGATTTACTCAGATTTTTCGGCGGAGAAATTATTGAGATTAAAGGTTACATGGATAACATAATTTATAAAAGTGATGTTGAAGATTTTTCATCTGCTGTATTAAAATTTCAGAAAAGTGGTTACGGTCATTTTAATGTTTCCTTCAACACGAAAAGATTTTTTAATCGTATAGAAATACTCGGCTATAAAGGTGCCATCAGTATTGAAAACGTAATTGGAAAGAAACCATCTCAAAGTAGACTTACTATTGATCTTCATGGTGAAACCAAAAAAGCATTTAGAAGAAGAGCAAATAAGTTACTATTCCGATTACGTGATTTTCAATCGGCAATATTGAATAATGAAATTCCTTTGGTCAGCGGCGAAGATGGACTTATAAATCTAAAGTTAATGGAAGAATTGGAAAGGCAATGTCAATAAGAAGTGAACTTGTCAAGTACTGTCATAAAGTTTATGAAAAAGGATTCGTTGCAGCATATGACGGAAACTTATCCATTCGACTAGATTCGTCAAAAATTCTTATTACTCCATCCGGAAAATGCAAAGGTGAAATTCGAGAAGAAGACTTAATAGAAATTGATTACGACGGAAATGTAGTAAGCGGCAGTGGCAAAGCTTCAACTGAAAGCAAAATCCATCTGCTCGCTTACAAAAGACGTAGTGATATTGATGCCGTTGTTCATTGTCACCCCGTTCATGCAACAGCATTTGCAGCAATAGGAGAGGGTTTTACAACTCCTATTTTCCCAGAAGTAATCTTGTCATTGGGTAAAGTGCCGCTTTGTAAATATTCAACTCCGTCTACAGATGAACTTCCCAAATCAATGGAACCATATATTGATTTTGCTTATGCACTGCTGTTTGAAAATCATGGAGCAGTAACTTTTGCAAAAACAATTAAAGGCGCCTATTTCAGAATGGAAAAACTTGAACATGCAGCACAAATTTTATCTGTAGCCAGATCAATGGGAAGAGAAAAAACAATTCCGAATCTCAAACTGAAAGAATTATATAATATAGCAGAATCAACTTATGGTATAAAGATTAATAAAAATTCTCGCATGGATTATTAAAAATGTCTAAGGAAAAATTAAAAATCGCTTTATTAGTTGGTGGGGCTTCACCGGAAAGAGAAGTCTCCAAAGAATCAAGTAAATCTATTGCTCATGCTATACGTGAACTTGGACATGAACTGATTCTTATCGATCCGGCTTATGGAAAAAATCAACCGACAGACGAAAGATTGTACTTTGTAAAAGATGATTTTAGCGAAGTAAAGAAAGAAAATTATGTTGAAGCCATTAATTCATTGCTGCCACATGACACTGATCTGGTATTTTTAGGTTTACATGGTAAATACGGTGAGGATGGAACCGTGCAATCCTTACTTGAACTAAGAGGTATAAATTACACAGGGTCCAAAGTTTTATCTAGCGCGATGGCAATGGACAAAATAATGTCAAAAATTTTATTCCAACATTATGATGTAGCAACTCCTAAATGGTTCGTTGTCGGATTTAATGAAATAAATTATGAAGTAATAAAAGATAAGATTAAGAAATTCTTTGGATACCCTTGTATTATCAAACCAAATGATCAAGGTTCAACTGTTGGTTTATCTGTATGTAGAGGAGATGCCGAAGTTGAAGAATCAATCGTTCTGGCAAAAAGATTTTCAAATAAAGTATTAATTGAAGAATATATTCCCGGTAGGGAAGTAACAGTAGGAATTTTGGGTCAACAGACTTTGCCTGTTCTTGAAATTAAACCAAAACATGGCTTATATGATTATGAAAGTAAATACACTGACGGTATGAGTGAATATATCGTTCCGGCTGATATTCCCGAAAATGTAGCAAGTCACTTGCAGCATCAAGCTCTTCTTGCATTTAATTCCGTTGAGTGTTCAAACTATGCACGAGTTGACTTCAGGCTTACAAACGACTACAAAAATTACTGTCTGGAAGTTAATACTTTACCGGGGATGACGAGTCACAGCTTAATCCCCAAAATGGCAAAAGCGGTTGGAGTTTCGTTTTACGAATTGATAGATAGAATTATTAAGCATGAATTAAATGGCTAAGTTAAAGTCGCTATCAAAAGCAAAGATAATAGGGGGAGTTTACTTTTTAGTTGTTCTACTCATCTTAGCTTTTCTGTTTTTCAATAACAAAGGTATTCTTAAGTATCTTGAAGTTAAAAATCGAGTTGAATCACTCGAAAGAGAAATAAAATCTTCCGAAAAACGAATAGAAAAAATTGAAGCAGAAATGGATTCATTAAGAAACGACCGCTTTAAAAAAGAAAAAACCGCTCGCGAAAAATATAACATGAAACGTCCTTTAGAAAAAGGGCTTGATGTAAAAATTAAAACTAATGGCAACCAAGAGTAATATAACTTCTCATACACCACTTGCAGAAAGAATCCGACCTAAAAATCTTGATCAATTTTTTGGACAGAAACACCTAGTTGGCCAAGGAAAGCCTATCAGAGTAATGATTGAAAGTGATAATTTGTTGTCATTTATTTTATGGGGACCACCGGGAACTGGTAAAACTACATTAGCTAAAATTATTTCTGCTCAAACCAAATCAGATTTCTATCAACTTAATGCCGTTTCATCTGGTGTGAAGGATGTAAGAAAAGTAATTGAAACTGCAGTTACAAATCTTCAATACAATAAAAGAACAATTTTATTTATAGATGAAATTCATCGTTTCAATAAGGCTCAGCAAGATGCATTATTATCCTCAGTTGAATCGGGACAGATTATTTTAATTGGCGCAACAACTGAAAACCCCTCGTTTGAAGTTATTTCAGCTTTGAGATCAAGGACGAGGACTTACATTCTAAATGAATTAACAATAGATGATCTTAATAATATTATCGATTATGCACTGATGAATGATGAAACGTTGAGGGCTTACAAGATTAATGAATTTGATAGAGACTATCTTATTTATATAAGTGGAGGAGACGCGAGAACTTTGCTTAATATACTTGAGTTAGTTTTTGCTCAACACAATAATGATGAAAGTATAGACATTACGAAGAATGTAATCGAGAACATTATTCAACAAAAGAATATTATTTATGATAAAGCCGGCGAAGAACATTATAATGTGGTTTCAGCATTTATAAAAAGCTTAAGAGGCAGTGATCCTGATGCCGCAATTTATTGGATGGCCAGAATGATAGAGGGCGGGGAAGATCCTTTATTTATTGCCAGAAGAATGCTGATTTTTGCAGCCGAAGATATCGGGAATGCATCACCAAATGCACTTGTACTTGCAGAAGCAACTTTTGGTGCCGTCGATAAAATTGGAATGCCCGAAGGAAGAATTATTCTTGCACAATGCGCCACATACTTAGCATCTTCACCTAAAAGTAATTCTTCATATCTAGCAATCAATAAAGCACTTGCTGATGTTAGGAATGAGAAACTCTATGCAGTACCAAATCATTTAAGAAACGCTCCTACTAGTTTTATGAAATCTATCGGTTATGCAAAAGGTTATAAATACCCGCATGATTTTGACAATCATTTTGTGGATGAAAATTATCTTCCGAATGAATTAGTTAATAAACAGTATTACAAGCCGACTGAAATGGGCAAAGAAAAGTCATTAAAAGATTTTTTGAAATTTCTTTGGAAGAATAGAAAGAAGTATTAAAAATAAGTGTAGAATTGATTACATACTTATAAACTGCTTACCTGGAAGCTGTTTAACCAATCCTTTGAATTCGAGCGTTAGCAAGTTAACCAAACAGTCTGAAGTGGAACAACCCAATTTTTGTGAAAGTTGGTCGATGTGAATCGGATTGTTGTCTAAATGGTCTAAAATATTTTGTTCAAAAAGACTGATATCTAATTTTTCTTTTGGAATGTTTTTTCCAAGTATCGGTTTTAATTTTAGATCTAATTCAACTAAAATATCTTCTGCACTTGTAATAAGCTTTGCTCTGCTCTCTTTTATTAATTCATTTGTGCCTTCACTTTGCGGACTTTCTAAATTTCCCGGGACAGCAAAAACTTCTCTGTTTTGATCGAGAGCTAATCTGGCAGTTTGCATTGCGCCACCGTTTATATTTGTTTCAACGATAACCGATCCAAGTGTTAATCCGGAAATTATTCTATTTCTCCTGGGAAAGTTTTGAGCATCGGGTTTAGTACCTAATGGAAACTCAGAAATTACAGCACCATTTTCAGAGATCTCTTTTGCCAAATCTTTATTTTCAGGTGGATAGATTTTATCAAGTCCTGAACCAAGAATTGCAACAGTTCTACCACCATTCTTTAAAGCCGTTTTATGAGCAATAGAATCTATACCCCGCGCCAATCCACTTACTATTGTTATTCTATTTTCAACTAACTCCACAGAAATTTTCTCGGCAATTTTCCTGCCATAGGCAGTCGGTCGTCTTGTACCAACCACAGCTAAAGAATATTTATCATCATCCATTAATTTTCCCCAAACGAATAAAAAGATTGGCGGGGAGTAAATATTTTTTAAGATTGCCGGATACTCAGAATCAAAATAAGTGATTAGTTTAAAACCCCTCTCATTTAATTGTTCAATTTCTTGTTGAAATATTTTCACATGATCTAAAAGTTCATTCGAAGCAAGCTGAATTCTCCGGGCTAGAGTACTGCTAATTAAACTGACTTGAGAAAGTTCATTTTTACAAGCTGCAAATATCTCTGAAGGAGAATGAAATTTTGAAACTAGATTAAGGATTTTTGAAGGACCAAGACCATCAATTTTAAGTAGCAGACTTAATGCTGAGAGATTTTTGAGATCCAATTTAATAATGTGGTTTTATTAAAATTACTTTTCTGCTAGATCTACGTCGTCAACAATAGCAATAATCATTGTATTTACTGGTGCATTCCCGTGACCAAGAATTTGTTGAACAGCATCCCCTTCACGAGCAACGATTACAGTATCACCAATTCCCGCGTCAATTAAATCGAGTGCTATATATTCACTTGAACCAATAAAATTACCATCGAAATCAATTGCTTGAACGATTAGCAACTTATGACCTTTTAGGTATTCGTTCTTCTGTGTAGAAACCAAGTTTCCTTTAACTTTTGCTAGGAACATTTTCTGAAGTTCCGGCTTTTTTATTTTTCTTATATAAAATTGCTAATGGAAAGATAATAAGATATGCAATAAGTAAAATAATAGGTGAAATCGTTAATGAAACCGGATTATCCCACGGACCGAATGTCATTAAAAAGAAACCAAGAACAAGAACCAATATACCAGCACTTAACAATAAATAATTTTCCCGAGTCCAATAATTCTTAAAAGGTGACTCTGATCTAGTTTTTCTAATGCGTGATTGTTTTTTGATTTGTTTTGCCATAATAAATCCCTTGTTAAAATTAAAAGCCCAGTGTTGGGGGGAGACACTGGGCCGGAACACAAACTCAAAGATCAATGTCTTTGAAAGCTTGATGTCGTAAATATAAATCTACTACTATAGTTTGTCAAGAATATAATTACTTCTGAAGTTGATAAACTATTTTGCGGATTGTATCGAATTGAAGATAAGGATAATCTTCCCTTAACCTATCAATAGCATCGCTCGCTGAGATCTTACTATCACGCAAGGATTTGAATTTTTTACGAATTTGGTAATCGCGAACTGACTTCTCGTTAATCAGTCCACGGCTATCAAGAAGTTCGTAAATATCATCACTAATTAAATCAGCTAAAGGATTATTTGATGCTTGATTTGGGTTCTTCATGGCTACCCCCTTTTGTTAGTGGATAAAAACTAATCACTGTAACAAATAGCTATTCGAACCTCCCAACGATTAAACTCAATTTTATACAAATAAGAAATTGAACTAGTTCCAGAAAAGTGCCTAAAATCTAGGCAGTAGTAATAAAAGAAAAGTAAAAATTATACTATAGTAATCTCTCTTGAAATGTTAATTTTAACCCCACCAAATAAAAAAGAAAAATAATTTAATTTTCTTCTTGCAAATTAAAAAAGAATACCATAACTTAAAGCTTATGTTTTTTTGAAATAATGTAAAGATATACGGCGAAATAAAAATTTTGTTAATTGCTGATTTAAAATCACTTGACAAAAAAGATTTTATAATGTAAGTTTCGTGTCCGTCTTTAATGACGGAAGTTCTTTGACAGAGTGAGTGACTAAAGATAAATCTTTAGTGATTTCGACAGCAGGTTACGTCAATTTTAAATTATAATTACAACGGAGAGTTTGATCCTGGCTCAGGACGAACGCTGGCGGCGTGCTTAACACATGCAAGTCTAGGGGAAAGTTTTCTTCGGAGAACCGGTACACTGGCGCACGGGTGAGTAATGCATAAGTAACCTTCCCTTGGGACTGGAATAACTTCGAGAAATCGGAGCTAATACCGGATGATGCAGCGGCACCTTATGGTGATGTTGTTAAAGTTGCTTCGGTAACACCTAAGGATGGGCTTATGTCTGATTAGCTAGTTGGTAGGGTAATGGCCTACCAAGGCAACGATCAGTAGCTGGTCTGAGAGGATGATCAGCCACACTGGAACTGAGACACGGTCCAGACTCCTACGGGAGGCAGCAGTGAGGAATATTGGGCAATGCCCGCAAGGGTGACCCAGCAACGCCGCGTGGAGGATGAATGCCGTAAGGTTGTAAACTCCTTTTAGTGGGGATGAAAAATTCTGCTTCGCAAGGTGCAGAGCTTGACCGTACCCACAGAAAAAGCCCCGGCTAACTACGTGCCAGCAGCCGCGGTAATACGTAGGGGGCAAGCGTTGTCCGGATTTACTGGGTGTAAAGGGCGCGCAGGCGGATCTGTAAGTCAGTGGTGAAATCCTACGGCTTAACCGTAGAACTGCCTCTGATACTGCAGATCTTGAGTTTGGAAGAGAGAAGTGGAATTCCAGGTGTAGTGGTGAAATACGTAGATATCTGGAAGAACACCAGTGGCGAAGGCGACTTCTTGGTCCATAACTGACGCTGAGGCGCGAAAGCGTGGGGAGCAAACAGGATTAGATACCCTGGTAGTCCACGCTGTAAACGATGAATACTAGGTGTTGGCTCCGTTAGGGGTCAGTGCCGCAGCAAACGCATTAAGTATTCCACCTGGGGAGTACGATCGCAAGGTTGAAACTCAAAGGAATTGACGGGGGCCCGCACAAGCAGTGGAGCATGTGGTTTAATTCGATGCAACGCGAAGAACCTTACCTAGGCTTGAAATGCAGTGGACCGGGTATGAAAGTACCTTTCCCTTCGGGGCCGCTGTACAGGTGCTGCATGGCTGTCGTCAGCTCGTGCCGTGAGGTGTTGGGTTAAGTCTCGCAACGAGCGCAACCCCTACTATTAGTTGCCATCAGGTTATGCTGGGCACTCTAATGGGACTGCCTACGCAAGTAGTGAGGAAGGTGGGGATGACGTCAAGTCAGCATGGCCCTTACGCCTAGGGCTACACACGTGCTACAATGGGTACTACAACGGGTTGCTAAGCCGCAAGGTGGAGCCAATCCCTTAAAGGTATCCTCAGTTCGGATTGGAGTCTGCAACTCGACTCCATGAAGTTGGAATTGCTAGTAATCGCGTATCAGCGCGACGCGGTGAATACGTTCCCGGGCCTTGTACACACCGCCCGTCAAGCCATGGAAGCCGGGGGTACCCGAAGTCGGTGACCTAACCGTAAGGAAGGAGCTGCCTAAGGTAAAACTGGTGACTGGGGCTAAGTCGTAACAAGGTAGCCGTACCGGAAGGTGCGGCTGGATCACCTCCTTTCTAAGAGTAACTTCGAAATCACATTTTAGATTCTTTAGTCCTCGCTCTTTTTTATTTATTTGTTCTTAAATTATTTTGAGCGATCGGCCTAAAGGCTGTTTTCAAAATTATACCTAATGGGCCTGTAGCTCAGATGGTTAGAGCGCACGCCTGATAAGCGTGAGGTCAGTGGTTCAATTCCACTCAGGCCCACATTAAGGGTGATGCGTTTAGTTTTTGCTGAACTGATTGACCCTTAATTTCTATTAAGGGGCTATAGCTCAATTGGGAGAGCGCCGCCCTTGCAAGGCGGAGGTTATCGGTTCGATCCCGATTAGCTCCACAAACTCGATTAACGTCGATTTGTTCTTTGAAATATTGGAAGAGTAGTTATTTGCATATGCAAGTAACACTGAGCCTGTAATAAAAAATATAAACAATGTCTTTTTATTGTAATCAAAATTAGACGTCTTAGAAATTTTTGGTTAAGTTATTAAGGGCATACGGTGGATGCCTTGGCACAAAGAGGCGACGAAGGACGCGGCTACCAGCGATATGCTGCGGTGAGGTGGAAGCAACCTAGTACCCGCAGATCTCCGAATGGGGCAACCCATCCCAAGTAATGTTGGGATATCCTCAACTGAATAAATAGGTTGGGAGAGGCTAACCCGGGGAACTGAAACATCTAAGTACCCGGAGGAAGAGAAAACAACCGTGATTTCCTAAGTAGTGGCGAGCGAAAGGGAAACAGCCTAAACCGTTTAACATGTTAAAGGACGCAACCTTTGTGTTAGCGGTGTTGTGGGATGTATTCCGACCAAATTGCGATTAGGTCGGGAAGTAAAAAATTAAATTGTTAGCTGAATCTTCTGGAAAGTTGTACCAAAGAGGGTGATAGTCCCGTAAGTGAAAACAATTTAACTTCCTCGAATACACTCCCGAGTACCACGAAATAAGTGGAAGTTTGTGGGAATCTGCCAGAACCATCTGGTAAGGCTAAATACTACTTTGTGACCGATAGTGAATAAGTACCGTGAGGGAAAGGTGAAAAGAACTCCTAACAGGAGAGTGAAATAGTACCTGAAACCGTATGCTTACAAGCAGTTGGAGTCCCGATTTATCGGGATGACAGCGTGCCTTTTGGATAATGAGCCAACGAGTTACTCCTATGCTGCAAGGTTAATTCCTTAAGGGAAGAAGCCGTAGCGAAAGCGAGTCTGAAATGGGCGTTTTAGTAGCATGGGGTAGACGCGAAACCGTGTGATCTATCCTTGGCCAGGATGAAGTGAGGGTAAAACCTCATGGAGGTCCGAACCAGTGTGGGTTGAAAACCGCTTGGATGAGCTGAGGATAGGGGTGAAAGGCCAACCAAACTCGGAAATAGCTCGTACTCCTCGAAATAGCTTTAGGGCTAGCCTCGAGCATAGTGTACTGGAGGTAGAGCACTGATTGGGCTAGGGCCCTCACAAGGGTACCAAACCCAGACAAACTCCGAATTCCAGATACATGTTTCTCGGGAGTCAGGCAGTGGGGGATAAGCTTCATTGCCAAGAGGGGAACAACCCAGACCACCAGCTAAGGTCCCCAAATAGTAGTTAACAGAGAAAGGATGTTGAGTTGCTCAGACAACTAGGATGTTGGCTTAGAAGCAGCCATTCATTTAAAGAGTGCGTAATAGCTCACTAGTCAAGCGACTCGGCGTCGACAATACGCGGGACTTAAACTACTTACCGAAGCTGTGGATCCATTATGAGATGGTAGAGGAGCATTCTATTTGCGTTGAAGGTGTATCGCGAGGTATGCTGGAGCGTATAGAAAAGCAAATGTTGGCATAAGTAACGATAATGTCGATGAGAAATCGGCACGCCGAAAGTCTAAGGATTCCTGAGCAATGTTAATCAACTCAGGGTTAGTCGGACCCTAAGCCGAGGCTGAAAGGCGTAGGCGATGGAAAACGGGTTAACATTCCCGTACCTGGTAAAATTTGTTCGACCATAAGGAGGGACGCAGGAGTGAAGGTCAGCCACCTGACGGATTAGGTGGTCTAAGCGAGTAGGTTTAGAGAGTAGGCAAATCCGCTCTCTTTTAAGACCGAGACGCGAACGGGAGCTCTTAGAGCATAAACTGATCGTAATCATACTGCCAAGAAAATCTTCGTATGGGAGAATTTTATCAGACCGTACCGCAAACCGACACAGGTAGACGAGATGAGTATTCTAAGGCGCTCGAGTGAGCCGTGGCTAAGGAACTCGGCAAATTAACCCCGTAACTTCGGGAGAAGGGGTGCCCCAAGTAAGTGATGATTTTACTTTCTGAGCTGAACGGGGCCGCAGTGAAAAGGCCCAGGCGACTGTTTAACAAAAACACATGTCTCTGCGAAGTCAATCAAGACGAAGTATAGGGACTGACACCTGCCCGGTGCTGGAAGGTTAAGGGGAGAGGTTAGCCGTAAGGCGAAGCTTTGAACCGAAGCCCCAGTAAACGGCGGCCGTAACTATAACGGTCCTAAGGTAGCGAAATTCCTTGTCGGGTAAGTTCCGACCTGCACGAATGGTGTAACGATCTGGGCACTGTCTCAGCCACGGGCTCGGTGAAATTGTGGTACCGGTGAAGACGCCGGTTACCCGCATATGGACGGAAAGACCCCGTGAACCTTTACTGCACCCTAACATTGGGTTCGGGTAAATCATGTGTAGCATAGGTGGGAGACTTTGAAGCCGGGGCGCTAGCTTCGGTGGAGTCATCGGTGAAATACCACCCTTGGTTTATTTGGATTCTAACCGCGGTCCTTGAATCAGGATCCGGAACAGTGTTAGGCGGGTAGTTTGACTGGGGCGGTCGCCTCCCAAATTGTAACGGAGGCTCTCAATGGTTCCCTCAGCATGGTTGGTAATCATGCGCAGAGTGTAAAGGCATAAGGGAGCTTGACTGCGAGACATACAGGTCGAGCAGGTGCGAAAGCAGGACTTAGTGATCCGGCGGTAGCGAGTGGAAGTGCCGTCGCTCAAAGGATAAAAGGTACTCCGGGGATAACAGGCTGATCTTGCCCAAGAGTTCATATCGACGGCAAGGTTTGGCACCTCGATGTCGGCTCATCGCATCCTGGGGCTGGAGAAGGTCCCAAGGGTTTGGCTGTTCGCCAATTAAAGCGGTACGTGAGCTGGGTTCAGAACGTCGTGAGACAGTTCGGTCCCTATCCTATGCGGGCGAAGGATACTTGAGGAGAGTCGCTCCTAGTACGAGAGGACCGGAGTGAACGAACCGATAGTGTACCAATTGTCGCGCCAGCGGCATCGTTGGGTAGCTATGTTCGGTCATGATAAGCGCTGAAAGCATCTAAGCGCGAAGCATACTTCAAGATTAGGTATCCCTCCGTCTCAGACGGACTAAAGACTCCTTGGAGATTACAAGGTTGATAGGCTACAGGTGTAAGTGCAGTAATGCATTTAGCCGAGTAGTACTAATAAGTCGTGAGACTTAACCATTAAAATTTCTAATACGCCTAATTTAATTCAGGTTCACTCTTCCTTTATTTCTATTTTGTTTTGAGAAAATTTGATCCAGTAAATCTGGTAAAGTTTTCTGGTAGCTATAGCAAGGGAGAAACACCTCTTCCCATTCCGAACAGAGAAGTTAAGCCCCTTAGCGCCGATGGTACTGCATGGGCAACTGTGTGGGAGAGTAGGTCGCTGCCAGGATTTAATTTTGAAAGCCTCGTTTTTGCGAGGCTCTTTTATTTTAAAATAAAAAAGCCGATTAAAATAATCGGCCTTAAAATTAATATCTACTCCATTCTCATTATTTTTTTATCAATAAATAAAATCCCCAAGTAAAAATTAGATTCTTAACGACATTTACAATGGCTTGTACGGTAAGCGAAAAACCAGGTGCAAGTTCCATAAAACCATAACCAATTAAATTGTTTACGGAGTATACCATAATTGCGAATACGAAATAATAGAAAGAGTTTTCGTGACTCTTTTCTAATCTAATCTCAGGAATCGTAGTCATGCCTATTATCGTAATAATAATGGATTCAAACATTATTGATTCGATCGGTAAAGAGTTCGGTTTACCCCAGTAATAATCGACTAGGAAAATAATTAATCCGAATAGAAAGGTTAATGATAATTTTCGTACGCTGGATTTAATTTGTATGCTTAGCAGAAAATAACTAAGTATTAAGGACTCAATAATTACATAAATTCTGATAACAGACAAATTTGATTGACCAGAGAATGACAATAGAAGCATAAATACTTGAGTTACAAGTGCAATAATAAAGTAAGCTGCGATAATGTTAACTCGCTTCTCAAATGTGAATTTTCTTTTTATCCAATAGACAACCGCCGCACTTAATGGGAAGAGTATTGAAAAAGCACTAAAGTATTGTACTAATGTCGTGATTTTCATTATTCATCCTTTGGTGGCCAAGGCCAATCTGGGCATTCCGGACAACATGGGGGACAAGGGAATGCAATTTCCATTACGTAAATACCATTAGAGATACTTAATACTTCTTCTCTTGTCTCAATATAAGTATTCGGATTCTTGCCCTTCCCAATTAGTTCTCTTATAACTTCAGAACTGAATAAGTGATAAACCTCATCAGCTGAACTTTCAAATTGCTTTATTATTGGGACTCTATTGCGCCCTAATACATTTATTTTGGCCTTATCCATCTTGAACATTAAATGTTCGTGTGTATCAATGAAGGCTTCAAATACTCGTGTATTTAAACGTGTTTTTTGTTTAACCGGACCAAACAATTGTTCTGCCTCGTCCTCTAAGAATATTTTACCCTGTGCTAATGAAGAAAGACTTAACATTATTGATAAAAGTAGAAACGATATTATTTTGACCATAAAGCCCCCTAGAATTTAATGAATCATTATCTTATCTCGCGTCCGCCTAATTGATCAACAACTGCTCTCGATAGAGGAGAGTTAAATTGCTCAATCTCGGAATCCGAGTCTTCAATCTTCTTACCTGTTTTTGAAATAAAATTTATTTCGATAGGTTTTCCAAAAAATTCCTTTGAACGTAAATCAAACTTTTCTCTTGAACTATTAAGATGCTGAATATCTTCATCGTTTTCAACAGAAATTTCTACAATTGAGTCGTTAACACCTAGAGGTTGGGAATTATTTAGCAACGGGCCAAACGAATAATCTTTTTCAACATAAGTCAGAAATTCACTCCATTTATCAATGACTTGATTAAGATCGCTATTTGGATTTACAGTTGGTGATTTAAAACTAGTAATAGTCTTATCTTTATTTGAATTAGGCGATTTTAATCCAACATTTACTTTGGAAGCAACATCATCAGTACTATTACGCTTCGAATTTGTAGACTCATTATAAGTGTCAGAATGAGATTCCGATTTCAAATTAAATTCTTTATCATTTTTCAACAAGTCAATTTTTGAAATCAACTCAGTAATAGTTGATGTTCTCTCTAATCCTATCAAATGGCTCAAAATAATTTCTGATTTCAATTTTTGATTTTGGACGTTTTTGAGTTCGGAAATGTTTCGGTTTAGAAAAGCCAGTATTCTTAAAATATCCGCTTCGTTGAATTTATTTTGATACACAAGATATCGATTCTTAAAAATCTCTGCAGCCTCAATAAGTTTATGATTTCCGGTGATAATAACTGTTAAAATATTTCTAAAATGTTCTATAAGACCGTCGAAGAAATCTACATAATTCCAACCGTTATCGTAAATTTCTTTACAAACTTCGAATGCAACTTTAAAATCTTTTTGAAGAATAGCATTCGTTAAATCAAAATAAATTTCTTCGTTTATAAGATTCAACATTAGGAATATATCATTCGACTTAACATGATTTCCACAAAATGAAATTACTTGATCAAACAAACTTTGTGCATCTCTCAATGCTCCATCGGCTTTTTTTGCAATAAGAGTTAAGGATTGGTCGTCAATTTTTATCTTTTCATTATCAGCAATCAGTTTTAATTGTTTCTTTATTGCATCCAATTCGATTCTTCTAAAATCAAATCTTTGACAACGTGAAATAATAGTTAAAGGAACTTTGTGAATATCGGTAGTTGCAAATACGAATATCGTATGTTCAGGGGGTTCTTCCAAGGTTTTAAGAAGTGCATTAAACGATTCCGTTGTTAGCATATGTACTTCATCAATGATATAAATTTTATATTTTCCTTTTGAAGGTGCATACTTAACTGATTCGCGTAATGTCCGAATTTCATCAATTCTTCTATTCGATGCGCCATCAATCTCTATGATATCCATGGACTGTGAAGTTTGAAATGATTTGCACATTTCACAATTGTTACAAGGTTCTCCATCGGTTGGATTCAAACAGTTCAATGATTTTGCCAGTATTCTCGCAGTTGTAGTTTTACCCACACCGCGTGGACCGGCAAAGATAAATGCGTGTGCAATTCTTTTATTAACAATTGCATTTTTTAGAGTGGTTGTTATATGTTCTTGACCGACAACGTCTTCAAAAAGCTGTGGTCTCCATTTACGCGCGGTTACAACAAATTCCATAATATTCTTCTTAAATTCTTGAATTTATAAGATAATAAAAAATAATAATATTCTTGCAAATAAGATTGCTAAACTTTGCTTCATTATTTACGATAATATTAGAAAAAATATTGGCTATGAAAATACTAATTGTTGAGGATGAGCAGGCTTCGTTTGCCTACTTAAAAAAGATAATTCAAACTCACCATCGATGTGAAATCTACTCGGCTTCAAATGGTATTGAAGCATTAAAACTTTTGGAGAATGAAAAATTCGATGGAATAATTGCGGATGTTTCGATGCCGCTAATGACAGGCATTGAGTTGTTGGAAATTTTGGTTTCGAATCCCGATACTAATCGAATTCCAATTATGATGACTTCCGCAAATAATACCAGATCTGATGTAGAACATGCTCTAGAACTAGGAGCATCAGATTATTTGCTTAAGCCCTTAATGGCGCATGAAACTTTATCACGAATAAATCGATTTATCGAATTAATTAAGTGCAAATCAGATGAAGTGAAAAATAATAAGGCAAATATCGAACAGAAAAGTTTATTAATAATTACTAACAATAGAGAAAATTGGTCGACTATAGTTGAAAAATTGAATCCGGATTTTTCTATTATAACTTTTGATTCTGCACCGGAAGGATTAGAATACTATTTAAAAAATCTTACGGCAATAGTAGTCCTCGATGAGGGAATTAAGACCATAAGCGAAGAATTTATAGCTAAGAAAATTAAAAAGTTTATTGCGGACAAGGCTTTAAAAGGTGTTATACTAAACACAAAAATTTTCGTGGTTGGAAAAAATAAAATTAACCAAGATTTTGATCACAATATTGCTGAGCCTGAAATGATTGAAGAACTTCTCAATCAAATCTATCATAAAGAATCAATAAACTAAAACTTAATTTTAGTGAAATCCAATTTTTGTACTAATACTTTTACCAATTCATTCAAGTATTTTGCATCCATAGCATTAAACGAAGAATAAGAATAGCTGTCGAGATCAAGAACTCCCCATAAGACATTATCTCTACTCAGCGGAATAACAATTTCCGATTTTGACTTGCTGTCACAAGCTATATGACCGGGGAACTTATCGACATCCTCAACAATAATTGTTTCTCGGGTTTGGGCAGATGTTCCACAGACTCCCGAACCGATTTTAATCTGTGTACATGCAACTTTCCCTTGAAATGGTCCGAGGTAAAGAGTTTCATCTTTCAACAAATAAAAACCAACCCAACTTATTTTTTTGAATGCTGATTTTAACGCAGCAGTTACATTTGAAAGAGAACTTATTATTGGTTCATCGGGATTTATTAACGAATTAATTTGCGGAATTAATTGTTCATAGATTTCTTTATCAGTGCTTCCTTGTATTACAATTATTTCGTCAGCCATCATTTTTTTGATCGAGTTTTTGGATTTTGCTTTTTCTTAAAACCGCTAAAGACATATGGCATTGCTTCACCAATAGTATTTACCGGAACAATTTTAAGTCCTTCTTTAACCTCTGTTTTTATTTCTTTCAGATCTTTTTCATTTTCTTGTGGAATTAAAACTGTTTTCATTCCATTTCTTCTTGCGGCTAGTAACTTTTCATTTAACCCGCCGATAGCAAGAATTTTTCCACGAAGTGTAATTTCACCAGTCATTGCAACATCAGACTTTGGTAATTTGCCGGAAATAGCTGAATACATTGCCATTGCCAAAGTAATTCCGGCAGAAGGGCCATCTTTTGGAATCGCACCTTCCGGAAGGTGAATATGAATTTCTTTGCCTTTATTAAAATGTGGAGCCAATCCAAAATCTTTCGCATTTGCTCTCAAATAGCTTAACGCCGCAAATGCTGATTCTTTCATAACGTTTCCGATTTGTCCGGTAACACTTAACTTTTCAGCACCGGGCATTACCGAGGCTTCTACCAATAGAATATCACCACCGGCACTTGTCCAAGCTAAACCATTTACTGTCCCGATAGTTGCTTCATTTTTATTCTTCTGAGAACGAATCTTTGGAACTCCGAGAAATTCTTCGATCTTAGCTTCATCAATTACAAACGTTTTTTTACTTCGAATATTCTTTCCATTCTTTGAAGATTCCGCAACTATTGATCTTGCCGTTTTACGTAGAACGGATGCAATTTCACGTTCAAGATTTCTAACGCCCGCTTCACGTGTATATTCATTAATGATTTTTGAAATTGCTCCTTCTTTGAAGTCAACTTTGAATTTATCTAATCCATGAGCCGAGATTTGCTTAGGAATAATATGGCGTTTAGCAATTTCTTTTTTCTCGAATTCTAAATATCCTGGTAATTCAATTATTTCCATTCTATCTTGTAAAGGTAAAGGGATGTTATATCGAACATTTGCAGTGGTAATAAACATTACTTGTGACAAATCATAATCGATATCAAGATAGTGATCGTTAAATGTATGATTTTGTTCGGGGTCTAAAACTTCCAACATGGCCGAAGAAGGATCGCCTCTGAAATCCATACTCATTTTATCAATCTCGTCAAGAAGCATAAGTGGATTGACTGATCCGGCACGTTTCATAGATTGAATTATTTTACCCGGCATAGAACCAATATAAGTTCTGCGATGACCACGAATTTCTGCTTCATCTCGAACACCACCGAGACTAATTCTCACAAAATTTCTTCCAAGTGCGCGTGCGATTGATTTTCCCAATGATGTTTTGCCAACTCCCGGAGGTCCTACAAAGCACAAAATTTGTCCGCGCATTTGCTTTACTAAATTAAGAACCGCCATATGTTCAACAATTCTTTCTTTTGGTTTGTCTAATCCAAAATGATCCTCATCAAGAATTTTTCTTACGTTGGAGATATCAAGATTATCTTTTGTCTTTTTCTTCCAAGGAATATCAATCAACCAA
The DNA here is from genome assembly GCA_030584085.1 of Melioribacteraceae bacterium. Taxonomy (NCBI): domain Bacteria; kingdom Pseudomonadati; phylum Ignavibacteriota; class Ignavibacteria; order Ignavibacteriales; family Melioribacteraceae; species Melioribacteraceae bacterium. The sequence continues at coordinate 893,311 of CP129490.1, forward strand.
TCCAAATAATTTCTTATAACACTAGATTCCGGCGAACTTGGAGGTGTTTTCTTTAACTTGTTGAATTCTTCTAAAGCTTTTTCTTCAACATGTTTAGGCATTTTTGCTTTTTTTATTCTTTCACGAAGTTTTACAAATTCTTGAGAACCTTCTTCGTCATCACCCAGTTCATCTTGCAGAATTCTAATTTGCTCTTGTATTATAAACTTACGCTGCGTCTTTGTAATATTTTCTTGAACTTTAGACTCAATCTCTTTCTCAACTTTTAAAATGTCAACTTCAGAGCTTAGGATTTTCATTACTTCGTAAATCTGATCTTTCAAAGAAAATTTCTGAAGTATTTTCTGCTTAACTTCAATGCTCTGATTTATGTTCGCTGCAACATAAAATAGTTTTCTATCTAGTTCATCTATATTTTCAAACGAGTTTATAGTTTCCAGCGGAATACTTCTATTAATCTTTACATATTCTTTGAACATATTTGTCATCTGACGGATAAGTGCATTCATCTCCTTCGGATCTTCATATTTAGGAAGAACAACTTCAATTTCTGCTTCAAAAAAATTAGGGTTATCGACAAAGTTTTTAATTCTTCCTTGAATAATTCCATCTACAAGGATTTTCATTAATCCGTTGGGAAGTTTTAAAATTTGAATAATTTTTGCGATTGTTCCTTCAAGGTAAATTTCTTTGTTTGTGGGTTCCTCAATATTTGCCTTTGTCTGTGATGATAGAAAAATATATTTGGAATTTTCTAAAGCAAAATTTGCTGCTCTAATGGATTGTTCTCTTCCCACCAAAACAGGAAAAATCATGTACGGGAAAATTACATTATCTCGCAGTGGTAAAACCGGAAGTTTAGTTGGTATATCTTCCACAATTGACTCATCTAACGAATATTTTCGAATCTTTTCTTTCATTAACGTTTCTCTCCTTAAGTTTCAGTAAATCAACACCAAATATACCAATAATCACTTTCGTCAACAAGAAATGTACAAATAACAGCATGATATCTTTAGTTTTGTGGTTGAAGTGGTTATGTTTATTCATTAATAAAAAAATAATTCTGCAAATTATGCTCGATAAAATTATTGATATAGCCAAGCAAGCTGGTGAAGTTGCCAAAATAGGTTTTAACGGAAAATTTGATATAAACTTCAAATCAAATAGCTCAGATTTAGTAACCGATTATGATAAGAAAACCGAAAAATTTATAACGGATTTCATTAAAAAGGAATTCCCAAATCACTCAATTTTAGCCGAAGAAAGTGGAGAAACCAATTCTGATTCAGAATTCAGATGGGTTATTGATCCAATTGACGGAACTACAAATTTTGCCTATGGATTACCGATTTTTTCCGTTTCAATTGGAGTTCAAAAAAATGGCCAGACTATATATGGCGTCGTTAATGATGTTATGATGAATACTATCTATTCTGCAGAATTTGGATCCGGTGCATGGAGGAATGATACTCGCATAAATGTAAGTTCAACGTCGGAACTGCAGCAAAGTTTACTTGTAACGGGCTTTCCATATGATTTAGAATCCCACATGCCTAAAATTTCGGAAAAGTTTACAGAATTACTTTTGAAATCCAGAGCTGTTAGAAGATTGGGATCTGCCGCACTTGATTTATGCTATATTGCTTCCGGAGTATTTGACGGTTATTGGGAAATGAAACTCCAACCATGGGATTTTTGCGCGGGTAAATTAATTGTTGAAGAAGCTGGTGGAAAAGTAACAAATTTTGCCGGAGCTGAAATCGGCAATTATACTTCTGAGATCTTAGCGACAAACTGTAAATTACACAATAAGATAAGTGAAATTTTAAGTAGTTAATAGTAAATCATCTCTCTAAGTTATTGTATTTCAAATATTTATTCGGATTTTTAGTTGCTAAAAAAACGAATAATTCTTAATTTTCTATTCTATGTCAAAAAACATTGTCATTGCGATCGATGGTCCAGCCGGAGCCGGGAAAAGTACTGTTGCTAAACATTTAGCCCAGATGCTTGATTATGTTTATGTTGATACCGGAGCAATGTATAGAGCAATAACTTACTTAGTTCTTAGAAATGGTGTTCAAAATGATCATGATGAGATCATAAAAATTGCTTCAGATGCAAAGATTAAACTTCAGTTTGAAAATGGCATTACAAGAGTTTTTATTAATGGTGAAGAAGTCACAGATAATATCAGAACACCGGAAGTAAATTCCTACGTAAGTGAAGTAAGCAAAATTTCCGAAGTCCGAGATGCAATGGTAAAAATCCAAAGAAATTTAGGAACAGATACCGATCTCATCGCCGAAGGTAGAGATACAACAACAATTGTTTTTCCCGATGCAACTATAAAAGTTTTTCTAACTGCAAGTATAGAAGAAAGAGCAAAAAGAAGACATAAAGAATTAATCGAAAAAGGTCAGCAGCTTACTTTAGAAGAAGTTAGATCAAATATAGAAGTTAGAGATAGAATTGACAGCAGTAGAGAAGTTAGTCCATTAATTAAAGCAAAAGATGCCGTTGAAATAGATTCGACTAACATGACTATACCTGATGAGATTTATAAAATTTTAGACATGATTGAAAAAGCTGTCGGAATGAAATTAAGAAAAAATATTTAAGTCATCACAAATAACAAATGTAAAACTAAATTAATGCTTTTATTTCTTTTGATGACGGAGAATTAAAAAGCATAGTATTTTTTTGGAGGATCGATGTCCGAAATGGAAAAAGATCAAGCAATGCAAGTGCGAGCTAAAGAAGCGCTTGACGATGCTAAAATATTTAATGAAGATGAATATTCGGAAGAGGAATTAAATACCCTCGCTAAATTATATTCAGAATCATTTTACGACATTAAAGAAGGCGAAATCATCACCGGTAAAATTGTTGGTGTTTTTGGTGATAACGTTGTTGTTGATGTCGGTTTCAAATCAGATGGTACTATTTCTAAAACAGAATTTAACGCAACTGAAGAAATCAAAATAGGAAATAAAGTTGATATCGTTATTGAAAGCGTTGAGGACGAAGACGGAAATCTAGTATTAAGTAAAAAACGCGCAGACTTCCTTAAGGTTTGGGATAGAATTCTTAAAGCTCATGACAATGAAGAAGTTATTCCTGGAAAAATTCTTAAGAGAATTAAAGGCGGTATGGTTGTTGACTTAACAGGTATTGAAGCATTTTTACCTGGTTCGCAAATTGACATTCGTCCGGTTAGAGATTTCGATGCGTTTGTCGGTCAAACAATGGATTTTAAAATTGTTAAAGTTAACATTCCAACAGAAAACATTGTTGTTTCTCATAAAGTACTTATCGAAGAAACAATTGCAGATCAAAGAAAAGAAATTCTTGACGGTTTAGAAAAAGGTCAAATTCTTGAAGGTATCGTAAAAGCGATTACTGACTTTGGTGTGTTTGTTGATCTTGGCGGTGTTGACGGTTTAATTCATATTACCGATTTAAGCTGGGGAAGAATTAATCACCCAAGTGAAGTTGTTAAACTTGATGAAAAAATCAAAATTGTTGTTACTGATTTTGATAAAGAAAAGAAACGTATTTCTCTAAGTCTAAAACAACTTCAACCACATCCATGGGAAAAAATTGAAGATAAATTCAAAATTGGTGATAAAGTTTCTGGTCGTGTTGTATCATTGACCGATTATGGTGCTTTCATCGAAATTGAAAAAGGTATTGAAGGATTAATACATATTTCTGAAATGAGCTGGACACAACATATCAGTCATCCTTCTCAATTTGTTTCGATGGGACAAATTATCGAGGCAGTGATCTTAAGCTTAGACAAAAACGATAAGAAAATTTCTCTAGGCATGAAACAACTTACTCCTGATCCATGGCAAGAACTTCTTAAAAAATATCCGGTAGGTTCAAAACATACTGGTATTGCAAGAAACTTGACAAACTTCGGCGTCTTTGTAGAACTTGAACCTGGTATTGACGGATTAGTTCACATTTCTGATTTATCATGGACTAAGAAAATTCGTCACCCCGGGGAAGTTGTTAAAAAAGGTGAAGAAATTGAAGTTGTGGTTTTAAGTGTAGATACTGAACAAAGAAAAATCTCGTTAGGTCATAAGCAAATAAATGATAATCCATGGGATAACTTTGAAAAAGAATATGCAGCAGGTAAGAAAACTGATGGAAAAATTGTACGCATAATTGAAAAAGGTTTAATCGCTGAACTTCCATTAGGAGTTGACGGATTTATTCCAGCGACACAACTTTCGCCTGGTAAGATTAAAAACTTATCATACTGTTTCCCAATTGAAACTCAACTCGAATTACTTGTTCTTGAATTCGATAAAGAAAACAAGAAAATTGTGTTGAGTGCATTAGCTCCGTTGAAAGAAAAATCAGACGAAGAAATAACAAATTATATCACACAGTATAAATTAGAAAAGGTTACTGTTGACGATATAAAACAAGCTGATACCGGAAAGTTTGATGCAACCGACTTCGATTTATATGAAGTTAAACCCGAAACTCAAACACTGGCAGCTCCTCAAGCTGAAGAACCAAAAACGGAAAAATCAGCAGAAACAGAAGACGATAAAAAAGAAGAATCAAATTAATAAGTTGTAATTATTTTAGGGCTGTATTTAGTTAATTAACTTTATAACTTAAATACAGCCTTTTTTTATAGAGGAAGTTTTGAAAAAAGTTGCATTTCATACTTTAGGATGTAAGCTAAACTTTTCCGAGACATCAGCAATCAGTCAAAAATTTTTGAATAATGGTTTTGAAATTGTTGATTTCAACTCTCATGCGGATGTTTATGTTGTTAATACATGTACAGTAACGGATAACGCTGATAAAGAATGTAGGCAAATAGTTAGACGTGCCTTAAGAAATAATCCCGATGCATTTATTGCAGTCACCGGTTGTTATGCCCAACTGAGAGCCGAAGAAATTTCGCAAATCGATGGTGTAGATGTTGTACTTGGAAGTAACGAAAAATTCAACATCTTTGACTATGCAAACAACTTTTCAAAAAACGAACTTTCCTGTATTTATGTTTCAGATACAAATGAATTAAACGAATTTCACTCTTCATTATCATTAGAAGGTAATGAAAGAACCAGAGCCTTTTTCAAAATACAAGATGGCTGTGATTATAAATGTTCGTTTTGTACTATTCCACTCGCCCGTGGTAAAAGTAGAAGTATGAATCCCGATGAAGTAATCAAAGAATTCAAAACTCTGTTAGATGTCGGATATAAAGAAATAATTTTAACCGGTGTAAATGTTGGTGATTACGGACTTAATTATAATATGAACCTGTTCAATCTCCTGCAACGAATGTTAAAAGTAGAAGGAGATTATAGAATAAGAATCAGTTCGATAGAACCGAATTTACTTGATGATAATATTATTCAATTAACACGTGATAATGAAAAAATGGCGAAGCATTTTCATATTCCTTTGCAGAGCGGGAGTAAAGAGATTCTTGCATTGATGCAGCGCCGATATAAGAAAGAGAATTATCAAGAATTGATATCCAAAGTTGTAAATACAATTCCAAATGTCGGAATTGGAGTGGATGTTATTGTTGGATTCCCCGGTGAAACAGATGAACATTTTCGTGAGACTTACGATTTTATTAAAGAACTTCCGATTTCTTATTTACATGTTTTTACCTATTCGGAAAGACCAAATACCAAAGCAATTGAAATGGGTGGAAATATTGACATCTCAATTCGTAAGAAAAGAAATAAAATGCTTCGTATATTAAGTGACAAAAAAAGAGCCGAATTTAATAGATCAATGATCGGTGAAGAACAATTTGTCCTTTTTGAAGATCAAAATGAAAACGGTATTATGAAAGGATTTACTGAATCATATCTTAGAGTTTCGCATACATACAACAGTGAGTTGATTAACAAGTTCACAAAAGTTAAAATAAGGGAGGCAAATGGTAATATTTGTACTGTTGATTTAATTGAAGAAAACATTCAAACATTAGCCGGATAACATTATGAAAAAACTCTTGTTAATCAGTTTGCTCCCAATAATTATTTTTTCGCAAACTCAAAACAAATCAATTGCTGAACTTAAACAACAAATAACAACCGAAGTTGATCAAGACTATTCTTTACAATTACAAACCTCACCGGAAAAGAAGAAAGCCGGTCTCGCAATCATTTATTCTCTGATACTTCCCGGAATGGGTGAACTTTATGCCGATGCATATGATAGCGGAATTTATTTTACTGTAGCAGATGCAATCTTTTGGGGAGGTGTAGCCGGACTTAATATTTATGGAAACTGGAAAGAAGATAGCTACCGTTCTTTTGCTCAATCGAATGGTAAAGCTAATCTTGATGGTAAAGACGAAAAATATTTTGCTGATATTGGAATTTACACAGACATTTATCAATACAACAAAGTACAAGAATTAAGTAGAAATTTTGATGCTATTTATGATGAATCAACACACTTCTGGCAGTGGAAAGATAATGCTCAACGAAGTGAGTATCGTCAAATGTGGACTTCCTCCGAAAATGCATTCAACAACGTTCGTTTTGCGGTCGGTGCACTAATTCTTAATCGTGTTGTAAGTGCTATTAATGCAGTTAGAATGGTTTCTGCCTACAATAAACGTATTGAAGAAGATACATGGAATGTCTCGGTTGGAATGACTACAAATCCAAATCTCCCAACGTCGATAAACTTAAACTTCATAACAAAATTTTAATAAATGTAGTGAACGCAAAGTTTGCGTTCACTACAAATCATTCCCAAATCATTAATCAAATACCAAAACTACTTTCTTCGTGTTTTATATTTATTTCTTAATTTTACACCATGAACAACTACAAGATTACAATTCAATATGATGGTTCAAATTATTCCGGATGGCAGATTCAGGAAAATGCGGATTCGGTTCAGCAAAGAATTGCAGAGGCGATAAAAATTCTTTTAAAAGAGGATGTTAATTTAATTGGCTCGGGCAGAACTGACACAGGTGTTCACGCCTTGGGACAAGTAGCAAACTTTCAATCAGATCAATTTTTAGATTTATATAAAATTTTGTATTCGCTTAACTCACTTCTTCCTGATGATATTGCCATTAAAAATATTGAGCAAGTTGAAGAGAACTTTCATGCAAGATTTTCAGCTAAGAAACGAAGCTATTTCTATTTAATTAGTCATAAAAAAACACCTTTTTATAAAAATTATTCGTTGCAATATCCCGATTTAAAATCTGAGCAAATTTTACGATTAAACCTATTGTCGAAAATCCTCATAGGGGAAAATGATTTTACCTCCTTTTCAAAAAAGAATACCGAAATTGAAAATAAAAAATGTATTATAAATGAAATACATTGGCGAAAGACCGGAGATTTTTCTTTGTTTTATATTGAAGCAAATAGATTTTTACACGGGATGGTAAGAACAATTGTCGGCACATTGCTTTATGCTGAACGAAATCAGTTAGATGAAAATTATCTTATCAAAATATTATCACAAAAAGATAGAGAAGCAGCGGGTGAAGCTGTTCTGGCAAAAGGTTTATTTTTATATAAAGTGAGGTATTAATGAAAATCGATTTAACAGGAAAGACAGTATTAATCACAGGTGGTTCACGTGGTATCGGTGCAGCATGTGTGAAGCTTTTTGCAGAAGCAAATTGTAATGTCGCTTTTACTTATATAAGTGCTAAGCATCGAGCTGATGAATTGGTTTCGAATTATGGTGATAAAGTGAATGCATATAAAGTAGATATGGAATCAGAAAATGAAATAAATACATGTGTTGAAAAGGTTATTAGTGAATTTGGAAATGTTGATATACTTGTTCATAATGCCGGAATATGGAATGACGGTGAGTTAGAGAAAATGACATTAGAAAATTGGCAGAAACTGTTAAGAATTAATCTCGATTCAATGTTTCTATTTACTAAAGCAGTTGTTCCATATATGAAAAAAAATAATTGGGGTAGAATTATTCATGTATCGTCAACAGCTGGACAGCGAGGCGAATCCTTTCATTCGCACTATGCAGCTTCGAAAGGTGGAATGATTTCATTTACTAAATCAATGGCTTGGGAACTTGGTCCTTTTGGAATTACGACAAATTCTGTTGCTCCAGGGTGGGTTGATACTGAAATGAACGACGAAGTATTTGCGGATAAATCCTACAAAGAAAAAGTTCGGAAAGATATTCCGGTTGGAAGAATAGCTTCATCTGAAGACATTGCATATCCAATATTATTTCTTTCATCCGATTATGCCCAGCATATTTGCGGTGAAATATTAAACGTTAATGGTGGAAGTGTTCTTGCGGGATAACCCAAAAAATATAAAGAGAACATTTTTGTTTGAGAAATCTGTTTTTATTAAATGCCCAATAGATGATCTGTTTAATTTTCATTTAGATACAAACAATCTCCCCAGGATCTCACCTTCCTTTCCTAGAGCCTCAATTAAAAAAATAAGTGAAATCCCATTAAGACAAGGTTCTTCAATTACAGTTACTCTGAATTTTATTTTGTTCAAAACAGATTGGGAAATATTTATTAAGAAAGTTGAATCAAATAAACTTATCGGTGATCTTCAAGTCAAGGGGATGTTTGAATATTGGTACCATTCTCATATATTTGAGATAAAAGGTGATGGAGTTATAATGACCGATAAGATTGAATTTATTCCGCCATTCGGGTTTATCGGAAAAACATTTCTTCCATTTATAATAATTCAGTTGACTACAATGTTTAATCATCGGCATAAAAAAACAAAATCGATCTTCGAGAAATAGTATGGAATTTTTAGCCGAACTTCATCCACAAATCATTCACTTTCCTATTGCAATACTTATACTATATTCTGTTTTGGAAATTGTCGGTATCTTAAGTAAGAATATATTTCTACAAAAAACATCTTTTCTTCTATTGGCAATTGGCGTGGTTAGCGCAGTAGGCGCAGTCTTAACTGGAAATCAAGCAGCCGAATTCGCTAAATTAAATTCCGATTTACCAATCGCAACTTTAATTAACGACCATGAAACATATGCAACAATTACATTGTGGTATTATTTTGTAATCCTTATTTTGAGAACTTATTTAATACTCAAGAAAAAGTTTGAAGGAATTTTAAAGTTCGTTTTTATTCCCCTTGTATTGATCGGATCTTATTTGATTTATGAAACCGGTGAACACGGTGGCAAACTTGTTTATAATTATGGAATAGGAACATCAATAAATAAAGACATGAACACTTTTGATAATTTTGAAAATCATGATTAAAAAATTATTTGTATTATTATTCGCATTAATGCTCATCACACCTGCACAGGATTTGCGGTTTGGAGAGGTTAAAGGATTGTTCTTTTCAGTCGGAGTTGGTCCAAGAATTCCGGTGGGTGATTTTTCCGAAACACATAATCTTGGCGTTGGATTCAGCGGAGCTTTATCTTATACAGATAATTTAATTCTCCCACTTTTTCTTTACAGTGATTTAGGATTTCAACATTTCCCTGGGAAACAAGACTATTATAAAAATTCTGATCATTCTTCAATTTCAACAAACATGATAAGTCTAAATATTGGTGCACGTCATTATTATTCACCATTGGTTGAAAATGTGATATTGCTTATGCCAGTTGTTGAAGCCGGACTTTCGATTTCTTATAGTCATATTTCTCATCAAATGAAATTAGATTCCGGAAAAAGAAATTTTGTTGAAGATGAAGTAAAAGTTGGATTTCACGTTGGAGCTGGTTTTTCAATGTTTTTATTAGATGCGATGATTCATTACCAATATTTTTATACCCGTCAATATATCTCGTTCGATTTACGTGTTAGATTACCAGTATTTGTTACTTATTAAGGAGGAATAATGGAATTTAAAAGTTTGCTTGTAGAAATTAAAAACACAATTGCAATTGTTACTATTAATCGCCCCGAAAAATTAAACGCCTTAAACAAAGAAACTCTTCAAGAACTGAATGAACTTTTTGATAAGTTCAAAACAGATGACAATATTGATTGTGTAATTATAACAGGCGCTGGTGAGAAAGCATTTGTTGCCGGTGCGGATATTTCCGAGTTGCATTCACAAAATGGAATCTCCGGTGAAAAGTTTGCTGAATTTGGCCAATCCGTTTTTAATAATATTGAAAATTTGGGTAAACCTGTTATAGCCGCGGTAAATGGGTTTGCATTAGGCGGAGGATGTGAATTATCTCTTGCTTGTCATATTAGATTAGCTTCCGACAAGGCAAAATTTGGTCAACCGGAAGTTAATCTCGGAGTAATTCCTGGTTATGGCGGAACACAACGTCTCGCAAAACTGATAAATACCGGCAGAGCAATGGAATATATCTTAACCGGAGATATGATCGATGCTCATGAAGCATTTAGAATTGGTTTAGTAAATAGAGTATATAACTCGGATGAACTTATTCCAAAAGCTTTTGAACTAGCTGAAAAAATCGTTTCTAAGGGACAACTTGCTGTAAGACTATCGGTGAAAGCAATAAAAGCATCCGAAAAGATGAGTCTTATGGAAGGTCTTATTCATGAAGCTTCTTTATTCGGATTAGCTTGTAGTACAGATGATTTTAAAGAAGGCACAAAAGCTTTCCTTGAAAAAAGAAAACCTAATTTTGTTAAAAAATAATTTATAGTTTATCCAGATAATTTCTCCGGGCGAATTATTTTACCCGGAGATTTTTTTATTTACGAATGAAGAAAAAAACAATATACATTCTTGTTGTGCTATCTGTTTTATTATTATTTGCCAATGTTGTTCTTAATATAGTAAACAAGCCGGAACCACAACTAGTTAAAGCCGAAACCGATGCAGCGGAAATTGATAGTCTGTTTATCGATGCTATATATAAATTCAATATTGATTCTTCATGGGTTACTCAAGTGCCGATTAGCAGTCGCCAATATGATTCACTTGGGAAAGTCTATAGAATAAAATTACCGGGAGATTTACGTCCGGCTACTGTACTTCTAGAACTAAAAAATGCATTTCAAAATTATCCTGTTGATTTAATTTCCGATGAAAAAGTTGTGAACGCAACAACCACACTCAATATTCTTTCCAACGATAAGTTAAAGCTGCAATCTACTATATCTGTCGAAAATGAATTGGAAAGGCCGCATACGAAGCTGTCCTTTATAATTACCAATTATGAAGAGTTGAACCAAAGTAGAAAAGAGAGTTTATTTTATTCAATGATTCCTTACAGTATTCTGCTTGTACCATCTATTGAAACTGATTCAACAATAATCAAATTGAATGACTATAAAAAAAGTTACTCACTATTTATTGATTATGACATTGATGAAGACAAATACAAACTTGCCTCTGATTTTAGTAAAACAAGATTGAAAGAAGCAGTGAGATATTTAAGTCGAAATTACAGTATGGCGGATCTTTTCATTGTGAATGATAAATCAAGCATTTTCAATTCGGCAATTTTTAATTTTATTAGAGACGAATTCACTTCTCGAGAAGTTAAGTTGTACCGGTTAAATGATTTCATTTCATTACCTGATAATTATGATGAAGCGCTCTCTCTGCTTAAATTTTATTTAGAAAGCGGTGTCGGAGAAAAGGGAAAAATCATAGTTACAAATGCAAATATTTTTTACGAGTCAAATGAGATATTGCTCGAGGCAAAAAAAAGAGGGACAAAATTTTATAGACCAAATGAAATTATTCAAATAAACCAAAGTATGAGTAATTCTAATTAATCGGATTACCGAGTTTATCTAATTCGATCAATTCTAAATCATTGATTCTTTTCAAATCATCAAATATTTCATTTTTATTTCCAACCAAAAAAAAGGAAAGATTAGCAGGATTAAAATATTCATTTGCAGCTTGCAGAATTTCATTCTTGGAAAGCTCCCAAATATTTTGAATATAATGATCATAATAATCTTCTAAATCAAAAATTACTTTTGTTGTTACTCGTTGGAGAATTTGGGAGTAAGTCTCAAACATTAACGGAAACTGTTTTATCAAGGATGATTTAGCAAACGATATCTCTTCATCACTAATCTGGATTCGAATTCCTTCAACTTCCTTGCGAATTTCTCGAATTGAATTAAACGTAAACTCTGATTGCACGGAAGTAGAAACGGTAAAATATCCGGCGTGTTGATTATAACTTAGGGCAGAATGCGCACCATAAGTGTAACCCTTTGCTTCTCGTAAATTTAAATTCAGTCTGCTTGTAAATTGACCACCTAAAATAGTATTTGCAACCTTTGCGGCTAAATGATCTTCAGCATTACGTTCCTTGCAAATATGTCCGGCAATTATCTCGCTTTGTGCGGAGTCTTCTTTATTTATGAAATACAACTTTGCATGTAATTTAGCTAGTCGTAATTCGCTAGTATTTCTTTTTATTTTGATGGAGAGATCGGAAAAAAGATATTTTAATTGAAGAAATAATTCTTCTTTTTGAACATCACCTATTGCAACAATTTTCACTCCGTTGGACAGAACAAATCGGTTATAAAAATCTTTAATTTGCTGAAGCTTTAAATGTTCAACGGATTTTTCATAACCGAGGACCGGTTTATCATATGGTGAATTCTTGAAAATGTTTTTTTGAAATGCATTTGCAGCAATATACTCAGGACTATCGAACGATTGAAGAATTCGTGTTAAATGTTTTTTCCTTTCTCTGCTGTAATTATCTTTTGCAAACAAAGGGGATTTAAAAATTAAACTTAGTAACTCAAGTGTCCTTTTATAATTCTCAGAAAGGGAAGACATTGTTATAAATATATGATCTACACTTGTTGAAACATCAATCGAAGAACCAAGTTTATCTATTTCATCAGCAAGTTGAAGTGCATTATAATTTCCGGCTCCTTCATCTATAACTAGCGAAGTTAAATATGAAAGTCCTTCGTTACCATAGCCGTCATATCTGCTGCCGGCAGGAACAATTAAAGAAATCTTAACTATCGGCAATTTACTTTTTTGAGTGAAGAAAACCGGCAATCCGTTTGATAAATTAAATGAATTGATATTTGGTATATCAAATGGTCTGGGAATATCGGAAGATGGTATTTTCGTTCTATTAATTTTCATATATCTTCGGAACTACATGTAATTCTATAAATGGTTTGTCTAAATATATCTCTTTAACTACAGCGACCGATTGTTTTGTAACTCGTGCATATCTATCAAGATCAAAAATAAAAGAGTTTGGTTCTCCCAAATTACAATTGTAATTATTTATTTGATCGGCTAGCGAAGATTGTTTCTGTAATGAAAAAATATAAGATGATTTAAGGCTATTCAAGGCTCGCGATAGTTCCTCATCCTTTATTGATTTGCTACCGATCTTTTTAATCTCATTAATAATTGTTTCTTTTACTTCTTCAATAGAATGTCCGGGTTTAACAGTTGCAACAATTATAAACATCCCGGTTTGTTTTGCTGAATACTGGAATGTGCTTATATCTTGTGCGATTTGCTTGTCAAAGACAAGTGATTTGAAAAGTCTAGAATTCTTTGATCCGCTTAAAATTTCGGAAAGAATATCTAAAGCGGCATCATCATCCCCATATAACTTATCCGAATGCCAAGCAAGGTACAAACGTGATAATTGAACGTTATCTTCCAAAGTAATTAATTTGTTCTCAGTTAAAGAAGTTTCCGGAACATAAATTTCTGGTACTGTATTTCCTTTAGGGAATTCAGCAAAGTAATCTTCAATCAGTATAATGGTCTTGTTATAGTCAATATCACCAACAACAACTAAACTCGCGTTGTTTGGGGAATAATAAGTTTTAAAAAAACTCTTCACATCCGCCAATTGGAATTTTTTAATATCTTCCATCCATCCGATTGTGGGCCAACTATACGGATGATTTTTGGGAAATAGATTTGAGAATAAAGTTTCCCAAGATAATCCATAAGGTTGATTTTCATAACGCTGTCGGCGTTCGTTCATTACAACATCTTTTTGATTTTGTAATTTCTCCTTTGTCAGTGCAGGTAGTAAAAATCCCATTCTATCAGATTCTAACCAGAGCGCAAGTTCTAAACTGTTTGAGGGAATTGTTTCAAAGTAATTTGTTCGATCCAGACTTGTTGAACCATTTAAGGTGCCACCGGCTTCTTGAATATATTTAAAATGCTTTTCCTTTGGAACGTTTTCACTTCCTTGAAACATCATATGTTCAAAAAGGTGTGCAAAACCGGTTTTACCTGGGGATTCGTTTGCAGATCCAACCTTATACCAAAGGTTTACTGTAGCCAATGGAATGGAATTAGCTTTCACAAGAACTAATTCCAGCCCATTATCCAAGATCTCTTTTTTGTAATCTATATTAAGAATGTTGTTTTTCAATAGTAGTTAATTCTTCAATATGTGACTAATTCTATCCAACTTGCCGTCGATAGTTATGTTTTTAGGAATATTGAATATTTCACAAAGTAACGGATAAATATCTACATTCCAAACTGTTCCGGTTTTATAATTTTTCTTAAACGCCGGTCCGTTTGCGATAAAAATGCCATGCATATCAAGTTCATTGTTATCGTAGCCATGAGTACCTGATGAGGCATATTCATCCCATCGTTCCATATCGCGATTATTGACAAGCAGCCAACCAAGCTCGGCAATCAAAACAAAATCGTAAATTAAGCCATTGTTTGAATAATGATAATGATCCGGTACGTCTTCACGTTTGTAAAATCTATAATGTTGCTGATTCGTTTCTAATATATTTTTAATTTTTTCTCTATCATTTTCGGAAGGTTGAATCATCATAAACGGATCACCATCGGTTGCCTTATATTCAAGTCCTGTGAGCATTTGTTCAATGTTTACAGTGCGATCTTTTGAAATCTCGGTCATTCCATGATCTGCCGTTAATATAATATTCACACTGTCAAGTAATCCTATATCTCTTAAACCATTCCGTAAATATTTAACAAGGGAGTCACATCTTTGTATCGAAACATTTATGCCTTTTGAATTTGGTCCATGCTTATGCCCTTCTGTATCCGTTTCATCAAAATAAATTGATAAAAAATTTGGTCGTTTTTCTTTTGGATATTGCAGCCATTTAAAGAGGGAATCGATTCTTTCTTCGTAAGGTTTTTCATGATAATAATCTTTTGAATAAGTTGGTCTTCTTAATTGATCGTCTAGTCTTGAACCGGGCCAAAAATAAGTTGCGGTAGTTATTCCGTTCTTCTCTGCAATTTCCCAAAATGCACGCCCAATCCACCAATTTCCTTCGGTAGATCGCATCGTAAATTTTTCACCAGTGTGAATATTTTCAAAATTGTTTGAAATTATTCCGTGATTTTCTGGATACATTCCTGTAATAATTGAATAATGATTTGGAAATGTTTTTGACGGAAATGAAGGACGCAATGACAGTGCATGAACACCGTTATCAATTAGTTCTTGTATATTAGGAGTGATATCACGATTTACATAATCCCATCTGAATCCATCGAAAGAGACTAGAATTACATAAGGTTTTCCGGCAAATAATATTCCGCTTAACATTATGAAGAGTACAATAAATTTTTTCATTACTAATCCGGTATTGAAATGTTTTTCAATTGTAAATATAATGAAAAGAGAATCCATCTTTACGTAAAGATGGATTCTCTAACCAGAATATGCTTACACGAATAACAAAAAAAAAGCTGCTCCATTTGGAGCAGCTTAATTGTAAATGGAAAAACCAAGAATTAGAATCTAATTGAGAAACCAGCTTTGAAGTTTCTTGGTAATCCTGGGAAAATTTCAGCGTCATCAGCAGAGTGGTTAACGCCGTTTTCTGTGTAAGCATTGAAGCTACTGTTATCTGTAGCATCAGCAACATAAAGAGCATCAAACACGTTGAAGATATGACCGAATACTGAAACATCAGCAAAATCGATCGGTAAATTGTATGACATATGTAAGTTGAACAAATGGAATGAAGGAATTTGCCATACTTGAGCTCTGTCAGTTTCATCTGTTCTGCTAAATGGATCATAAGCTGAATAATATTCGTCATTGAAGTTCCATGATAATTGAGCTTGGAAACCATCGAATGGGAATACTGTTACTCCAGCAGCTATTTGGAATTGAGGAGCGTCACCAACTTTTAAACCATCAATGTAATATGTGTACTCTTCAACTGTGGTTGGATCACCAGCATCAGGAATATAGGAACCGCTAACATCTGTTCCATATTCCCAAACAGCTTTTGAGCCTGCTAAATCGATTCTTAAAAATCTAGCTGGTTGGAAAGCGATTTCAGCTTCGATACCCATATGAGTAGTTTCAATACCATCAAGACGAATTAGACCTTCGCTACCGTCAGCATTTTGAACGCCACGTGATTGAGCTCTGTCCATCCATTTTGTGTAATAAACGTTTGATTTGATGTTAAGCATGTTCTTCAATAATCTGAAGTTTGCACCTAATTCGGCAGAGATGAATTTTTCATTCATCGGATCTTCAAGTTGAACGCCGTTAACGTCATCAATCACCTGATCAAATATCGGCACTTTAGATACATAACCGAAATTAGCATAAACATCAGTTTCAGTAGTTACACGGAAGCTTGCACCACCTTTGAATTGATAACCACCAATCCAATCTGTTTCAATTTTTCTAATACCAGAACTTAGATCTGGACTTCCGTCAGCTAATGTAGCAGCTGTTCTGAAACGATCTTCATAGTCGTATTTAATTACTGAATAGCCTGCAGTACCGTAAAGTGTTAATCTATCGGCAGTATATTCAGCCTGTAGATAACCACCCATCCAATCAACGGTGTTTGTATTATCATAATTAATTTTATCACCTAATCTTACATATAAGTCATTTGGATTTGTAATGAATTGATTGTTACCGGCAAATTCTTTAAATACATCCCCGCCAAGAAGATCACGAACTTCTCTGTAGTGATCAATTTCAGCATGACGCCAGTCAATACCAAATGATATTGTAAGGTCTTGATTTACTTTGTAGTATGCCTTAGAAATTGCACCGATTGTCCATTGTTGGTTTACTGAGTTTCTCATGATACCACGAGCAACTCTGTAAGATGTGCTGTCGCCGTCACCATTTAAATCCAACAATGCGGTATTTCCCAAGTTTCTATTAATTGTACCGTAAAAATCAGCAACTCTTTGTCTTCCTGTATAATCCCAAACCATACTTCCGTATGTACCTGAACCGCCACCTTTACCACCTGACCAATATGCAGTTGTATAGAGAGAGAATGCTTCACTAAACTGTGAATACCAGTTTAAGTTAACTAATGGTTTGTGATAGTAGTTTTCTCTTTCCCACATATTACTAGCATCATATCTATCAGAAATAGGTGTATTCCAGTATTCTTCATAATATTCTTTTCCTTGATACCATGAAGGAGCGCCATTCCAGTTAGGATTGTAGTTTACACCTCGTTCTTGATATCTTGGATCTTGAAGAACGTCTTCCGAAAATCCTAATTCTCTTGCTAATTCATGACTGAATTGCGCAGTATTTAATTTATAACTTCTTTGACCATGGCGTTGAGGAGCACCCATAGCATAGAGTTCAACTCTGTTTGTTTTGTTAATTTGATAAGCAGCACCTAGATAGTATGACCAAGCATCTGTATAAGTACCTTGAGCAATTCCATCGCCTGTTTTCTTAACTAAACCAAGACTCATAGCAAATTTATCGTCAACTAAACCGGTATGAGCAAATACTGATTGTTTAGAGAAATTACCTGTTCCGGTTTCGGTTTTGAAGAACATTGAAGCTCGTTGCTGAGTAGGATCGGAAATTACGTTCATTGTTCCACCAATCGAAGGAGTAGCGAGGTTAACAGCACTTAAACCTCTTTGAACCTGAATAGAAGAAGTAGCATCACTTAATCCATCCCAATTTGACCAATAAACCCAACCGTTTTCCATATCGTTGATAGGAACACCGTTGATCATGATAGCTACGTTTCTTTGATCAAAACCACGAACGTTAACTCTTGCATCACCTGCACCGCCGCCTTGTTCAGATGCGTATACTGAAGGAGTGGAATTTAAAACCATTGGAATATCACGTGAACCAAGTGTGAATTCCATTTGTTTTTTATCAACATTTGTAAAAGCAACCGGTGTTTCTCTTTCTTTTGCACGGTCTGCAATAACTTCAACAGAAAGAGAGAATTCATAATCGTCGAGATCAAAATCAGCTTCCATATCATTGGTTAAGTTGATTTCATACTCAACAGTTTCGTAGCCTATGTAGCTACAAACTAATGTGTACTTACCTTTTGGTGCAGTAAACTCATACATACCTCCTTGAGTTGAAGCATCACCATAAGTTGTGCCTTTCAAATATACGTTAGCGCCGATAAGTGCTTCGCCATTTCTGGAATCAGTCACTTTACCTTTAACAGTATAATTTTGGGCTACAACAACGGATGCAACTAGGAGGAGAGCAATAAGTAAGTTGTAGATTTTTGACATGTGTTAACCCTTTTTTTGGTTAGTGAAATAAATTAATTAGTTATGTAATAATAAGAAGTACTTTCCTTTTTTAATAATACTTCAAGAAATCTTAACAATTTCTTAATATATAATCTTGCGAAATTCTTTGAGGTATTAAGAAGTGTATTAATATTATAGTTCTCAATTAGATTTATAGAGAACGAGTTGCGAATGATACTTTTTAACAAAATCTGATTAAAGGTTTTTAACCGTTGCAAATAATTTGTCCTAAATCACATTTCTTTGATGCACCAATATAACTAATGTCTCATAAATAATAAAAAGAGTTTTTTAACTTTTTTCAATAAGTTATAATAATTGCAAAAAAAGACTTTTAATCTTTAAGTTGATAATGCAATTGATTAATTCGAATACCTTATCATAAACGATTTGATTGGTTCTTTTAATCTATCAAACTCAATAACTTCTATCAGATTACCAGAAGAATCATACTTATATCTGAACTCTTGATAGACATCATCATCAATGTTTTTAAAGATTTCTTTTTCAATTTCACCGGATGTCGTGTAAGAGTATTCGTAGCTAATTTCTAATTCGGCGGACGAATTATATTCCTTCTCGGAAATAAGCAATGATTTATCATTGTACTCGAATTTTTTCATGAACTTCAAATCACCGTCATCATCATATTCCATAGTTTCAATTAAGTGATTTTGCGGATCATATTTGTTCGCGGTTTTTGAAACAATTGAGCCGTCCGGTTCAAAAAGAATTTTTGTTATAAGATTGCCTTGTTCGTCATATTCATTTGCAATCTTGTCGACAATTTCTCCGTCTGAATCGTATGTAATTTTTTCGATTACCCTTCCAGCTGAATCATACTTATAATCTATTTTAATTTTTGGTTGACCATCGGAATCATAACCAATCATTTTATCTAGGTCATTTCCCGAAGTATAATAAAAAACTTCACGCGAGATAATTTCTCCACTTCCACTATATTCGGTGTCTTTTGTAAGTTTCCCATTCTCATATTCATAACTTTTCTTTCGAATTATACTTTCGTTGGATTCATGTTCAGATTCTTCAATTAAATTATTCTCGTTGTTATACCTGTATCTTTTCATTAAAATAACATCGTTATCACCTTCATAAAAAGTTTCTTTGGTTATATTTCCGGAAGCATCATATTCATAGCTCGTTCTTTTTTGAAGTTCGCCATCTTTATCGTAAATACTTAATGAAGATAGATTTCCATTTTCATCAATTTCCCCACCAAACATCTTTACACCAATCGGTACAGGCTCACCAAATTGATAAACATGAGAAGTTTGTTCATAGGATCTAATTTTTGAGTTTTCATTTTTTTTGTAATAATTCTTCTGTGCCGACAAATTGAATGCTAAGACCAAAACTAAAGCCAAAATAAAAGAAAGGGTTTTTGAGAAGGAATTCATTTTGAACCTCCACACGGTGAAATATTATTATTCCATTTGCAATATAGAAAAAGCGGTTTATAAGAGAAACAAGATTTATAAATTTTATTTATAGTTAACAAACTGCACAGGAAAAGTTAAATCAGCATCCTTTACTAGTTGGATGATTTCTTGAAGTTCATCTTTTTTTGAACCTTGAACTCTAACAATTTCATCCATAATCTGAGCGTTTACTTTTACTTTGCTATCTTTAATAAGTTTTGTGATTAATTTTGCATTATCTTTAGAAATTCCGCTTTGAAGATCTATCTTGAGTTTTACTCTATTACCACCTGCAGGTTCAACTTCACTAAGCTTCATTGATTTTAGTGATATGCTGCGCTTAATAAATTTTGTTTGAAGAATATCAACCGCGGCTTTAATTGAATAATCATCCTTGGAGTTCATGTTTATTATTTTTTCTTTCTTATTCAAATTGATCTCGGTATTTGAGTCTTTCAAATCATAGCGTTGATTAATTTCTTTTACAGCTTGGTTAACAGCATTGTCAACTTCTTGAAAATCAATTTCGGAAACGATATCAAACGAAAATTTTTGTGCCATTTTTCTTCCTCGATTATATTCTTGAAACGCAAAATAAAAATTGGTACGGTTTAAGGAGAACTAAATAAAAATTCTGCTTTAAAAGGTAAGCAAATATTTAAAAAATCTCATAAACTAATTACTATCTTCGCTTGGAACGATACGCAAAAAAGAAGAGTTGAAATAAGCAGAAAATAAACCGGGTCGGGGTGATAGGATTCGAACCTACGGCCTCTTCGTCCCGAACGAAGCGCGCTACCGGGCTGCGCTACACCCCGAAAATGTGATTAATAACAAAAAACAAAAATAAATATTGCATAATCGTTAATCAATCTCTAAATTACACATTAGGGCGATTTGGAGTTTTTGTAATAAAGTATCATTTAATGTTGTATTATTCATAATAATTTCTTAAATAAGACTTAATATTTATTAAAAATAAGTTATTACCTAACAACCTTAAGGGGTGAACATGAAAAAACTATTTACCATTTTAGCCGTTTTACTGTTCTTTGCTTTTTCTAGCAATGCATTCGCACAGCTTGCTAAAGATAGCTGGGGATTCGGGTTTGGCGTTTCTTACCCAAGATTAACTTCACATAATGTAGGTATTTGGCCACAAAATGAAAGTGTTGGCGGTTTTTTGACACTTCAGAGAAACTTTAGTGAGCATACCGCTCTTAGGTTGCAAGGCCGTTTTAACCACATATCATATGCTTGGGGTGCAGGATTGAGCAGAGATGGTAACACAAATTTAATTTCCGGTAATATTGATTTTGTTTATACATTTGCTCCATGTGAATCAGTTTCACCATATATGTTTGCTGGTTTAGGTGGTGTTTATCAAATGTACGATAATCCCCCTGACCCAACATTGGACAATTTGTTAGATTACCAAGTTAACCTAGGTTTAGGTATTGATATAGACTTATCAGACTCTTGGGCTCTAACTTCTGAATTGGGATTTCATCAAGTACCTAACACAAGTCTTGATGGTGCATACGGAACCGGTTTGGGCGGTATTTTCGGAGCTACAACAGATGCATACATGACTTTCAATCTTGGCTTAATGTATACCTTCTCAAAAGGCGAACCTTCAAAATATTGCCAATTGTATGATGGTATCGCAGTTAACGTTCCTGAAATTGATTATGAAAGAATTGAAAACATAGTCAAGAAACACATACCAGAAGTTATTGAAACTCAAGTTGTTGTTAAAGAACCTGCAAGCCAACAATGGATTCTTGTTGGTGTAAACTTTGATTTCAACAAAGCTACTCTTAAGAGTGAATCATATCCAGTATTATTCCATGCTGTTCAAGTACTACTACAAAATCCTGATATGAGAGTTGAAATTCAGGGTCATACAGACAATATCGGTTCTGAAGACTATAACATGAAACTTGGTGAAAGAAGAGCTCAAACCGTAAAAGATTACTTAGTCGCACGTGGTATTTCTGCTGATAGATTAACAGTAAGATCATATGGTGAATCTCAACCAATAGCTGATAACAAAACAGCTGACGGAAGAGCAATCAACAGAAGAGTAGAGTTCAAAGTTCTCAACTAAGCATTAATTTTAAGGGGTCACCTAGTGACCCCTTTTTTTTTGATATTTTTATATTGATTTAATTCTTTTTATTATTGCAACGTATTTCCCTTTAATTTTATCCAGAGAGATAATCAAGGATTGGAAAAAATAATTACATATCACACAAACACGGAGACCTCAAAGACTATTTGTCGATGAGGATTTTTTTTATATGAACATAAAAGCAAAAATTATTGACGAAGATGGTTTAAAGAGAACCATCGCCCGACTAGCTCATGAAATTATTGAGAGAAATAAAGGAACAAAAAATGTTGTTTTAATTGGGATGAGAACTCGAGGTGAGTTTATTGCTCAAAGAATTCATAAGAAGATCCAAGAAATTGATAGTAGCAATATTGAATTAGGCGTTCTTGACATAACATTATATCGTGATGATTTCCGAATGAGATTAAAACAACCAGAGGTCTCAACAACAGATATTACATTTGATATTTCCGAAAAGGATGTTGTTCTTATTGATGACGTTCTATACACTGGTAGAACAGTGAGAGCAGCTCTTGATGCATTAATGGATTTAGGAAGACCAAATACAATCCAATTTTGTGTGTTGGTTGATAGAGGACATCGTGAGCTTCCTATTAAAGCAGATTTTGTTGGTAAAAATATTCCTACTTCAATAAATGAAGAAGTAAAAGTTAAATTAACAGAAACCGACGGTGAAGATGCTGTTTATTTAATAGATATTTCAAAAGAAGGATAAAAGAGAGAAAAAAAATGCCATTATCGAGCAGACATTTATTAGGTTTACACGGTGTTCCGCGAGAAGATATTCAACTTATATTAGATACCGCAACAACCTTTCGTGAAGTTCTTGAAAGACCAATTAAAAAAGTCCCGACTCTACAAGGGAAGACAATAGTTAATCTTTTTTATGAAAGCTCAACAAGAACAAGAATCTCGTTTGAGTTAGCTCAAAAAAGGTTATCGGCCGATACCATAAATTTCGCAAAGTCCGGTAGCAGTACAAGTAAAGGGGAAACATTCAAAGATACCGTTAAAAATATTGAAGCAATGAAAGTTGATATGATCGTAGTTAGACATGAATCAGCTGGAGTTCCGCAGTTTTTAACAAAGATTTCCAATGCAAATATTATTAATGCGGGTGATGGAAGACATGAACATCCAACTCAAGCATTACTAGATATGTATTCGATCAAAGAAAGACTTGGTAAAATAGAAGGTTTGAATGTTTGTATTGTTGGTGATATCGCGCATAGCAGAGTTGCATTATCAAATATCTACGGATTAAAAGCTATGGACGCAAATGTTTCTGTTTGCGGACCCAAGACTATGATTCCAAAAGATATTGAATCGCTAGGTGTAAAAGTATTACATAACATTGATGAAGCTATTTCATCAAATGATGTCTTGAATGTTTTGAGAATTCAACTAGAACGTAAGGCTGGAAGCACAATTCCAAGTTTACGTGAATATCATAACTATTTTGGAATTAATGCGGAAAGAATTGAAAAAAATAATAAAGATATTGTCATCTTGCATCCCGGTCCCATAAATAGGGGAGTTGAAATTTCATCGGAAGTCGCCGATGGACCTTATCAAGTTATTCTTGATCAAGTTACAAACGGTGTTGCAGTAAGAATGGCAGTACTTTATTTGCTTGGAATTAAGAACTAAATTCTAAATTCGGAAGGAAAGAAATGAAAATTTTATTAAAAGATCTAACAGTTATTGATCCTTCGGTTAAACTAAACGAGAAAGCTGATCTGCTTATTGAAGATGGTGTGATTACAAAAATCGGAAAATTGAAATCTTCAGAAATAAAAGACGCAAAAATTTTTGAGCTCGAAGACAAAATTTGTACACCCGGATTTTATGATATGCATGTTCATCTTCGTGAACCCGGAAGAGAAGATGAGGAAACTGTTTTAACCGGAAGTAATAGTGCCGCTGCAGGCGGATTTACTGGTATTGCTTGTATGCCCAACACATCTCCGGATATTGATTCAGCCGAAGTTGTAAACCTTATTAAAGAAAAAGCAAAAAATCATCTAGTCGATGTTCATCCAATCGGAGCAGCTACATTAAAAAGAAAAGGTGAAGAACTTGCACCGATCGCCGAAATGGTTGATTCTGGAATTGTTGCCGTATCTGATGATGGTGTTGCAATTAAATCGGCCGCAATTTTAAGAAATGTTTTAGAATATACACAGATGTATAATATTCCCGTTATTGAACATTGTGAAGATCCATCTCTGGCAGATGGTGTGATGAACGAAAGTTTTTCTTCTACAAATTTGGGTTTGCCATCAATTCCAACTGTTGCTGAGGATTTGATAGTTATGCGAGATATAATAATGGCGGAATATTGCGGAGGACATGTTCACATTTCTCATATTTCATCAGCAAATTCAGTGGAAATGGTTAGACAAGCAAAGAAACGAGGACTTAATATTACAGCCGAAGTTACACCTCACCATTTTTCCTTAACCGATGAGAATCTTAAATCATACGATACTAATTTCAAAATGAATCCTCCTCTAAGAACTCAAAAAGATATTAATGCGATGATAGAAGGATTGAAAGACGGAACGATTGATTGTATTGCAAGTGATCATGCACCACATTCAATCGAAGAAAAGGAAATGGAATTTATTTATGCTCCAAACGGAATTGTCGGTTTAGAAACAGAAGTTGGATTAGCATTAACAGAATTGCTTCATAAAAAACACTTAACCATAGATCAACTAATTGAAAAGTTTGTTATCAATCCGCGTAAAATTCTTCGATTAAATTTACCAACAATAAAAGTTGGTCAAAAAGCAAATTTGACATTTTTAGATCTCAATCAGGTTTGGACAGTGGACATTTCTAAATTCAAATCGAAATCAAAAAATTCTCCGTTCGATAAAAGGTTATTAACCGGAAAAGCTATAGGAGTAATTAATAATTCCCAAATGTTTTTCAACGGAGAGTTTAAAAAAATATAATGTGTGTCCACTCTTCTATACAAGAGTGGACTCACATTTTGCAGCAAATATTTAATACCCATTCAAATTTTGGTAAAAACCAATACTTCAAGCAGAATCTGATTTGGCATTCTCTTTGAGTTTCTATTAGTAAAAACGGAGGAAGCCATGAAAAAAATCATTTTTAAACTAACTTTTTTACCTTTAATTGCTTTTGCTATGTTTTTAACCTCATGTGATGAGGAGTATTACTATGACTCGACACCACCATCACCTCCGACAAATGTCGTCACGATTACAGGTGATAACTGGGTTGAAATTCAATGGAGCCCTAATCCTGAAAGAGATGTTGCAGGTTATAATGTTTACTACAATTATACTTATGAAGGAAGATATACTTTAATTGGAAGTACCACTTCGAATTACTTTGTTGACTATGATGTTCAAAACGGAGTAACTTATTTTTACGCAGTTGCAGCTTATGATTTTGACGGAAACGAAAGTGAATTGAGTTACGATTACGTTAAAGATACTCCAAGACCAGAAGGATATAACAGATCAGTTTTTGATTATTTTACGAGTCCAAGCAAAGCGGGATATGATTTCTCATCATACAGAGTAGTTCCTTTCGATTCTTGGGATGCTGATTTCTTCTTCGAAAATTATGAAGGAACTTACTACATCAATGTTTGGGATGATACAGATATTCAAGATATGGGTTCGACTTACGATATTTACGATATTACCGAAGCACCAATAGGTGGTTGGGTTCCTTTATATGAAGGAGAAAATGTAAAATATACCGAGGCAATACCAGGGCATACCTACGTAATCTGGACAAACGATGATCATTATGCAAAGATACGAATTAACAGAATCCAAGGAGATATGATGGTATTTGATTGGGCTTATCAAACCGTAACCGGTGAAAGAGAACTAAAACGAGGAAATCGAAATAATGAATCTCGAACCGGAATCAGAAAATTACACAAAAACTATTAGTAAATGATCAAATAGACCATAAAAGCATCCGAATTTTGTCGGATGCTTTTTTATTTTCAAATGAGTATTTTTTAAGCATTACAAAATCATTGAATATGAAATCAACAAAATCATTTCTTAAACTTATTATTTTATTCACCTTAATATTCCTTTCATCAATAATTGCTCAAGATACAATTGATGGAACAAAATCATTAATTAAAATTGAAGATGCATTTAATAGTGGTGAAGTTTCTTCACTTGGTGAGTATATAGATAGCAAAACATACTTTAGTTTTACAAGTGATTTAACAGGTTACTATAGCTATTCACAAATCTATAATTTATTGAAAGATTATTTTTCTGCATACACTCCTATTAAATTTAAGTTTAGCAGTAAACAAGGGGAAAGCCAAACACCATTTGGCTGGGGTGAATATATCTATTTACGAAATGGAATTCGCGGTTCTCATAAAATATTTATCTCGCTGCAAAAATCCGGTCCTAATTTTTATATTTCTCAAATATCGATAAATTGAAGAGGCACGCATAAAATCGATCAGTAATAAAATAATATTATCAATTGCTTTGGGAATTATTACAGCGATTATCCTAATCGGCATAATTAATCCGATCGTATTAAAAAATAAAACGGAGAATTGGGAAGAAGAATTAAATGAAAAAATAGAAACTATTGAATTAAAAATTCTGACCGAGTTTCAGAAGATACAGTCAAACCTTCTAAATAATTTAGCACATCAAAAAGAATATATTAAAAGTATTGATCCACAATTACTTAAGACGACTGGTTCAAATTTATTTACCAACGACAATACTCAATTTGTATTTGCACTGTTGGATTCGGGGAAAAATTTAATCTCATGGCATTACTCGTCCATATTAGATAACAGTAATCTTATTGACGAATATTTTGTGCCGAGAGAAAATTATTTTATTTCAAATAGTTTAGTCGATTATATAAGCGCTTATGACACATTAAATTTTTCTTTTGGTCAATACTATCTTGCAATTTTTCAACCTATTGAAAAGAAGTATAAGATTGAAAATATATATTTCGAGCCGGTTCAGCTAAGCAACATTTTCTCTCAAGAATTCAACACCGAGGTTGAATTCAATTTATTCAAAGAAGCCCAACCTTCTCGTGATGGGAGAAAACATTCATTCGCATTGCTTAATTCAAACAATAATAAAATTGGTACGGTAACTTTTCTAAAGCCAACTAGAGAGAATGAATTCGATAAAATTGCAGCTAATTTCAATCTTGCTCAATCTATCTCGTCGTTACTCTTAATAATAGTTATAGGATTGCTAATTGTTAAGTATTTATTAAGGATTAAATCCAATCTGATCAAATTCTTTCTGTTGGGTGGATATCTTATTCTATTTAGGTATGCCATTTTATACTTAGAGCTATCAAGCCTGTTCAAAGGCCAAGCAATAACAAATTCTAAATATTTTTCTTCTCTGTTTGGTGGCGGAATTGCCGGCTCACCTCTCGAATTATTTATTTCTTTAATTATAATTGCAGTAATTGTTTATATCGCCTTTCGCTATTCAATTGAATACTATAAACGAGATACAGATAGAAACTTAAAGCTACGCTTGCAATTCATATTTTCACTTTTAGTTTTTATGCCATTCTACTTTTTAACTCTGAGAAGTTTAGGAGCTTCCGTCAAGAGTATAGTCCTTGATTCTTCATTAAGATATTACAAAGAAGGTTCTTTATTGCCGTCTTCAATAGAAGTTTTTATGTTATTTAACATACTACTTCTTGGTATAATCATTTTTGTTATTTCGATAACATATCTTATTGTGATTTTTAGAAATGTTAAAGATCATCCAAACTTCATTAGTTACTTCATTTCTATCTTCTTCTTGTTTCAAATTATTGGATTGCTTTATGATTTAATTCAACGAGAACCACAAGGGACGCCATTATTCAGAATAATATTTATTCTATTTACTTTTATCGCTTTGTTCTCTTTCGTTAAATTGAAGTTTGTTGGAGTTAGAGAGCATTTTGTTTATGCGGTTTTATCTTCTATTCTTGTGATTTTACTGTTAACCCAGTATAACTCTTTGGTGGAAAGAGATTCGCTGCGCAAAACGGCATATAATCTTACTAGACAAAACGAAGAGCTATTAAAATTTGCAGTTCAAGAAACATTAGTTAGAGCAATTACGGATAGAGAAACAGTACAATCATTTTATCTGAACAACACAAACAGCAGTTCGATAGCTTTTAAACTCTGGAGCAATAGTATTCTTCAAAAAGAAACTTTAGGAAGTGCAGTAAGTTTACTCGATAGAAATCATAACAAAGTCGGTTCTTTTGAATTTAGATTCAGTAATGAATTTAATATAGATTGGGATAATTACTCAACTGAGCTCTCTGATTTACATGAAATAAAAATTTTTGAAGAAGATCTTTTGTTTTCTGACAATAAAATTATTAGAGGAATAGCAAGCATTGAAGATGTAGAAGGTGTAATCGGATATATTACCGTAAGTGTAATGTACGATTTGAGTTCCTTAAATGTTCCCGATGCTCCGGATTTCATGATCGCCGATAATAGTTATATAAACGATACAATAGATTTTGAGAAATTGAAAATTTATGATTTTCATCAAGGCACTTTGATTAATACCATTTCTAATTATAACCTAAATGAAAATGAAATTATTTCAATCTTAGACGCACCATACAATGAATATGGAGAAGCATGGTTAAATTTCAATTTAAACAACGAAAGACATCTTGTATTTGTTCTTAAAAGGGAGCAAAATTCAATCAGCAGAGTTATCTCAGTCGCATTAAAAGAAAAAGAACTTAGCTGGGGATTATTCGATTTCTTTAAAGTATTTTTTGTCCATATACTTATTATAATCTCAATTTTTATAGTTTACTTGTTTTATTTCTTTTCAAGGAATCGATCTCTCAAACTTACTTTTACCCAAAAACTACTCATCTCATTTGTAGGAATTTCGTTAGTTCCGCTCATTCTCGTATCTGTTTTTTTTAGATCATTAACAACATCAAAAAATGATACTTCAATAGAATATAAACTCGGTAAAAGGGCAAGCAGTTTAGAGAATTACTTAGAAACTTATACTCAAACTTCTAATTTAAAATTAGAAGCTATTGCGGCAAAAGCTACTACTGATCTTGGAATTGACTTCACACTTTATAAAACGAATGAGTATATATACTCTAGTAACGACCAGTATTATGAGGTAGGCTTAATTCCTAAGGTAATAAATCCGGTTGCTTTTCAAAGCTTGTTCTTAGCGGGATTAAATGATGTCGTTGTAAAAGAAAGTATTGAAAAGTTTTCATTCAATTCTATTTACTACAAAACAAGTCTTTTAGGTGAGTATCATGTAATTAAAATTGATGACGGTTTTAATAAAATTGTTGTTCCACTCGCAGGCGAAGAGGTAGATGTTTATATTTTTATAAGCTATTCAGTAGCCATGATAATAATTCTGATTATGGGATTTATATTATCGGGACAAATATCTAAACCAATTACTCAATTAAAAAATGCGACACGTTCAATTGCTTTAGGCGATTTGAATATTGAGTTAAAAATAAAACGTGATGATGAAGTTGGAGAGCTAGTTCAGGGATTTAATTACATGGTCAAAGAATTGGGTCGTAACCAAGCAGAACTTGCCGAGTTTGAAAGAGAAACCGCTTGGAAGGAAATGGCTAAACAAGTCGCGCATGAAATAAAGAATCCGCTTACTCCTATGAAATTATCTGTGCAGCAATTGATAACAGCTTATAATGATAAATCACCAAAGTTTGATGATTTATTTCAAAAAGTAACACAAACAATTGTAAATCAAATAGAAGCATTAAAAAACATAGCGTCGGAATTTTCTGTCTTTACTCGGATGCCTAATCCAAAGTTTGAGATGTTGTATCTTGATGAGTTATTATTTGAAGCAACTAATTTATTCGTAGATGAAAATATTAATTTTATCCACCAGGTTGATCATTGTAAAATTGAAGCGGATAAAGATCAGCTGAGAAGAGTATTTATAAATTTGATAAGAAATTCAATTCAAGCTGAGGCTAAACAGATTATAGTACAAACACGTACTATAGAAAATTTTGTAGTACTTACTTTTGAAGACAATGGAATTGGAATTGACAAAAAAAATATTGCTAAAATATTTGATGCTAATTTTAGCACGAAACAGTCAGGAATGGGAATAGGACTCAGTATGGCGAAGAAAACAGTTGAAAATATGAATGGAGAAATTAGATTGAAAGAAACCAGTAGTTCAGGAACTATTTTTGAAATAAAACTTCCGTTAGGATAATGCCGCAATTAACGCCTTTTCAACAAAGTGCTCTCCAATATAAAAAGCATATTTCTTTAACCGCTAATGCAGGTTCGGGCAAGACATTTGTTCTTGCAAACCGTTACGTTGAAATTGCCATAAATGAAAATGTTCCGTTAAGTAAAATAGTCGCAATTACATTCACAGAAAAAGCAGCGGCCGAGCTTAATAAAAAAATATCAGACGAGATTGATCTAAGATTAAATGAAGAAACTAATTCTCACAAATTGAAGATTTTACAAAGAATACGCAGACAACTTACTTCAGCGAATATTTCAACAATACATTCATTTTGCATAAGTATCCTAAAAGAGTTCTCTCCGGAAGTTGGTATAGATGCTAATTTTACTCCTCTTAATCAACAAGATGCAAACGAGATGCTAGATATTACGATCGAAGAATTTGTTTCTCAAAACTTACAACAAACAAATTACACTGAATCGCTTAAGAAAATTATTCGTTTACTTGGCGGCAAGTATAAGTTTATTTCTGAAATTAAAAATATTGTTCATAATAGAAAAATATTTGAAAAACTTGAACAAACAATTTATATAAACAGGAACGAAGAGATTATTCAATACTATGAAAGGCTTATTGACGAGTTTCTTCATCATATTTACACAAATGAATTACAATATCTAATCGAACTTATAAAGGAATTCAATAATAGTATTTTAGCTCAGGATAGAGATAACCAACTTGCAATTGAAATCACCCATTGTATTGATAAAATCCATAATCGAAATTCCATATTAGAAAAGATTAAACTCTTTCCGGAACTTGTTGACTTATTTTTTACTAAGCAGTTTTCGGTTAAAAAACGAGGTTACCAAAAGAAAGATTATGATACTGACCAAACATTAGTTGATCGAATTGAAGAAAAATTGGATGAATTAAAATTCTTAGTAGAATTTCAAATCGATAAACAAGTCCTTCAAGCAACAATTGAGTATGCAAAGGATATTTTTCAAATTGGAAAAATTCTTTTAGAAGAATATGACGAACGAAAAAGAAAAGCCGGGTCTTTGGATTTTGAAGATATTTTACTTCTCACAAAAAATCTTACCTCAAAACGAAACTTTAACGAGTTATTGAAAGACAAGTATGAATATATAATGATTGATGAATACCAAGACACTAACGAAATACAATACGAAATATTCATGCCGATTCTGAATAACTTAAAGAAAGGTAACTTGTTTATAGTCGGCGATGAAAAACAAAGTATATATATGTTTAGAGAAGCTGAGTTAGCAGTTTTTAATAGAACTAAAAATGAAATTGTAAATCAGAACGAAAGCGGAAATCTTTTACTTCCGCATAGCTTTCGAGTTGCACCGGGAATAGCACATTTTGTAAACGAATTGTTCTCGCGTTTGTTTGCTGAATCAAATGCGGTTTACAATGAAGTTAGTTATAATGAATTAATCTGTTCCAGAAATCAAAACGAAAAAGGGAATATCGAAATATTGATTAATCAATTAGATAAAAGTGATGAAGCCAAGTTTGTTGCGCGAAAAATTATTGAAATAGTTTCTACCCATGAGAGTAATAGCTGGAACGATTTTGCAATTTTGTGCAGAAAGCGTGATGCATTTTACGAACTCGAAAAAACATTTAATGAATTAGGAATTCCTTATGTAATTGCCGGCGGAAAAGGATTTTATCAACGCCAAATTATTTATGATCTTTTTAACTATATCTCATTCTTAGTAAATCCTGATGATGATACTGCTTTAATCGGAATATTGCGTTCACCCTTTTATTCTTTAGACGATGAGATTATTTATAAAATATTTCTCCAACAAGGCGAGAATTACTTCGACAAATTAAAATCTTCACAGTCAATTTCAGCAGAAATAAAATCAATAGTAAAAAAACTTGAACGGCATATTTTATTGGCGTCTTCAATTAGACTTTCAGCATTAATAAGAGAGTTATTTGTGTCGTGCAATTACTGGGGAGTAGCTGCTGCTAAGCAAAACTATGAACAAGAAATATCCAATCTATTTAAACTGATAGGAGTAGCTAGAAGTTTTTCAACTCAACGCTTCAAAACATTATATGATTTTAAACTTTATTTGAACGAATCAATTTTGATAAAAGAAGATGAAGGGCAGGCTCAAGTTGCGGAAGTAAGTAATGCAGTCAAAATTATGACTTTACATCAATCAAAGGGTTTGGAATTTAAACACGTATTCTTGTTCAAGTGTAATGAAAAAGTACGTGATGAATCGATAAAATCAAAAAGTATTGCAATAAATAAGACTTGGGGAATTCTGACAAAGGTTCCCAGAAATAAGAGTTACTTTTCAAATTATGTTTCTTCAGCAATAATTGATCTTCATAATTATATTGAAACCAAAAAACAAATTGCTGAAGCAAAACGATTATTCTATGTCGGTATTACACGCGCGATTGATAATGTTTATATAACGGCGACTGTTAATGATAATAAAATTACAAAAAATTCATTCCTCAGTTTTCTAACCAATGCTTTGGATATTGATTTAAATAGTGAAACAGTAACACTTAATTCGCAGCTTCAATTTATGGCGGATGCTTCGCAAAAATTTGCAATCACTTCACATAAGTTTTCAACAGTGATTAAGATTCAGAAAACAATAAACGAAAATTCACAAATTGTTAATGAAAAGAAAAAAGCTAATGAATACAAAAATTATAAATTGCAGCAAATAACAGATCATGAAAAAAATGAAATTGTGTCTGCAACAAAAATTGCAATCTTTACTCAATGTCCTATAAAGTATTACCTGACCTACGAACTAGGATACACAGAGCTTTTTAATCTAACTAAATCCGCAATTAATGAATATGAATTTAAGTATGATGAAGATTCAAAATTTAATTTATTTGCAGATATAAAAGGGCAGATCATTCATAAAATATTGGAAGAAGAAACTGACCGTGAAGAATTACATCTTAGAATTGCAGAACTTGCATCAAATTACCATAACAGAATAGAAAATAAGAAATCAGATTTTATAAAAACGGTTCATAAAGAAGTAGAGGATTTTTATGCCAGTCAGACTTTTCGGAGACTAAAAACTTATAAAAATTTTACAAATGAATATGAAATCTATTCAAAGGAAAGTGATTATTACGTCTATGGAATTATTGATAAATTGATTATTGATGGCGACAGTATAATTATTGTTGATTACAAAACCGATAACCTTTCGGTAGATAAAATCAACTCTAAAGCAGAGCATTACTTACCGCAGTTAAAATTTTACGCTTATGTAGTTTCAAAATTATACACAGAAATAACCAACTTTGAAGTAGAATTGATTTTCATAAAGCACGCCGATCACTCCTTTAAATTTTCGTTTAATAGAATAGATGTCGAAAAATTTGGAGTGGAAATTCATCAGATTGTCACATCAATTCGGAATCAAAAGTTTACCAAAAACCTAAATCATTGCGCTAAATGTCATTTTGCTGTAAATCAGAAATGTATATTTCAAACATAGTTTAACCTCTCCAAACAAAATCATATATTTGCAAGTTGTTTAAAACGAAAGGAAAAGGAATGCGAATAAATCATCACTTATATGAATCTGCTGAAACACAAACCGGGAAATATGAATTTAACAATAGAGAGGAAATTCCTACTGAAAACAAGTGGAAACTTGAAGATATATATGAATCCGAAGAAAAATGGGAATCAGCTTTTAATGAAATCAAATCACAGATAAACGAATATGAAAAATTCTCGGGTAAATTAAGTCAATCTTCCGAGCAATTAAAAAACTGTATCGAGTTTGATGAAAAGGTAGGAATCGAGCTTGAAAAGCTTTTTCTTTATGCAATGCTCAGCAAAGATATTGATCTTACAAATTCGAAAAATAATGCCCGTAACGAAAGAATTATGATGCTGCATTCGGAATTAACTTCTGCAAGTTCATTCATTGTTCCTGAAATTTTGGAAATGGATGAAACCAAAGTTTGGGAGTTTGTCGAAGAACAAGAATTATTGCAAGTCTATAAGTTTTACTTCGAAAATTTATTTCGTAAAAAGGAATATACACTATCACCAAAAGAAGAACGCATTCTTGCAATGTCGCAAACCGTAACAGCAATTCCATACAACACATTCAGTATTTTTGATAACGCGGATATTCAATTTCCCACAATCAAAAATGAAAAAGGGGAAGATGTAAAAATATCTCATGGAAAATATACGGCTTCACTTTATTCTCAAGATCGCTCGTATAGAGAAAGAGTTTATAAAAACTACTATAAACCTTTTGTGGAATATCGAAATACTTTAACAACTTTATTTAACGGAAACATTAATGCTTCCATCTTTAGTGCAAAAGCAAGAAATTATAAGTCAACTTTGGAAGCATCATTAAAGCCAAACAATATACCCGTCGAAGTCTATAACAATTTGATTAATACAGTTGATGAAAATTTAGAGCCGATGCATAGATGGGGAAAGATCAAAAAGAGAGTTTTAAAACTAGATGAACTTCATCCGTATGATTCTTATGTTACACTTTTCCCGGGAACAGAAAAAGAATATACATACGAAGAGTCCAAAGAAATTTTAATCGAATCACTTAAACCGCTTGGTGATGATTACTTAAAAAATCTCAATAAAGCTTTTGATGAGAGATGGATAGATGTATTCGAAACAAAAGGAAAAAGAAGCGGTGCGTATTCATCCGGATCAACATTTGGCGTTCATCCGTTTGTGCTGCTTAATTGGCAGAACCAATTGAATGATGTGTTCACATTTACGCATGAAATGGGTCACAATATGCATTCACACTATACCGGGATTTCACAACCGTTTCCGTATGCAAATTATTCAATCTTTCTTGCAGAAGTTGCATCTACAATGAATGAAGCTTTGCTATTGGATTTCTTGATTGAAAATGCATCATCACAAGAAGAAAAATTATCATTAATTGAAAAACATCTCAATAATGTTACAACTACATTTTACAGACAAGCGCGCTTTGCCGATTTCGAAAAAACAACTCATGCATTAACCGAAGCCGGAGAAGTTTTAACACATGAAAGATTGTGCGAACTTTACGGTAAAAATTATAAAGCGCTATGGGGAAATGATATGGTGGTTGATGATGAAGAAACATATACTTGGGCTCGTGTTCCTCATTTTTACTATAATTTTTATGTTTATCAATACGCTACGAGCTTTGCCGCTTCGCAAGTCTTAGTAAATAAAGTAAAAGAAGAAGGGGAGTCGGCAATTGGAAAATATTTAAACTTTCTTAAAGCCGGCAGTTCAAAATATCCAATCGATGTTTTGATAGATGCCGGTGTTGATATGACTTCCGAAGAACCGATTAAAGCTGTTGTTAATAAAATGAATCTATTGCTGGATGAAATGGAAAGAAATTTATAGAATATAAATTATTGATTGGAAAGTGGATTATTATGATCAATTATGATCTTAACAAATCATAATCATCATAACGATCAGCGTTCCATTGTATTTTGAAAAAAAAGTATTTAGAAAATAAATAATCCTTCAGAGGAGAACTAAATGAAAGTCTATACAAAAAAAGAATTAAACGAATATGCTCTCTCACTCACTTATGATGATATTAGTCTGATTCCACACGAAATATCGGAAATAAAAAGTAGATCCGAGGTAACAACGAGTACAAAGTTTCTTGGAAGGGAAATGAAAGTTCCGGTTGTATCTAGTCCGATGGATACGGTAACCGGTATCGAAATGGCAAAGACATTAAAAGAGATGGGCTGTATTGGTATCCTTAATCGTTTTGATTCTTCGTTGGAAACATTTTTGAATTACGATAAATCTGCTAATACAATCGATGCAGTTTCAGTGGGATTGACAACTAAAGATGACATACTTCAAAAATTAGCCGACTTGAACGTGTTGATTTGTATTGATACCGCAAACGCAAGTAATAAAGAAGTTTTACAAATGTGTGAATCGGTTAAGAGTAAATACAATGCTAAAGTTATTGTGGGAAATATTGCACATGGTGCAACACTGAAAGATCTTGTTAACGCGGGAGCAGATGCTGTTAGAATTGGAATTGGCGGCGGCAGCGTTTGTACAACATCTGTACAAACCGGTATTGGAATTGGACAAGTTTCAAGTTTGTTAAATGTTTATCATACGAGAGAAAGAGAGAATTTGAAAATTGAATTAATTGCCGATGGCGGAATCAAAAGTCCCGGCGATGTTGCAAAAGCAATGGCACTCGGCGCCGATGTTGTTATGCTGGGAAGAATGTTAGCTGGAACAAAAGAAACTCCCGGTGAAGTAATTAAATACAGCGATCAACTATGGAAAAAGTATCGCGGCTCAGCATCATTCGGTGTAAAAATGAAAAGTGAATTTATTGAAGGTGAAGAAACAATGGTTCCTTATAAAGGAACGGTTAGAAATGTTATCAATACAATTTCGGATGGATTGAAAAGTGCATTGAGTTATATGAACTGTAAAAACTTAGAAGAGTTAAAAGGTAAAGATGCTTTTGCGATACTGAGTAACAGTTCTTATATAGAAAGACTCCCCAAAAAATAATCCTAGTTCAAATAAGCCAACCCCGATTAATCGGGGTTGGGCTTTTTGTATCATATATACCTTCAAATCTTTGCCCGCTTTAACCTAAGCGAATTAGTAACAACCGAAACTGAACTTAATGACATTGCGAGCGCGGCAATCATTGGATTTAATAATCCCAAAGCGGCAAGTGGTATTCCCAATGTGTTGTAAATAAACGCCCAGAATAAATTTTGCTTAACAGTTCTAATTGTTTTGTGAGATAAATTAATTGCATGAAGGACATCATTTAAATCACCTTTAACCAAAGTAACATCGCTTGTTTCAATTGCAATATCGGTTCCCGTTCCGATTGCTATTCCAACATCAGCCTGAGCGAGGGCAGGTGCATCGTTTATTCCGTCACCAACCATCGCGATTCTACTTCCGTTCGCTTGCAGTTCTTTTACTTTACCAGATTTGTCTTCAGGTAAAACATTTGCAAAGTAATCATCGATCCCAATTTTAGCTGCCAGAGATTTTGCAACCAACTCATTATCGCCGGTCATCATTATAACTTTCAAACCTTTTCTCTTCAATTTCTCAATTGCCGATTTTGAACTTTCTTTTACCGGGTCTTCTATTGTGAGCAATCCGATAAGCTTATTATTTTCAGCAGTAAAAATTACTGTCTTTCCTTCGTTCGAGTAATCGTTATACTTCGTTTCAACTTGTAAAAGTTCTACAGAATTTTCTTCCATCAATTTTTTATTACCGATTAGATATTGCTTTCCGTTTAATTCTGCGGATAAGCCAAATCCACTTTTTGAATTAAAGTTATCCGGTTCATCAAATTCCATTTCATATTCTTTAGCTTTTTCAACAATAGCTTTTGAAAGCGGGTGTTCGGATTTGTTTTCTATAGAACCGATAATTTTTAACAATTCCTTCTCTTCGTAATCTATCGGAATTATATAACTAACCTTTGGCTTACCTTCCGTTATTGTTCCGGTTTTATCAATCACAACAGTTTTTATTTCTCGCATCAATTCTAAAATTTCACCGTTCTTGATTAGTATCCCTTTATTTGCGCCCAAGCCTGTTCCAACCATGATTGCTGTTGGTGTAGCTAACCCCAAAGCACAAGGACAAGCAATAATTAAGACAGCAACAAAATTTATTAACGCTCTATCGAACTGAAGCGAATCCGGGAAAATAAGCCAAGCCAGAAATGTTATAATCGCCACAAGAATCACGACCGGTACAAAAACGGATGCGATTTTATCTGCCAATTTTTGAATAGGTGCTTTTGAACCTTGAGCTTCTTCAACCATTTTGATGATTTTACCGAGTACGGAATTATCTCCAAGTTTTTCAACTTTAAAATTGAATGTACCACTCGTGTTGAATGTACCGCCGATAACTTTTGAACCGATCGATTTTTCAACAGGCATACTTTCGCCGGTTATCATTGATTCATCGACATTAGAACTACCCGAAATTATTTCACCATCAGTTGGAATATTTTCACCGGGTTTAACAATTACAATGTCACCAATCCTTAAATCGGAGTAAGAAACAATTTCTTCTTTTCCGTTTCTTTTAACTAACGCTTTATCGGGACGAAGTTTCAATAATTTTTTAACAGCGGAATTCGTTTTCTTTTTTGCTCTGTCTTCAAGCCATCTTCCTAGTAATATGAGAGTGATGATAACCGCGGCAGTTTCAAAATAAACATGTGGTATGTGAGAATCTCCAAAAAGTAATCCCGGAAATAAAGTCGCAATTGTGCTATATAAAAATGCGGCACCTGTTCCTATTGCGACAAGAGAATTCATTTCCGCCGAAAAATGTTTGAGATTATTCCAAAAGATTACAAAGAATCTTTTTCCCGGGATAAACATAATTGGTGTGGTTAGCAGCAAGAGTATTTTATTTGTTGATTCATGACTAATTGTCCAAATCTCTCTGAAGAATTCAAAATCATAAAGCATACTTATTAGAAATATCGGAATAGTAAAAATCAACGAAACGAAGAAATCTTTTTTTACTCCGGAATAACTTTCTTCATCATGTTGATGACCGGCAGCATTAGTCTCAGCATGTTTGCTATGATCTTCATTTGGCAATTCCAGTTCATAACCATATTCTTTAACTTTGTTGGCAATTTCATGCAAATCAATATTATCATGCTCAGATTCAAATGATAATTTTTCATTAGCAAAATTGACTGCGACATTTTGAAGGTGGTCAAATTTTCCGACAACTTTTTCCACTCGTGCAACGCAACTTGCACAAGTCATTCCTTTTACCGGGATTGTATACTTTTCCATTTTAATTCACCACTTTATAACCTGCTTCTTCAATCGCGGCTTTAATTTGTTCGTCATTTACTTTAGTCTCGTCAAAGTCAACACTCACTCTACCTATATCAACCTGATGAGAATTAATTTCCAATTTATTTAGTTCTAAAACTACAGAATGAACGCAATGTTGGCAGGACATTCCTTCTACTTTATATTCTTTTTTCATTTGTGATTCTCCTTTTGATTTAAGTTACGATACAAATATAGGAATGCAGAATAGGGGAAGCGTTACATAATTTTGGAAAAGATTTACAAAATTTGGACTTTATTTCACAACACCAATAAAACGCTGATCTGTATGATTGTTATGATGTCCGCTAATTAAAATCATAAAGAATCTTAATTATCATAAGAATCTGCGTTCCATTATTATTGATCTAAATTTGATCTAGCGGTTTTCTTTTTTGAGAAGTGTTCTCTTTAAACTCGGTGGCTGTTAATCCGGTATATTTTTTAAATTGGTTTGAAAGATGATTGACGCTTTTATAACCGAGCTTATATGCAATTTCACTTAAAGTCATTTCTCCGTAACGTAAATATTCCTTGACCTTTTCAATCTTTTGAAGGATCACGAAATGTTCTATCGTCATTTGTTCTATTGAAGAAAATATTTTACTTAACTGCGAGTAATCTTTTTGTAATTCGTTTTCAATCACTTTTGAAAACAAAATTTCGTCTTCACCTTCGGAATGATGAATTTTTGAGATAATTATATTCTTTATCTGCTCAATAATTCTTTTTTTTGAGTCTTCGATTAATTCAAAACCATTTTCTTTAAGAACTTTTTTAATTTTCTCGAACTCGGAACTCGTTGGCTCTCTCTTTAATTCAACTTCTCCCAATTCAATATGAATAACATCATGACCAAGTTTATGTAGTTCATCACTAACAACTTTAATGCATCTGTTGCAGACCATATTCTTGATATTAATTTTCATACACTTGGTGTTAATCTTCGGTTTTTAAGGGGTGAAGATCGTCATCCGCAGAATCGGTATATCTTTTTAACGGATCATCATCGATACTTTTAAGATTTTTTTTCTTTCTGGTTTCTTCGGATACGTTTTTCTTTTTATCTACTGATTTAACATTTTTTGCGATTTGAGATTTATCATTTGCGTT
Organism: Melioribacteraceae bacterium; assembly: GCA_030584085.1. Lineage (NCBI taxonomy): Bacteria > Pseudomonadati > Ignavibacteriota > Ignavibacteria > Ignavibacteriales > Melioribacteraceae > Melioribacteraceae bacterium. The sequence continues at coordinate 933,683 of CP129490.1, forward strand.
AAGATCTCTTACTCTTTCGATTCTTTCGGTTGGTCTTTGCTTAATTTCCTTTTTCGGTTCCTCTTTACGAGGTGTTTTTGGTTTGCGAAAATCCTGAGATGATTGTTTTTCTTTTGAAGATGGCTTAATGTTTTTCGTTCTATGATGAGGTTTTAATTCGTCCTCAACTTTTTTCTTATCTTTAAATATGGGAGTATAACTTGGAGTCTCTTCGGATTTGAATACCTCTTTACCTTTCTTGAATTTAAAGCTCACATATGAAATCGCAATTGTTATAACGAATAACCCGGCTGCAATTAGCAAACTATTGTAAATAATTGGGAGAAGTTCCATAAGAGATATACAATGTTAATGTAAATGTATTATCTACAATTATATAAACTAATATCTCCTTTTGCAACAATAGAGTTTAATTAGTGATAATATCTTGAAGGCTTGTAAAGATGCTCGTCATCATCATCCGAATAGTAATGAATAGCTTTAAAATTCTCGTAATATTTTGGTAAAGCTATTGAACCTGATCCGCTGACTGAAAACTTTTCCTTATTGGATTCTTCCGGACTTATTTTGTTCAGAATTTCTAATCGACTTTTGAATGAACCGGAATGTGTTCTTTGGTTATAGTCTGTCATTCGATGAGAATCATTGTTCCAATTATCTTCTCTTTCTCTTGAACCGTTATTATATGATGAGCTAATCGATGTTACAATAGTAGTTCTTGGTTGTACCGGTACAACTTCTGGTTTTCTTAACTCCGGTTTTTTTATAGCACTTACAACCCGAATCGGTTGTGGAGGATAAGAAACACTATTATTTACAATTCGATTATGTGAAAGATGGATAGAATTATCAGTTCTTCTATTTTGAACCGAATTAGAATTCCTATTGCGAATTTTATAAGCTATGTAAGAAATACTAACTACAATGAACATTAAAATTGCAAAAAGAATTAAGCTTGTATATATAATTGGTACGAATGACATTTTATTCCTTTCTTCTCTCTTTCACTACTAATACAACACTCATACCAGAAATTTTGTGGCTTTTTGATCAATTATTCAAGTTTCTTTATTATAGAAATGAGACTGTGTATCGTTATGAGATAGGCTGTCGTTTGATGTAGAATCCAAGTAAGTTATTATAATTAAATAAATTATAGAGATTCTTTGTTTGATTTTATTCGAGTTTTTGATATTTTTCCAAGCTCTGATAAAAAAGATTTGGCAAAAATTTGGGGTTATCATGACAAAAGCCGACATTGTGGAAAAAGTTGCCTCCGGAACTGGATTAACAAAACTTGAAACCGAAGCAATTATTGAAGGTTTTCTTAATACTGTAATTCATTCTTTAAGAGAAGGAAAAGGAATTGAAATTCGGGGATTCGGAAGTTATAAAGTTAAAAAGAAAAATTCTCGATATGCTCGGAATCCGAGAACAGGTGAAAAGGTATTTGTAGAAGAACACTTTGTTCCGGTTTTTAAATTCTCGAAAGATTTTAAAACTGCTGTTGATAAAGGAATGAAAGAAAAAGAAAAATAATTTGTGATATGAGTATTAACCAAGAAAATAAAAAATTTATTAGATGTGAAATTTGCGGAACTGAAAATAAAAGCGATTCGGTTTACTGCAATGAATGTGGTGCGCAGATTAATGAAATAAAAAAAGAAGAAGTTGCATCGACTCCCAAAGAAATTAAAACCGAAAAAAAGAAAGATAAAGCGCCAGTTAATAAAAAGAATACCAAGAAAATTGATCCGATTAAATTAACGTATCTTACGGTTACATTGATTGTTATTGGTGGTGCAATTCTTTATTCATCCGGTATTTTTGACGACCCGGTTTCAACCACAGTTCAGCATAATCATGAGCAACCCGTAGATGATTTTCATCGTGGGGTTGATATGAGTAAACTACAAGAAATCAACAATTTACGCGAAAGTGTGACAAACAATCCAGCCGATCACCAATCAATGTTGCATCTTGCTCATTTATTAAACGATTCCGGATTTAAGGAAGAAGCAATTAAATGGTACCGGCAATACTTGAAAGATCACGGTGACGAAGCTGATGTTTGGGTTGATATGGGTGTCTGCTATTTTGATCTAAACGATTTTGAAAATGCAGTTTCATCTATGCGTAAGGGAATTGAACTTGAACCTAATCATCAAATTGCACATTTCAATTTAGGTATTGTTACTTATACAAAAGGTAATATCAATGAAGCAGTTCAATGGTGGAACAAAGCTATTGAAATAAACCCGACTTCTGACATTGCAAATAGAGCAAAAGAATTAATTAAAAATAACACGAATATGTAGAAGGAGTTTCCAGATGCCGAGCGGAAAAAAAAGAAAACGCCATAAAATGGCAACACACAAACGCAAAAAAAGACTCAGAAAAAACCGACACAAAAAGAAAAAATAGTTGTTTTATAATTCTTTAGAAGCCGACTTAGCTCAGTTGGTAGAGCAATTCATTCGTAATGAATAGGTCGCCGGTTCGACTCCGGCAGTCGGCTCGAGGGAATAGCATCAAGTAATAACTTGATTACATGTTATAATTATTTTTATATTGCATACAATCATGAGAATCAAAGACTATATTATAAAGAAAGTAATTTTTGAGGTAAGGTATTTTCCATTACTTAGTTTTTCTTCTAAGAATTTTAATGGGCTCCAAAAATTTACAAAAGAATTTACGAGGTTTGATGTTCAAGACAGGTTAATAGAACTAAGTAACGATGAAAATTATAAAAAATTATTGGTTAGCTGGAATAAATTAGCATTTACTACCGAAAATGTTAAGTCGCTTGATGAAGCTAATAGACAAATCAATAAATATTGTCTGTCTGTACTAGATGATTTGAAAGTTGATTATTATTTAAGGACTGGTCTAAGAGTTATGTACCTTATACCGACGGATTCTACATTTGAAGAGTTAATAGAATATTATGAAAAAATAATAAATTTTGATGCTGACGCATTTAACGGGTTTGGAAATATTGTAGATATTGGGACTTTGGCATTGACGCTAAGTAAAGAAAAGTCAAAAGCTAATTTAAGTTGTGGACCAATGAAAGATGAAGAAGTAAATAAAAAAGTTGCTGAATTTAGAAACTATAAAAATGAATTAGATTCTTATCTGTTTATAGATTACGATATTTATACAGAAGAATCACTTCCCTTGAAAGGTTATATTGAGAAATCTATTAATGAATCAAGACTTAGTATTGTTCGTTTCAGAGATAAATTACAGGAGAAATTTAATGACTAGCGTTGCATGTACAAATAGTGGATCGTACGAAAAATTTCATTTTGATTGCACAGGTGAATCTCTAGTCGGACAAAAGCAGCGAGATAGTTTTATTGAAGTGAGCCTATCAGAATTTTTGAATTATCCTACATCTGAGAAAAATGAGCCAGTACATGATATGGAGATGACCAGATATTCAGAAACTACTGCCACTTTTGGGGGTTCAAAAGAATTTATTGACAAAACACACATGGCCCAAAATGTAAAATTTATTGAGGGAGAGCTTCAGAGAATTGATAATAATTTTGCTCTTATTGCATTCACTGAAAATGATAGGATAATTGAAAGATTAGTTAAGGTTGAAAGATTGAACCATCTTGGTGATGTTTATGAAGGGATGAAAATAAGATTAAGAGTAGAAAAAAATAATGGTGAGTTAAGGACTAAGTTCATCAGATTTGATTCCGATCAAAAAAATAATTGGGAAAATCCCGATGAAAGTTTTTTGAAAATCATTAGAGAACTAAAGAAGAAATAAATTTTGCATGAAATAATTACTTTAGAAGTTGGCCATGGTGATAGCTTAATACTAAAATACGAGATTGATTCTACAATTAAGTACGCTATTATAGATTGTCATAAACCTACGAACACAGACAAATCTCCTACACTAAAATATCTTCAAGATCATAAAATTTCGGAAATTAGTTTTATCTGTCTTACGCATCCGGATAAAGATCATTACTCTGGTTTATTGGAGTTATTAAACTACTCAAATAGTAATGCTATTAAAATTAATCGTTATTACGATTTTGGAATGGATGTAGATAAGTATCGAGTTAGTACTTGTTCAACAAAACAAAAGGAAAAAGAATTATACGAGTTATATAAAAAACTATTAGATTATAAAAATAAATTCAATATTGAGTATAATCAACTCAGCTATAACACCATTTTAGAAGAACACGATGAATTTCGTATTTTCGCTATTGCACCGTTTAATATGGCATTAAAGAGATATAGAAATCAGGCTAGTAAAGCGCTGAATACAGGTAGATATTCTCTAGTAGATAAGAATTTGTTGTCGGCTGTTTTGTTAATTAAGGATGGGAAATCTATTTCTTTATTATGCAGTGACGCGAATAGTGAATCATTAAAAAGTGCTTTAGCGAAGTATGAAGGTGATTATAAAAAAGAAATTAGTCAAAGAAAAATCAGCATGGTAAAAGTGTCACATCATGGCTCAAAAACAGGTTACTTTAAAGAATTATATGATAATTATTGTAATTCCGGGACAAAAGCCGTTATTTCAGCTAATGGAACCTATAATTTGCCAGCGAAAGATATAGTTGAGAAAATAGCAAAAGAGAATATTAATATTTATTGTACCGGGAAGCCGTCCTGGTTAGCAAATGACGGCCGAAAATTAGATTTAGACTTGAGAAACGAACTTGATGATGAGTTAATAATTGAAGGTCTTGAACAAGATACAATTAAACCGTTTGAAATAGACGGTAATTCTTTTAATGGGACAATATCTTTTTCTTCGAATTCAAACTTAATACAATGTACAGGGCATCCTCACCCCTTAAATCATATTTTGGAGTAATGTATTTTTTTATGGAATTCTTTTGACTTGTTTTGTTGGGCAATCAAATATGTATCACTTATCCCTTATTTATTTAGTTTCAAGATATAGCAATTCATTCGTAATGAATAGGTCGCCGGTTCGACTCCGGCAGTCGGCTCGAGGGAATTTTCACACCCAAACTTCTAAATCTCCATTACTTTTTTAGATTATTTACTCCAATGAAAACAACTTTTAAGAAATCATTCCCATTCATATCTTTAATAATCATTTTTGTCTCTTGCTCAACAGAAGTAGTAAGACAACATCAAGAATTTCAATCCGAAATTAATGTTTATTTTAATAAAGATGCAGACACCAGTTATGCTTTCCCAAATAATAAAGCAAAATTCAACATTAACTTTGAAGAAGTGTTGATCAATAGAATTGAAAAAGCAACTTCAAAAATTGATATGATGGCCTACGAAATTAATCTGCCGAAATTAATTGACGCACTTATTAAACGAGCAAGTGAGGGAATACAAATTAGATTTATCATTGATGCAAAGAGTCATGATGAATCAATGGTTGAAGATACTTCAACAGTTGAACGATATACGCAAATGAGATTGTATCTAGAAAAGATGAGTCGGGGTAAGGATTTAATTCCCGGTACAGATGATGACATTATGCTTCTTGCCGATTCACCAATTTTTACTGTGACCGATACAACACTTAGAAAAAAATATAAACTCCCGATATCTTTCAATGACTATGAAAATGTAACACTAAAAATCGGCAACAAGAATATTTCCGGTCATCTTTTAGTCGATGCAGAACTAAAACCCGGCTGCAGCGATTGTTATTATTCACCTGGTGCTCAAATGCATAACAAAATAGCAATAATAGATACACAGTGGGTCTTTACCGGTTCATGGAATTTTACAATAACGGGATTGTACGGAACCGAAAAAGATATGCAAAATGGCAACTTAAATGGAAATCAAAACCACATAGTTGAAATAAGAAATAGACAACTAGCTTCAATATATTTAAAAGAATTTGAGGAAATGTGGGGCGGCAATAACCGGAAACCTAATCCGACTTTTGCAAGATTCAATAAACGAAAAACAGACAACACTCAACACATAATTAATATTGATGGTAGAAGAGTTGAAGTCTATTTTAGTCCATCCGATAAAGTGCTTGATAAAATAATTAATACAGTTGAACGAGAAGCTAATAGATCTGTTTATTTTACAATATTTGCATTTTCCTATCAAGCTTTAGTTGATGTGTTGAAAGTTAAATGGGAAGGAAGTATTGAGGACTTACAAGGCGAAAGAACTAATTTTGATTTGAAAGGAATTTTTGATGCAACTTTCTGGAATCAATGGTGGTCTGCTTCAATTAATATGACGGGACGAACACCAAAACAAACTTCAGAACCTCATCCAATGAGAAGATGGAAAAATATCCCACCGGTTTACCGCGATAGAGATTCTAGAAAACTGCACGCGAAAACAATGATAATAGATGAAGGGGTTGTAATTGTCGGTTCCGCCAACTGGAGTGAAAATGCCGACGCTAACAACGATGAAAATACATTGATTATCTACGATCGATTTATTGCCAACCAATTCATGCAAGAGTTTAGGAAAAGATAATTGACGATTGTAACAATTCCAAAATTAGACCTCGTATCTATATTAAGTTTCGAGTAAGCTGTTCGAAATGTGTTGCTTTTAATATTTGGATTTCCTATGTTTTTAACGTTTCAAAAATTTCAAACGATAAAAATATTATGAGTTCCGAAGAACGCGTTAAAAAAGAAATCATTCAGAATTTTGGTCATGCCTACAGAGCCTTTGGTTTAAGTAAATTGATGGGTCACGTTGTTGCTCTGCTAATTTCTTCCCCTGAGCCACTCTCGCTTGATGAAATTTGTAAAAATCTTGGTAGAAGCAAAGGACCAATTAGTCAAATAATGAAACGCTTGCGTGATCGAAATCTTATAAGGAGAGTTTGGCACGAAAACAGCCGTAAAGATTATTATGAAATTCAGCCGGAAATTTTTGAAAATGCATTCCGTAACAACTTTGAATTGATTAAATCAAATACACGTCTCGCAAAACAACTTAAATCGTTAGTAGCAAAAGAAAAAAACTCCAATTTAAATACTCTCAAGAATAGATTAACTGAAATGCATAGGTTCTACCAATTGACTGAAAAGCATTACAATAATTTTTTGGATGAGTGGGAAGTCGAGAGAGAAAAAATATATTCTAAATAAATCAAAAATCGAATAAGGGATTTTTTGTTGATCGAACGTTTTAAATTTTTCAAACGTTAAAAACGTAATGAGGATATAAGATGAAAAAGTTACAAGGAAAGACAGCAGTAATAACAGGTGGTGCACAAGGTATAGGAAAAGCAACTGTTCTGAAGTTTGTTAATGAAGGTGCAAATGTTGCAATTTGGGATCTTGATTCGGATAAAGGAATTTCATTGTTAAACGAATTTAAAAATAATGATCAAAAAGTGATTTTCTACAAAGTCAACGTCGCAAAAGCTAAAGAAGTGAAAGATGCGATGCAAAAGGTGATCTCAGATTTTAGAAAAGTTGATATACTAATTAACAACGCGGGAATTACGAAAGATTCCACCCTAAAAAAAATGACACAAGAACAATGGCAGCAAGTTATTGATGTTAATTTAACTGGTGTCTTCAATTGTACTCAAGCAATTGCGGACCATATGATTGAAAATGGCAGCGGAAGAATTATTAATGCCTCTTCGGTTGTCGGTTTATATGGAAATTTTGGACAAACCAACTATGTCGCAACTAAAGCTGGTGTAATCGGTATGACAAAAGTTTGGGCACGCGAATTAGGAAGAAAAGGAATTTGTGTAAACGCGGTTGCACCTGGTTTTATTGCAACCGAAATGGTTGCCGCCATGCCTGAAAAAGTTATCCAAACTATGGAAGAAAAAACTCCGCTTGGTAGACTTGGAAAACCCGAAGACATCGCTAATGCATATTGTTTTCTTGCAAGCGATGAAGCATCATTTATTAATGGAACAACATTAAGTGTTGACGGTGGAATAGTAATTTAATTTGCAAAGGATAGTGAATGAGAAATGCAGTAATCAAATCAGTTGGAGCTTATGCACCAGACCGAATTATACCAAACTCATATTTTAATGAACTATTGGGTGAAGATGTTGATACTTGGCTAAAAAGTAATCTAACTATTAAAGAAAGAAGATGGGCGAGCAAAGATCAATCAACAAGTGATCTTTCGGTTGAAGCCGCAAAAATAGTCTTAGACAGGGCGAATCTAAAACCTGAAGATTTGCAATTGATTATCATATCAACAGATACACCGGATTTTATTTCACCCTCTACTGCTTCGGTTGTTCAAGATAAATTAAAAGCGGTAAACGCCGGTACGTTTGATATTAATACAGCTTGTGCAGGTTTTGTCACAGGAATCGATGTTGCATCAAAATTTATAAGAGCGGATGAAAATTATAAAAATATTCTTGTTATAGGTGCATACGCTATGAGCAAGTATTTAGATCTACAAGATAAAAAAACTGTAACACTATTTGCTGATGGTGCGGGTGCGGTTGTTTTATCTGCAGAAGAAAATAGCAATAGAGGATTTATAAGAAGTAAATTATATAGTGAAGGACAATATAATGAATGGATGGGAATTTATGGAGGCGGAACAAGACATCCACTTACTCCGGCCGATGTTGAAAATAAAGATCATCTTCTAAAGTTTGTTAAAAAATTCCCTAAAGAAATTAATCCTACTACTTGGACAAGTATGATAAAAGAAATCACTTCAAAAGAAAATATTTCCCCAAACGATGTGGATCATTTTTTCTTTACTCAAATCAACATCAATTCAATTTGGGAGACAATGGATAACCTAGAAGTTGATCGAAATAAAGCTCATACAATTATGGACAGATTTGGTTATACCGGTTCCGCTTGTATTCCTATGGCATTAAATGATGCTTTTGAAAAAGGGCAATTAAAAATCGGTGATAGAATAATTTTTATGGGGTCCGGCGGAGGACTAGCGTTTGCATGCTCTCTTTTTGAGTGGTAAAAATGGGGCTGAAGCCTCGGAGAGTTAACTGTTTTTGAACGGTTGACTTTAAGTCAACGGTAATTAAACAAAATTGAAAATTGCAGTCTGCTTTAGCTGACGGTTTTAAAAAAGTAAATTGATTATGGGCTTTAGCCCCATTATAAAAATCACAGAGAAAGATAGATGAACATTGCATCAAATGAATTAGTTATTGCGAGCTGGGTTTTAATAGTGCTTTATGCATCCGTTATTCTATTTTTTGTTGTTCGCGGTGCGTTGAAAATAAAAACTATGAAAGACTATGCAGTCGGTAATATTTCATTTTCTCCGGTTGCAGTTGGTTTAGCTTTAGCTGCTTCAATGACTAGCGCGGCAACGTTTATAATCAATCCGGGTTTTATTGCCTATTATGGTATCAGCGGAGTTATATCTTATGCTATCGCTTTACCTATTGCAGCAATGGTATCTCTTGTTGTTCTCACGAAAGGTTTTAGAAAACATGGAAGTAGTGTTAAGGCACTAAGCATGGCTCAATGGATGGGAACGAGATATAATAGTAAAAGTTATTCTATGTTCTTTGCATTTCTTTCTTTGCTTCTTATAACATTCATAGTTCTTATAGCAGTTGGCTTAACGAAAGTACTTTCAAAATCATTAAACGTAGATGAAATTTATATGATGATCGGAATTATTGTTTTCATATTCGGTTACATGATGTTTGGCGGTGCAAATTCAATGGTGTACACAAATACTATTCAAGCAGTGTTAATGCTTGTTGTTGCTTTTATACTGCTAGGTTCCGGCTACGAATATTTCAGCGAAGGAATAAATGGATTTCTTGATAAACTAAAATCAATTGATCCCAAGCTAATCGGTTTTACAAATGATTCAAGTTTTTTATTTAGAGATTTTTTTGAAATAATTATTGCTCAAATTATTGTGGGTGTTGCAATTGTGTGTCAACCGCACATAATAACCAAATCACTTTTATTGAAAACCGATAAGGATGTAAATAGATATTTAATTGTCGGCGTTATTACCGAATTAATTTTCTTCTTTGTTGTTTTTGCTGGATTGTATGCTCGAATCACTTTTCCCGATTTAACAGTTGATGGTGTCCCATTAAAACTAGATGGAGTAGTCTCGGCATATGTTGTTGCTGAGTTTCCAGTATTTGTTGGACTAATTGTAGTTATGGGATTAATTTCCGCAGGCATCTCAACTCTTGAAGGATTAATTCAAGCACTTGCAACAACTGTAACTTCGGACATTGCCGAGCCGCTATTTGGTAAATATTATCCAGCGGATGAAATAAGAAGAGGCAAGTTTCAGATTGGACTTAACAAAATTGTTATTGCACTTATAGGCTTGGTTGCTATAATATTATCATATGATCAATTAATAAACCCAAAACTAAGCGTTGCAATTTTTGCACAGAACGGTGTATATGCTTATTTCTCAGCAGCGTTCGTTCCTATATTATTCGGAATGTTTTTGAAAGATGTAAAAAAGATTGCAGCGATTGCTGCATCAGTAACTGCGGTTATTGTTCATTTTAGTTTTTACTACGGTCAAATCGGAGTTCCGTTTACAATTGCAACCGGTGAAAATCCGGGTGTCGCAGCAGCAATGGCAATTATATCATCCATACTTGTTGGAGGAATATTATACTTAGTTACAAGGAGCAAGAAAAGTGTTTAATACTCAATTTGACTGGATTGCCAGATGGGCTAAATATACTGCTAATCGTTTATTCATAAGAGAATATGAAACGGGTTTGGAATGGAACTATTACGATTTTAATAATAGAGCCAATCAACTTGCGAATCATCTTAGAAATGAATTGAAAATTGAAAAGGGAGATAGAGTAGCAATATATTCAAAAAATAAATCTGAGTTTGTCTTTTTGTTTTCGGCTTGCGTTAAGATAGGCGCAATACTAGTTCCATTGAATTTTAGATTGACTCCAAGAGAACTTGATACTTTAATTGCAGACGCTGCACCAAAATTATTCTTGTATGAAACAGAGTTTGAAGAAGAAGTAAAACGGCTGAAGACAATTAACTCGATTCCGATAAAATTGTCATTGGATATAATTACTAAGTTCAGCAAAGAAAAAATTCAATTAATTGATTTTCATTATGATCACAAAATTCAAGAATCCGATCCTGTAATGATTCTATATACGGCAGGGACAACCGGATTATCAAAAGGTGCAATTATAACTCATAAGATGTTGTATTGGAATTCAATTAATACTGCATTAAGATTAGATTTGTCTTCACAAGATCATACACAAAGTTTTGCTCCGTTTTTTCATACCGGCGGTTGGAATGTTTTGTTTACTCCATTTATGCACCACGGAGCATCTCATACTTTATTAACAAAATTTGACGCCGATCTAATTTTACAATTAATGGAAAAAGAGAAATCGACAATTTTATTTGGCGTTCCTACAATGTTGCAAATGATGGCTGAATCTGAATATTTCGATAAAGTTGATCTTTCATCGGTAAGATATGCAATTGTTGGTGGCGCCCCAATGCCTATTCCTTTAATAAACAAGTGGCATGAAAAAGGTGTGTTCATAAGGCAAGGTTATGGACTCACGGAGGTTGGACCGAATTGCTTCTCACTTCATCAAGATGATGCAATCCGGAAAAAAGGTTCAATAGGTTTTACAAACTTTTATGTAGAAGCAAAAGTAGTTGATGATAAAGGTAATGAGCTTGGAATAAATGAAGTCGGTGAATTATGGTTGAAATCTCCGGTTGTTACACCGGGTTATTGGCAAAAAGAAAAAGAAACAAATGAATCAATTACAGATGGATGGTTTCACACAGGTGATATGGTTCGTAAAGATGAAGAGGATTTTTATTATGTAGTTGACCGCAAAAAGAACATGTATATAAGCGGCGGAGAAAATGTTTATCCTTCCGAAATTGAAAACTTCTTGTACACTAATGATGTTATAAGAGAAGTTGCTGTTATTGGAGTACCTGACGAGAAATGGGGCGAAGTTGGCAAAGCATATTTATCTCTTAAAGAAAATTCTAAATTAAATAAAGACGAATTAAAAAAAATCTGTACAGGAAATTTAGCCAAGTACAAAATTCCTAAATATTTTGAAATACTAGATGAATTACCAAAAAATGAAGCCGGTAAAATTGATAAGAAAAAATTACTCGAGATACACCTAAAACAAACTAACTAAATTAACATCAGAGGAGATGTACAAATGAAAAAATTACTCACATTGTTATTAATTGCTTTTGTTGCAATTAACTTTATCGCATGCAGCAGCGATGATGATGAAGGTCCAACTGGAACTACTACTTACAAAGTATCCGGTACAATTACGGATGCTGATGGTAACGGTGTTGCTAACCAAACCGTAGAAGCTAAGAGTGCCGATGATACAAAAACAACTACCACAGATGCACAAGGCGCATATGTATTTACAGGTCTAACAGCAGGAACTACCTATACCATTACTGCAAATGGTACCGATTATTATTTTACTACAACAGGTACCGGACAAGTTACTCTAAATGCTGATGCGACAGTTAACTTTACAGCTGTTGGTCTTTACGGTACTTGGGTTTCAGAAGGTGCTAATGTAGCTCCTCTTTTAGTCGCTCTTTTTGCTACAGCAAAAATTGAAGCTACATTTAATCAAAACGGAAGTTATACTGTAGTTCAAACAGATACATCCGGAGCATCATTTACATTAACAGGTACTTTTACTATGACAAAAAGTACTGTCAATAATATTTTTGAAATCACAGCTGAACAGACAAGTCCGGCAGCACTTACTTCATCCGGAATTTTTGAAATCTATGCTGATTCTTCACCTTTCAACATGAAATATGAAATTGTGCAAACGACTCCGGATATTGGTGCGACACCTCCAACTCCTGCAGGTGGTTTTGGAAGTACAAATGCCGGTGCACTCGGTACACTTAATGTTCAGACTTACGTCAGACAATAATCTTTATAATTGGGTCTGTGATCGAGCAGACCCAAATTTTATTATTCAACAAGTGGTGATACAACCATGAAAAAATTTATTTTATTTTTTTTGTTAACTACTTTTGTAGGTCTTGCTCAATCTGGTAACTGGAATTATGATGAAAACAACATACCTACAAAACATCCTCAAGAATTTCAATTTCTTGCCTTCTTTATAAGTCAAGGTGTAAGTAATAATGTTTATGCAACCAATGATTTGTTAAAAGGGCAGACTGTCGGAAGATTATTCGGCGGGAACACAACAACGACCGGACAGAATTCAAATTACTTTGAACAGAGAATCATTCCATTTTTTATTTATCAGCCCAAACTCTTAAATGGGAAAGCGATTTTAAGAATGGCTTTCGAGATTGATTGGACATGGGGAGATGTTTCTTACGGTGCCGGTGGCAATTTCGGTTCAGCTCTATCTGCCGACCAAGTAAACTTGCAAACACAAAACATCGAATTGGAGCTTATACCATTTAAAAATTTTGCTGTTAATCTCGGTTTACAAAGACTTTACGACACTCCATACAATCCATATCGAACCTTTGCAAGTACAATGCTTAAAACCGGTTACAGATTAATGTATTGGGGAAGTGATGCGGTTGGTATTTCTGCAAGATATGATTGGGATTATCATCGTATAAAAGCGGGATATTATCAGTTGTATGAAAATAATATTAATCAAAACGATGACGTTACTCTTTGGGAATTAAATTTTGAAATGGATGTTGCAAAAGAATGGCGGCAGGGTGTAACAGCTTACTACCTTTATGATAGAGCAAACGGTGAAGGTGGAGTCTCAGTTTTAGGTCAAGGATTAAACAGCAATCTTGCGGCTTATAACGGTGTCTATCGTTTCCCTCTCGGCGCCAATACTTATAAAGCTGATGTAATTTGGTTGGGTACACACGGGAATTATAACCCGGAATTTACAATGGGGAGATGGTCCTTAAACGGATTCTTCATGGCAAATTTGGGTGAAGTTCAATCCGAACAAGGTGGCGAATTCAAGAAAGCAGCAGATATTTTTGGCTACGCAGCTAATCTAAGAGCAGGCTACAAATACGGACAAACAGCAGATGATAATGTTATGCTTGATATGTTTTATGCTTCCGGTGATGATAATAATCTTGATGATAAAAAATACAGTGGTATATTAACAGGAAATAACTGGGGTTCTCCCGGTGCAATTATGGTAAGTCATGGCGCTTATCTACTTTATCCTCACGGAAATGTAGTCAATAGGTATGTATCAGCAATCAACGACTTATCAAATATGGGTTATGGACAAGTTGGCGGAACAATCAATTTTTCGAAATCACTTATCCCAAATAAAATGGTTGCAAAAGTTGGAGCTGCTGCCGCTCAAAGTTTAGTTGAACCAAACGGCGGCGGGAAAATGGTTGGATCTGAAATTAATGCGATGATCGGTTACAAACCGGCTGTATTTATGGATGTCGAATTACACGGAGCTTATTTATGGTTGGGTGATTTTTATGACAGCAAAGTCACTAACGGGAATGTTGATATCAAACCGGATAATCCATTTACAGTTTTCCTAGTATTTAAATGGCTTATGTTCTAGTTCTTAATCAATAATCACTGAGTATAAAATGAGAAATATAAAAGTAATACTAGCAATTTTTGTAACGAGTTTATTAATAGCCTGTTCACCTTATGGGAATTTAAGCAAAATGGAATTCGATGAATTACAATATCCGTATGAAGTTCACAAAGTGAACTTAGACGATGGACGAACAATTGCATTTGTTGATGAAGGTGAATCCGAGGAAGTGATAATATTTGTCCACGGTTTAGGAAGTTATTTACCAGCTTGGAAGAAAAATATAGAAGAATTAAAAAATAATTACAGAACAATCGCAATCGATCTTCCCGGCTATGGAAAATCCAGCAAAGAACCGCATGAAGGAACTCCGGAATTTTATGCCGATGTAATTTCTAATCTGATGAAGAAACTTAACATTGAAAAGGCAAATATCGCCGGACATTCAATGGGTGGGCAAGCAGCAATTACGATGGCAATAAAATATCCCGAACAAGTAAAAGGACTAATCTTAGTTGCACCTGCCGGAATAGAATCATTTACGGAAGGTCAAAAAGAATGGTTTAGAGAAGTGATGACTGTTCAAGGAGTTAAACTTACTCCGGTTAATCAACTTAGAGCAAATGTATATGCAAATTTTTACAACATGCCGGATGATGCTGAATTTATGATCACAGATAGAATTGCACTCCGCGAAGCTGAGCAATTTGATAATTACTGTTACGCTGTAGTTCAATCCGTAAACGGAATGGTTGACCAACCGGTTGTAAATTTACTGGATAGAATCACACAGCCAACATTAATTGTTTTTGGAGAGAATGATAACTTAATTCCTAATCCTTATCTCAATCCCGGCTACACTTCAGAAGTTGCACAAAAAGGAAAAGAGTTAATTCCAAACAGCGAATTAGTCATGATCCCCGAATGTGGCCATTTTTTGCAGTTTGAAAAGCCGGAAGTTTTCAACGATGCAGTCAAAAATTTTCTCAGATAATCCGATTTTATCCTTCTCAAAACTGCGGGTTTAGTCCCGCAGTTTAAATCCTAAATAAACCTTCGTATCCATTTCCCCAATCTATTATTTTTTAAAAAGTTAGCTGTGTCAAAAACATAATTTTTGTTGAAAAAAAGCTTGACTTTACAATACCAAAAGCGTTATTTTGGGGATGAGTGGGGAAAAGTGTTGAATTTTCCCATACATTAAACTTGAAAAATTATGTTTATTGGCAGCTTTAAATATTCGATCGATTCAAAGGGCAGAATTGCTTTACCGGCAAAATTACGCAAAAATATAAACCCGGAAGCAAATGATACTTTTGTTCTTACACGCGATACCGAAAAATGTATTAGTATATATCCGTTGGATATTTGGAAAAAAATGGCCGCCGAGAAACTTAAGATCAACCAGTTCGATCCGAAAGAAGCAATGTTCCTAAGGTTATTCTTAAATGAAGCTGCAGAGGATACCCTCGATTCACAATCACGATTATTAATACCCAAACGATTAATAGAATACGCAGAGATTGATAAAGAAGTTTTGATTTTTGGTTCCATGGATAAAATTGAAGTTTGGAATCCCGATGTGTATGAAAGTTACATCAAAGAAAATTTTTCCTCTTTTAAGGAAATTGCTAAAGATGTAATGAAACGTGATGAGTAAACTTGTTCATCAACCTGTACTATTAAACGAAAGTATTGATCACCTTATTACTGATCTTAACGGAAGTTATCTCGACGCAACAATCGGTTTTGGTGGTCACTCCAAAATGTTCTTAAATAAACTGAGTAGTAAAGCAAAACTTGTAGGCATTGATAAAGATGATGTCGCATTCAAAGCTTGCAAAGAGATGTTTGCCGAAGATAAAAGAGTTTTGCTTTATAAAACCGGATTCACAAAAATTGATCTGATTTCTAAGATCGAGTTCATTGATAAATTTGACGGCATCTTTGCTGACTTGGGAGTTTCCTCATTTCAGCTGGATGAATCTGATTCGGGGTTCACATATAGAGAAGAAGCGATTCTTGATCTTCGTATGAATAAAGAGGAAGGTATTCCTGCTCATAAAGTTTTAAATGAATTCGAAGAAACGGAAATCGCAAATATTCTTTTTCATTATGGTGAAGAGAAAAACTCTAGGAAACTTGCTCGGTTAATTAAAGATGAGAGAACAAAAAAAAAGATCACCACAACAACTCATCTTAAACAATTAATCGAAAGTACCACTCCGCAGCCATTTGTTTTTAAAACATTATCGAGGGTATTTCAAGCACTGCGGATTTATGTGAATAACGAATTAGACGAACTAAAAGAGTTCTTACAAAAGTCTTTTGATCTTTTAACTCCGGGAGGAAGAATAGTAATTATAAGTTACCATTCTTTAGAAGACAGGATTGTTAAGGAACAATTTAAGTATGAAAGCCTGGACTGCATTTGCCCGCCGGGAACACCGGTCTGTATTTGCGGAAAAGAGAAACGGATTAACATACTTACAAGAAAACCTGTCACACCAACTACAAATGAGATAAAAGAAAATAGGCGAGCGCGAAGCGCAAAACTAAGAGTGGCAGAAAGGGTATGAACAAAAGTAATTTTGTTAAAAATCTAATTTTTCTATTTGCATTAATTTGCTTGTGGATTTTCCCGCACCTCTTTCTCAGCTCTGAAATTGATCTACTTAAAAACCAAGAACAAACATTACAATTGTCTCTTAAAGCTATCAATGATAAAATTGAACGCTTAGTGGAAAGAGATTTCAAAGTTTTACAAGATGAATACAGAATCGTTAAGATTGCCGAAGATTCACTCGGCTTAGTTAGATCACTTCATCCTTTTGATGAAGTTTATGTTGACGGTAACCGCATTAATCAAATTGAAAAAATTGTAAACGAGAAATATGATTAATTCACGAGCACTTTTAATTACTTTTATCTTGTTTGTAAGTTTTGGCGTAATTGCGGCAAGACTTTTCAACCTACAAGTGCTCGATCACAATTACTATTCCGAAGTCGCAAAAAACCAACAAGATAGATCACTTCTTATTAAAGCCGAAAGAGGATTAATAAAAGATAGAAATGGCGATATCCTTTCTTACACAGAAGATGATATTTCTTTCTTTGTTGATGCAAGAATGCTAAATGCAAATTCTAGACAGAAAATATCAGCCAAATTTTCTGAGGTGTTTTCAAAGAGTGAAAGTTATTATCTCAATTTGATGAACTCTGCTAAAGGTAATGTCTTTTTAGAGAAGAAAGTTCCACGCGAGAAATATCTTAGTTTCAAATCATTCGTTGTCGATGGTTTGGTTTCAGTTGAAGATCCGACAAGAGTTTATAGCAACGAAACTCTAGCCGCACACATACTAGGTTATGTAAATAATGAAATGATTGGACTCGATGGAGTTGAACGTGTCTTTGATGAATATCTAACCGGAGTTGATGGATTACTTTATGTCGAACGTGATGTTCAAGGAAGAATTGTAACGGTAAAAGATGAACTTTCTCGTCAACCAAAACCCGGGCATGATGTTTATTTAACAATCGATACAAAGTACCAAAAAATACTTGAACAAGAACTTCAAAAAGGGACGGAAGACTGTGGTGCTGAATCGGGTATAGGAATTTTGATGAATCCGAATACCGGTGAAATAATTGCACTGGCAAACTATCCCACCTTTGATCCGGATGCATATTCCAAATTCAATGATCAAATAAGAAGAAACAGAGCTGTAACAGATACTTATGAACCCGGTTCGACAATGAAAGCTCTCACTATGTCTATTTTGATTGACAACGATTTAGTAAGAGAAGATGAAGTAATCGATACGGAAAACGGAAGATATAAAATTGCGAATGCAAGTATTATTGATGTTCATAAATATGATCGGTTAACTGTAAGAGAAGTTTTAGAACATTCAAGCAACGTTGGAATGACAAAGTTAATTGAAAGAGTCGATGATAGAACTTTCTATAAATATTTACGTGATTTTGGATTTGGTAACTCAACTTCAATTACTCTTCCGAGTGAATCGCCCGGATTCTTAAAGAAACCGGATTTCTACTCAACACTGAGTAAACCGTTTATGTCATTTGGTTACGAAATTTCTGTGACTCCGCTTCAGATGGTCACCGCATTTGCTTCGCTTATTAATGGAGGTATCCTTTATCAACCTAGAATAATTGATAAAATAGTAGATGAAAATGGTAAAGTAATTGAAAGCTACCAATCCAAAAAAATTAGAAATGTTATTAGTGCTGAAACTTCGGAACGAATTAAAAACTTGATGCTTGGAGTTGTAGAACACGGTACCGGTAAGCTTGCTAGAACAGATAATATGTTTGTCGGCGGCAAAACCGGAACCGCACAGAAAATTATAAACGGAGCCTATGCAAAAGATTATAATGCTTCATTCATTGGTTTCTTCCCTGCAGATAATCCGCAAGTAGTTGGATTAATATTACTCGGTTCCCCTGCAAAAGGAAAATATGGCGGTGTAGTGGCTGCACCTGTATATAAGCGAATTGTAAATAGAATAGTACAAGAAGATATAAATGTTATTCCGCAAAAAGTTATGATAGCCCGGCAAGATGAAAGTCTTGATAAAATTTTGGAATCCGTAACCGGTGATGAAAATCCTGTATTTCTGGAAACCGCAAATATTGGTGATGTAATTCCCAAAGTCGAACTTGCAAGTCAATTTGTCGGCAGAGTCACAATGCCCAATTTAGTTAATAGATCTTTACGCGATGCACTTGCAGCTATGAATGAAATGGGATTAAGATTTGATATTGAAGGTAGCGGAAAAGTTGTTGACCAAAGCATTAAACCCGGAACCCAAATTAAAGTTGGAGATATATGTTTCATAAAATGTGAAACCAATAGCTCACTTCGAACTCTGGGAGTTTATTGATGAAATTATCACAATTATTAAATAATGTTAAAACGATTCATGTCACCGGAAACGCCGAATTGATTGAGATAAAAGATATCACAATTGATTCACGAGCGGTAAAAAAAGATTCACTCTTTGTTGCGATAAAAGGATATAAAACAGACGGACATAGATTCATTCTAGATGCGATCAATAAAGGGGCTGTAGCAATTATTCTTGAAGATAATTATGCTGTACCCGACCAAGTATTTGATAAATCCGGTTTGGTAAAAATCCTTGTTAAAAGCAGTCGCAAAGCATTATCCGAAATATCTGATGAATACTACAATCATCCCTCCGAAAAGTTACAAGTAATAGGAATCACGGGCACAAAAGGAAAGACCACAACTGCATTTTATCTAAAGTCAATTCTCGAAGAGATGGGGGATAAATGTGGATTGATTGGAACGATTGCGAACTATGCCGGAAATAAAGAATTAAAATCCCGATTAACAACTCCCGAGGCGAATGAAATTAATTTCATGATGCAAGAGATGTTAAGTGTAAATTCAAAATATTGTGTTATGGAAGTTTCATCTCATTCACTCTCTTTAGATCGAGTAGCAAATATCGATTTTGATTCTGCAATCTTCACAAACATCGCATCAGATCATTTGGATTTTCACAAAACATTTGAAAATTATTTAGCAGCTAAAAAAATATTATTTGATCAACTAAAGCCAAATGCAACAGCAATTTATAACATAGATGATAGCAATTCTACGGCAGTTATTAGTTCTACAAAAGCAAAAACATTTTCATTCGGTACCAACCTTAACTCGTATTATAAGTTAAAAAATATTCAATACGATTTTAGCGGTACTAAGTTTGATTTGTTTTATAAAGAAAGAAAATATTCTGTCGAAACAAAATTAATTGGTTTGTTTAATGCTTTTAATGCAGTTGCCGCTTTAGCTGCAGCAACTTCTCTCGGAATTGATATCGAACAAGCAGTTGAAGGAATTAAAAACACACCACAAGTGCCGGGCAGATTTGAATTAATTCAGATGGAAAACAAAAAAGTAATAATTGATTATGCCCATAATGCCAGCAGCTTAAAAGAGGTATTAATGTCATTGCAGCATGTGAATAAAGAAGGAAGAACAATTCACACTGTATTTGGCTGTGGTGGTGATCGGGATAGAACTAAAAGACCGGTGATGGGAAAAATTGCTGATGAACTTAGCGATGTAATCTATGTTACTTCCGATAATCCGAGAACTGAAGATCCAAATAAAATTATTGACGATGTTATAAAAGGTATATCAAGAAAAGACTATCATAGAATTGAAAATAGAGAAGAAGCAATTAAAACAGCAATAGAAAAATCCGAGGACAACGCAGTCATCCTAATTGCAGGCAAAGGACACGAAAACTATCAAGAGATAAACGGTGTGAGGAGTTATTTCTCTGATAAAGAAACTGCAATGAAGTATTTATCCGAAGGATTAATGAGATAACAATGAAATCATTAAAAATTACATTGGAAGATTTTTTCAATTTGCCAGGCGCAGTCATTTATAATCCCGATGAATTTAAGCCTGTTAAAAAAGTTTCTATTGATTCCCGTAACATAAGTAAAAACACTTTGTTTGTTGCAATAAAAGGTAAGCGAACTGACGGGCATAAATATATAAAAGAAGCAATTACTAACGGTGCTTCAGCAGTAATGATTTCAAAAAAGAGAGTGAAAGATTTTTCATCTATTAAAATTCCGGTAATCGCTGTTGATAATACAACTAAAGCTTACGGTAATCTTGCAAATGTTTGGAGACAGAAACTAAATGCAAAAGTAATTGGGTTGACGGGTAGTAACGGTAAAACCAGCACCAAGGAAATGATTGCGACACTTTTATCAGCCAAATACTCAGTAACAAAATCAGTTGCAAACAATAATAATCATATTGGTGTCCCGTTGACCCTATTTACTGCAAATGAAAAAACTCAAGCAGTAGTACTTGAAGAAGGCACAAATCATTTTGGTGAAATTGAATACATAGCAAAAATATCCGAACCTGATTTGTCTTTAATTACTAATATCGGTGACTCACATTTGGAATTCTTAGTAGATAGAGATGGCGTCTTCAAGGAAAAATCATATTTGTTATCTGTAACGGATGATAACAATGGAACAATTCTAATCAACAATGATGATCCGTATCTAAGCAAAAGTAAAAAGAATTATAAAGATGTTATTACTTATGGCTTCAAGGGAAAAGTCGATATAAAAGGAAGACTAATCGGTTTCAGTCAATATGGATATCCCGAAGTTGAGATTATTGGCAAAGGGAAAAAGTTAAAAGTTGTTCTTCCACTTTTAGGCGAATCAAATGTAAAAAATTATCTAGCAACAGTCGCGGTTGCAATCACATTTGGTCTAACTAAAAAGGAAATTATCGATGCAACCAAAAAATTTGAGGTAGTAAAAGGAAGATTAAATCCAATTATTTCAGAAACAACAATGTTAATTGACGATACATATAATTCAAATCCGGATTCGGTAAGAGCGGCAGTTGATTTGCTAAGTCAGATCAAAAAGTATAAACGAAGAATCTTAATTCTTGGTGATATGCTCGAACTCGGTAAAGGAAAAGAAAAACTCCATGCTGATCTTAAAGACTATATTATGAAAAGAAAAGTCGACGAAGTTTATATGCATGGTAAACTTATGAAGAATTTGTATGAAGCTTTACCTTCTACAAAGATTGCAACTTTACACTTTACACTACGAGAAAGTCTAAAACGTTTTGCAAATGTGATGGATATAAATGATTCTGTAATCTTGATAAAAGGCTCGCGTGGAATGAAGATGGAAGAGTTCGTCGAAATAATTAAAAAGAGAATGCAATAATGTTTTACTATTTGTTTGATTATATCAATGACAAATTTAGTCCGCCGGGATTCGATATCTTCCGGTTCCTAACATTCCGCTCAATTTTAGCGGCTATTACTGCGTTGATTCTTGCATTTTATGTCGGACCAAAGTTGATCAATTATTTACATCGCAAACAAATTGGTGAAACAATAAGAGTTGACGGTCCAGAAACTCACAAAGCTAAAGCCGGAACTCCTACGATGGGCGGTATCATCATTATGATATCGATTACAATTCCAATATTACTTTGGAGTGATTTAAAAAGTACATATATACTTCTTCCAACTTTTGGAATGCTATTTTTAAGCTTAGTCGGTTTCATTGATGACTATCTAAAAGTTGTGAAAAAATATCCAAAAGGATTAATTGCAAAGTATAAGTTAGTCGGTCAAATTTTTGTAGGATTAGTTGTAGGTGCAGTAATTTATTTTTCACCCGAGTTTGCACAGTATAGTACTCAAACAACATTGCCGTTTTTTAAAAATCTCAATTTTGATTTCTCTTATCTATATATACCGGCGGTTATCTTTATAATAACAGCAATTTCAAACGGCGTAAATCTTACTGACGGCTTGGACGGACTTGCGATGGGAACAATGACAATAGTCATGCTAACACTTGCTGTCATCGCATACGTATCCGGCAATGTTATCTACTCGGATTACTTGAATATTATGTACTTACCCGGTTCTGGTGAACTTACAGTTTTCATTGCCGCTTTTGTCGGTGCAGGTTTGGGATTCTTATGGTTTAATTTTTATCCGGCACAAATTTTCATGGGCGACACAGGTTCACTTGCAATGGGAGGGGCTTTCGGAATAATAGCCATACTAATTAAAAAGGAATTATTGATTCCAATCCTCGGCGGGATTTTCTTCCTTGAAACTGTTTCGGTAATTATTCAAAGATTGTATTTCAAATACACAAAGAAAAAATACGGTGAAGGAAGAAGAGTTTTCTTAATGGCTCCTATTCATCATCATTTTGAAATGAAAGGGTGGACCGAGCCTAAAATTGTAATCAGATTTTACATCATAACAATAATTTTGGCAATAATAAGTTTGGCTTCGTTTAAGATACGTTAATGATTATAAAAGATAAAAAAATATCGATCATCGGTGCTGTTAGAAGTGGTGTTGCTGCTGCTAAGCTTGCATTGGCTCATGGTGCAATTCCATTTGTTTCCGATTCTAATACATCAGAAAAATTAGTTGATGCAGAACGAGAATTCGATCAATTAAAAATTCAATACGAATTTGGTAATCACTCGAAAAAAGTTTTTGATTGCGATTTTATAGTTACAAGTCCGGGCGTACCAAGTGATTCCGATGTTCTAGTAAATGCAAAATCGAAAGACATTCCAATTTATAGTGAAATTGAATTTGCATCCTGGTTTTGTGAAGGTTCAATCGTTGCCATTACAGGTTCAAACGGAAAAACTACTACTACTACATTATTGAATTATCTTTTAAACGAAGCTGGTTATATTTCTTATCCAGCGGGTAATATTGGAAATGCGCTATCAGGAATAGTCGATAAACTTAATGGTAATGACTTTGTTTCACTTGAGACTTCGAGTTTCCAGTTAGATCATATAAATACATTCAAACCAAAATTTTCAGTGATCTTAAATATCACACCGGATCATTTAGATCGTTATGAAAACTCATTCGAAAAATATAAACAAGCAAAGCTAAGAATTTTCGAAAACCAAGACGAAAATGACTTTTTGATATTAAACGCTGATGATTCATCATTATCCAAACTTCAGATAGATTCAAAAGTAAATCGATACTTTTTCTCTACAAAAAATAAAGTTGAAAACGGAGCTTTTTGTTCGGATGGAAAATTCATATTCGTGAATAATAATGTTGAAGAAGAAATTTGTGATTGCAGTGAACTTTATATAAAGGGTGAACACAATAGATCAAATGCTTTAGCTGCATTAATTGTAGCAAAATTAATTGGTATTACAAACGAAAAAATTAAAGATGCGTTTGCAAGTTTCAAAGGTGTTGAACATCGCTTAGAATTTGTAAGAGAAATTGAAGGAATAAAATTTATTAATGATTCCAAAGCCACAAATGTTGATTCGGTTTGGTATGCTTTACAAAGCTTCGATACTAAAATTTTATTAATACTTGGCGGCAAAGATAAAGGCAACGATTATAATATTATTAAAGATTTAGTGAAATCAAAAGTTAAAAAAATCTATGCAATAGGATCATCCAAAGATAAAGTATATGATTTTTTCCATGACATTGTAAGCGTGGATAAAAAAGAAACAATGGAAGATTGTGTGGTAGCCGGAAGAAATGAAGCAGAAGCAAATGAAATAGTATTACTTTCACCTGCATGCGCAAGTTTTGATATGTTCAAAAACTTTGAACATAGAGGTGAAGTTTTCAAACAAATAGTGATGAGTCTGAATTAATGAGATTATTAACTAGAATAATATTGCTCTGTGTTATTTCGTTGATGTTGCTCGGCGGTGTTTTAGTGTTTTCTGCTAGCGGAACATACAGTCAAATGAAGTTTAATAATTTCTACTATTTATTTAACTCGCATTTATGGAAAATTCTAGCCGCTATCGGAGTAATGATAATCTTCGCTTCAATCCCGTATGAATTCTATAAACGATACAGCAAACAAGCCATGTTCGGAATAGTTTTTTTACTTGTATTAACATTATTTATTGCTCCCTCTGTAAAAGGTGCATCGAGATGGATAAATCTTGGATTCATACAATTCCAGCCATCGGATTTAGCCAAAATTATTTTGATTATGCATCTAGCCGTTCTTATCGAAAAGAAAAATGAAATTCTACATGATTTTAAAAATGGTTTAATCTATTTACTCTTCTGGGTGTTTTTAATTAGTGGTTTGGTTTTAGTTCAGCCAAACTTAAGTACAAGTATGATAATTATTCTCACAAGTTTTACTCTGCTTTATATCGGTGGTGCTAGACTTAAACATATTCTTTTTACTTTATCCGGAACTGCATCAGTTGGATTTATAATGATGATGTTATTCTCGCATTCAAGGCAAAGAATTTTAGCATTCATAAATAGCTTCGGAAGCGAATCCAGCATGAACATACAAGTGTATCAAGCTAAAGTTGCATTAGGAAGCGGTGGATTAATCGGGAAAGGAATTGGAAACAGCAGGCAGAGTGATTTGTTTTTACCAGAATCGTACGGCGATTTTATTTTCTCGATTCTCGGTGAAGAGTATGGATTCATCGGAGCTATTGTTACTCTTTTAATTTACTTAACAATCTTTTTAGCCGGATTGATTATCGCAAAAAAAGCAACTGATAAATTTGGTCAACTTCTTGCATTCGGATTATCGTTTAACATAATAATCAGTGCGTTCATTAATGCTGGGGTTGTATCGGGCATTCTGCCGACAACCGGGATTACTTTACCGTTTATAAGTTTTGGTGGCACATCAATTATAGTATTCGGTCTTTCGGTCGGAATTATTTTAAGTATTGCTAAAGAAACTATAAAAAAACGAGAATTGAGATTATCGCAAGCATGAAAGGTTCACCAATATATCGTTTTGTTTTTGCAGGTGGCGGCACAGGTGGACATCTTTATCCGGCAATTGCAGTTGCAGAAAAAATAAAAGAACTAAAACCGGAATCAGAAATATTGTTTATAGGAACAAAAAATAAAATTGAATCGAAAGTTGCTCCCGCGAGCGGGTTTAACTTTATATCTATTTGGATAAGCGGATTTTCTCGGCAATTGAATCTTAGCAATATTCTTTTTCCATTAAAAGTGTTTGTCTCATATTTCCAAAGTTTGATTGCTCTTACAAAATTCAAGCCTCGTGTTGCAATTGGAACAGGTGCTTATGTTGCCGGACCTGTTATTTCTGCCGCATCAACATTGGGAACGAAAATCATTTTATTAGAGCAAAATAGTTATCCAGGAGTGACAAATAGATTATTAGAAAAGAAAGCTGATCAAATACATATAAGCTATGAAGATTCAAAAAAATATTTTAGACAAAGCGAAAAGCTTGTAGTTACTGGAAATCCAATCAGACCCAAATTAAAATTGATTGATAGAACTGAAGCGGTTAAGAATTTGAATCTAGATTCAACAAAAAAGATTCTTCTTGTAATTGGCGGAAGCGGTGGTGCCGGTTCAATCAATAAAGCTATCGCAAACAATATTCAATCTTTTGTTGGGAATGATATTCAGATTTTATGGCAAACAGGAAAATATTATTACGAGAATTATTTGAATTATAACTCCGACTCGGTAAAGGTTATGCCATACATTGATGATATGAAGTCAGCTTATTCATGTGCTGATTTAATAATTGCAAGAGCAGGAGCTACAACAATTGCAGAGTTAAGCTATTTAGGATTACCTGTAATTCTAGTTCCGTCACCAAATGTAGCGGCAAATCATCAATTTAAAAATGCTGAATCATTAGTAAAAGAAAATGCAGCAGAATTAATTGACGATGGAAAAATAAATTCGGATTTATTTGAGAAAGTAAATTCAATTATAAATGACTCGACAAAATTAGATTTAATGAAAAAAAACATCCTAAAATTTTCTAAACCTGATGCGGCAAAAGTTGTCGCGGAAAATGCAATTAATTTAGCGGAGCAATTGTAATTATGGCTATGATGATGAATACCGTAAAAAATGTTCACATGGTTGGAATCGGTGGAATCGGTATGAGCGGAATTGCAGAAATTCTTCTTACAAAAGGCTTCAAAGTTTCCGGATCCGATATTGCTAAAAGTGAAGTAACCGATAGACTTGAATCACTCGGAATAAAAATTTACGAAGGTCATAAAACTGAAAATTTAGAAGAAGCAGATGTGCTTGTTTATTCATCGGCAGTGACAGTTGAAAACCCCGAAGTTAAAGAAGCAATCGCTAGAAAGATACCGGTAATCAAAAGATCGGAAATGCTTGCAGAATGTATGAGAATGAAATATGGAATTGGTATTGCCGGTACACATGGTAAAACTACAACTACTTCAATGGTGGGATTGGTTTTAACTGAAGGCGGAATTGATCCTACAATTATTGTTGGTGGTAAACTAAGTGGATTAGGCGGAACTAATGCTCGACTTGGCAACAGCGAATTTATTGTAGTTGAAGCCGATGAATTTGATAGAACATTTTTAAAATTGACACCAAGTATTGCAGCAATTACAACATTAGAAAAAGAGCATCTTGATACTTACAAAGATTTGGATGACATAAAATCGGCATTTGTTCAGTTTGCAAACAAAGTTCCATTCTTTGGTTTTGTTGTTTTATGCATGGATGAACCGGCGCTTCAAGATATTATTCCGTTAATAAACAAAAAAGTATTTACATACGGCTTGACTTCCCAAGCTGATATCAGAGCAATCGATATTAAACACGAGCATTACACAAGTAGTTATACCGTAATTTATAAAGGTGAAGAACTTGGTAGAATTACTTTGCAAATGCCCGGTGTTCACTTTGTGAAAAATTCACTTGTTGCTGTATGTATTGCTAAAGAAATGGGAATCGATTTTACAACAATTAAAAAAGCTTTAGAATCATTCACCGGTGTTTACAGACGATTTGAAACTAAATACAGCAACGATATTCTTGTAATTGATGACTATGCACATCATCCGACTGAAACAAACGCAACTTTATCCGGAATTAGAGCTGGATGGAAAAATAGACTTGTCGTTGTTTTTCAACCGCATCTTTATTCAAGAACGAGAGATTTCTATGCGGAATTTGGTAGATCATTCCTGAATACAGATGTTTTCATTTGTACTGATGTTTACCCTGCAAGGGAAAAACCAATTGATGGAATTTCTGGTGAATTAATTGCTAACACAGCAAAAGATTTTGGACATAAGCATGTAATCTATGAATCGGATAAAAATAAAATACCCGATCTTTTAATGAAGCTCCATAAGAAGAATGACATAATTGTAACAATGGGTGCCGGTGATATTTGGAAATTCGGTGAAAAATTTGTCGAAATGTTAAAAAATAAATAAATGAAAAATCTCAGCGGAAAAATAGCGACGATCGTATTAATCTTCTTAATCGGAATGGTTATTTATTTATCGTTTGGGGTTGAACGAAACGATAAGATTAATATTTCTGTGATTGAGATTAACGGAAATTTTCATCTTCCGAAAAATTCCTACTTCGAGTATGCTAATCTGCATGAGAAAACTGATTATCATTTACTATCACTTCAATTAATAAGAGATAGATTTCAAAAACATCCATATATAAAGCAAGTTAACGTTGAATATACAGGAGATGGAAAAGTTGTTGTTCGTATCAAAGAAAAAGAGTTAAAAGCATTGTTAATAACTAACAACAATAGATACTTAATGTCCGGTGATATGGAAATAATTCCGGTATTAAAAAATTCGCAGAATATAAATTATCCGGTTATTCAAATTGCATCGGATGATAAAAGCATCTCCCACTTTAAGATAGTAAGAGATAATTACGAACTAAAAACATCATTCAAAATATTAACGGCTGCAAAACTGTTAAATCCAAGTTTGTATGATAACCTTTCCGAAATTGATTTTAGAAATGGTAAAAACGCAGTAATACATTTTTCATCGGTTGATTATCCGGTTATACTCGGTGCAAAAGATGAAATAAAGAAAATGGTTGTCTTCGAAAAACTTTGGGAAAGTATTGGAACTGTTCAGGCAAACAAGTTACTCGAATATGTCGATCTCCGATTTACTGATAAAGTTTATCTTGGTCTCATCGGAGAAAATTTACAAGTAGAGGAAACTCAAACATGAAAAAAAATATTATAGCCGGATTAGATTTAGGTACGACGAAAGTATGTGCTGTTATCGCAGAGCAGATGGATAACAAACTGAATATCCTTGGCTTCGGTGTTGCTCCTTCTGAAGGTCTTAATCGTGGATTAGTTGCGAACATTGCTAAAACTGCAGAAGCAATTAAAGAAGCAATGGAAATAGCTTCTAACCGTGCGGGTTTCGAAGTTAGAAATCTAAATGTTGGTGTCGCCGGTGAACATATCACTAGCCTTCGTCATAGAAATTATGTTACCATAAGTAATCCGGATAAAGAAATTACGCAAGGTGATCTTGATAGATTACGAGCCGATGTTAAAACAATTAGAATTCCTTCGGATCGACAAATCCTTCACATAATTCCGGAAGAATTTTTTGTTGATTATCAAGGTGGAATAGAAGATCCAATTGGTATGTCAGGTTCAAGGTTAGAAGCTGTTAATCATGTTGTGCTGGCATCAATACCGGCAATTCAAAACATTAAAAAATCGGTTGAACGAGCCGGTTATTCGGTTTCAAATTATATACTTCAACCGATTGCATCAAGTGTTTCCGTACTTGATGAAAATGAAATGGATTTGGGAGTTACTCTTATTGACATTGGCGGTGGTACCACAGATGTCGCAATTTTTCATGATAAGAGTATTAAGCATACAAAAGTTATCGGTGTTGCCGGCAACCAAGTAACAAATGATATAAGAGAATCTTTGGGAATTGTTACATCAGAAGCTGAGAAATTGAAAAAAGAATTTGGTTACGCAACTGAAGAGGCAATAATCAAAGAAGAAGATATCTATATAAAAGGTGTTGGTGCAAGAGGTAATGTTAAAATTCCCGTAACACTCTTAACACAGGTTATACATGTAAGAATGCGTGAACTCTTCTCTATAATAGATAACGAATTAAGACAAACGGGATTCAAAAATAAAATTAAAGCCGGAATAGTTTTAACCGGCGGCGGCTCATTATTAAAAGGTTGTAAAGAATTAGCCGAAGAAGTTTTTGGTATGCCTGCAAGAATCGGAATACCTATTGAACTTGGATCTGGTTTATCAAATGAAATTGAAAGTCCTGAATTTGCAACCGTAGGTGGATTGATAAAGGGAGTTCCCGGTTCACCAGCAGAAGATACCGGAAAAACTTTCAAATTAAAAAAAGATAAAAGTACGGTCAAAATTGGAAGTTTCTTCAAACGAATACAAGAATTTTTTGATGAATTATAAAAACATAAATACCACAACAAGGAGGTAACATGAGTAAATTTGCCACCCTAGAACGCGATCATGAACTTTCCGCACGTCTTAAAGTTGTAGGCGTAGGCGGTGGCGGTTGTAACGCTATCGAAAGTATGATCAAAAGAGGATTGACAGGCGTAGAGTATGTCGCTATTAATACTGACGCACAAGTTCTCCAAAAAAATAGTGCAGATCATAAAGTTCAAGTAGGTGTTGGACTGACAAAGGGTCTTGGTGCCGGAGCTGATCCTGAAGTAGGAAAGAAAGCAACCGAAGAGGATAGAGAAAAAATTAAGGGAATTTTAAACCACAGTGATATGGTATTTGTCACTGCCGGAATGGGTGGTGGAACCGGAACCGGTGGAGCACCTATTGTTGCATCTATAGCAAAAAGTGTTGGTGCTTTAGTGATCGGAATTGTTACAAAACCATTTCGCTGGGAAGGTAAAAAGCGAATGATGAATGCCGAAGCAGGTATTCAAGAACTCAGACAATTTGTAGATAGTTTAATAGTTATCCCTAACGAAAGAATTCTAAACATTTTGGATAGTTCGGTTGGTGCGTTAACTGCATTCGATAAACCCAACGAAGTTCTTTATGAAGCTACCAGAGGTATCGCTGATATTATAACCGTACCCGGAATTATAAATGTTGATTTCGCCGATGTGCGTTCAGTAATGAATCATAGCGGCGAAGCATTGATGGGTTGCGGAATTTCTTCAGGTGAAAATCGTTCCGTTGAAGCTGCTCAAAAAGCAATTTCATCACCTCTGTTGGAAGGTATTTCAATCAAAGGTGCAAAGAATATTCTACTTAATGTAACCGGTTCAAGCAATCTAACGATGCAGGAAATCGAGGAAGGTAATAGAGTTATTTACGAAGCTGCCGGTGAAGAAGCTAACATTATATTTGGTTTAGTTAATAAAGAAGAAATGAATGAATATGTTTCGTACACTGTAATTGCAACTGGATTTTCTTCAAGAAGTGAATCTAGCGGTGTAAGTAAATTGAGAGCAGAAAAACCCGAAAAGCCGAAAGAAGAAACAGAAAGATTTCCCATCGGTGGGTTTAATCGACGAGAATTGGAAATTGAAGACGAAGAAAATTTAGATGTACCGACAATCTTCAGAGTAAAAGGATCACAGAAAAAGATGTTTGAATCTGCAGAATCCGAAATTAAAGGCGGATTCAAAATTGAACAGATGGATGCCTTCGAAAGTGAAAAAGCTGAGGAAAAGAAGAAAAAGAAAGAATTTGAAATGAGAGAGCAAGACAGTTCCTCATTTTTACGAATGATGATGGATTAAGGTTAACCCTAAATCCCTTTCTGCCAAAAGGCTGTTGACGAATCTTACCTTGTTGTGGTGACATGGTTGCAAAACAAGATATCGACACAGCCTTTTGTTTTTACCTTCGTTATTGGTTTTTATTTTAGTTTATTATTACTAATTTTACCTTCTTAATCCATTATTAAATCAGACGGAATGACAAAAAAGGTTTTTGTTTTATTTCTATTAATTTCCCTCCCAAATTTTGCTCAAGACGGTCAAAATGTTGGATGGATTACAAAATTCGGTCTTGCCGGCGGATTCAATCCTGTTTGGGTAATGCCAAATGTCGATCCTGTCAACAGCATGTTACCAAATTTTGGAGTCGATCAACTCTCTACATCAGGAATGATGGCATACGGCGGTTCAGGTTATATTTATATATTATTGGTGGAAAATTTACGAATCGGTGGAATGGGATTCGGATTAACACAATCCCGTGAAGGAAATGTAAACGGAGTAAATCGACAAGTTGATTATTCCTTATCAATGGGAGGAGTAACGATCGAATACACATTACCAATTCTTAAAACACCTGCAATATCAGTTGGGGCAATCCTAGGTTCCGGAAGTATAAATATAGATCTTTACCAAAATACTAATTCAGCAGAATGGAATGATACCTGGTCAGGTTTTGGCACTGAGACTGATACAAAAATGAATTCAATTGAAAATACATTTTATACAATTACACCAACTTTGAATATCGATTACCCGGTTACAAGATACTTAGCATTCAGAATCGGGACAGGGTA
The DNA here is from genome assembly GCA_030584085.1 of Melioribacteraceae bacterium. Lineage (NCBI taxonomy): Bacteria > Pseudomonadati > Ignavibacteriota > Ignavibacteria > Ignavibacteriales > Melioribacteraceae > Melioribacteraceae bacterium. Next base: position 966,133 of record CP129490.1, read on the forward strand.
TATAGTAACCTTTGCAGATGATTGGAAACTAAACAATGAATTAAAATTAAACGGAGTTCCATCAGATTTAAATGCAAATTCATTTTTTATTCAAGCAGGTGTTTACTTAGGATTTTTTGCGTTTTAAATAAAGTTATACTTTAAAAAGAATTTAAACCAAGTTCAAAAGGAATATTTTTCGATGAAAAAAGTCTTTGAAATAATTTTTGCTCTAATTTTTATATCCTCAGTCTTATTTGCTCAGGATGATGATACAGAAGAGAAAAAACCTACCGGAATGTTGGAAACTTGGTCGATGAACGATACGAAATCGATTCAAAGTTATTACCAAAATCTATTTGGATCCAAATCTTCCCAATTAACAAGTGATCTTTTTCCATCTTATGATGTTGATAAAGAAAAATTAATCGAAAAATTGAGAGAAGCGATTCCGCTTCAAGGACCAATTGATCCAGACAAGTATTTGGTTGGACCGGGTGATATTTTGGATGTTACAATTGTTGGTAATCTACCAAACTCATTTATTCTGCAAGTTTCACCGGAAGCTACAATTGTAATCCCTACAATTGGTGTGATTAATGTCAGAAACATGTATTTATCGCAAGCCAAGAAAGAGGTAGAAAAAGTTTTATCAAGCCAATTCAAGAATTCTAAAGTATCTACTACCTTAATTTCTCCTAGAATTTTTACTGTATCGGTTGGCGGGGTGGTAAATAATCCTGGTAATTTTTATGCATCTTCAGTTCAAAGAGTAGATGAGGTCATTTATTTGGCCAACCTTAAAACCAATTTAGCGCAATCTGATATTTCTCAGTTACAAACTCAAGAAAGAGAATTACTAAACAGACAAGGTGTAATTCAGTACTTCAGAAATGACGAGCTTAAAGAACAGAGACTGAAAATGTCATTGAGAAATATTAAGCTGATTAGATTAAATGGCGATACTCTTAATGTTGATTTGGTCAGATATTATGCAACAGGAGATGTAAAATATAATCCGTTTTTGCAAGACGGCGATAGAATATTCATTCCGAATGAATCTTTGCATGGTAACAGTCTAACAATAAGTGGGGAAGTAAGATTGACTGGTGAATATGAATATTCACCCCACGATTCCTTGAGCTCAATTTTTGCAATTTCCCAAGGCCCAACTGAAATCGCTGATTTGGAAAAAGTAAATCTGTATCGTACTAATTTTAATACCGGCGAAATCACAAAAATGGTGATTAATGTTACAGATATAATTAATTCTAAGAAGACTGGTATGCCTCTTCAACCGGGAGATAGAATTGTCTTCCGACCCAAATATCCTCGTGAACAAGCATTGAGTGTTACAATCAAAGGTGAAGTTGTTTCCCCTGGTGTTTATCCGATTATACGAAATCAAACCACAATTAGGGACTTGATTGAGGAAGCCGGAGGATTTACAAAACATGCATCGCTTTCGCAAGCTTCTGTTATAAGATTTGGTGAGGAAATTGACAAAGCAAAAGAGAATCCTGATTACATGCGGCTCGAAGAGATGCGTCTTGGTGCCCTCAACCAAAGAATGAGAGAATATTTTAACTATGAATATGCAATTAAACGTGGTTTTGTTGCCGTTGATTTTGTTGAACTTTTCATAAATGAAAATGAGAATTATAATATAACACTGCAGGATGGTGATGTAATAATAATACCTGAAAAGCAAAATACAGTATATGTCTTTGGACAAATTGCAAGGAGCGGATATTATAACTATGTACCCGATGCCGAGTATGATTTCTACATTAATTTAGCCGGGGGTTATGGTGAAATGGCTCAATCGGGGGATACTCGAATTATTAAAGCCGGTACAAAAAATTGGGTTGATCCAAGCGATACAAACATTGAACCCGGAGATGTGATTTATATACCTCGTGATATGGATTTTGAGGATAAAACATTTAGCTACTGGTTTTCTTGGTTTGCTGAAATAGTCGCTGTTGCTGCGGGTATAGCAACCGTTATTCTTGTCGCTCAATCGAGTTCTAGTGGAGGAGGAAACTAAAATTTATGAATAATCAAGAAACACAAATACAAGAACAAAAAATGACCGGTTCACCTTTAGTAGAATTCGTAACAACTATCGTAAGGTATAGATACTTCTTAGTAATCTTTATTTTATCGATAACTATTATTGCTACGGTGTATGCCCTGGTTGCGCCCAAATGGTACAAATCAACATCGGTAGTTTTAGCGGCAGAACAATCAAGTCTGTTAGGTAGTTTGGGAGGCTTATCATCAATAGTAAAAGGTTTTTCTGCTTCGAGCGGTTTGGCTAGTCTTACCGGGAACACAGAAACCGATAGATATTTAGCTATTTTACAAAGTAGCACGGTTTACGATAACGTTATAAAGAAATTTAATCTCCGCGAAGTTTATGAAATGGAAGATGATTATTATGAAAAGCTTGTCAAAGAATTGCAAGGAAACGTAAACATGGAAGTCGGCGATGAAGGTCAGTTGATTATCTCTGTTTATGATAAGGATAAACAACGTGCCGCTGACATGGCTAATTATTTTGTCGATCAGCTAAATGAAGTTAACACCCGGATGCATGTATTCAATGCAAAGGCAAATAGGGAGTTTATCGAAAAAAGATATTTCAAAAATTTAGCTGATATCGATTCGTTAGAGTATGCAATGAGGGATTTTCAAGAAAAATATGGTGTGATAGCGGTACCTGAACAATTAAAAACTACCGTGACTGCAATGGCTGCGATGTATGGACAGTTAGTTGAGAAACAACTGGAATTAAAAGTGTTGGAACAATCACTTAATGAAAATCATCCTTTAGTAAGTATATCAAAAGCGCAAGTAAATGAATTAGAGAAGCGAATAAACTCGATGAGTACAACCGGTAGTAAAATGACCGATGATGATGTTAATTTGTTAATACCATTTAGGCAAGCTCCGGAACTTGGCAGAAATTATTTAAAAATTTACAGGGATTTAGAAATACAATACGAAATCCTGGAATTTGTAACACCGCTTTACGAACAAGCAAAAGTTGAAGAAGTAAGAAATACTCCATCAGTCCTTGTTCTGGATTATGCAGGTCCCGCGGAAAGAAAAGCAAAACCAAAAGGGACAATTTATTTGGCGGTTTCGTTTGTCATATCCTTATTACTGGGATTGTTTATAGTGTTTTCAATTCATCTGCTCAAAAAGTTTAATAATCTTCAAGATTCCAGATCAATATATATTAAAGATTCACTCTACAATGATTATGTGAAGCTTCGTAAGTTAATTAAAAAAAGCTGAAGAGATGAGTGAAATAAGCCTATTAAAAAGGAACTCACTTTATTATTTTATCTCATCACTTGCTCGTCTTGTAGCCAATTCATTAATCTTTATTATTATAGCGAGAATTTTTGGGGCTGAAGAGTTTGGTCTCTTCTCAACGGCGCATACATTATCAACATTGTTTTTGCTGCTTGCTGATTTTGGTTTCGATATCCTTATTACTACAGAAATAGCTCGATACAGAAATGATATCAGAAAGATAGTCAGCAAATATTTTCCTATTAAATTCGTCTTTACCCTGGCAGCAGCAATCCTTTTAGCAATAACTAATCTTTTGCTGCCAATTCCGGAATCATCAAAAACATTGGTATTTATTTTTCTGTTCAATATGGTTTTTACTTCCTTACTGAATCTCTTATTTGCTTTCTTTAGAGGAATTGAGAAATTTAAGTATGAAGCAATTGTTTCATCAATAAGTAATTTTGGATTATTAACTGTTATCGGTGGCTTAGCTTATTTCCAACAAGATCTTGTCATACTTGCTGTCTCAATGGTCGCGATAAGGTTATTCAGTCTTATCGTAGCCTATACTATATTCAAAAAGAATCTCGACAAAATAGTTTTGAACTTTAACTTTGTTAGACTGAGAGTTGAATTTAAGAAGGTAATGATTTTTGGATTTCATCTTCTTTTTGGAACCCTCTTCTTCCAAATTGATTCAATTCTTATTCTAGCGATTCGAGGAGAATTTGATGCCGGACTTTATCAGGCGGTTTTCAAATTAATGATGATCTCATTAATTATTCCCGATGTTCTAGTCGGAGCACTAATGCCAACATTAACCAGGTTATACAGCAATGGTGATCAAAAATGGATGGCAATTAACAAAGTACTATTTAAATGTTTGTATCTAACTGGTCTTTTAGTAGGCTTTCTATTTTTTTCATATCCCGAATTTATCCTTGACAATATTTATAAGAAGACAGAATTTTTAGATTCAGTATTTATTTTAAAGTTAGCTGGAATTGTCGTTTTCATACGATACTTTTTCGAATCGTTTGCAGCCTCCCTTACAGTATGTGACAAACAATCTCGAAGAACGATAACCGTTATAGTGGCATCTTTTTTAAGTATCAGCTTAAATATTATTTTCTTACCTATTTATGGGATAACTGTGAGTATTGTAATTTCAATAATGGTTAATTTTATTGCTGGCGTTTTTTATTTAACATTCGTGTCTAAGTCATTTCTGTTGTGGTTCGTTGATCTTAAGTATGTATTCCCTTTGTTGTTAATCGTGTTTTTTTCTACACCATTTTTCAATGAACTAATAAATTCCGAAATAACTAGAATCATAGTCAGTGTCTTTATATTTGTTACACTGACTCTTTTTATTAATTTTAGTGGAAAAGAGAGACAACTCTTATTCGCTATAAAAGACAATATTGCTTAGAATGGATTATCCTTTAGTCTATATATTGATTCTTAATTATAATAGATATCAAGATACAATTGAGTGCGTAGATTCGATAAAAGCAGTAAATTATAAAAATTATAAATTGCTTATAGTAGATAACTCATCGACAGACAATTCATATGAAAGACTTATTAAGTATTATCCTGAATATGAAATTTTAAAAACGGATTCAAATCTGGGTTACACAGGTGGCATCAACTTTGGCTTAAATATTTTATTATCTCGCAATTCTGAATATATCTTGATACTGAATAATGATACAGTTGTCGATAAAAATTTTTTATGCGAATTGGTGAAAGGTTTTAACAAGCAAGGTAATATTGGAGCTGCCTGTGGTACAATACTCTGTGAGCATAATAGAAACGAGATTTGGTACGCTGGTGGAAAAATACACAAATATAGAGGTCTTGCTTCCCATAACTATAAGGGTGAATTTTTTTCAGGTAAATTTAAAAAACTTGGTTGTCAAAAAACTGAATTTATTACTGGATGTATGCTTTTTCTCAAAACTAGCGTACTCAGAAAAGTTGGCAATGAGGACAACAGATTTTTTATGTATTTAGACGATATAGAGTTTTCGATAAGAATTCGTAAAAATGGTTACGAATTATTTTATATACCTAATTCAATTATTTATCATAAAGTCATTGGTGAAAAAGAAAGTCCATTCAAACTTTATTATTCAGTAAGGAATAGATTGTTATTAATAAATTCATCATTTGTAAACCCTGGAAAAACAATTTCTAAAATTTATTTTATGACTGTGATCTTGCTTAAACTTTTCGTTTGGCGGTTTACAAACAAAAGATTTTTTCAATCAGCTAAAGCTGGGCTGTTTGATTATTACAAAAGGAATTTTGGTATGGGTAGGGGACTTCAATATTTAGGAAAATATTAACTTAAGATGACAATCATCAGCTTCATATCATTTACATTGCTCGTAATTTTAATTTTTACCGGTTTATTTAAAAAGAGTGATTTCTTCTCACCTGCCAGAACTTTTGGATTAGTTTGGCTTACGGCGATTGGGTTGACAGATTTGAAATTAAGTCGATTACAAGTCCAGTGGGATCTCTTCGGTTGGTTTATGCTTTTACTTGGTTTAGCTTCATTTTTATTAGGTATTTATATATGCTACACAATTTTCTGGGATAAAAAACTGCAAAGTGTCCATGAGATACGAGCAAATATTCGAAATGTTGAATTTGATGAACAACGACTCTTTAAATTAATTGTCATATACTTTATAGTATTTGCTACTAGTTTTTTATTAGAATTCCTGATTGAGGGATACATTCCAATTTTTACTCCTCAACCGGACAAAGCTAGAAAAATGTTCGGTGTTTTTGGGTTACATCTGCTTGTAAACGGAGTAAATGTAATTCTATTCTTAATTGCGCAATACTTCATTTTTATTAAAGGTGAGTATAAACGTAAAACTGTTTTAGGTGTAATTACCATTATTTCGGTCGGTAGTTTCTTAATGCTTTTACAACGATATAACTTTTTTATTCTAACGATCATGATTTTTATTTTCCTTTATTACTCCGGGAGAAATATTAGACTGAGGACCTATGTAATTATGCTGGTGATATTGGTGGGATCAGTTTTGTTAATTAGAAACTTACGAATCGCACAATTAGCTGAATTCTATTTTTATTACATGGCCGAAATGAAATTTTCCGTTGATTACGCAATTTTCTCAGAACCCTACATGTATATTGTCATGAATTTAGAAAACTTCGTGCATAATTTTAACAAGATTGAAAATCACGCTCTTGGTTTTTTTACAAGTGACTTTCTAACGGCACTTCTTGGTATGAAGCATTGGATAGCTGAATATTTTGGTTTGGAAAAATTCCCACATTTTATATCCGGTTATAACACATTCCCATTTTATTGGGCTTACTATTATGATTTTGGAATACTTGGCTTAGCAATATTGCCAGGTATACTTGGTTTTATAATATCATATACATATTATTTATTAAGGTCAAAACCTAGCGTAAAGCGGCTTGTGTTATATTCAATTGGATTTATAGTAATAGTTATTTCTTATTCTTCCGATCCGTTGACCCGTTTGGATATGATGTTCAATTTTACTTTAATATATGCTTCACAATTCTTTTTCATAAAAGTATCTGATAAAACCTAACATACGTGGAGTAGATTTGTATAGAGTTTGTGCTATTGTATTAAATTATAATGGATTTGAAGACACAATCGTATGTGTTAACTCGTTATTAAAGGCAACATATAAATACCTTGATATAGTTATTGTGGATAACGGTTCAAATAATAACTCTGTTGAAAAATTATCTCAAAAATTTCCTAAGCTGGAGATAATTGTTGCTAAAAAGAATTTAGGCTATGCTGGGGGAATGAATTTAGGCATTAGGTTCGCACTCCAAAAAAATTATGATTTTGTTCTCATATTAAATAATGATACGGAGGTAACAAATAATTTTTTAGAACCAATGCTAAAAGTATTTGAAGAAAATTCAAATATTGGAATTGCATCTCCCAAAGTTGGATTATTCGACCGTAGAGAGATAATTTATTGTGCTGGTGCAGAGATCAATTTTTTCTTGTGTGGCGGAATTGCCCAGTATAAAGGCAAAAATATGCACGCATATGCGAATGAAAACAGATTCATCTCGATGGCAGAAGGTTGTTGTTTACTAGTAAAGAAAGAGGTATTTGAAGAAGTTGGCTTATTTGATGAAAAATTTTTCCTGTATTTTGAGGAAGTTGAATTCTCTGAAAGAGTTATTGAAAAATTTAAAATTGTGTATGTACATAACTCGATTATTTATCATAAAAGTGGCGGTGGTCTTGGCTGGTCTAATTACTCTCCACTTTATTATTATTATTATACAAGAAATCGTTTTATCTTTTTTAAAGATAAAAGCATATTAATCAAATTATATGTTTTCATATTTGCTTTACTGAATACCATTGGCAAATGGTTAGTTATTAAATTCAAATATTCTTCGACGGAAAAGAATATGAAGCGAGTAAAGGAGGCTCAAAAATCTTTATTAAGTGGTTTTTCTGAGGGTTTAAAGAACTTCTTCTAAAATTATTCGAAAAAATTATAAGTGATTAAATTGAAAATTCTATTCTTATTATCAAGGTATCCATATCCGATCAACAAGGGCGATAAGCTTCGTGCTTATCATCAAATAAATAATCTGCGTAACAATAATGAAGTTCACCTAATAGCGATTAACGAAGAGCTAAATCAAAATAAGTATGAACACAATTTGGAAACTATTGCCGATTTCGTCACTATATTAAAATTGAGTAAGCTCCAAAAAATTTGGAATCTATTCCGATCAATTTTTTCAAAGTTTCCTTTTCAGACTGAATATTTCTACACTAAAAAAAATAAAATGATTATTGATTCTATAGTCGAAAGATATAAACCCGATATAATAATTTGTCAATTAATCCGAATGGGTAAATACCTTGAGTCAATTGATTCTGTTCCAAAAGTAATTGATTACATAGATGTGTTATCCAAGGGATTGGAACTTCGTAAATCGAGAGTGAGCTTTTTGCTAAAACCTATTTTCGATTCTGAGTACAAAAGAGTTTTAGAATATGAAGAAAAAGTGAATTCGAAATTTGACGGTTCTATAATTATAACTGAAAATGACAAGAATGCACTTCCTATTAATAATAAATCTGGTGTAATGGTTGTTCCTAATGGTATTGAAACAGATTACTTTCAACCGGATCCAGAACTTAAAAAAGACATTGATTTGCTGTTTGTTGGAAATATGAGTTACAAGCCAAATATTGATGCAGTTGTTTATTTCATTGAATCAATTTTCCCATTAGTAAAGCAAAAACATCCAAACTGTAAATTCCATATTGTAGGTTCTTCACCAAGTCTTCGAATTAAACGTCTTGTAAATAAAAGTGTAATTGTGTCTGGTTGGGTTGATGATATTCGTCCATTTTATAACAGAGCAAAAATATTTGTTGCTCCAATGCAAATTGGAACAGGTTTACAAAATAAAATACTGGAAGCGATGTCAATGTCCATTCCTGCTGTTATCTCATCACATGCTGCTAAGGGAATTGAGGGTTGTTCTGCTAATACTGTTTTTATTGAAGATTCACCCATGGAATTTGCAAATAGGATTCTAGAATTAATTGAGAATCCTATTTTGCGAGAAAAAATGGGTAAGGAATCTAGGCAGTTTGTGAAGAAGCATTATAGTTGGGAAAATATAGTAGGCGATTTTGAAAAATACTTGAATAAAATTGCTAATAGAGTAGAATGAAAAGTACAATTTCATGTTTACATGATATTATTGTTGTAGGTGCCGGAATTGTTGGTTTAGCAACCGCTTATACAATCCTAAAAGATAAGCCGAGTACAAAATTATTGCTTATCGAAAAGGAAAGCGGAGTTGCTAAACATCAAACCGGAAATAATAGCGGTGTTATTCATTCAGGTATCTATTATAATCCGGGAAGTTTGAAAGCAATCAATTGTAAACGCGGTTATGATTTATTGTTGAATTTTTGTGATGAGAATAAAATAAAATATGATATCTGCGGAAAAGTAATTGTCGCGGTTTCAGAACATGAATTTGAACAACTTGAAAAAATTTATAATCGCGGATTGGAAAATGGATTAAAAGGATTAATTTTTCTAACTAAAGGAGAACTCAAAGAAAAGGAACCTCACGTTAATGGAATTAAAGGAGTTTTCGTTCCGCAAACGGGAATTATAGATTTCTTAGAGGTTTCAGTAAAGTTAAGTGAAAGAATCCTTGAACTTGGTGGTGAAATAAAATTCAATTCGGAAGTAAAAAATATTCAACAAGACAATAACAGAATTTCTGTGATATGTGATCATTTTGAAGTTGATACCAGATTTCTTATAACATGTGCCGGTTTGCAATCCGATAGAATAGCAATGTTAACAAAGCCTGACCTTGATATAAGAATTATTCCGTTTAGAGGAGAATATTATAAATTAAAAAATCATAAAAAGAATTTGGTAAACAATTTAATATACCCGGTTCCCGATCCGGCATTCCCGTTTCTTGGAGTTCATTTTACAAGAATGATTGACGGTGAAGTTGAGTGTGGTCCTAATGCAGTTTTTTCATTTAAGCGAGAAGGTTATTCAAAATATAGTTTGGATATAAAAGATACTTTTGAAAGTTTAACTTGGCCCGGATTTCAAAAAGTTGCCGCGAAATATTGGAAAACCGGATTCGGTGAATTCTTCAGATCTTTCAGTAAAGATGCATTTGTAAAAGCTTTGCAAAGATTGATTCCCGAAATTCAGAAAGATGATATGATTCAAGGTGGAGCTGGTGTTCGTGCTCAAGCATGTAACAAGACCGGTGGATTAGTTGATGACTTCTACTTTGTTGAACAAAAGAATATTATTCATGTTTGTAATGCTCCGTCACCGGCAGCAACATCATCACTATCAATTGGTAAATATGTCGCGGAAAAATATTATTCACAGGTAGTTAATTGAATAAAAGATTAGAAAAAATATTAGTTCTCATTGTAGATTTTTTAACCATCAATGCTGCATGGGCTACGTTTTTTCTTATAAGAGTTGAAACGGGTTGGTTTGAACTTTTTTCCGAACCTGCATTCTTATTCCCGATGTTTGCTGTTTACTTTTATTGGTTGATACTTTTCATTTTTGTCGGAATGTATCGAACATGGTTTGCATATTCTCGGTTTGATGAAATCACTTTGCTATTCAAGACTGCGTTCTTCGGAATTTTCATTTTGTTCTTTCTTATATACTACGACGACATGTCCCACAATGTAGCTTCAAATACACGATACATGATTATTGTATATTGGGCTATCTTCTTTGTTTACGTTTCTATCGGTCGAATTTCCGTTAGAAGTATTCAGCGAAATATTCTTATTAAAGGTCTAGGGAGAAGAAACGCCTTAATAATTGGCTTCAACGAAAAAGCTCATCGAATTCATAATTCTATTGCAAATCACCGTGGACTCGGAATAGATGTTAAAGCTTACGTTGCCGTGAAAAAAGAAAATGTGGGAAAAGAACATCTCGGTATAAAAGTAATAGATACGACAGAGAATCTCAGAAGTGTAGTTGAAAACTATCAAGCTAAAGAAATTATCATTGGATTGGAACATCACGAAGAAGACATTTTTCTGAAAGTGATTGAACTTACCGATGGTTTAGATATTGGTATAAAGATTGTTCCGGACCTTTATGAAATTATTAGCGGACAGGCGAGAACAACACAAATTTATGGTTTCCCATTAATTGACATCATGCCCCAATTAATGCCCGAGTGGGAAAAGAAAATTAAACGATTGATGGATATCGGAATTTCATTAGCATTTTTAGTTTTTACTGCACCTTTAACATTATTGACTGCGATTGCAATTAAACTTGATAGTAAAGGTCCAATTTTTTACAAGCAAGAAAGAAGCGGATTGAATGGAAAAGTTTTTAAAATTTATAAATTCCGTTCCATGATAAATGATGCAGAGAAAGCTTCCGGTCCAATTTGGTCAATGAAAGACGATCCAAGAATTACAAGAGTCGGAAAAATAATGCGTAAACTAAGATTGGATGAAATTCCTCAAGTAATAAATGTATTGAAAGGAGAAATGAGTTTCGTCGGACCAAGACCGGAACGACCCTTTTTTGTTGAAAAGTTAGCCGAAGAAATTCCACTTTATAAAAGAAGATTAAGAGTTCGTCCGGGAATAACAGGATGGGCACAAGTTAAACACAAGTACGATGAATCGATTGAAGATGTAAAAGCCAAATTGCGCTATGATCTTTTTTATATCGAAAATATGTCGCTTCGCATGGATCTTAAAATAATTTTTAGAACAGTTTTTGTAGTACTCTTTGGAAAAGGTCATTACGAATAGGTGAATCATGAAAAAAACACTCATCATTATTCCAACATATAACGAGTTGAACAATATACAAAAACTTGTTCCGCTACTAAGAAGCGAATATCCGCAAGTTGATGTTCTTGTTGTTGACGATAATTCACCTGACGGAACTGGAAAGAAAGTTCTTGAATTAGCGGAGAGTGATCCTCAAATTCATCTGATTGAGCGCGAAGGAAAACTAGGTTTGGGGACAGCTTATGTGCGGGGATTTAAATTCGCTTTGGAAAACGGATATGAAGCCGCAATGGAGATGGATGCTGATTTTTCGCATGACCCCAAAGAAGTGAAAAATTTTTTAAGAGAAATTGAAGAAAATGATTTGGTGATCGGAAGCCGATATATTAAAGGTGTTAACGTTGTTAACTGGCCCATGAGTAGATTGCTTCTAAGTTACTTTGCAAACATATACACAAAAGTTATAACCGGTATGCCGATCTATGATGCAACAGGCGGGTTTAAATGTTTTAGAAGAGAAGTTTTGGAATCAATCAATCTGGATAAAATCACTTCAAACGGTTATTCGTTCCAAATAGAAATGAACTTTAAAACTTGGAAAAAAGGTTTCCGCGTAAAAGAAATCCCGATCATTTTTGTCGATAGAGCTGACGGCAGTTCTAAAATGTCCAAGCATATTGTATATGAGGCAATATTTATGGTTTGGAAATTACGTTTCGCCAGCATGTTCGGATATTTAGATTAGTTGGATTATGGATTTATCAATAATTATAGTGAACTATAACGTAAAGGAATTTCTTCTAAATCTTCTCGATTCGCTTCACAAAGCTGTTTCCAAATTTGAAAATGAAATTATTGTTGTAGACAACGCTTCGGATGACGGAAGTGTTGAATTAGTCAAATCAAGATTTCCGCAAGTAAAATTAATTGCTAATAAAACTAATGTTGGATTTGGTGCTGCCAATAACCAAGCGTTGGAAATTGCATCAGGTAAATATTTGGTTCTTATTAATCCGGATACTATTGTAAAGGAAGACACTTTTACAAAATTAATAGACTTCATGGGATCAACTCCGGATGCGGGAATGGTCGGCTGCAAAGTTTTAAATCCCGATGGAACACTGCAACTTGCATGCAGAAGAAGTTTTCCCGGGCCGTGGACTTCGTTTACAAAAATTACCGGTTTGAGTAAGATTTTCCCTAACAGTAAATTATTCGCAAAGTATAACCTCACTTATTTGAACGAAGATGAAACTTACGAAGTTGACGCAATTTCCGGTTCATTCATGATGATGACCCGCGAAGTTTATCAAAAAACAAAAGGTTTCGATCCTCAATTTTTTATGTATGGTGAGGATTTAGATCTTTGTTACAGAACTCAAAAAGAAGGTTATAAAGTTTATTACGTTCATACTACAGAGATTATTCATTATAAAGGTGAAAGCACAAAGCGAAGCAGTATAGACGAGACAAAAGTTTTTTATGACGCGATGCATCTGTTTGTCCGGAAACATTTTTCATCTTTCTTTATTGTTGAATTGATCTTACGAGCAGCGATATTTTTTAGGAGATTCGTTGCGTTTTCAAATCTGTACCGGCTTGTAATTCTCGCAATCATACTCGATATGGTTGTTGGAACGATTTCATTTCTATTTGCCGAAGAAATTTACAGCAATGAAAGATGGGAGGGATTCCCGGAAATTTTTAAACCTGCTGTTTACTTCGTCCCGGCATTTATTCAGATTATTATTTCTTCACTGATGAATTCATATCGCAAGGATGGTTTTTCTGTTCTTAGAAGCTCACTTTCTTTAATAGTCGGATTGATGGTAATAACTTCAATGACATTCTTCCTTAAGCAATATGCATTCAGCAGAGCTGTTGTTCTTATTGCATTCGGATTTATGTTATTGGGTTTTTCACTTTGGAGAATTATTGCTAAAACAATTTTTAAGATCGGACTTTCTGCAAATGAAAGGAAAAATAGAACACTGATTGTTGGAACAAATCAAAAAGCATTAACACTTACTAAAAAATTAAAATCCAGTTTGACTTCTATTCATCACATAATCGGAATGGTTGGAAGCAGCAGCAAAGATATCGGAGAAGTTATTGATAATTTTTCGGTTATTGGTTCTTTAGAAAACATCAAAAAAGTTATTCAAGAAAACAGAATCGATAAAGTAATTTTTTCTTCGGATGAACTTACTTTTAATCAAATGTTCAGTGTTGTTTCCAAATGTCAAGGTATGAATGTTGAATTTGTAGTAGCAGGAAGTGAAATGGATTATCTTGTTGGTAAATCTTCAATTACGATGTTGGAAGATATTCCTTTACTTAAAGTTTATTATAACATTTCATATTTGCCTCATAAAACGGCAAAAGCTGTACTTGATTTTATATTAAGCTCTCTAATTTTACTTTTGGTTTACCCTTTGATATATTCGCACCATAAGTTGACCAAGAGAACTAGCGAATTCTCAAAATTTATTCTTAATGTTCCTAGAGTATTTTTAGGAAAGCTCAGTTTTGTCGGGCCACAATCAAATAGTGAATTTGAGGGTTTGTATCTCGGTAAACCGGGATTGACAGGCTTGTGGAATATCGAAAACATTGATAAAAATGATGAGGAAGAAAAACGCAAACTTGACATTTTTTACGCAAAGAACCAAAATATATGGTTGGATATTGAAATATTAAGCAGAACATTTTCGAATATGTTCATCAAACCGGAGAAATGATGGCTAAAAATACATTAGATTTTGAAAAACCTATACATGAGTTAGAAAATAAAATTGAAGAAATGCGTCGTTATGAAAACGACCTTGATATAAAAGATGAAATCCGAAATCTTGAATCGAAAGTTTATTCTCTAAAGAAAAGTATCTTCGAAAATTTAACAAGATGGCAGCGAGTTCAGCTTGCACGTCATGCTGAAAGACCATATACTTTAGATTACATCGAAATGATGACAACGGATTTTATTGAACTTCATGGGGATCGACATTTTGGTGATGATAAAGCTATAGTCGGTGGATTTGCAAAGCTTGATGGTCAAAAAGTTATGATTATCGGTCATCAAAAAGGGCGCGATACAAAATCAAATCTTTATAGAAATTTTGGAATGCCGAATCCGGAAGGTTACCGAAAGGCATTACGCTTAATGAAGCTTGCAGAAAAGTTTAATACTCCGGTAATAACTCTTCTTGATACACCAGGTGCATTCCCCGGTTTAGAAGCTGAGGAACGTGGACAAGCTGAAGCAATTGCAAGAAATCTTTTAGAAATGAGTAGACTAAAAGTTCCGATAATTGTTGTGATAATTGGTGAAGGAGCCAGCGGTGGTGCGCTTGGTCTTGGAATCGGAGATAGAATTTTAATGCTTGAAAATACTTGGTATTCTGTAATCAGTCCCGAATCTTGTTCAAGTATTCTTTGGCGAAGTTGGGAATATAAGGAACAAGCAGCCGAAGCATTAAGATTAACAGCGGTTGATTTATTAGAACAAAAAATAATCGACAGAATTGTTCCCGAACCTTTAGGTGGTGCACATAAAAATTACACTGTAGTTGCAAACACTTTAAAGACAATACTTATTGAAGAATTGAACAATCTCAAGAAAATTAAACCTGATAAATTAATTCAAAATAGATTGGATAAATTTGGTTCGATGGGGGAATTTGAAGAATAATGTTGAAACATGTTACTACTATTCGTGTTCGTTATGCTGATACAGATAAAATGCAATTTGTTTATAATGGGAAGTATTTAGAATATTTTGAAGTCGGAAGAACCGAATTATTAAGAAGTACCGGACTAGCTTATTCTTTGTTGGAAGAAGATGGTTATCAACTTCCGCTGATTGAAGCCAAATTAATTTATAAAGCTCCCGCAACTTATGATGATGTTCTTGAAATTGAAGCGACTGTAAAAGAACTTTTTTCCGCTAAAGTTCATATTGAATATAAAATCAGAAAACAAGGTTCGGAAGAAATTATTACCGAGGGCTATACAACTCACATGTTTATAAAATCTGATTCAAAAAAACCTACTAGACCTCCCAAGATTTATATCGATGCACTAAGAAAATATTTTGATTAGCAAGCAAGTTTTGTACTTATATAAGTCTTCAATAGATGATTGAGAAAATAAAAGAACTCACAAAAGACACTGCGATTTACGGTATCAGTACAATCGTCGGAAGATTCTTCGGTTTCTTGCTCGTTCCTTTTTATACAAATATTTTCTCTACTTATGAGTTTGGTGTTTTCTCAAACGTATATGCATACATCGCTTTTTTTAATATTGTATATATATACGGAATGGATGCGGCATTTCTTAAGTATAGTTCCGTTGCTGAATCAAATGAAAAGAAGAATGTATTTTCAACACCGTATATTTTTGTAACCGGCACAACAATACTTTTTTCACTTATAATTTTATTATCTAAATCAGGTCTATCCTCCGCAATAAAAATCCCGAGTGATTATTCCTATTTACTTAATTATGTAATATTAATTTTACTTTTTGATACACTCGCGCTGGTTCCGTTTGCAAATCTTAGGTTACAGCGAAAAGCTAAAAAGTTTGCGATAATTAAAACACTGAACATTCTCATTAATCTTGGATTGAATATTTATCTAATATTATTCCTTGATTTTGATATCGAAGCAATATTTATAAGTAATGCAGCCGCATCTTTATTTTCATTTTTAGCATTGTTACCGGAAATCTTCAAATACTTCATTCCAAAGATTGATAAAGAACTTCTAAAAAAGATGTTGAAATTTGGAATCCCATATTTACCGGCGAGTGTTGCCGCAACAATCGTACAAGTAATTGATCGACCAATAATTGTTATGATAGTTGGAGAAAGCGCGCTCGGAATTTATCAAGCCAATTACAAACTTGGTATTTTTATGATGTTGTTTGTTTCTATGTTTCAATACGCGTGGCAGCCGTTCTTTTTAAATAACGCTAAAGATGCTAACGCAAAAGCTCTCTTCTCAAAAATCTTAACTATTTATCTGTTTGCTTCATCATTAATTCTGGTTATACTTTCTTTATTTGTTTCGGACATAGCCAAATTTGAGGTATTGCCGGGACGATCAATTATAGGTCAGGAATATTTAAGTGGATTATATATCGTTCCGGTTATTTTATTAGCTTATGTTTTTCACGGCTTATACGTTAACTTTCAAGCCGGTATTTACATCGAAGAAAAAACAAAATATTTTCCGCTAGTTACCGGAATTGGAGCTGGAATTAACATACTTGCAAATATTTTATTAATTCCAATTATAGGCATAATGGGCGCTGCCTTTGCAACATTAGCCAGTTACTTTATTATGGCAGTCGGATTGTTTATTACAGCACAAAAGTTTTATAGAATAAAATATGAATACCTCAAAATAGCTACAATATTTGTGTTGTTAATAGCATCGGGATTTGTATATTATTTTATAATAGGATTCGAAGATGTTACTTTCATAAATAAACTTTTTATTCTGTTGGGCTTTACGGCTGGTTTATTTATTTTTAGAGTGATCAGTAAAGAAGAAATTTCTGCTCTCAAAAAATTATTCTGAAGTTTTATTCACTTCAACAAGAACCAAGAAAATGGAAACGATTAAATTAAAATTCAAGAGAATATCGGACGAATTCTCCGAAATCCCGCTTCCTCACTATGCTACGGAAGGAAGTGCCGGAATGGATATTAGAGCCGCACTTTCCAAAAGTGAAAATATAAATCCGGGTGAAGTTAAATTAATATCCACAAATCTTTCGGTTGAAATTCCAATCGGTTACGAAATTCAAGTTAGACCAAGAAGCGGATTAGCTGCCAAACATGGAATTGGAATCCTTAATTCTCCCGGTACAATTGATAGCGATTATAGAGGTGAGATAAAAGTAATCCTATTTAATTTTAGTAAAGAACCGTTTGAGATAAAAAGCGGTGAACGAATTGCTCAGTTAGTTATTTCAAAAGTATATAAAGCTGAGATTGAAATTTCATCCGAACTTAACGAAACAAAACGTGGTGAGGGTGGTTTTGGACATACGGGAAAGGCTTGAGGGGAGAAGGGGAGAGTGGGAGAAAAAGTGAACGGAGAGAATTTTATAATCACCTTTTCTCCCGTTCTACCCCTCACACCCTCTCCAAAACTCCCACTCAGATTTTTAATTTTGGTTTTATAGAATTAAGTATCACGTCAACAAAGAGTAAAAGGATTTTTATAAATGTGTGATTTCGTACATCTCCACAACCATTCGCATTTTAGTTTACAAGATGCTGCATGTACAATAGATGATTTAGTTAAGACTACCGGTGAAATGGGCATGAAATCCATCGCACTTACCGATCATGGTGTGATGTATGGAGTTTCGGAATTTTATTCTAAAGCAAAACATTCCGGAATAAAGCCCATTGTTGGAATGGAAGCCTATATTACAATGGAAGGTTCTCGTTTTGAAAAAGGTACAGACCAAGGTGCCGGAAGAAAAAGATCTAAACATTATAATCATCTTGTGCTGCTTGCAAAAAATAAAACCGGTTATAAAAATTTAATAAAACTTTCTTCACTCGGATTCACAGAAGGCTTTTATTACAAACCTAGAATTGATATGGATATTCTTCGTGAATACAGCGAAGGTTTAATTTGTTCAACTGCTTGTCCAGCAGGACCGGTTTCTGTTCATCTAATAAATGGCGATTATAAAAAAGCGAAAGAAACAACACTTCGACTTCACGAAATATTTAATGACGATCTTTATTTAGAAATTCAAAATCATGGTTTGGAAATCGAGAAACCAATTCTCGACGGCATGCCAAAACTCGCGAAGGAACTTGGTCTAAAATTAATTGCAACTAATGACATCCATTACATAAATAAAGATCATTCAATTGCGCATAACATATTGTTATTGCTTGGTGATAAAACCGGGAATTATGAATACAAAAATTTGAGATACAATACTGATCAAGTTTATTTTAAGTCCGCCGATGAGATGAAAGAAATTTTCAAGAATCAAAAAGATGCTATTGAAAACACATTAGAAATAGACGAAAAAATTGATCTCGATTTAAGTTTTGAAAAATTTCATTATCCGCAATTCCCGATACCTGAAGATTCAACAGCGAAAAATTTGGATGAATATTTTGAACAGCTTTCTTATCAGGGTCTTCAAAAAAGATTTAAAAAAATTAATACCGATATAGAAGATCGTTTCAAATATGAAGTCAAAGTTATTCAAGAGATGGGTTACTCGGGATATTTTTTAATTACACAAGATTTCATCAATGCGGCAAAAGAAAGAGGAATTCCGGTTGGTCCCGGACGAGGTTCAGCAGCCGGAAGCCTTGTTGCATATGCTCTCGGAATTACGAATGTAAATCCGCTCGAATATAATTTACTCTTCGAACGATTCCTAAACCCGGCTCGTAAGTCCATGCCCGATATCGACGTTGACTTTGCGGATGATCAACGCGGTGAGGTAATTAGTTATGTTAAAGAAAAATATGGTGAGAATTCCGTTTGTCAAATTATTACTTTTAATAGACTTTCTTCTAAAGCAGTCTTGCGGGATGTTGCCAGAGTTCTCGGAATTCCAATACCTACTGTTGAAAAAATCACGAAGTTTATTCCATCCAAATTCGGCCGCGTTTATACAATTGATCAAGCACTTGAAGATGTTCCGGAACTAAAATGGGTTAAAGATTCCGACGATCCAAAAATTCAAGAGTTAATTCGTTATGCTAAAATTTTAGAGGGAATGAATCGTAACGCTTCCAAGCACGCCGCGGGTGTTGTAATTACACCCGGACCGGTTAGTGATTTTGTACCGCTTGCTACAGCCGGAACAGATAACGATCTCGTTACGCAGTTCAATATGAAGGAACTTGATTATGCCGGATTATTGAAAATGGATTTCCTTGGATTGAGAACTCTAACAATTATCCGAGATACAGTTGACCTAGTTAAGAAAACTAGAAATAAAGAAATTGATATAGAAGAAATTCCATTAGACGATCCTGAGACTTACAAACTTTTTGCACGTGGTCAAACAACCGCGGTATTTCAGTTTGAATCCGGACCGATGCGTGAATACCTCAAAAAGTTAAAACCGTCAAGTGTTTTAGATCTTGCGGCAATGAATGCATTGTATCGTCCCGGACCAATGGAGTTTATAGATGATTTCATTTCGCGTAAACATGGCAAACGAAAAATTGATTACCCTCATGAAATTCTCAAACCAATTCTAGAAGAGACCTATGGTATAATTGTTTATCAAGAACAAGTTATTCAGATTGCAAATAAAGTTGCGGGTATGAGTCTTGCGGAAGCCGATATCCTTCGTCGTGCCATGGGTAAAAAAGATCTTGATGCAATGAAGGAACAACAAATCAAATTTGTTGAAGGTGCTGTAAAAAATAATATTGATAAAAAAATTGCGGAAGAAATATTCGTCGCTATAGATAAATTCGCAAATTACGGATTCAACAAGAGCCATGCTGTTGCTTATAGTATAGTAGCTTATCAAACAGCTTACATGAAAGCTCATTACTTACCGGAATTTCTAGCGGCAAACCTTACAAATGAATTTGGTAATTCAAACAAAGTTACGATGCTCCTGGATGATTGCAGAAAGCTGAAAGTAAATGTTCGTCCCCCGGATGTAAATAAAGCATCGGTTTATTTCACAGTTGAAAATGGCGAAATAATTTTTGGAATGTCAGCTATTAAAAATGTAGGAATAAAAGCAATCGAGGAAATCAAACGAGCAAACGAAGAATTAAAAAGACCATTCAAAAGTATTTATGATTTTTGCAGCAATGTTGATAATCGTGTTGTTAACAAACGTGCATTGGAAGGGCTAGTACTTGCCGGCGCATTTGATACTGTAAAAGGTGACCGTGCACAAAATTTTGCTGCAATAGAAGAAGCACTTCAATTCGGAAACAAAGTTCAGAACTCAACTAAAATACAAACAGAAAGTTTGTTTGATGATTCAGAAGAAGAATTAGAATTTCACGAACCCGAACTCCCAAATGTTCGTCATTGGGATTCAAAAACTAAACTGACTGAAGAGCGAAAGGTTTTGGGATTTTATCTTTCTGACCATCCATTAAGAAAATTTGAAAATGAATACCGTTCTTTTGCTGATGTGCATCTTGGTGAACAGGAAACATTTGCCCAAAAAGATAGAGTAAAAGCCTGTGGTGTAATTACAGAAGTAAGAACAAAAATTGATCGTTCCGGTAAACAAATGGCTTTTTTCAAATTGGATGATTTTACCGGTTCATGTGAATGTATAATGTTCTCAAAAGTTTTTGCCGATTGTATGGATCTTATAGTTGAAGAATCAACCGTGCTTATTCGTGGTACAGTTGAAAGCAGCGGAGACGCAATTAAGCTTCATGCAGAAGAAGCCTTTCCGCTGGAAGAAGTCAAAAAGAAATTGACAAAACAAGTTGCATTTATTTTAGATTCTGAAATTCATGATGAAAAAACAATCGAGACGATGCGAAAAATATTTGAAGAACATAACGGTTCTATGCCAATATATATACGAGTTAAAGAAAACGGAAACTTTAGAACTTTTTTCCTCGATTATAAAATTGAACTCTCCGAAGAGTTCTTGGATAAAATAGGCGATTTAATAGGCATCGAAAATATTCACTATATTAGTTAAGGTTTAATTACTTCATTGTGTCTCAAATACATTGTTTGATTTCAGAAACCTTATTTCTTATTTTCGTCAATCAATTTTGTAATTAGTATAGGATAACAATGCAAAAGAAATGGGCATTAATACTTGGTGCATCAAGCGGATTTGGTGGCGCGACTGCTGTTGCATTAGCTAAAGAGGGTTATAACATTTTGGGAATTCATTTAGACAGACAAATTACGATGCCTAACGTGAATTCAATTATAAAGAAGATTGAAAAAACCGGACAGACAGCTGTATTCTTTAATATGAATGCTGCCGATCAATTAAGAAGAAATGATATTCTAGATGAAATAAAAGAAAGATTTGCAACTAAAGAACATCCTCATGTTCATGTGTTAGTTCACTCATTAGCATTCGGTACATTAAAACCATATATAGGCAAAACACAAAATGATGTAATTGCTCCCGCTCAAATGTCGATGACATTGGATGTAATGGCTCATACTTTGGTTTATTGGACTCAAGGTTTAATATTCCGCGATTTATTTGCTAAAGGTGGAAGAATATTTGCATTAACAAGTGCAGGATCACAAACAGTTATTCCAAATTACGGAGCCGTTTCCGCAGCTAAAGCTGCTCTTGAAGCACATATTAGACAACTTTCGGTTGAACTTGGTCCGATGAAAATAACCGCTAACGCTATCATGGCAGGAGTAACAGATACTCCGGCTTTATCAAAAATTCCCGGCTCTGATTTAATGTTGAAATCAGCCAAAGCAAAAAATCCACAAAAAAGACTCACCACACCCGAAGATGTTGCAAGTGCAATTTTACTTCTCTGCCGCCCGGAAGCCGATTGGATTTCCGGAAATGTTATTGGTGTTGACGGTGCAGAGTATATTGTGAACTACTTGGGCGAGAAGTAATTCCTTAACTAATATATAGATCAAATAATGAATGAATTCAAATTTACAGAAGAACAATTAATGCTGCGTGACATGGTTCGTGATTTCACTAAAAATGAAATCAAACCGCGAGCTGCCGCAATTGATGTGAACGAAAAAATACCCGAAGAATTAATAAGCCAATTAGGAGAACTTGGATTATTAGGAATTTCTTTTCCTGAAGAATATGGTGGTGCAGGAATGGGTGAAGTTGGTTATTGTATAATGCAGGAAGAAATTGCTCGTGGTTGTATGTCAACCGCTACATTTATTGGCGCACATCAGTCAATTGGTTCTAACGCAATTTATCTTGGCGGCTCGGAAGAAATTAAGCAGAAGTATTTAGTCCCGTTAGCTAAAGGAGAAAAAATAGGTGCTTTCTGTTTAACCGAAGCTCAAGCCGGTTCGGACTCGTTTAACGTAAAAACACGTGCTGAACTTGACGGCGATAATTGGGTTATTAACGGTGAAAAATTATGGATTACCAATGGCGGAATTGCCGATGTTGTTTCGGTTTTTGCAAGAACTCCAAAAGGTTTAAGTGCGTTTGTTGTTGAAACATCCGATCCGGGATTTCAAGCCGGCCCTCCAGAAAAGAAAATGGGAATTAAAGGAAGCACTACAAACCAAATTACTTTTGATAATGTTAAAGTTCCGAAGGAAAACTTGTTGGGTTCGGATGGTCGTGGTTTTATCCTCGCTATGAAAACACTGGATGCCGGAAGACTTGGACTTGGTGCAGCTTGTACCGGTGCTGCAAAAGAATTACTCGAAATGTCGGCAGCCTATTCTAAGGAAAGAAAGCAGTTCGATCAAAGTATTGCAAACTTTCAAGCTATACAATTCTATCTCGCCGAAATGGCTACAATAATTTTCACGATGGAATCTATTGTTTACAGAACCGCGGTCGATTATGATTTAGGGAAAAATATTTCTAAACAATCTGCTATGGTAAAATTATATTGTTCCGAAGGACTTGATAAAATTGCTGATTATGCAGTTCAGATTCATGGCGGTATGGGTTATTCTCGTGAATTACCGGTTGAAAGATATTATAGAGATTCCCGCATTAATAGAATTTTTGAAGGAACAAATGAAATTCAAAAAGGTATTATTGCGAGAGACGTTTTGAAAAAGAACGGTGTTATGTAAGTTTATTATTAATAAAAGGAGAGATATTTAAATGAAACCAGTTATTATTACTGATGATAATTTCCAAGAAGAAGTATTGAATTCCGATATTCCGGTCATAGTTGACTTTTGGGCGGCTTGGTGTGGTCCTTGCAGAATGATTGCGCCTATTATGGAAGAATTAGCTCAAGAATATGACGGTAAAGTTAAAATTGGAAAATTAGACGTAGATGATAACCAACAAACAGCTGTTAAGTACGGAGTCAGAAGTATTCCAACCGTACTTTACTTTAAAGGTGGTCAAGTTGCTGAAACTGTTATTGGCGCTGTACCAAAACAAATGTTCGTAGAAAAAATCAAATCTGTTGTTTAATCTTCTATAGCAATTGGGCTGATCAAAAAGTAAGTATCAAATTTTGAATCTGCGCAAATAAGATTTAATCTGCGCTTCATATTGAAATTAATCTTTACTTTTGATCAGCCCAAATTAAGTTGATTGATTCAGAATATATAGAACTAGAAAGGAAAATTTTATTATTATTCATAAACGATATCTCTCTTTCTAACCAGGTATATGAAGAAAATACTAATTTCAGATAAGCTTCATACAAAATCCATCGAAATACTTAAACAACATTCGTTTGATGTTGATTACTGCACTGACTTAACCCCCGGCGAACTAAATGAAATTATAAACAATTTTGATATTCTACTTGTACGAAGTGCTACAAAAGTTAATAGTGAGTTAATAAGTAGAGCTTCCAATTTAGAATTAATAGGCAGAGCCGGAGCCGGTGTTGATAATATAGATATAGAAGCTGCTTCCCTTAAAGGCATTCTAGTAATGAATACTCCCGGCGGAAATACAATCTCTGCCGCCGAACATACCTTCTCAATGATGATGTCTTTATGCAGAAATATTCCTCAAGCTAACCAAAGTATGAAGGAAGGCAAATGGGAAAAGAAAAAATTTTCCGGTACGGAATTGTCTTCTAAGATTTTGGGTGTTGCAGGTCTTGGTAAAATTGGTAAAGAAGTCGCAATTCGCGCTCAAGCTTTTGAAATGAAAGTAATAGCTTATGATCCGTTGGTTTCCCAGGATACCGCTTCTAAACTCGGAATCAAGTTAGTAAATCTGGATGAACTTTTTTCACAATCGGATATAATAACATTTCACGTTCCGTTGAGTCCCGAGACAACCGACTTAATAAATATGGATAATCTTCATAGACTTAAAAAAGGTATTAAAATTATTAATTGTGCTCGCGGCGGAGTAATAAATGAAGAAGCAGTACTAAAAGGAATTAATGAAGGTATAATTTCCGGTGCTGCATTTGATGTTTTTGCCGAAGAACCTACGAGTAATTTTTCACTTATCAATAATGAAAAAGTTATTTGTACACCACATCTTGCTGCATCAACGGAAGAAGCGCAAGAAAAAGTTGCTATTCAACTTGCAGAACAGATTGTTGAATTTTATAAAGGCGGTTCACCCGCCGGATTTGTCAATGGTATCGCAATTAAATACAGCACTAATGAAAAGTTAAAACCGTTTATTGAACTTGCTAGAAAACTTGGTTCGCTGCACGGACAAACACTCGATAAAAAATGTGATAACGTTGAAATAGAATATTACGGTGATTACTTAACAGAATACTCTGAAGTGTTAGGGACATCATTTTTACAAGGGTTACTTTCTTCGTTTTCTGATGTCAGTGTAAATCTCATTAACGCAAAACATCTTGCAAATGAGCGCGGTATTAGAATTCGTGAGATTAAAAATAGTAATCATCAGAGTTATATAAATCTTATTAAAGTTGTAATCAGTGAAAAAGAATATCTTCACTCGTTTGAAGGAATAGTAAGTGGAAATAATATCCGAATAATAAAAGTAGATGATTATAAAATAGAATTTGAACCTGTGGGTAATGTAATAATTTATAATAATGTTGATAGACCGGGAGTATTAGCAAGAGCAGGTAACTTGTTAGCGGAAAATGAAATTAATATTGCCGGTGTTTCATTAAGCAGAATTGATAAAGGCTCGGCTGCATTGACTATAATGAATGTCGATGAAGATATATCAAACGATGTGATACAAAAATTAAAATCAATTAGCGGAATTGAGAAGATTAATTTTGTTAAATTCCGGTAGGGCAATAAAAATAAGTACTAACTAAAAACCTTGACAAAGAATACGTCTTATATTAACTTGAATCGGCGCAAAAAATTAACTTAAAATTAATCTAAAAATCTTGTTTTTGATTTCAAATGCATTCTTGACATATATAACCAATTATGTTATTTTGAAATTCGCTCCAAGAATTTTGCGCAACTTCGGAGCTTAAGAGGGATTTAAGAGTACCAATTAAATAATTAATCACAACCTATCACAAAACAAGGGGTAAAACATGTTGAAAAGAATTACCTTTTCATTCATCGCAGTTCTTTTAGTTGTTAGTTTGTCTTTCGCTGGAAAAGTTGAACAACACAAAGCACAAAAAGTAGGTGCTGATCAAGTTGCAACCAACGTAATGCCAGCAAAGAACATGACTAAAGTTTCGGCAAACGTACTTGGTTTCACCGAGTATGACTATGCTGGTAACGGAACAGTAAACGAACAAGTTTGGCCATATGATATCGATGGTGACGGAGTTTTAGATCCAGTCGGTACATATATGGAAAGATTTATTGATAATCAAACAAGAGCTCAAGTAATGTTCTTGGGTCTCGAAGGTGAATTCACAAACCTACCTGCTTCCGATCCTGCATTAACAACCGGTTGGGGAACAATCCAATCAATTGATGAAGGTCCATGGGCAGGTCATGCTGCAATCGCTATGCACCAAGGCGGCGCCGGTGTTTGGACAGTTTATAATTTAGCTGATTTCTCTACAGTATATTTCCATGGTGTAAGTAATGTTGCTCAAAACTTCCCAACATTTGCTTATTTAGCAGATGGTACTATCCCAATGCAATTTACAGATGGTAATTTCTATACAACAACAGCTGCTGATCCTTTAACTATTACAGCTCAAGGTCAAGCTGTTGATCCTGCTGCTTCAGAAAACCCTGTAAGAAGATCACCAAACGGTGAATATCTTGCAGTTGTTGCTGATGACGGTGCTGAATTTGTTTATTTATATACCTCAAATGATGCTGGTGCAACTTGGGTTCAAGAATTAATCGGTGAACAAGAAGTATCTCCGATTGTTAACAGACCAGGTTACTTGCCATTATTTGTAAACTTCGGACAAAGAAACTATGCAATTGATAACAATGGTGTTGCTCACGTTGGTATGAATGGTTACTCAATCAGAATCGACGGTGCGGACACTACATTTGCATTCCCGGCTCTTTATTGGAATAGCAGAGATAAAGATTGGATCGCAGTCTCTGATGAAGCTGAAGAAACAGATCAAGATTTAGCTCCATTGAGACAAGGTAACGGCATTGGTAACTCATATCCAAGTCCAACAATCAGCCCAGACGGTATGGTAGTATCGGTTCTTTATCAAGCACCTGAATATGATGGTGGAACACTACAAATATATCCTGGTGATGGTGGAGCTTCAACTTTCGAATGTTTCCAAACTGATATTAAACACACTTATTCGGCAGATGGTGGAAAGACTTTCACTACTCCTGAAAAAGTTGACAGTGAACTCGGCAGATCAGAAAAATTCCCATCAGCTTATGACTATTTAACAAATAATGGTATTGAATACACAGTAAGATATGCATTCTTTGTTGATGACGTACCTGGTGTTTCTTTATTCGGTTACAACAGTGCTTCGGATGGTGGTTACTGGAATTATTCAGAAATTACATTTACAGCAGAAACAAGTGTTGCTGATGATGACGTTTTGGTAAACACATTCTCATTGCAACAAAACTATCCTAACCCATTCAACCCAAGTACAACTATTAAATATAGTGTACCTCAATTGTCAGATGTATCAGTTAAGGTTTATGACGTACTTGGAAAAGAAGTTGCAACTTTAGTAGATGCTCAGCAAGCACAAGGCGTTTATGAAGTTAACTTTAATGCTGCTAACTTAGCTTCAGGTATGTATATCTATACAATCCAAGCAGGCAGCTTTACAAGCTCAAAGAAAATGTTATTAATGAAGTAATATTAAACTATCCCTCGGAATCCCGGTTTAGCCGGGATTCCCGGGAGCTATTCTGATGTTATTGAAATTTCTGTTATATCATAAATTGATATTTAGGTCTCGTTTATTTGCTTATCGCATTCCATTGGACTGTTCTAGCTATCTGCAGCGGATTTCCAAAAATTATTTATAGGAGAACTTATGGAAGGGGTTTTTACAAAATTTAAAATATTTGTTTTCGTCTTGCTTTTTGGCGTGACAAGTATTTTTGCCCAATCTGGTTCCGGTAAACTTGCCGGACAAATCACCGATGCGGCAACCGGTGAACCTTTGATTGGTGCAAACATTATTATTGAAAACACAAACTTGGGTGCCGCAACCGATATCGACGGTAATTATTTTATCCTCAATATCACACCGGGTACTTATACGGTAAAAATTAGTTACGTAGGTTACAGCTCTAAAACAATACAAGAAGTTCGTGTTGTTGCCGGTATTACTTATGAACTTAATGAAACTTTAACAAGCGGTCTTAACTTAGACGAAATAGTTGTAACCGATAAAAAATTCTTTGAGGAAAAATCGACTAACACTGTTAAAGTTGTTGACTCCGATCAAATTGCGAAATTACCTGTACGTGGTGTTTCCAACATTGCTTCCTTGCAATCAGGTGTTGTAATTCAAGAAGGTAGCGGCGGTGTTGAAGGAAACGCTACTATCAACGTACGCGGTGGTCGTGGATCCGAAGTACTTTATATTGTTGACGGTGTTCCTCAAAACAACTTGATCACCGGAACAACAGTTGGTTCGGTTTCTAATAACGCGATCGAACAGTTATCTTTCCAAGTTGGTGGTTACGAAGCTAAATACGGTCAAGCTCAATCAGGTATTATAAATGTAACAACAAAGGGCGGTGATCCGGCTTATAAAATTTTCATGGAAGGTATTACATCTTCATTCTTTGATGATTACGGATACAATCTGTATTCTGCTAGTATTAGCGGTCCGATTATTCCCGGACTTAGAGATCATACAATTTTTGCTTCTATTGAACGCGGTTGGTTCGCTGATGCTGACCCTCGCGCTAAAGGATGGGATTTTGCATCTATTGGTGAAACATATGAAACGACTCCAAATAACGATAAAGGATTGTGGAGATTCTCCGCAAGAACTACTCACTTAATGGGTGACTGGAAAGTTAACTTAGGTGTTGTCGGAAATATGGATACCGATAGATTAGTTACTACTGCTTATGTAAAAAATAGTTCTCAGTTCTTCGATAAAACTTATACAGATAACATTTCTTTTAGCGGTCGTATTTCTCAAACCGTCAGTTCAAATACTTTCTGGAATTTGAACTTCGGTTATAGAATGTATGACTTTAAGAGAGTCAATCCATTCTTCGAAGATGATTTATTAGCTTATGGAGACAGCACACGTTGGGCGAATGAACTCGGCGTAACTCTATTAGCTGATGGTCAAAGAACACCAGCCACAGACGAAATTGGTATTTTTGCACCACGAGGTAGAGCTCAAGGTTTATTCCAAAGAAGAGAACAAGATGCTATTACAGCCGATTTTGATTTTACATCACAGATCGATAACCACTTATTAGAATTTGGTGGTGGTATTTCGATGAACACGGTTAGAGGTTACGGAGCTTTTGCTTACCTTGCTGCCGGTCAAACCGGAACTTTTGAAGAAAAAATGGCTGCTCTTGAACCATATGTATTCGGTTATGATGTTACCGGTCTAAATCATGTTGATGATGATTTTGCAGTTGAAAGACAAAGACCAAGAAATCCGTTCTTAGCTTATGCTTATGTACAAGATAGATTTGAGTTGGAAGATTTAGTTCTTAATCTTGGTTTAAGAATGGACTATTTTGATGTAAAATCTTATGTTCTTGTTGACCCGACAAAACCATATGCCGGTGGAACCGATCCACTCGGATTTGATGATGGTGACTTTAAGATAAGAGATGCTGATCTTGAATTTTCACCTCGTATTGGTATTGGTTTCCCTGTAACAGAAACTACAGTTTTTCACGCTCAGTATGGTCGCTTTATCCAGTTACCAAGACTATTAGATCTTTATGCTGGTCCTTATGACTATAACAATTACATTGTTATGGAACCACAAGGCAGCTTTAATGCCGATCTTAAACCTGAAGAAACTGTTCAATATGAAATTGGTTTCAGACAATTATTAGGTGACAACGCTGCGTTAAATATCACAGCATTCTATAAAAATATTAAAGGATTGGTAAACGTTCAAAACCTACAATTTCAGCGTTCAGACGGTGGCGAATTATTGAATGCAATAGTTCCTCAAAATGCTGACTTTGGTACAACAAAAGGATTCGCGTTTTCATTTGATATAACAAGATTGAGTTACTTCAGTGTTTCGGCTCAATATACTTTCTCAATTGCTGAAGGAACCGGTTCTTCAACCGCATCTAGCCAAACAGCAGTATTTAGAAATACTGACAGACAAGCTCCTATAGTAATTGCTCCTCTTGATTTTGATCAAAGACACACAGGTATTGTAAATATCGATTTCTTTGTTCCAAAAGGTGAGCTTGGTTTCTTTGAATTATTTAATGCTAACTTCTTATTATCATTCAATAGCGGAAGACCTTATACTCCACTCGATTTCTTTGATATTTTATCAGGAAATAACGGTGGTCCTTCTACAACAGGTTATGTAAATTCAAGATTCGGTCCATCTCAATTTAGAGTTGACATGAGATTGGAAAAAGCGTTTGAATTTGCAGGTATAAGATTATCTCCTTACTTGTGGGTGCAAAACTTGTTTGATGTTGATAACGTTACAAACGTATGGCGATCAACAGGTGATCCATTGACAACCGGCTTTTTGAATACCGAAACCGGTAGAGCAGTTGCACAACAAAGAGGTCAAGGTTACGTAGATGATTATAAAGCGTTGGAAAGAACCCCCTTTAATTTTGGTATTCCAAGATTAATCAGATTGGGTCTCAAAATTAATTTTGATACTGCAGGTTTATAATAGAAAATAGATGGGGTATTCTAAAAATTAAATAGGGTAATAGATATGAAAAATAGAGTATTTAAAATATTTCTCTTCGTCTTTGTGCTGCTCTTCGCTTTTGGATCTGTGATTCAAGCAGCTGACGACGTAAGAGGAAGTAAAAAGGTAAGCACGGTTTATAAGGTTACCTCCACTCTTGATGGAGGACCTAAGGGAGACGCTTACGCAATGAATATCAACAATATTTATCTCCCTTATAACAGAAAAGGTATTATTGCAGATGTAAACGTACCTCCTTTTGGCTCATTAGGTAAATACCCGAATGCCAATGGTAACGGTTTCTTATTTTCATCAGGCTTTTTCTTAAGTGGTTATAAAGACGGTCAACTTTGGGCAAATGCTGTTGCTTCTGCCTCGTTGGTTGAAGATTATTTACAAGGTACTGTTGCCGATGGTGCTACAGATTCCAGAGCTCAAATTTATGTAGTTAAAGAATCCGACCCTGCTTTTGGAGCTGCTTGGCAAGCATGGAAAGATGCTGTTGACATAGGTGCAGATTTTTATGACGGCGACGGCGATGGTGTTTATAATCCCGTTGATAAAAATGGAAATGGTGAATGGGATCCGGACGAAGACAGACCTGACTTAATTGGTGATGAAACCGGTTGGACTGTCTACAATGATGCGATTCCGAAATCACAACGAAGATGGAATACGGTTGATCCGTTAGGTATTGAAGTTAAACAAAGTATTTTTGGATTTGCTTCTGCCGGTGCGATCGGTAATATCATATTTATCAGATACAGATTTACATACGTTGGGTTAAGTCCAAATGATCCTGAAGTATTAAATGATGTTTATTTTGGTGTTTGGGCTGATCCTGATCTTGGTGATCATAATGATGACCTTGTAGGTGTTGACGTTCCTAGAAACGCGGGTTATGTATATAATAGCGCAGCGGGTCCTGACCTTCAATGGGGATCTAACCCTCCGGTATTTATGATCGACTTTTTCTCCGGTCCAATAGATTATATTCCCGGCGAAACATTCCAAGATGTTGATGGTGATGGAATTTATACTGATGGAATTGATGTGCCATTAGATACTGCTTACAGTGTTCAGGGACAAGTTAAAGGAAAAGTTGCTTATCCGGGTGCAAAAAACCTTGGTATTTCATCATTTGTGCATTATCAGCAAAGTGATCCTTTCTTAGGTGATCCTAATAATGCTATCGAAGCAAGAAATTACATGCTTGGTACAAGCAGAACGGGTGAATTCTTAGATCCTTGTAATTGGACTTTGGGTGAAGTTATGGGGTCGGTTGATTGTGCAACAGTTGATAACCGATTCTGGTATAGCGGTGATCCTGTTACAAAACAAGGGTGGATTAACACTAATCCGACAGATCAACGCCAAATGCAAAATACAGGTCCTTTTGAATTAGTAAGAGGCGAAGAAAAAGAAATTCTCGTAGCTTACGTTGTTGGTCAAGGAAGTGATGCACTATCTTCAATTACTGAAGCAAGAAGAATTGATGATGGTGCTCAGTTTGTGTTTGATCAAAATTTCTTATCACCTGCTCCTCCTCCGGCTGCTTCGGTTACAGTTGAAGCAAGTGATGACTTTATAGATTTAATCTGGGAAACACCAAGTCAGGTTGGATATAAAAATCTAACTGACGCATATGACCTTTATTTTGAAGGCTATAACGTTTGGAGTTTCAGAACCAGAACAACACAAGATGTTATTGCAAATAGAACAAATAAACAATTATTTAAACGATATACCCTTGATAACAATATAGAAGATGTTTATAAAGAAAACCCAAATACGGGCGGTATTGAGTTATTGTATGAGGAAGGTTCTACTTTATTAAATGCTACAACTTATACTGATGCTCAAACCGGTAGAATCCGTTTACGAGTTACTCAAGACCCATGGTCAGGCGGTGCACTTGTAAAGGGTAAACCATATTATTTTGCAGTTACTTCTTATGCGCTTAACTACAAAGCATTAGTAAATAAAGAAACCGGAGTACCTGGTTTAGCGGGAAAAGGCGATTACTATTTAATGTCTAACGCTTTCGTTGGTGAAGTTGAAAATATTCCGAGAATTGTTGAAGCTGTTGTCGGTGAAAATATTTACAGACCACCGGTATTAGCGGTTGATGCAAATTACAGCGGTGCAAAAACAAACTTTAACGGTGCATTAGCTTATGATGTTGTTGATAAGGATAATTTGACAGGTGATACTTATAAAGTCGATTTCTTTGTTGATACTGAGGCAGTATTGGATACAATGTATGTTCCTTACTGGAAATTGACAAATGAAAACACCGGTCAAGTTCTTATAGATTCTTCAAAATTATATTCTTATGGTAGTGATCAAATTGATTATGTTTCAACCGAAGGATTTATTACGAGAATTTCTTCTGAAAAAGCAACTTTAGGTCCTCTTGTTGATAATTCAGCTACATCATGGATTTCGAGCAATACAGAAGCATTATATGTTTCTCCGGATTTAGGTGCTCAATCACGAAGTATTGTATCACTTCCGGGCCCTATAAGTTCAAGAAAGGGATCATATATTCAAGCGGATAAATTGCGTCAGGTTGAACTAAGATTTGGCGGCGGCGGTGGTAAAGCATACCGTTATCTTAATGGTTATGTTGGTAGTATTGTTAGTAAGAATAACTCATTCGTTTATGCGGAAGGCGTTCCGGCAGATCCGACTATTGGAAAGCCGGGTGAAGGTTTTGTCGATGTACCATTTACAGCTTGGGTTAAAGATCCTGTATTTGGTGAAGAAAGACAGCTTGCAGTAGGTTTCATTGAAAGAGCTCCGTCAGCAACAGGCGGTGGTAACCCAGATGGTGAATGGAATCCTGGAACTAACATCTCTCAAACTGCCGAGTTTATTCTTGTATTTAATGCTGATTATGATCCGAACGGAAATCAACAAATTTATAAAGGATTCGACGATGGATCCGGAAGCATGGTTTGGGCTGATTTAAGAGGCGGAACAAGTTATAATATTCCAGCAACTGCGATTGGTGCAACCGAAGATGATAGACTGAAAGCTGCTTCTACTTTCTTTGATGCGCTTTATGTCTTCAGAGTAGAATTTGCTTCTGATTCAGTTTCTTATAGCGATGGTGATATTCTAACAAAAACTGTTACGAACTATCCATATACATCAGCTGATAGTTACACCTTTAAAACAAATGCTCAAGGCGCTTTAAGTAGTGCTCAAGAAAAAGAATTATTCGATAAAGTTAATGTATTCCCGAACCCATTATTTGGTTATAACCCGGCAACAAGCTGGACGGGTAATGTTAACAATCCGGATGAACCTTTTGTAACTTTCTCAAATTTACCTGAGGATATTACGATCAAGATCTATTCATTGTCTGGACAATTATTAAGATCTCTTAACACTGATGATAAAGACTCGCCAACTTCACCATATCTACGGTGGGATTTATTGAACGAAGATGGATTAAGAGTGGCATCCGGACTGTATTTAGCTATTGTATCTTCGCCTAAGTATGGAGATAAAGTGCTTAAGTTCTCGATCATTATGCCGCAGAAACAAATACAAAAGTACTAACGGATAATAAAATGAAATCGAATAATTTCTAATTTTTAGGAGTTTGTAAAATGAAAAGATTATTAATAATATTTACTGTACTAATCTTTAGCTTTTCGCTCTATGCAGGCGATGCAGCTAGAAAGGGTACAACAGGCGCTGAGCAATTGCTTGTTCCGGTTGGTGCTAGGGGAATTGCAACTGGCGGCTCCATGCTTGCTACTCTTACTGGATTAGAGTCAATTTACTATAACCCGGCAGGGTTAGCTCGGCATGATGGTGCTGAAGCTATGTTTAGCTACATGTCTTATCTCGCGGATATAAATGTATCATATTTTGCCGCATCCGCTAATTTAGGTGATTTCGGTTCAATGGCTCTTAGCTTCAAAACATTCGATTTTGGAGATATTCCTGTTACAACCGTTAACTTACCTGATGGAACCGGTGAGACTTATTCACCTACATTCTTAACAGTAGGTTTAACTTATTCTAAAATAGTTACCGATCGTATTTCTGTTGGTGCCAATTTCAAATTAATCACTGAAGAAATTGTGAACACTACTGCTTCAGGTTTTGCAGTAGACTTTGGTGTTCAATATAGATTTAGTGAATCATTGTTCTTAGGCGCTTCAGTTAAAAACATTGGTTCTAACATGACCTACTCCGGTTCTGACTTACAACAGTCGACTGAAATTCCTGGTACATCGCCGGGAAGTAAAACCGGTTTGTTGGAAGTTGTAGCGGAAGAATTTCAAATTCCATCATATTTTGAGTTAAGTTTAGCTTATAAATATGACTTCAACGAACAAAATAGATTGATTGTTGCTTCAACATTTACTAATAATAATTCGTTTGAAGATAATCTGAGCTTAGGCTTAGAATATGGATTCATGAATACTTTCTTCTTACGTGGCGGATATAGCTTCTTAACAGAAAATAGTGATGAATCTGTTTTTGGATTCACAGCCGGTGCCGGTGTTAACTATGATTTCGCTGGCGAATTAGGCATTGCTGTTGATTACGCTTTCCGCGATGTTAAAGAATTTCCAGAACCTAATCACATATTTACAGTTAAATTAGGCTTCTAATTGTAGTTCTGTTTTCTTTCAAAAGCGCTTGCTGTTTAACAGTAAGCGCTTTTTTAATTTTTTATAATTAATAATTGAGAGTGAATTATGAGGGGGATTAGATTTTGTAAATATTTTTGTCTGCTATTTCTTTTTACATTTTCGTTATTTGGGCAAAATAATTTTGAATATGATTATGCCAGATTTTATAACCCAGCGGATGGTTCAAGCTATGTTGAGTTATATTATTCGTTTGTAAGATCTGCTCTAAGTACAGTTTCAACGGAGGACAAAAACGTTAGTCAAGGCAAATTAGCAGTTAAGATTATTGATAAAAGAGATAATCAAATAGTATTTAATAATATGTGGCAATTGGATATTGAAAATTCGACCACGGATGATGATAAATTACTGGTTGGTTTGTTGGATTTTCCTTTACCTGAATCTGAGTATTTGTTTGATATCTCGGCAGAGGATCTGAATAACCCTGAATTTAATTTTAACTCTTCTTTTGATATTTCTGTTACTCCGTTTCCAGAATCTAGCATTGTCGTGAGTGATATTCAGCTTGCTACCGCAATAATTCCACAATCACAAAACACCGAATCTATTTTTTACAAAAACTCGATAGAAATTACTCCTAATCCAAGTTTAATTTATGGGGATAGTAATCCTGTGCTCTTCTTTTATTCGGAAATTTATGGACTATCAAGCGGGGCAGTAAATAATTTTATTATTGAGCAAAAATTATTTGATGCAACAAACACAATGGTTCATGATAAACAGAGAAAAATTTCCAATGAGCATTCTTCAGTTGTTGAGGTGGGCGCAATAAAAGTAAATGAATTAAATAGTGGAATATACACTTTAGTCATAAGTATTCGAGATGATTTGAACATGGTTTCGGCAAACTCAACTAAAAAAGTTTTTATTTACAATAGAGATCGAGTTGATGAAAGCACTAACTTTGCCGAAAGTCAAAAGTCGATGTTAGAATCTGAATTAATGATAATGAGTGATGATGAAATTGATTATATGTATGAGACAGCTGTCTATATTGCCACTGAAGCCGAGAAGCAACAATGGAAAAAACTTTCGGATTATGATGCGAAAAGAAAATTTTTAAGTTCATTTTGGGAAAAACGAGATTCCGATCCAACTACAGAAATTAATGAATATAAAAGAGATTATTATGAGAGGGTGGCTTATGCGAATAAAAACTATGGTAATGTGAGCCGTAAAGAAGGTTGGAAAACCGATAGGGGAAGGGTATATATAACATACGGTGCACCCGGTGAAATCGAGAGATTCCAAAATGAATATTACTCGCAACCTTATGAAATTTGGCAATATTATAATTTAGATGGTGGAGTTATCTTTCTTTTTGCTGATGAACAAAGTCTAAATATATACAAACTCGTACACTCTACAAAAAAAGGTGAAATTTATAATTACAATCAATATTTAAAATACGTGCAATAAATAAGTTTGTTTAATAATTGAATAAAAAGAATTATCATGTAGGTGATAATTCTTTTTTTTTATGAAAAATGTCTTAAAAAATATTACACTTTTTCTCTTCTTCTGTACTATTGTTTTTTCTCAACATCAGTACGAGTTTGATTACGATTATGCGCAGTTCAGGAACAGCGATTCAACTAATATTTTTGAAGTCTATTATGAATTTAATTCCGAGAATCTGGTAAAGAATTATCTGTATAATGATTCTACCATTATCCTTAATATTATTTTTTCACTATCGAAGAATCAAAATTCAGATGAGATTTTGTCGGACACTGTTTATAATAGCTTCAAACTAAACGAGCTTTTAACCGGCGATGGTTATAGAGATATAATCGGTGTAAAAAAATTAGTAGTTCCATCCGGTTACTATGACATGTTTATTTATTTCCAAAATAGTAACAAAATCCTTGAACAGATAGTTAATACATCAATATTGACAAAGAAATATGGCACATCGAACCCAACACTAAGTGATATCCAATTAGCAAGATCAATAAAAAAAGATTCTTCATCAGTAGAAAGTTTGTTTTCCAAAAATACTCTACGAATAATACCAAATCCATCTACAACTTATTCAAGTGATCTGCCTTTGCTGAAGTATTATGCTGAATTATATAATATTGCTGACGAAGATAGTTTAACTTTATCAACTTACCTCGTTTCGGGTGACTCAAAAGTTGTATTCTCAAATTCCAAAACAATTTCTTCAAATTTTGAATCAATTGCCCACATTGATCAAATCAATTTGTTGAAATACCCGACCGGTGTATATACTCTTCAATTGATTTTTAGTTCAGCTTCGAAGGAGTATGCATTTGTCAGTCAAAAACAATTCTATTTTTATAATAAATTTTACACTGTTAATTCTATTGAAGGAACTTCAGATCAAGTTTTACAAAAAGAATCTCCCTTCTCATATTTTTCAGCAGAAGAATGTGATGAAGTATTTAATCAAGCCCGATACATCGCCACTAGTAAAGAAATCGAGAGATATGAGTCGATATCTTCAGCGGAAGGCAAACGTGAATTTCTTACAAGGTTTTGGGAATCAAAGAATACTACCGGTTCCGAAAATAAAATTTCATATGAAGAATATATGAACCGAGTTGACAAAGCCAATAGCAAATTTAGGGGCTTGAGTGCAAATGGGTATAGTACCGAGCGGGGAAGAGTTTTCATAAAATATGGTGAGCCTAATAAAGTTGAACAATTTCCAAACGAATCCAATTTAAGACCTTATGAAATTTGGTACTACGATACACTTGAAGGGGGTGTAGTGTTCATTTTCGGAGATTTGAATGGATTTGGTGATTATGATCTTATTCATTCAACTAAACGAGGCGAAATATTTGACGATACTTGGCAAAGAAGATTATACATTTATTAAAAATGAAAAATATTCTTGAGTATATTGCTTTTCTTTTTATTGCCAAAGTTGTTCAATTATTGGGTGTACGAAGATTAAACTATCCAGCTAAGATTTTATCTTTTCTCTTTTTTGACCTTCTAAAAATTCGAACACAAGTGACATTTAAAAACTTGGCAATTGCTTTCCCTGATAAAAATCAAAGTGAATTAAAATCAATAGCAAAGCAAAGCTATTTCCATTTTTCAAGATTGATACTCGAAATTATGTGCTTCCCTAAGATGAGCAACAATGAAATGTCAAATTTGCTTCAATGTCCCCATGAAGATTTACAATTATTAAAAGATAAATATAATGAAGGTTTGGGATTGATTTTCATGACGGCACACTTTGGTAATTGGGAAGTCGGTGCAATTTCCTTACCGATGCAAATGGGTACAATTATGTATCCAATAGTTAAACCGCAAAGAAATCCCTATGTTGATAAATGGTTGAACGATATGCGGGAAAAGCATGGTAATAAAGTGATTCCCTTGGGAATGTCAATTCGTAAAATTTATCAAGTTTTGAAGGATAATAAATTGCTTGGTGTTGTTGCCGATCAGCGTGGACCTAAAGATGGAATGAGAGTAAAATTATTTGGCAGAGATACTGCCATTTATTCGGGAATTGGAGATTTAATTATCAAAACTAAGACACCGCTTTATATTTTGTTTGCAGTCAGAACCTCAGACTATAAATTTTCGGCTTATGCCGAAGAGATCAACTTGGAAGAATTACCACAAGATCATAACGAAAAAGTAAAAGAAATAATACAGCGTTATGTTAATCTACTTGAGAAATATGTAAGGCTTTATCCGGAGCAATGGTTTTGGATGCACAATATCTGGAAATATTAAAATGAAAATTCTAGTTATTCAAACCGCTTTCCCGGGCGATGCCATCTTAACACTTCCCTTAATTCAAGAAATTTCTAAGCAATACCAAAATTCAGAGATAGATATTCTTTGTATTCCTTCTACAAAAATATTATTTGATGCTTCACCATATATTAAAAATGTAATTGTCTATGATAAGCGGAAGATTGATAAAGGTTTTTTTGCATTCTTCAGACTTGCAAAAAAGTTAAAACAAAATAAATATAATAAAATTATTTCCCCTCATAGATCAGCAAGATCTTCATTACTCGCTTTTTTTTCGGGGGCGAAAGAAAGAGTTTCATTTGATAAATCTTCACTAGCTTTTTTATATAACAAGAAAATAAAGTATCATACCGATTGGCATGAAGTAAGAAGAAATTTGTCACTTTTAGGAGAGGATTATTCCGAAAGTTGGAAAATACTTCCTGAAATTCTTATAACTAAAGAGATTAAAAAGCATGTTGAAGGTTTGTTTTCACATGTCGATTTCAATAAACTGATTGTTATTGCGCCCGGCTCTGTCTGGGAAACTAAAAAGTATCCTATTGAATACTTTCAAAAAATTTGTGACGAGTTAGTTAAAAATAGTTATGAAATTATTGTGATTGGTGGTAAAGAAGATTCTCGGCTTGCCGAAATCCTAGTTAAGAACAATCCTAAAATTATTAATAGTTGTGGTCAACTAAATTTTTTGCATTCAATTTACTTAATAAAATTGTCGCGCTTACTTATTTGTAACGATAGCGCGCCAACACATTTGGGGATGGCTACCGATTCTTCAGTTCTGACTATTTATTGTTCAACAATTCCTAAATTCGGATTCTATCCATACAATGCTAAAAGTAAGCCCATATCATTTGATAAGCTCGATTGTAAGCCTTGTGGAATACATGGTCATATCAAATGCCCCAAAGAACACTTTAAGTGTGGATTTGAGCTTAAGCCTTCCCAAGTGCTGGAAGAAATATACTTGATGCTCGAAGCGGGACATTAATTTCATAATTAATTATATTTGCGGTTCATGTGAGAAAAGCGTCATGAAATTCCTAAAAATTAAAGACATAAAAAATTCTTCTGTTTACATAACCCCGAATTTTCCCGTTTTGCAAACTAAGAGGTATAAATTTTCTTTCCTAAGAGTCTTGGGAGCAATCTCACTATATACTTTATTCATTTCAATAATTGTACTGGCTGTTGTCCTATTCACTCCGGCAAGAAACGTTGTTTTTTTCTTTGAGAATGATAGACTTAATGAACAGATCGTAAAAGTAAAAGAATTGGAAGGAAAAGTTTATTTCTTATCGAATGAACTACAAAAATTAGCCTCCACAAATGAAAGACTGAAATATGCAATGATTTTAGCATCAACTGATTCACTAGATTCTAGTTCAGCAATTTATGATTCATTACGAAAAGAAAATTCACCTCTGAAAAAATCCGGCGGAAATTTATTAGGTGTGTTTCTCGACTTTATCAAGTTATTTCAATCTGAAAACTCTGAAGGAATTTTTATCTCTCCGGTTTCTGGTATAATTATAAAAAAATATGAACCGGATCGCGGTCATTTAGGAATTGATTATGGTGTAAAAAAAGGGACATCCATTCATGCAGTTCAAAGTGGAGTCGTAATATTTTCGGGTTTTACACCAGAGTATGGTTACTCGTTGATCATTCAACATGAAGAAGATTTTATCTCAGTTTATCGGCATTGTGAATCAACTCTTGTTAAAGAGCGAGAAACAGTAAAACAAGGTGAATTAGTTGCGCTTAGCGGAAATAGTGGATATAAAACCACCGGACCTCATTTACACTTTGAACTTTGGAAAAGTGGTAAAACTGTTAATCCAGAAAATTTTATTATTAATAATTAGGAAGTAAGATGGCTCAGAAAAATAACTCCTCTTCATCAATTGATGTTAGTATTTTAAGCTCGGGTGTTAAAATTGAAGGCAAACTTTATAGCGAAGGAAGTATGAGAATTGACGGCCATGTAATTGGTGATATAACAGTTAATGGGAATTTAACACTCGGTGAAAGTTCTACCGTTGATGGAAATATAAAAGCAATGAATGTAACATTAAGCGGAAAGGTTAACGGATCAGTTACATCAAATGAAAAGGTAATCCTCGAACCAAATTCTTCACTATCGGGCGATTTAATAACAAAAATATTGGTGATTGAAGAAGGAGCCAAATTTGAAGGGAATAGCTCCATGAATTCCGATTCGAAATAAATCGGAAATTAGACATGCCAAAAAAAAATAATCACTCCAACCTTCTTAAAACTTATCATGACGTAGGCCCGTATCTCGGGTTGGGAACACAACTCGCGGCAACCATCGTTCTAATGTTTTTTTTAGGCAGATGGTTGGATGGAAAATTCGAAACGGATCCGGTCTTGACAATTGCTTTTTCTTTTTTCGGTGGTTTTGCCGGTATTTATAACTTTATAAAAACTGTATTAAATATGAATAAAAAGAAAAATCATGATTAAACAAGTTTACACTATAATTATTGGGATATCGGTTGTCTTCATATTTTTGAATCTATTCAACATTATCGAATGGTATTTAGTTGAGGCATGTCTAACAGCTGCTGGACTAAATATGCTCACCTCATTTTCCGCTTATTATTTTTTCAAAAAATCTTTAGGAAAATCAAATAAAGAATTCCTCATTTTCAACCTCGGCGGAATGTTTCTTAGAATTATATTCCTACTCATTGTCGTAATTATTGTGATAAAATTCTTGAATATTGACAAATATGCATTTATATTTCTATTCTTTATTTTTTATTTTACTTCACTAATCTTTGAAGTGAATTTTTTTCACAAAAAAGCAAAAGAGCAGGGTAAGTCTAAGTAATCTAAGAGTTTATGGATTCTCTCTCAACGGAAATACTTAACGATTCTTTGCAGGTCGCAGAGAAATCGAGTGAAAGTGATTGGATTTTACATCACTCCTTGGAT
This sequence comes from Melioribacteraceae bacterium, assembly GCA_030584085.1. Taxonomy (NCBI): domain Bacteria; kingdom Pseudomonadati; phylum Ignavibacteriota; class Ignavibacteria; order Ignavibacteriales; family Melioribacteraceae; species Melioribacteraceae bacterium. Next base: position 1,008,077 of record CP129490.1, read on the forward strand.
GCAAGATATTTGGATTTTGATCCTTTTATTGTAATCCCACTTCCGCATATTGAATTGTTTGGAATTGATATTTCAATTACCAAGCATTTAGTCTATATGTGGGTTGCTGCGATATTTCTTTTCTTCCTTCTGTATAATGTTGCTAAAAAGTACAAGAAACAACGGGTCCCGACCGGGTTCGCGAGTATGACTGAGATAATGATTTTATTTGTTAGAGACGAAATTGCGAAACCTACAATTCACAAGGGATATGAGAAGTTTGTTCCTTATTTGCTCTCTGCATTCTTTTTTATTTTGACACTAAATTTATTTAGTCTAATCCCTTATGGAACAGCTGTAACTGGTAATATATCGGTAACGGCTACACTCGCTGTTTTTACATTTATTGTAACGCAACTTGGCGGTATTCAAAACAACGGTTTCGTCGGTTACTTCAAGGGGCTGGTTCCGCATGGTATTCCTACTTGGCTATTACCGATAATGATTGTGGTTGAGTTACTCGGATTGTTTACAAAGCCTTTTGCCTTAGCTGTTCGTCTTTTTGCGAACATGCTTGCTGGTAAAATTATTATTTATTCGCTTATCGGATTGATATTTATTATTCATACATATTTTGTAGTTCCTGTGTCGGTTTCTTTTGCGTTATTTATTTTCATCCTGAAACTTTTAGTGTCACTAATACAGGCATATATTTTTACTATGTTATCCTCGTTGTTTATAGGGATGGCAGTTCATCAAGATCATTAAAAACATATTTAATATTTAGGAGGAATAAAATGGATTTTGCTTATTTAGCTGCTGGATTCGGTGCTGCTTTGACTATTATCGGTGGTGCTTATGGAATTGGTAAGTTAGCTAGCTCAGCTATGGAAGCTAGTGGTCGTCAACCTGAAGCTGCTGGTGATATCAGAACTTCAATGATTATTGCAGCTGCTCTTATTGAAGGTATTTCTCTCTTTGCGCTTGTTATCTGTATTTTATTAGCATTAAAATAAACCGCGCAATAATTAATTATCATTAAGCTTAGGAAAAATGATGACTGGATTTATGCACTATGCACTTTTAGCATTTGCAGGTGGTGAGGCTGGTGGTCCTCTGGATGTTAACCCCGGGTTAATTATTTGGACTACTATTACTTTCGTAATTCTGCTTTTTCTTTTAAAGAAGTTTGCATGGAAACCAATATTAACCTCTTTGAATGATAGAGAATCATTTATCAAAAATTCTCTTGAAAAAGCTGAGAATGCTCAGAAAGAAGCGGAAGAGTTATTGAAACAAAACCAAGCAAACCTGGCTAAAGCGGAAGAAGAAGCTCAAAAAGTTATTAATCAGGGTAGAGAATATGCAGAGACTCTCAAAAATCAAATTTTAGATGAGAGTAAAAGAGAAGCTAAGAAAATGATAGAAGATGCAACTGCTGAAATTCAGCAGAAAAATTTGGAAGCCTTCAATAATCTAAAAGCTGAGATTGCCGATATCGCTGTAAATGCAGCAGAAAAAATTATTCGCGAGAATCTTGATGCGGATAAACAGAAAAAATTAGTTGAAAAATATATTCAGGATATCTCTAAAAATTAAAAATGAGTGTTTACAGTATAACAAATAGATACGCAAAAGCATTATTAAGACAAGCCGAAGAATCGAATCAATTCGAAGTCGTTGGTAATGATATGTCGCTTATCTATGAAACTCTCGAAAAGTCAAAAGAATTGAGAGTTGCACTCGAAAGTCCTGTTATTAATGAAGAAAAAAAGAATATTATTCTTAAGGAAATTTTCGGCAGTCTTATTTGTAAAGAGACAGCTAATTTTTTGGAATTCCTTATTCGCAAAAATAGAGAAGATTTGTTGTTCGAAATTTCCAAACATTTTCTCGAAATGAAAGACGAAAAATTAAATATTGTTCATGCAACAGTTACTTCTGCAGTTGATCTTTCAGATTCTGAAAAGGATTTATTTAAAAATAAGCTCGAAGAATATTCAAACAAAAATGTGCTTTTAGATTTTAAAATAGATAGTAGAATAATTGGTGGTTTTGTGGTTAGAATGAAAGATAAAATGTTAGATGCATCAATTATTCATCAGCTAGATGTATTGAGAAAAAGATTGATCAAAGCTGATCAATCATTAGTTAATTAAAGGAAAATCTTAAGGGATATAAAATGGCAGCAGTTAAACCGGAAGAAGTTTCTTCAGTTTTAAGAAAACAACTATTAGGTTTTGATAGTGCAGTTGAAATTTATGACATAGGAACCGTACTTCAAGTTGGAGACGGTATTGCTCGCGTATATGGGCTCTCAGAAGTTATGTCAAGTGAGTTAGTTGAATTCCCTAATGGTGTTATGGGAATGGTTCTCAACCTTGAAGAAGACAGTGTTGGATGCGTACTTTTTGGCGAAAGCGATAAAATCAAAGAAGGTGATTCTGTTAAAAGAACAAAGCGTGTTGCATCTTTCCCTGTGGGCGAAGCTATGTTAGGACGTGTGGTCAATCCTTTAGGTGAACCTGTTGATGGAAAGGGAGAAGTTGCAACCGAAAAGTTTATGCCGATAGAAAGAAAAGCACTTGGTGTTGTTGCTCGTCAACCTGTTGTTGAACCCCTCCAAACTGGTATTACCGCAGTTGATGCAATGATCCCGATTGGACGTGGACAAAGAGAATTAATTATAGGTGATCGACAAACCGGGAAAACTGCCGTTGCTCTCGATACAATTATTAATCAAAAATATACACATTCAGAAGACGCTAAGTCCGTAGGCGTTAATCCGGTTTATTGTATTTATGTGGCAATCGGACAAAAGAGTTCTACTATAGCTCAAGTGGTATCGAAACTTGAACAAGAAGGTGCAATGGATTATACGACAATCATTTCGGCACCCGCTTCAGTTCCAGCTCCGCTGCAATATATCGCTCCTTATTCTGGCGCTACTTTAGGTGAATATTTTAGAGATAACGGTAAACATGCTTTGGTTATTTATGACGATTTATCAAAACAAGCGGTCGCTTATAGAGAACTTTCTTTGTTATTAAGAAGACCTCCCGGACGTGAAGCTTATCCTGGTGATGTATTCTATCTTCATTCAAGACTGCTCGAAAGAGCTTCAAAATTAAGTGATGAACTTGGTGGAGGAAGTTTAACAGCTCTTCCTATTATTGAAACTCAACAAGGTGACGTTTCTGCTTACATTCCAACAAACGTGATTTCTATTACTGATGGTCAAATTTATCTTGAACCAAACTTATTTAATGCCGGTGTAAGACCTGCTATTAACGTCGGTATCTCAGTATCACGTGTTGGTGGTAACGCTCAGATAAAAGCTATGAAAAAAGTTGCGGGTTCTCTAAAACTAGATCTAGCTCAATATCGTGAATTAGAAGCTTTCGCAAAATTTGGTTCTGATTTAGATAAAGCTACACAAAGAACATTAGCAAAAGGTGCTCGACTCGTTGAATTGTTGAAGCAAGGTCAATATCAACCGATTCCGGTTGAAAAACAAGTAGTAAGTGTTTTCGTAGGAACGAATAACTTCCTAGAAGATATTCCCGTTAAGGATGTGAAACGATATGAAAAAGAATTTCTTGAATATGTTGAACTAAAATATGCTGATGTATTGAAAGCCATCAGAGAAACAAAACAACTTAGTGATGAAATTGTAACAAAATTAAAACAAGCAGCTCAAGAGTTTGCTGGTAAATTTAAGAAAAGCGAATAGTAAAAGTTTTTATGGCTACATTACGCGACATAAAAAGTAGAATTAAGGGAGTCAAAAACACTCAGCAAATAACCAAAGCAATGAAAATGGTTGCTGCTGCGCGTTTACGTCGTGCTCAAGAAAATATCATAAATGCTCGCCCGTACTCGCGTAAAATAGCCGAAGTTCTCTCTAATTTAATAGCAATCGAAAAGGGTAGTGATAATCCACTTTTCCAAGAAAGAGAAGTTGAAAGTGTTGCGATTATAGTCGTTACCTCTGATAGAGGTTTATGCGGCGGATTCAACATGAATGCTATCAGAAAAGCTGAAGAGTTTATAAAAGAAAACTATTCTGAATTAAATAATGCAGATAAAGTTTCGCTCTATTGTGTCGGTAAAAAAGGTGTTGATCATTTTAAACGAAGAAATTATAAAGTTGCTGCTTCATATTCCGGTATTTTTTCAGATCTCAAATTTGAGTTTGCATCTGCGCTTACAACCGAGCTTACTGCAAAGTTTTTAAACAAAGAATACGATAAAGTATTTATTGTTTATAATGAGTTTAAATCTGTTATTCAACAAAATACAATTGCTAAACAGATTTTACCAATTGCTAAGTTTGAAGATAAATCTCAAGAAATTAACGATTCTAAACCTGTAGATTTTATTTATGAACCGGATAAACAATCGATAATAAATGCATTGTTGCCCAGACATTTAAAAGCGCAAGTGTGGACTTCATTGTTAGATTCGTATGCCGCTGAATTAGGTGCAAGAATGACAGCTATGGATATGGCAACAGAAAATGCTAAAGAACTTATTCGTACACTTAATATTCTTTATAATAAGGAACGACAAGCTGCAATTACAACTGAAATTTCTGAAATTGTATCCGGTGCTAATGCGCTTAGAGATGCTTAATATATTAAGATTTGAAAAGAATTGTTAATTTTGTATCTTTAACAGATTAGCCTATGTTTGATGATATAAGTCAAAAACTTGATAAAGCTTTAAAAAAAGTAACCGGTCAAGGTAGAATTACTGAAAATAATGTTTCTGATACTCTTCGTGAGATCAGACGTGTTCTTTTAGATGCTGATGTAAATTACAAAGTCGCTAAGCAATTGGTTGATGATGTAAAAGAAAAAGCAATGGGTAAAGAAGTTCTTGCTTCTGTTACTCCGGGTCAACTTATCACAAAAATATTTCATGATGAGTTAACTGAACTAATGGGCGGACGAAATCAAGAGATTCGTCTCAATCCATCCGGAGTTACGGTGATTCTGCTTGTGGGTTTGCAAGGTTCCGGTAAAACAACTTTTAGCGGTAAACTAGCAAAATATTTATCAAGCAAAAATCGAAAAGTAGTTTTAGCTGCCGCCGATATTTATAGGCCTGCAGCAATTGAGCAACTTAAGCAGCTAGGTACCAGTATTAATGTTCCTGTGTTTTCGATTGACGGAAGTAAAGATGCTGTTTTAATTGCGAGCGAAGCGGTACGATATGCGAAAGAGAATGATGCAAATACTGTAATCATCGATACAGCCGGAAGATTACATGTTGATGAAAAGTTGATGGATGAAGTTGCTGCAATTAAGGAAAAGGTAAAACCTTCTGAAACCTTATTTGTGGTTGACTCGATGACCGGTCAGGATGCGGTAAATTCCGCAAAAGCATTTCATGACCGTGTTGATTTTGACGGAATAGTTCTTACAAAAATTGATGGCGATTCGAGAGGCGGTTGTGCTCTTTCAATTAAATCTGTTGTCCAAAAACCGGTTAAATTTATTAGTCTCGGCGAAAAATTAGATTCAATTGAAAAATTTCATCCTGATCGCTTAGCTTCAAGAATTCTCGGTAAAGGTGATATTGTTTCTTTTGTTGAAAAAGCACAAGAAAATGTTGATCAGCAAGCAGCCGAAGATATTGAAAAGAAATTACTTTCGAATCAATTTGACTTTGAGGATTTCCTTAAGCAGATTAAAATGATAAAAAAAATGGGATCATTAAAATCTATATTGGGAATGATTCCTGGGATGAATAAATCGATACAAAATGCAGATGTTGATGATAAGCAAATTGTAAAAGTTGAATCGATTATTCAATCAATGACAAAGCAAGAAAGAAAAAATCCCAAAGTATTAAACGGAAGCCGCCGTAAAAGAATAGCTATTGGAAGTGGCAATTCAATTCAAGATGTTAATAGATTGCTAAAGCAATTTAAAGAAATGCAAAAAATGATGAAGATGTTCAGTTCCAAAGGCGGCAAAAAGATGCTTGGTAAATTTGGGAATATGAGTTTTAATTAATAAATGTAAATTATAATAGGAGTATTAAACTTGGCAGTTAAGTTAAGATTACGAAGAATGGGTAAGAAGCGACAACCAATTTATAAATTAGTTGCTGCAGATGTTCGTTCACCTAGAGACGGAAGATTCATTGAATCTATTGGTCTTTATAACCCTAAAACTGAACCGACGACTATTGAAATTAATGAAGAGAGAGCGTTATATTGGTTAGGTGTTGGTGCTCAACCTACTACAACAGTTAAAAATCTTTTATCCGGTGAAGGAATTCTCTTTAAAAGAGAGTTAATTAAGAAAGGATTATCAGAAGCTGATGTAGCAAAGGAAATGGAAGAGTGGCTAGGTAAGCGAGAAGCAAGAATAGCTGATTCTAGAAGTAAAGCTGAAAAGGCAAAAGCCGAAGCTGAGAAAGCTAAGGCTAAAGCTAAAGCAGATGAAGAAAAAGCAAAAGCAGAAGCTGAAGCAAAAGCGAAACAAGAAGCAGAAGCCGCAGCAGCTGCTGAAAACAAAGACGAAGTTGAACCGGCTCAAGCCGAAGAAGAGAAATCAGAAGATTCTAAAGAATAATTTTTCTCTTTGCCTTGCGGGGCAAAGACAACTTATTGTCTAATAATCTTAAGGTATTCCTATGAAGGAATTTATTGAATTCATCGCAAAGCATTTAGTTGACAGTCCGGATAACGTTTCTATTGAAGAAGCAACACCGGATGAAAAAACAATCGAATTGACTCTCAAAGTTGGTCAAGACGATGTTGGTAAGGTAATTGGCAAGCAAGGTAAGACTGCTCAAGCTATGCGAACTCTGCTTACTGCCATTGCTGCTAAAGATGGAAAAAGAGCAATACTAAAAATTCTTGATTAAACTTAAGTGGATTTGCAAGAATTTCTTTTTGTTGCCCAATTAAAATCTACAGTCAACAAAGATGGTTACCTGATCCTTAAGAATTATAGCGATTCTTCTGAAGTATTAGAGAACCAAAAAATTGTTTTTATCGATGTCTTTGGCGATAAAAGAAAATTTTTCGTCGAAGACTTTTATTTTTCGGGTGAACAACCCGTAATTAAGTTTAAGAATTTCGATTCTCGAGAAGATGTAAATTTTCTTGTAGGTAAAGATATTTTTGTTGAAAGCATTCATTTGCCCGATGTTAAGCCGGATGAATTTTTCATTCATGAGTATATCGGTGCGAAGATATTTAGATCATATGAGTTCTTTGGTATTCTGATTAATGTTGAAAGTTATCCGGGTAATGATGTTCTTGTTATTAGAGATCTTAACGGAAAGGAAATTTTAATACCTCTTGTTACGGATTTTATAGAACGAATTGATAAGGATAAAAAAGAAATTCATCTTAACCCGGGAATGGATCTTAACTATGATGAGATTTGATATCATATCTGCAGTGCCTGATTTATTGGTCAGTCCGATAAGTTATAGTATTATTAAACGAGCACAAGATAGAAATTTGGTTGAGATTCATATACACAATCTTCGAGATTATGCATACGATAAACATAAGCAGATTGATGATAAACCGTTCGGTGGCGGACCCGGAATGCTCCTCAAACCCGAACCGTTCTTTGAATGTATTGAAAAATTGAAAAGTGAGAGAGAATATAATCATATAATTTTTACTTCACCAAAAGGTAAAAAGTATTCTCAGAAAATCGCGAATCAACTATCACTTGCAAATAATATTTTGATTATCACAGGACATTATAAAGGGATTGATGATCGCGTAAGAGAAGTTTTTGCTACAGATGAATACTCAATTGGTGATTTTGTTCTAAGTGGTGGTGAATTACCGGCATTGGTAATCATTGATTCAGTTATCAGATTGATCCCCGGCGTTCTGAATGATAGTGAATCGGCATTAAATGATTCTCTAATGGATGGCGAAAGTGTTGAAGCACCTTATTTCACACGCCCGGCCGAATACAAAGGTTTGAAAGTTCCCGATGTATTGTTAAGCGGTAACTTTGCAAAAATAAATGAATGGAAAGAAGCACAGTCAAAATTTTTGACAGAAAAGTGGAAAAAAAATAATTCTTCGGAGTAGTTATGGATAAGATACAAGAAATACTAAAAGATCAGTTACGCACTGATTTACCGGAATTTAAAACCGGTGACAGAGTTCGTGTTCACGTTCGAGTTATTGAAGGTGATAAAGAAAGAATTCAACCGTTTGAAGGCGATGTTATAAGTATAAGAGGCGGAGCTTCAGACAAAACTTTTACAGTTAGAAAAATCTCAAGCGGTGTTGGTGTTGAAAGAATTTTCAATTACAACTCACCAAAGATTGCTAAAGTAGAAGTTGTGAAAGAAGGTAAAGTAAGAAGAGCTAAACTTTATTACTTGAGAAATCTTTCAGGTAAAGCTGCTAGAATTAAAGATAAGAATATTCAGTAGTTTTAAATTGTTTTTCTCAGCCGCTATATTTAGCGGCTTTTTTATTTTAAAGAATTAGGTGTAATTATGAAAATTATTATTCCGCAAAATATTTATGCGGCTTTTATTGCAATGTCACTTCCTGATGAGTTAAAGAAGAACATTGTAGTTAAACCTTCTGCTTTGATTTGTAATGAATTACAGAACGATGCTTCGGCAATCGGATTAATACCTTCACTCGATATTTTCAAACATAGAGAACTGTATATCTCTTCTAAGCTGGGATTATCATTTGATGGTGTGCTTTCAAATACTTATATATATTTTCAACCCGATCAGCTTGGATTTACAAATTTATTCTTACGTGGTGATGTTTCGACTAATGAAATTATTTTGAGCAAAATACTTTTCTCTGAAAGATATTCTCAAGATGTAAATATTGTTTTGGATACAGCCGAATTTGATCTTGATAACAATAATTATATAGTAGTTGGAAATGAAAATTTAGACTATAATCCAATCGATAAAGGAATGAGCTTCGCTGATCAAGTCGCGTCTTTAATTGATTATCCTTATGTTAATTTTATCTGGGCATCTAAATCAGAGGGAAACTTGTTGGAGCTTCAGCAATCACTTCCCGAACTCGATAAAAAAATTGAGGACAATATTGAGAAATATTTATCTAAGATAGATATCCAAGATAATTTGTACGACTCAATTGTTGCTGAGTTGAACTCAGTTTATTTTGAAATGACTGAAAACGAAAAAGAAGCTCTTGTTGAATTGATTAAACTACCATTTTATAGCGGTATTTTTGACGAAATAATTGAATTGAAGTTTGTATAAAAAAAATCCCGCAACTATTAATTTGCGGGATTTTACAAAATGATTCGGCTTCTAAATTGCTGTATGAGAAACAGTTAATACATTAGGATTATTTCTTATTGCCGCGAGCATTTCATCTGTAGCTGATAATTTTAATTTCATCGTACAACAAGCTACTATTCCGCCGTCAAATATAATATTTTCAACTTCCTCGATATTTATTTCACCTTGTCTAAGCACATCCATAATTGATGCGAGCACACCGGGTTTATCATAATGTTTAACGACTAATTGATAATGCGCGTCAGTTATTTTAGCTCTGTTAACCCAGTGATCGATAACACCACTATTAATAAAGTCCAATATAATCTGAATTGCTTCTTCGGCAACGGCATTTTGTGCTTGATCAGTCGATGCACCAATATGATGTGTAACATAAATTCCATCCACATCTTGAAGATTTGATTTAACTTCGCCGGATTTTTGTTCCGGTTCGTCCATGAAAACATCTAAACCAGCACGTATTCCTTTTTCTTTAACAGCTTTTATTAACGCATCTTCATCAACAACACCGGGTCTTGAAGTATTGATAAAATATGCACCATTTTTCATATAAGAAAACATCTTGTCATTAAACAAACCCTTTGTATTAGGTGTTAATGGTAGATGGAGAGAAACAACATCTGCAATTGGTAGTACTTGATCAAATTCTGAGAAATCTTTGTATTCAACTCCTTCAATTCTGGAAATATCCTTGCCGTAAACATTCATACCAAATGCTTTTGCTCGAATTGCAACCTCACGTCCGATATTTCCTAATCCTACAATCGCTATTGTTTTTCCGTATAAACCGTTAGCTTTTGAGTAAGCAGCTTTGTTCCATTTACCTGCTCTAAAATCCGAAACATTATCGGGAATTTGTCTATCTAGAGAAATAATTAATCCCATTGCTAACTCTGCAACAGCAATAGCGTTTTTACCGGGACAGTTAGCAACATAAACACCTTTTTTGTTTGCGGCAGCAACGTTTATATTATTATAACCGGCGCCTGCTCTAATAATAAGATTTAACTTTTTTGATTTCTCTATTGTTTCTGCATTTACTACAGTAGATCTGACTACAATTATATCAACATCTTCTGCTGCTTTTGGTAAATCATTTTCTCCGAGTTTTGGTTCATAAATAACTTCGAGGTCATGATCACGAAGTTTCTGAACATATTGCTCGGGTAATTTGTCGGCAATCAATACTTTCATTTTTTCACTCATTTCATCCTCACGTTTGAATTTGATATTACTTCATCATCGGAATTTTTACACCGAATTTTTTTGCATTATTTATTGCTCTATCATATCCGGCATCGGAATGACGAATTATTCCCATACCCGGATCATAAGTTAAAACTCTCTCTAATCTTTTTTCAGCTTCTTTTGTTCCGTCGGCAACGATTACCATTCCGGCATGGATCGATTTTCCGATTCCAACACCGCCACCATGATGAATCGAAACCCAACTTGCACCACCAATAGCATTCATCAATGCATTTAGAATTGGCCAATCAGCAATTGCATCGCTCCCGTCTTTCATTGCTTCGGTTTCTCTATAAGGTGAAGCTACCGAACCGCAATCCAAATGGTCCCTTCCGATTACAATCGGGGCTTTCACTTTTCCGGATGCAACTAAATCATTAAATATTTTACCCATCTTTGCTCGATCGCCATATCCCAGCCAACAGATGCGAGTTGGTAATCCCTGAAAGTGAACTTTCTTTTGTGCCATTTTAATCCAACGGATTAATGCCTCGTCTTCAGGAAAAGTTTCCATCACTGCTTTATCGGTTTCAAATATATCATCTGGATCACCGGATAAGGCAGCCCATCTAAACGGACCTTTTCCGTCGCAGAAGAGTGGGCGAATATATTCAGGTACAAATCCGGGTATGTCGAAAGCATTTATAACTCCGTTTTCTTTTGCCTCACCACGGATGTTATTCCCATAATCAAATGTAATTGCACCTTTCTTCTGGAAATTTAACATAGCTTTTACGTGCGCTACAATTGTTGCTCTAGATTTCTGAATATATTGTTCGGGATCAGATTTTCTTAATTGAAGTGCTTCTTCAAAACTCATTCCCATTGGAACATAACCACTTAACACATCATGAGCTGATGTTTGATCGGTTAAGATATCGGGGATAATTCCTTTTTCTAAAATTGCCGGTAAAACTTCACCAGCATTACCGACAAGTCCAACAGATAACGCTTGTCTGTTCTTCTTTGCATCTAAAACTAGTTTTAATGCTTCCGATAAATCATAATTTATCTTATCAATGTAACCGGTCTCTAATCTTTTTTGGATTCGTTTTTCATCAACGTCTATACCCAAGAAAGCCGCACCATTCATAGTTGCTGCGAGCGGTTGAGCACCGCCCATTCCGCCAAGTCCGGCGGTTAAAACAAATTTACCTTCAAGAGTTCCGCCAAAATGTTGATTAGCGCATTCGGAAAATGTCTCATAAGTTCCCTGAAGAATTCCTTGTGTGCCGATGTAAATCCAGCTTCCTGCGGTCATTTGTCCGTACATTGTTAAACCAAGATTTTCCAGACGTCTGAATTCGTTCCAATTTGCCCAATCGGGGACTAGCATTGAATTTGAAATTATAACTCTTGGTGCATCGATGTGAGTTTTAAAAATTCCAACCGGTTTGCCGGATTGAACTAAAAGAGTCTCATCGTTTTCTAATTTTTTAAGTGATTCAATAATTGCATTGTATGATTCCCAATTTCTTGCTGCTTTACCTGAACCACCATATACAATTAATTCTTCGGGTTTTTCTGCGTTATCAGGATCAAGATTATTCATTAACATTCTCATCGCGGCTTCTTGAATCCAGCCTTTGCATGATAAATCTGTTCCTCTTGGAGATCTGATTTCTTTTTTCTCTGAATCCATTTTAATCACTAAAGTGTATTAATAAAATATTTTTATACTGTTTCAGCATTGATTTTAACAGCCACTTTTTTAGAAACCAACTTTTGTCTACTTGTTTCTCTAAATTTTTTACATTCTCTTTTAGGTTGACTGAAAGTCTTGTTGATTCGTCTTTGGTAAGTTTTGTTTCTTCATTACCTTCTTGTAGTTTTTCTAAAAGAGATTGAAAAACCTTTATTTCACGATAAAACTTTTCGTCCGAAGAGAGTTGGTTTAAAACTTGTTTACAAAAAGTGGTAAGTATTTTCCTTTCGTTTGAATCAAACGAATAACTGTAATTCTTGAAAAGTTTCTTTGCCATAATTATTCTTTCAAAGACAGAAGCTTTTCTCTTATACTTTGATAACCGGGTTTAATAACATCGTAGATATATTTCAGCCTTTCATCATAAGGTATAAAGGCAGATTTCATCGCGTTTATATTTAGCTTTTCGATGTCGTCCAAACTAATATCAAACATTTCGGTTGCTGTAAGATATTCTTTTGTAAGAGTTGTATCGCTCATTAACCTATCATCAGTATTAAGAAAAACTCTGAATTTCTGTTTAAATAGTTTTATAAATGGGTGATTTTCTAATTTATCGACTGCACCTGTATGAACATTACTCAATAAGCAAATTTCAATCGGAAGTCTTGTATCTAAAACATATTGAGCCAATTCACCAAGAGCAATTACGTTACCGTCTTTATCAAAGCTTATATCTTCGGTTAATCTAGTTCCGTGTCCGATTCGGTGGGCACCACAAAATTGAATTGCCTGCCAGATAGATTCTTTACCAAATGCTTCCCCAGCATGAATTGTTATGTGAAAATTTGCTCTTTGAATAAATTGAAATGCATCTACATGTTTTTTTGGCGGATACCCACCTTCTTCGCCTGCTAAGTCAAATCCAACAACCCCTTTATTCCGAAAATTAACTGCTAGTTCTGCGATCTCCAAAGTATTTTTCATATTGCGCATACCGCATAGAATTAAACCGAACCCTACTCCGAATTTTTCTTTCCCTTCATTCAATCCCTCAAGAACGGCATCAATAACATCGTCATAATGCAAACCTTTTTCGGTATGAAAAACCGGAGCAAAACGAGTTTCGATATAACAAACTCCGTCTTTTGACATGTCCTCCATCATTTCAAATGCAATTCGTTTTAACGAATCCTTAGTTTGCATCAATGCTATTGTGTGTTCAAATCCTTGCAGATACTCAACAAGATTACCTTTATTTGCTCCTCGGTGAAACCAATCAGCCAATTCACCCGGATCTGAGGTAGGCAACCTTTTATATTTATATTCTTTGGCTAATTCAACAATAGTTTCAGGCCTTAATCCACCATCAAGATGGTCATGAAGTTGAACTTTTGGGGCTAATTTTATTATTTCTTCTGTTTTCATATTTATTTTCCTCTTTCTCAAAAATATCCTTTTAGTGTCCGAAAATCAATTTATAACGGTCAAAATCGGTTTTTATTATGGATCTTGAAATATGATAAAATTGAAAAAAACATCACCATTTCTGAAGATTGTATCAAACAATATGCTGTTAATTGGATTAATTAATCTTGATTATCGGGTCTCAAATTGGTAATTTTCTCGACAGATTAAACTAAAATTCTTATAAAAGGGAGAAATAATGAAACGTGTTATTGTAATAATAAGTTTATTGGCGATGATATTTGGAATAACTGCTTTCCAATGTGCATCGACTGAAATCACGAGCGCCCGTTTGTATATGCAGCAAGATAATAATGAAAAGGCGAAAGAAGCTTTGATGAGAGAGATCCAAGCAAACCCAAAAAGTGATGAGGGTTATTATCTGTTAGGATACTTATATGGCGAAGAAGGTGATTATGCTAAGATGACCGAGTATTTCGGAAAATCTATTGAAATCAGTAATAAATTTGCTAAAGAAATTCAGGACAGTAGAAATTATCACTGGGCTGATAACTTTAATAAAGGTGTTGCATTCTTTAACCGTGCAGCTCAAACCAATAATGAAGATTCTACACAAATGTTTTTTGATAAATCGATTGAGAGATTTGAAAACGCAATATTAGTTCAACCTGATTCAACAGATACTTATAAAAATCTTACCTTTGCTTATATCAATGCCGGTAGAATTGACGAAGCTGTTGAACCGTTGAAAAATCTAATCGCTAAAGAAGGTTCCGCGGAATCTTACACAATGCTTGGAGAGATTTATATTACACAAGGACAAAATTTGAAATCAGCATTTCAGACTTCTGGTGATGCTGCTGATAGTATCAAGGCTAATCAAAAGTTTGAAGAAGCTGTTAGTGTGCTTGAAAAAGGCCATGATAAATACCCAAACAACGGTGAAATTCTTCTTTTCTTATCAAATGCGTATATCAATGCAAATAAATTAGATATAGCAATGAATGCCTTTAAAGAAGGTGTTGCCCAAGATCCTAACAATAAATATTATAGATATAACTATGGTGTTTTATTATTAGAAGCGAATGATTTTGACGGTGCCGAAGATCATTTCCTAAAAGCCATTGAACTTGATCCGGATTATTCAAACGCAATTTACAATTTAGCGGCTACTTATGTTAAATGGGGAACACAGTTAAGGGATAAAGCTGAAGCAGATGGTGTTGAAGATGATTCATTTAAAGAAAAATTCAACTTAGCTCTTCCTCATTTAGAAAAGTATTTGGAACTTAATCCTGATGATGCACAAATTTGGGAACTACTCGGTCGTGTTTATGCAAATTTAGGTATGACCGAAAAATCAATGGAAGCCTTTGATATGGCTGACAAGAAAAGATAATTAATTAGAAATTTATTATATATACCCACATATCTGATTAGGTGTGTGGGTTTTTTATTGGAGGAAATATGAGTCAACAAAATGATCCGAAATCACAACAGTTAAAAATTGAATTGGGTGAAAAAGAAGCAGAAGGTATTTATTCAAATCTTGCAATAATTACTCATTCACCTGCAGAGTTTGTAATTGATTTTACTAGGGTTGTTCCAGGCGTTCCAAAAGCAAAAGTGCTTTCAAGAATTATTACAACTCCACAACATGCTAAAATGCTTCTGAAAGCTTTACAAGATAATATAGGTAAGTTTGAAAATAGGTTTGGCGAAATAAAGTTAGAAGGTCAGCCAGGTCATCAGTTTGGTTTTACGAATGTCGATAAAGATAGTACAATAAATTAATTGTAGATGTGTTCTCCTATTTGCTATTATTGTATAATTAATTGTAGTCTTTTTATAACCAATTAATTATTTTGAGAAAGCTTCAGTTTTTGATCTGAAACACAATTTAGTAATTTGAGATTACTTTATTTTCCGGTACAAAACCGAACATAAAAAGGCAGGGCACACATGAAAAAAATTATACTATTTATTCTGCTGGTAGGATTTTATTTACCGATACATTCACAGTCTTACCAAGTAGATTTGCAAGTCGCATCGTTTTCCGAAATGGATTTTGCCCCATTCATTTTCTCAAATGATTTATCCGGTGCTCCGAGAATATTTTCAATTTCAATTTTGCCTGAACAAGGTAATGTGAAAATTAGAGGAGAGTTGTTTTGGAAACAAAATCCCAATTCTTCTTATGAATGGTTATTGACTTTTAGAACTAGAGTATTTCCCGCCCGTTCATTTTTTAATACTGATTTGGGGACATCCATACCTTTAGGCAGGGGACAAAGTGATGGAGATCTAATAGAAGAAAATAGAAAAAGAAACAAACCAACCGGCGAATATAGATTAGACATTTATTTGTTGGATGAGAATGATAACCAACTAGCCACCGATACTGAATATTATGAATTCAGCAATCCGGCACAAACTCTTTCTTTAAATTCACCATTACCTGGTGCCACTGAAAACATCGGTGGTGTGTTAGCTCAATGGACTGAACTAGAAGGTGTTCAATATTATCAAGTATTGGCAAATGTCCGAAGTGAAAACACTCAATCGTTAGAAGAAGCACTAACTTCAGGTGATCCATTAATAAACAATGTACAAGTCGGGTTAGTGACAAGTATTGATCTGAGAACTATTCTTACCAGAGAATGGCTGCCCGGACAAGAAATTGTAGTTCAAGTTTCTGCTTTACCCGTTGGTGGTTCTAATGCGGATATAATTAGAAGCAATATTGTTAATTTCTTCCTGGATGATCCTTCCAATCCTTTTAAAAATCAAGCATCAAATAATTTTAGACAGATGCTTCAAACAATCACTGATGGTCTTGGTAGTGATCTTTTGAATAGATTACTAAGTGGGGATGTATTAATCTCGGAAATTTCTTGGGAAGATACGGGACTACCTATGACTCAAGAAGAAATACAAGCGCTGTTGGATTACTTAAGACAACATCCCGAAAATTTAATCAATATTGAACAAGATTAGAGAAGGTGATTACAATGAAAAAATTAAAATATATTTTATTCCTCGCAACTTTATTTTCGATGAATCTCTATGCTCTATTGCCACCGTCAGTAGGTGTATTGACAAAGGTGATCCAAACTGTTGATTACAAATCCGGCGAAGCCGGTGATTGGGATCCGGCAAAGCTTGGCGGAATACTTTATGACGGAGATGAATTACGCACCGGTGATCGATCTCTTGCTTTATTAAAATTTCTTGATAATTCTCTTTTAAGAGTTCGTGAAAATTCTATCGTTACCATTTATGGCACTAAAGAAGATTCAAAGCTCAGCAAGAATACTTTTATTCAACAAGGTAAAGTTGGGTTTGATATTACTGAACAAGAAGATCAAGAATTTAAGTTCACCACTCCAACTGGCGTTGCTTCTATTAGAGGGACAAAAGGATTTTTTGATGTGCCATTAGATGGTTCAATGATTCTATTTGTTAAAGAAGGTTTGGTGGAAATTGAATCTTTGCTTGGTTCGAAAGCTACCGGTTCTGTTGGGGGCGGACAACTTGCAAAGATTACACCCGATGGTGAATTATCAATTGTTCAAGCAGATGATAAAACAAACAAAGAATTCGATGCAGTTGAAAAGGATAGCACAAAACGTATCAGAATTAAATTGGATAATGGAGATGAATACATTCTCGAATATCTTGAATAAACTAAATGGCTAATAATATTTTGAGGTTGCTATGACCAGCAGGCAATCAGTTACTAAAAATTTTTTGATATTGTTTTTCTTATTTATCTCGGTCCATTTTTCACAACCAAGCAATTTAATATCGCGTGTTGAAGTGGGAGATGTTATTGCCAATCAACCGATTGAGTTAAAAGCAGAACTATTTTCAACGGCTGAAATTAGTTCAATATTTATTGCTTTTAAAAATTTTGGTGAAACGGAATTCACTCGAAGAGAGATGGAAATTCGCGGAACTGCAGCTTATGTTGTAATTCCAGCAGAATTCGTTACACCTCCTTCAATAGAATATTATATTCTAATTTCTCTTAGTACGGGAGAACTTTTCACATATCCTGTTGGAAGTCCGGAGCAAATTCCACCGGAAAGAATCACAGTTCAACAACAAGTTGAACAAAAGGGTGATGTATTGATTTTAAGTCCGGCTGAAGGAGAAAATGTAATCACTGATGAATTGCTGATTACTTTGTCCTTCATAAATGCGTCATCAGACGTAGATGTAAATGCAACAAAAATTTATCTAAACGGAGTTGAAGTAAATCAATACGCTCTATTTGCAGAGGACTTAATAATCTTTAGCGGGGCAAACTATCCGGAGAAAATTTCTGAACAAAGTCAGTTCTTGAAAATTGAGATATATGATAATCAAGATAATTTAAAGAGTACAACAGCGAGAAGTTTTAATACTATCTCAAGAAGTTATGCTGCAGCTATTGAAAATCAATTTAAGTATAATGTCACCTTAAAAGGTGAATCAAGAGGTGAAACTTATAACGAGGAAACAACTTGGTATAACAATCTAGATGCACGCTTTAAAGCAAATTATAGCGGCTGGGAATTTGATGCGAAAGTTTATGCAACTTCAGAAGAAAAAAGTTACAGACAACCTCAAAATAGATATTCTGCTAAAGTTAGTACCGATTGGTTGAATCTATCATTTGGTGATAGCTATCCGATTTACCCCGAATTAATTTTAAGCGGTAAACGTGTTCGCGGTGTTGATGCCGGAATTAATCTTGGTTTTTTTAGTTTACAAGCGAGTTATGGACAGATTACTAAAAGCATCGAAGGTGCATTGCTTGAAACATTTTCGGCCGATCAGGTTGTATTTGGCAGTGATATCATTGCAATTGATGAAGCAAAATATGGTCAACCTTACGGAAGGGTAGCATTAGGTGAATTTAACAGAGATCTCTTAGCAATCCGACCTTCATTCAGAGCTGGTGAAACTTTTGAACTTGGGTTTACATTATTAAAAAGTGGTGATGATAAATCATCAATTGAGTTTGGTGCACGCCCTCAAGAAAACTTGGTCGTTGGAACTGATTTGAATTTACGTTTCGACAATCGCAGAATATTGATCAAAGGTGAAGCGGCAATGAGCTTTCTGAACTCAGATATAACCACAGGAACATTATCTGATGCACAGATCGATAGCGTTTTCGGAGGTGGTGGAATAATTGATATTGATCCGGATTTAGTAAAGAAATTTAAATCATTCTTTGGCGGTTTCATGGATATTAATCAATTTTTTGGTCCATGGAATCCTGAGGAATTGGCGTCTTTAGCAACATCAGCTTCACTTGGACTCAATTACTTTAATAACAATTTTACGGCAAGATATATCTATAGAGGTAATGATTATAATTCATTCGGTCAATCTTATCTTCGAACCGACGTTGCCGGGTTCAATTTTGTTGATCGAATTAGAATGATAGATAACAAAGTTTTCCTCTCTCTAGGTTATGAAAGATTGCAGGATAACTTGCAAGACACGAAGATAGCAACTACAACATTTAATACAATTAATACTTCTGTCTCGGTGTATGCAGGCGATGGAATTCCAAATATCACCGTTGGTTACACGAGATATGATAATAAAAACGATTTAAGTGTTACAGATACAACTTACTATTCCTCAGCAGTTGAAGATGCAACAAATAAAATCTATGCTCAATTAACTCATGACTTTTTATTAGAAATTCCGCATAGGGCATCATTATATCTTTCAACTTCAAATAGAGTTGACAATTCTTTGCGCAATAATGACGCTAGCAACTTTTCAATTTCATTTAATTTGAATAGTGAATGGAATAAAATGTTCAGCAGTCATGTCGGGGCAACATACTATACAAGTGAATCCTCAGCATTGCCATATGATTATTCAACCATATTCTTAGGCGGAAGTGTATATCTGCTCCAAGAAAAGCTTGATATCTCGGCCACTTTTAGTCCAAGTTTTGGTGATTTTGAAAGACAGGCTTTTGATTTGTTGGGAAACTATAAAGTAATTGACAATTTTATACTTTCACTTCAAGTTAGATTCTATCGAATTCCGGATATTGGCACAAATTCTATTGTTGGGATGATAGCAAGATATAGCTTTTAATAGATGAAAAAATTCATTTCTAAAGCTGCCCTCACAAAAATGTGGGCAGCTATACTTACCACAATATTAGTATTCGTTATAAGCCAGGATTTAATATTCCCATTATCTCCCCTCCAGCAATTAGAACAAAAATTTATAGATTATAGATTCCAAGAGAGAGGAGAAATACCATTCAAAGATTCTGCTGATGTAATTATTCTTGAGATTACACAGGACTCATATGATCAGATACCTTCGCCTTATAATTCATGGCCTTGGCCAAGGACTTATTTTTCTAAAGTGATTGAAAACTTAAATGAAGCGGGTGTTGCAGCTATAGGAATTGATATTGTTATGTCAAACAAAGATCAGTTTTCGGATGAGAATGATCGTGCACTTTTCGAAACAATAAAAAATTATAAAAATGTTGTCGTTGCGGGAAAGATTGATATTGAATCTGAAGCAGCTTTTGCAAACTTGAGTGAACAGTTCATTGTTCGAAATTTCAAAGAAAATTATTCAAGCTTATTTTACGATGCGGATAGTTCAGTCGGTATTGTACAAGCCGTTTCGGATAATGATGGAGTGTACAGAAGGTATGCTCCGTACATTTATTCTGCGGTCAACAATAAGAAGGTACCATCCTTTGCTTATGCTTTGTTAAATAAATATTTCAATAAAAGTTCAAATTACACCGCAGAAAAATCATCCGGAAAATTTATTTATGAGAATGTTGAGATTCCTGAGTTTGAGGAATCAACTATACTTGTTAACTATTATGGTTCGAACGGAAAATTTCCCAGAGTTAAATTTATTGATGTACTTGACGACAGTGAATTTACTACAATCGATGAAGCTGATTTTGAAACCGAACTTAATACTTGGGATGATCCGGACTATGGACTAAAGTTCTCCAATAAGTTCAAAAATAAAATTGTATTAATCGGTTCAACCATGCCGGAAGATAAAGATCTTGTTCCCGTTTCATTTTCTCCCGGTGAAAGGGAAGGCGATAATCTTTTATACGGTGTTGAATATCATGCTAATGCAGTTCAAAATTTTCTGGATAACAATTTCCTTTACACACTTCCAAAATCTCTGGTAATATTTTCTTTAATTATTTTAACAATGGGATTTTTTCTCTTAACTTCATCACTTAAAAGAATCAAGTCAAAAAAAGTGTTTTATATCGAAGCGGGTATTATCGTTTTCGTTTTAATGCTTCTGTTTTTATTGTTTCAACTCGCTTTCATATTATTTGATTCACAAAACCTTATCATCCCTATTGTTGACCCGGCTATAGCAATTTTATTTGGTTATATAGGAAGTACCGCATTTGAATTTTTTGCCGAACGTAAAAAAAGTTCAATGATGAAAAGCATGTTCAGCCAATATGTTTCAACGCACTTGGTTAATGAATTAATTGCTAATCCGGATAAACTAAGGTTGGGCGGTGAAAAGAAAAATTTAACAATTCTGTTTTCTGATATTGCCGGGTTCACTTCTTTCTCGGAAGGGAAATCAGCAGAAGAAGTTGTTACATTCATTAATCAATTCTTGGATGAGATGAGTGAGTCGGTATTGAATTTTAACGGAACTCTCGATAAGTATTTAGGTGATTCTGTTATGGCTTTTTGGGGTGCACCAATCGAGATTAAAGATCATGCTTTGCTGGCATGTAAATGTGCCCTTGATATGAAAAAACGACTGGAAGTTTTGAATGACAAATGGAATTCCGGCAACACTCCAATTAAAATGAGAATCGGGATCAATTCGGGTGATGTAGTTGTCGGGAATATTGGCGGAAAGAAAAGATTTGATTACACAGTAATGGGAGATAATGTAAATCTTGCATCAAGATTAGAAGGGGCAAACAAACAATACGGAACTTCTATTATGATTAATGAATCTACCTATGAAAATATTAAAGATGATTTTTTTATGAGAAGAGTAGATTGCATAAAAGTAAAAGGTAAACAAAATGCTGTTAATGTTTATGAAATCATCAGCGAGAAATCAGATTCGAACAATCACTTTGAAAGTTATGAGAAAGGATTAGAAGAGTACAAAAAAGGTAATTTTAAGGAAGCTTTAAAATTATTTAATGAACAAATCAGCAAAAACTATGATTGTGTCTCAGAAGTATATATCAAAAGATGTGAATATTATATTGCGAATCCGCCTTTAGATTGGGAAGGGGTTACAACTCTAACAGAGAAGTAATTATTTATTGGCTCGGAAAATATAGTATAATGCCGCAGCTAAGAATAAAAAATTTGCGAACCAAGCAGTTAAGAACGGATCCAGCACACCATTTTTACCGAAAGCTTCAACAATTTTAAGAAATACAAGATAAACGAAGGTAATAAGTATGCTTACTCCGAACTGAATCGCCAAACCTCCGCGCCTCTTATTCACCGAAAAAGGAAGTCCAAATAAAACAACAACAAAACTTGTAAAAGCAAACGCAATTCTTGAATGGTACTCAATTAATATCCTTGTCGGGTCATTGCCTGCCCGTTTAAGGTTTTTAGCAAATTCATCTAATTGATCTAAAGTCATTTCAACTGGTTTACGCTGCTTCATAATAACATCGTTAGGTTGGAAGTTTAGATAATTCAGAGGATAAGAAGCAAAAGTTTCGAATGTTTCCGATGAATCACTAAAAGTTCGTCTAAGTCCATTTAAGAGAAGCCAACTTGAGGAAGATGAATCAAATCTCATTTTATCAACATCAAATCGCTCTTTCATCTGTGTAATGTTTGTATCACTAAATTCTTGAATACTGACTCTATTGGCAACATCATCGCTAACGTCATAATAGGAAATTGTAACAATTCTAGTTTCACTATCTTGAAAGAAAATATTATTTCCGGTAGTTATCAAATCCTTCTTCATATATTTCTGTTCGATAAATACCTTATGTGTATTTGCCATCGGAACAACATAGCCGCCAAAATATATTGCAAATAAACTTATAATAAGTGCTGTTAGAAGAAATGGCATCATATACCGGTACAGACTAACACCTGCAGTTTTAATTGCAGTAAGTTCATTTAGCGTTTCCATTTTTCCTACAGTAAATAAGGCGGCGAGTAATACAGCAACAGGCAACATCAATCTTAGTATTTCCGGTATAAATACAATATAATATTGAACGATGATATCACTAGAAACGTTCTGATCAATGAAGTCATCTAAATTCTCCATCATATCGATAATTACAAAGACTAACAAAAATGCGAGTAATCCAAAGAGTATAGTTTGAATAAATTGTTTGGTGATATATTTATCAATCTTAGTTATCATTATTTTCTTTAACAGATCTGAATTGTTTGGGAATTAATTTGTTCAAAAAATCAAATGATAACGTTACACGTTCTTTAGCGGCTTTAGTCAGAAGATAAATTGCAAGAATTCCGAGTACAACATTTGCTGTCCACATTCCCCAAAATGGAGAGAACATACCTCTATCAGCAAATTTTTCTCCTCCTATCAAAAATGTCCAATAGATTAAAAAGAAGAAAAGAGAAATGCCTGCCGCAATACCAAATCCACCTTTGCGAGTCATTGTACCGAGGGGTGCACCCAGAATAACAAAAATTATACAAGCAATTGGCAATGAAAATTTTTTGTGAACTTCAACCCAAATTCGGTTTATACTTTTTTTGTTTGCTTCAATTCTATAAACACTTGCGCGCATATTATTTTCTGCATTCTTAATTACATCCTCAACTTTATTAAAATTGATTTTCGATTTTTGTTGCCGGACTGTTTTCAGTTGTTTTAAAGCGATACTGTCTGCAATAAAGATATTGCCGAGTTTTTGCGAATAATCAACAAGGTATTCTTTTCTAAGAATACTTATACTATCAATTATTGCTATTAACTCTGAAGTTCCCAATTCTCTATCTCCCTTTGGACCTCCGGGAGCAGATTGCTGAAAAGTAAACTGTTCTGCAGGTAATGCAATTTTGTGTTTCTCAAATTTTAGTATTCTATATTTTGACCTATCGCCTAATTCAGATTCATGAATTTCGCCATTCTTTAAATCGAGTATCAATTTTGTTTGGTTTGAAGAAAAATAAATTCTCCCTTCCTCTGCGGTTACAATATTAGTTTTTGCAGGAATGGAATTATCATAAATTGTAAGGTCGATCAGCTTGTTTTCGTCGCGTTCAATTTCTCGTGCAAGAATAGAATAGTTCGGTACCTCGTGTGAAAAAACTCCCGGTACTAATGAGAATGTAGGCTTCTTCCTTGAAATGTCCTGCATTAAGACTTTTGCGGCATGATTCGCTTCCGGATAAACATAATTATTGAAAAGCATCAATAAAATTGCAATTACAATTGATGCTAAAATCGGAGTAACCATCATTCTGTATAAACTTACTCCCGATGCTTTAAGAATTGCTATTTCATTATTCTGAGCCAAATTACCGAATGCCATTAAGGTAGAAATTAGAACAGCCATCGGAACAACAAGCACAAGCATCCATGCAAGATTAAATGCAATTAACTTAACAATAATAAAAATATCTAGTCCTTTACCAACTAGTCTATCGGCAAACTTCATTAAAAATTGCAGCAGAAAAACCGACATTAAAACAAAGGTTGAAAATAGAAAAGGAACCGCGTGATTTTTTAGTATGTATTTATCTATTATCATGAATAATTACTTAGTTTGGACAAATTTACGAAAGATTAATGACTCTTTATAAATTTTTATTAATTCAAAAGTTGCCTTGAATGGGTAGCATTATAAATGTAAATTATACTACTAAATTTAAGTTAGTTTTTATAATATCCCCCTCGTATCAAAGGGCAAAAATTACACTTCATTTAATGAAAGAATGGGAGTATCAGTGGAAAAAGTTATTAATTATATTAAAGCCAATTCGGAAAATTATATTAATGAATTAAAAGATTATTTAAGAATTCCAAGTATTAGTACTTCATCTAAGCATAAACAGGATATGATAAAATGTGCAAAGTTTGTATCCGGTCAATTGAAATCAGCCGGTATGAAAAAAATACAAATAATTCCTACAGAAGGACATCCTTTAGTCTACGGTGAATTGATTCATGATAAATCTCTTCCGACAGTTTTGGTTTATGGCCATTATGATGTCCAACCTGTTGACCCCTTGAATTTATGGAAAAGCCCGCCGTTTGATCCACAAATTAAATCCGGAAAGATTTGGGCGCGTGGAGCAAATGATAATAAAGGACAAAATTTTGTTCATATAAAAAGTGTGGAAGCTTTTAAGAAGACAGGAACTAAATTGCCGGTTAACGTAAAATATTTAATTGAAGGCGAAGAAGAAATTGGAAGTGAAAACCTTCATAAATTTTTGAAACAAAACAAAAAACTGTTGAAATGTGATGCCGTTATGATCTCGGATACTTCTCTGTATATGCCGGGTGTCCCTACAATTAATTACGGTTTGCGCGGTTTATGTTATATGGAAATTGAAGTCACCGGACCAAACAGAGATCTTCATTCAGGTTCTTTTGGTGGTGCCGTTGCAAACCCAATTAATGTTTTAGCTGAGATTATTGCAAAGCTCAAAGATAAAAATGGAAAAATAACTATCCCGAACTTTTACAAGAATGTTCAAAAGCTGACACCGCTTGAAAGAAAAAATTATAAGAAACTTAATTTTTCCGATGCGAACTTTGCAAAAGAATTGGATGTTAAAGAACTATGGGGTGAAAAAGGATATAGTACATTAGAAAGATTATCGGGCAGACCAACTTTGGATTGCAACGGAATTTGGGGCGGTTATACTGAGGAGGGGGCTAAAACTGTTCTTCCTTCAAAAGCTACGGCAAAAATTAGTATGAGATTAGTCCCCGATCAAGATCCCAAAACAATAGCAAATGAGTTTACAAAATATATTAAGCAAATAGCTCCGAAAACTGTTAAGGTAAAAGTAAAAGCTCTGCATGGAGGCTTACCAATAGTTGTCTCTCTTGATTCGGCAGCAATAAAAGCAGCAGCTAAAGCAGCTTCAAAGGCTTTTGGTAAATCAACGGTTTATACACGTGAAGGTGGTTCAATACCGATTGTAGTTGAGTTTGCTAGACAATTAAATGTTCCGACGGTACTTATGGGCTTAGGTCTCGATACTGATAATATTCATTCTCCGAATGAGCATTTTAGTTTGGATAGTTTTAAAAAGGGTATATTAGCTTCAGCATACTTTCTGGATGAATTTGCAAAAAATAATTAACCTAAAATAGGTGTTACCATGAAAGTAGTAAGATATTTTATTTTAATTCTTAGTCTGATGTTAGTCTTTACCGCTTGTGAATCCGGAGACGGAGAACAGAAAACCGCTGATGAAGAACCGAGTAAAGATAAAGAGATTCGTCAGGCTAACTTGAATATTCAGGAACAACAGGCTAAGAAACGTTTTGCATGTGATACTATTTCGGTTGAAGAACATATTATAGCTGATTTTCCGCAAGGAACATATTTGGTAGAGTTTGATCGTACCTATACATATAATGTTCCTAAACCTGCGGTTATGTATCACAGAGGAGATAAGAACTATATTTTTGCTGTTATTGCAAAATCAAAAGAAGGTGAGAGATTAATTGAGCCAAAGAATGTGGTTGGTTATAAATCAAGTTATATAAATCTTGACAGCACCAAATTAGGGACGGCATTTTTCTATCTCACTTTGTTTGTCTGTGAAGAAAATAATTTTACTCAACTTTGGGAAGCCGAAGTTCCAATTCATGGTGGATTCAGTAGGATGACTATGAGAAACTGGAAGACTAAAAAAATGCCTTTTATTGAATTATATTTCTCAGATGGTATAATCTCCGGACATAGAAGTTACAATTACTTTTTCGTCGATGGCATTGAAAAAAAACCTCACTTAATGGAAACCTATTTAGGAATAGTACATAAGCGAACTTTAGCAAATGTAAATAATGATAAATTCCCGGACTATTTTGAATATAGGTTCTATGAAGATTCTCTCGGTATTAGAATCCGAGATTCAATTCCGTTTTATTGGAGTGAGCAAAGAGAACTTTATATTACAGATGTAAACCGCAGATGGTGGCGTAAATATTAAAAAAGGAAAACATGAACAACGAAGTTGATATAGTACACGAAATAAAAAGAACATTTATGAAACTTTTTCCCAACGCACAACCGGGAAATAACGGTAATATAAAATCATTTTCATCAATTGATAAAGAACTGCATTCGCTCGTGAAGGGTGTCGGGATTAGAAGTCTTGCCGGTATCAACATATTAAAACTTACCGGAAATGATGTGTTGGATTTTCTTCACCGAATTTCAACAAATGATTTAAAAAACTTGGGAGTCTTCCGGCATAAAAATACTCTGTTTACTAATGAGAAGGGTAGACTGATAGATAGAACAACATTATTGAAAATGGGAGATTATTTTTTGCTTATTGGGAGTGCTGATCCGGATGAACACTTAAAAAGTTGGATTGAAAAATATATAATAATGGAAGATATCGTTGTAGAAGATGTTTCAAACAATTTTACCATTTTTGAAATTTATGGGAATCAGGTTGAATCTTACATCCCAATGCTCTGCGGAAACAAGATATCTGAACTAAATTTTGAAAACATAATTGCCGGTGAGATTGAATCAATTAAATCATATGTTCTAAAGTTAGAAGATGTTAATGAGTTAAAAAAATATTGGATTCTAACTCCTTCGGATGATTCAATTTCATGCATTAATTATTTAGAGGAAAACAAAAGTGCATTCGATCTAAATTTTATTGGTGACAAGGCTTTTAACCATTTTAGAATCATAAACGGAATTCCACTTTTTCCTTACGAAATAAATACAAAATACAATCCATATGAAGTCAACTTAATTCATGAGGTTAATTTTAAAAAGGGTTGTTACATCGGACAAGAAGTAATTGCCCGATTAGATACTTATGATAAAGTTCAGCGTTTAATGAAAGGTATAAAATTTGAGTTGACCGGAAATTTTTCTCTGCCGATCAAATTAAAAACTGAAAACAATGAAGAAGTCGGTGAAATAACTTCTATCTCACAAACTGAACTTAATAATCAAATTATTGGTTTAGCCATAATCAGAAAGAAAGCACTCGAATCAGATAATAAAATCTTTGCTGAGATTAACGAAACCGAAAAGGTGGATATACAAATTTTAGATTTCCCGATTGAACAATGAAAATATATACGAAAACAGGTGATCAAGGAATGACTTCGCTTTTCGGCGGAGAGAGAGTTTGGAAAGATAATTTAAGAATAGATGCATACGGAAGTGTTGACGAAACAAATACTTTTATTGGCTTAGCATTAACTGAAATAAATGATGTAAAATTAATCGCGACATTAAAAAAAATTCAGTCAAAATTATTTGTTGTCGGATCTGATTTAGCTTCCCCGATTGAAACTACAAAAGACAATCCTCATATTCCAAGAGTTCAATCCTTTTTTATTGATGAAATCGAAAAAGAGATTGATTTTTACAGTGATCAACTTCCCGAATTGAAACATTTCATTTTACCGGGCGGTACAAAGGGTGCGGCATTTTTGCACACGGCAAGAACTGTTTGTCGAAGAGCTGAAAGAAAGGTAATTGCACTTTCAAAATTTGCTGAAATTGGAAACACAATTTCCGTATATTTGAATCGGCTTTCGGATCTTTTATTTGTTCTCGCACGTTTTGCAAATTTTGTTGACGATATACCTGATACTGAATGGATAAATCCTAAAAAGTAATTTTTTTTTTTATATAATCTCACTTCTCCTCTCTCAATTAATTTTGGGGGTGACATTGGCTTCGACGGGGTTATTAGTTCTTTGAACTGCGCACCGTGTTCTCCGTAGACACGTTAAACGACGGTCAACGATTTAAATGGCGAATCTAATTACGCTTTAGCTGCGTAACTAACAGTTTGCAGCCGTTCTTTAAGTCCCCGCATGTCGGGATTTATATGAACGCCGCTTGACATGCTATCCAAACCGAATACTCGAATAGGTGAGGCGAAACTTTTTTCGAGTTAGCTTTAACAATGCCCGTTTGTTGGCTCTGTTAAAGTGAAATTTAATAAGCAGACTATGTGTGTAGACGTTCCTAGAAATGTAGCTTCGGACGCGGGTTCGACTCCCGCCACCTCCACTCAGGCTTCGTTTCGAGCTAGGCGAGAAACAAGACTGAATGCGGCGTAGTCGTTGTCTGGCGAAGCCGATTTTTGCATCTTTCTCAAATTCGTTCTCAACCACTCATGACATTTCAAGCAGAATGAATATCTCAAACAAAAGTATTTTGTTTATAAATCATAATCAGTTTTTGATAATCCCATACCTTTTTATTGCAGACATCTGATTTATCCACTATTTTTGAAGCATTATGAAACATGTTACACCCTCCACAGATAAAACATTTATACGGATCTTTATTTCGGCATTAGTATTATGTTTAGTCCCGACAATTCTCATTTTATTTGAAGCTGCTGACACAACTACATACGTAGTTGCACTTTTTGTAGTCCTGCTCATCGGTACAATTATTTGGATGACTTTTAGAATAAATTTTATCGTTAACGATCATAACTTTTTGACAAAATTTGGTCCCTTTTCCGTTAATATCGATCTCAGAACGGTCGTTAAAATAACCGATAGATATTCACTTTTTGTAACTCCATCGGTTCTTAAAATTGCTCGATCAAACAACACGATATCTCTCCGCTATAGAAAGAAAAATAGTCTCGCACTCCATTGGCTCACAATCGGTATAGAAGAAGAGAATGAATTTATTCGAGAAGTTTTAGTTCATTCACCTAATGCAGAATTAGAATTACGACGAATAAAACTAGATTAGTCAAAATCGAATTTCTTTGCAAACCTATTTCTTATCAACTAAATTTCGTCTCACTATGAAAACTTTTAGATATATAAAACTCAATGGTGCGGGGAATGATTTCGTTTTAATTGACGAAAAAATCAACCAAAATTTACTAATTACCCCGTCCGATGTAACAAGAATCTGCGATCGCAATAATGGAATTGGAGCGGACGGCTTAATTATTATCAAAGATGCCAAGGAAGCAAATTTTGAAATGTTATATTACAACGCAGATGGTTCTACCGGATCACTCTGCGGAAACGGTGCAAGATGTGCAGTAAAGTATGCTCAAATTTCAAATAGGATCGAGGGAAATACTGTTCAATTTTCTAGTAATAAAATCGAATACTCAGGTGAAATAATTAATGACAAAGTAATAAAATTTTACCTTCAACCGGTATCTGAAATTAAAATCAATTTCAAATTAAAAGCTTTTGGACAATTAATTAACTCGTATTATGTCGATACCGGTTCACCTCACGTAATTATAAATATTAACGATATTTTAATAAATTCAAAGAATCCCAAAGCAGTTTTTGAGGATATTCAACTAGTGCCGGTCGATAAAATTGGTCGAGAGATTCGAAATTTACCGGAATTCCGACCAAATGGTACAAATGTTAACTTTATTGATATAAACGAAACTCATATTAAAATTAGATCTTTTGAAAGAGGCGTTGAGGCTGAAACCTTAGCCTGCGGAACCGGTTCGGTTGCAGCCGCAATAATTGCAAAATTGGTTTATAAAAAAAATGCACCGATTAAATTAATTACTAAATCTAATGCAGAATTAATTGTAAATTTCGAGATGGGAAATAATGAAATTGTAAATGTATCTCTAACCGGTTCGGTTGAGATCGAAAAAGAGGGTCAATATTCAATCTAATCATAAAGAGGAGCTAATGGCAAAAGTTATATTTTCGATTAAGTACAGCATCTTACCGGAAAAAAGAAATGACTATCTTGATGTTATCAGGGAGTTAAAAAATTTAGTAAAGGCAGAGGGATTAGAAAGTTATTCTGTTTTCGAAACTAAAGGCAAAGCAAACGATTTTGAAGAAATATATATCTTTAAAGATCATCAAGCTTATGAAGATTTCGATGATCAATCCGATGAAAGAGTAGATATTCTTATGACTAAACTTTCTGATATGATTAAGCAGCAATCTACGCATTATTCAACCTTATTTGAAGTCGAAGAGTAATTACAATCCAACCAAATGATATTTTTATGAATGAGTACGTTGGCGCAATACATATGCATTCAATCTACTCGGATGGATCGGGTACTGTTGAAGAAATTGTCGGTTATGCAAATGAGGTTGGTCTTGATTACATAATGATTACCGATCATAATACACTTCGTGCTTTAAATGAAGGATATGAAGGCTGGCACAATAATACCTTATTACTTGTTGGTTGTGAGATCAATGACAAAGAAAATAAAAATCATTATTTAGCCTTTGGTATTGATGAAGCCTTTTCAACAAGATTGTCCGCAAAGGAATACGTTAAGAAAGTTAAATCAGCTGGTGGAATTGGTTTTATTGCACATCCGCATGAAAAGCGTTCATCTATGAAGGAACATCCGGCTTTTCCTTGGACTGAATGGGATACGAATGATTTTACCGGAATCGAGATTTGGAATCACATGTCAGAATGGATGGAAGGTCTTACAGAAGAAAATAAGTATCAGCATTTTGTGCACCCACTTCGCTCGGTCGCTGGTCCGCCCGCCGAAACTCTACAAAAATGGGATGAATTAAATCAGGCAAGAAAAGTTGTTGGTATTGGCGGTGTTGATGCCCACGCACATAAAATTAATGTACTAGGTTTTTTTGAAGTAGAAGTATTTCCATATAAAGTTTTATTTAAATCAGTACGAACTCATGTTTTAATGAATGAAAAAATAGATCCGAAAGATTTTCATAAGTCTAAATCTCTTATTTATGAATCTCTGCGTAACGGCAGATGTTTCGTTTCAAATTATTATCACGGTGATGCAACGGGATTTAGATTTTTTGCCGAATCGGATAATAAAATTTTTCAAATGGGAGATTACATTTCGCTAAAAGGCAAAGTTAAATTAAGGGTGTTCCTTCCAAATATTTCCGGAAAAATTAACTTGATTTGCAACGGGAAATTGGTCGATGAAGTTGAAAACAGCGATTGCGAATTCATTATTCGACAAAAAGGTGCATATAGAGTAGAGGTTTTTTTAGAAGGAAAAGCTTGGATATTCTCAAATCATATTAGAATTGGTGATTAAGTTTTATTAAATTACCTAGCTTAAAAAAAACAGAATTGGAGCAAATGTGTTAGCAAAAAAGAAAAAAATCGGTAAAAAGAATATTAAAGAAGATAAGTTAGTTACTTTTTATTCAAAAACACTGCAGTATTATGAAGTTTATAAGAATCAAGTACTTATTGGTGCAGCAGCCCTTATAGTAATAATTGCAGCAATAGTTTATTTCGCTAATCAATCGCAAAAGACTGAAATTGAAGCCGCCTCTGCATTAGCTAAAGCTGAAAGAACATATCAATCAGGAAATTATCAAAATGTAGTTGATGGAGTTAAACCCGAAGGTTCATTATCACTTGTTGAAGTGGTTGATAAATATAGTGGCACTGAAGCGGGTGAAATGGCTCGTATTTACCTCGCAAATTCATATTTCTATATCGGTGATTTTGAGAAAGCACTTGAAACTTATGATGACTATTCAGGGAGCAATAAATTATATAAAGCTACAGCTTTAGCCGGCATGGCAGGATGCTACGAAGCTATGGGTCAATTCGATAAAGCAGCGAAATATTTTAGAGATGCCGCCAATACTTATTCAAATAATGCGTTAAACAGTAATTATTTGTTGAATGCCGCAGTTAATTATATTAGCAGTGAAAAATATTCTGATGCTAAATCTATTCTCGAAACTCTTAAAGAAAAATATACATCATCCGAAGAGGCTAGAGAAGCTGATAGATATTTAGCCGAAGTTAAATTACACAGTAAATCTTGATTTTAAGATTAACGGTAACTATTTTATCAAAATATAATGGATTAATTGGATTATGGCGGATACATCAGATTTCAGAAATGGGTTGATTATTAAGTTCAAAAATGATCTTTATACCATTACGGAATTTCAACACGTAAAACCCGGTAAGGGCGGGGCATTTGTTCGTACGACACTTAAAAATTTAAGAACAGGCAAAGTTCTTGATAATACTTTTAGATCAGGTGAAAGTGTTGATATTGTTAGAGTCGAAAGACGTAAATATCAATTTTTATACAGAGATTCAGCTGGATTTGTATTGATGGATAACGATACTTATGAGCAATTAACGGTTCAAGAAGAATTATTTGGAGACGGAAGAAAATTTTTGAAAGAAAGTGATGAAGTGGAACTTCTTCTTGATGACAATGATAAAATTATTAATGCCGAAATTCCTATCTTCGTTAACCTCGAAGTTATAGAAACTGAACCCGGGTTTAGAGGAGACACTGCTACCAACGTAATGAAACCAGCTAAATTAGAAACGGGTGCTGAAATTAACGTACCTATATTTGTTAATGCTGGTGACATGCTTAAAGTTGATACCCGAACCGGTGAATACGTAGAAAGAGTGAAAACAAAATAGTTGGGACTTATGGACCTAGATCTAATAAAAAAACTCATCCGTGTTGTAGAAAAGAGTGAGATAACGGAATTCACTTTCCAAGAAGGTGAAATGAAAGTGAAAATATCTAAGAACTCTTATGGTGTACAGCCGACATATACTTTGCCTCAGCAAACAATTCAACAACCGGTACCGGTAGAAAAAGAATCTAAATCTTCCGATGCTAAAAAGACGGAATCCACTGAATCGAGCAATTTACATGAGATCAAATCTCCAATAGTTGGTACTTTTTATCGAGCACCGGCTCCGGATGCTGATCCGTATGCACAGGTGGGGGATATGATTACTGCCGGTTCTGTTCTTTGCATTGTGGAAGCCATGAAACTCATGAATGAAATTGAAGCTGATGTTAGTGGTAAAATTGTAAAAATTTTGGTCGAGAATGCTACGCCGGTAGAATATAATCAACCCCTTTTCTTAATTGAGAAAAGCTAAATCGCAATAAGAAAGAGCTACAATGTTCAAAAAAATCTTAATTGCTAATCGCGGTGAAATAGCTCTTCGAGTAATTAGAACATGCAAAGAACTCGGAATCAAAACCGTTGCAGTTTATTCGGAAGCAGATCGAGATTCTCTTCATACAGTATTTGCCGATGAAGCTGTATGCATTGGCCCACCGCCAAGCAATCAAAGTTATTTAAAGATACCCAACATCATGTCAGCCGCTCAAGTAACCGGCGCCGATGCTATTCATCCCGGTTACGGATTCCTTGCCGAAAATGCTAACTTTTCTGAAATCTGTATCGAAACCGGAATTAAATTTATCGGGCCTTCTCCTGATATGATTACAAGAATGGGAGATAAAGCATTAGCTAAAGAAACAATGCGTAAGGTGGGTGTTCCTGTTGTTCCCGGAAGTGATGGTGCGGTAAAGTCGATTGCAGAAGCTAAAAAAATTGCCAGGGAAATTGGTTATCCTGTTATGCTTAAAGCTTCAGCCGGCGGCGGTGGTAAAGGTATGCGAATTGTTCTCGAAGAAGAGAATCTTGAAAAAATGTTCCAGACTGCCAGCAATGAAGCTGAAGCTGCTTTTGGAAATCCCGAACTTTATGTCGAAAAATTTATCGAAAATCCTCGTCATGTTGAAATTCAAGTTATGGGAGATCAATTCGGAAATGTATATCATTATGGGGAACGCGATTGTTCTGTTCAGAGGAGACATCAAAAATTAATTGAAGAATCACCTTCACCGATCATTACACCGGAAGTAAGACAAAAAATGGGTGATGCAGCTGTTCTAGGTTGTAAATCGGTTAATTATGAAGGAGCGGGAACAGTTGAATTCTTAGTCGATAGACACCTTAATTTTTACTTCATCGAGATGAACACAAGAATTCAAGTCGAACACCCTGTTACTGAAATGGTTCGAAATATTGATTTAATTAAACAACAAATCTTAGTTGCAGGTGGTGAACAAATAGCCGATAAACCGCGGGATCCAACCGGTCATAGTATTGAATTTAGAATTAATGCGGAAGATCCATATAATGGATTCAGACCTTCACCCGGCAGAATCGAATACTTACATTTTCCAGGCGGATTTGGAATTCGTGTTGACTCGCACGTTTATAATGAATATGTGATACCGCCTTACTATGATTCATTACTCGGTAAATTAATTGTATGGGGAACCGATAGACCGCATGCAATTTCAAGAGCGTTAAGAGCATTCGAAGAATTAACAATTGAAGGAATAAAAACTACAGCTCCATTCCATGTTCAAGTTCTAAAGAATGAACAATTTTTAAATAATGATTATGATACATCCTTTATAGATAAACACCTAAAACAATTGATGAGGTTAAATGATGGTACCGAATGAATTAAAGTACACAAAAGATCATGAATGGATAAAAGTTGACGGCAATGTTGGAATTATTGGAGTAACCGATTACGCACAAGGAGAACTTGGTGATGTTGTATTTGTTGATATCTCTGAAGATCTTTCTGAAATTGCTTCCGGTGAGGCTTTTGGAACAATTGAAGCAGTAAAAACAGTAAGTGATCTTTATGCACCATGTGATGGAAAAGTGATTGAGATAAACTCTGCACTTGCTGATGATCCTCAAAAAGTTAATTCTGATCCATTTGGTGAAGGTTGGCTTATCAAAATTGAACTTACTAATCCGGCTCAGTTAGATGATCTACTCGATGCCGAAGCTTATAAATCTCAAATTGGCGAATAGTCATATAAAGAATTAAAATAAAAGTCACTCAGCCGAGTGACTTTTTTGTATAAGGATACACATGATTCACACCGAAACAATCATCATACTTGATTTTGGATCACAATACACACAGTTAATAGCTCGCAGAATAAGAGAGCAAAATGTTTATTGCGAAATTCACCCACACACAATTCATATTGATAGAATTAGGGAACTTAACCCAATTGGAATAATCTTTTCCGGTGGACCAATGAGCGTGTATGATAAAGACGCTCCACAAATATCTTCCGATTATTTTGAATTAAATATTCCCATTCTAGGTATCTGCTATGGACTTCAGTTATTAGCTAAAAATTTCGGTGGTAAAGTTGAGCCTGCCGATAAACGTGAATATGGTAAAGCAGAAATAATTATTACAAAAGACTCAAAACTATTTAGGGATGTGAAAAATAAATCGGTTGTTTGGATGAGCCACGGGGATTTCATTACAAATCTTCCTAGTGATTTCCATGTAACTGCTAAAACTGAAAATTCTCCAATCTGTGCAATTGGTAATGAGAGTAAAAAAATATATGGAGTGCAATTTCATCCTGAAGTTGTTCATACCGAAGACGGAAAACAGATCATACATAATTTTTTATTTGATATATGTAGAAGCAAAGGTGATTGGACATCTCAGCATTTTATTTCATCCACTACCGAAGAGATTAAGTCGTTTGTCGGAAATAAAAAAGTGATATGTGCTCTTAGCGGCGGTGTTGACTCCTCAGTTGCTTCCGTTCTATTGCATGAAGCAATCGGAGATAATTTAATTTGTGTCCATGTTGATAATGGATTGATGCGAAAAAATGAGAGTGCCGCAATCATTAAAATGTTTAACGAAAAATATAAGATGCATATAGTTTCAGTAGATGCCGAAGCTTTATTCTTACAAAGATTACACGGTGTTTCCGATCCCGAGAAAAAAAGAAAAATAATTGGTAACACGTTTATCGAAGTATTTGAAAGTGAAGCTAAAAAATTTGATGACGTTCAGTTCTTAGTGCAAGGTACATTGTACCCCGATGTTATAGAATCAGTACCTGTGAAGGGAGTTTCTGTTACTATCAAAACACATCATAACGTTGGTGGTCTTCCCGAAAAAATGAATTTAAAATTAATCGAACCTTTTAGAGAACTTTTTAAAGACGAAGTTAGAGCCATTGGAAAAGAGCTTGGTTTACCAAATGAATTTATTGAACGTCATCCATTCCCCGGACCGGGCTTAGCTGTGCGTGTTCTTGGTGATGTAACACGCGAAAGACTTGATATTTTAAGAGAAGCCGATCAAATATTTATTGACAGCATAAAAGAAACAGGAATCTACAACGAAATATGGCAAGCGTTTGTGGTTTTACTCCCAGTTCAATCTGTAGGTGTAATGGGAGATTCCAGAACCTACGAAAATGTTGCCGCATTGCGTGCTGTAACTTCAATTGATGGAATGACTGCAGATTGGTACAGATTTAATCCCGATGTACTTGAAATAATTTCAAACAGGATTATTAGAAATGTTAAAGGTATCAATAGAGTAGTTTACGATATAAGTTCAAAACCACCAGCGACAATAGAATGGGAATAGCATGAACGAATTTGAAATAAAATTCAATCAAGCAGATCAACTCATTCAAGAAAATAAGTATTTACATGCAATTCAAGTTTTACAATCTCTCCTAGTAGTTCCGGAATACAGCCGAAAGGTTGTCATCAAACTTGTAGAAATTTATGATTTACAAGGGCAGATAGATTCTGCATCAAAAATTCTTAATAACTATTTGTTACAAAATGACGATGATGAAAATATTCGAGCCTACTTTGCACATTTCTTGATTCGTAATGAAAAATTTAACGAAGCACACGATATACTTTCGGGACTTTCAAACAAGCATCATCCTGAGAAGAGTTTTTTAATGGGATTAGTAAACTTCTACCTAAATGATTTCGAAGTAGCTTTAATTAATTTCACAGAGTTCATCAACAATAATAAAAATTCAGAAATACTGCCTGATGCTTATCTCTATAAAGCAAAATGTAATATTGAAAAAAGTGAGCTTGATGAAGCTATTCAAAATCTTAACAGCTCAATTAAGTTCGATAATGGTAATTCCGAAACCTATACTACTTTTGCAAAGGTTTATTATATAAAAGAGATGTATTATCACGCATTAGAAAAAATTAAAATCAGTATTGAATTAAATCCACTTGATCTAGATGCAATAGAATGGAGCGGTAGAATATTTTTTAAACTTGGCGATTTTAAAAATGCTAAAAAACAGTTTGAACTAGTCATAGAAATAGATAAATCAAACTCTGAAATTTTCGCTATTTTAGGATTGACATGCTTAAATCTGGAAGATTTTGATAGTGCAAAATATTATTTTGACGAAGCATTAAAGCTGGATTCAAGTAATGAATTAGCTCAAAAGGGAATACCTGCTTGCAATAAAAATTATTTTGATGGTATTTAGTATGAAAGTTAAAGATCTACCATTAGATGATCGTCCTAGAGAAAAATTGATTTTACGAGGTGCGCAAAATTTAAGTGATGCAGAACTTTTAGCTATACTTTTACGAACCGGTTCAAAAAATGAATCTGTTATTGTAGTAGCTCAAAAATTGCTTAAAGAATTTGGAAATGTTTCTGTATTGGCATCAAAATCTGTTGAAGAGTTAACACAAATAAAGGGTATTGGCAAAGACAAAGCAGCTGCATTAGTTGCAGCTTTTGAACTTGTAAGAAGAATTGAATTCGAGAGTAAATGGTATTCGAACAAAAAAATAACATCACCCAAAGAAATAGCAGAACTTTACATACCTTTGCTTAGAGATGAACTACAAGAAAAATTTTATGTAGTATGCTTATCGTCTTCAAATAGAATCATTAAGCACGAATTACTTTTTGTAGGAACTCTTAATGCAAGCTTAGTTGCACCTCGAGAAATATTTAAAACAGCATTAGCTAATAACTCCGCAAATATCATATTAATGCATAATCACCCCAGTGGAAACCCGGAACCGAGCCAAGAGGATATAAGTATAACACGCAAAATTTCTGAGGCCGGTAAAGTATTAGAAATTCAAATATTTGATCATATAATTATAGCTGGAAATTCTTACATAAGCTTTGTCGAAAAACGAATTTTATGATGTTTATTTACGATTTTCAAACACTCTAATAATTTTTTTATTATATTTCTCGATACGCAAAATCATAACAAATAATTTATCAATTAGGAGGAAAACATGGTTAGACTTAAAAAAGTCCTCAATTTATCAATCGCTGTATTGATGGTTGCTGGAATGATCGGTTTTGCCGGTTGTAGCGGTGTTAGCGAAGAGCAAATGGCGGAACTTCAAGCACTTAGACAAGAAGTATCAGCTCTTGAAAGTGAAACACAAGATCTGAAAAATGAAAAATCAAAATTGGAAAGAGAAATTGCAGAATTGAATGCTAAGCTTGATCAATGCGCAAAAGACAAAGAGCAAACAAAAAATAATTTAGAAAAAATGGGAATGTAATTAAAAAGAAAAGTTTAATAAATAATTGGAGGATTTAAATGAAAATTCAAAAATATTTAGCTGGCTTAGTTGCTCTTCTTCTGTTGGCTAATGTTAATTTGTTTGCTCAAGAGATGACCTCAGAAGAATGGCAAAATGAAATTAACCGTTTAACAGAAAGAAAAGCTTCTCTTACTTCAGAATTAACCGCTCTTCAAAATGATGTAAATTCATTAAGAGCCACACTCGAAGGTATGCAAGCATGGGAAGATTGTCGTGATGAATTATATGCATTAGTTGGCGCAACAAAAGCTGATGTTGATGCTTTCAGATCAGAAGTTGAAGCAGTTGAAGGAAGAATCAATCGTCAACAACTTCCTAAAGAAGATCGTCAAATGGAATTGAATACTCTTAAAGCAAATAAAATTTCTGCACTTCCTGAATTTTATGAAAAAGTTCATAATGAATTACAAAGAAAACTTGATGCATGGGATGCAAAACCATCCGAGATTATGTATACTGTAGTTAAAGGTGATCACTTATGGGGAATCGCTAAAAAGAAAGAACATTATGATAACCCATTTGCTTGGCCAAAAATTTATCAAGCAAATAGAGATCAAATTAAGAATCCTGATTTGATTTATCCAAAACAAATTTTCAAGATTCCTAACTTGACTGAAGAAGAAAAAGCAAAATATGATAAAATTAAAAGAAACTATAAACCAGCTCCACCGGTTCAATCACAATCAACAAACTAGTTTCTTAGTTTTAATAGCTTAATTTTAATTAGCCCTTTTCATATTTTTGTGAGAAGGGCTTTTCTTATTTAATCGGAGGTTTTTCTGCAGTTAGAAAAAATATTAAACATCGATTCTGTTAATCAGCAAGCTTTACTTGGGTTTAATGACGCGAACCTGCAACCGTTAGAAGATCGATTTAGCTCTACTATCACTGTTCGCGGTGATAATGTTTACATAAAAGGTGTTCAAGAAGAAGTTGAACTGATAGAAAAAATTTTTAAGGAAATGATTTATGTCCTCAATACAACCGGTAAACTTATCACGCAAGATGTTACCACAATTCTGAATTTAACCGTTGAAGGAAAAGAAATAATTAGTGATAAAGAATACGACGATATAATTCTTTATACTAAACGCGATGTAATTAAGGCAAAAACTCCCACACAAAAGATCTATGCAGAAAGTGTTGGTAAAAATGATATTTGCTTTGCTATAGGACCGGCCGGAACCGGTAAAACTTATTTGGCTGTTGCCTTTGCTGTCTCCGCACTTAAAAAAGGAATAGTACAAAAAATTGTATTGGCAAGACCTGCGGTTGAAGCTGGTGAAAGTTTAGGTTTTCTTCCGGGCGACTTAAAAGAAAAAATTGATCCTTATCTCCGTCCGTTACTGGATGCTTTACAGGAAATGCTTCCGGCAGAACAATTAAGAGGTTATTTAGAAAAAGGTGTGATTGAAATAGTCCCTTTAGCATACATGCGAGGTAGAACACTAAACTACGCCTACGTAATTCTTGATGAAGCACAGAATGCTACCGCTGTACAAATGAAAATGTTTTTAACTCGTCTGGGTCCAAATTCAAAAGCAATAATAACGGGTGATATAACTCAAATTGATTTACCAAGTTCTAGTGCAAGCGGATTAATACAAGTTCAGCAAATTCTTAAAAATGTTGATGGTGTTGATTTTATTTACTTCGAAAAGAAAGATGTAGTTCGTCATAAACTAGTTAAAGATATTATCAACGCCTATGAAAAATTTGGTAACGGTAATAAAAATCACCATGGTTAAATAACTTTTTTACTTTCTTCCCAAAGTTTATCCATTTGCTCAAGATTTGAATCCGTTATTTTTATTCCCGATTCGGCTAATTTTTTTTCAATATAACTGAATCGCTTAATAAATTTTTCGTTTGTTACACGAAGAGCGTTTTCCGGATTAATACCGATGAACCGTGTATAATTCACAATTGAGAATAAGAGATCACCTAGTTCTTCTTCAATTTTAGCATGATTATCACTCTTCGAAACATCCTCGAACTCATTAATTTCTTCTTTTACTTTTTCCCAGACGCTTTGCTTTTCTTGCCAGTCGAAGCCGACTTTTGAAGCTTTCTCTTGTAATCTGAATGCTCTATGTAATTGGGGTAAAGCTTTTGGTACTCCCTCTAATACCGAATCTCTTCCTTCCTCTAATTTAATCTTTTCCCAGTTGTACATTATTTCGTCATTATCCTTAACTTTCGTCCCTCCAAAAACGTGAGGATGTCGTCTAATGAGTTTTTCAGTAATTCTGTCAATTACGTCATCGATATTAAATTTGTTAGTCTCACTTGCCATCTGTGCGTGAAAAACAATGTGCAAAAGAATATCGCCAAGCTCACCACGCATCTCGTCAAAATCTTTTAGATCAATAGCTTCAATCAATTCGTGGGTTTCTTCCAATGTGGCTGCTTTAATTGAATCATGGGTTTGTTCTTTGTCCCAAGGACATTCGTTTCTTAGTCGTTTCATCACATCAACCAATTTTTCGAACTTTTCTCCGGTCATAATTCCTCGATTTTTGTGATCGAAATTAATACTGTTTGTATGAATTAACAAATTAACTAAAAGAAATTCATCTACTTTTTGTAATTTTATCTAATCAATTTTGGAGAAAAAATGCTTGAAGAAAAATTAAAAGACTTAGGAATCGAAATCCCTGAAGCTCCTATGCCATTGGCATCTTATATTCCGTCGACAATTGTCGGAAACTTAGTTTACACTGCTGGACAAGTTCCGCTTATTAATGGTAAACTTAAAAATGCAGGGTTGGTTGGAAGAGATATTAGTATGGCAGATGCCCAAGAAGCAGCAAAGACCTGCGCAATTAATTGTTTAGGTGCGGTAAAAAAAGCAATTGGTGATCTTAACAAAATTAAGAGAATTGTTAAACTTACGGTTTTTGTTGCTAGTGAGGATGGTTTTGTAGATCAACCGAAAGTTGCAAATGGTGCATCGGATTTATTAGTTGAAATTTTTGGAGAGAATGGCAAACACGTTAGAAGTGCTGTAGGTGTTACGGCTTTACCGCTTAATGCTCCCGTTGAAATTGAGATGATTGTAGAATTAAAGTAAAAGTGAAGCGTTTTCTCTTGATTTATCTCGGAATTCTTATATTTTTAAGCTGTTTATCAATATATCTCTGAAACTTTTTCAGAATTTTTGTGTTGAAAAGAGAATTGAAAGGGGTTTTATCGATGAAAAAAATACTATTATCTTTTTTAATACTTGTGCTTTTTATTCCTGTCGATGCACAATTTAAGGAAGATCTCAATAATCAAGTAAGTATTAAAGAGGGATTCATTAATCCCGATTTGTCTAACAATATTTTCGGTTTTATTGATCCCGATAAATTTTCGATGAATCATTCGGTAAGTATGTCCTACTCTACTTTTTCCGGACAAGCCATTGCGCTCGGTGTTTACACAAACAGCTTAAGATATGATTTTAGTGATAACCTTAACTTCCAAGTTGACGCAAGTATTGTCAATTCTCCTTACAATACATTAGGTGATGGATTTACAAATAATATTAACGGAATTTACTTATCACGCGCTGCCGTCAGTTATAAACCTTCGAAAAACACACAAATTTCATTAGAGATAAGACAAGGACCCGGAGCCTATTATAACAATTATTACAGTCCATATTATTTCATGACCCCGTCATTTGACAGAGAATTAAATACCTATAAGGTTAACAATACTAAGTAAATAAATTCTATTTTTGTTAAATTTGATAACCGGGCAATTGCTCGGTTATTTTTTTATCTATTCAGATGTGATAAATTGATTAAAAGAAGAACAAAAATAAAAAAGAATACTAATGATGTGGATTTGAGGACATCTACGCAAAACCTACTTCTCAATATTATTATTTTTGTCCTTTTAGTCGTTGTTATTTATCTGAGTTATTCAATTTTCCTAAAATTGAAACTGGAAGTGGGCACGGAGTCGGTATCACAAAAGAATAATTTAACTCCCTCAGAAATTATTCAGGTAGAAGTATTAAATGGTTGTGGTGTTTCGGGGCTTGCTGATAGATTTACTGACTACTTGCGGGATAGAGG
Source organism: Melioribacteraceae bacterium (assembly GCA_030584085.1). Taxonomy (NCBI): domain Bacteria; kingdom Pseudomonadati; phylum Ignavibacteriota; class Ignavibacteria; order Ignavibacteriales; family Melioribacteraceae; species Melioribacteraceae bacterium. The sequence goes on from CP129490.1 coordinate 1,051,160, forward strand.
ATTCGATGTAGTAAATAAAGGCAACTATATTCAATTTGATATTGAAAAAACTATGATAATTGATCGAATGGGAAACGCCGCCAACGCAAAGGAGATAGCTAAATCTCTCGGTGTAAATGAAAGTAATATTATTACACAGATAAATGAAGATTATTTTTTAGATGTCTCGGTAATTATTGGTTCAGATTACTATAAACTATCACCATTAAAATGAGGTACGTTTGGATTCATTACAATTTGCAAAAGAAATAACAGACATCATACTCACTAAAAAAGGGTTCAGTATAAAGATTCTTGATCTCAAAAAATTATCCGCATTCGCTGATTATTTTGTTATATGTTCGGCTTCATCGGATACACAAGTAAAAGCAATCTCAGATGCAATAGAAAAAGAACTGCGTGATCGTGGTATAAAAACTTATCATCGTGAAGGTTATGAAGCATTAAATTGGGTTTTGTTAGATTACTTTGATGTTGTTGTACACATCTTTAAAACTGAAGCTAGAGATTTTTATAATCTAGAGAAACTTTGGGGTGATGCAAAAGTTACTGAAATTGAAGACGAAGATTAAAGGAGTTATGATTGAAAGATTATATTCTACAATTGTTTGAAACTGCCTCACAAGAGTTAGAATATCTAGCTGCTAAAGAAATTCAGTTAAGTGTTCCGGCGAACCTTGATCATGGTGAGTTATCTACAAACATTGCTATGATATTAACTAAAGAATTGAAGAAAAATCCCCGCCAGATTGCTCAAGAGATAATTGATTCTTTGAATGATTCGAAAAACTATTTAGTTAAAATTGAAATTGCCGGTCCCGGATTTATAAATTTTTATTTCAATCATAATTTTCTTACAACTATTGTTAAAGATATTTCCGTTAAAAAAAATGAATTCGGAAAATCAAAAAAGTACCATGGTAAGAAAGCAATGGTGGAATTTGTTTCAGCTAATCCAACCGGACCTCTTACGGTGGGGCATGGAAGAAATGCGGTGATTGGTGATACGATTGCGAATCTGCTTGAAGCTATTGGTTATGAAGTTGATCGAGAATACTATTTTAATAATGCTGGCAGACAAATGCGGGTTCTTGGTGATTCGTTAAGATTACGTTGTTTGGAATTACTTGGTGATATAATCGATTTTCCGGAGGATTATTATCAAGGTGAATACATAATAGACATAGCAAAACGTGTAATTAATGAGCATGGTGCAAAGTGTCGTAACTTTGAAATTGATTTTTTTAAGAAACGCGCTGAAGATGAGATCTTTGCTGAAATAAAGATGACCTTAGAAAGACTCGGCATTATTATGGCAAATTTTTATAACGAAAATGATTTATATGAAAATGGGAAAATTGAAGAAGTTAAAAAAATATTCTCAGAGAAAAATCTAACATACGAAAAAGACGGTGCTTTATGGTTGAAACTTAGTAAACTTGGCCGCGAAGATGATAAAGTGATGGTCAAATCAACCGGAGAACCAACTTATAGATTGCCGGATATTGCTTATCACACAACTAAGTTTGAGAGAGGTTATGACTTTATTGTAGATCTATTTGGTTCCGATCATAATGCAACTTATCCAGATGTCATTGCCGGAGTAAAAGCACTTGGGTATGATGAAAGCAAAATTAAAGTTGTTATTCATCAATTCGTTACAATTACCAAAGGTGGTGAAGCAGTTAAAATGTCAACGCGTAAAGCTAACTTTGTAACGCTTGATGAATTGATGGATGATGTAGGTGCCGATGTTGTAAGATATTTCTTTTTAATGCGTGGTGTTAATACACATCTTAACTTTGATTTAGATATTGCAAAGAAACAATCTGATGAAAATCCTGTATTTTATTTACAATATGCACATGCAAGAATTTGTTCAATTTTAAGGATGACAGAAGAACAAGGTCTTAATACTGATTTATCTAAGCTACATAAATTAACAAAGCCGGAAGAAATTAACTTGATAAAGCAGCTTCATCATTTCTCCGATGAAATAATTTTTGCAGCAGAGAATTGCGAACCGAATAAACTTGCAAATTATCTTGAAAATTTAGCTGCCTCCTTCCATAAATTTTACACGGAATGTCGAATAATCGGTTCAGAAAAAGAAATTGCTCAAGCCAGAATCGCATTGATTGAAGCGGTGAGAATGGTTATGAAAAACGGATTAACTATAATTGGAATTTCCGCGCCGGAAAAAATGTAAGTCTTCATTAATCAGTAAACGCAATTGAAGCGGCATAAATATTCATTGCTTCTTCGCGTTTTAGTTCCCGCCCTAGTTCAATTACACTTGCCCCAGTTGTTATTACATCGTCTATAATTAAAATATTTTTGCCTGCGATTGCTCTTGGTCTTTTAACTTTGAAAGCACCGGACATATTTAATTTTCTCTCAGCAATGCTCAACTTTGTTTGTGATTGCGTAAATCTAATACGTTTAACTAAATTAGACTGCACTGGAATAGTTAATATTCGCCCAACTGATTTTGCTATATGATCCGATTGATTATAACCTCGCTCGGCTTTTTTAATTTTATGAAGCGGTATTGGAATTATAATATCAATATTCCACTTTTTTATCCTATGTTCTCCAAATTCTGCAAGTATTTTGCCTAAAAAATTTCCAATTCTAAAACGGGATTTGTACTTGAGTTCATGTAAAAGAGTTTGCAAGCTGCCTTCCGGTTGGAAAACGAAGGGAGAAAAAACCCCATTAATAATTTTTTCATCGGCAAACTTATTGGAGTATTCATATTCTAACCTTTCGTTAGGCATAAGTTGAATACCAGCATAACATTCAGGACAGACAACCCTCTCTGTTGAATTTAATCTTATGTTGCAATGGAGACAAAAACGTGGAAGAAAAAAATCAATAAGGTTATTTGCGTAATGCAATAGATACACTTATTGAGTAACTCCTTTTGATAATAAAAATTCTGCGCATTTTTTATCGTTAAGGGTAAAGTGATTGAAGAACCATCGTTTAGCACTTTTTAAAAATTCTAGATCTAGTTTGATTTTCCCTCGATCGACCTCAGTGATGTAACTTTTTACTTTGTTGAAGAATCTGTCATGTTCTAGTTTGTGAGAAAAGTAATTTACATACTTGTGCTCTTTCATTAAATCTTCCTCGGTGTCGAAGTGTTCACGCAAGGTATCCTTTAATTCAATTAGTAGTCTCTTGGATTCTTCCTCGAATTTTGCGCCAAGTTGATCATGAAGTTTGTTAAGTAATTCTACAATCTTAATGTGTTGGGTATCAATTGTGTTAATGTTGAGAATCTCACTTTCAGTAATTTCGATAAATGTCATTCTTGATCTCCGTTTATTTATAACATACCTTCCTTTTTCCTAACGAACCATTCTAAACTAAGTAATAATATTAGTAATACTAAAATTATCTCTAATGAAAGCGGATCATATGTAATTGATGAAACGCTGACTTTAGTTTTATTTCGATTAAATGTCTCAATTTTATTGAATTGATTTTTTGAATCGCTTATATAAGTATAATTACCGCCGGTTAAAGATGCTATCATTTTTAAATAATTTTTCTGCATGACGGTGTGAAGTTTTTCTAGATCAACTTCACCGATATTAAATTTTCCGGAGGTTTCGTTTATTTTCATTCCGTTAACTTGGGCGACAGCACTAAAAGTAAAATCACCTTGTGATGAGATGTTAACTTCACCTTTGTAAATTCCATTTCCTTCATTAATCAATTTAGCCGGAATATTGTTTTGCCCGGATTTGATTTGAATAGTAATCTCGGCATTGTTTATTGGTTCAAGCTTATCATCATAAAGTTCGCCAATAAACTCTATGGTTTCTCCCGGTGCGTAAATATCTTTATTTGTTTCAACAAAGAATTTTCGCTGTCTATCGGAAACACGCAACCATTGTATAGAATTATAAATTAACTGATCAAAAACATTTTTAGTTGTGATCTCGGATTTGATTCGCCATTTCCAAAAGTTACTCCCGATAAAATTAATACTTCTAACTAGTGCATTATTCTGGCTAAGTATCATCGGCATATCGGTTTTAATATTATTCACTTTTGCATTAGCGATAACTTGTATCCCCGGTTTTAAATTAAAATTTCCGTTCGGATATGCGATTGGTGGAAAGTCTTGTTTATCAGAAAAATTTGTATTGGTAAAAATATTATTTGAGTTTTGATCTGAAAATTCCGGCTGTGCCAGATAAACTTCATCAAACGATCTTCCATGTGAAAACGGAAGTATGCTATTTATCTTGTTAAGCGAGATTGAGTTAAGATCGGCACCGATTAAATTAAAAAATGGAATTTTGTCTTTGCTTATCTTACTAAGAACTTTTTTAATAATTTCATCATTTGTATTTCCGTACGGGAAATTAATAAACACAAGAACTTGAGCACTATCTAGTTTTGCAGCGAAATTATTTCCGATGAAATCACTCTCATTTATTTGGATAAATTTATTTACTTCGTACTCATCAACTTGTTTAAGCGAATTATACACTGCTTTAAAATCTGCAGATGGTGAACCGCTTATTACCAAAATATTTAATTTATTTTCAAGGACATCAATAAATGTTGAGCGAATATTATTTTCAAAATTATGTTCGTTACTAATTTGGCTGACTTGAATCGTCAATTTATGTTTGCCGGATTCTTTCGGTACGTATTCAAAAGTAACGCGATTTATTCCACTTTCACTTAGTTTAATTTCCTGTGAATCGATTCTTTTATTATTTTCTAAAAAAGTAACTGTTACATTTTCATCTGCCAAATTCTCATTAGATATTTCCGCAGCAACTACGGTTGGTGTTTCTTTATAAATAAATCTGTTATTCAATATGCTGCTAACATAAATATCCGATATCTCGGAAGTGTCGCCAATACCAATAGTGTAAACGGGGAAGTTAAGATTTTCGGCTTGATAGATTGAACTGCTTCCATAGTTTATTATTCCATCAGAAATAATTACAGCAGATGTCAGATAATCATTACTGTTGGATAAATAATTGAAAACATTCTCAAAGTTTGTAATTCCTTTATCATATCTCAGTAATCCAACCGAGTCCTTATTTATTTCATCAACACGTGAATCAAAACTGAAAAATTTGTATTGAGTATTGTTTGAAGAAGTCTGAGCATCTATAATATCAAAAACTTTTTCGGCTACTGATGGACTAAAATTGCTCATTGATGAGGAATTGTCTATGAATATCGGGACAACAGGTTTTTCTTCATCTTCATTATTGACTATTAATGTCGGTTCAAAAATTAGTAGTAATAAAAGAACTAAAACAAGGGAACGAGTTGTTATAAGAATAATTCGTAAAAAAACCGAAGTTTGCGGAAGTGTGCGCTTGTAAATATATAAGACATAAATAACGGCAAGCGCTATAAACAATACAAGCAAAAATGGATTGAGATTGATACTCAACTGGTAATTGAAAATATTCAGCATGAAATAGACTTATTATTTATAATACTGACTATTTTATCACCTTAAGTTCTTCTAGGTTCCAGGATTTCATTTGCTCATAGGTATCATAATCAGTCAAATCAAAATGAATTGGTGATACGGATGCAAAATTATTTAGAATAGCAAACTGATCAGTTCCCAGTTCTTTATCAGTTTCGGTTAATGTTCCGGTTAGCCAAAAATAACTTTTACCGTAAGGATCTTTTCTCTCCTCGTAAATTTCATCCCACTTAGATTTGCCTTGTGTTGTAAGCTTCAATCCCTTTATTTCCTCACAGGGAAGATCGGGTACATTTACATTTAACAAAGTTCCTCTACTCAAACCTTTCTCAGCAACAATTTGTGCTAACTCTCTTGCCGTATTACAAGCATACTCAAAATATTGAGGATTATGGGAAGTGATTGACATCGCGATTGCCGGTATATCCATTATTGCAGCTTCACGAGCCGCGGAAACGGTGCCGGAATAAATGATATTAATCGCAGCGTTTGAACCATGATTAATTCCCGAGACTACCAAATCGGGAATTGATTTTAGAATGTTTCTCACACCAATTTTCACACAATCGGCGGGAGTACCATCAATAGCATAGCCAAAAAAATCGCCATTTTTGTAATATTCAGTTACGCGTAGCGGGATTTTCATTGTAATTGCATGTCCGACCGCACTTTGTTCGGTTCTTGGAGCAATAACAGTTACATCACCTACTTCACTTAAAGCCATTGCTAATTTTTGAATTCCTAGGGAATCAATACCATCATCATTAGTTACAAGAATTTTCAATTTTACTCTCTGCTTTTTTAACAGGCAAATATACTGAAATTTGAGATCGCTTTGAAATTAAGGTGCAGATTATACAATTATAATTTTATCTCAATTCTATTATCTTTGAGTTACAAAAGGAGAATTCATGAAGAAATACTTGTTTACACTTTTTCTATCAATTATATGTACATCCCAAGTATATTCACAAGAGGCAGAGGTTGAAGTTTTTGTTATTGATTCCTACGTTACACAAGAGAAACCTTATAAATTTATCCTTTCGTTATTTACTACAGAATCTGTTACCTCTTCTGTAACGATTGAGGACAAATATATTTTTACAGTTTCGGATACTTTGGCTGTTGATCATAGAACTGAAATTGATATTTCTGAATATAATTTTGATTCATCTTATGTGAAATTTTTTATTTCCGGTTTTGACTCACTCGGCAATAATTTTAGAAGTGATACCTTCGAAGTAGTTTTGCCTTTTGAAAACACCCTTAAATCAGATAAGAACACAAGTTTGTTAACGGTGTGTTGTTTTGGTGGAATTATTTTTGGACTTCCTTCGCCAACTTTGGTAATTAATAATAACGATAAACTCTTTAGTCTTGTTAAAGAAATTCCAATTTTATCATTTTATAGCGGAGGTTATAATTATCCTTCCGGATATTTTTCATTAGAATATGCTCATATATTTAATGCAGATTTTAGAAACTATCTTAGAGTAGGATATAAACATATATTCGAGATTCCGGTCTTTGAGTATATCTCACCCGGAGTTTCCGGCTTTACTACTTTCGAAGGCTTTAACGGAGTTTCCCCGGAAATTACAATCGGATGGTTTAAGGTTTATAATGCATTCACAGTTTATTCAAAATATAGATTTAATTTTCAACCTTCGGTATCGGAAAGAAATTTTCATGAAATTTCAATCGGACTTTATTCGAATTTCTTCTCGTTAAATCTCTAAAATTATTTTAATCAATTTGGAATGATTTCATCAGATTAGTTGTTATTCAACTAAAGATGATAAATAATGTTCAAGATAATTTTTAACATATTGTTAATATCCATTGTATTGTCAGCTCAAACAGGTGGATTAACCGGTAAAGTGACTGAAAATAATATTCCAATTCCAGGGGTTAATATTTTAGTTACCGAAACTACACTTGGCGGAGTAACCGATGAAGAGGGGATTTATAGAATTCAACAAATTCCTATTGGGAATAAATTAATCCGTTTCAGCGCGGTTGGATTTAAAACCAAATTTATTGAAGTGGAAATTGTTTCGGGTAAATCACTCGAACTTAATGTTGAAATGGAAACCGAGGCGTTTCAAGTTGATCAAATTGAAATTGTTGATTCAAAAATTCAAGCACAAAGTGATCCAACCGCAAGTCTTATAGAACTAAAACCGGAGGGAGCAAGAGTACTGCCGGGTGCAGTTACAGATGTCTTCAGAACATTGCAAGCATTGCCCGGAGTTCTTGCACCGAATGATTTCTCTTCACAATTAATTATTCGTGGAAGTGGCCCGGATCAAAATCTTATCATTATGGATGATGTTGAGATTTTTAATCCTTACAGATTATATGGCGTTATTAGTATGTTTAACCCGGAATCGGTAACCGATATTAATTTGGTTACCGGTGGTTTTCCGGTTCAGTATGGTGACCGGCTTTCTGCAGTACTTGATGTAACAAATAGGCAAGGTGATTTAACAAAAAATATTACCGGCAATTTGAATGCAAGTATTGTGAGTGCAAATTTAGTTTTGGAAGGTAAGAATCCGTTAAATATTCCGGGAAGTTGGTTGATAAGTTCAAGAAGAACCTATTACGATTTAATAATAGAACCATTTGTAAAAAATGCCGGATTAGTCGAAGATAATGTTACATTCCCAAATTTTTATGATATACAAGCTAAACTTGCTTTCGGTCCTTTTAACGGACATAAGTTTTTTCTAAACGGAATTCTATCTCGCGATGGTGTTAATTTGGTCAGTACTGCAGAACGAAAAAATCCGGACAGTGTAGCTGTTATTGATGATTCAAACAATGATTTACTTTCATTCGCATGGCATTATACACCGAGTAAAAGGACACTTAATAAATTGATCGTCTCGTGGTATAGAAACGGTGGCAAGACAAATTTTGATTCGCAGCTTCTTGACCCTTCTTTAAACAGAGAAAACTTTGAAGATGCTGCTCCAGATACGCTTGCACCTTATTTAGTTGGTTTCGGTTTCAATTCTCAGTTTACTTTTCAGAAGTACTCGATTGATAATAAGTTTTATACATACTGGGGAAACAATAATGAGCTGAGCGCGGGAGTCGGTGTTGATTTTATGAGAACTTTACTTGAGTTTGATTTTCAATTAGATCCCGAACTTAGAGCATTCTTTGATGCTAATGCAAATATCCGAGCAGTATTTGATGATCTAGGGGATGAAAAAATCTATTCACGTTATAGAGCCTGGGCTCAAAATAAATTTGCAATAGGAGATAAACTATTCATCCAACCTGGTTTACGATTCGATTATTACAATATTTTGGGTAAGGGATATCTCTCGCCCAGGATCTCCTTGTCCTACGCATTAGATGATATCACAACACTTCGTGCAGGCTGGGGAAAGTATTATCAATCTCCGGGCTATGAAAAATTACGTGACGGAAATAAAATACTTAATTTTGATAAAAAGTATACGGAAACACTTGAAGCTGAAAACGCAACTCATTACGTTTTAAGTTTGGAAAGATGGTTAACTAGTGAATGGCGGGCTAAGATTGAAGGTTACTATAAAAACTTCAGTAATCTCATTGTTCAAAAAGTTTTAGAAGGTTCAAACTACTATACCGAACTCGTGCCGGGGCAAGATCCAACTCAAAGATCAGCATGGACTCGACCCATACCCGTTAAGGGTGATTCACTTACACAAATTCCTGTTAATGCATCGAATGGTGAAGCTTTCGGTTTTGAATTTTTACTTGAAAAGAGAAACATTGCCGGAATTTCAAAAATAGACGGCTGGATTTCTTATTCACTCGCGTGGGCTAATAGATATGAATATGGCAGAACAATTCCATTCAATTTTGATCAGCGACATACACTAAATATTGTATTAAACTATGAAGTTAACCATTGGTTTGACATAGGTGTAAGATTTCAATACGGTTCGGGATTTCCAATAACCGACCCGGTCGGGATTAAGCCGAGAATCACATTAGTCGATACCGATGGAAATGCCATCCCGGATTCTCCTGAGATTGCAACTCGTAAAGGGAGTTCAAAAGTAATTTACGATACCGACTTTGGTGGAATCGAAAATCGTTATAATTCTCGCAAACCTGATTATCACAGACTCGACATCCGTTTATCAGCTAAAGCAGATTATTGGGATCTTGATTGGGTGTTTTACCTGGATGTTATTAATGTTTACAACAGAGCAAACGTGATCGGATATGATTATTATGTGAACGAAGACTTAACGCTGGGCAGAGAGAAAAACTCAATGTTTCCGATTTTACCCACACTTGGATTTAATGTTCGTTTTTAATTACACAAAATTTGACAAAGCATTGATATTATGTAATTTTAGGTATATGCAGAAATTGAAAGAAGAAAAGTATATAGATTTTGGAGAACGGGGCAAATATAGTACCGCTAACAAACTAAATAATCTCACCGGTAAGGAATGGATAAAGTTTACTAAATCATGGTTTGTTCATCGTCCGCCTCGAAGAAAAGAAGAAGAAATTTTACATCCTGCAAAATTTCCCGAATCATTAGTTAAGGAGTTTATTGAGTTTTTCACGAAGGAAAATGAGTGGGTATTTGACCCATTTCTTGGTACAGGAAGTATGCTTATTGCTGCCGGAGAACTTCATAGAAATGGTATCGGTATTGAACTTCAAAAAAAATATTTTGAAACTGCTAAAAGAAGAATTGAGAAGAGTAAATATTCAACAACACTTCTACCGATTAAAGGTAATTCACTTTTAATCAAGGAATTGCTTACTAAAAATAAAATCAAACAGAACAAATTTGATTATACAATCACATCACCGCCTTATTGGAATCAACTAGAGCGAAATTCGATAAGACAAACAAAAAGAAAAAATAGTGGATTAGACACAAAATATTCATTCGATAATAACGACATTGGAAATGTCCCAGATTACAAAGAATTCCTTGAAACACAAGCTAAGATTTTTGATCAAGTGTGGGATATCACAAAAGAAGGTGGTTACTTAACAATTATAACCAACAATGTTTATTTTGAAAAACAGCTTTATCCTTTGGCCTATGATACTGCCACATCGTTGACTAAAAGGGGGAAAAAAAGTTGGGTACTCAAAGATGAAAAGATTTGGTTGCAAGATGATAAACCATTGATTGCGCTTGGAGTTAATAATGCCTGGGTTGGTAACCGTCATCATCAATATTGTTTGATATTTAGGAAAGAAAATAAATAATGCAGCAATACAAATCAGTAAGTGAACTTACCGCATTAATTAGAGAAACTCTCGAACTTAACTTCGAATCTATCAGCGTTGAAGGAGAGATTTCGAATTTCAAAAAGCATGCCTCGGGTCATTGGTACTTTAGTTTAAAAGATTCCGGTGCACAGATAAGTTGTACAATGTGGAAAGGATTTAACAATCTTGTCTTTTTCACTCCAGAAGATGGAATGAAAATAATTGTAAACGGAAAGATTTCCGTTTATCCGCCGCGGGGAAGTTATCAAATTGACGTTAGATCAATGAAACCTTCCGGTGTCGGAGAACTCCAAGCGGCATTTGAAAGATTAAAAAACAAACTTGCGGAAGAAGGATTATTTGATTCGGAATTCAAAAAACCAATTCCGGTTTTTCCATCTAAAATCGGAGTGATTACCGGAGCCGACAGCGCCGCTTACAGAGATATTTTAAATATTGCTCAACGAAGATATCCTTTAGCAGAGTTAATAATTGCACCAACTAAAGTTCAAGGTGATGGTGCAGCCGAATTAATTGTTAAAGCAATTGAAAGTTTTAACAAACTAGATGATATAGATACTCTAATTATCGCAAGAGGCGGTGGTTCATTAGAGGATTTATGGGCATTCAATGAAGAAATTGTTGCCCGATCAATATTTGGATCTAAAATTCCAATAGTGACCGGTATTGGACATGAAATTGATTTTACAATTGCCGATTTTGTTTCAGATTTACGTGCGCCGACACCATCGGCAGCCATTGAACTTTCAACGCCAAATAAAGATGACTTATTATTTTTGCTTGAAGAATACCGAGATGATTTTGAGGAAATAATTCTTCAAAAAATTTCCGATGGTAGTAAAGAAGTAAAGAATATCTTAACTTCATACGCCTTCAGAAATATGGAAAATAGAATTAATAATGGTTTTCAAAAAGTTGATAATCTATACACAAGTTTTTCGAGAAGTATTCAGTTGCTTATTAATAACAAAATGCAGAGAATTTCACTCTTCGAAAAATCAGTTGAAAACTATGATATTGAAAAAACATTGAAGAAAGGTTTTACACTTATCAAACAGAACGGTAAATTTGTAAACCGTGCTCAAAAATTTTCAAATACGGAAACATTTCAAATCAAATTTTTTGACGACCAAATTGAGATAAAAAATGGCTAAGAAAAAACAAACGGAATCATTCGAGAATTCTCTTAAAAGATTGGAAGAAATCTCTGAATTGCTTGAAAATGATGAGATTGGATTGGATGAATCAATAAAACTTTATGAAGAGGGAATTTTACTCTCAAAAATTTGTTATAGTAAGTTGAAAGATGCAGAACTAAAAATCACGGAATTAAAATCCCATTTTGAATCCAATTTGGGCGATGAGTAATAATTTGAGGTAAATTAATGGTAGATCGATCGCAATATAATTATTTGTTTAATGTAGATTCTCCTAACGACATAAAAAACTTTTCAGTCCATGACTTAAAAGAACTTTGTTCTGAAATTCGTCAATACATGGTGGATGTAATTTCTCAAGTTGGTGGACATTTTGGCGGTGGACTCGGCTCTGTCGAACTGACAGTTGCGTTGCACAAAGTCTTTAACACTCCTAATGATTTAATTGTTTGGGATACGGGTCATCAAGCTTACCCTCATAAAATTATTACTGGAAGACGTGATCAGCTTCATACAATTAGAAGATTTCATGGATTGAGCGGTTTCTTAAAAAGAACCGAAAGTGAATATGATGCTTTTGGTGCCGGACATGCTTCGACATCAATATCTGCTGCATTAGGTATGGCAACCGGCTCTGACTTGCTTAAGACTAACAAAAAAGTAATAGCCATAATTGGTGATGGTGCGATGACCGGTGGTATGGCTTATGAAGCAATGAATAACTCCGGTGTTCTTCAAAAGAATTTGATTGTTGTACTTAATGATAACAATATGTCAATCGCTCCAAACGTTTGGCAAATCTCGAATTATTTCACAGAAATGATTTCTCATCCAGAGTATAATAGATTTAAAGGTGCAATATGGGATTTAACAGGTAAGCTTGATGACTTTGGTGATCGTTTAAGGAAAGTTGCTGCAAGGCTAGAATCCGGAATAAAATCTGTCATTACTCCAGGAATGCTTTTCGAAGCTCTTGGTTTCAGATATTTCGGACCTGTTAATGGGCATAATGTCGGTCAACTTGTTAAACTATTTGAGCACATTAAAGATTATAATGGTCCATTACTTGTACATGCAATAACCGAAAAAGGTAAAGGCTACAAACCGGCTGAAGGACATGTTCAGCGTTTACATGCCTCAACTCCATTTGATAAAATTACAGGTAAAGCAATAAAAAAAGGTGAAGGTGGTGCGCCTTCTTATACGGCAATTTTTGGTAATGCAATGGTTGAACTTGTAAAAGACAATCCAAAAATTGTAGGCATTACCGCAGCTATGCCGGATGGAACAGGTATGGATAAATTACAAGCTGCATATCCGGAAAATTATTTTGATGTTGGAATTGCCGAGGAACACGCTGTTACATTTGCCGCGGGACTTGCAACGCAAGGTGTGATCCCGGTTGTTGCTATTTATTCCTCATTTTTACAAAGAGGTTTCGATCAAATAATTCATGATGTAGCACTTCAAAAATTAAAAGTGGTTTTTGCGTTAGATAGAGCCGGACTTGTTGGTGCCGATGGACCAACACATCATGGAACGTTTGATTTATCATATTTACGAATGATACCCGGTATGGTTATTATGGCACCAAAGGATGAACAAGAATTAAGAGACATGTTATATACTTCTGTTTCTGAAATTGACGGACCTTCTGCAATTCGTTATCCTAGAGGTAATGCACTTGGTGTTGAATTACGCGAAGGGTTCGAAAAAATTGTAATCGGTAAAGCTGAAACATTAGTAAAAGGCGAAGATGTCGCCTTACTTTCTGTCGGTAATATGGTTGAACACTCACTGAAAGCCTCCGAAAAACTCAAAGAAGAAGGTATTAACTCTGAAGTGATTAATATGAGATTTATAAAACCATTAGATACAAAACTATTGGATGATATTGCGTCTAGATTTGATAAGGTTGTTACAATTGAAGAAAATTCAATTGTGGGTGGATTTGGCTCCGGAGTTGTCGAATATTTCAACGATAAAAATTATAAAAACGATATTATCAGAATTGGTATTCCGGATACATTTATTGATCATGGAACTCAGGCAGAGTTGCATAATCTTATTGGAATAGATGCAGATGGAATATTTGAAAAAGTAAAAGTATTTTGCAAGGGTAGTGGAATTAAACATGAGGTTGTTGCTTGAATAATTCGACAAAATTTGCTGTTATCGGTTTAGGAGGTATAGCACAGTTAGTCCATCTCCCAATACTGTCAAAATTGAAGGACGTTGAAATTGTTTCAGTTGCTGAAGTTAATAAGAATCGCTTAAATTCTGTTGCAGAAAAATTCGGTATAAAAAATAAATTTACCGATTATAAGGAACTTATTGCTAAATCAGATTTTGATGCTGCAATTATTGCGACACCAACAAATACACATCCCGATATAGCAAACGATTTTATCAAAGCCGGTAAAGATCTCTTAATTGAAAAACCCATCGCTAGAACTTTCGCAGAAGCTAAACGTATTCATGAATTTGCCGAAAAGCATAAACGCAAAGTCATGGTTGGTATGAATCTTCGATTCCGACCGGATACTATGCTTCTCAAGAGCTTAATCAACAATGGTGAGTTAGGAGATATTTTTTATATAAAATGCAGTTGGTTAAGAAAACAAAGCAGTGAGCAAAAATGGTTTCTTAAAAAGAGTGAAGCCGGAGGTGGAGTTATACTTGACCTTGGTATTAACTTGTTCGATTTAGCACTATGGTTAATTGATTTCCCGGAAGTAATTTCGGTATCGGTAAAGCAGTTTTATCATAATACAAAAAATGTTGAAGATTCTTCTGTCGGTTTCATCAGACTTAAAAATGAAACCGTTATCAATTTTGATGTAAGTTGGAGCTTGCATTCCGAATCGGATGGTCTTAATTTAACTACATATGGTTCTGAAGGTACTGCTCACTTGAATCCGCTTATAGCTTATAGACGTGTTGCTTCTAATCAAATTGATTTAACTTCACGAATATCCGGATCAAAAAATTTATTTAGAAAGTCCTTCGAAAATGAATTGAAACATTTTGTAGGTGTACTGAAAGGGAATTTCCCAATTATATCCTCCAGTGCAGATGCATTAAAAAGAATGAAACTTATTGAAGCCCTATATCAATCGGCAGAGAAAAATAAAGAAATACGAGTTTAGATAGAATGAACAATACAATTCTAATTGTTGATGACGAGAAGGACATTGTTGAATTTTTAGAATATAACCTTCGCAATGAAGGCTTCAAAGTTATTACTGCTCATAATGGTGAGGAAGCTTTAACAAAACTTCCAGAGAAACCCGACCTAATAATTTTGGATGTATTAATGCCAAAGATGGACGGCTATATTACTTGTGAAAGAATTCGTGAGCTTCCTGAATTTAAGAAAACACCTGTGCTTTTCCTTACGGCAAAATCAAGTGAAGTTGATGAAGTAAAGGGATTGAATCTTGGTGCCGATGATTATATTATCAAACCTATTTCAATTAAGAAACTTGTTGCAAGAGTAAAATCAAATTTAAGAAAAGCGGGAAGTTTGATCGGAGGTAATATTAAAATTGGTCCCTTGGTAATTGATCGAGATCAATACATTGTAAAACTTGAAGGAGAATCAATTATTCTTCCTAAAAAAGAATTTGAAATTCTTGCTTATTTAGCTTCGCAACCCGGTAAAGTTTTCCCTCGTGAAAAGATTTTATCTGATGTTTGGGGAAACGATGTTTTTGTCGTAGAAAGAACGATTGATGTTCACGTTCGAAAGATAAGAGAGAAGTTAAATGATTTTGCTGACTTGATTGAAACAGTAAAAGGTGTTGGTTACCGGTTTAAAAATGTGGAATAATTTTTTACAAAATTTCGTATCAGCTCGTATATATTTTTATCATGTCTTTCTCATATCTGCAGCATTCCTTATAATTTTCTTAATATTCTTTAATCATGATCTTGCAATTTTCCTCACATTACTTCTTTCGGTATTTATATTCTCTGTAATACTTTTGTACTTTATTGGTAGTAAACGCCGAATGGAAATTACAGAAATCCGATCGATTATCAGATCTATTCGTAAAAGTGAATTCGATTCGGCAAATGAGATAAGACTTAGTAGAAGTTTAGAGGGTCTTGAAGACGAAATTAAAAAGATGTTTTTGAAAACTAGAAGCGATATTGAAAATCTCAAAAAATTAGAACAAGTGAGAACGGAATTTTTAGGAAACGTATCGCATGAATTAAGAACTCCAATTTTTGGAATACAGGGATATTTAGAAACATTACTTAACGGCGCACTCAATGATCAAAACGTTAACAGAAATTTCTTACAAAAAGCTGCTAATCATGCGGAACATCTAAATAATTTATTGAATGATCTGATCGATATATCGATGATAGAATCCGGCCAAATGAGGATGAGTTTTCAATTTTTTTCCATTAAAGAATTTCTTGAACCAATAGTAAACGAAATGCGACATAGAGCTCATAGAAAAGGTTTGGAATTAATACTGAGCGAAATAAGACCAAATCTTCAAGTATTTGGTGATAAAACCCGATTGCGGCAGGTTATGACAAATTTAATCTCAAATGCTATAAAATATACGGATTCCGGCTCTGTGGTTGTTGGAGCAGAGGAATATCCCAAAGCTGCTCATCTTTTTGTACAAGATACAGGCATTGGGATAGAAGAAAGTGATATTAATCGCATTTTTGAAAGATTTTTTAGGGTTGATCGGGTCAGATCCAGGTCAATTGGAGGAACCGGGCTTGGATTGGCAATTGTTAAACACATTTTGGAAGCACACGGTACAAAGATTGAAGTTAAAAGTGAATTAGAAAAAGGGAGCAAATTCTCATTTTCTCTTAAAAAATAGTACTCCATAAAATAAACATTACCCAAAATTTCTTATTGCGTAATTATAGATGAATAATTATATTTAAGGCTCTTGTTTAGAGGAATTGGAGGAAAACAAATGTTTGCAGTTGTAAATATAGCAGGTGAACAGTTCAAAGTAACTGAAAACACCAAATACTATGTTCCAAGGTTAGAAGGCGATGTTAATAGTGAAGTTTCTTTCGATGAAATTTTGCTTCTCTCCGATGGAAAGAAAACCGAAGTAGGAGCACCTACAATAAACGGAAAGAAAGTTCAAGCGAAAATTCTTGAACACCTTAAAGATGATAAAGTAATAGTATTTAAGAAAAAAAGAAGAAAATCTTACAGAAGATTTAACGGACACAGACAACAACTTACTAGAATTGAAGTTACAAAAATCGGATAATATCCGGAGGTATCATGGCACATAAAAAAGGTCAAGGTTCATCAAGAAACGGTCGTGACAGTAATCCGCAGTATTTAGGTGTTAAAACTGCCGGTGGTCAAAGAATTACAGCTGGTTCAATTATCGTTCGTCAGCGTGGTACAAAGTTCCATCCCGGATTGAATGTTATGAAAGGTAAAGACGATACATTATTTGCTACAATTGACGGCTTTGTAAAATTTGAAACAAAAAGAAATGATCGAAAATTTGTAAATGTTTTTGCTGAAAACGTAAATTAATTCTTGATAAATTTTTAATAAAAAACCCTCCGATCAGGAGGGTTTTTTATTTTAAACCAATTTTACAAATCTATCAAAATCCAAGTCTTTCCATATCTGCTACTAAATTTTTAACGGCGTTAACGGAATTATCTAAAGCTGCTTGCTCATCCGCGTCTAAGCTTAATTCCACAATTCTTTCGATACCATTTTGACCTAGTACCGCAGGAACACCAACGTAGTATCCATCAACATTAAACTCACCGGAAAGATAAGCGCAAGTTGGCAATAGTCTTTTTTGATCTTTTAAAATTGATTCTGCCATTGAAATTGCTGCTGATGCCGGAGAATAAAATGCTGAACCTGTTTTCAATAATTTTACAACTTCTCCTCCTGCCATCTTCGTTCTTTCCACCATTGCACTCATCACTTCTTTTGCTTTAGCCGCATCTTTATATTTTCTTTCGAGCATCTCCATTACCGGTACACCGTTAACATTGGCATAACGGATCAATGGAACCATAGTATCTCCATGACCGCCTAAAACCATTGCGTTAACATCCTTAACCGAGAGATCTAACTCCCAAGCAATAAACGTTGCAAAACGAGATGAGTCAAGAACACCCGCTTGTCCCATCACTCTCTGGTGTGGAAATCCACTAACTTTTTGAAAGAGAGTTACCATTGCGTCGAGAGGATTTGATATAATAATTACTATTGAATTTGGTGCATGTTCTTTGACACCTTCGGCAACTTGTTTCATGATCTTTGCATTTGTGCTGAGTAAGTCGTCACGACTCATTCCCGGCTTTCTGGGTAAACCTGCAGTAATGATTACAAGATCAGAACCTTCAATATCTTTATAATCATTTGTACCTCTTAATTTAGAATCAAATCCATCTACTCGTGAAGCTTCCGCGATATCTAGTGTTTTACCTTGCGGCATATCTTCAACGACATCAAACATAACAACATCGCCTAATTCTCGTAAAGCTGCTAGTTGAGCTAACACACCACCGATTTGTCCGCCACCGATTAATGCAATTTTTGTTCTTGCCATATTTTACTCCTTCTAATTAGAATTTTAGCTTTGTTTAAAATATATGAAAAGATTAATTCAAATATCATGAAGTGATTTGCAGATTAGAATACCGGACGTCCTGTTTTATATCAGTTCAAATTTATTTCAAGAATTATTTCTGTTCCATCAGGAGTAAAATTGAATCTAAGATCATCGAGAAGAGAACGCATGATATGAACACCTCTTCCACTGTCCTTTAAAATATTTTCCGGTTTTGTGGGGTCGGGTATTAAAGCGGGATCAAAACCCTCGCCTTGATCTTTTAGGATAACGACCATTTTTTTATCATCAGCATTAACAGTGATAAATACCATTTTTGATTTATCATTTTTATTACCGTGTTTCATGCTGTTTGAAATTGCTTCGGCAACCGCTAAAGCAATATTATTGTACTTGTCCTCATTTAATCCGGCAGTTTCAGCAGCTTGCAATACTAGTTCTTCAACCTCCGGCATTAAGTCCGGATCACTCGGTATAGCTTTTGTGAGGATTGTTTTCAATTAATCTCCTGCTACGGTCTTTATTGATTTTAATTTTGGTAAAAATATAAATTTGTTACTACTCAAATCAAGCTAATAGATATAATTTTATAAAATCCAATCAACTTGAAGATTCAGATTAGCCTGTTCTTTGCTCATTCCACTTTCACTTGTGATAAATTCATAATACCCGTAAATTTTTAATCGTAACCGATTGTTCATTATGAATCTGATATCAGTCAATGGCCCGATGCTTGAGTATTTTCCCGATAAGACTTTTTCATTTTTAGAGTTATAATTATATGTTGAAAGTTCAAAAAATCTCAAACCAATTCCGAGTTCAAGTTCTCCAATAGTATAGAATAATTTAGGCTCGGCAAATATTTCTTCCAAAAATCTAACAGGCTGATTAGAAAAATTACTCCATTTGAAATCACCCTGTTCGGACAACTTTACATATCCTTGAATTTCCGATTTCAATTTATTGGAAAATTTAATTACCGTAGAATCTCTAAAAGCAAATTGTCTGAATGAGAAACTTTTGAAATTGGGATTAAGTTCCTCAAAATCATAAACGGTATAGTTTGCTGAAACCTCCGCGCTGTTTGAAGAAATTATATTGCGGTTCTTAAATACGCCGCCGGAAGCTAATTTTATAAATCTTTTTATGTTATTATTGGAACTTCGCTCAGCGAAAATATAAACAATTTTATTTAAGCTGCCTTCAAGATTTATAAACAGATCAAAAAAGTAGTTTATATTTCTTAAATACCGTAATCGAACAGTTGAAAGCAGTTCATCTCTGTCGTCAAAGTTTAAGTCGCTTGGTGTATCATAAACTAATTTTCGATGAAATAAACTAAGGGTGAAATGATCTGAAGATGATAAATCATACTCAGTGTGAAGGGTTAATGTTACTAATTTTGCCGAATTATTTTTCTGTGATTCAATTTTTTCTCTTTCATCAAAAAAAATCTGATTAACTCCTTCTATTGCTTTAGGGGAATGCTTTTCGTCCTTTTCTGAATAGTTTATTTTTGCGGAAGTTCTAAAATCAGATAGCCTATATGTACCCGAAATATTAAAATCAATTTTGAACTCCTCAATTTTTGTGTCAAAGGAAGACTGCGTTACATTTTCTATAACAACATATCTTGTAGCTCTGTCAATATTACGCCAATATATTCTTCCGTTAAGATCAACGGAAAAATTACTAAGCGGGGAGAAGTACAATAATCTATTATGTATTTGGTATTGGTCTTCGGTTCTGCTTTGAATATTATTGGTAATGTTGAATTTACTGGAGGTTATAGAATCACTCTCAAAATAAAAGTCTCTTCTTTGCTCGGAAAACCTTGCAGAAAAATTATTAAAAATTTCTGATTCAATATCAGTTGCTATATCAAATTTTATTAATCTGAATGTGTTCTTGCGAGGTGAAATATCTTCATTTTGAAATTTAACGTCCGCTTTTAGAATAATATTATCAAAACGAAAATCCGAAAGATTTGCTAAAGTACCGTAGATTAAACCTTTATCCAACAACGCAACTTGTTGGTTGTGTGAAATTCCTCCAAAGGGAATAATTTTTAAGTGTTGTAAAGGAGAAATTTCTGCAAATACTTCACCATGTAAAACAGAGGTTTTGTTTATACTTAATCTTCTGTCATCCGAAAATGTATTGTTGTTTAGTCTAATTCCAAGTGCGAGAAAATCGAAGAATGCATACTGGTTTGAAAAAGAAAAATAATTTTCATCCTTAATACTATTTGTGTTTGACTTAATAACAGTCGATCTAAAATTATCAAACAAGGTAAACTTATATTTATCCCAAGTATGATTATAATTAAAATTTGTATTCAGCGAATAGGTGTTGAGTCTTTTATCGAATAGACTTGTGAGGCTTGGCTGAACTTGAATATCACCACCATATAATAGTGAATCTAGCTGTTGGGAGAAGGAACATAAAGTAATTATAAAGAAGATCAATATTTTTAGAAAAGGCTTCAGCCTAGCCGCCCGGAATTATTGTAAATTTCTGTAGCTTCGAAAATGAATTTGGAATATTATTACCTTTGGTATAAGTGAATACTCTCCAATAATAATCTGCATAAGCTGCGAAAGTTATATTTTTTATAGGCACTGTAATAATTTTATTTATTTCATTACTTGAAAAATTTATTTCAGTCAAAGGACCATAAATTTCATTTGCTTGAACCACGATTCTATAGTCCGCCGGTTTTGAACAAGTTTGAATCTTGAATTCAGCAAAATAGTCAACACTTGCATTATTTTCAGGTGAAATTTGAATCGGCTTATCTAAAAGAAAATCTCTAACTTCTACCGATGGTTGACTTTGTAAATTCCCCTTATCCACTGAAATTATTTTGTAATAATAATCTACCAATAAATCTAAATGATTTTTGTCAATAAATGATAGTTCGTTTGTAACTCCAATAAGCGAAGAATTATCAGGTGAAAAATTCGGGTTTAACGATCTATGAATTTCATAATGTTTTACATCCGTGCTGAAAGAGTTTCCGAAAGTTATTTTCATTGAAAGTGAATCGTTCCAATTTCGTGCATTGATACTAAGATAATATGGTGGGTAGGGTGGATATAAATTTTGAGGAACCGCACTTACATATGCTGAAAAATCACTTTCGTAACCGAATAAATCAACGGCTTTAATTTTGTAATAGTAAGTTGAATCATACTCCAAACCTACATCCAAAAAATAGGTTGAAGATGTTGAATCAATAACTGCAAAATTATTCTCATTTGAGATTGATCTAAAGATTTTATAAAATTTTATATCCTTCTCCAAATTTGAGATCCACTCGATTCCGACTTCACCATCATACTGACGAAAAACACTCAAACCAATTGGAGCAGTTGGAGGTATTCCGTCATCAATAATTTCTGTTGGAGAATTTCGCTCGCAGCTCAAAAAGATAAGTGCGGTTAACAAACTAAAAAGAAAAAGTGTCGCCTTTTTGAGGAATTGTAACATCCTTAAATCCAAGTTCGATTAATTTTGTTCTTAACACATTCTGTTGATCACTTTCACCGTGAACTAAGAATAAATTTTGCATTCTACTTTTATCAAACTTATCACAATAATCCAGAAGCTCACTTTGATCCGCATGAGCACTAAAATAATCAAGAACAATTACTTCGGCATTAAGTTTATAAGGATCACCGAATATCTTTACTTCTGGTTCACGATCTGTAATTCTTCTTCCTAAAGTATGCTGTGCTGAATAACCAACTATTAAAATGATATTCTTTTCATCCTCAATGTTGTTAAGCAGGTGATGTTGAATTCTTCCGGCTTCACACATACCGCTGCTGGAGATTATAATTGCTGGTTCGTTGAGTTCGTTAAGTTTTTTTGAATCTTCAGTTTCTGTTATATAATGAAGCTGATTGAAACCGAAAGGATCTTTATTCTCAACAAGAAATCGTGCAGTCTCGTTATCAAAACATTCCGGGTGCAACCTAAAAACTTCAGTAGCATTTACCGAAAGCGGACTATCGACATAAACCGGTAGTCGTTTAACTTTATTACTTTCGAAAATTTTGTGAAGTTCAAAGACTAATTCTTGAGTCCGTCCAACACTAAAAGCCGGTATTATTATTTTGCCATTTCTCTGTATTGCCTTATTTATTACATCAATCAATGCGTTTTCAGCATTTACCGGGTCACCATGAAGTTTGTTTCCGTAAGTACTTTCACATATCAGAATATCGACGGGTGGAATTTTTTCGGGATCCTTAAGGATCGGCAAATTTGGTCTTCCCAAATCACCTGTAAAACCAAGATTAAATCGAGTTCCATTCTCGTTTATTTCAATATGTGTGACAGCCGATCCAAGAATATGCCCCGCATCAACAAATGAGAATGAAATGCTTTCATCAATTCGATATTTATGATAATAATTCACACCGATAAATTTTTTCAATGCATCTTGAGCATTCTCTTGATTGTAAAGTGGTTCAAATAAATTTTTACCAAGCTTTGCCCGTTTTTTATTTACGTACTGAACGTCTTTTTCCTGAATATGAGCGCTATCCATCAACATAATTGAGCAAAGATCTCTTGTTGCAAATGTTGAATAGATATTCCCACCAAATCCATTTTTAACAAGTGAAGGTAGATTGCCGGAATGATCAATGTGAGCATGTGATAAAATTACAAAATCAATTTCTTTTGGATCGAACTCGTCGAAATTTTTGTTGATCTCATAAGCCAGTTTTCTTTTACCTTGATAGAGTCCGCAATCCAACAAGAATTTTTTCCCGGCAGCTTCAATTAAATGCATCGAACCTGTAACTGTTTCGGCGGCACCAATAAATTTTATTTTCATAGTCTTGAGCCGTAATTGTGATATAGTATTGAATTTAAGTTGGATTCAATTTACAAAAATAGGAGAGAACTTTTTGGGGAAAAACTATGCTTTAATAATTTTGTAATTTTTGTAACCGTAATAAATTTCCCGAGCGGCTGTTTTTATTACCGTCGCAGCCGGAACTGCTAGAAGCATTCCGAGAATTCCCATAGCTTGACTTCCAACCAAAATTAAAATGATAATTAATAACGGATGAATATCTGTCCCTTTTGAAAACACATTCGGTTGGATGTAACCATTATCAATTGTGTATATAATCACAAACATCAGTGTTATTGAAGGGAGCATTGATAAATCACCGAATTGGATTAAGGAGATTATAATTGCCGGAAGCCCACCAATTACCGGACCAAAATAAGGAATCAAATGTCCAATGCCGGCAATCGCTCCGATAGTGATTGAATTTTGAATACCGAGTATCGATAAGCCGATTGTTGCCATTAATCCAACAATGAATGCATCAAAAATCCAGCTTCTTACATACCTTCCAAGTTGATGTGATATTTTTTTGATTACCCAATAAGAAACTTCGAAATATTTATTGGGCATTATATCAATTATTCCTTTAACAATTCTGTGTTTGTCTTTTAATATGAAGAAGGTCATAAACGGAACAATTACTGCTATTGCAATAACGGAAATAATGCTTGTAACAATTTCGGTAATATTATCTATTGAGTTAAAAAATAAATCGGAAAAGAAAGTGCTTAGTTGTTGTACGATTTTATCCGCACTTACAAAAGGCAAAACATTTTCGAGAGTTTGATTAAACTCACCCAAAATAGCTTCGATGTTTTCATTGCTAAGATTAACCGCAATTACATTTAGTTGCTTGACGATTTTAGGAATCAAAAAAGAAAAACCAATCACTATTGTGAACGTTGCAATTAAGAAAACTAATATGACCGAGACAAATCTATTTAGACCATTTTTTTCGAAAAACATTACTAGTGGATTGAAAATAAAGGCTAACAAAATTGAAAGAATTAACATTACTATTATATCAGAAACTAGTATAGAGAAATAAACCAGCAGACCAAGCCCTATCAGACCAGCTGTATATTTTGTTAACTTTCTCAAAGTTAGATCAGAAAAGCTCATTTTGTAAAAACCTTCACTTGTTACTTACGTTTCTAAAATTAAGTATAAATTGTGATTATTGCTTAGTAGAATTCTGAATGTTTTTTGAGATATGACAACTTTCAGAACTCTAAATTATGATAAGAATGTCTGTATTTGTTATATTTGATGATAAAATTTCAGTAAAAAAGGTGTGTAAAATGGCGGAATTAGAATTATTAAATCAAATTAAAACAAACGCTTCCAAAAGAAAAAAAACTGTTGTATTGCCTGAATCACATGACGATAGAGTTTTGTTTGCAGCGGAAAAACTTGTGAAAGAAAACGTTGCATCTGTGATCACAATTGGAAAAGAAGAACATGTAAGAAGCAAAGCATCCGAACTAAAAGTTAATTTACAAGGTGTGCGAATTATTGATCCATTAAAATCTGAAAAACATAGCGATTTTTCTAATGTGTTTTTTAACTTAAGAAAACATAAGGGATTGACAATAGAAGAATCGCGTGAGACAATGAAAAAAGATTTATTCTTCGGTGCGATGATGGTTCGTGAAGGAATGGCTGATGGATTTGTTGCCGGCTCAACTGCATCAACCGGTGACGTTCTCCGCGCCGCAATTCAATGTGTGGGAATGCCCGAAGGGATTTCGATTGTATCAAGTTTCTTTTTGATGATTTATCCCGAAAAAACCTACAGCTTTGCCGATTGTGCGGTTGTTCCTAATCCCGATGCTTCACAACTAGCGGATATCGCTGTTACAACAGCCGAAAATCATTTTAAGTTAACAGGTGAAGAACCATATGTTGCAATGCTATCATTTTCAACAAAGGGAAGTGCAAAACATGAGTTAGTTGATAAAGTTTTGGAAGCATTGAAAATTGCTAAAGAAAAAAGACCAAATTTAAAAATCGACGGCGAGTTACAATTTGATGCGGCAATAATCGATTCAATAGGTAAAAAGAAAGCTCCCGGTAGTGAAGTGGCTGGAAGAGCAAACGTTTTAGTTTTCCCGGATTTACAAGCCGGTAATATCGGTTATAAAATTGCACAGCGTTTAGGCGGTGCAGAAGCAGTTGGTCCGGTTGTTCAAGGATTGAAAAAACCATTGTTCGATTTAAGCCGTGGTTGCAGTGTTGATGATATCGTTAATACAGCTTCAATTTCTTGTTTAATGGCTGATTAATTTTTTTAAGATCCCGGGATAAATAAATTCCGGGATTTTTTCCTTCCAATGAAACATTTCACTATATTTTTGTGTTAATCAATAAACAATCGGAGGACTAGATGAAGAAATTCGTAATTCCGTTTCTACTATTTTTTGTATTAATCAGTTTTGCACAAAATAATGAAGGTGAATCAATGTCTAATAATATACATGATATAAAAGTTAAAGATATTTCCGGGAAAGAAGTTTCGCTCTCGGATTATGAAGGGAAGGTGTTATTAATAGTAAACGTCGCAAGTAAATGCGGTTATACAAAACAGTATGCCGGATTGCAAGAATTGTACTCAAAGTATAAAGATAAAGGTTTTGAAATTCTTGCATTCCCTTGTAATGATTTCGGTGGACAAGAACCCGGCAGTAACAAGGAGATTGAAGAATTTTGCAGCACAACCTTCGGTGTAGAATTCCCATTGTTTGACAAAATAAAAGTTCTTGGTGACGATAAAGAACCTCTTTATGAAAAATTGATTAACAATCCGACTACCGAGCAAGGTGATATTAAATGGAATTTCGAAAAATTCTTAATTGCTAAAAATGGTGATGTTGTTGCGAGATACCGAAGCAAAATTGAACCGTTAAGTGATGAGATCGTTAATTCAATTGAAACAGAGTTACAAAAATAATTCAAATAGAGCTTTGATTAATCAAAGCTCTACTTAAATAATTACAAACCAAGTTCTTCTTTTACTTCTAGCTTTGCAGCTATCATATCCTTGTGTTCAAGATGAAAATTATTACTGATTGTTCTAACAAAATGCTCTTCGTATTTATGAACTTTTTCATCAACCAAAATTAATCGCCACAAATTTTTGATTACTTCATATTTTTCTGCTGTATTAAAATATTTATTTACCACATCGGTAAATTCATAAATACTAACGCTATCTTTCACTATTTCATCAGATTGTTTAATTAGTTCTTCGATTTCTTCATCATTTAATTCAAACATATCTTTCATTAATGAAATAATTTTCTCACGCTCATCTTGATGAAACTTATCATCGGCATGTGCGACTTCTAAGAATAAAGCACATGTAGCTAATTGTAATTTCCTTTCACTCTTTTCGGATACCGAATCCGATGAATAGTGCTGATGATTATTTTCTTTATTATCGCTTAACAAATCTCTAAAAAATTTTAACATCATTATCCTTTAATTATTTTCTTCCTTCTTTTTGGGAGGACGATCATACATTTCAGTCATTCTCTTATAAGTTTTTATAAGATCTTCGTTTATCTGATTCCAAGTAAAACGCCAAGTCCAATTTCCGCCGAGTTTACTTGGGAAATTCATCCTTGCTTCGGTTCCCAAATTCAATACATCTTGCATCGGGATTACAACAATATCCGCTACAGAAGAATAAGCAGTTTTGATTGTTGCAAAACACATATCATCACCATAATAGTTCAGATATTCTTGAGTCCACTCGTAAATTCCGCTGCCATTTTGTTTTTCCTTTTCGAAGAATCCGCGAGTAGTATCATTATCATGTGAACCTGTATGTACTACACAATTTTTTACATGATTGTGAGGGAGGAACTTTGTTTCGTTTCCTTCACCGAATGCAAATTGCAAAATTTTAATTCCGGGGAATTCGAATTTGTCTCTGAGTGCTTCAACTTCTTTTGTTATGATTCCTAAGTCTTCTGCTATAATAGAAAGTTTACCTAATTTTTCTCTTATAGTATTAAATAATTTTTCTCCGGGAGCTTTAATCCATTCTCCGGTCATTGCAGTTTCGGCATCGCCAGGTATCGAATAGTAAGCTTCAAAGCCACGGAAATGATCAACGCGAACTATATCAACCAATTCAAATAATTTCGCGAATCTTTGAGTCCACCAAGCAAAATTATCTTTTTCCATTACGTCCCATTTGTAAAGAGGATTACCCCAAAGTTGTCCGGTAGCACTAAAATAGTCTGGTGGAACTCCTGCAACCGTTTCAAGTTTTCCTTCATCGTTTACGGTAAACTGACTTTTGTTTGCCCATAAATCGGCTGAATCGTACGCTATAAATATCGGAAGATCACCGATAACTTTTATTCCGTGAGAATGTGCATATCTTACAACAGATTTCCATTGTTTATTAAAAGTGAACTGAACAAATTTATGATATTCAACATCATCGCTTAGTTTTTTTGACCATTTCGCGACAGCATCTCCTTCACGGAAAGCAATTTCTCTTTCCCACTCTGTCCATTGAATACCACCATGATATTCTTTACATGCCATGAAAAGGGCAAAGTCATCTAACCATTCAGTGTTATTGCTACAGAATGCTTCATAATCAGTTTTAAACCGATTCTTATTTTCTTTGAAATTGATGTATGCTTTTTTTAGAATTCCTTTCTTCCAATTAATAATAGAACCAAAATCAATATTGATCGGATCAAAAGCCTCTTTATCTTTTAGATCATCATGTGATAATAGGTGTTCTTCAATTAATAAGTCCGGACTGATTAACAGTGGATTGCCAGCAAAAGCTGAGAAACATTGATAAGGAGAATCACCATAACCTGTTGGTCCGAGAGGGAAAACCTGCCATAATGTTTGTCCTGCTGCTTTCATGAAATCTAAAAATTTGTAAGCATCTTTACCTAAATCACCAATTCCGTAAGGTGAAGGAAGGGAAGTTGGATGCAATAATAATCCTGCTGAACGAGTTAATTCCATTTGATATCCTATTGATTTAATTAGCTTTTACGAAAATATAAATTAAGTTAGGAAATGACGACTGTACTTTTAAATTATTTTTCTATATTAGCACCCCCGTTATTTGTGCTATTTGATACACTGATATATTAATTTTTTCAAAATGTCATCAATTGATTGCTTAAAAAAAAAATAATACTTAATTTGCTTTCCACATCGAGATGAGCAAAAAGAAAAAGCTGTTAGTAAAATTTGTTTTTATAAATAATGTTTCCAAAGATTTTAGTGTAGGGAGATTTAATAGATGAAAATTACCCGTAAGTTCACCACCGCTGGTAAAGACCCTTTCGATAGTATAGAATTTGTAAAAAGAACCTCAGAGATAAAAAATCCTGACGGATCAATAGTTTTCAAAATGGATGATGTGGTAATTCCCAAGCAATGGTCACAAGTAGCAACCGATGTGATTGCCCAAAAGTATTTTAGAAAAGCCGGTGTCCCTAAACTTCTAAAAAAAGTTAAGGAAGACAATGTGCCTAAATGGCTACAAGCCTCCGCAGCCGACACGAAGAGACTTGAAGAGTTGCCTGAAAAAGAAAGATATTCATCCGAATCTGATTCTCGTCAAGTTTTTAATCGTTTAGCCGGTACTTGGACTTACTGGGGTTGGAAAGCCAATTACTTTGATACGGAAGAAGATGCCTTATCTTTTTTTGACGAGATGAAATATATGTTAGCCCGTCAATATTGTGCGCCTAATAGTCCGCAATGGTTTAATACTGGGCTGCACTGGGCTTATGGAATTAATGGCCCGGCACAGGGACATTATTATGTGGATTATCAAACCGGTAAACTTACAAAATCCGAAGACGCTTATACACATCCTCAACCGCATGCATGTTTTATTCAATCCGTATCAGACGATTTAGTTAATGAAGGCGGTATTATGGATTTGTGGGTTAGAGAAGCACGACTTTTCAAATATGGTTCTGGAACTGGAAGTAATTTCTCAAATCTTCGTGGTGCCGATGAACCGCTGAGTGGTGGTGGAAAATCTTCCGGCTTGATGTCATTTTTAAAGATTGGTGATCGTTCAGCCGGTGCTATTAAATCTGGTGGAACAACACGTCGTGCAGCTAAAATGGTAACTTTAGATATCGATCATCCGGATATAGAAGAATACATTAATTGGAAAGTTATCGAGGAACAAAAAGTTGCAGCTTTAGTAGCAGGTTCAAAAGCATGTAATTATCACCTAAATAAAATAATGAAGGCATGCTATGATGAACATCCCGAGAACGACCGCTTTAGTAAAAAAACAAATAAAAGATTAAAAGAAGCAGTTCTCGAAGCACGTAAAAGCAACGTGCCGGAAAATTATATAGAACGTGTTATTCACTTGGCAAAGCTTGGATTTAAATCAATAGAATTTCCAACTTACGATACTGATTGGAATTCGGATGCATATGCAACTGTTTCCGGTCAAAATTCAAACAATTCTGTTCGTGTAACAAATGATTTTATGCAAGCTGTTATTAGCGATAGCGATTGGAGTTTATATTGGAGAGTAGAATTAGAAAGAGCCAAAAAAGCCGGTAGAGTTCCGAAGCCATACAAAGCTGTAAAAGCTTCCAAACTTTGGGATGATATTGCATTTTCGGCATGGTCATCAGCTGATCCCGGATTACAATATCACACAACAATTAATGAATGGCATACGTGTCCAGCAAGTGGCGAAATCCGTGCATCAAATCCTTGTAGTGAATATATGTTTCTTGATGACACTGCTTGTAATCTCGCATCATTAAACTTAGTGAGATTTTACAGTGACACCGAACATAAATTTGATGTTGATGCGTTTAAACATGCCGTTAGATTATGGACTGTAGTTTTAGAAGTTAGTGTACTTATGGCACAGTACCCAAGTAAAGAAATTGCTCAATTAAGTTATGATTATAGAACACTCGGTTTAGGCTATGCGAATTTAGGTTCACTTTTAATGAGACAAGGTATTCCTTACGATAGTGATCATGCTTACGCAATTGCGGGAGCTATAACTTCGATTATGCACATGGGCGCTTATGCTGCATCAGCAGAAATGGCAAAAGAACATGGTGCATTTCCCGAATTCAAAAAGAATAAAGAACATATGCTTCGTGTGTTGAGGAACCATAGAAGAGCAGCATATAATGTTCGTAAGGAAGAATATGAAGGATTATCGATTTATCCGCAAGGTATAAATCCTGAATTTTGTCCAAACAGTCTTTTAGAAGCAGCTAGAGAAGAATCGGATCGTGCGGTTGAGCTTGGCACTAAGTATGGATACAGAAATGCACAAGTTACCGTAATTGCTCCAACCGGAACTATCGGTTTGGTTATGGATTGTGATACAACGGGAATTGAACCGGACTTCTCACTTGTGAAATTCAAAAAATTAGCAGGCGGTGGATACTTCAAAATTATTAATCAATCAATTCCGCCGGCTCTTAAGAAGTTGGAATATACGGACGAGCAAATCAAAGAAATAGTTAAATATGCAAAAGGTGCCGGTACTTTAGCCGGTTGTCCGCACATTAATAAAGAAAGTTTAAGAAGCAAGGGTTTTACCGAAGATGTAATTAAGAAAATTGAGAGTATGCTTCCGTCAGTCTTCGAAATTGGATTTGCTTTTAATAAGTTCACAATCGGAGAAGATTTCTTAATCAACACACTTGGTTTGAAAAAAGAACTTATCAATGATTTTGACTTCGATTTATTAAAAGAACTTGGTTATACAAAAGAAGAAATTGCTGCAGCTAATGATTATGTATGCGGTACAATGACAATCGAAGGAGCACCTTTCTTAAGTCCCGAGCATTATCCGGTTTTTGATTGCGCGAACAGATGCGGGAAAAAGGGAACAAGATTCATTCAGCCCGAAGCACATATAAGAATGATGGCGGTTGCACAACCATTTATTTCAGGCGCAATTTCAAAAACAATTAACCTTCCGAACGAAGCGACCATAGAAGATATTAAATCGGCTTATTTAGAATCATGGAGATTGGGATTAAAAGCCAACGCACTTTATCGTGATGGGTCAAAATTATCCCAACCTCTTAATTCGATGTCTGTTGAAGAAATCGAAGAAATCTTAGAGGACAAAGAAGAAAACGATTTAGTTAAAGTTGCTGAAAGAATTATTCACCGATACATTGCTAAAAGAAGAAGACTTCCTGATCGCAGAACCGGCTACACACAGAAAGCAAAGATAAACGGTAACACAGTTTACATTCGAACCGGTGAATATGAAAACGGTCAAATAGGCGAGATCTTTATAGATATGCATAAAGAAGGCGCGGCTTTTAGAAGTCTGTTAAATAATTTTGCAATTGCAATTTCACTCGGTTTGCAGCATGGAGTTCCTCTTGAAGAATTTGTTGATGCGTTTGTATTCACTCGATTTGAACCGAGCGGCATTGTAGTAGGCAATGAAAGAATCAAGATGTCAACTTCCGTTATTGATTATATTTTCAGAGAACTTGCAGTAACCTATCTTGGAAGAACAGACCTTGCACACGTTGACGAAGAAGAATTAAAGATGAAATCGAAAAATAAAGTTAGAACAGAAGCTGATGATTACGAGAGTGAAGAAATTATCAGCGTTAGAATGATCGAACTTGATCCAACCTCGGATGAATACGAAGACCCGAATCACTCCGGAACTAATGGTACTAATGGAACAAACGGACGCTCCGAAAGAAGTAAAGTTCTTGCAACTCATAAACAAATGGTGAAAGCTAAAGAAAAAGGTTACACAGGTGATATCTGTTCCGAGTGTGGTAGTATGACCATGGTTCGTAACGGAACATGTCTAAAATGTACTACATGCGGCTCTACAACCGGATGTAGTTAATAAATATCAAATAAACTTTTTTTAGAGGGGCTTTTCGGAGCCCCTTTTTTGTTTACGATATTTAATAAAAGATAATTTTATTCGGTTTTTTCGTTGACTTTTGGGGCTAAAACTAATAGATTCTCAAACTTGATTAGAAATGATGATTCACGATAATATTAATAGATTACAGCAGAAAATCGATGAAATTTGCAGAAAATGCGGAAGAAATTCATCTGAAATTTTGCTGATTGCAGTTTCAAAAAACAATCCGATTTCAGCGATTGAGGAAGTTCAAAAATGTGGACTTCTTCACTTTGGAGAAAATAAAGCTCAAGAATTACGAGATAAATCGGAGATAAAATCCGAGGGAATTTTCTGGCATTTTATAGGCCATCTTCAAACTAATAAAGTGAAGTATGCAGTCAAATCTGCTGAAATGATTCACTCAGTTGACTCAGACAAAGTTTTGGATGAAATTAACAAAAGAGCAGAAGCAGAAAATAAAATTCAGAAAATTTTGTTTGAGGTGAATACTTCTGATGAATCAAATAAATATGGTTTGAGGGATTTTAACTCTCTCAAAAAATTAGTTGATGTAGCTGATAAATCGAGAAATGTAAAACCTATTGGTTTAATGACGATGGCTCCATATACAGACGATAAAAAAATTATCCGGGACTGCTTTGTTCAACTTAGAGAATGGAAAGAAGAATTAAACGGAATCGGTTACAACCTGACAGAATTATCAATGGGAATGACAAACGATTTTGATTTAGCTATTGAAGAAGGATCAACAATTATCCGGATTGGGACGGCAATATTCGGAGAACGTGATTATTCACAAAAATGGAATGAACAATGAAATTCACACCTTTCAGTATAAAAAATCAAGAATTCAGTCGAACAGTTCGCGGTTTTGACAGAGATGAAGTAAAAGCATACCTCGAACAATTATCTGACGAAGTTGAGAGACTTCAAGCAGAAAATTCAAAGCTGGTTGCAGAAATCGAAAAAATGAATTCCCAAATGGAAGGTTACAGAAGAATAGAAAAAAACTTGCAATCCACTTTATTATCAGCGCAAGAATCTTCTTCAAAAGCCGTTGAATCTGCAAAAAAACAGACTGCTCTATTGATTAAAGAATCAGAATTGAAAGCCGCACAAATTATTGAAGAAGCAAAAGAAAAAGCTAATGATATTCGTGATGCAGTTCTAAAACTACGTGAAGAAAAAAACTTACTCGTAGCAAAATTACGAGCAATGGTAGATACTCAATCACACCTGCTTGAATCAAGTTTTAGGGAAAGAATAATTGAGGAAACCGAAGTTGATTTTACTTCCGCAAAAAAGGATATAGATTCTAAAATTAATGCTGATGAAATATTGGAGAAACTCTTATGAGTAAGTTGAAAGAAATGATTAATGAAACATTAGAAGTAATCCGTAAACACACAAAAGATGAGTATGAAATCGGAATTATTCTCGGAACCGGACTTGGCGGATTAGTTAAGGAAATTAAAATTGATCACGAAATTGAATACGGTGATTTACCACATTTTCCTATTTCTACAGTTGAGTCTCACCATGGTAAACTGATCTTTGGATCGATTGGAAATAAAAAAGTTGTTGCTATGCAAGGAAGATTTCATTACTACGAAGGTTATACGATGAAGCAAATTACATATCCCGTAAGAGTAATGAAATTTCTTGGTGTTAAAACTTTGCTTGTATCAAACGCATGCGGTGGGATGAATCCGATTTACAAACGTGGTGATGTGATGCTGATGCTCGATCATATAAATCTACTTGGTGATAATCCGTTGATTGGACCTAATGAAGATGATCTTGGTCCAAGATTCCCCGACATGAGTGAACCATATAATTTGGAACTAATTGAATTAGCAGAACAAGTTGCTCTTGAAAATAAGATCAAACTCCACAAAGGAGTTTACGTTGCTGTTCCGGGTCCAAACTTAGAAACCAAAGCCGAATATAGATTTTTGAGAGGAATTGGTGCTGATGTTGTAGGAATGTCAACAATTCCGGAAAATATAGTTGCCAATCACATGGGAATGAGGGTTTTAGGTTTCAGCATTATAACAGATGAGTGTTTCCCGGATTCCTTAAAAGCAGTTAATGTTGAAGAAATAATTGCCGCCGCGATGGAAGCAGAACCGAAAATGACAAAAATTATGAAGGAAGTTATAAACAAACTATGATAAACAAATTTGTGTATAAATACGCTACAGCAGTACTACTTGGATTGATAATATTTAGCTCGAATTTTCTCAGTCCAAAGCTATTTACCGGTGAAATTTTAAACTTTGCCGTCTGGTTTATTCTTTCTATTTTTGCCTTCTCTTGTGGCTGGATCATTGATAAAACACTAGGTTGGAGCCATGGCGGTAAATTAGTCTTTGCTGTTATTGTTGCTACTTCTGTAATGAGTTTGTTCCTCGTAACATTCTTCAGAAGTTATTTCGGTATCAATGATTATTTGACGGAAAACTTCATTCTCTTTTCACTCCGTAATGTAATGCTGGGTGTAATGGGAATTTTTGGATTAGCTGTTGCCGAATTGATCGCTGTCCAAAAGGAAATGGAAAATCTAAAACATCAAGTTCAGTTAAATAGAAAAATTGCCGAAGATGCCGAAAGAGAAGCACAGATAATTATTCGTGAAGCAAAATCCAAAGCAGATAGTCTTATGGTTGAAGCGGAACGCGAATCGGTTGAGATGATTAACCGTAAAAAAGAAATAGAAATGCAGTTAAAAGAATTTTTAAGAACGGAAAAAGAATTAATAAAAAAATACGAAGCTGACTAATCCACTAACTGAAAATTACGGTAATAATAATGTTCAAGCAGTACGAAGGAAATATTTCATATCCCAAAATTGAAGAAGAAATTTTAAAGTTCTGGAAAGAAAAACAAATTTTTGAAAAATCAATTTCTACTAGAGACGAAAACAAACCATTTACCTTTTACGAAGGTCCGCCCACGGCAAACGGTAAACCCGGCATCCACCATGTTATGGCAAGAGTTCTTAAAGATTTAGTATGCCGTTATAAAACTCTACAAGGATATCACGTTAACAGAAAAGCCGGTTGGGATACTCATGGATTACCTGTTGAAATCGAAGTTGAAAAATCTCTCGGCATAAAAAGTAAAAGTGAAATTCCCGTATACGGAATTGCAAAATATAATGCAGCATGTAAAGATTCTGTTTTCACTTATCTCGATCTTTGGGAAAAGATGACTACTCGAATGGGTTATTGGGTTAATCTTGATGATGCATATGTTACATGTACAAATAACTATATTGAATCGGTTTGGTGGGCTTTAAAAACTCTGTTTGAGAAGGGACTCATCTATAAGGATTATAAAATTGTTCCTCAAGATCCTAAGGCGGAAACACCGCTTTCATCGCATGAATTGGCTTTAGGTTATCGGGAAACCAAGGATCCTTCTGTTTATGTTGTGATGAAAATAAAAGAATCCGATTTGACGAAAGAAGGAGATACATTTTTCTTAGTTTGGACAACAACTCCTTGGACTTTAATCTCAAACGTTGGTTTAGCCGTCGGACCGGAAATAGACTATGTAAAAATTAAAACCGATGACGCATATCTAATCCTTGCAAAAGAAAGATTAGAAGTTATCAGAAATGAATATGAAATAATTTCCGAGTACAAAGGAAAAGATTTAGCCGGACAAGAATACGAAC
Source organism: Melioribacteraceae bacterium (assembly GCA_030584085.1). Classification (NCBI taxonomy): domain Bacteria; kingdom Pseudomonadati; phylum Ignavibacteriota; class Ignavibacteria; order Ignavibacteriales; family Melioribacteraceae; species Melioribacteraceae bacterium. The sequence goes on from CP129490.1 coordinate 1,087,120, forward strand.
AATTGTTCAACTATGTGAAGTATGAAAAGAAAGCTTGTTTTGTAGTTGAAGCTGATTTTGTAAGTACAGAAGATGGTTCCGGAATAGTTCACATTGCACCCGCATTTGGTGCGGATGACTATGAAATTTCTAAAAAATATGATCTTCCGTTTGCGCAGCCTGTAGATAGAGGAGGAAGATTTACTGCAGAAGTAACAGACTTTGTCGGGCAGTTTGTAAAAGATGCTGATGAAGGTATTATCAGAATGTTGAGAGAACGCGGTCAACTTTATAAGAAAGAAACCATAATTCACTCTTATCCCTTCAGTTGGAGATTTGATAACGTTCCCATAATCTACTATGCCCGTGAATCATGGTTTATCAGAACAACACAAATTGCTGATCGAATGGTTGAACTAAATAAAACAATCGGCTGGCATCCGCCGGAAGTTGGAAGCGGAAGATTCGGTAATTGGTTGGATGAAAATAAAGATTGGGCTTTATCGCGTGATAGATTCTGGGCTACGCCTTTACCAATTTGGGTAAGTGAAGACAGTGATATGTTTGCTATCGGCAGTATTGCTGAATTGAAGGAAGGTTATATTGAAAGAGACGGAAAGAAAATTAAAGTTGCCGATTTAAAAGAAGAAGAAATCGACCTACACAGACCGTTTGTTGATGATATTAAGTTTGAGAGAAACGGAAAGATTTATACTCGAACTCCTGAACTCATTGATGTCTGGTTTGATTCCGGTGCAATGCCGTTTGCGCAGTATCATTATCCGTTTGAAAATAAAGAATTGTTTGAAAAGAATTATCCCGCCGATTTTATCTGCGAAGGTATTGATCAAACACGAGGATGGTTCTATACACTTCATGCAATTGGAACTATGTTATTCGATAATGTTGCATACAAGAATCTTATAGTAAACGAATTGATTCTTGATAAAAACGGAATGAAGATGTCTAAATCAAAAGGCAATACGGTTGATCCTTTTGAATTATTCGATAAATACGGAGCCGACGCTACTCGTTGGTATATGGTTACTACAAGTCCGCCTTGGAAACCCACATTATTCGATGAAGAGGGTATTGTTGAAGTTCAGCGTAAGTTTTTCGGAACTCTACTTAACACATATTCCTTCTTTGCACTATATGCAAACATCGACAAGTTTGATTTCAAAGAGGAAATAATTCCTTATGAAAAACGACCGGAAATTGATCGTTGGATAATTTCAAAGCTTGGCACTTTAGTAAAAGATTTTGAAGAGTACATGAACAATTACGATGTAACAAAAGCCGCACGTGAAGTTTCCGAATTTACAATTGATCAATTATCAAATTGGTATGTTAGGAGAAGCAGACGACGTTTCTGGAAATCGGAAATGAACGAAAATAAACTTTCGGCATATCAAACTTTATATGAATGCTTGAACACAGTTGTAAAACTAGCTTCACCGTTTGCTCCATTCTTGACTGAAGAAATTTACAACAACTTGAATAAGGCGACCGGAAAAGAAGAATTCGAATCTGTTCATTTAGTTCAGTTCCCAAAAGTCAATTATCATGATGAAGACTTAGAACTAAAGATGGATGTCGCACAAAAAGTAGTTTATATAACGAGATCAATGCGTGCAAAAAATAATTTGAAAGTTCGTCAGCCATTAAAAAAGATTCTGGTTTCGGTTTCACCATCAAAACGTGAAGCAGTAGAAAGAATGAAAGATGTTATATTGGAAGAAGTAAACATTAAAGAACTTCAAGTTTTAGAAGATGATTCCGGAATTGTCAATAAATCTGCCAAAGCAAATTTCAAATCGCTTGGTCCAAAATATGGCAAACTGATGAAATCGCTTGCTGCGGAAATTATTAAATTCAGTAAGGATGACATCGCAAAACTTGAGAGAGAAAATAGCTTTAAAGTTACTATCGATGAAAACGAAATTAATCTTACTTTAGAAGATGTCGAAATTATAAGTACCGAAATTGAAGGTTGGTTGGTTGAAAGCGAAGAAGGTGTAACCGTTGGTATTGATACTGAATTAACTGAGGATTTAATTGCCGAAGGTTATGCGAGAGAATTTGTCAACCGGGTTCAAAACATGCGTAAAGACGCTGATTTTGACGTAATTGACAAAATCCGAATTTTCTATGAATCTGACGAAAAATTAATTAAATATATAAGTCGATTTTCAGAATACATAACAAGCGAAACTTTAGCTGATGAATTAACTTCGGGTACTTCTTCCAACGGGTACCTTGAAAATTGGGACATTGGCGAATTCAGTTGCAAAATTTCAATTGAAAAAAGCCGTTAATAAGTTCAGCAAGGGAGGATAAATAATGGGAATGGCAAAAAAAACAGTTAAGAAATCCACGGCGGCTGCTAAAACTACCACAAAGAAAAAAGCTGCCCCGAAAAAAAACACAAAGACAGCTGCAAAATCTAAAACTACTGTGAAAAAGACAGTAGCTAAAAAGGCAGCCCCAAAAAAAACTAAAGCTAAAAGCGAAAAAACAACTAAGAAAAAAATAACTCAGCAAGAAGTTGAAATAGTATCTCCGAGTAAAAAAATTAGGAAGGTAAAGGGGTATCCTAAAAAAGACTTAGAAGATTTTAAGGAAATCATTCTTCAAAAACGAAATGAGATCATTGAACAACTACAAAGTTTAAAAGATCAGATGATGGATCCGACTACAGGACAATACGTAAATGAAAGTTCTCCTTATTCGTTACATATGGCTGAACAAGGTACTGATGCAATGGAGAGAGAAAAGCTTTATTTGTGGGCTCAAAGAGAAAACAAATTCCTGACCTATCTTGAAGAAGCTCTCCAAAGAATTGAAAACGGTACTTATGGAATTTGTATTGATTGTATCGATGAACCGCAAAATTTATGTCCTACTTGTCCATTAATTCCTAAAGAAAGATTAAAAGCTGTTCCTCATACACAGCATTGTTTACAAGTAAAGCAGAAGATGCAAGGTAAGTGATAATTTTTATTAGGATAATGACTTGAGGATATTATACGTTTCATTGTTCATTTTGATTACTGATCAAATATCCAAACTTGCAGTAAAGGGATTCAATATTCCATTCTTGAATCTTAAGCATGAAGGGATGAATCTGGGCGAAAGTTTTTCCGTTATTGGTGATTTCTTCCGAATTACTTTTGTTGAAAATCCCGGAATGGCGTTTGGTATTAATGTCGGTGTAAATTCTAAATTGTTGTTATCACTATTTTCCTTTATCGCTTCAATCGGACTTATCTATTACATTTACAAAATTAAGAATGAATCTTATGTAAACCGACTATCACTTGCACTAATACTGGGCGGCGCACTCGGTAATTTTATCGATAGAGCATTCTACGGTGTTTTTTACGATTACGCTCCTTTAATGTATGGACGTGTAGTTGATTTTTTTCAAGTTGAATTTTGGGATTTCACAATTTTTGGTAAGACTTATGAAACCTGGCCGATATTTAATGTTGCCGATGCATCAGTTACGGTGGGTGTTATATTAATGCTTATTTTCCATGGACGTATTTACGATGAAAAAGATAAATCTGAAACAGATGAAACAAAAGTAGATTTGGCGGAAGAAGAAAATTTAGATGGCAAAGATAATAACCGAAAAAATACTGAATCTCGAGATAACTGACGGTAAACGAAAAGAGAGGATAGATACTTACCTCGCTAATTCAATCGAAAACTCCACACGATCAAGAATTCAAAAATTAATAAAAGCCGAGCTTGTTACAGTTAATGGCAAATTAGTTAAACCGAATTATTTGGTTATCCCAGGTGATAAAATAGTTGTAAGGATTCCGGTCGCACCACGACCTGAATTTGTTGAAGCCGAAGAAATTCCTCTCGATATTTTATATGAAGATGACTATTTGCTGGTAGTTAATAAACCACCGGGAATGGTCGCACATCCTGCATTGGGTAATTATTCCGGAACACTCGTTAATGCACTTCTTCATCATACAGAAAATTTGAGTAAATACAATCAAGCTGCTCCGACTCGACCCGGGATTGTTCACCGGATTGATAAAGACACAAGTGGTTTGTTAATTGTTGCTAAGGATGAACACGTTCATGCTCAATTAGCAAAGCAGTTTGCAGCTCATACTTTGGAAAGAGAATATTGGGCGATTTGTTGGGGAATATTTAAGGATTCTACCGGTGAAGTAATAGGTAATATAGGCAGAAGCAAAAGAGATAGGAAAATATTTACGGTAAGTGAAACTGATGGGAAACATGCACACACATTTTATGAGGTTATAGAAGAATTTGAATTCGCCTCTCTGATAAAATTAAAGCTGAAAACCGGAAGGACTCATCAGATTCGTGTTCATATGTCCCACATTAATCACCCAATATTTGGGGATCCTACCTATGGCGGAAGAGTGATTGTTCATGGAAGCAATCTTCCCAAAATGAAATCTAGGATTCATAATTTGCTTGAAATTATGCCGAGACAAGCCCTTCATGCTAAAACTCTCGGATTTTATCATCCAATCAAAAAAGAAAAAATTTTAGTTGACTCTGAATTACCTGATGATATGAATTTACTCATAGACAAACTCCGAACATAAAATCACAGCATTTTTTATCTCTTTCTTCTATCTTTAACTTTATTCATAAAATTATATAAATATGTTCAATCCTTTTGACGTACTTAATCCAAATCTTATCATTTTTCTTGGTATGATAGGATTATTTTTAGGAATTGTATTTTTCTTTATCTTCATTAAACGCAGAATTTTTAAAATTATCGGTAGAGAAGAAAAAAAAATTCCGGGAGTAATGGGTAGTGCACGAAATTTAATTTCAATACTCCTATTAACAGCTATTGGTGGAATGCTTTTATTCCTTGGTTTCTTCTTTATTGCCTATCACAACTTTACAGATGAGATAACTGTTGCAACCGTTCAGGTTGAACCCATAAGTGATAAAAAGTGTAATTTATTGATTGAGGAATTTTTACAAGGCGACAAAATCAATAAATATCGTTTCGAGATAATCGGTGATCAATGGATGATCGAAGGTGATATATTAAAATGGGAAGATTATATGACTTTCCTTGGTCTCGATACAAGATATAGATTAAACAGAGTTAGAGGAAGATTTATAAAAACAGATGATGAAATTAAGAACCAACCTACAATTCACTCATTAGTGGAAGACGAAGAAGACTTTCTTTGGAATATTCTTTATGATATTGGGCATAAACTTCCGTTCGTTAATACAGTTTATGGTAATGCTGCATTTCAATTAACCGATAAGCCGAGAAAGTTTGAAGTCTTTGTAACTACCTCGGGTTTTGGTCTTCGTGAAGTAAAATGATTTAAACAAAAAAAAGACCCGGCAAAAATACCGGGTCTTTTCTAAGGGGTGTATAATACGTAATCTTACTTAACCAGTACCATTTTCTTAACTTGAACATGTTCATTAGTTGTAATTCTGTAGAAGTAGATACCTGAAGCATTGTTAGAAGCATTCCAATCAACACTGTAAGTACCCGCTGCTTTTTGTTCGTCAACTAATTTTGCAACTTCTCTACCTAAAGCATCATAAATTGTTAAACTAACTTCACTAGCTTTTGGAATAGAGAATTTAATTGTTGTAGATGGGTTGAATGGGTTTGGATAGTTTTGAGCCAAATTAAATTCAACCGGAATTTGACCGTCTTCTGGAGCTACATCACTGATTGTTCCTTTCAATACACCGATAGAAAGTTTTAACAATTCAACTGCAAATTCAGGATTATGCATACCAGCTGAACGATCTTCTTCAATTAATAAATAGTTCCATGCAGCTTGTGCTTGGACTTTTGTTACTGAAGAATCTGTAATGGTTACATGACCTGCTCCGTCATTTGGTAGTAAGTCATAAAGAGTTTCTAATAATCCATGAACTTCTTCTTGTAAACCTTCATCAACACCGTCACCATCATGGTCAGCAATACCGTTTATATATAATTTCTTTTCGTTGAAATCTTCACCAACATCACCGTGACAAGGTTCGCAAACACCAACATTCGCAACTCCGTCTTCGGTTCTCATGTTGAAGGTGTGACCGCCTGCTAACTCAAAGTTACCGGCTTCATCAACCGGACCTTCGCCCATATGACAGCCAACGCATGCGTTTTCAATTGCTTGCAAGTGAGGAGAAGTTGGAACGTTATATCCCCAAGTTACAGCATTTTGACCTGTAAGTACATCACCTTGAGCACTGTAATGAGGGCCAAAGTGTGAGCTTAAGTTTCTTAAATAGTTATTTGTATAATCAACACCGTCTCTACGAGCTTTATGGCAAGTGATACATAATCTTCCTTCATTACCTAAAGTAACTTCATAACCATTTGTTAAGGTAGCCGAAACTAATCTTAATTGAGCATGATTTGAAGCATCATGAGGATCGTGGCATGTTGCACAAGTTATCGGAATTGCTGGAGGAGCAGCAGTAAGTGGTTGTTGACCACCTTTTACCCATTCAACAAAACCAGAACCACTATGACAATTAGCACATCCGGCTCTGCCGCCAGCATAACCTACGTTAGGACCTTTTGCATGAACTGAGAAATCCCATTGTGCAGGAAAATTATGATGTGTTCCTTGATCGTGGCACCATGCGCAATTTTCAGCATCGAGTGTAGTAACCATTGCATTGTTGCCGGTTTGACCGTAGTGATTTCCACCTGGACCATGGCAGCTTTCGCATTGAATTCTTCCCATTGCCATTGCTTCTGGATATTGTTGTACTAATTGATCCCATACACCAGGACCTAATTGAGCAGGAAATTCAAATGGATAATCATCAAATCCACCGTTTACAGCTGTCGGATTTGCATCATAACCTGTTGAGTGACATGCTAAGCATGATTCTCTAAAATGTGAACTTAATTCACCATTGAATCCTCTTTCAGTATCTGAGTAGTGACCTGTTTGTTGCCATTTGTCACCGATAAATCCATAAAGTGAATTATTGTGGCAATTCATACATGTAACTGAACCACCGTTTACGCCAAGGTACATAGCAGCATTAAAAGTAATGTCTGCAGTTAATCCTTGGTCACCAAATTCGATAACATATCTACCTGATTTGTCGGGGGTAAATTTTAAGTAGATAACATTATCACCTTCGGCTAATGTTTGAGTTAGAACTGTGTTTGAACCACTTGGTGCGACTGGCATTGTCCATACTGGATTAGTAAAAGTACCTGTGGTGGTAACTTTTAAATAAACCATTGTGCCAACACCAACACTTGTGAGCCCATTGTATGGATATTCAAAGAAATCATCAACTAGATCAAAAGAGATTAATCTAGGAGAGACTCCGTACGTATCCAAACGTAGGGTTTGGGCTGAAGTAAGACTGCACATCAGCACCATTGCACCTAGTAAAATGGTAAGTCTTTTTAACATACAAATACCTCCTGTTTGGGGAAATGAATTGATTTATGGTTATAAAACAACAAAGATAATACCATCTTTTTATTCTGTAGAAATACGAAGATTTTTGAAAGGTACGTCATTATCAAATTCCGATAATCAAGAAATTCTATTTTACTATTTATTTATTGTAAGAAAAATATCAGATAAATCGATAAAGAGATATAGGTCTCTCTTATCCATATATTTAATATAGTAATTATTTTTGAATAAAGTAAGACCTATTTAGTATATTTTGATCAAAAAAAATAACATTATGCTAATCTACAATACACTATCGCGAAAAAAAGAAGAATTTCAACCAACCGATCCACCAAATGTGACTATGTACGTTTGTGGACCTACTGTTTACGACTTTTTTCATATTGGAAATGCTAGATCGTTTATAATGGCGGATATTATCCGTAAATATCTTATTTACAAAGGATTCCATGTTAAATATGCGATGAATATCACCGATATTGATGACAAAATAATTAAAAAATCAAATGAACAGAATACAGAATCGTCCAAAGTTGCCGAAGAATTTACTGAAGCTTTTTTAGCTGATACAAAAAGATTAAATATTGCCGAAGCGGATATTTTCCCACGTGCCACAGCTCACATCGGTGAAATTATTAACATGATTGAATCCCTTATCAAAAATGAGATGGCTTATAATGTTGACGGTAATGTTTTTTATGATGTCTCAAAATTCGAAAACTATGGGAAACTCAGCGGTAAAAAATTGGATGAACTTATTTCCGGCTCGAGAATAGAAATTAACGATGAGAAAAAAAATCCTTTGGACTTTACATTGTGGAAAAAAGCGAAAGAAGGCGAGCCATTTTGGGAAAGTCCATGGGGTAAAGGCAGACCCGGTTGGCATATTGAATGTTCTGCAATGAGTACAAAACATCTCGGAGAAACAATTGACATTCATGCGGGGGGAAGTGATTTGATCTTTCCGCATCATGAAAATGAAATTGCACAAAGTGAAGGTGCCACTTCACATAAATTTGTTAAGTATTGGGTTCATTTTGGATTTTTAAATCTTCAAAATGAAAAAATGTCAAAATCACTAGGTAACTTTTTTACCGCGCGAGATATTTTAAAAACTTACTCTGCCGAAGTAATCAGAATGCTGTTTTCACAAACACATTATGCCGGTCCGCTTAATTTTAGTAATGACTTGTTGGATTCTGCCAAAAAAGGTTTGGAGAGATTAAACAATTTAGTTGATCTTGTGAATGAAAAAGTATCTGCTGGTAAATCCGGAGAGCAAATTGAATTTGATTTTGACAGATACTATTTCGGTTTTGAGAACTCAATGGATGACGATTTTAATACACCACAAGCAGTAGCTGTCATTTTCGATTATGTAAAATCTATAAATTCAATGGTAAGCAAAAATGAAAATATTGATGTGCAATTCTTTATTGATGTTAAAACTTTCTTAGAAAAGACAGCTCAAAATGTTCTTGGAATTGTGAATTTCGGTGAGACAAAAAAAATACAAAGTGATTCAAAAGAAAATGAATTGATTGACTTATTAATCAAAATAAGAACCGAAGCTAAACAAAATAAAAACTTTGCACTTGCCGATCTTATTCGTGATCAGTTAAATGAAATTGGATTCCAATTAGTTGATACAAAAAGTGGAACAACTTTCAAAAAAAAATAGAAACATAATTTTGTCAATAATATTTTTTATTATACTCTTAATTATATTGTTCTTATCTTGGTTTTATATTTTCAACGTTTATGAAGTAAAAATAATAGAAACACAAGTAAGTTCTTTAAATTATACTGTTGAAATTATCCCGGTTAATTCGTTGGGAATTCAAGCCCCGTTTAGAAATCTTCAATATTCATATAAAGTTGAAGAGGGCAGTGAAAGTGTAGAAAAAATTATTGACTCGGGAAACGGAATAATAAATATTTATTTGAATGCTAATCCAGGCAAAGTTAAATTAAGAATCGAAACTAATAAGACACAAAATTTTTCGTTAATAGAAATTCCATCTAACAAAACGGAATAGAGATGAAAAAATTTTTATTACTCACCTTGTTATTATCTTTAACAATTTTTGCTCAAGGTACCGCTGGAACAGATGCAAAATATGAGTATCGTTCGTTAATCGATCTTCCATCAGCGGGAATTTTAGAAAAAGGTTTTGTAGGTGTAAGTGCTGATGTTCTTCCGTTTGGAGTTCTTATTGCAAAAATTGAAGTCGGCGTTTTTGATAATTTTAGTTTTGGCATTTCATATGGCGGAGGAAATATTATTGGATCCGGTAAAGTTGATTGGTATAAACTCCCGGGAATAAATGTTAGGGCAAGATTAGTTGATGAGACCGAAAGTATTCCGGCATTTACATTAGGATTCGATTCTCAAGGAAAAGGATTTTACGATGAAGATATAAATCGATTCGAAATTAAATCACCGGGTTTTTACGTTGCCGCTTCCAAAAATTTTGAATTTCTCGGATACTTAAGTCTTCACGCGATCGTTAATTATTCGCTCGAAAGAGATGATGATGACAAAGATTTAAACCTTGGAATCGGATTTGAAAAAACAATTGGTGGAAAAGTTTCTTTAGTTGGTGAATATAATTTTGCCATCAATGATAATACAATCAAAGCTTACGGTGATGGAAACGGTTACATGAACTTTGGAATTCGCTGGTCAGTGGGTGAAGGCTTTACTGTTGGATTGGATTTACGTGATATGCTGGATAACAAAAAAATCAACAGCAATAAAGCTGATCGTGCAATTTTTGTGGAGTTCATTAAATCAATTTTTTAGTGTAGTAAATAATATACACTAGCGTTTAACATCTTAGACACACATCTATCATTTCTGATCATGTCCCCCGTTTTTGCATCTTTTCATAGGCATAGTATTTGTTAACTTAATATTAGTAAATGAAGTGTAATTAAAACTAAGAGGTATCGTGATGAAATTTTTACTAAGGACAAGCTTAATAATCATCATATCTTCTATTTTCTTCTCAGGCTGCTATACTCAACTGGCAGTTAGGGGATATGATGATCGTACTGCTGTTGCAACATACGAAGATGATACATATTACGAGGATTATGATTCTACAACATATTATGATGAATCCTATGAATATTATGACGATTCAGGTGAGTATTACGTTGTTGACGATTATGATCATTATTGGAGACCGAATTATAGAAGATATTATTCAGGCTATTATCCAACAAGTCATTTTTATTTCAGCTATCGAAATTACTGGTGGGATTACTATTATTATTCACCATATATCTGGTATCCCGACCCCTGGTTTTACCCTGTTGCATATATAGGTTGGTGGGGATATTCATATTATCCATATCACCATTATGGTTACTATGGACATTACGGAAATAATTATCCATATAATAACGGTTATAAATATAGAACAAACACTTATACTGGATTAAGAGATAATGGTAGAGGTCGTGGAACAGACGGTGGTAGAGGTAGAATAGATGATGGTGGAGGAATGCGCGGTGGAATAACTGATGGTGGTAGAACTGTTGAGACGGGCAGAAACGGAACAACTACCGGAACTATAAATGACAGAGCGAAAGTAATTAATGAGCAACCAACACGACGACCCGATGTAAGAACAGGAAGGACAACTGATACTCGACCAAGTACAAGACCTGAATCAGGTAGAAAAATTGATGAGGGTAGAAAAGCAATTCCTCAAGCACGAAAAAAAGTCGGCGAAGTAACAACCAAAGATTCTAGAAGATATGATGTCGGGACTCAATCTACAAGACCGTCAACTCCTGCTCCATCAACGAGAAACGCAACACCTAGAAGTCAGACTCCTAGTCAACGTTCTTACGTTCCGCAGACGAAACGTGTTCCTGAGAAACCAAAGGCTAATTCAGGAAGGACTTACAAGAGTCCGAAAAGAGACAATTCAGCCGCAAGCACCTCAAGATCAAATTCGTCTTCTCCAAGTCGTTCATATAGTGCTCCGTCAAATTCAAGCAGAAGTTCTAGCACTTACTCTAGTCCGAGCAGTTCTTCATCTTCGAGATCAAGTGGAACAAGATCATCCTCCAGTAACAGTTCATCAAGCAGTAAGGGAAGGAAGTGATAAATACAGATTTTGATAAATGTGGGAGTAGTTATGAAAAAAATCTCTAATTTCTTGATCATGTTACTAGTCTTATTTGTAACTACAAGTCATTCACAAACAATTAATGATGCTCTTAGATTAGCTTTCCCCGGACTTGGTTCGAGTGCAAGAGCATTAGGTATGGGAAATGCATATAATGCACTGAGTTATGATTATAGTGGATCACTATTTAATCCTGCTGGACTTGGAACAGCAAGTAATTTAGAATTCAGCGGTTCTTTTATTTACAACTCACTTGATAACAACACAGACTTTTTTGGTACTCAATCTGACTTTACAAATAACAGTACAAACCTTTCGCAAGTGGGATTTGTTTTTCCATTGCCAACCGCTCAAGGCAGTTTAGTTTTTGGATTGGGATTTAATCAAAGTAAGAATTTTAATTCGGCAGTTAAGTTTGATGGATTTAATGATGGTAATACTTCCATGATTCAATCACTGCTTGGATTTGGTGATGTCTCATATCAACTTTATTTAACAGATACAACCGGAACCCAAACTCCAATAAATGGCAGATTAAACCAAAGCGGGGATATTATTGATGAAGGTAAGTTAAATAATTGGGCATTATCCGGAGCTATAGAAGTTGCAAAAGGTGTTTTTGTGGGGGGTACTCTTAATATTATTTCCGGAAACTATAAATCTGATAGAAGATATTACGAAGACGATACAAGAAATATTTACAACTCGTCTGTCTGGACTGATCCTTCTGAACCTTTCACGGCCGACTTCCAGTCATTTTATGTTAATGATGTTCTTGATTGGGATATATCCGGTTGGGATTTCAAGTTTGGTTTATTGTATCGATTCCCTCAATTTTTAAAGATAGGTGCAACTATAAAATTCCCTACTCAATATACCATAAAGGAAAAATATTATGTTGAAGCAAGAAGTGAATTCGGAACAGGTACATCAGTTGACATGGATCCGATACGTAATGAAATTGAATATGACATTACAACACCATTCGAATTTACAGGAGCGATTGCATATGAAATAGCCGGTTTAACTTTGTCGGCTGAAGGAACATTTATTGATTACACTCAAATGGAATTCGGTGACGGTTTGGATGCTGGATTAGTTAGTCAAAATAACAGAGATATTAAAAGTGTTTTCCGGTCTGTTTTAAATTATAATGTTGGACTCGAGTATAAACTTCCGTATCCATTTGTTTCTTTAAGAGGCGGTTTTATTATGCAGCCTTCGGCTTATGATAATGATCCTTCGGAATTTAATAGAAAATATTTCACAGCGGGAATTGGTTTGATGCCCAATAAAACTCTTTCACTTGATTTGGCTTATGCCAGAGGTTGGTGGCAGAATATTGGAGATAATTACGGTGTAAACGATTCACGAACCTATCAAGATATTACAACTGATAATTTTATTATGACAATAAAATATTTGTTTTAAGTTAATCTTAGTTGATTGACTTCATTTACTAGGCACCTTATTTTTTATAAGGTGCTTTTTTTATTTGGAGTAATTTGAAAAAAGGTAGAATTGTTAGAATAGAGAGTAAAGATTATTACGTTTTATCGGACCAAGATAAAATTGTAAGATGTTATCTTCGTGGTAAATTCCAAAAAGAATTTGAATTAAAGAAAGATAAACTCTTCACTTTAGATATCGCCGCAGTTGGTGATTTCGTAAAATTCTCTAAGAACGAAGACGGAACCGGAGCAATTGAAAAAATTGAAGAAAGAAAAAATCATATTTCCCGCAAAGCTCCCAAAATTAAAGGCGCAAGTTATCGAGGACAAAGACTTGAACAAATCGTATGTGCTAACGTTGATAATTTATTCATCGTAACCAGCATTAAAAAACCTTCATTCAATAATCGATCTGTCGATAGACTTTTAGTTACTGCCGAAAGTTCGCATGTAAAACCATTTCTTATCATCAACAAAGTTGATCTCGACAAAAACGATTCAGCTCAAAAATGGAAAGAGTTTTATGAGGAAATCGGTTATACTGTTTTTGTAACATCAACTGAAGTTGAAATTGATTCATTTGCAAAAATTGAAAGTGAGTTGGAAGGAAAAGTAAATCTTTTCTGGGGTCATTCGGGTGTGGGTAAGTCGTCAATTCTTAATAAGATTTTCCCGGAATTAAATTTTAAAGTAAAAAAAATAAGTGATCATTCTAACAAAGGAACGCACACAACTGTCACATCAAGAATGGAATTGGTCGGCAAAGATACATTTATAATCGATACTCCGGGTATCAGAGAAATTGATCCATACGGCATTACACAAGAGAATCTTTCACATTACTTCAATGAGTTTGTAAAATTCATTCATGATTGCAAGTTTAATACATGCACTCATCATCATGAACCCGGTTGTGCTGTTATTAAAGCCGTTGAAGCAGGAAAAATATCAGAGGAGAGATATATAAGTTATCTTAATATTCTGGATACCATTGAAGAAGATCTTTACTTTTGATTATGTTTAACAAAATTTATCATTTCCGATATAAATAATTTTACAATTTTATCGGGAACGCCATCAACGTGTAAAGATTTCAATCTCATATCGCATTGATCATTAACATAATCGATCAAAAAGAGTTCATCGTTTTTATCAAGAGCAAATTCGCTAGAAAAGTAATCCAATCCGGCAACCGCATTAATTTTTTGCATAGCAATTTCAATTTGTGGTATAACTTCGGGAAAAATATTTTTTGCGTCAATTTCTGAGTAAAGAAGTGTTTCATCATCCCAAAGCAGTGGAATAATTTTGCCGAAAAACCAGAGTACTCTAAACCAGGCTTTACTTCCTTTTCTTGTTATAGGATAGATTTTTTGCTGAACTAAATAACTATCATCTCGAAGTGTTTTCCTAGCCAAATTAATATCTTCTACTGAAGTTGCATTTTTTATTACTCCCTCACCCCCACCGGAATAATAAGCTGGTTTTATAATAAATGGAATCCCAATTTGCTGTAGATCTTCTTCCCCGATTGAAATGTTTTCTACTTTGTCTAATGGAGGAATTATAATTGTCTTTGGAATTTTTAATCCGGCATTGATCAATTTTTCCTGTACACGTGATTTATCAACCGCGGGATCAACTTTATGATATTCGTTTATTATTCTGCAATTACTATTTGTTAATAGTCTTGCTAACTCCAAAAAATTTTCATCTTCATCTGAAGCCCGATCGATATAAAAGCCGAACCTAAGTTTATCATTTCTTACATAATCGGTAATTTCATCGATGTTTTTTCTGTTAATAACGAAAGTTGAAAGCCCGTTTTCTTGGAACATTTTTTCGACTAACTGAGTAAACTCAATGTCATAAATCCAGGTATATGATATGGCTAAATCAAATTTCATTGTCTCTCAAATTAGAGCCAAAATTAGTCAATTAAGGTAATGATTTCAATTAAATTACCTTGTTATTATATCTGTATAAAACTATTTTTCAAATCAAATTAAGAAGAGAATTATGTATAAATATGTTTTAGTTTTTATTTCTGCTTTAATGTTTTTCGCATGCTCCAGTTCACAAGATCTTCAAGAGCAAAAAGAGATTTCTGAGGACGAAGTTAAAAATAAAGCCATCGCTCAAGAAATATTTATCGAAGGTTCCCTTAGTGAAATGAGGGGAGACTATGAATCTGCGGTTAATTATTATCAACAAGCATTAAAATTAGATCCGACTCCCGGAATTAATTTTGCATTGGCAAAAAATTTAATGAGAATCAAAAAATTACCCGCCGCATTAACTCATGCTAAAGAGGCAGTGAAAAGTGAACCCAATAATAGTGAGTATAATTATTTACTTGCTACAATTTATCAAGTTGGTAATCAACCCGATTCGGCTGCTACTATTTATAATAATATTATCGCAAATGATTCAACCGATGAACGAGCATATTATTCTTTGGCGCAAATTTACGAAACATCAAAACCCATCAAAGCTTTAGAACTTTATAACAAATTAATTGATATGATTGGTCCGGAATGGAATGTTCTCGTAAACATTGCAGATCTTAACGAAAGAATGGGAAATGTTGATGCAACAATAGAAACTCTAGAAGAATTAATAAAAGTTGATCCTAATAATTTGCAAATGAAGAAACTGCTTATTGAGTCCTACTTAAAAACTGAAAATTATGAAAAGTCATTGAGTATGTCGGATCAATTATTACTTCAATTTCCCGATGATACAAATCTACTCGAGTACCGTGCTAATTCATTGGTACAATCTGGCAGATGGGAAGAAGGTGCTGAAGAATACATGAAATTGAGTAAACGCGAAGATATGCCATTGCAATCAAAGATTCATATCGGTGGAGCCTTTTTTGCAAGAGCACAGAATGATTCACTATCACTCCGACGTGCAAAACAAATTTTTACCGAAATTGATTCGGACACAACTCACTGGCAGATAAAATTATTCTTAGCTCAAATAGCAATTGAGGAAGGTAATGATTCGCTTGCAGTTGAGAATTATAAGAAATCTTCTGAACTGGCACCCTGGAATCCTCAAATATTAATGTCGCTTGGCGGACTCCTCTTCGATTCAGCTAAATATGAAGAAGCAATCAAAGTTCTTGTACCGGCATTGGAAAGATTTCCTGATGAATTCGTGTTGAATTTAATATTGGGACTTTCTTACACACAGACAAATAAAAGTAAAGAAGCAGAGCCATATTTAAAGAAAGCATTACTACTTAATCCTGATGATTTCACCGGACTTTATGCTTACGGTGTAACCCTTAATCAACTTAAAAAGGAAGAAGAAGCACTAATATATTTGGATAAAGCACTTGAACAAGAACCACATAACGTATCGTTGATAGGGACTATCGGATTGATTCATGAAAATCTCGGTAACTCTGAGAAATCGGCTGAGTTGTATGAGCAAGCATTATTAATAGATTCAACAAACGCCTTAGTATTAAACAATTATGCCTATGCGTTAGCCGAACGAAATGTTGATTTGGAAAGAGCACTTAAGTATGTATCAAAAGCACTCGAGTTTGATTCGACAAATTCTTCTTATTTAGATACGATTGGCTGGGTATATTTCAAGATGGGTGAATATGAGAAAGCAAAATATTATATTGAACAATCTTTAGAAACCGGACCTGATAACGCGGAAGTGACAGATCATTTGGGTGACGTTTATTATATGCTGAATGAAAAATCTAAAGCTAGGGAATTGTGGGAAAGCGCATTTGAGTTAGACCCGGAAAGAGAAGGCTTAAAAGAAAAAATTGAAAAGGGGAGTTTGTGAAAAAGAAATTTGTTCGTTTTACGGTTTACTTGTTGATATTCCTTTCGGCTGCAATAGTTTTTAATTCGTGTGTACCTTCAAAACCTGTTGACGAAGAACGTATTCTTCCGGCTGACCGGCTAATAAAAAAACTTGAAGCAAATCGAAGAAAAATAAAAACTTTCTCCGGAAGTGGAACAATTAACATTGAAAGTCCTCAGCTAACAGCTAAGGCAAGTTTCCAAGTCGTGATAAAGAAACCGGATTCAATGCAAATTTCTTTTTATGGGCCTTTTGGAATTGATCTTGCACAAGCAGTAGCAACTAAACGTGATTTTCTTTTTTATGATGTGATTAACAATAGAGTTTACAGAGGAATTACAAAAAATTTATCATTAAAAAATATTTTTAAAGTTGATCTTACTTTTGAAGAACTTATGGATGCATTTGCCGGTGCCGTAGATTTAACTGATAAATTACGTCGAGAACCTGATGATCTTTTTGTTAAAAATGATACTTACTACTTAACTTATTCTGATGATATTACCGGAAGAAACAGTATATATGAAATTTTAATTGATGATCTTGCCATCACAAAGTATAAAATAATTGAGCAGCCGTCGAACTCAATTCTAGAAGGAGCTTACCGTGACTTTGATAACTTTGAAGATGTTCCGCTTCCTTATAAAATCAACGTAAACTATAAATTGATGAAACAAGATATCAATATTGAATACAGAAGTATAAAAGTTAATCAAGATATAGGGAAATTAACTTTTACAATTCCAGAGGATGCCGAAATAATTGAATGGTAAAAGTGATAAAACAATACCTTATTATTTTTGTTTTGCTATCGCTCCCAATCTTTTCACAAAGTAATGAAGAGATCGAAGAGCAGAATAAAGTTTTACAAGACTTACGTTCTGAAATCACCTCATTACAAAGCAAATTAAATCAACTTTCCGATCAAGAGAAAAAATCGTTAAACGCACTACAAAATTTAAATCAGCAAAGTCTGCTTATAAACCAAGTAATAACTCGATTAAAAAATGAAGAAGCTCAAAAAGAAAGAGAGATCGTTTCTTTGAGTAACCAGATTTCTGTTTTAGAAAGTGAAATCTCAAAGCTTAAGAAAGACTATTCGCGTTATATCGTATGGGTTTATAAAAATCAAAAAGGTAGTTTTTTAAAATTTCTCTTAAACGCTGAATCGATTAACCAAGCGCTCATACGCTATAAATATTTGAGTTACATTTCTGATGAAAAAGAAGAGACGTTGAATCAGCTTGTGGATAAAAAAGAAAAGTTTACAAAATTGGTTGCTCAAAGAGAAATAGAGCTAAAAGAAAAAGTCAGACTAGTTGCAGAAAAAGAAAATGAACAAAGAACTTTGGATGATAAAAAAATTGCAAGTCAATCAATTATTGATAATTTGAAAAATGACCAAAACGCAGTTCTCAAGGAAATTGAAGATAAACGACGTGCAGAAATTCAAATCAAAAATATAATTGCAAAATTAATTGAAGATGAACGTAAAAGATTAGAAGAAATGCGTTTGGCTAGAATGAACGATGAGAAAGTCATGTTTGAATATAATTACGACGACTTTGAAAACTTTGCCAATCTCGAAGGAAGAATGAATTGGCCCGTTCGCTCAGGAAGTATTATCCGTAACTTTGGCGAAAATAGAAATGTGAAATTAAATACAGTTACCTTAAATTACGGTGTAGATATTGTAACTGACATAAGCGAATCTGTATATTCGGTTGCAGAAGGTATAGTCTCCGCAATTGAGTGGATACCCGGTTACGGCAGTGTGGTCATAATAACTCACAAAAATAATTTTAGAACAGTTTACGGTCACGTAGCTGACATTAATGTAACAGAGGGACAAAAAGTTAATGGCGGAACCGTAATCGGAAAAGTAAACCCAAGCTTAGAAGGAAATATCTTACACTTTGAGATTTGGAATGAAAGGAATTATCAGAATCCCGAAGTTTGGTTGGTTAGGAAATAATAACTGAAATTATTTTGATAAAAAAATTAGCTATAAATTTCTCTTCTCTAACCATTTTACAGATCAGTAATTATGTTATCCCGTTAATTACATTTCCTTATTTAGTTCGTGTTTTGGGCCCGACTAATTTTGGATTGGCAAACTTTGCTTTTGCCTTTTTAGTTTACTTTAATACCGTTATAGAATTTGGTTTTAATTTTTCATCTACCCGCGAGATAGCTCAACTAAAAGATGACAAAAACAAAATTAATCAACTTTTTAATCTTACCTTTTTCAGTAAAATTATTTTACTTATCCCAATTTCAATTTTGTATTTTATTCTGATTTCTATAATTCCATTCTTTAGTGAAAACTACTTAATATATACGATTGCATTTTTATCAATAATCGGCAACTTATTATTCCCGGTTTGGTTTTTCCAGGGTATTGAGAAAATGTATTACATAACAATCTTCAATATTTTCTTTAGGATAATAGGTGTTGTGTTTATTTTTTTATTTGTGATAGAAGAGAAAGATTTGATAACATATTTGTTAATTACCTCCGGTGTTCTAGTGTTGACCGGAGCTTTTTCTATTTACTTTTTGTTACAGCAAAAATTAGTTGACTTAGCTATTCCGAAGTTTGCATCTATTAAACAACATTTAAGTGAAGGGTTTAATTTATTCTCATCTCAATACTTAATAATGCTTTATACTACATCAAATACATTTATTCTGGGATTGATAAGTGGTAACACTGCAGTAGGATTTTTTACGGGTGCGGATAAAATTCGTTCAGCTGTTCAGAATATAGGGGGAATTGCCGGACAAACAATCTTTCCGCATATATCTAATTTGTTTCGGGAAAGTAAAGTCTCGACTATAAAATTTCTTAAAAAATATTTAATAGTTATTGGAATACCGGCATTTTTACTAAGCACTTTTCTTTTTTTATTTAGCGAAGAGTTGATCCTTCTTATATTGGGGGAGCAATATTTAAGCTCAGTTCAAATATTAAAATGGCTGGCTTATCTTCCTTTCATTATATTCTTAAGTAACGTTTTTGGAATACAATTTATGCTTGGTCAAGGATTTGATAGTGAGTTCAGAAAAATTATCTTTATTGGCGCAATACTGAATTTACTTTTATTAATAAATTTTGTTCCGCGATATGGAGCAGAAGGTACAGCAGCTAGTATGCTGATTACTGAAATAGCAATCACATTATTAACATTCGCATTTGTTATCCGACATAAAAATGAAATATGATTATCTTATAGTCGGAGCGGGTTTTGCCGGGTCAGTTATGGCAGAACGATTAGCTTCTCAACTAAACAAAAAAGTGTTAGTTGTGGAGAAACGTGGACATATTGCAGGTAACGCATATGACGAATATGACGAACATGGGATCTTAGTTCATCGTTATGGACCGCATATTTTTCATACAAACAGTAAAAAAGTTTTCGATTACTTAAGTCAATTTACCGAGTGGATTACTTATGAACACAAAGTTCTGGCAAAATTAAACGGAAGTTTGTACCCAATTCCTATTAATAGATTAACAGTCAATAAACTTTATCAAAAGGATTTTACAACAGAAAAAGAAGTGGCAGAGTATTTTGAATCAGTAAGAGAGAGAAGACACCCAATACTAAATTCTGAGGATATCATTGTCAATCAAGTTGGAGTTGATTTATTTGAGAAATTTTTCAGATATTATACAAAGAAACAATGGGACTTGGAACCGAGAGAATTAAACCCATCTGTTTGTGGCAGAATTCCGGTTAGAACAAATGATGATTGCAGATATTTTACAGATAAATTTCAATTTATGCCGAAGGATGGATACACAAAAATGTTTGAAAAGATTTTATCACATAAAAATATCGAAGTCGTTTTGAATACAGATTTTAAGGATATAGTAGAAGGAGTTAAATTTGATAAAATGATCTACACCGGACCGATTGATTATTTTTTTGATTATCAATTTGGAAAACTTCCTTATAGATCGATTAGGTTTGAGTGGGAGACATTGGAAACTTCTGACTATCAACGAGCCCCGGTGATTAATTACGTAGATGACTCATTTGAATTTACACGCGTGACAGAATACAAAAAACTAACGGGACAAAAAAATAATTACACAACAATAACAAGAGAATACGCATCTACAAAAGATGATCCTTATTATCCAATTCCAACGAAAGGTAATCAGCAATTATATCAGAAATATTTTGGAGAGAGTTCTAAACTTAAGAGTGTTTCTTTCTTAGGCCGACTTGCAGAATATAAGTATTATAATATGGATCAGGTGGTAGCAAGAATCTTACAATAAATTACTATGAAAATATGTGCTGTGGTTGTAACATATAATCGATTGAGTGAATTAAAGAAATGTATTAATTCACTAAAAATGCAAACAAGAAAACTGGATTCGATTTTAGTTATCAACAATTCCAGTACTGATGGAACTCTAAATTGGTTGAAAGTACAAGAAGAAATAGAGTTTAGCACACAACCAAATTTGGGAGGTGCTGGAGGTTTTCATACTGGAATAAAAATAGCGTATGAAAAGGGTTTTGATTGGGTGTGGTGTATGGATGATGATGGGTATCCATTAAGAGATTGTTTGGAAAATTTAGTTCGCTCAATTAAATTATGTACTAATATAGATATTGTAGGCCCGTTAGTTGTCCCCATGAGTAAATCAAACATTTTATCGTTCCAGACTCCATTTTTTGATAATAATTGTAATGAAAAATCTAGTACCATTTTAGTAGAAGAAATAAAAAAAAGGGCAGTTAATAATCTTTATAAGTGTCATGCAGTTTTTTTCAACGGTGTTCTAATTAATAAGAACACTATTGTTAAAGTAGGTTTCCCAGAGGAAAAATTTTTTATGTACGGGGATGAAATAGAATATTATCAAAGAATTATAGAAAATGGATTTGGTGTTTTCACTAATATCGAAGCACTTTTTATTCATCCTATGAATAAATTCAAAATAATTAAATTCCTGAATCAAGATATTTTTGATGGAAAATATGACTGGAAAGCATACGTATATATTCGTAATAGAATATATCTGCATAATAAAAAATATCACGGTTTTGCACTTAAATTTATTCTTTCACAGTTAATTTATGTACTTAGAATGCGAAAAATTACTGTGTTAAAATTAGTATTATTAGCTTATTTTCATGGCATAAATGCCAACTTCGATTATGATTATAAAGAACTAAAATGAGAATTCTTCTATTAGGAAGATATAATCCGTCTGAAGTACTTGCTGGTCCAGAAAAATTTGCTAAAAGATTATACCATAATTTATTAGCGCAAAAAATAGAATGTGAATTTGTAGAATATTTTTTTGACGGTAAAAAGTATTCATTATCCAAAAAGTTATTTGGGAATGATACATTAATTTTAAATTCCGTAAAAATTTTCAGGCTGGGTTTGGTTCCATTTTTTTTATTTTTAGTTAAACGAAAGCCACAAATTATTCATCTCGTTACGTATGAACGATTCGAATTTATTGCTTATTTATATTCTTTTTTTGCAAGAACTCAAATATTATTTTCAGTGCATGGATTTGTTAACTATGAAAATCATTCATTAGTGTCAAGAAAAGTGGTTTCTACTTTAAAAATAAAAGATAAATTATTCGAATATATCTTTATGATAAAGTCCGACCAAATCCATATCCCATCAGACCAGTATAAAAAAAAGTTGTTGGAATTATATAAGCTAAACGAAACAAAAGTAATAGTTATACCTAACGGTGTTGATGAAGATTTTTTTGTAAGTAAACTGAATAATATTAAGACTCACAACAAAATGAAAACCGTATTTATTGGTGATGAATATCGTCAAGAAAAAGGTTTAGAGTTTTTACTTAAAAATATAGAGAACATTAATGAATATTCAGAAGTATACCTGCTAGGTGATGTTTTTACATCAAAAAACAACTATAAAGATTTACACATTGTTCCAAAGATGTCGAAAAGCGACATGAAGAATTTATTTATTCAAATGGATATTATTTTATCATGCAGTTATTATGATTTATTTTCAATTTCAGTCTTAGAAGGGGCGGCAATTGGATTATTCCCAGTCCTTACTCGAGAAACAGGCATATCGGAATTATTTCTAAAATTAAATATTGGAGAAGTTTTCGACTATAGTGATAGCGAATCCTTTGTAAATATATTTCAGAAATTATTCTTTAATAGATCTTTGTTGGAAAAACACATTCAGAATAAAGATGTTCTACAAAAATACAGTTGGAAAAATATTTCAATTTCTTTCCAGGACTTGTATTATCAGATGTTAATATCACAATGAACTTTATGCCAATATCGATGGAATTATCAATATTAATTATTACACACAATTCAGAAGGGTATATTAAAAATTGCCTTAATTCCATTTTTGCTTCAAAATCTAATCCTGACATGGAGGTAATAATTGTAGATAACTTTTCTAGCGACAAGACATTAGATACAATTCAAAGTACAGATTCCCCCGTTAAAATTATTCGGAATAGAGAAAACATTGGCTTTGCAAAAGCTAATAATCAAGCAATGAAAATTGCAAAAGGGAAATATATCTTTCTATTGAATCCAGATACTGAAATTGATTCTGATGCCTTAGAAATATTTTATAATTATCTGGAAGATAAAGATAATGCTAATGTTTGGTGCGTTGGCGGACAGTTAGTTGATGAAAATGGGAATCCTTCTAAATCATATGGAAGATTTCCTAATTTATTAGATGTACTAATTGAGCAATTTGGAATAAAAGGAATAGCATTAAAAATTTTTGGACAAAAATGGATTTCGCGAAATCGCTGGATAGGAAATGAAATAATAGTACCTTTTATTATGGGCTGTAATATGTTTATAAGAAGAGAAACCTTGGATAAGATCGGACATTTTAATGAGTCTTTTTTCTTGAACTATGAAGAAGTTGAATTGAGTTGGAGAGCAAAACAAAAGGGTTCTAAAAGTGTAGTATTGCCTCAAGTTGTCATAAAACATTACTCAGGAAAGTCATTCACAAACTTGAAAGAGTATCTGAATCATTTGTGGTTAGGACAAGTCTACTTTTTCAAATTTACCCGGGGGAAAGTATATTTTAAATTAGTTAAACTAATTCATTTAATTGGATCATTACTGAGGCACATGTTAAAAATGGATAAAAACTATCTGTCTCAGTTTAGAAATATAAAAGCAATATAAAATGCCTATTTCTGTTATCACAACAACCTATAATTGCGGCGAATATATTTCTGATGCAATTAGAAGTATATTAAATCAGACTTATCGTGATTTTGAATATCTTATAATCGATGACGGTTCAACGGATAACACTGAAGAGATAATAAATAGTATAGATGACAAAAGAATAAAGTATTATAAAATTGAACACATTGGTCGTTCTAGATCTCTCAATTTCGCACTTCAAAAAGCGGGATATGACCTCATTGCATTGATGGATGCTGATGATATTTCTCATCCGCTGAGATTAGAGAAACAATTAGAAGTTTACAAGGGATCTAATCAACTTGTTTTTTGTGATACTGCCTATTTTATTAATGAGAAAATTAAGTATTTAATTATAAGTGAACCTCAATCAGATTATATTAATAAATTGATTCTTCACGGTCACTTTAATAATTCTTCATCACTGTTCAATAGGTTGTATATTTTGAACTATGGTGGATATAATGAAGATTTATTAGCTTATGAAGATTATGATCTTTGGCTACGAATTATGAAAGACAGTGAATTTATTGTCGCCTCAGGAATTTACCATTATGTTCGACTCCGAAATGACTCTATGACTACTACCAATCCAGGCAAGCTTAAATACATTCTTTACTCAATTCAAGAATATTATTTCAAGAATCTTACAGATTACGGAATAAGAAATCCAAATGATAAACTAGCACTCAAAGGATGGCGAGAATTTTTTTATGGGGAGTTAGAATTATGCAGGGAATATTGGGACGAATTAAAACTTTCAGATAGAAGCATCAAAATTCATATAGCTTATGTAATGAGTTACTTACCGTCAATAATTGTTAAGTGGTTTAAAAACAAAAGAATTTTTCTACGGTTAAAATATATTTTTTACTATCTGAAATCATTTCGTAGCACTCAGCTCGAATTTTATAGAGTTCTTAACAAAATTGCGAGTAAGGAACCACCATATTGTTAGATATCAATCAAATAATTAGCAAACTGATCCTTAAAGAAGATATTGTTTTAGATTTGTTGGATTCTTCGCTAATAGAATCTGAACAGTTACTAATTACGTATTGTAATCAACATTGTTTCAATACGTTAGTGGAAGATCAATTATACACAAATACTATTGCAGATAACTTTGAAGTTTTTGTTGATGGTTATGGAATGATAAAAGCATACAATTTTTTATTCAATACTCAATTTAATTCTTTTAATGCAACAGATTTGTATAATAAATTTCTAATTTTACTTTCCCAAAAAGACATCCCAGTTTTTTTGATCGGAGGGAAATTTTCAGATGAATTATTGGAAAACAATAACCAATACAACGTAAATATAGTTGGCTATCAAAATGGGTATTTCGAATTATCAAGTATTGAAAACATAGCACAAAAAATTCGAAAAGCTAATTCAAGAGTTGTTCTAATAGGTATGGGTGTTCCTAAGCAAGAAATATTCGCAAAAAAGTTATCAGAATTTTTTACGGATAAGCTCTTTTTGTGTGTTGGTAATTATCTTGAATATTATCTAGGTACTTCAAAAAGGATCCCGTTTTTTTTTCGAAATAAAGGAATTGAATGGATTTACAGGTTATTACAAGAGCCAAAACGCTTATGGAAACGCTACCTTATCGGCATACCTTTATTTATATTTAGAGTACTTAAAGAAAAATACAGAAAGTAAACTACAATGTGGTTTGTAAACAAATCAATTATTCTATTTTTTGTTTTAGGCCTTACAATTCTTGCGCAATTTAAGGTAAGTGACAACTCTTTTCAATTTTCAGTATCAAGTCCAGATTATGATTTTGTTATCGATTCTTCAAATTTTTACAAAAAAAATGACTTTATCGATTTTACTAATCCCTCGAAATCCGGAGAGTATAAATTACCTAGCCAAAATTTAATTTTTGCAATACCACCAAATTCCAATCCCTCGTTAAAAATACTAAGCAAAAAAGAAAAAAATTTAGAGAACACAATCCCAGAGATTAATCCGAGGGCGATCAAATTAAATGACTCAACATTGGTTTACGAAAATGCCGAAGCAAATACTCAATTATTAATAAATATTACTAAACCCATTGTGGAATTAGGACAAAAATTTTGGTTAAGAGATTTCTATTGTATAGAAGTCAAAATCAACTCTCATCAATTTGATCCGAAATCTAATTCAATTATTATTTATGAAAATGTTGAAATCGAATTAGAATTTGAAGGTTCCTACAATATTCAAGATCATTCACCAATTCAAATTAAATCACAATTTGATCTTTCATTAAAAGAAATCATTTACAATAGCAACATTGCTGAACAGTTCAGAAGCAATCGAAGAGTGATTGAGATTACAAATTCAGATTCTTGGATTAACTATAACAACGATTATATCAAAATTGCAGTTGCGCAAGATGGAATTCATAGAATAACCAAAACCGATTTGGGAAACTTGGGCGTACCTGTCAATTCGTTAGACCCGGAATCTTTCCAATTATTTGAAAGTGGACTTGAGCAATTAATATATGTAAGTGGTGAAGATGACGGCACGTTTGATGAAGGTGATTACATTGAATTTTACGGTACAAAGAATTATTCTAAAAATTATTATCGTGAAATAAATTCTGATAACCAGCCATACAATACTTATATGAATATTTATACAGATACAACTTATTACTTTCTGACTTGGGGCAGTTCTCAAGGAGTAAGATATAAACCCGACAATTCAATTGTCCCGGGTGATTATGATGAATTAAACTATCATACAGCGCTTATGCATTTTGAAGAAAACACAATGTATCAAAATCTCAATAACAACGAACTGCTAAACCAAACCTCTGATTGGAATAAGAATAAAACTTGGTATTGGAATTGGATTTTTACAAGTCGTAACTATACAATAAATCTGCAGGATGTTTATCCAAACGTTGACGCAAAATTTTATCTTAAGTTAACCAGCGCAGGATCAAATATTTCAAGCAATGCTCATCAAGTTAGATTGAATTTTAATTCAACAAAAATTGATTCACAATCTATCGATCGATTCAAACAGACTATTATGACCGGAATCGTTGATGCTTCTATTTTAAACACCGGTAATAATACAGTGAATGTGCAAAATTATCCCAATGGTACAGTCCCAAACTATTTAGCATACGATTGGTACGAAATTGAGTATCCACGTTACAATAAATTTATCAATGGTTCACTGATTCTAACTGTTCCGGACGGTATTAACAACCAAATAGTAGAGTTGAAAATCACTAATGCAGAAAATATTGATTATGCTATTTATAAAATCAATGGCAATTCAAAAAAGATATTTAATTATTTATATGGTTCTGGCAATTTAACTTTTATTGACACTATTTCAACAAGTGATAAATATGCCATATTCTCAAATGGAGCAGTGCTCAAACCGAAAATTGTTTTTAAAGGTAAATTCACAAATCTGCGAGCTGACAATTCTCAAGCTGATTATATAGGACTTACGGTAAATGAATTTTCTTCTTCTGTATCAAATTATTTATCGGAGATTGAGCAATTATATTCTATCAAGTCAAAAAAAATATTAGTCGAAGATATTTTTGATGAATTTGGTTTCGGTTATCCAACACCTGAGTCAATTAAAGAATTTGTGCAATACGCATTTAATAATTGGACTGCACCCAAGCCTTCTTATTTAACATTGTTTGGAGATACCAACTACGATTATAAAGATTATGTTTTCAACAATGTCGGTGTAAAACTCAGTACTAATTATATACCGGCGTTCGGTAATCCTATTAGTGATAATTGGTATGCGATATGGGATCAAAATGCTCCATTTATACCGCAACTTAAAGTGGGTAGAATACCAATTCTCTCAAATAATGATCTGCAATATTATTTAGATAAAATAAAAAATAATACATCTGCAGAATTTAATGAGTGGAATAAAAGGTTTTTACTTTTTTCCGGAGGCGTTGGTAGTAATCCAAATGAATTGAAACAATTAAAAGCAGCAAATGATTCGGTTGTTACAAAGATTATTGAGCCCCGACCTATTTCGGGTAATTATGATCACTTCTATAAGACGACTAACCCTCAATCGGATTTCGGTCCGTTTACTTCACAAGAAATAAATCAAGCTATTAATGACGGAGGTTTGTTTATTTCTTATGTAGGTCATAGCGGAACGGCTACCTGGGATAATAGTATCAACACGGTTTCGCAATTGAAAAACAATGTTAACAGAAATCCGGTTATCAGTGACTTCGGATGTTCGACAAATAAGTACGGCGAACCAGATATAATATGCTTCGGTGAAAGATTTTTGTTCGATACTGACGGACAAGCTTTAAATTACATCGGTAATTCATCGCTGGGTTTTTTATCAACCGCTGTTTCAGCACCAAAATATTTTTATGAATCATTTAAGCTAGATTCACTTTACGAAGTCGGTAATGCTCATATACATGCCAAATCAAAGTTGTATCAAATTTTCGGAAATTCACAAGTCTTCAAAGTATTTTCTCTATCTAATATTATTTTAGGTGATCCTGCTGTTAGATTGAGATTTCCGGATTTACCGAATCTAACATTTGAAGAAAATCCTTTTCTATTTACAAATGCGGATTTAAACGATATAGCTGATTCAGTTGAAATAGGAATAATTATTAAGAACTTGGGCTTGGCACCATCCAGAGAATTTGAAATTCGATTCGAGCACTATTATGAAAATGATCTATTAGAAACTAAAACCAATCGTTACATATTACCCGGTTCTGAAGACACAGTAAAAGTTTGGGTGAAGACAAAAGGATTATCAGGTCAGCACCGATTGGAAATAATTCTTGATTCTCAAAATGAAATTTTAGAACTATCCGAAACTGATAATACTAATTCCGAATCATTTAATGTATTTTCATTCTCTTTGCGCGATCTTCTGCCTTATACTCAATTAAATGGTAAACAGAATATTCTAACAATTCTAAACCCAATTAGATATTCGGAAGATGAATTTAATATTTTATTGCAAATATATGGATCGGAAGATTTTTCCAATCCACAAGAATTAACTTTTCCTTCGACCGAATTAATAACAACAAGCCCAACATTAAGTTTATCAAATAATAGATATTGGCTTCGTTATAAAATTGATAAATCTGAATTTGATTTCTCTGCTCCAAAATCTTTTTCAGGTTATGACAACTATGATTTCAAAATTGATGACGATTATTCTTTTAGTAATCAATCAAGAATAGGTGTTGGTTATAATAATGGAGAACTGAGTTTATCGATTGATACTTTAAATATTTCTGTACTTTCTGCAGGCTGGAATGCCGGTGCCACATGTGTAATTTCGGTTGACGGAATCAATCAACTTGATAACTCATTCTTTGCCGGTATGGGAATTGTTGTCTTCGATCCCCTAACAATGAAGGTTGATACTTCTGCTTGGTTTCAATTATTTGATAATCGACCCAATGCAGAGGCTTTAGCTGCACTTATCAACAATATCCCGTCAGGTAAAATAGTAGTTATGGGTGTTGCTGATGATGGACAGCATAGATTAATCCCGGAGTTACGAACTGCAATAAAAACATTAGGCAGCACAAAAATTGATCAATTAGTTTTTCGGGGTTCATGGGCAATTATCGGACGAAAAGGTGCTTCAGCCGGTGACACCGATATTCTCGAAGATGTAAAAGGTGTTTATGATGGTTCCATTTATCTTGAAAAAGAATACATTGTCCCGAATCAAACCGGTTATTTAATAACCGAAAGGCTAGGACCCGTCTCACTTTGGGATACACTATTAGTAGATTATCAATTACCGAATGGGGCGGAGTTGAGTGTCACTCCTATCGGGATTAAGCAGAATGAGGAAGTTGATACACTTAGCACATTTATACTTAACTCGAGTACAATTCCGATCAATTTTATTAGTCCCAAATCTTATCCTTATGCTAAATTTAAATTGAAGTTTACGCAAAATGAAAATGGTGAATCGCCAAGTATTTCACAAATTGGAGTTAGTCATCATAACACACCTGAACTTGCAATAAATTATCAAACTGCTTCAATAGATCGTGATACGGTTATGCAAGGGGAATCCATTGCTGTGAACTACAAAGCAAGTAATGTCGGTGAAGGACGAGCACTTAATGTTAGAACTAAAGTCGATCTGTTTTTTAATAATAATATCTTAGAAACAGTTTATGATTCGACGCTCCTTTATATTAACTCGGAATCATCAATCGATATTGGTTTTGAGAAATTCATTACAACTGAATACGAATCGGGCAATTATAAGTTTGTCATTGGTCTCGATACTGATAATACAACTTTAGAACTATATGAGGACAATAATTCTTTCGAATTACCCTTTCTTGTTACAAGAGATACCGTTACATCAATTTCATCCGCAGTTGTATCTGCAAATTTTGACGGCTATGAAATCTATGACGGTGACTATGTTTCCTCCTCACCCGAGATAGATATTATCCTAGATTATGAAGGTCAATTTGAAGTTTCCGATACAAACTCATTTCAAATTTCACTGAATGGAAGAAAGATTAATTTCAGCAGTTTGAACACTGTCTATGAGACACAAAATAATAGAATCATTTTTAAGTACAACCCCACTTTAGAGGACGGAGATTATTCCTTATCGGTAGTCGGAGAGAACATTCGACCGGCAAATAGTTCGGATAATGAATTTATTCGCTACTTTAAAATATCAAGCGAAAATAAAATTTTATATCCGTATAATTTCCCGAATCCATTTGTTAATGAAACTCATTTCACATTTAAGTTAACTCAAATCCCAAATGAAGTTCGCATTAAAATATTCACTATTGCCGGTAGACTCATTCGTGAAATTAAAGTTGACAGATCACAACTCAATTTCGATTTCAACAGAATCTTTTGGGACGGAAGAGATGAAGACGGAGATTTGTTAGCGAACGGAGTTTATCTCTATAAAATTATTTCAACCGATGACGATGAAACTGTTTCGGTAACAAGTAAACTCGCCATTGTCAGGTAGCAAATAAAATAATTAGTATTGTCATCCCGGACTCGATCCGGGATCTCAATAATTTATCGATAATGTCTGCATCATTCTTTTAAATACTTACGACGTTTACAGATAACCTATCCCAAGTAAATCATTTTAAAAAATTTTATCTTTACAGATAATAATTACATGGAATCCTAAAATGAAATTCAAACAAATAATAACTCTTCTCATTGTGCTATTTATTTCCAACTCTTATGCACAATTATACACTCTTCGTGAAAATCAAGGTATGTTAAACGGTGGACTTGGAGTAACGTGGATTGACGGTCAACCTTATTATGGATTCCATTTCCGTCCGGAGTTTTCTTTTTCAAAAATTGGTGTCGGACTTGATTTGACTTTAGAATTTGGAACAAATGGAAAATTGAGAACAGAAAGTTTTAACGAGGCTTCAGATTACTTAAGCATTATTCGTTATATAAGATATGGATTCAAAGGTGATCCGCTCTATGCCAGACTTGGAGCTTTGGATTATGCGACGCTCGGACATGGAAGCATATTATACCTATATAATAATAGTCCAAGTTATGATTCTAAAAAAATTGGATTAACCTTCGATGTTGATTTCAGTACTTTTGGATTTGAATCTATCTATTCAACTTTTGGTGAAGCCGGAATTATTGGCTTACGTGGTTATACTCGTCCGTTGCAATTTACTGATTTACGAAGTGTTCCGATAATAGGAAATATTGAAATTGGTGCAAGTATTGTAACGGATCTAAATGATAAGTCCGGAGTTCTCAGCGGAACATATGATTCTGTAGAAGAGAAATTCACTGCGACCGACGATAAAGGTTCGATCACTATTATCGGACTAGATCTTGGAATACCAATTGTGAAAGGATCAGTTGCAAGTTTAGATCTCTATGTTGATTATAATAAAATTATAAAATTCGGCAGCGGTGGGGCAGCCGGTTTTATACTTGGCTTTAATGGTTTGGGATTGGTTGATATAAGAACAAGATTTGAACGCAGAATAAATGGAGATGAGTATTTACCTTCTTACTTCAATACTCTTTATGAATTGGAAAGATTTCAGTTGGATAAATCAACCGGAACATTTTTTAGCAAAGCTCAAGCACTTAAGAATGCTGGTCCTGCGGGAAACGGTTGGTACGGTGAACTTTTTGTTAGCATACTCGGCACATTAGATATTCTCGGAAGTTATCAACGCTTGGATAAAGACCCTAAATCGGGAATGCTTCATCTCTCCACCAATATAATGCCGGAAAGCATGCCTTATGTTTTTAGAGCGGGTTTTGATAAAGTATACATTCAAGATGAGAAGGACATTTTTAAACTTGATGATAGATCTTATCTATTTGCTGAATTAGGTTATAAACCTTTGCCTTATCTGATTGTTTCATTGGTTTATCATTGGACGTTTACACCAATCCGCGATGCCGATGATAATGTTTTGGATTATGAACCTCAAAAAAGAATTGAGCCAAGAGTATCTTTTATATATCCGCTTAGTTTTTGAGTGTTGATTCAATAAATGATTTGAATTCTTCTACGGTATAGAAAATATAATCGGGGTTCATTGCCTTTACTTCTTGCGGGGCGTAGCTGTCCCATACAACTGATGCAATTTTCACATTCGCCTTGTTTGACGCTTCCACATCGTGCGGACTATCGCCAATCATTAATAGTTCGGATTCCGGTATGTTATAGTGTTCCAAAATATTGATAATTCCGTCCGGAGCGGGTTTGTGGTTTTTTACGTTATCTCCGGTTGAAAGTATTTCAAAGAAATTTGCAAATCCTATTTTCTCTAATGTTATTTTGGCACTTTCAGTTCCCTTACCTGTGAATACTGCAAGATTTTTATTATTGGATTGTAATAGTTCCAAAACTTCTTTTAGTCCGTCAAAATTTTTTACATATCTATCGTGTTCATTCATATAAAAATCAAAATAGTCTTTTCTTGCTGAATGGAAACTATCTTTCATTAAATCCAAGAGAATAACATCTTCACTTGGTCCGAATAACGAAATTATTTCTTCGTTGCTTACATTTTTATTCAAGTATTTCTTTGAGACATATCTAAAACTTTCGAAAATTAATTCATTTGTTTGTG
Organism: Melioribacteraceae bacterium; assembly: GCA_030584085.1. Lineage (NCBI taxonomy): Bacteria > Pseudomonadati > Ignavibacteriota > Ignavibacteria > Ignavibacteriales > Melioribacteraceae > Melioribacteraceae bacterium. The sequence goes on from CP129490.1 coordinate 1,120,327, forward strand.
CTAATGTACCATCTACATCAAAAACATAAGTCGAAAAGTTGTTCATAAAATTTAAATCCTTATTAGAGAAATAATTCCATTATGATAGGCAATGACAAGTTTATTATTGCCGAAAGGTGTGATTGAAAAAAGAGGAGAGATTTCTTGTCTGAATATTTTTTCTGTCTTATAATCTGTATCCATTTGAATCAAAAAGCCATCATCATTTCCGTAGTAAATGTTTTTCCCATGTTCTACAATTTCAGTGAAAGAATAATTATCTCCTACTTTAGTAATTAACTCTCGTACCCAAGTTCCGGTTTTTGCTGAGAGTACGTGAAATCTGTCATTTGTACTTCTTACAAATAAATGTCTTCCGTCTTTAGAAATATTTAATGTAAGCGAAGATTTATATTTATCAGATTCCCAATTCTTTCTTCCAAGTAAAACATCATAAGAAAAAACTTTTCCGTTAGAAAGTGAAATAAATATTGATTCATTATTGCTTGCTATATTTGAAGCATAAACTCGGGTTTCATTTTTCTCTGTTAATTTGGCTTTCCACGCAAGTAATCCTGTCCTTGAATTCACTGTATAAATGTGTCCGTCCATGCTATAAAAATAAATTTGGTTCTTTATCAGTAACGGTTCTCCAATGATTGCATCTGTGGATTGGTTAAACCTCCAAAGTTCTTGCATCGTTTCCAAATCGTAACAGTAAAGTGTCCCTTGTTTTGTCCCGGCTACTACCGCTGCTTTTGATCGGGACTCTTTAGGCATCATCAAATTATATTTACCGTCATAATCAAAACTCATTAGATCAGAAGTAATTGGTGAATCGAACCCAAGTGATTGAAGTGGCTTACCGGTTCTGGCATTTATTGTTTCAAGATCACCTTGTACTGTTGCTATTGCCAAATATCCATCACGCAATGTTGGTTTTGAATAAATATAACCGAACGAAAAATAATCCCAGACTTTTTTACCTAATGAATCAAGACAAACTACTTGTCCACTTACATCAGCGGCATATATTCTATCACTCGATGTGATAACTCTTGAAGAAAGAGAGTAACCCAAATCATATTTCCAGATTAACATCTTGCTTTGGTCAAATAGATGATCTGGGTTAGCATCTATAAAAGAACTTTCCTTAACCGTATAAATCTTTTCAGACGCTAATTCGCCTTCAAACTTTCCGATTCTTACAGCAATTGTATCGTTTCTGACTTCTATAATCTTGAATGCTTCATTTCGTTTTGAATTCACGCTGGAATTTAGCATTGAGATATTATCGCTTAAAAAGTCCTTTGAACTTTTTAATGGGGCGGCGATAAATTTTATTTTGCTATCGTTAAATTGATTTGCTAAATCATCAAAATTTTTGATTTGCTGCGGATCGCTGTTTAATATCAATATCGATGAAGAAAGACTATCTAGTTTCTCATCTTTTAGAAAAGAGAAAGTTTCTCTTTCAAAAAAAGGTGAGTTATTCCAACCTACAGTTGTATTTAATCCAATTACTTTTTGAGAATCATAATTTTTCCGGAAAGATAAATCACCGAATAAATTCATGAAATCTTCTCTGGCTGTATTATCGGGATAAAATAAATCCGAAGAGGGAAGTGCATAAACTGCAAATTTGATTTTCTTAATTGATTTAATAATCGTGTCGTCCGGATCATCTAAATCCAATTTAATACCATTGAATACAACAAAATCAATTTCACTAAGTTGATTTATTGAGTTTATTACTTTCGCAAGATTATCTTCCCCGGATTTCGAAGTAACATCCAATTCATCAACAATAATAAATCGAATATTTTGAGCGAAAACGATACTTGCTAATAATAATATCCCAAATAAAAATTTTATCATCTCACTGCTGAATTAGTTATTGAAAACTCAAATGTAATAAAAATAAAGAATCTACTCTAATTAATGATCGAAATAGCCGTTTTGGGTTGCTAGTAAGTTAATTCGGTGTGTTAAAATTGATATTAGACCCCCCTCTTCATATATTTAAAATCTTTATTTTAATGGCATATGAAACATATTAGAAACTTTTGCATAATTGCACACATAGATCACGGAAAGTCAACTTTAGCCGATGGTTTGCTTGAAAATACGCATACCATTACAAATCGAGAAAAACGTGATCAACTTTTAGACAGCATGGATTTGGAACGCGAGCGTGGTATAACAATAAAATCGCACGCAATCCAAATGAAATATAAAGCCAATGACGGAAATCTCTATACATTAAATCTTATTGATACTCCCGGTCACGTAGATTTTTCATATGAAGTTTCTCGTTCACTAGCTGCATGTGAAGGAGCATTGTTAATTGTTGATGCAGCTCAAGGTGTTGAAGCACAAACAATAAGTAATCTTTACCTAGCAATTGAAGCCGGACTCGAAATCATTCCTGTCATAAATAAAATCGATTTACCAAGTGCTATGGTTGATACCGTTAAGTCACAAATTATTGATTTAATTGGTTGTGATGAATCTGAAATTATATTAGCCAGCGCTAAGACCCGGCAAGGCATTAACGAGATTCTCGAAAGTATAGTAAATAAAGTCCCGGCGCCAAAAGGTGACGAAAATGCTCCACTGCAAGCTTTAATATTTGACTCTGTATTTGACTCTTATAGAGGGGCAATAGCATATATTCGAATCTTTAACGGATCTATTAAAGAAAAAGATGATATTAGATTTTTTGCTCATGATGAACATTATGAAGCTGAAGAAATCGGAACATTGAGATTAAGCAGAGTGCGGACAAAGGAATTAAGTGCCGGTGATGTTGGTTATTTAATTTCTGGAATTAAGGATGTACATGATACTAAAGTGGGTGATACAATTACTCATGTAAAAGGCGGATCCGAAAAGCCGCTTCCTGGTTATAAAGAAATTAAACCAATGGTATATAGTGGTCTGTTTCCTGTTAATTCGGATGATTTTGAAGATTTACGTGATTCACTTGAAAAATTTCGGTTGAATGATTCATCATTAGTTTATACTCCTGAAACTTCTGCTGCGTTAGGTTTTGGTTTCCGTTGTGGTTTTCTTGGAATGCTCCATATGGAAATCGTTCAGGAAAGACTTGAAAGAGAATTTAACCAATCGATTGTTACAACTCTTCCAAACGTTGAATATATTGTCTATAACAAACGTGGCGAAAAAATAATTGTCGATAATCCTTCTGATATGCCTGATGCCGGAAATATTGACAGAGTTGAAGAACCTTATGTAAAAGCGCAAATTGTCTGTCCAAGTGATTATGTAGGGGCAGTAATGCAACTTGGTATGGAAAAGCGCGGGACTTATGTTAACACAACTTATCTTGATCCGACTCGTGCGGATTTACATTTTGAATTTCCACTAGCGGAAATAATTTTTGATTTTTTCGATAAATTAAAGTCTATCTCACGTGGTTATGCTTCATTTGATTATGAGTTTATTGGGTATCGCGAATCTGATTTAGTCAAATTGGATATTCTGTTAAATGGTGAAAAGGTTGATGCACTTTCTATTATTGTGCATAGAGCAAAATCATTTGATTGGGGAAGAAAAGTTTCTACTAAATTAAAAGACCTTATTCCGCAGCATATGTTTGAAATTGCTATTCAAGCAGCGATCGGACAAAAAGTGATTTCGAGAACAACTGTAAAAGCTCTTCGTAAAAATGTACTTGCAAAATGTTACGGGGGTGATATTACACGTAAGCGAAAACTTCTTGAAAAGCAAAAAGAAGGTAAAAAGAGAATGAAGCAAGTTGGTAATGTTGAAATTCCGCAAGAGGCGTTTTTAGCAGTTCTGCAAATTGAAGATTAATTCTTCACTCAGCATCTATGAATGAAAAATCAAAACAAAATTTTTCTTTACGAAGATTTCTAGTACTCCTTTTACTTGCCGCAATTTTAGCGTTTGCTTCAAAAGTATTTATTGCAGAAGCGTATCGTATCCCGACTTCTTCCATGGAATCAACTTTGTTTGCCGGCGATTACGTAATCGTGAATAAATTTTTGTACGGTCCCAAAACCCCAAACTACATACCTTTTACCGAGATTAAAATCCCTCCGATAAAATTTCCGACGCTATCCGGAATTGAGAGAAATGAAGTTGTGATTTTTGAATTCCCCAAAATTATTGACTTCGATCTACCGGATGAAAAATCAAATTATGTTAAACGATGTGCCGCTTTGCCTGGAGATACGCTGAGTATAATTAATCGCAAGGTTTATGTTAACGGGAATGAATTAGATGAACCCAAAACAATTCACTTTAGCCGATCACGATCAAAAATATTTGGAGTTCCGAACAGGGCAATCTTTCCAAATGATTCTGAGTGGAACGAAGATAATTACGGACCGCTGTTGATTCCGGCAATCGGGTTAACCGTAAATATTTCTGCCAGAAGTATTAATCGCTGGTTACCGTTAATTAAATATGAGAACCAAGATTTGTATGTTCACTCTGAAAATCAAAAACTATTTATTAATGATGAAGAAGTAACTTCATATACTTTTAAAGAAAATTATTATTTCTTTTTAGGTGATAATCGTGATGAAAGTTATGATAGCCGTTTCTGGGGATTTGTACCCGAAAAAAACATTATTGGTAAGCCTTTTTTAATTTATTGGTCGGTCGATCAGAAAACTGAAATTACTAACATTACTAAATTATGGAATTCAATTCGTTGGAGTAGGATCGGATCGCTTATTAATTGAGTTTCTAAAATTCTGCATTGAATTTTGGTAATCTTTAATCTATTATAAAAATAAAAACATGAAAAAAATTATAATTCTTTTATTACTTGCAATTACTTTATTCGGACAAGAAAAATATCTCATTTATTTTTCTGATAAAGGGATTACTCAAGAAGAGTTTAGTTCAGCCAAGCACTTGTTCAAGGCAAATGATCTCGGAATTTCTGACAAAGCAATTGAGCGACGAAAGAAAACACTCGGTGAAAATTATTTACGTTTCGAAGACCTGCCGATTAATGAATCATATCAAAAAGTAATTGAATCAAAAGGAATTAAAATCGTTAATGAGTTGAAATGGTTTAATGCCATATCTGCTTACCTTACATCTGACCAAATTGATGAATTAGTTAAGTTCAACTTCATTGATAGAATTGAAAAGGTAAAATCCTTTCGAACAATTAGTATCGAAAAAAATATTGAACAAAGCGTGAACAAAAGTAATTATTCAATACAGTATGAATTAAACTATGGGAATTCACTAGTCCAAAATGAGTTGCACGATATTCCAAAAGTTCATGATGCCGGGTTTAACGGAGAGGGAATAATTGTTGGTTTCTTAGATTCCGGTTTTGATTGGAAAACTCATCCGGCTCTCATGAATCTTGATGTTCTTTACGAGTTTGACTATGTCCAAAATGATAATGAAACTGCTGATCAAGCAGGTGATGTTCCAGGACAGGATGGACACGGTACAGCTGTATTTTCAATTGGTGCCGGTTTTGCCGATGGACAATTAGTTGGTCCCGCTTATGGTGCTTCGTTTTTCTTAGCTAAAACTGAAGACATTAGCTCGGAAACTAGAATTGAAGAAGATAATTTTGCTGCCGCTGTTGAAGATTTTGAGGAAATGGGAGCTGATATAATTACCGCGTCGCTCGGCTATTCATTATTTGATTCTGAAGAGGACTCATATTCATACGAAGATATGAACGGAAATACCACAATTGTCGCCAACGCATATAATTATGCTTTTGATCTGGGAGTTGTTACAGTTGCAGCTGCCGGTAATGAGGGCAATTCTGCATGGCGTTATATTATTTCTCCGGCTGATGCATTTAATGTTTTAGCTGTCGGTAATATAAATAATAAGGGAATATTGAACTCATCCAGCAGTAGAGGACCAACATCCGATGGAAGAATTAAACCCGAGATTACTGCAATGGGTACAAATAATTATCACGCTGATTCTTTTGGTGGTTTTAACGCTGCAGGATCGGGAACTTCATTCGCTGCACCAATGGTTGCGGGAATGGCAGCTCAGCTTCTTTCGGCTTATCCTTATTTAACGAATCAACAAGTTAGAAACATAATTTTATTAACCGGTGATAATTTCGAAGAACCAAATAACGATATCGGCTATGGAAGAATGTCGATCCTTCGTGCTGTAAATTTCCCAAATGTTTGGGAATACGAAAGCGGACAATTCAGAATCAGCAAGATGTTTTTAGAAGTTGAAAATTCATCGAATCAACAAGTGATAATACATTACAAGATTAATGCTGAAGAGTGGTCTCATCAGTCAATCTCAGCAAACAGCGAAGGTAAATATTATTTTAATTTATCGGATGTATCCGTTAATGACGACGTTACCTTTTACTATATGTTTAATGATACTTCAGGAGCGACTGTTCGTGAACCATCTGATAAAAATTATATTGTCAATCTTTCTGAAAATAATGTAGGTTTTGTTACAGGTGTTGTGGAATTCCCGGATGAATTGACGAATGAATTTATGCTTTACCAAAATTATCCTAATCCATTTAACCTAGAGACCACAATTGATTTTAGATCGCCGAGAAATGAATTTGCGAAAGTAACTATATTCAACGTGCTCGGACAAAAAGTCAAAGAAATTTATTCCGGCAGAGTGGTCCATGGATTAACGAGATTTATTTGGGATGGAACCGACGATAAAGGCAATATTGTCTCAAGCGGAACTTATTTTTACTCTGTTAATATTGCAGGGCAATTAATATCAAAGAAAATGGTTTTACTCAAATGAAAAAAATTCTCTACTCTTCCCAAAAAAAATATTTAGAATCACTTCGAATAGAGCAAGATCCGTTAATTCAAGAAATGGAACTGGTTGCGTCCGAAAACAAAATCCCGATCCTAAATAGCGCTGCTGCGGATTTTCTTGAACAAGTTATTCTTATCCATCGTCCCAAAAATGTTTTGGAAATTGGAATGGCGATTGGATATTCTTCAATAAGAGTAGCGCGAAAGTTAAGATCAAAAGCATCAATTGACACAATAGAAATAAGTAAACAAAATATTTCTACAGCAAAAAATTTTATAGATCGTTCCGGCTGTTCTGAAAAAATAAATATTATTGAAGGCGATGCTCTGAAAATTCTTCCGTTTCAAGATAAAAAATATGATTTAATCTTTCTCGATGCCGATAAAGAAGATTATGAAAAGTTATTTTATTATTCATTGCTGCTTCTAAAAAAAAGGGGAGTGATTATTGTCGATAATTTACTTTGGCATGGTTATACAGCGTCAAAGGATATTCCTCCAAAGTATAAATCTTCAACTCAGCATATTAGAAAATTCAACAGCTTATTTATGTCGCAAACAGCTTTACAAACAACCATATTGCCGATCGGGGATGGAATTGGTCTAGGGGTAAAATTAGACTAATATGAACAGTGTCGATAATAAAAAAGCTGCAGAAGAGTTTTGCTCCAAGATCAATGAATTTGCAAAAGGCAAACTTAATAATGCGGAAGATCTTACTCGCATAGCAGAAATAATTTTTAAAATTAATAAGCAAGAATTGCTGGATGAAATAAGCTTTTCGGCCAAATATTCACAAGGTCTATTAAAGATAATTCAGAATAGAAGCAATAATATTGAAGATGACTATTTCGATAGAATTAAAGCGGAGTATACCGAAGCTGTAAAAAAAGTAAGAGAGTTATTAACAAGAATTCTTAACGATGGCTCACCGTTTATAAAGCAGATTTTTATTGACAAATATCTTTCATTAACACACGAGAGCTTAAATAACTTGAACTTATTAATGAGCGATTTGAGCTGGGTAAAAATGTATCTGAATGATATTAAAAGATCATCCTAACATTTAAAAAGAAAAAGGCTTGATTTTCACCAAGCCTCATCAAAATAAATTCTAGTTATTTCGTCTAAGCGTTTCGGAATATTTTTCAGCAACTTCTTGAACTGATTTACTTGAAATGAGATTATAGATTCTATTTCGTAATTCAGCCCATTCTTCATGTAACGGACAAGGATTTTCATCCGAACATTCTTTTAATCCGGTAACACATTTTAAATTGATAACGGGTCCTTCAACTCTTTCAACAATTTCAAGAATTGAACTTTTCTTTGCGAGTTCTGTGATCTTGAATCCACCACCTCTTCCTTTGAAGGAATCGACGTATCCGTATTTTGCCATTCGTTGTAAAATTTTCGCAAGATAATGTGCAGGAATTTCTTCACTCTTTGCAATTTCGGATGACATGATTAACGCTTCTTTGGGCTGTCGAGCAAGAAACAAAATTGCACGAATAGCATATTCTCCAGTTTTTGTGTAGATCATTCTTTGCCCCTGTTAAGTTAATAAAATATTATATACGGGAGATTAATATCTTATATAAAAATTAAGTAAAAGAGAACTTTTTGTCAAGATTTATTAACTACTTAATCTAACTTATTTATTTTAATGGAATTATGTCCTTAATTCTGTCAAAATTAGAGTTTTTAATTAATTTCTAAACATAAATTCCATCTTCAACTAAAGTTAAAACAGCTTTCCCTTTTGTACCGTTTTTGATATCCGACTCAAAATCCGAAATCAAATTCGGTTTTATCAGGAAAAAAATTACCGCACCGTTTTCAAATGTACTTTCTTTAATAATACATTGATGACTATTTAAAAAGTGATGTACTGTTTTACTGTGTTCGAAATCATATTTTAAATTGAAGTACGAGTGATTTTCTTTTTCCTGAATTTTTAATGATTCTAAAACCCCAAAGGCCGAATTGTAATAAGCTTTACCAAGCGGACCAACTCCTAATTTTTTACCGCCGTAATATCGTGTTGAAACGACTACTATATTAATTAAGTCGAAATGCTGAATTGCATTTAATATTCTGATCCCTGCGGTTCCTGTTGGTTCGCCGTCATCGGAATACTTTTCGATATCGGGAAAAATTTTATAGGAATAACAATTATGAGTAGCATCGTAAAATTCTTTTTTCTTTTTGGTGATAATTTCTTCGGCTTCTTCAATTGAGTTAGCCGGGGAAGCAAATCCAATAAATTCCGAACCCTTTTCCTTAAAGCGGAATTCATTTGAAGAATTGATTGTTTTTATAACTGATGGATACTGCATAAGAAAATTTACCCAAATAAAAATTGATTTTCAGTTGTTCTTAAACTAATATAAAGTTTTGGATTTTTATAAACTGACTAATGGACTTCACAAATAAAATTATTATAAAAGGCGCCCGGGAACACAACTTAAAGAATATCGATCTTGAAATTCCTCGTGATTCTCTAGTTGTGATAACCGGTTTATCCGGTTCCGGTAAATCATCCTTAGCATTCGACACAATTTATGCCGAAGGTCAGAGAAGATATATTGAATCTCTCTCTGCGTACGCTCGTCAATTTTTAGATCTTCTCGAAAAGCCTGATGTTGATTTAATTGAAGGATTAAGTCCCTCAATTTCTATTGAACAAAAATCGACATCCGGAAATCCTCGTTCGACTGTTGGAACCGTTACGGAAATTTATGATTACCTTAGATTGCTATATGCACGAGTTGGTAAACCACATTGTTATAATTGTGGTCGCCCTGTCGAAAAACAATCTTCAGATCAAATCATAGATTCAATTCAAGAAACATTTTTAAATAAGAAAATTCAGATTTTCGCTCCTGTTGTTCGGGGAAGAAAAGGTCACTATCGTGAATTGTTTGAGGAAATGTTACGCGATGGTTTCGTTAAAGTAAGAGTTGACGGTGAAATCATCGAATTAAAAAGTGGTTACAAAGTTGACCGCTACAAGATGCACAATATCGAAATATTAATCGATCGTTTTAAGGTAACGGATAAATCAAGATTTAGAGTTAGTGAATCCGCTGATGTTGGTTTGAATTATGGGAACGGAAATATTTTTGTATCCGAAGAGGGTTCATCTGAAGATAAAGTTTATAGCAGAAATTTAGCATGCCATCATTGTAATATAAGTTATCAAGAATTAGCGCCAAACTCATTTTCATTTAACTCGCCTTACGGAAGTTGTCCGGACTGCGAAGGACTCGGTGAGAAGAAAGAATTGGATATAAATTTAATTATTCCAAATTGGTCAAAGAGTATAAATGGTGGCGCACTAGAACCTTTAGGTAAACCACGAAACATTTGGTTTTTTAATCAGCTTGAAGGTGTCGCCGAGAAATTTAGTTTTGATTTTGATACGCCGCTTAAGAAATTGACCGATGAACAACGCGAAGTTTTACTAAACGGCAGTAAAGAAAAAATTTCGTTTCAGTATAAATTTGGCAGTGGTAAATCAGTCACTTATATGCATAAGTTCTCGGGTGTTCTAAATTATGTCAAACACTATTTTGACAACACTTCATCGAATAAAATCCGCGATTGGGCAGAAGCATTTATGAACACAAATACTTGTTCAACTTGCAATGGTGGAAGACTAAAAAAGGAATCGCTTTCCGTTAAAGTTGGCGGTAAAAATATAAGTGAAGTAACAAAATTATCAATCGAGAGATGCGATCAATTCTTTGCTCAATTAAAATTAAATGAAAGAGATCAACTAATTGGATCGCAGATTTTAAAAGAAATTACAGAAAGATTATCGTTTCTTCTAAATGTTGGATTAGAATATTTATCACTCGATAGAAGTGCTCGTACACTTTCCGGTGGTGAATCTCAAAGAATTAGACTTGCAACACAAATTGGATCACAACTTGCCGGTGTGCTTTATGTTTTGGATGAACCAAGTATCGGTTTGCATCAAAGTGATAATATAAAACTAATTGATTCGCTTAAGAACTTGCGAGATCTTGGCAATACTGTAATAGTAGTCGAACACGATCGTGAAACAATTGAAAGTGCGGATTATTTAATTGATCTGGGTCCACGTGCCGGAATTCATGGAGGAGAAGTTTGTTTGTCAGGAGTTTCAGAGACATTTCTAAAATCCAAAAACGGTTATTCATCAATCACTTTAGATTATTTAAAAAATAAAACACAGATTGAAATTCCGGAAAAGCGGAGAGAAGGAAACGGTAACTTCATAAAAATTGAAGGTGCATCCGGTAACAATCTAAAAAATGTCGATCTCAAAATTCCACTTTCAACTTTTACGAGTGTAACCGGTGTAAGTGGTTCCGGCAAATCAAGTATAATTAATGAAACTCTCGTAAAAATTTTGATGAAAAAATATTACAAGTCAAAAGTTGTTCCGCTTCCATATAAAGATGTATCCGGATTAGAAAATATTGATAAAGTAATTGAAATAGATCAGTCGCCAATTGGTAGAACTCCACGATCAAATCCGGCTACATATACCGGCTTATTTACTTTTATTCGTGATCTTTATACTCAACTTCCCGAAGCAAAAGTAAGAGGTTATAAACCAGGCAGATTCAGCTTTAATGTAAAAGGCGGAAGATGTGAAGATTGTCAAGGCGATGGAGTGAAGAAGATCGAAATGAATTTTCTGCCGGATGTATATGTACTATGTGAAACTTGTCGAGGAAAACGATACAACAGTGAAACATTAGAAATACTTTACAAAACTAAATCCATATCTGATGTTCTCAATATGACCGTAGAAGAAGCAATTGATTTCTTTGAAGATCATCCGCGTATTAAAAGAAAAATTAAAGCGCTGAATGATGTCGGACTCGGTTATATTAAAATTGGTCAGCAGGCAACTACACTTTCCGGCGGTGAGGCACAACGAGTTAAATTAGCAACTGAATTAAGTAAAGTCAGCACGGGTAAAACACTTTATATTCTTGATGAACCAACAACGGGATTGCATTTTGATGACGTAAATATTTTATTAAAGGTACTGCAAAAATTGGTTGATAAAGGAAACACTGTTGTTGTCGTCGAGCACAATCTTGATGTAATAAAAGTTGCAGATTATGTGATTGATTTAGGACCGGGTGGGGGCGAACATGGCGGTAAAATTATTGCCGAAGGCACACCCGAACAAATTGCCGAAAATAAAAAAAGTTTAACGGGCAAGTTTCTCAAAAAAGAATTAAATAGAATAAAAGGATAAAATGAAAACTACTATTACCGAATTCAAAGCTTATCGTTCTGAAATGAACGATAAAATTCTTAACTCCGGTTTTTCGGATTTTAAAAAGTTTTTTGCACTAGATAATAAAGCATATATTAATGGTGCGCTTCCTTCCAAAATGAAAGAATTGATGGGACTTGTCGCATCAATGGTTTTGAGATGCAATGATTGTATTCTCTATCATATTGATAGAGCGATTGAGGAAGGAGCAAACAGACAAGAACTTATGGAAGCATTTAACATTGCGTTGATTGTCGGAGGATCAATTGTTATTCCTCACCTACGTTTTGCGATGGAACAAATGGACGAACTTTTACCTGATTCAAAAAATGAAACAAATAAATAGGAGAGGTTTTGAGGAAAGTTGTTTTTGCCACAGGTAATAAAGGAAAATTAAAAGAAGTTATTGATATTTTTAGTGATACAAAAATTCAGATAATTCCAATGGATGAACTTGGAAATATACCTGAAATTGAGGAAGACGGATTAACATTTGAAGATAATGCTCTGATCAAAGCTCGATTCGTTTATTCCAAATATGGATTACCGACCATTGCCGACGATTCCGGACTTTCCATTGAACAACTTGGTGGTAAACCTGGAGTTCTTTCTGCACGATATGCCGGTGAAGGATGCACGTTTAACGATAACAATCTTAAAGTGTTAAAAGAACTTGAAGGATTACCCGAACCGCATAAAGCCCAATTTATGTCGGTTGCTATTTATTTCAATGGCAGAAGCTTGCAGACATGTGTTGGCAAATTACCGGGGAAAATAATCCATGATTTTAGAGGTTCTAATGGATTCGGTTATGATCCGATTTTTGTGCCGGACGGTTATGAAACCACACTCGCTGAAATGACTCTTCAAGAAAAAAATAAAATTAGTCATCGCGCAAAAGCATTCAATCAACTCAAAGAAATTTTACTAACAACCGAGGTGTGAGATGAAAAAATCTCTTGTCTATTTAATTACTTTATTCCTTTTAATTTTTGCCGTCTCCTGTAGTGAAGATGACGGAGGACCGGATGATACAAATGACGGCGGATCAGCCCAAGAATATTATCCCGGAACGACAGGTTCCACTTTTAATTATCAGGGTTCAACTACTGATTCGAGCGGAACTAACCAATATACTCGTGATGTAAATTACGGGCCTCAGCAGACAGTTAATAATACCACTTATATTCAGCAGAATAATACTATCACAACTTTAGCAGGTGTTTCTACCGGCGATTTTCTATTCAGAAGAACTGATACTGGTATGTTTATCTACATTGATGCAACGATATTCTCTGAAATGCTTGATTCATCCGGTATCGATCCTTCGCTTGTGACAATCACAGCCGATCCTGAAATTAGATTAATCAGTTATCCGTTTGCTAACACTCCTCAATGGGATTCGTTTGTTGTTCGCGTAAGCGCATTTGGCGGTTTGATAAGCTTGGATGTCTTAAAAGTTACAGGAAATTATAGAGGACAAGAACAAGTCACCGTAATGCAGCAAAACATGACAGCTGAAAAAGTTGAATATGTTGCAACCATAAAAATTCCCGAATCAATTGAAGACATAGCAAATCCACAGACAATTACGGTAAATGCGACAGCATGGTTTGTAAAAGATGTTGGTCTTGTAAAATTAGAAGGTGCAGGTTTCTTAATTGGCGTTCTCGGTGGAGGGGATTTGGATATTGAAGACGAATCTGCTACAGCTTCTGAAGTTTTAGTAAATTATAGCATTAAGTAGCTATAGTTTTTCCGCTATAACTACCTGAACTATTCCGAAGGTTAGGGAAAAAGTTTGAATGTTTGAAAATCCGGCTTTTGTCAGTAGTTCAGGTAGGTCTATTTTTTCATCAAACTCATTTACTGATTCCGGTAAATAAGTGTAGGCTTCTTTATCCTTCGAAATTATTTTCCCGATAAATGGCAATACTTTATCAAAATAGAATGAATACAATTTTCTAATAAGAAAGTGTTTGGGAAGTCTGAATTCAAGAATTGTCACTTTACCGTTAAGCTTTAGTATTCTGAAAAAAGATTTAAATCCCGTTAAAATATCATAGAAATTTCTAACACCGAATGCGACTGTAATATTTGTGAAAGAATTATCCTTAAACGGAATATCTTCGGCAACGGTTTGAACGATATTTCCCTTGCTCCATTCTCTTTTCTGGTTAAAGAGTTTCAACATATTAATCGAAAGATCAGCCCCGATTATATTATTAACCTCCATTTTGTTTGCAGCAATCGCAAAATCACCCGTACCGCATGCGACATCTAGAAGTTTAGCCTCTTTATTTATTTGCGTTAACTTTAGAGATTTATTCCGCCAATAAAAATCAATCCCCAAACTCAAAAAATGATTTAGGAAATCATATCTTTTTGATATATCGTCAAAAATTCTTTTTACTCTTTTTTTCTTATCCATAAGCCAATAAATTGTTCACTTGAAAATACACTACTTAATTGGTAATTTTTTCAAAACGAAATTAGGGAAAATATGCAAAGATACATAGATGCAATCCGAAAAAATGTTTGTGCGATCTGCGTTGATTCAACCGAAGAAGGTGATTGTACATTATCTACAAAAGAACTTTGTGCCGTTGAATATTATTTACCAAGAATTCTCGAAGTTGTTCAAAATACAGATTCCGATGATTTATCTGTTTACCACGAAAAATTGAAAGATACTATCTGTGCAGAATGTAAAGCTTCACAAGATCGAGATCATTGTTATTTAAGAGATGACGCTAATTGTTCGCTGGATAGATATTTCTCTATCATTGTTGAAACTATTAAAAAAGTTGATGCCGGATTGGTCTAATTACTATCCAGATAAAATCTTTCATCACCTCTAAAATCCATCCACCAATTATAAATATATTTGCCAAGCCATAAGGTAAACATCATAAATACGGCTCCGGCAATTAAATCAATAACATAATGATATCTCAAATAAACTGTTGCTATGATGAGTAAAGTTCCATTTGGAATGAAAAAATATCTTGAACGACTCTTAAACTTTATAGATAAATACATTACGAGTAGAGTCATTTGAGTATGCCCGCTTGGGAATGCATCCCTTTGCACAACTGCCGCCGGATTCGGTGTTCCGTAGGGAATTGACTCCCCCGAATTAACGATTTCTCTTAAAAAATTAGTGAACCAAAGTCCCGGAAGTTCAACATTTTTCAACTCAAAGTCATGCAAAGTAAATCTTGGTCCGATTGCGGGTAAAAGTAAATATCCGATATAGGAGAGGAAGAAGCCAAGCACTATAATAAATGCCATGTAATAAAGTTCGCGCTTTTTATCTTTGATAAGCAGACTAATTCCGAGTATAATCGGGAGAAAGAAAAATGTTCCATAAACAATTTGTAAGAGCTCGGTTAAAAATGGATTACTGAATTGATCGAGGAAGTGTGTCGGATCACCACCGAATAGGAATCGGTCGAATTCTATTAATATGTAATCATATATCTTCCCTCTTATCGGATCAACAAGAAAGTATAGTTCCTTAAAAACCAAAAGTATGGTTGGAACTAAATACCAAAATCGTAATTGATGAGTGAAAGCATTCCGGCGATTTTCGTCAAAGTAAGCAACTGTAAAAACAAAGAGCTGAAAGAAAATATTGATTAGAACAATTTCTTTCCAATGGAAAACTCTTTCATTGAAAAGAATTGCGAGAAGTGAAATAAATGTTGTGAAAACTACAACAAGAAGATCGGTCGCATTTAAATTTATAATTAATTTTTTTGCTTTATTCATTGAACCAAAAATAGAGAAACTAGTGTAAGATAGATTATAAGTCCTAAAATATCATTCATCGTAGTGACGAATGGACCGGTCGCAATTGCCGGATCAACTCCGAATTTCTTAAAACCAATTGGAATTATGGCTCCGACCATTGTAGCGTTCGTCATGATTACAAATAAAGCTACTGTCAACACAAAAGAAAACCTTATTTCATTTTCAAAAAAGAAATGAGAAACTAACAACAAGATAGCACCGCAAACAGTCGCGTTAATTAAAGCCACTCTAAATTCTTTAAATAATCTACTGAAACTATCGCTAATCCAAAATTCGCTTTCAGTAAGACTTTTAACCATAACAATAGCAGCCTGAGTTCCAGTACTTCCACCCATTGCCATCACAATTGGAATGAAAAAAGTTGCGATGATCATTTTTTCTAATGAAGCTTCAAAAGATGCAAGCACAACCGCACTTAGCATTTGACCTATTAATGCAACTACTAACCATGGTAAACGAATTCTTGAAATCCTGAATGAGCTATCGCTATATTCTTCTTCTTCGGATAAACCTGCTATACGTTGTAAATCTTCGCTTGCTTCCTCGTTAATAACATCAACAACGTCATCGATGGTAATTCTGCCAAGCATAATCATATTCTCATCAACTACGGGTATGGCAACAAGATCATATTTTTCTATAATTCTTGCGACTTCTTCCTGATCAACATCCGGAGTTACGTATAACAAATCTTCTTCCATTACACCGGAAAGCGGTTTGTCCAATGGATTTGTTAAAAGAGATTTAAGAGAAACGGTTCCGACAAGTTTGTGATCATCTTTCAGTACATAGATATAGTAGATGTTATCAATTTCTTCGGCATTTTTTCTTACTTCTTCAATTGCATCTTTTACCAACTGACTTTCATAAACAAATATGAAGTCACTGTTCATTATACCGCCGGCAGAATCCTCGGGGTATTTTAATAGTTGTTTTACATCTTCGGAATATTCTTTGTCAATTTTGTCAAGAACATGTTCTTGAATTTGTTCGGGAAGATCGCTTACTATGTCGGTAGCGTCATCTGAATCTAATTGATCAACGATGTTTACGATGTGATCTGTTTCAATTTCTGCGAGAAGTTTTTCTCTGAGATTCTCATCTAATTCGGTTAATACTTCGCCGGCAGTTTCGTGATCTAATAGTTTAAAAGTATAAACGGCATCTTCAAAATCTAAGTGATTAATAATCTCGCCAAGATCGGCAGGGTGCAAATCCGCAAGAATAGATAATAGATTTTTATCCGCTTGATTCTCTATTAGTGTTGAAATATTCTCAAAAATTTCGGAATCAAATTTTGAGAGATCTCGGATATCTTTATTTTCGGTTTCTTCAATCATTTATCTGTTTCTTAAAGAATTCATAGATCTTTAAATAATCACTTATGATTAATTCTTCAGCCCTTTTTGTGAGTTCTACCGGAAAGGAATCAAATTTATAAGCACTTAATATACTATTACTATAGGAATTTTTTAAATTTTTTCTTCTATTACCGAATGCACCCTTTACGGTATTTATAAATAATTTATTATCAAAGGATTCTTTGATACGATTAGCTGTCAATTTAATTATTGC
Source organism: Melioribacteraceae bacterium (assembly GCA_030584085.1). NCBI lineage: Bacteria > Pseudomonadati > Ignavibacteriota > Ignavibacteria > Ignavibacteriales > Melioribacteraceae > Melioribacteraceae bacterium. Next base: position 1,137,775 of record CP129490.1, read on the forward strand.
TGAATCTACTTTCGGTTTCGGATAAAATACTGTAGGAGGAACTTTAAAACAGAGCTCTACATTAAAAAAATGATTTAAAATAACCGAAAGTATTCCATATTCTTTTGTTCTTGGTTTCGCGATTATGCGTTGCGCGACTTCAAATTGAACCATAAAAAGTGCATCACTAACTGAATCTAAGTTGTCAATTAGCTTAAATAAAATTGGTGAAGTTATGTTATACGGAATATTACCGATTATGCGGAGTTTCTTTTCATTACCAAATTCGTCTAAATTTATTTTCAAAAAATCTTTGTTTATGAACTGAACATTTTGAAATTTTTCTTTTAATTCATCGATAACTCGTTTATCAATTTCTACGGCATAAACAGTCGCTCCGGTTTTATTTAATTGTTCCGTTAGCACACCTCTGCCCGGACCAATTTCAATAATTACATTTTCGTGAGTCGGAGCAAACTCACTTATAATTTTTTTTACGATATTTTGATCAACTAGATAATTTTGACCAAATCTTTTTAGTGGTTTTGGATGTTGTTTCAAAGTAATTCTTTATCTTTTTTATTATTATTCAATTTAAGTATTTTGTTGAATAAATGGGCTAAGTTTGTTTACAACCGATTCTATAATAAATACACTGCAAAAAATTGTTGCTAACCGTGTTATAATTGACCGTGTCCTAAAAATTGCAATAGCTTTTGGTTTATTGATATTTTTGGTTGGTTACATTTCCATAACTGAAATTGCTGCGGCATTTTCGGAGGCAAATTATTCTTACATTTTATATGCTTCACTTTTATCTCTAGTAAATATATTTCTTCAAGCATACAAGTGGAAATTAGTTCTGAACCTGTCATTGGGTGAAATTTCTTTTGTACGTGTACTTGGTTCTTATTTTAGTGGGATCTCATCAGGATTATCAACCCCAGCAAGAATCGGTGAATTTATTGGTCGTGCTATTCCATTAAAGGAATTTAATTTTTTTGATGTTACTATCGTGTCATTTATTGACAAGATCATTAATATGCTTGTCATTACTTTTTTCGGATCGATAGCATCGGTTTTATTTTATCGTACTCTTAATGCTTCACATTTTTATGTTGATATTCCGTTGTTGATAAGTATTATCGTAATATTTTCTCTGTTCATTTATCTGTTGTTCACTAATGGTTTTTTCGTAGCGATTATAAGACGAAAATTTAAGTCGAATGAAAAAGTTCTGAATAAAATAAAAATTGTAGATAAGTTTTTATCCCAGAGCTATAAAGGGAAACTCCAAATATTTTCGATTAACGTTTTATTCTTACTTGTTATTCTCTTGCAATTTGCTCTTCTTGTAAACGCTTTTGCTGAGTTCTCGAATTATTATCAGTTAATGATAATTGCTTCGCTAATCTTATTTGCTACAACCGTAGTTCTTCCTTTTTCATTTGGCGATTTGGGTGTGCGAGAAGGTGCGGCATCTTATTTAATTGCACTAGTAGGACTTGCCCCTGCAATTGGTTTTAATTCTGCTTTAGTTCTTTTTGTTGTCAACGTTATTCTTCCAGCAATAATTGGATTACTATTTTTAGTCAAGAAGAAGTAATGACAATATTATTTATTCTACTTGGTTTGATTACAATTCACTATGTATATTTTATTTCCCAAGTATATTTTGGTTTAAGAAAATTAACGAGGAACGAAAAGCATTTCCAATTCAACGAAAAACTATCCGTAATCATCCCTTTACGGGATGAAGCCAAAAATGTTGAAAGTCTCTGCAAAAGTTTGAAAAATCAGTCACTTGCCAAGGAGTTTTACGAAATTATATTTGTAAATGATAATTCGAATGATGAAACTTTAGTGAATCTTGAGGCTCATCAACCAACGAACTCAAGGATACTTAATCTTACTGGAAGTAAATCAGAATCCGCGCGTAAAAAGAAAGCATTAATAGAAGGAATCAAGCAATCCAAAAACGACATTATCATTGTTACCGATGCAGATTGCTATCATAATCCAAGTTGGCTTGAAACTATGACAAAGTATTTTGACGATCAAACAGCTGTGGTCGCAGGTCCTGTTGATTTTGAAACGGATGGAAAATTCTTTTCTGCTTTTCAACGAATTGAATATGCCGGATTAATTTTAACAGGTGCCGGTCTAATTGGAATTGGAAAGCCGACAATATGTTCAGCTGCAAATCTTGCTTATAGAAAGAAAGTTTTTGAGGAAGTCGGCGGCTTTGATGACCAACTTAATTTTACTTCGGGCGATGATGATATGCTTATTCAAAAAATAGCACTTGAAACAACTTATAAGATTAATTTTGCTTATGATAAAAAAGCACTAATTAAGACACAGCCCAAACAAAAACCGGAAGAATTTCTTGAACAACGAAAAAGGTGGGCAAGTAAAAGCATTTTCTACAGAAACAATAGTTTGGTTGTGACAATAATATTACTCTTTCTATTTTATATTTCATTACCGCTACAACTTTTCGGTGGAATCTTTCTTAATTCATTTTTGCTGATTTCATTTTTAATTTCATTTGTAAATAAAATTGTCGTGGAATATATGGTTATGAATTTTGGAGCGAATTCATTGTATGACAGAAAAATGCTGAGAATATTTTTTATAGCCGAGATTTTACAAATTCCGTATATAATCTATTCTGCGATTGGAGGATTATTTGGGAATTTCCGTTGGAAAGGAGACAAAGTTAAAAGATGAGAAAAATATTTTATACTCCTCCTAAAATCATTCGTAGGCTTTTCCCTCATACAATTTGGGAAACCGAAAACCAAAGAGTATTGCTAACTTTTGATGACGGACCGAATATTGAAACTACTGAGCAAATTTTAAGGAAACTTAGTGAACATAAAATTAAGGCTGCTTTTTTTTGTTTAGGTGAAAATATTGTTAAGAATATTTCATTAACAAAAGAAATTTTAGCAGATGAACATTTAGTTGGGTCTCATGGTTGGGATCATACGAAGATTACAAAAATGGGCACACCGGAGCTAATTGCAGATATTAAAAAAAATATTGAACATGTTTCAGAACAATTAAATTATAATATAAAATATTTTCGTCCGCCGTATGGTAAAATTTATCCACCTCAAACAAAAATTATATATCAGTTAGGATTAAAAACTGTAATGTGGTCGATAATGACTTATGATTTTCAAAATGATTTTTCCAAAGTTAAATTTGCAATCGATAATTTTTTGCATAATAATTCAATCATTGTATTACACGATTCACTCAAATCAAAAGATATTATTGATCAGTCAATTGATTATGTGGTTGAATCGACTTTCAAAAAAGGTTTTAATTTCGGATTACCTGAAGAATGTTTGAAATAATTTTTATTACAATTATAGTTTTATATACCTTCCAAACTTTTCTTTTCATCATTGGTGCGAAGAAAAAGTTCAATAAAATTAATGAAACTGAGTTGCCGACTATAAGTATCATCGTTGCCGCAAGAAATGAATCGAATAATATTGTCGATTGTATGGACTCACTTTCAAAATTGGAATATCCCCACGATAAAATGGAAATCATTCTAGTAAATGATCATTCAACAGATGATACCGGTAAGTTGATAAATGATTTCATCAAGGATAAACCATTATTTAAATACTTAGAACCTCAAGCCGAACTTGGTTCCTTAAAAGGGAAAACAAACGCATTAGCAAACGCAATTAAAATTTCTAATGGTGAAGTTATTCTTACAACGGATGCCGATTGTATGGTTTCTCCGACTTGGGCGAAGGAATTGGCTTCCTACTATCACAGTGATGTTGCGATGGTTTGCGGTTTTACTGATCAAGTTAATGATACATTGTTTGGTGGTATGCAATCCGTTGATTTTATTTACCTATTGATGGTTGCTGGTGGAGTTATGAATCTCGGGAAACCATTAAGTTGTATAGGAAATAATATGTCCTACAGAAGATCAGTTTATGAAGAAGTGGGAGGATATGAAGCTTTACCGTTTTCTGTTACTGAAGATTTTAATTTATTAATGGCAATGCACTATTTAAAGAAATATAAAATTATTTATCCGATGACAGCTGAAGGAATGGTTACTTCAAAACCTTGTCCAAATTGGAAATCGTTAATGCGACAGAAAAAAAGATGGGGAGTTGGCGGTTTAAAAAGTGATCTCACCGGATACAGCGTAATGGCAACCGGGTTTATAGCCCATTTAATGATGATACTAACACCTTTCTTTTTCACACCACTATCTTTATATTTGTCACTTTTCAAATTTGCTATAGATTTTTTTGCACTCAAAGGTGTGCATGAAAAACTAAGGTTAAAATTATCGTTTAAGCATTTCATCTTATTTGAGATGTATTTTATTTTCTACGTGCTTCTTCTTCCATTTCTTACATTACCAAATCAAAAAGTAGTTTGGAAAGGAAGAGTTTATAATTAATAGGATTTTTATGAAAAGGTTGATTCTGTTACTAAGTATAACCGCACAAGTATTTTTCTCTCAAAGTAGATTTGAAATTTTTCCGGATGATCTTTTAATCCAACCATTTACAGCAAACATTATTGAACCGAAACTTGGTTTCTTATTTCAAGTCGGCAATAATGAATTACGTTTAGATATTGGTAATTCAATCGATGTTGTAAGATATTCAATTTCTGAAAATGAGATAGTATCCTTCGGGGCTGATCTTTTCACATACACTTTATTGCGAGGTGAAACTGATTTTCACTTCCCGGTTGATGCCGTTGATTATTTGTTCGGGATTAATGCCGGTTATAAAAATATAAATAAAGATTTTGAATACGGAGCGCGGTTGAGATTAAGCCATATCAGTGCTCACTTTGTTGATGGACACTATAGTCATGAAACTCAAAGTTGGAGAGATGGTAGAAACCCTAGAGTTTACAGTCGAGAATTTGTTGAAATAATGCCCTATGTATCTTTGGATGATCTAAGAGTTTATATGGGTTTTACATATTTAATAAATATTACTCCCAATGAATTGGGCAAAGATATTTATCAAATTGGATTCGACTATTTTGCGGATAACTTATTTGGAGAAAACTTTACACCTTTTATTGCATACGATTTCAGATTGGCAAACTTAGATAAATATGTAGGAAACAATTCTTTAAATGCTGGTATAAAGTTTGGTAAAGCTAATGGAAAAGGTTTGAGTATATATTTTCATTACTATTCCGGGAAAAGTGTTCACGGAGAGTATTTTGACTACTCGAAACAATATACTGCTGTTGGAATAAACTTAGACTTATAATGGAAGATCAAAAAACATATAATTCTTCGTTGTTTGAAAATATTTTAATTAAGAAACACAAACAAAACTATCTTCTTCACATTGGTTTGTTCTTAATTACTTTTATTACTGCAACAATCGCCGGAGTTGAGTGGACAACCGGAACAATGGGTCCATACGAGTTTGAAGTTCTGACGAAAGGATTGCCTTACTCTTTATCGGTTTTGTTCATGTTGAGCTTTCATGAATTTGGGCATTACTTTGCTGCAGTCTATCATAAAGTAAAAGCAACTTTACCATTTTTTATCCCATTTCCTCCAATTCCCGGCTTTTTCAACTTTGGAACACTTGGTGCTGTTATTAAAACAAAAACTCCAGTTTTAAATAATAAGGCTATGTTTGATATTGGCGTTGCCGGACCTTTATCCGGATTTGTTGCCTGCATTGCACTGCTTGTTTATGGATTTATAAATCTTCCGGGTGAAGAATATATTTTACAAATTCATCCCGATTATTTCTCACCGGAATACGGTGAAGGAAGTTTAAGTCTGACTTTTGGCGATACAATATTATTTTCTCTTTTAAGAGAACTATTAACTTCACCCGGTGATTTTATACCTCCGATGACTGAAATTTATCACTATCCATTTTTATGCGTAGGTTGGTTTGGTTTATTTGTTACAGCGATGAACATGATTCCAGTCGGACAACTAGATGGCGGACATATTGTTTACAGTATGTTCGGTGAAAAAATTCATGAAGTAATTGCAAGTATTTCCATGTTGTTCTTATTTGGATTCGGGGCTATTGGGTTAATGGATTCACTTCTTGAACTTAATTATAATATTGGCTGGACTGGTTGGTTGTTCTGGGGATTTGTACTTTACTTTTTTATAAAAGTAAAACATCCGCCTGTTCAGACTTTTGAGAAACTTGATTCAAAACGAATGATGCTTGGTTATATCAGTTTATTTGTTTTGTTATTATCTTTTTCTCCAACACCCTTTATTGTGTCTTTTTAATGATATTTAATATTGACTTGACAATTTAATTCGGAAATAGTTACTTTTGATCATCAATTTAGGGGATCATTTATAGAGAATTTCTACTGTATTTCTGATTTATTCAAATAGGGTTTTTTATTATCAGAAATTTACGCAGTAGGTTCTTTAAAAATGATTCCTTTTTTTTTGGAAAAAATCTTATGAAAAAATCTTTAATTCTGTTGGTCATTTTGATTGTGTTTATGTTCGCAGCGTGTGATAGTATTCCCACCGAAGTGATTGATACAGCAGATGTCGATTATCAGCTTGTATCAATATCGGCTCCCGCTCAATTTATTTATAATGATCAGGATTCAACGTTAAGCGTTACACTTTCTTTCACAAATTCTTCTACTATCTCCAGAGTTTGGTTTAATGTTTTAACCGTGAATGCATCAAGTACAATCACCCAGAATGTTTATTTATCCAAAGGTTCATCAAATAACGATGTCGCTTCATTTTCCGGAAATACAATTTTAGGTAAAGGAATTCCTACCGGTCAGTATGTCTTAGAGTTTTTTGTTGAGGATAACATTACCGCTGGAAACGGCAAGGTTAAAAAAGTTGCTTCACATAATTTTCAATTCTTAAGCGGACAGCAAAATTCTGCACCTATTATTAGTAATTTAATATTTCCAGATACTGTCGCATTAAATGAACAATTCATTTTTACTATTGATGTCTTAGATGAGAATGGATATATAGATATTTCCAGAGTCTATTACGAGGTCTTTGATCCTGACGGTAACCAATTACAAAATTCTCAAGGTATCACCAAATTCCCGATGTTTGATGACGGTTTAACAGGTGGTGATGTCACAGCAAGTGATGGGACATTTTCAGTTGGCTTAACATTCCCAGCTTCATTTAATACTGGTGAATATCGGTTTGAATTAACAGCTGAAGATAGAGTTGGTGCCGTAAGTAACAAAATCATTCACATTCTAACTGTGAAATAAAATGAAAAAAATCTTATTAATAATATTTCTCTTAACCGGTTATTTATTTTCGCAATCCTTGCCATATAATTTTTCCTTAGAGAAAAATAAAGCCGATAAAATATCTGCCGTGACACCTGCAAGTAATACTATCGAAGATGTATTAATTGATGACAACGGAGTTGTTTGGCTTGGCACTTCAAGAGGATTAAGTAAGTCAGTTGATAATGGCGCCAACTGGACAAACTATTATCAAACTCCTGATTTCGGAATTAAAAAAGTGTCAAAAGTTGGTTATCACAATGGAACAATTTGGGCCGGAACATGGGATTTTACTGAAATATTTGGGGAAAATTTAGTTGAAGGGGCTGGACTTCGTTATTCAACCGATCAAGGGAATTCATGGACTGTAATTCCTCAACCCGTTGATTCACAAGCGGATACTGTAATCATGTATGGGGACAATAGACTTGGCGCTCTTCCTATAACAGTTGCAGTAAATAATATGCCTTATGATATTGATTTTACTTCCGATGCTGTTTGGATTGCTTGCTTCGCAGGTGGTTTGAGAAAAAGCACAGACATGGGACAAACCTGGCAGCGTGTTGTTTTACCACCAGATTATCTCGATGAAATTCATCCCGATGATACTCTAAATTTTGATTTATCTCCAAGCTCGGGCGCTCTTGGTTTCGAAGAAAATCTTAATCATCGTGTATTCTCGATCAAGGTTGTAAACGACGATTTAATTTATGTCGGAACATCCGGCGGATTAAATAAATCAACCGACGGCGGAATAAGCTGGAAAAAATTTAATCATCAGAATCAACCTAATCCAATAAGCGGAAATTTTATTGTCGAACTTGATTATGACTATCATACAAACACTGTTTGGGCAGCAAGTTGGAAAGCAGTTGATCTTGCAGAATATTGGGGAGTGAGTTCATCTTCCGATGGTGGCGAAACATGGGAAACTTATTTACCGAATTCACGCGCTCATGATTTTGGTTTTAAATATACATATGCTGGACAATCAATAACGGATTCAGAAGTTTTAATAGCTACAGAGGAAGGTGTTCTTCGATCAAGTAATTCAGGAGTAACTTGGTTGACGAATCCCAATCCGATAGATTCACAAACCGGAGTTGCGTTGCCTGTTACTCAATATCGTGCAGTTGAAACAAAATATTTAAATGATTTCACTACGGATATCTGGCTTGGTTCATTAAACGGACTCGCAAAAATCAATGAAACACCGACAGCTTTTTGGGATGGAACTTGGACTGTTTACATCGCTTCACAGCAATTAACTTCAGAAACCGAGGCATACGCTTATCCGAACCCCTTTTCTCCTAACAACGAACGTGTAACGATTTTATATTCAATTGGCTCAAATGATGCTGAAGTGACTATCAGAATTTTCGATTTTGGAATGAACTTAGTTAGAACTGTAATTCAAAATGCACCAAGAATCGGCGGAAATTCGGAACAGAAAGATTCTTGGGATGGCAGAGATGAAAACGGAAGTTTAGTACCTAATGGTGTGTATTTTTATAGGATTGATGTTGGTTCCGGTTATCCTGTTTATGGTAAAATTATGGTATTAATGTAGAGGAAACTTTGAAAAAATTTATAATTACATTCATTACTTTGTTGCTTGTAGTTTCTTTAAATGCTCAACCGGAATTCAGCGGAATTTCAAGTAAAGCCGGAGCATTTTCACGAATGGGATTTGGTGCACGCGGAATAGGAATGGGTAATGCTATGTCGGCTGTAACAATCGGAGAATTAAATTCTTATTACAATCCTGCATTAAGTTCTTTTCAAGAAGGGAATTCATTTCATACATCTTATTCATTCCTTTCTTTGGATAGAAGTTTGAACTTTCTAAACTTCACAAGAAGGTTTGGAAGTGGTGAGGATAAGAAAGCAACACCCGGTATTACAGTGGGAATTATTAATGCCGGTGTAAGTGATATCGATGCACGCGACAGTCAAGGCAAACAATATGATCCGCTATCAACGAGTGAAAATCAATTCTTTCTTGGTTTGTCAAATCGATTCTCAGAAAAATTTGCGATTGGTGTTGCTTTTAAATTTTACTACTACAAATTGTATGAAAATGTAACAGCCTCTAGTTTAGGCTTTGATATCGGGGCTCTGTATCTATTAAATGAGAATATTACTATTTCGTTAATGATTTCCGATATCAATAGTAAATATGAATGGGATAGTTCGGAACTTTACGGAGCAAGTGGAACCACTACCACAGATAAATTTCCCGTTCTAAAGAAAATTGGTATAGCTTACAAATTCTCTAATCCTAATTTAATTGCATCAATCGAATTTGAAAACAGTAATGCGGAATCAAACTCTATCAGAATTGGTGCAGAATATAATATTTACGAAAACCTTTATTTCCGCGGTGGGGTCGATCGAATTGATATAGGTAACTTTGATATTCCGGTTAGACCCGCAGTTGGGTTTACCTATTTCCATGATTTAAATTTTGCAGTTGTAGGAATTAACTATGCTTTTGCGGTTGAACCTTATTCATCGCATGATCAACATATTGTTGGACTTAATTTTAATTTTTAACTTGGACTTATGAAAAAAATACTATTCACATTAATTTTTGCTACTTCAATTTTTGCACAATCAGCCGGATCGTCGGGACTTTCATTTCTTAAATCCGGATTTAATGCAAGAAATATTGCAATGGGTGATCTCGGAGTTGCATCGGCACACGATGTTAGTGCTCTTTATTATAATCCGGCTTTACTTGCTGATTATGTTTCACCTCAATTAACTTTTTCGCATAACCAGTTAATGCAAGATGTTTCGGGACAGATGTTAGGTGCGAGTTTTCCTTTATTCGGACTGCCTTTTGCTTTCGGTTTAAATACAACATCAGTTTCCGGTTTTGAAATGAGAACAAGACCGGGTGAACCCGAATCAACTTTTAATGTACACTTTTTTAATGCAAGTCTATCAACCGGGTTTTATTTATACGAAAAATTATCATTTGGTATGACCGTAAAATACCTGTATGAAAATCTTTTTTCGGATGACGCAAGTGGTTTAGGTTTCGATCTTGGAGTTAGTTATAAAAATATTATTGAGGGGTTGGACCTCGGACTTTCTTACAGAAACATGGGTTCAATGGAAAAATTACGAAATGTTGAAACTGAATTGCCTACTGATTTAAGAATCGGAGCCGCCTATAACTTTCCGCTTACCTCAATTCAATCGGATATAACACTAACCGGTGGTATGCAAAAATATACAAAATCAGAAGACACACATTTACACGTAGGTGCTGAAATATTTTATGATAATTTAATAGCACTCCGCGGTGGATATATGAGTGGTTATGAATCAAAAGGATTGACAGCAGGTTTAGGATTACTCTGGAACGGAATTAATTTTGATTATGCATTCGTACCTTATGATTATGGTTTAGGAGATTCTCATATTATTTCATTAATGTACACTTTCTAATTTGTGATAAATTGAACAAAGATTTTATCGAACGGCTTAACCAACCTAAATATTTACTTCCCATAATTATAATCCTTGCTGCTTCAGTAAGGATTATTTTTTTTATGGGACATGTTTTTTCGGATGATTCATACTATTCTCAATTAGCAATTTCATTTTTAGAAGGTAATTATCCATCTGATTTTATAGGTTATCCGATTCATTTAGCAAGAAAGCTTGTCACAGTTCTCACAGCGGTTGGTTTTATTATCTTGGGCGAAAATGAAATTGGATCAATCTTATTTCCATTTTTATTTTCTATTCTTAGTCTGCCTATAATTTATGGAATTGCGAAAGAGTTATTCAATGAAAAAATAGCGTTGACTGCTGTATTCCTTTTAGCATTTTTCCCAACAGATATAATTTTTGCCACACTTAATTTTGCTGATCTTATTACAGCTTTCTTTATCAATTTTGGAATATATTATTTAATAAAATATTATAAAGAATCTGTATTGAAATACTCATTCTTTGCCGGGATGTATTTTGCAATCTCAATTTTTGCGAAGATGAGTTTTTACTATGTAGGAATTTTATTACTGCTTTTGTTTGTTTATCAGTTTATTAGAACTAAGAAATTGGATCCGGGATTACTAGTAAGTATGGCACTTCCTCTGACGATATTAATTGTTGAAGGAATTTTTACTGGAATTAAAACCGGCAATTATTTTTATCGTCTGCAATTAGTGGAAGAAAATTACAATTATACATACTATAACTTTTTCCCTTACACAATCTTAGGAAGTAATTTTACAAACAGTGAATATTTGTTGGGGATTTTAAGACAAGTCTTTATCGAAAACTTACCGAGTATTTTTCTACGTAGATTTTATTTATTTGTACCGATTCTTGCTTTGATTCAATCTTTTATTTTGCTAAGGAATAGAGAACACAGAGAAATTGTTTATTGGTTTCTTGGGTTGACAATTTTATTAGCCGCATTTACAACTTCACCGTTAAGTTATAAGCCATTAGATCTAAAATTGAGTTGGTATATATATCCGTTATTTGTTCCTGCGATTATTCTCGCGTCCGTTTTTATTAATAAGTTTAATGTCAGACTGCAATCGATTTATTTAATTTTATTTGTAGCTGCCTCAATATTTATGTCATTAGAATATCAAAAGTATTTCGGGATTTCTGAAAAGAAGGAATTCAAAAATTTCATTTCAGACAATCCTACAGAAATAATTTTTACAGATCATCACACAAAGTATGGCATTGACTTAATCGATGGCTATCCAAATATACGGAGAGCTAAGCGTATCAGTAATCTTGATCGGGATGAAAGGAATATCCCTCCTAAAAGTTATGTGATTTATAATCCAAGTGTTGTTGATGAACTTGAAAAACAAGGACACGAGTTCAAATTGTTTCAAGATTTATTTAGCGAGAAATTCAAATTGATTGAGGTAATCTCCGGATTCGAAATCTATCAAAAAGTAGAATACTGATATCAATTCGTTATTGAGATAAATTTCTTTATTTTTACAAACTAAAACAATAAAACTACTTTTATGGCTATTGAAATAATTCCTTACAACGAAGAATGGAAAGAAGAGTGGGATAGATTTGTACTTAATTCAAATAACGGTACGATGTTCCACATGCAAAAGTTTTTTGATTATCACACTCCCGGTAAATTTTCTTTTAATCACTTGATGTTTATTGAAAACGGTAAGTTAGCTGCGGTGCTACCTGGTGCAAGAAGGGGAGATTCATTTGAATCGCCGATTGGTGCAAGCTATGGTTCACTTGTAACTCCCGATCTTAAATTTGATAAAGCACTTGAATTGGTTTCCGCATTGATTGAATACGCAAAGAAGCAAGGAATAAAAGAAATTGAGTTAACTTCGGCTCCAAGGGTTTATGAGAAATATCAAAATGAAAATCTTGACTTTGCTCTTCTATGGCTTGGGTTTTCTTATAAACTACACTATATCTCAAGCGCGATAAAGCTTGATCCCGGCATTGATATTATTGAAAGATTTCAAGCAACCATTAGACGAAATATTCGAAAAAGTTTTAAAGAAGGTGTTACTGTTGAAATCAATGATAAATATGATGAATTTTACCCGATACTAATTGAAAACAAAGCTCGACACGGTGTAAAACCAACACATTCATTAGAAGACCTAATAAAACTCACTGAACTTCTTCCGGATAGATTAAAATTGTTTATGGTCTATGCCGAAGGAAAACCAATCGGCGGATCCGTAATGTTTTATCCAAATGAAACCGTAGCTTTGTGTTTTTATAATATGCTTCGCTATGAGTATGAAAAATACAAACCTATTCAACGGGTAATGTACGAGGTTGTTAAAGACGCAACCGAATCGGGTTATAAATATGTTGATATTGGTGTCTCACAAGATACTTCGGCAGAAAACCCTATGACACCCTCGTTGGGTCTGATTGAGTTTAAAGAAAAGTTTGATGCAAAAACTGTTATGAGAAATACATTTCACATCAAATTATAATTTAATGAGTAAAAAGAAACAGATATTCATCGCGTTTCTTGGTAATCCGTTTCATGATTCACGTATTACTAATCTTAAAAAATCTCTTGAAGATAATTTCTGCGATGTAAAGGTAATAGGATTCGATTGGACTACACCAAACTTCAAAACTTATCGAGATGAATCAACCGTTGTTTATAAACTTACCAAAACAAAGTTCTCAATCTTTTTCTATGCAAGTTTTAAATTGCTTCTGTTAAAAGAGCTCTTTAAAACAAAAGCTGATCTTTATTTTGCCGAAGAAATATATTCACTCCCGTTCGTAAAATTGAGAAGTTATTTTAACAATGCTAAAGTTTATTACAACAGTCGCGAACTTTATGCGTTTTTAGGCGGACTTCGAAACAGAAAATTCATTCAAAAAATTTTTACAACACTTGAAAGAATTTTCATTCACCAAGTCGATTTAGTCCTTACAACAGGCGAAATGGATTCGGAATTTCTTCATAAATTTTATGGAATAAAAAACACTTTGGTAATTAGAAATATTCCAAAGTTTACTCGAGTTACCGATAAAGTTGATTTGAGAAAAAAACTTTCACTTCCGGAAAACGTAAAAATATTATTGTACCAAGGAGTTCTTATTGACGGTAGGGGAATTGAGTTAGTAATAAGCAACCTTAATAATATTCCTAATTCAGTTTTGGTTTTGGTAGGTGATGGTGAACGTAAATTGAGATGGCAAAAATATGCGGAGGAAATGAACGTCGCCGATCGTGTTTTTTTCTTAGGTACGATTCCGCAAGAAGAATTAATAAATTATACTGCCGCCGGTGATATCGGTGTTTGTTTAATCGAAAATATAAGTGTTAGTTATTATCACGCACTTCCAAATAAATTATTTGAGTACATAATGGCTGGATTGCCGGTTATTTCTTCAGCCTTACCGCAAATGAAAAATATTGTTAAAAAATATAACGTGGGCAAAGTTGTTGATCTAGAGGTAAGTCAAAGAATTGATTCTGCGATTAACGAAATGATAAATGATCAAGAAAAATTAAATGTGTATAAGAATAATTGCTCTTTGGCTGCGCAAGAACTTAATTGGGATGTCGAATTCAGCAATGTTAAAGATCATCTGTTAAATTTTTAATGAAATCAAGCAAGCAATATAGAATATTAATATCAAGACCTGATCGAGTTGGTGATGTTGTTTTATCAACCCCGATTCCAAGAGAAATCAAAAAAACTTATCCCTATGCTTTTGTTGCAGTTTTGGTAAGAAGTTATACAAAAGATATCTATTTTAACAATCCCTACGTTGATGAAATTATTATTGCTGATGAATTTCTTTCGGGTTCTAAGAAAAATTTGTTCAAATGGATTGGACAAATCAGAAAGTTTAAATTCACTCACGCATTAATGTTACTACCGAATGAAAGAATTAATTATTTGTTATTTCTTTCAGGTATAAAAACCCGGGTTGGGGTCGGACATAAGTTTTATCAATTCATTACTGGAACTAAAAGTGTAAGTAGAAATAAATATACTCCACTTAGACACGAAGCTGATTATTGTATGGATTTGGCAAGAAAGATTGGGGTTGAAAATGGTGATTTGTCACCAAAGATATACTTAACAGATACCGAGAAGAAACAAATACTGAAGAAACGATTAGAGTTACTGAATGGTAAAAAATATTTAATTGGAATCCATACATCGAGTGGTAATTCAGCACCGAATTGGACCCCAAGTTCTTATGCAAAACTAATTGAAAAACTGTCGAGCGATGATTCAATTCAAATAGTTGCAACTGATCCCAACATCCCTGAAGAAATTAGAAATATTAATAATGTTGTAATCACATCTGGGATTATTGAATTGAGAGAGTTGGCAATTTTTGATTTGTTAGTCTCAAGCAGTACCGGACCAATGCATGTTTGTTCGGCGCTTGGTGTTAAAACAGTTTCATTGTTTTGTCCTTTGACTGCATGCTCACCAAAATTGTGGGGACCGCTTGGAAATGAATCAAAAGTAATTCTACCATCAGCAGATTATTGTCAATCAAAATGTCCCGGTGACCCCAAAAAGTGTACATTTGAAGGTGATGGGGGAATAAGTATTGAATCCGTATTTAATGCGATTTATGATATGCTTGAGATTAGCTAAGAGTAAGCAAATTTTATATATTTACATCCCATAAATTTTACACGTCGGGCACCGGTTAACGTTTTAGTACCCAACCCCGTCAGGTCCGGAAGGAAGCAGCGGTAAGTATTTAACTCGTGTAATCGGAAAGCCCGGCATCTTATTTACCCTCAGGTAAAAATAACTTTAGTTTACCGGCTCCAATTCTTACTCTACCCTCAAATTCAATTGCGGCTAATGTACCAGGTGCAAACGGAAAACCGAATGACATCGGAGATGTTAATTCTGCAACCAAATCCGATACATCGGGCATGTGTCCGACTATCATTATATCTTTATATTCTAAGGATGATAAAGTCGCAATAAAATTTGAAGATATAAATCCTGGTTGCAATTCATTATCTTCAAGCAACTTTTCTTTTACATTAAACCCTTTATGAATGACTTGAGCGGTTTGATATGCTCTTTTGTATGGCGATGTAAAAATGATATCAATTTTTGGAATATATGATTTCCATTGCGGGATCATCTTAATTAATTTTTGTCTCCCTTCATCTGTTAAAGCTCGTTGTGAATCCGGAGAAGTATTATCTGCATAACCGTGACGGACTACATATAAATTCATTATTCACCGTAATCAATAAAGAAAATTGATATGTGTTGGAAATAACTTGTTAAGTTTCTATTAAACGATTTACCTTCCGGCGATGCAAGCAATTTATCCATTTCATATTTTGAACTGAATTCAATTTCGCACACTCTATTGTACGGATCATCATTTAGCTTTGCGCCGTCAATAGTTCCGAGGAGTATTTTTCTGTCTAATGCTTTTTCGAGATGGATTAAAACATTATCTCGTAAAGAATTTAAAATTTCCTCGTTAGCTGTTTCCTTTATCATTAATAAAATCTTATACATAATTTAACCTTTCCGATCATTTTAACATTTTGCTATTTCTAAAAACAATTTTATTTTAGCCGTAATTCAATTTCAAGCGCAAGAATATATATTGAAAAAAACTTCTTTCATACTTTTTTTAATCGTCTCGCTTTCCTTTCTAAATGCGCAAGAGATAGAAGTTCCAAAGTTTTCCCTCACAAAAATATCATTCCCGATACAAATAAAAAATTTACCGGATTCTGCACATTCGAAACTCATCGTTCTTGATTCGGATAAAAAAGTAATTGAAGAGTTTTCAGTTACCGCTTCGGAACATGTTTATAAGCTCACTTTGCAAAATGCTGGCACTTATGAAGTTATTGTTTCCAATGATGAAGTGATTTCGAAAAAAGTAAGAGTGATTCCGGGTTGGTTAAGTATTATCCCACCTTTGTTAGCAATTCTATTGGCATTAATTCTCAGACAGGTTTTAGTTTCATTGGCAGCGGGAATATTCGTTGGAGCAATTGTTATATATGATTATAATCCTTTAACTGCATTACTGAGATTTACGGATACAATAATTATCAATTCGCTTATTGATCCTGATCATATGTTCATAATCGTCTTTACTTTGTTGATTGGAGGTGTGGTCGGGGTTATTTCTAAAAATGGCGGAACTGCTGGTCTTGCTAATTTAATTACAAGATATGCTAAAAGTTCTAAATCCGGATTAATCTCAAGTTGGTTGATGGGAATGGTTGTTTTCTTTGACGATTATGCAAATTCATTGATCATCGGTAACATGATGCGCCCGATTACGGATAAACTTAAAATATCCAGAGAAAAATTAGCTTATATCGTTGACTCAACTGCAGCTCCGATTGCAAGCATTGTCTTAATCAGTACTTGGATTGGTTATGAATTAGGATTAATAAACGATGGATTAAAAAGTATCGGTTCCGATGCAAATGCGTACGATGTATTTCTTCAAACAATTCCCTATAGATTTTATCCAATTGCAGCAATCTTTTTTGTATTTCTAACTTCAGTTATGCGTCGAGATTTTGGTCCAATGTACAAAGCAGAAAAACGTTCTGCATTAACTGGGGCTTTGACGGAGAAAGATGCAAAAATTGACGGACTTAAGGAATCGGATGAAGTATTTTATTCCGGTGATAAAGCAAGATGGTTCAATGGTGTGATTCCAATTTTTATTATACTTTTAGGAACAATCGGCGGGATGGTTTATACCGGAATGCTTGCACTGCAAGAAATTGGAACCAATGATTATTCGGTTCAAAATATTATAAGTAATGCGGATTCTTATTCTTCACTTTTATGGGCAAGTTTTGCTGCTAGCATTGTTGCAATAATTATGAGTTCATGGCAGAAGATTCTAAAACTGAATGATGCAATGACAGCATGGCATGGCGGAGTTCAGACTATGCTTCTTGCTGCAATAATCCTAGTCTTTGCATGGGGAATAAGTGATATAACAAATCAATTAAAAACTGCTGATTATCTAATCTCAATTTTAAGCGATACAATTGATCCTAGATTCCTACCGGTATTAGTATTCTTAGTATGTGCGCTGATTAGTTTTTCAACCGGTACTAGCTGGGGAACGATGGCGATTGTTATGCCAATTGTAATTCCACTTGCTGCAAAAATGGTTGAAGTAAGTCATCTTCCAAATTCTGAGACCGTGTTAATTATTAATGGTGTTGTAAGTTCTGTTTTAGCGGGTTCGGTTTTTGGAGATCATTGTTCACCAATTGCAGATACAACAATCTTAAGCTCTATGGCTTCACATTGTAATCATATCGATCATGTTAAAACACAATTACCTTACGCAATTCTTGTCGGTATTGTTTGTATGGTACTTGGTGATATTCCGACTGCGTTTGGATTAAGTCCATATATATCACTTGTTTTAATTTTTGGTGTGCTTATTGGTGTATTGTTTTTATTTGGTAAGCGAGTACCGGAAGCAAAACTTACTGAGTAGTTTTTTTATCATAAAATTCCTTCACCGCTTCCGCTTTTGATTTTCCAATTGTATTGGCAAGTTCCGCAGTGGTTGCATTCTTGATACTATCAATGCTATCGAAATGAATAAGAAGTTTTTCTGCAACTTTAATTCCGATTCCGGGAATTTCGGTAAGTTCTGTTTGCAGTGTTCTTTGGTCTCTTCTTTTTCTATGAAAAGTAATTGCAAACCGATGGGCCTCATCTCTTACGTGTTGAATCAATTTCAAACTTGAGGAAGTTTTAGGAATACTTTGTGATTCGGAAATGCCCGGGAAGAAAACCTCTTCCAATCTTTTTGCGAGTCCGACTATTTGTTGATCTTTAATTCCTAATTGATTTAGAATTTCTACTGCCGAACTTAATTGTCCTTTACCGCCGTCAACAATTATTAAATCTGGTAATGGTTCTTTTTCTTCGAGCACTCTTTTGTATCTTCTTGAAATAACTTCTTGCATACTTGCAAAATCATCCGGACCTTGGACTTCTCTAATTATAAATTTTCTGTATAAACTTTTCTTGGGTTTCCCATCGACGAATACTACCATGCTGGCGACGGTGTCTGTTCCTTGGAGATTCGAGATGTCAAAACATTCAATCTTACGAGGAAGAGTTTTTAATCTTAGATCGCGCTGCAAAGCGGATAGAACATAAGGAACATTTCCTTCTTTTTTCATTCTCTGCAATTGAATTTCTTTCAATTGCAAAACTGCGTTTTGCGTACACATGTGTAAAAGTGATTTAGCTTCGCTCTTCCTTTGCGGTACTACAAAACTTACTTTATGCTGAGCTTTTTCGGTCAACCAATTAATTAAAGCTTCTTTATCATTTGGCTCACTTTCCAAAATAATTTCTTTCGGGATATCTACGTACTCATTGTAGTAAAATTTAATTACCGCATTATAAATCTCAGGTAAATCATCGCTTTTTTCGGATGAAAAATTAAGCTGACGTTTTCCGACTAATCTTCCGTTTCTGATATTTAATATTGTCGAAGCAACATCCTTTCCTTCAATTGCGGCACTTATTATATCTTTGTCTTCGGCATTTGGAAGAACAATTTTCTGTTTAGATGAATAAACTTCTAGTTGATCAATTTTATCTCTTACTAAAGCTGCTTTTTCAAATTCAAGGTCAGCTGAAGCCGTTTCCATTTCTGTTTTTAATTCGTTGATTAGTTCGGTTGTTTTACCTCTAAGTAGTTTTACTACTTGGTCAACCATTACATTATAATCTTTTTCAGAGATTAATCCTTCACAAGGTCCGTCACATTTTTTTATGTGGTAGTCTAAGCATACTTTTATTTTTTTCTGACGTATAACCTCATCATCAATCCAATATTTGCAGCTTCTTATTTTGAAAAGCTTGTTGATCATTCTTAATGAAGCTTTCATACTTTTCACATCGGTGTATGGACCAAAGTATTGTGAACCGTCTCTTATAATTGTTCTTGTTGAATAAATTTGTGGATAAGGTTCATTTGTGATTCTTATATAAGGGAAAGTTTTATCGTCTTTTAGATTAACATTATAGCGAGGTTTGTATTGCTTAATTAGATTGTTTTCTAGAATTAAAGCTTCCATTTCACTAGAAGTTATTATTAACTCAAGATCGGTAACTTTGTTAACCATTATCTGAGTTTTTGGCGAATCTACCGAACTGTGAAAATATGAACGTACTCTATTTCGTAAATTTTTTGCTTTGCCGATGTATATAATTTTCCCTTTATCATTCTTGAATTGATAAACACCCGGTTCGGTAGGGAGATTACTGAGTTTATTTTCTAATTGAGAATTCATAATTACTATAAACGATAAACTAAAAATTGTTCCTTTAAAATAAAAAAGGCTGACAAAAGTCAGCCTAAAAATAATTAATCCCTTTCACTTAGGTAAATGAATAATTTTTGGGAATAACCACAATACCGGTTTCCGTGACAGTAAATCGTTTTTTATCTTGATCAGGATCAAATCCTATTTCAAATCCTTCCGGAACATGAACATTTTTATCGATTATTGCTCTTCTGATTCTGGCATGTCTTCCAATATTTACATTATCCATTATTATTGAATCAGTGACATAGGAATAACTATTCACTCTAACATTCGGACCTAGAATTGATCTTTCTACAAGTCCGCCGGAGATAATTGTTCCATCAGTAACCAAAGAATTAAATGCACGTCCAACTCTTTCACCTTCGTGAGAAAGTGTTTTTGCCGGTGGCAGTTGAACTTGTCTTGTTCTCAATGGCCAATGGGCATCATACAAATTGAAATGCGGACTAACATTTATCAAATCCATTGCTGCCGCATAATAACTATCTAATGTACCTACATCCACCCAATACGGATCATCTTTTCTGTTTTCATCAATGAAGCGATATGAATACACATCAAAATTATTTTTTATCATATAAGGAATAACATGTTTGCCGAAATCATTACTCTCAATTTTTTCATCGTGCATTTTGCGAAGAACATCCTTTAACACTTTTGCGTTAAAAATATATATTCCCATATTAACAAAAGAATAACCGGCTCTATCTGGACTTTCCGGTGGATTCTTTGGTTTTTCAACAAATGATTTTACTTTATAATTTTTATCGATTTCTAAAATCCCAAACCGGGAAGCTTGATCTTTAGGCGTATAAATACTAGCGATTGAAAGTGCTGCTTTTTTTTCATTATGATATTGCAGCATTTTCATGTAGTCCATTTTGTAAATATGATCACCGGAAAGAAGTAAAACCCAATTATAATCTTGTTCTCTTATCAAATTGAGATTTTGTAAAATTGCATTTGAGGTACCAGTATACCAATTGTTACTAATCTTCTGCTGAGGTGGAATAGAAAATATAAATTCACCAAGTTCATAATTGAAAATATTCCAGGCCTCATAGATGTGCTGATTTAGTGAATCCGACTTGTACTGAGTGAGGAGATAAATTTTACGTAAACCTGAATTCAAACAATTAGAAAGTGCAAAATCAATTATTCGATACTTGCCGCCAAATGGAACCGATGGTTTTGTCCGATGAAGTGTGAGGGGAACTAATCTTTCGCCTTGACCACCGGCGAGGATCATTGTCAATGTTGATCTTAATAAACTTGAACCGGTAAATGACATATCGATGTCTCTTCTTTTTTATTGTTGAATATATAGAATTCGTATTTATTTGGCAAAGAAACAAATTGTTAAATTATTGGCATGGTTTATAAGCACTTTATCACCAAATAAAATTCCATATTATTTTGAGATAATCATTAAATTAATAATTGAATAAATATCGATTAAGATTGAATAAAACTTACTTTTTTATTTCCGATATACACTTGGGTCTTCAATCTCCGGAGGTTGAAAAACAAAAGGAGAGTAGATTAGTCGATTTTCTAAAGTTTGCTGAGGAAAATTGCGATGAACTTATAATTCTTGGTGATCTGTTTGATTATTGGTTTGAATATAGACGGGTGATACAAAAGGGATTTTTCAAAACATTGGCGGCGTTGGAAAATCTTTCTCAAAAGGGAATTGCAATTCATTATATAATTGGGAACCATGATTTTCTTCATAGAGATTTTTTTGAAAAAGAAATTGGCGCAACTCTTTACTTTGATCCGGTTGAACTGACTCTAAATAATAAAAGATTTTATCTAGGACATGGCGACGGATTAATCAGAAATGATACCGGTTATAAAATTTTAAAGAAACTTTTACGCAATAAGGTTTTACAATTCCTATTCTCTTTAATTCATCCTGATCTTGGAATTAAATTGGCAAGTTCAACAAGTAAGAAATCTCGTGATTACACAGCAACAAAGGATTATGGAGAAAGCGATAGCTTGTTTGAAGTTGCAAAAGAAAAATTAGATGATAACTACGATTATGTAATGTTCGGTCATTCGCACCGTAAAAGATTTGAAAAATATAACAACGGATTTTATGTAAACTTGGGTACTTGGTTAAGAGAACCTTGTTACGGTAAATTTCATAACGATAATTTTGAGATAATTGATTGGTAATTTTATGTTGAAATCAAAAAAGAAAAACAGTTCTAAACCTAATCGGAAAAAAATTATCCTCTCAATTGCCAGTGGATTTTTTGTAATATTCCTAATAGCAGCTTTCATATTCTTTGATTATGTAGTCTCCGGACTTCCTTCGCTCGAACAATTAGAAAATCCTAAACCACAATTAGCCAGTAATGTTTACAGCGCTGATGGTGAATTGATCGGTCAATACTTCAGACAAAATAGGATTGAAGTCAGCATAAAAGATATACCACAAGATTTTATAAATGCACTTGTTGCTACAGAAGATAGAAAGTTTTTCGATCACTGGGGTGTTGATCTTGAAAGATTGTTTAAGGCAATGGTTAAGACAATATTTCTTGGCAGAAGAGAAGGTGCTTCAACAATAACACAACAGTTAACAAAAAATTTATACAGTTTTTGGAGCGGTACAGAATCAGATTTTGATGTAATAGTTCGGAAGGTCAGAGAGTGGATAACTTCTGTTCAGATTGAAAGCAATTATACAAAGGATGAAATACTGGAAATGTATTTCAACATTTCGTATTTCGGTAGGGGAGCATACGGAGTTGAAATGGCTTCGCGTACATACTTTGGTAAAGGCATGAATGAACTTACATTAAGTGAAATGTCAGTCTTGGTTGCAATGTTGAAATCTCCGGTTTTGTATGATCCGGTAAAACGATATAATAATTCAATACAACGCCGAAATCTGGTTCTTTACAATATGGTTCAAATGGACTTGCTTGATGAAACAAAGTATCAACAACTAAAAGAAGAACCGATTGTAATAACAAATTATGAAACCGCAGAAGGATTTAAAAGTAACTTAGCACCACACTTCGTAGAACATGTAAGAAGACAATTATCCAGAATGGCTGATACTTATGGATTTGATTTGTATGAAGATGGATTAACTATTTATACAACCCTTGATTCCGAAATGCAAAAGATTGCGGTAAAAGCCGCACAAACTCATTTAGTTGAATACCAAAAATTATTTGATCAAAGATGGAATTGGGGAAGAGGAAAAAATAGAGCAACTATTAATGATCTGCTTGGTAAAGCAATTAGAAACCGGACTGATTATATAAATGCTCAAACCCAAGAAGAGAAAAATGAAATTTTTCAAAACCTGATTAAAAATGTCGCATTTGTTGATTCAGTTCAAAAAGTCTGGCAAACAATTGAAGTTGGCTTTGTTGCAATGGATGTAGCAAGCGGTGAAATAAAAGCAATGGTTGGGGGACGTGATCAAGATTTCAAATATGGATTAAATCATATTACTCAAATCAAACGACAACCCGGTTCTGCTTTCAAACCGATTATTTACACGGTTGCATTGGATAATGGTCTATACCCGGCTTACCCGATCCTAAATCAACCTTTTGATTATGAAGGGTGGGAACCGCAAAATTTTGATAAAAGTACATCGGGATTTGTTACTCTTCGTGAAGCCCTCAGAAAATCCTTAAATATTGTTTCCGGAAGATTAATAATTGAAGACCACGTAAAACTGTGGCAAGTAGGCAGATATGCCGACAGAATGGGGATCAAAAGTAAATTGGATTTATATCCTGCTATTTCACTCGGTGCTTCTGAAGTCACTCCACTAGAGCTTACTGCAGCATTTGCAACAATAGCCAATCATGGAATTTATAATGAACCGATATCTATTTTGAGAATAGAAGATAAAGATGGTATTCTTATTGATAACTTTTCATCAGAAGCAAGAGAAGCAATTCCTGAGGAAACTGCATATATAATGACAGATATGATGAAAACTGTAATGGATGCCGGAACCGGTGCTGCTGTTAGAACACGATACGGATTTAATAGACCCGCCGGTGGAAAAACCGGTACAACTCAAGAATTTGCCGATGCATGGTTTGTCGGTTTTACTGCTCAATTAGCAGCCGGAGTTTGGGTAGGATTTGATGACAGACGAGTTACGTTTACCGGAAATTACGGGCAAGGTTCGCAAGCCGCTCTTCCTATCTGGGGTTTATTTATGAAGGAAGTATATGACAAATTTGATTTTCCTGTAGTTGATTTTGAACCGCCTGCCGGTGGAAACGTAACAACTATTAATTTTTGTGCTGAATCAATTTACGAACTCGGTGATCCGAGAATTTATTCATCTGATTGTAATTCCGGAATTTATACTGATATCATTAAGTTGAAAGATATTCCCCCAATGTTTAATGCTCAGCGTGATACTGCGATTAAAATATTCGATAAATATTTAGCACCGGATAGTAATGCACACGAAGCAGTTGAAATAGAGTAGTAGAATAAATCGTAAGATTGTATTTTGATTTGTACAATTTTGCCCGGATGGCGGAATTGGTAGACGCGCTAGGTTCAGGGTCTAGTTGGTATTAACCAGTGCAGGTTCGAGTCCTGTTCCGGGCACTCTTTCAAAGTGATTCTTAATATGACATCTCACGAAAGTGATTCAAAAGTTTATAACATCTCTCAAAGACTTTCATCCGAGCATTATGAAAATTTCCCCGTAGCATCATTCCTATTTCCAAAGGATTTAAGAAAAGCTGTATCACTTATTTATACATTTGCTAGAACTGCCGACGATATTGCTGACGAAGGAGATTATGCTAGTGAGGAGAGATTAATTTCGCTTAATAAATATCGCGAAGCTTTTCTTGATGCTCATAAAGGAAATTATCAAAACACATTTTGGAAATTGCTTCACAAAACAATAATTAGTAGAAATCTAAATCCAATTCATTTTACAAAATTGTTAGATGCATTTGAACAAGATCTTTTTAAAAAAGAATACAATTCTTTTGATGAAGTATTAGCTTATTGCGAAAACTCGGCAAATCCGGTTGGAAGAATTATTCTTGAACTTTATGAAATTCGCGATGAACATGTAAATATATTATCCGACAAAATTTGTACTGCGCTCCAGTTGACTAACTTTTGGCAGGATGTAAAAATAGATCTTAAAAAAAATAGAGTTTATATTCCGCTCGAAGATTTTGAAAAATTCAATATCGATAAATCTTTGTTATTCTCAGAACAATCCACTAAAGAATTACGTCAAATAGTTAAATTTGAGGCAGATAGAACAATTAAACTTTTTGTAGAAGGGTCGGAAATACTAAGATATCTTCCGTTCAGATTGAAATTCCAAATTAAGTGGACTATAAATGGCGGAATGAAAATCCTTCATAAAATCAAAAAAAATAATTACGATGTTCTGAATTTTAGACCAACTCTCAAAAAAATCGATTATATTATTGCACTATTTCAACCGGTTAAGAAAAATGTTAAATGATTCGAAAAAAATATCAAAGGAAAGCAAGAGCAGTTTCTACTATGCATTTAGCTTATTGCCTGCTGAGAAGCGTGATGCAATGAACGATATTTATGCATTTTGCAGATATACCGATGACATCGTTGATAATCAAAATTTACCGGATGAAGTTAAATTTGAAAACCTGCGTAAATGGAGACTTGAACTTGAGAAAGCATTAAAGTTTAATTCACAATTTCCGTTGTTAAATAAAGTTTCAAAAAGTATACAAACATTCAACATTCCTTTGGAACCGTTCTTTGATCTTATTCGCGGGATGGAAATGGATCTGCAGTATAAACGGTATTTTAGTTTTAACGATTTACAAACTTACTGTTACCGGGTAGCATCAACCGTCGGGTTAATGTGTATTGAAATTTTTGGTTATAAGAATCCATGCGTAAAAAATTATGCTGTCAATCTTGGTATGGCGTTACAGCTAACAAATATTTTACGCGATGTTAAGATTGATGCAGAATGTGGAAGAATATATTTACCGAAAGAAGATATGGATCGTTTCAATTATTCAGAAAAAGAATTAATGGACAACGTATATAATGACAATTTTGTTTTATTGATGAGATACGAAGCAGCTAAAGCAAGAAAGTATTTTGAAGAAGCGAACAAGAATTTGCGTTTTGAAGATAAGCCTTCTCTATTTGCAGCAAGAGCAATGCAGCATATTTATTTTAGACTTTTAACTAAGCTGGAAGCGGAAAATTTTAATGTTTTTGAAAAGAAAATAAAAGTATCCAAATTTGATAAAGTAGCTTTAGCTTTAGGTGTGTGGGTCAAATATAAATTAGTTTATTGATGGCTAAGATCATTGTTGTTGGCGGTGGTTTCGCCGGACTTTCCGCATCTGTTTTTCTCTCCGATAAAGGACACAATGTAAAATTAATTGAAGCATCTCCAAAATTAGGCGGCAGAGCCTATTCGTTTGATTATAACATCTATGATACTACTGTCGATAACGGTCAGCATATAATGATGGGATGTTATCTCTTTACTTTAGAGTTCTTGGAATTAATAAAATCAACAGATAAAATAGAGATTCAATCCTACCTTAACATCGATTTTGTAGCTAGGGATAAAAAAAAATATCAACTGAGTACCGAAGGAGTTACTTATCCTTTCAATATTCTTTCGGCGTTAAAAAATTATGATGCTTTAACGAACTTGGAAAAATTTCAAGTTGTAAAACTGTTTTTAAAAATTGCAGTATGTAATCCTCTGCATTACAATAATATTTCTACCAAAGAGTTTTTAGCTATGCATCATCAATCGCAAAACTCAATCGATACATTGTGGGATATAATTCATGTCGGAACAATGAATTGTAAACTTAACGAATCATCGGCGGAAATCTTTCTGCGTATTTTAAAAGAAATATTTTTTACCGTAGATGAATCAACAAGAATTGTTTTACCCAAGACCGGATTAAGCGAAATTTACATTGATCAGTCTGCCAAATTTTTAACCGAAAGAAATTCATCGATCTCACTTTCCGAAAAATTAATCAGTATTAATTTTGATAATGATTCATCTATTGCCAGATCAATACTTACAAATCAAAATGCTTATAATGATTTTGATTATTTATTTATCGCAATTCCACCACATCAGTTAGAGAAGATTCTGAAAGAGAGTAATATAAAATTTGAATTACCTTTTTATGAATATTCATCCATTCTTAATGTCCATTTGTGGCTTGATCAAAATCCGTTCAGACAAAGTTTTTACGGATTGATAAACTCAAAAATACATTGGCTCTTTAATCATGGAAAGCATATAACCTTAACTACAAGTTCCGCAGATGAGTTGATTGAATTAAACGATGAAGAGATTATCGATATTATTAAAAAAGAATTAACTAAATATTTTTCTGAATTTCAGACAGTACGAATAATTGATAAGTTGATAATAAAAGAGAAGCGTGCAACATTTAAACCGACTATTGATAATTGTAATCAAAGAAAAAAAATTCCCCATAATATAGGTAATATCCATTTCGTTGGTGACTGGACAAACACCGGTTTTCCTGCAACAATTGAAGGAGCAGTCAAAAGTTCAGCAATTTCAGTAGATATTTTATCTGAAAATCTTAAATAAATCTGAAAAAAAGAGATTTTGATCTTGATTGTTTGTAAATTTTCTTAATACTTTAAAACACCAAGAAAAATATTTTATTAGATGAGATCCGGAAGGAGGATTGAATGTCGCAAATTAAAGAAAAACTAATTCAAAAAATTGAGGAATGGCGCCCGCGTACTACAAAGTTGTTGAAAGAGTATGGTGATGTTAAGATTGGTGAAGTCACAATCGCTCAAGCTATTGGAGGTATGCGCGGAGTTAAAAGTTTAGTTACTGACATTTCCTATCTTGATCCTATGGAGGGAATTCGATTTAGAGGTTACACAATTCCTGAAGTTTTAGCGGCACTTCCTAAACCTCAAGGTTGTGAAATGCCTTATGTTGAAGGACATATCTATTTATTGTTAACCGGCGAAATTCCTACCGAAGAAGAAATTGCTGATTTCACGGTTGACTTCAACAAAAGAAAAGGTGCACCGCAATATGTGTTTGATATAATTAATGCAATGCCTAAAGATACTCATCCGATGACGATGTTTTCTGCTGCAGTTCTTGCTATGCAGCGTGAATCAATATTTGCGAAAAAGTATCACGAAGGAATGCATAAGAATGATTATTGGGACCCAACATATGAGGACTCAATGAACCTTCTTGCTAAACTTCCGCAAATTGCCGCATATATTTATCGATACAAATATAAAAATGGTGATATTATTCCCGTTGATTTAAGTTTAGACTTGGGCGGAAACTTTGCTCATATGATGGGCGTTGATAAACCTTACGATGACATATCAAGATTATATTTTATTCTGCATAGTGATCATGAAAGCGGAAATGTAAGCGCTCATACCGGTCATTTAGTGTCTAGTGCATTATCCGATGTGTATTATTCAATCTCTGCAATGACAAACGGTTTAGCCGGCCCATTGCATGGTTTAGCAAATCAAGAAGTTTTAATTTGGTTGCAAGATGTGATGAAAAAAGTTGGAAGTGATAATCCAACAAAGGAACAAATCAAACAGTTTGTTTGGGACACGTTAAAGTCGGGACAAGTTATTCCCGGATACGGACATGCTGTCCTAAGAAAAACTGATCCAAGATATACAGCACAAAGAGATTTCTGTCTAAAATATTTACCGGACGATCCAATATTTAAATATGTTAGTTTATTATATGAAGTTGTTCCGGATATTCTAGTTGAACAAGGAAAAGCAAAAAATCCTTGGCCTAATGTTGATGCTCAATCCGGTGTAATTCAATGGCATTACGGTGTAAGGGAATATGATTTCTATACTGTTATGTTCTCTGTTGGTAGAGCAATTGGTGTTACCGCAAATATTATCTGGGCACGCGCTCTCGGTTATCCAATTGAAAGACCAAAATCATTAACAACTAAAATGTTGGAAGACGCTGCGGGTATTAAATAGTATTATTTAGTATTTACAATTAAAGCTGACTAAATATTAGTCAGCTTTATTATTATTATTATCTTTCATAACCTTATAATTTTGATTTTTCCCAAAACTATCCTTAACCGTTTAATCCGATGGCTATTATGAGCTAAACTTCCTACTTAAGGTAAAGTCAATCTAAAAATATATAATATTCTTGGTCAGTAAGTTACAGAATTGGTTAACTAAACTATGAAGCCAGACAAACATAAAGTAACCTGGATTGAAGTAATTTACACAAGGGGTATGTCTGTTAAGTAATTTCTGAAAGTGTTACTGGGGGGAGAAATGTTGTTCGGAAGAAAATGATGGTGGTTAAGCAACTTCATAAAACAATAAACCAAGTTTCTTTAAGAAACTTGGTTTATTGTTATCTCAATACTTCAAAACACCTTCATTCATCTCTAAGGAAAACCCTTGTTGCTTAACCCAAGTAAAATTATCTAGTTTATTTTTCTGTCTTTTCCCTAACCATAAACCATTATTATCTAAAAATAATCTGTAAAAATCCTCGCCGTCTTTGTAATACCAAATTGAACTGTCGATTCTCATTTCCCAAATATTGCCGTTTTTCCATTTGATATTCATCTTTATATTAGGCTGCATTTTTACCTCACATTAATTATTCAATTTCAATTAACTTACAAAGAAAATTATTATTTTACCCATCGCAAAAATAAAAGTAAGTAAAGAAGGGTATGAATAAAATTCAAAAAGAAAACAAGACTATAAAAGACAAAGTTGTTGATAATGTTATAAGCATATTAAAAACAGCTGCAATTTTGTTAATAATTATTTCGGCGGTTGTGGAGGCTTCACGCGTTCCAACCGGATCAATGGAAGATACAATACTTGCCGGTGATTTTTTGTTGATCAATAAATATTTATACGGTCCGGCAACACCGAGATATATACCGCTAACCGGAATTGAACTACCATATTTTAGATTTCCCTCATTTCGCGAACCGAAAAGGAATGATATTATTGTATTTAAGTGGCCCGGTAATCGAGATGAAATACAATCCGAAGTTCTTACACATTATGTTAAAAGATGTGTTGCACAACCCGGTGATACATTGGAGATTATCGATAAGGTAATTTTTATTAATGGTGAAGAATTCCCGATTCCTAATCATGTAAATTATGATAAAACGTTGCTTCCCAAAGGAGTTTCCGATCCATACATATTTCCGCGGGGAAGTGGTTGGAATAGCGATAATTATGGTCCGATTGTGATACCCAAAAAGGGAGATGTAATTCCCATAACGCGACAGAATATAGAGCAATGGGAGACTTTTATCAATCGTGAGCACGGTAAAGATGTTGTAAAATTCGTTAATAATGATATCTATATAAATGATCAAAAAACGAACGAGTATATTGTCCAAGATGATTATTATTTCACGATAGGAGATAACCGCGACAATAGTTTGGATAGCAGATATTGGGGATTTGTATCGCGAGAAAGTATTACCGGTACTCCTATAATTATATATTGGAGTTGGGATTCAGCAATCCCATTTAGTAAATTTTTTGATTTACTCGGCTCGGTGCGTCTCGAAAGAGTTGCTAAATTGATCAATTAAGCATCTCCAATATTAATTTTTAAAAAAGTTTATTTATTTGATGGGATTGTCTTAGACAAATCCCATTTTTTTTATATCTTTAATCCCCAAATGATTTTACTCACATCACCCCAACACCTATGAAACTAAATAAGAAAGTTAAGTACATTTTTATTACAGGTGGTGTTGTTTCATCACTTGGGAAAGGTATTACCGCCGCATCACTCGGATTGCTTCTAAAACAACGTGGATATAGCGTTACTATTCAAAAATTTGATCCTTACATCAATGTTGATCCCGGAACTATGAGTCCGTTTCAGCATGGTGAAGTCTATGTAACAGATGATGGTGCTGAAACAGATTTAGATCTTGGTCACTATGAACGATTTCTCGACGTCAGCATGTCAAGAGATAACAATACAACAACCGGACAGGTTTATCATCATGTTATTACTAAAGAAAGACGCGGTGATTATCTCGGCGCAACCGTTCAAGTTATTCCTCATATAACCGATGAAATCAAATCGAGAATTACAAATCTCGGTAAAAGCGGAAAGTATGATATTGTAATTACTGAAATTGGCGGGACTGTTGGTGACATAGAAAGTCTACCGTTCATTGAAGCAGTCAGACAAATAATGTTAGAATTCGGAAGAAAGAATGCAATAAGTATTCATGTAACACTCGTACCGTATATTGCTTCTGCCGGTGAAATGAAAACAAAACCAACTCAACACAGTGTTAAAAATTTACTCGAGTACGGAATTCAACCCAATATACTTGTCTGTAGATCAGAGAAAAAGCTTTCAAAAGAAATTAGAAACAAAATTGCACTCTTCTGCAATGTTGATGATGATGCTGTAATTTCAGCGCATGATTGCAGTACAATCTACGAAGTTCCGCTTGTACTGTTCGAACAAAATTTAGATAGAATTGTATTGAAGAGATTAAAGCTACCCGACATCAATATTGATCTCGAAGGCTGGACTGAATTCGTCTCGAAAGTAAAAAATCCAACCGGTGAAGTAAAAATTGCTATCTGTGGAAAATATACAGACTACTTAGATTCTTATAAAAGTATTAACGAAGCATTCATACATGCCGGTGCTGAAAATGATGTTAAAGTGAAACTAAAATTTATTGAGTCCGAAAGTCTTGAAGACGAAGCAAACCTCAGCAGCCTTAACGGCATTAACGGAATATTAATCCCGGGTGGATTCGGTGAACGAGGTATTGAAGGTAAAATAAAAGCGATAAAATTTGCACGTGAAAATAAAATCCCATTTTTCGGAATTTGTCTAGGTTTACAATGTGCGGTTATTGAATTTGCTCGTAATGTTTGTGGAATTAAAAACGCAAACAGTGCGGAATTTGTTAAAAACAGATCTAGTGTAATTCATCTCATGCCCGAACAAATTAAAGTGAAGATAAAAGGTGCATCAATGAGATTAGGTGCATTCCCATGCATACTTCAGAAAGGCACTAAAGCAAGACAAGCATACAAGAAAGAAAAAATTTCTGAAAGGCATCGACATAGGTTTGAAGTTAATAATAAGTACCGTGATACTCTTGAAAATAACGGGATGGTAATAAGCGGTGTATCTCCGGAAAATGATTTGGTTGAAATGATTGAACTAAATGATCATCCTTGGTTTGTCGGATGCCAATTTCATCCCGAACTAAAATCGAGAGCGACGAAAGCTCACCCATTATTTAGAGAATTTGTTGCTGCCGCAATTGAATGTAAAAAAGGTAAAGAATAAAACTAAGCAAACTGATATATAATAATCTGAAAGTAACTGTAAATCATTTATTTTTAGATATTTAGCTACATTCCTAATTGATTCTTTTTTTCAATTTAGATAACTTTTCTAATTAATTTTTATTTCTTATGCTAAAACTCGCCATATTTGTTTCAGGCAGAGGTTCAAACCTAAAATCTATCGTTAGAAGCATAGAGGAAGGCGAACTAAAATCTGAAATTTTAGCAGTTGTTAGTAATAAGAGTGATTGTCCGGCATTAGTTTATTCAAAAGAGAAATCTTTTCAAACATTTGTTGTTTCATCCGTTCAAAAAGAAGATATAATCTCATATGATGAGCTTGCAGTTCAATTTCGTAAACTTGATATAGATTTAATTGTTCTCGCGGGATTCTTAAAAAAAATTCCGGATCATTTTGTTGAACAATATGAAAATAGAATTATTA
This sequence comes from Melioribacteraceae bacterium, assembly GCA_030584085.1. Lineage (NCBI taxonomy): Bacteria > Pseudomonadati > Ignavibacteriota > Ignavibacteria > Ignavibacteriales > Melioribacteraceae > Melioribacteraceae bacterium. The sequence continues at coordinate 1,170,720 of CP129490.1, forward strand.
ATATTCATCCAGCATTACTTCCTTCATTCGGAGGCAAAGGAATGTATGGATTGAATGTTCATCAAGCAGTATATAATTCTTCCGCTCAAGTTAGCGGCGCAACTGTTCATTTTGTAAATAAAATTTATGACGATGGAAAAATTATAGCACAGAAATGTGTTGATATTTCAAAAGTAACATCAGCAGAAGAAATAGCGGAACGTGTTCTTAAAATTGAACATGAACTTTTACCCGAAGTGATAAAACAGTTTTCTGAGGGTAGAGTAAAAATAATAAATCAACGTGTTGTTATTGAATAGGTGAAAAAATTTGAAGAAGCTTGCCCTTTTAAGTGTATCAGACAAATCAAACATTACAACTCTTGCAGCGCGGTTATCAAAATTAGGTTACGACATTATTGCTACTGGTAATACAGCAAAAGTAATCCAAGACGAAGGTATTAAAGTTACAAAGATAGAATCGTTTGCTTCATTCCCCGAAGTTTTTGGCGGGCGTGTTAAAACATTACAACCAAAAGTTTTCGGCGGAATTTTAATGAGAAGAAATAATGATTCCGATATAAAAGAAGCTGAAGAGAATGGCGTTCTACCAATCGATATTGTGTGTGTAAATCTTTATCCTTTCCCCAAAGTTGTTAATAGAACTGATATAGACACTCAAACAAAAATAGAAAATATTGATATTGGCGGACCAAGTTTAATACGTGCCGCAACAAAAAATCATAAATTTGTTTCGGTGCTGACTAGTCCGGATCAGTACGAAGATTTTTTAAATGAAATCGAATCAGGTGAAATTTCATTAGGAACTCGACAGAAACTAGCTTACGAAGCATTTGCTCATACATCATATTATGATACATTGATTGCAAATTTTTTTGAATCGGAATTCAATCAACCTCGCAAAGATTTGCGAATTAATGTCCCGTTGAAAAGTGAATTAAGATACGGTGAAAACCCACATCAAAAAGCATTTGTTTACGGTAATTTCGAAGACTATTTCGAAATACTTCACGGTAAAGAGCTTTCATTTAATAATATTGTCGATCTCACTGCAGCTTCGGAGTTAGTAAATGATTTTGATGAAACCGCATGTTCAATCATTAAACATACAAATCCCTGCGGAGCTGCTTTAGCCGATTCAGTTTATCAAGCATACGAATATGCATTGTCCTGCGACCCGGTATCCGCATTCGGGGGTGTTGTTGCATTTAACAGAAAAATCGATATGCAGACTGCAGTGAAATTGAATGAGATATTTTTAGAAATAATTGTAGCACCGGATTATGAAGATGATGCTTTAGAAATTTTAAAGAAAAAGAAAAACCGAAGATTATTAAAATCGATTAAAGAGTTAGACAGAAAATCTTATCAAGTTAGATCATTACCGGGTGGTTACTTAGCACAAGAACAAGATTTTTCTCATTTAACTAAAGAAAATCTGAAAGTTGTTACAAAAAAATCTTATACTGAATATGAGCTTCGCAACCTTAAGTTTGCTTGGGTGGTTTGCAAGCATACAAAATCAAATGCGATAGTTTATGCGAAAGATTTAAAGGCTATTGGAGTTGGTGCGGGACAAATGTCCAGAATTGATTCGGCAAAAATTGCAGCTTCTAAAGCAAAGGAATTTGGTCACGATTTAAAAGATTCAGTTGCCGCTTCAGATGCATTTTTTCCGTTTCCGGATGGGGTTGAATTAATAGCTGAACAGGGCGCTACTGCTATTATTCAACCTGGTGGCTCGGTACGTGATGAAGAAGTAATCAACAAAGCTGATGAAAAAAATATTACAATGCTATTCACAGGAATTAGAAACTTTAAACACTAAGAGGAAACATGGGTTTATTTGACTTCTTCTCGACAGATATTGCTATTGATTTAGGTACAGCCAATACTTTGATATACATTAAAGGAAAAGGAATTGTATTAAACGAACCTTCTATTGTTGCCTTTGATAGAAACACAAAAAGAATTATAGCACTTGGTAATGAAGCCAAGGAGATGCAAGGAAGAGAACATCGAGAAATCCGTGTGTCCAGACCGATGCGTGATGGTGTTATTGCCGATTTCGAAATTGCCGAAGGTATGATTCGTGCATTTATTAAAAAAGTTAGTTCGAGTGGATTTTCTAGCAGAAGAATTATTGTTGCAGTTCCAAGCGGCGTAACAGAAGTTGAAAAAAGAGCTGTACGCGATAGTGCTGAACATGCAGGGGCTAAGGAAGTTCATTTAATTGCCGAACCTATGGCTGCTGCGATAGGAATTGGAATTGATGTTGAAGCTCCCGTCGGGAATATGATCATCGATATTGGCGGTGGTACAACAGAGATTGCTGTTATAGCACTTTCGGGAATCGTAAATGAAGAATCCATCAGAATCGCCGGTGATGAAATGAACAACGCAATCATGCAATTCTTCAAAAAGAATTATAATTTATTAATTGGCGAAAGAACAGCAGAAGCTATTAAATGTGAAGTGGGATCCGCAGTTCCTTTAAAAGAAGAAGTTACAATTCAAGTTAAAGGTAGAGATTTAGTTGGTGGAATTCCCAAAACTGCAGAAGTTAGTTCGGTAGAAATTAGAGAAGCACTTAATGAAAATGTTGCACAAATAGTCGAAGCAGTAAAACAAAATTTAGAAAGAACACCTCCGGAATTATCCGCAGATATTCTTGATAGGGGAGTGATGCTAACCGGCGGCGGTGCATTGCTAAAAGGACTTGATGAAAGAATTCGTATGGAAACAAATTTACCTGTTCACGTATCTGAAGATCCGCTAACCGCGGTTGTTAGAGGTGCAGGCAAATCTATTGATAATATGAATAAATATTCAAAAGTTTTTATTCGTAAACGAAGCTACTAATGCAAAAATTATTTAGAAATTTAGTTGAACACTTCAGAGAATATATCACGCTTGTTGTACTTATTTTAATCAGTCTATTTTTACTCTCAATAAATAACAAACCCGGTGTTGAGCGTTTTAGAGCAATCTCATTCGGTACTTTCGCTTACATTACGTCTGCTGTTCATTCAGCGTTAAACATATTTTCGGATGATGATGAAATTACGAAATTAAAATTAGCTAACGCGGATTTGATGTTGGAAGTGAATAGACTTCGTAACTATGCACTGCAAAATTCCCATCTTCGTAAAATGCTTGAGTTGAAAGATACAACTGCTTATTCACTAATTGCTGCAGATGTTATCTCCAGATTTTCATCAAAAGTTGAAGGTAATTTTATCATAAATGTTGGGTTAAAGAACGGTGTTAAAGTTGGAATGCCAGTTATTAATGAATTAGGTTTAGTAGGACTTGTTATTAGTTCCGCTTCAGATTTTTCATCGGTTCGTACTTTGGAAAATATTAATTTGAACGTAGCTGTGACTAACCAAAGAAGCAAAATTAGTGGAATATTAAGTTGGAACGGACAAAAACATGTAATTAAAAATATTCCGACAACATTTGATATGGATGTTGGTGATCGAATTGAAACTTCCGAATTTAGTACAATACTTCCCCCGTCAATTCCTGTAGGCATCATTGCCGAAAAGGAATCTGAAGTCTCAGGTTTGTTGAGCAACATTTTTATTCAACCATTTGCCAATTCCAAAACTGTAAAAAATGTTTTTGTAATTAAGTTTATTCAAGAAACTCAAATTGATTCGCTTGAGATAAACCTTTTAAAGAATTTAAAATGAAGCGTGATTACATATTACTCTTGATAATTTTTATCCCTACAATAATTTTACAATTAGCGGTAGTTCCATTAGTTTCATTTGGAGCTTTTTCGCCGGATTTGTTAATTCTACTCTTAGTTTATTTTACTTTATTAAAAGGGCAGTTATTCGGAACAATTGCCGGTGCAATAGTCGGATTAATATTTGATTTGGTTTCCGGAAATGTGCTTGGAATTACGATGTTTTCTAAGACTATTGCGGGATTTGTCGCCGGTTATTTTTATAATGAAAATAAAATTGAATCAAATACGTCGTCGATTTCATTCGCAATTATAGTTTTTATTAGTGCGTTTGTTGATTCATTTTTTTATGGACTTTTCATTGATAACCAATCACTAGGGTTTTTATACATAATATTTGAACAAAGCCTATTCCCGGCTATTTATAATACAATTTTGGCATTGCTTCTTATTATTGTTTTACCAAAGCGCAGTTCATTATGAACGATAATTTATTCGGGTCCATAGTACGAAGAAGGATTTTAAGCATAATTATTATTGCCTTTACTGCATTAACAGTTTTTCAGTTGTTTAAGATGCAGTTACTCGATAATTATTCTTATCAAGAGAAATCACTAGAAAATAGTGTGAAGAAAGTAAGTATACCTGCACCACGAGGTGTTTTTTATGATAGAAATTTTAATGTAATTGTAAGTAATAAACCTGCATTCACAATTTCTATTCTGCCATCGGAGTATAATACTCAACAGAATAAATTAGTAGAGAATATTATGAATGTTCAAGAAGGATATGTCTCAAATCTTCTTGATATCAATAGAAAATATTCTCCATTTGTTCCGCTTAAAATAAAACGCAATACTGATTTTTCTTTTATCGCTTGGCTTCAAGAAAATCAAGAACTGTTAGAAGGAATTGATTATGAAGTGGAATTACAACGCGATTATACTTTCGGGATTACAGGCTCACATATTTTTGGATACACAAAAGAAATTTCAGCATCACAGTACAAGATTAAAAAATCAATTTACGATATGGGCGATTATGTCGGCTTCAGTGGAATTGAAAAAACATATGAAGATTTATTACGAGGTACCAAAGGTTATTCACTTAATTTAGTTGATTCCCGTCAACGAACAATTGGCAGATACTTAGAAGGACTTGAAGATAAACCAGCTGTTAAGGGAAATGATTTAGTTCTTGGAATCGATGCTGAAACTCAGCTAATCGCAGAAAAATTATTTGAAAATAAAATGGGTGCACTTGTAGCAATCGAACCGAAGACAGGAGAGATTATTGCCTTCGTCAGTTCACCCCAATATGATTTGTCAAAATTTGCTTCAGTTACATCAGGTTTTTTCTGGGATTCATTAAGTACACATCCATCCAAACCAATATTCAATAGAGCTACTCAATCAATCTACCCTCCCGGTTCTACATTTAAAATGCTAGCGGCGATTGCTGCATTGGATGATGGAATTATTAACGAAAGGACAAGTATCAATTGCCCTGGTGGGCTTCAGTTTGGTGATAGATTCTTTAAATGTTTGCATGTTCACGGCAATATAAGCGTTGTTGAAGCAATACAGAAATCATGTAACACATTTTTTTATCAGCTTATTCTTAAAATTGGTTTAGAACGTTGGGCGAAATATGCAAGAGAATTCGGTTTCGGGAAAAAGACGGGTATTGATATCCCTGAAGAAATATCGGGAATATTGCCAGATTCAGCCTACTACAACAGAGTTTACGGAAGAGGAAAATGGACTAGAGGATTCTTGGTGAGTTTAGGTATTGGTCAAGGTGAATTAAGTGCAACTCCGTTACAACTTGCAAAGTATACAGCGTTGATTGCAAATGATGGTAAATCTGTTGAACCGCATTTCGCAAGAGGTTACATCGATAATAAAACTTCAGAGTTTGTTAAACTTCCTTTCAAAGAAATTATTTTGGATATAGACCAGCATGTGTTTGATCTAATTCAGGAAGGGATGTATAAAGTTGTCAATGTACCCGGCGGTACAGCGTCAATTGCTAAAATACCTGGTATTGATGTTTCTGGCAAAACCGGAACAGCACAGAATCCGCATGGTGATAATCATGCTTTATTTGTTGGATATGCTCCATCAGAAGACCCAAAAATTGCAGTTGCAGTTGTTGTAGAAAATATTGGATTCGGTAGTACACACGCAGCTCCAATAGCTCGAGAAGTCATGAGAACATATCTGCAAAAAGATATTGATCAAAATGAAAAGTTGAATCCAATTGCAAAGAAAGTTAATTAGATGAAAATAGGTGCAAAATTACACGACAAAGTTGATCTTGGTATTTTACTACCAAGTATTCTGTTGGCAATATTTGGTTTGCTCGCAATTTATTCATCAACATATAATCATCCTACCGCTTCGGGCAATTTTGACAAGCAATTTTTTTGGCTGTTAATTTCATTTGGAGTTATGGTTGTCATTTATTTTCTTCCCCCGCATTTTATTAAGATGATTACAATTCCGCTTTACTCATTTTCTATTTTAACACTTTTATTAGTACTGGTAATGGGTAAGACTGTGTACGGTTCTCAAAGCTGGCTTGGAATTGGTAATTTGGGAGGACAACCATCGGAATTTGCTAAAATTGCGCTTATACTTTTTTTAGCTTACTGGATTTCGAGAAAAACTACTGAAATTAATTCAATCAGAGATTTAGCAGTTACTCTTACGGCTGGATTTTTGCCTATAATGTTAATCTTAATGCAACCTGATATGGGGACAGCAATAGTATTTGGTTTATTAACATTGTTTATGATCTTCTGGGGAGGAATTAGTCTATTCGGTTTATTCGTAGTGCTTTCGCCGGGGATAGTAACGTTTGCATCTTTGTTTGGGACATTATCATTAGTAATTACTCTGATAGTAATCTTAGCTATCTTAATTATTTTCAAAAAAGATCTTTTTGTAAGTGCTACGGTTTTTGTTGTTAATATTGCCGCCGGTTTTTTCTTTGATTATCTTTATAATATTTTACAACCTCATCAGCAGAAAAGAATAGAAACTTTCTTAGATCCAAATTCTGATCCTCTCGGAGCAGGTTATAACGCTTTACAAGCTAAGGTAGCGATTGGTTCAGGTGGTTTAGCCGGTAAAGGTTTTATGGAAGGCAATCAAACTCAACTACGTTTTATTCCTGAACAATGGACTGATTTTATTTATTGTGTTGTGGGTGAAGAATTTGGTTTTATTGGCAGTTTGATTGTCATCTCTCTTTTCTTGATAATCTTTTTCCGGTTATTCAAACTCTCAGCAACAACAAGCGATCACTTTTCTAATATGGTTGTTATGGGAATTTTAATTTTACTATTTATTCACTTTGCGATAAATATCGGGATGAATGTTGGCATTACTCCGGTTATCGGATTGCCATTGCCATTCTTGAGTTATGGCGGAAGTTCATTACTGGTAAATATGTCACTGATTGCAATAGCATTAAATATTCATAAAAACAGAAAAAGATACGACTAAAGATGAAATCAATTGAAAAGCTCAATAATAAGTTTAATAGAAATCTACACATTTGTGTCGGTTTAGATACCGATATAAATAAAATTCCAAAACATTTACTTAACTATGATGACCCGGTTTATGAATTCAATAAACAAGTAATTGAATCGACCAAAAAAGATTGCGCTGCTTACAAATTAAATCTGGCATTCTATGAAAAAGATGGGATAAATGGTTTAAGGACATTAGAAAAAACACTGTCAGAAATTCCGTCGGATGTTATAACAATTGGCGATGCAAAGCGTGGTGATATCGGAAATACAAGTAAGATGTATGCAGAATCATTATTTCATCATTTTGGGTTTGATGCATCTACATTACATCCGTATATGGGAAAAGATTCTGTCGATCCATTTCTTGATTATGAATCTAAATTGAATTTTATTTTAGTACTTACCTCCAATCAGAGTAATAAGGATTTTGAAAAACTAAAATTACAAAACGGTAAATTTGTTTATCAAGAAGTACTGAGCAAAGTAAATGATTGGAATAATAAAAATAATTGCGGAATTGTCTTTGGCGCTACAAATCCCCAAGAATTAAAAGATAATATCTCTTCATTTAATAACCTTCCGATTCTCTTACCCGGTGTCGGTTCTCAGGGTGGAAGTCTCGAAGAAGTTGTAGAAATATTTGAGTCAGCCGATAATAAAAACTATTTGATTAATGTCAGTCGTGCTCTAATTTACTGTGATTCAACAGAAAGCTTCCCGGAAAAAATTCATTACACACTTGAAGAATACAATTCGATCATCCAAAGAATAAAAAATAAATTAGTGTCATAGGTTTAGAATCTATAATTAATTTATTAAATTATAAAACGAAGTAATCTTCTGATTTGTATCAAAGAATAGCAGAGGGCAGAAATGATCAGCTCCGAAAGAATCTTTGAAAAAGACTTATACGAAATCTGGATTAATCAGAATTTCGAAAGTAACTTACAAACAATTGATGGAGATGAGATAGCAGTACTTGATGCCGGTCAACACAACTCCGATACTACCGGCCCCGATTTTCATAACGCAAGAATTAGAATTGGAAACTTAACTTTTGTCGGTGATATAGAAATTGACAGTGACTATCACGATTGGAAATCACACGGGCATCACCTAAATAACAAGTATAATAAAGTTGTACTCCACCTTTCGCTCACAAATAAATTTAATCAACCTTATGTTTATTCAAAAGATGGCAGAAAAATTCCATCGATAAAACTAGCCGATCATGTTGAAGTTCAGCAAGTCAAATCAATCAGCAAAAAAATTGAATCATACAATTCAAATCACGAACACACCTTGCGATGCATCGAAAGTAACAGCATTATTGATTTGAGGAGCAAAGAAAAATTTGTGCTGGATCTTGGAACAGAACGATACAAAAAAAAATGTATGAAGTTCTATGATAGATTAAAAGAACTAAAATACATTAGTGAACTTCAGCTGAAAGAACCGGTAATAAAATATGAATTGGGCGAAGAATTCAGAAATAAAAAATACACTCATAATGATTTCAAAGAAAAAGATCTTTGGCTTCAGCTACTTTATGAAAATGTATTTGAAGCACTTGGTTATTCAAAAAATAAATCAATAATGATGAAACTCGCGCAAGCGGCTAATATTAATTTTATTAATAGTTTTTTAAATGCTGGTAAAACTGATAAACAAAAATTAGAAGCAGCATTATTTGGAGTAAGTGGATTACTTCCTGATGCTGAAAAACTTCCCGATAATCACAAATCCGAGTACACAAAAAAAATATTTGAAGAATGGAAGTCCTTACAAAGCAAATATGATGGGGAAACGTTTAACGAGACCGATTGGAATTTTTTCAGACTACGCCCGCAGAACTTTCCTACAATAAGAATTGCCGGAGGAATTGAAATTCTTCAAAGTTTAGTTAATGATAATTTGGTGAGTTCGTTAATAAAAAAAATTAAAGAAATACGTAACCTTAACGTTTTAATAAATTCATTGCGATCAGTATTTGTGGTTAGATCACATGGTTTCTGGGAAGATCATTATGTGTTTGATAAAAAAGCTTCAACTAAAATAAAATATTTTGTCGGAGCAGGCAGAGCAGATGAAATCGTTATTAATGTATTGCTTCCATTTTTTACGGTGTACTTCGAAGTTTTTGGCAATCAGGATTTAGCAAAAAAGGTTTTCAAACTTTACAGTATTTACAAACAGAAAAATGATAATAAAATTGTTCGAGAAGTTTCGGAAACACTCGGTCTTAATCGTGTTTCGAACAGAACAGTTTATTCTCAAGGAATGATAGAATTATTCAGACACTTTTGCTCAAAAGGTAAGTGTTTAGAATGCGAGATTGGCAAACAAGTTTTTAATTAATTGTTACTGCTCTTCCTTCGATTTATTTCATCTCTCAGTTTTGCGGCTCGTTCATAATCTTCTTTTTCTATAGCTTCGCGTAATTGATCTTGTAAACTTGCACTTTTTGATTCAACTTTTTTCTTGACTTCACTTTCTTTTTCATTCATTTCTTCGGTTATTTCATCTTCGTCGGTAGTTGGTATAAATGCGGCATTTTTCATTACTTCTTCGGAAACAAAAATTGGTGCTTCGGATCTTACGGCTAACGCAATAGCATCACTCGGACGCGAATCAATTTCATTTGTAAGTGAAGAAACTTCCAACACAACTTTTGCATAAAAAGTATTCTCTTTCAGTTCATCGATGATAACTTCTATTACTGTTCCGCCTAAATTGTCTATTGTGTTTTTTAAGAGGTCATGAGTTAACGGTCTGGGAGGTTTTATTCCTTCCATTTCGAGTGCTATTGATTGAGCCTCGAACGAACCAATTATAATCGGTAATCTTCTATTGCCGTAAGTCTCTTTTAACAAGAGTGCATAAGCCCCTCCGGCAGAGGGGCTTGCAGATAATCCTAATATTTCAACTTGTATCTTATTCATAATATCTTCTATTCTGCTTTCAGTTTTTTGATCTCTTCAATTAGTTTTGGAACCACTTCAAATACATCACCGGTAATTCCGTAATCGGCAATTGTAAATATAGGTGCGTCTTTATCTTTATTAATTGCAACAATATATTTTGATGATCTCATACCGGCTAAATGTTGAATTGCTCCGGAGATTCCAACTGCTATGTAAAGTGAAGGCGTTACGGTTTTACCGGTTTGTCCCACTTGTTCACCATGAGGTCTCCATCCAGCGTCCACTACAGCACGAGAGGCACCGACTGCAGCGCCAAGTGTTTCGGCTAGTTCTTCAATCATGCCAAAATTATCCGGACCTTTTAAACCTCTTCCGCCGGAAACTATTATGTCAGCTTCTGATACATCCAGTTTACCTTCGGATTTTTTAACTTCGGTTACTCTACAAGAAAGATCAGGTGAACTAATTTCTTTCACTTCAATTTCTGCTGAATCAGTATTCGGTTCGCCGGCATTAAAGATATTTGTTCTTAATGTGAAGACTTTGATTTTACTATTTACTTTAACATCAATTATTGCTTTGCCGGCATAGACCGGACGGGCTGCAATAATATCGTTTTCAAAATTGAAAGCAACGCAATCCATTGCAATTCCGGCATTTAACTTTGCTGCAACTCTCGGGGCTAAATCTTTGCCCAAAGCCGTGTTAGGGAAAATTATAACATCGGCACCAATAGCTTGAGTATGTTCAACCAATGATTTCGTGTAAGCTGAAGATGAATAAAGAGCAAGATCTGAGTTTTTAATATGTGTTACCTTTTTTACACCAAATCCACCAACTTTTGCCAATTCATTTATATCCGAGCCGATAACAACAGCTTCAAAATCACATCCTAATTTCTCCGAAAAATCTTTACCTACTTTTACCGCTTCGAACGAAGCTTTTTTTATAATTCCGTTTCTTTGTTCAAGAAATGCCAATACTTTTTTTGCCATGTTCTCCTCCCTTAAATTACTTTTGCTTCTTCTCTAAGCAATTTTACTAATTCCGGTACCGCGCTTGAATCTTCACCTAAAATTTTACCGGGTTGTTTAGCGGGAGGTTTTTTCATTCCAACAACTTCAACTAAATTGCTATAAGTTTCTGGAGTCTTTTCTTCGATAGTTTTTTTCTTTGCCTGCATAATTCCTTTTAACGAAGCGTATCTCGGTTCGTTCAAACCCTTTTGTGCTGTAATTACAACCGGGAATGAAGTTTCTACAATTTCTCTTCCGCCTTCAATTTCCCGCTCAGCTATAACTTTTTCGCCATCTATTTTAAGATCAACCACAACAGTGACGCAATTGTAATTTAACAATTCTGCTGTAACTTGCCCTGTTATCGAATTATCATAGTCAACTGATTGCTTACCAAAGAAAACCACTTTTGCATCTTGAGCTTTTATTTCATCAGCTAAAGCTTTAGCTATACCTATGGAATCTCGTTGATTTTCGTCTTTTAGTAAAACGGCAGAATCGACACCCATTGCCAATGCTTTTCTTAGTGTTTCTTTATTAGCATCAGGTCCAACACTTATGGCAACTACTTCACCTTGCTGGGCTTCTTTTAGTTTAAGCGCTTCTTCAATCGCAAATTCATCATACGGATTTACGACAAACGTAACACCGTTCGGATCAATGTTTTTGCCATCTGAACCAACACTTACTTTGGTCGCAGTATCCGGAACATGGCTTACGCATACAGCTATTTTCATCCTTCCTCCTTTATTTCATCAAATAGATTAAAAAAGATATAAATACGAGAATAAAATTACAAAATTAAGATGACTAATTTATTTTATAACCATATTTTCATAACTTTCTTTTCAATAAGAAAAGTCCTTAAAATGCTTGAAGAAAAACCCACTGGAATTACTGAACCCGAATTTGAAGAAGAAATTGATGTTGGATTGCCATTCAAGGTAGTTCTTTATAATGATGATTGGCATACGTTTGATGAAGTTATTGATCAGATTATTAAAGCGATTAATTGTTCTTTGCAAAAAGCTCGCGATTTAACATTTGAAGTACACGTTAAAGGTAAAGCAATTGTATTTTTTGGACCTTTACCTGAATGCTTAAAAGTCTCCTCAGTTCTCGAAGAAATCGAATTACACACACAAATCATATCCCAATAATTCTGTATATTTGTATCCTATATAAAATTATTCAAACTAAAGGAAATATATGCAAATTGGATTGGTAGGATTACAATTTTCAGGTAAATCAACTCTTTTCAATACATTAGCTCAAACCGAAATGGTTCCTTCCGGAAAGGACGAAACCGTTATTGAAGTCGTAAAAGTACCCGATGAAAGATTAGATAAATTGACTGAGATGTTTAATCCTAAGAAAAAAGTTACTGCAACAATCGAGGTGTTTGACATTCCCGGATTGCAAATGCAAGATGACGGGAAAGTAAAAATTACAAGTGCGTTTTTGAATAATGTAAAAAATAACGATGCACTCTTTTATGTAATTCGTCAATTCGACGAACCATCAGTTCCGCATCCAATGAATTCTATTGATGTTAAACGCGACATTGAATTTCTTGAGACAGAATTTCTTCTATCTGATTTAACATTTTTGGAAAATCGTCTTGAGAAACTTCAAAAAGAAGTAATGAAAACGAAAGATGATAAAATAAAAAGAGAAATTCCCTTAATTGAAAAATGTCATAAGCATATTGAAAGTGAATTACCATTAAGGACTCTGGAACTTGATGATAATGAGCGGAAGATATTATCAGGTTATCAACTTCTTACATTAAAACCTTTAGCAATTGCGATTAATTGTGATGAAAACTCCATAAGTGATGTTGATAAAATTGTTAGTGATGTAAAAGCAAGTCTCAATGATAAAACAGTTGCGGTAATTCCTTTCTTTGCAAAAATTGAGTATGAACTTTCGCAAATGGAAGAAGAAGATCGTAAGTCCTTTATGAGTGATTACGGAATACATGAGTCAGCATTATCAAAAATATTACGAACGAGTTATGAGATATTAGGTCTGCAATCATTTTTTACTGTTGGTGAAGATGAATGCAGGGCATGGACAATCAAAAAGAATTATACCGCTCAAGATTCTGCCGGTGTAATTCACACTGATTTTTATAATAAATTTATTCGAGCTGAAGTAGTTAGTTATGCAGATTATATTGAACACGGTTCATTTGCAAAATGTAAAGAAGCAGGTGTTTGGCGGCTCGAAGGCAAAGAGTACATCGTAAAAGATGGTGACATTTTAAACATTCGACACAATTAAAGTAAAGGAGATTTCATGTCTAAACAAGCTATCGAAGGTTTGAAACCGGAATTAATTTGGCAGCGATTCTATGAAATTAGTCAAATCCCAAGACCTTCAAAAAAAGAAGAAAAAATTTTAGAATACTTAAGAAACTTTGCTAAAGAACATAATCTTGAAGTGTTGGAAGATGATATCCATAATATAGTTATGAAAGTTCCGGCAACAAAAGGTTATGAAAAAGCTCCGACTGTAATTATTCAGGGTCATGTTGATATGGTTTGCGAAAAGAACAAGGGCACTAAACATGACTTTGATAATGATCCAATAAAACTGGTTAGAGATGGTGAATGGCTTGCTGCTGAGGGAACAACTTTAGGAGCCGATAATGGTATTGGTGTAGCAGCCGGACTTGCTTTAGTTACCGATGAATCAGTGGTTCATGGACCCCTCGAAATTCTGTGCACAGTTGATGAAGAAACAGGCTTGACAGGAGCGAATAATCTGGGCAAAGGATTACTTGAAGGTAAAACTCTTCTGAATTTGGATTCGGAAGAGGACGGAGCGTTTTATGTAGGTTGTTCTGGCGGACAAGATACTGTGGGGATTTATAATATTGAGTGGGGAGATATACCTACTGGATATAAGTCATTTGAGCTTATGCTTGACGGATTAAAAGGCGGTCACTCGGGATTGGATATTGCTAACGGTAGGGGAAATGCTATTAAACTTTTTACAAGGTTACTGCTTAAACTTTCCGGTATTGATTACAGAATTGCCGAAATAAACGGTGGTTCAAAACGAAACGCAATTCCTCGCGAAGCTGAAGCAATAATCTTTATGAATGAATCGGATGAAAATAAGGTAAAAGAAATTGCAAAAAACTTTGTTAAGGAAGCATTGCTAGAATTTAAAGTTAATGACGGTGGAATAAAGGTTACCTTAACTCAAAAAGAATTCAATCACAAAAAAGTTTTTGCAAAGAACTTTTCTGATAAAGTTGTTAATTTATTGCATGCCTTACCGCATGGTATCATGGCGATGAGTCCGGATATCCCCGGTTTAGTTGAGACCTCAACAAACTTAGCAACAATTTTTACTAAAGAAGATAAATTGAGAATTGGGACAAGCCAACGCAGTTCGATCGATGTAGCAAAAGCCAATATTTCCGAAATGGTAAAATCTGCTTTCAAGTTAGCGGGAATTGATGCAATTGAGGATGCGGATAGTTATCCCGGTTGGCAGCCTAATATGGATTCTCAAATCCTAAAGCTTGGAAAATCTGTTTTCAAAAATATTTTTGGAAAAGAACCGGAGATAAAAGCTATACATGCCGGTTTGGAATGTGGAATTTTAGCCGATAAATATCCGGGTCTTGATATGGTTTCCTTCGGCCCAACTATTCAGGGTGCTCATTCTCCTGATGAAAGACTTAATATCCCTGATGTGGAAAAGTTTTATAAACTTTTAAGCGGTATTTTAGAAAAGATCGCAAAAAATAATTAAGCTCAATTAAGGGGATAGAATTTACATCTATCCCTTTTTTGTTTTAAATTGATGCGGTAAAAAATTGGATAACAACATCTAATAATAAAATAGAATGGCCATGAAAACAAATCTAAAACTTTATGATGTACCGCAAATTAATTCAATTCAGCAAATGGTAATCGAAAGCGCTGAAAAATTCTCCAATAAAATTGCATTGGAGGATTTGAATCAAACACCTATCCAATCCGTTACATACAAAGAATTGCTAAGAAATATTCTAAAATTTGGGATTGAACTTAAAAAAATGGGATTAAACGAACGTGCACATATTGCTGTTATCGGAGAGAATAGAGTTCAATGGTCTATTACTTACTTGACATGTATGTGTTTTAATTATGTTATTGTACCGATTGATAAGAATCTTACCTCGAATGAAATTTTAAATATTGTGCATGAATCCGATGCTGAGGCAATTATTTTTTCTGAATCATTTTCATCAACATTTTCAGGTGGCCATACATATTTAAAGAAAGTAAAACATTATATCTGTATGGATGAGACAAAAGAAGATCCAAAATTTCAATATATGCTGGATATAATTAACCGCGGAAATAACGTGGATGAAAGTATTCTCCCAAAAATTAATCCAAATGATTTAGCGGAAATAATTTTTACATCCGGCTCTTTGGGAAGGGCAAAAGGAGTAATGCTAACACAAGGTAATCTCGCGGCTAACTTGGTTGATATGGTCAGCATGATATTAATAACTGAACGAGATAGATTTCTTTCAGTATTACCGATGCATCATACATACGAATGTACATGCGGAATGTTGTGTCCTTTATATTGCGGTGCTTCCGCTCATTATGCAAGATCATTAAAAACTGTAGTGGATGATATACAAAAAGTCAAAGCGACAATACTTCTTGGTGTGCCGTTATTATTCGATAAAATGTTTAAGCGCATAATGAAAGGAGTAAGCGAGGATAAAATTAAATCGAAGATAGTTCCGCCGTTAATGAAACTGACAACATTGCTTCAACATGCGGGCGTAAAAGGTCTAAAACAAAAAATCTTTAAAGAACTTCATGAAAAATTCGGAGGTGCAATTCGAATATTTATTGCCGGAGGTGCTGCTCCCGATCCGCTTGTGGCAAAAGGATTGCGTGATCTCGGTTTTACTTTTATTCAAGGATACGGGTTGACCGAAACATCTCCAATTCTTGCCTTGAACCGGTTGGATAAATATAAGGATGATGCCGCAGGTATTCCTTTACCACGAGTAGAAATTAGAATTAATGAACCGGATGAAGATGGCATTGGCGAAATTTGGGCTAAGGGTCCTAGTGTTATGCCAGGTTATTATAAAAATGAAAAACTAACTGATGAAGCATTCCAAAACGGATGGTTCAAAACCGGTGATTTGGGATATTTTGATGAAGATGATTTTCTACACATTGCCGGAAGAAAGAAAAATGTAATTATTTCAAAAAGCGGAAAAAATGTTTTCCCCGAGGAAGTCGAAGATGTTTTAAATCGAAGTCCCTATATTCTTGAGTGCATGGTTTACGGTGAAAAAGATCCGAAACAAGATGAAATTATTGCTGCTCAGATTGTTGTGGATGCAGAAGCATTTATTGGTCTAGCCGAATCTGAAGGAATTACAATCAATGATGAATTGATAAACAAAAAAATATCCGAAGAAATTGATAAAACAAACAAGCAACTTGCATCTTACAAACAAATAAGAAGATATCACATAAGAGAACAAGAATTCGAAAAAACTACTACACAAAAAATTAAGAGGTACTTAGTTAATAAATCATAAATTTTTCTTTTAGTAACTTTTTATTAAATTCCCTTCATGTCAACAACATTACGAAGGGAATTTTTTTATGGACGAAACTAAGTTTACCCAGATTCAGAAAAGCATTAAAGTAAGACAACTCAAACAAAAAGATTACGAACAAGTAAGAGAACTTCAAATAAAATGTTTTCCCGGAATGAAGCCATGGTCAGAAGAACAATTTAAAAGTCAGATTAAAATATTTCCAAAGGGACAAATTTGCGTCGAGTATCAAAATAAAATAATCGCTTCTTCCTCAAGTTTAATTATCGATTTTGATATTTACGGTGAAAATCATTCCTATCAAAAAATTACCGGTTCCGGATTTATAACTAATCACAATCCGGAAGGTGATACCCTCTATGGTATTGAAATAATGGTCGATCCTAATTTCAGAGGTATGAAATTAGCACGCAGACTCTATGATGCTCGGAAAAAAATTGCTCGCGAATTAAACTTAATGAGAATTGTAATTGCCGGAAGAATTCCAAGTTATGATTCTTATAAAGACAAACTAACTGTTGAAAAATTTGTTGAACGCGTCAGCAAAAAATCTATATATGATCCTGTCCTAACAACTCAGCTATCAAATGGTTTTGTTCTAAAAAGAATTATAACCGATTACTTAACCGCAGATAAAGAATCTTCCGGTTATGCTACTTTATTAGAATGGACAAATATTAATTACGAGCCTCATCCACGGAAGCGATGGGAAATCGGAAGACCGGTTAGAATTTGTACAGTTCAGTACGGGATGAGAAAAATAAATGGCTTTGATGAATTCGCAAATCAATGTGAATATTTTGTTGACGTTGCATCCGGTTATAAAAGTGATTTTGTTTTGTTCCCCGAATTACTTACAACTCAGCTTCTATCCTTTATTGAAAATAAACGTCCCGGATTAGCTGCTAGAGAACTAGCCGAGTATACCGATCAATATCTGGAAATGTTTTCCAACCTAGCGATTAGATATAATATTAATATTATTGGCGGCTCACATTTCATAAATGAAGACGATAGACTTTTTAACGTTTCTTTCTTATTCCACCGAAGCGGAAAAATTGATAAGCAGTATAAGCTTCATATTACACCGAATGAAAGAAAGTGGTGGGGAGTTGAACCGGGAAATAAAGTTGAGGTGTTTGATACGGATGTTGGGCGAGTTGCAATAAACATTTGTTATGATGTCGAATTCCCGGAATTAGCGAGAATTGCTGCCGAACAAGGTGCACAAATTATTTTTGTACCATTCTGTACGGATGAAAGAAAAGGTTATTTGCGAGTTCGTTATTGTGCGCAGGCAAGATGTATCGAAAATCAAATTTATGTCGCTTTAGCCGGAACAGTTGGTAATCTTCCCCAAGTCGAAAATATGGATATTCAATATGCTCAATCCGGTATTTTTACACCATCGGATTTTACTTTTGCGAGAGACGGAATTGCAGCAGAATGTACACCTAATGTTGAAACGGTAGTTATTCATGATGTAGATATCGAAGAATTAAAACGTGCCCGTACTAACGGAACAACTCTTAATTGGAATGACAGAAGATTAGACTTGTATGAATTGAAGTACAAAAAATAATTTTATTAAAATCATTTACATAAAATAAAAAACCCGATTGCATAAATCGGGTTTTTTGTGAGGTGGAGGTGGGAGTCGAACCCACGAATAAAGGTTTTGCAGACCTTCGCCTTAGGCCACTTGGCTACTCCACCATTTTTTATAAATCTAATATAAAAAAGAAAATCCACACACGGTGGATTTTTTGAGCGGGAAACGGGACTCGAACCCGCGACATCAACCTTGGCAAGGTTGCGCTCTACCAACTGAGCTATTCCCGCATTATTTTAAGAACTACTTTCAAAAAGAGCTATCAAATATAGTATCCTTTAGAATCTTTTGCAATAATTCTAAAAATTATTTCCGTGATCCATGTATAAATCCCCGGTAAGGTCTGGAATGTTGGATAGTTATAAAAGTTTTCGGGTCAATTCCATCAATAATTTTCTGGACGGGTTTTAAATCTTTTCTTCTGATAATGATAACCAAAATTGCAATCCCGCCGCTTCCGCCTTCAGCAGGAAGAATTGTCACCGCAAACCTCGATTCTCTTAATTTTTTTGCAATTGCATCGGTATGATGTCTTGAAATTATATTCAATTGAACGAATCCTAATGCAACTTTTTCTTCAAGTGCAATTCCTAATAAATTCCCTAAACCGAAACCGATTGCATAACCAAATAAGTTTATTGTCTGGTCCATATGTTCAACAATATATCTCATTGCAAATATCCAAATAAGGACTTCAAAAAATCCTGTGATGGCAGCATGGTATTTTTTTGCATTAACGACCAAAATAGTTCTAAATGTTCCTAGAGTCACATCTGCAATTCGCATAATCATTATAATAACGCCGCCTAAAATCACCTCGAGCATAAAATCTCCTTAATAGAAAAAAATTAAGTTATGTAAATAATTTTTATTTTTACCGATCACAAAATAGTGAATAAATGAAAGAAGCGGAAAGAAAAGAATTAGTAGATCATCTTCGTAAGCGAGGAATTAAAGACGAACTAGTACTTGGGGCAATAATGAAAGTTGAAAGACATCTTTTTGTTCCGGATGTAATGGTTCACCATGCTTATAACGATAACGCGTTGCCAATAGGAAAAGGACAAACAATTTCACAACCTTACACCGTTGCTTATATGACCGAAGCACTTCAAATTTCGGAAGGAGACAAGATCTTAGAAATCGGAACCGGTTCCGGTTACCAAGCTGCGATTTTAGTTGCAATGGGATGTAAAGTTTATACGATTGAAAGAGACGTCGATTTATACAATAGGACACAAAAACTTTTTGATAAATTAAGTATTCGAGTTGCTTTGAAATGCGGTGACGGAACAATTGGCTGGGAAGAATTTGCTCCTTTCAATAAAATAATTGTAACAGCAGGAGGACCGGATATTCCAAAGAAACTTTTAAAACAATTAGCAGTTGGAGGAAGAATGGTAATCCCTGTTGGAGATAGAGCAACACAAAGTTTGAAGATTATCGATAAAATTGACGAAGAAAGTTTTTCAATTAATGAAAGACCGAATTTTGCATTCGTACCACTCATCGGAAAGGAAGGATGGAACAACAAGTAATTGTTATAGTTGGTCCAACTTGTTCAGGCAAAACAAGTCTTGCAGTCAATCTTGCTAAAGAACTTGATACTGAGATCATCTCGGCTGACAGCCGGCAAATTTTTAAATATCTTACAATCGGAACCGCAAAACCAAATCTGCTAGAATTATCTCAAGTCAAACATCATTTTATAGATTTTTTATATCCGGATGAAGATTATAATGTGGGACTTTATGAAAGAGACGCAACGAAAATCATTGGTAGCCTCGCAGCATCAAATAAAATCCCGATTATAGTCGGCGGTTCAGGACTATATATAAAAGCTGTAATTGATGGAATTGTTGATGTTGATTCCGATGATGAATTAAGAGAAGAATTAAAACAGATAAGAGAAGAATTTGGAAATGAATTTTTATACAACGAATTAAAAAAGATAGACCCAAGTGCAGCGGAAACAATGCTCCCTTCAAACTGGAAAAGAGTAATTCGAGCAATTGAAGTATTTAAACTTACCGGCAAATCCATTTTGGAAATACACAACAAAGAAACCAAAACAAACAATTATAATTTTTTGCAGTTTGGATTGAATTGGCCGAGACAAATTCTTTATAAAAATATTGAAGCTCGAGTTGATCAGATGATAGAAAACGGACTTGTTGATGAAGTTAAATCAATCTTAGAAATGAATTATTCTAAAAAATTAAACTCTCTAAACACGGTTGGATATAAAGAAATTATAAGTTATTTGGATAATGAAATTTCATTAGAGCGAGCTGTTGAATTAATTAAAAGAAACACACGCCGTTATGCAAAAAGACAGTTAACTTGGTTCAGAAAAGACGAAAGAATAAAATGGTTTGATCTTGAATCCTTCGAGGAAATTGAAATCATAAAGAATAAAATCCTTAAATCAATCACATAGTTTGAACTAGACCCGCTTAATAGATATATTTGTTTCACTATTCACAATCGAAGTTAAAAATGAAAGAAATGATCAGAATTGCATCCGGACAAGGATTTTGGGGTGATTTAATTGATGCACCGGTTAAACAAGTTACTGCCGGTGACATTGACTACCTCGTAATGGATTACCTTGCCGAAGTAACAATGTCTATTCTTCAGAAACAGAAAAATAAAAATCCCGAGTTTGGCTATGCTAGAGATATCCCTTCATTGATGGAACGTATATTACCGGATTGCAAAGAAAAGGGAATCAAAGTTATTACCAACGGTGGCGGTGTTAATCCGGAAGGATGTGCAAACGCAATCATTGATGTCGCAAAAAAACTCGGTATAAAAAATTTAAAAGTTGCAGTTGTTCTTGGCGATAATATAAAAAATAGAATTGATGAAATAATAGCTTCCGGTTGTGAATTAAATAATATGGAAACCGGATTCTCAATTATTCCAATCAAAGATGAACTGCTTAGTGCTAATGTTTATTTCGGTGCTCGACCAATTGTTGAAGCTCTACAAAAAGGAGCAGATATTGTAATTACAGGAAGAACAACCGATACCGGTCTCACACTTGCACCAATGGTTTTTGAATTTGGCTGGGATTGGGAGAATTATGATTTAATTTCCGCAGGAACCGTTGCCGGTCATATTTTGGAGTGCGGTGGACAAGCATCCGGTGGAAATCTTCTTGCAGATTGGGAATCAATCGATTTGGTTGATATCGGTTTTCCGATTGCAGAAGCATATCCGAATGGTGAAGTAATAATCACTAAACATGAATCACTCGGTGGAAAAGTAAGTTTTGAAACTGTCGCAGAACAATTAGTTTATGAAATCGGGAACCCGGAAGAATACATTACTCCCGATTGCGTCGCGGATTTTACTTCAATAAAATTAGAAGATTTAGGAAACAATCGAGTTAAAGTTTATGATGTAAAAGGTAAACCAGAAACAGAGTTTTTCAAAGTTTCATGTTCCTTTGCTGATGGATTTTCCGCAAGCGGACAATTGACATATACATGGCCTAAAGCTTTGACAAAAGCAAAAGCTGCCGATAAAATTTTGCGTGAAAGATTACAAAATCTTGAACTAGAGTTTCAAGAAATTCATACTGAGTTTATAGGTTATGATTCATGCCACGGTCCTTTATCAAGAGAGTTGGATGAAAATGATATCAATGAAATAGTTCTTAAAATAGGTGTCCGTTCATCTGATTATAAAGCGGTTGAACGATTTGGTAAAGAAATTGCTCCCTTAATTTTAACCGGACCTCCTTCAGTAACCGGGTTTGCCGGAGGCAGACCAAAACCAAGTGAAGTTGTCGCTTATTGGCCGGCACTTATTCCCAAAAAATTAATGAAGTCGGAAGTAAAAGTTTTGGAGGTAAAATGAGAATTAAATTAATAGACATTGCGCACGGAAGAAGCGGTGATAAAGGCGATGCCGGTAATGTTGGAGTAATCGCTTACGATGAAAAAGGTTATAAATTCATTCAAAAATATTTGACTAAAGAAAGAGTAAAAACTCACTTCAAAGGAATTTGTTTCGGTGAGGTTGAACGCTACGAAATGCCGAACATTAGAGCTATTAATTTTGTGTTAAACAATACACTCGGTGGCGGCGGGACTGTTTCGTTAAAGCACGATGCACAAGGCAAAACTTTAGCATCCGCCATGCTTAGAATGGAATTAGAAATTGACGAAAACGAATTAAATTAATTATAGGAGATATCCAGAATGTTTGAAGAATACAGAAAAGAAGTTGAAGAATATTCCGGCAGAGTAAAAGAATTACGAGGTTATCTTTAAGGTAGATGAAAAAGTTGCAAAAATAGATTCGATGCAATATGAAACCCAGTCTAATAACTTCTGGGATGATCAACAGAAAGCGCAGCAAATACTTCAAAAAATAAAATCACTTCAAGATTGGGTTGATATTTGGAATGTAGTAAACGATAAAACAAATAATCTATTTGAGTTTATTGAACTCGCCGAATCCGAAAAAGATGAATCTCTTTCAGAAGAAATAGAAAAAGAAATTGATTCATTAAAAAAATCTTTAGATGATCTCGAATTCCGCAATATGCTTAGCGGAAAAGATGATACGAAAAATTGCATTCTTACAATTCATTCCGGTGCCGGTGGTACTGAGGCACAAGACTGGGCGGAAATGTTAATGAGAATGTATCTGCGTTACGGTGAACAAAACGATTTCAAAATGACTTTACTTGATATGCTTGAAGGCGACGGAGCCGGAATAAAAAGTGCTACAATCGAAGTTGAAGGTGAATTTGCATACGGTTATCTAAAAGCTGAAAACGGTGTACATCGTTTGGTTAGAATATCTCCGTTCGATTCTAATAAAAGAAGACACACATCTTTTGCATCGGTGTTTGTAATACCGGAAGTTGATGATACAATTGAGATTGATATTAATCCGGCTGATCTCAGAATTGATACTTATCGTGCGGGTGGTAAGGGCGGACAAAATGTCAACAAAGTTGAAACAGCCGTTAGAATTACTCACATCCCGACTAATACTGTTGCGGCATGCCAAAGTGAACGCTCACAATCACAGAATAAAGTAAACGCGATGAAGCTTCTTAAATCGAAAATGTATCAAAAGGAATTGGAGAAACAAGAAGCCGCACTTGATGAAATTGAAAAATCGAAAATGAAAATTGAGTGGGGAAGTCAGATTCGTTCTTATGTTTTCCATCCATACAACATGGTAAAAGATCATCGTACAAATGTTGAAACATCTGATACACAAGGTGTGATGGATGGTAATCTTAATAATTTTATAAAAGCGTTCTTATTAAAGTTTTCTAATAATTGATGAAACTTCCAAGCTAAAATTGTCGTACACTTTTGAGTGCGTGGTAGAATTCATGTTATTGCCGTCCACTTTTTCTGTGTTGTTTTGCGGTCATTCTGAATGTAGCGAAGCGGAATGAAGAATCTCACCCAGAATAAATTGAGATTTTCAAAAATATTCGGATGAGATTCCTCACTCACCCAAATACGGTTCGTTCGGAATGACGCTTTATCGGTTTTGCAAAAGACTATTAAACCAACGACAATATTTTTTAATAAAAGGTAACTCAAAATGAAATTTCACACAGAATATCTTTGGTTTAACACAACAAAAAGAAGAGAGTACATTAACATCACTCACGAAGTTGAAAAAGCATTACATAAATCCGGTATTAAAGAAGGAATGATACTCGTTTCGGCAATGCACATCACCGCCGGAGTTTATGTAAATGATGCGGAAAATGGATTGATCGCCGATATTGACGAATGGTTGGAAGGATTAGCCCCATTCAAAGAAGGTTATCGTCATCACAGAACCGGTGAAGATAACGGTGATGCTCATTTAAAAAATTTACTCGTCCATCATCAAGTAATAATTCCAGTAACAGATGGTAAACTTGACTTCGGTCCTTGGCAGCAAGTCTATTATGCAGAGTTTGACGGCAAGAGAAGAAAACGTGCAATTATAAAAGTTATGGGTGAATAAATTAATGAGTGAAAAAATCTCAGCAATAATTATAACCGGAAACGAAGAACATAATATTCGTGAATGTTTAGAAAGTGTAACTTGGTGCGATGAAATTGTTTTAGTTGATTCGGAAAGCAAAGATAAAACTGTTGAGATTGCAAAAGAATTCACCGATAAAATATTTATCAAAAGTTGGGAAGGTTACGCTAAACAAAAAAAATACTCTCTCGAACTTGCAAGAAATGAATGGGTTATAAGTATTGATGCCGATGAGCGTGTTTCGGAAGGTTTAAAAAAAGAAATTCAAGAACTAGTAAAAACGAATCCACAATTTGACGGTTACAGAATACCGCGTGAAAGTTACTTCTTAAACAAAGTTATTAAATCATGTTTCTGGTATCCGGATTACCAACTTAGACTCTTTAGAAAAAGTAAGACACATGTAATAGATAGAAAAGTTCACGAAGGATTTAATGTCGATGGTAAAATAGGAACATTAAAAAATGATTTGATTCATTTCACACATCAAAACTTATCGGATACATTTGCTAAGATAAATAAATATTCTACTCTTGAAGCTGAAGAAAGAGTTAATTCCAAAATTGTTAAACCATATCAAATAATATTACATCCGGTTGCGGCATTTCTAAATCATTTCATATCGCGCAAAGGTTATAAAGACGGAGTGTATGGAATGATGGTTTCCGCAATTCATGCAATGACAAACATGATGACCTACATGAAAATGTGGGAAATGCAGAATGTAAAGAAAATAGATAAACGATGGGGCTAAAGCCCATTATTATTGTTAGATTTTCTTCCGTCGGTTGAAACCGACGGCAATTTTCTCAGTATTGCCCCGACTTTTAAGTCGGGGTTAAACAATTACAATTAATCCTGGCTTTAGCCACTTTATAAATTTACAATGAGTAAAAAGAACAAAGATTTTTTCGATAGAGTTTTCGAGATAACCGCAAAAATCCCAAAAGGAAAAGTCACAACTTATGGTGCAATTGCCGAAGTCTGTGGACTAAAATCATCTGCTCGGACGGTTGGTTGGGCACTTAACTCATCAAAGCATTCCAACATTCCCGCTCATAGAGTAGTAAATAGAATGGGCGCGCTCACCGGCAAAATGCATTTCGGCGATCCACATTTAATGAAAGACCTTTTAATTTCTGAAGGTGTGGAATTTGATGAAAATGATCGCGTAAATATGAAAAAACATTTCTGGAAACCGAAATAGTTTTTACATTTTAAATTGACTTGACTTTAGGATTCGCACCTCCTATTTTTCTATTGAACTAATAAGGTTTGAAGGAAAATTAACGAAACTTAATTTAGGAATTTAAGAATGAATTTTATGCTCGTGATACTATTTCTAGCTGCAAACCAACTTTATTCACAAATCAATACAGTAGAAGAAGCATTAAAATATTATCCATTACATATTGGTAATTATTGGGAATATGAAACAATTGAAAGTCAGCCAGGATTTGGACCTGATATTTCTTGGTATATTTATAAAAAAATCGTTGCTGATACTCTATTGGGTAATCAAACATACTCTGTTGTTGAGAGTGCTAAACTTGGAAGTGAAAGCGCCTCAAGAATATTTCTTCGAGTAGATTCAACTGATGGAAATATTTATCAATACCATCATGACAAAGAGTTTGTTATCGATAGTTTGCTTGCACAAGTTGATGATTTTTTGCCGTTCTGTCATTATTTAAAGAGTTTTGAACAAGAAGAATTATTTGATGAGCTGAGGTGGACACGATTCGCCGATCAATATTGTGCAAGTAGTACAAATTATGATGGTTGGAAATATACTGAAAATATTGGAGTGTCATATTTTTATGAAACAATAATTATAGTCTGGGCTGTAAATTATTATTCTTACTTAAGGTACGCTGAAGTAGATGGGGTTAAGTATGGAACTAAGACAAGTGTTAAAGAAAATAATGATATCCTAAATAAGTTTACTTTATCCCAAAACTACCCAAACCCATTCAACCCAACCACAACAATAAAATTCTCAGTCCCCAATGTAGGGACAAGTCGCGACTTGTCCCTACGTGTGTATGACATGTTAGGTCGGGAAATCCAGACTCTCCTCAACAAACCAATGCAACCCGGCAGTTATGAAATAGAATTCGACGGCAGCAATCTAACAAGCGGTGTTTACTTCTATGTTTTGGAAACCGGTGGAAAAACATTAAGTAAAAAAATGGTGTTGATAAAATGAAAAATTTCAATCGAATTATACTTTTATTTTTATTGATTTTTATTACAGTATGTAATGCTCAAGAGCACTTCAAAAAACTTGATTCTGTTCCTAAAGAATTTGAAGAAAAGTATATGGTAGAAGAGCATGATTGGAGACCATTATGGGTGGGGAATATGTGGCAATATTCTTCTGGTGGTAAAATAAAAACAAGGTTTGTTGAAAAAGACACAGTTGTAAATGATCAAATATATTTTAAAAAGGTCGATTACTTGTATGATAATGGTCATGTATTTATGTGGGAAAGAAACAAAATTGATTTTAGTTCGACATTAATGCTTGACGTAGCAGATGTAAATCATAACAGTGTTTACAACGAAGAGCTTTTATTGGATAGTGTTGATATGAGCGATGACGTATACTATATAAACTCATATAGATTTGTATATCCGGGTTGGGAATATAAATTCTTTGAAATTCCTTATGAGACGAGAGTGAGTAGACCTCTATGGTATGAGGTTTTTGGTGATACTGTTCTCACGCGAGAAGTTTCGTATGACGGATTTTTCCAATCGGAAGTTCTTGCTGACGGCATTGGATGTATTCTCATCAAAGAAGAAGGACACTGGATGTATCTCAAAGGTGCGATAATTTATGGTGAGCAGTATGGAACAATTGTCTCCGTTGATGAAGAGGCAATCGACAATCAACTCGCACTTTCCCAAAACTACCCAAACCCATTTAACCCAACCACAACAATAAAATTTACAGTTGCAAATGTAGGGACAAGTCGCGACTTGTCCCTACGTGTGTATGACATATTAGGTCGGGAAATCCAAACCCTCCTCAACAAACCAATGCAACCGGGCAGTTACGAAGTACAATTCGATGGAAGCAATCTAACAAGCGGCGTTTACTTTTACGTTTTAGAAACCAGTGGAAAAAGGTTAACTAAAAAAATGTTGTTGGTAAAATGAAATGATTCAATCGAATTATTTTTCTTTTTTGAATTCTAAGTCCTGAATTCTCCATTCTACTTAAAAAGAATAATTGCAGATAGTTTTACCTATGGTTATATTATGACATCATTATGGAGGCACATTAAATGAATAGTATTACCGTAAGAAATATACCTGAGAGAGTTCATAAAAAACTTAAACAACGTTCCGAACTTTCCCGCAGAAGTATAAACAGTGAAATAATTGCTTGCCTTGAAGAAGTTCTGCTCACAAATAAACTTGAGGTTGAGCAGATTCTAGAAAAATCTAAAATGATTAGGGATAATCTCAATTTCGAAATCAATTTAGATGAGCTTGAGAAAGCAAAGGATAACGGTAGAATATGATTGTTATAGATACAAATGTTGTAGCATATCTATTTATGAATGGAGAATATACCCAAAATACCGAAAGACTGTTAAAATCAGATTCTCATTGGTGTGCACCTTTGCTTTGGCGTTCTGAATTTAGAAGTATTCTTACTCTTTATATGCGTAAAAAACTGCTTACTTTAAATCAATCATTTGAGATAATGCGAGAAGCGCAAAAAATCCTGAAAGGGAACGAATTCTCTGTTGACTCAATTGCGGTATTAGAAAGAGTCAATAAGTGTAAGCTTTCAGCATATGATCTAGAATTTGTCACTCTTGCGGAATCACTGAAAGTTAAACTTATTACATTGGATAAAAAGATTGTAAATGAATTTCCGAAAACAGCTGTATCCCTAAAAGATTACTAAAAATTTTTGATAATGCAATTTATTATTCGTGGAGACATCCCGCAAATCGGGATATCTCTACAAATTAATATCTACTCACTTCAACATTAGAAACCGCACCGTGAATTTCGATATAAATCTTATTTGATGATTCATCGAAATTATTTGTTTCATATACATTGTTAACTTTTCTGAATCCTTCAAAATCTTTACCGGATAAAAACATTTCACCACGGATTTGACATCCACTGTTTCTGGGAACAAAAATCTCTAAATTTGCAGCACCCATTTCAACTTTTACATCTGATCTTTCAAGTTTGTCTCCAAGTCTTAATTCGATATCGGTCGCACCTGTCTTTAAACTAAGTTCATGAATTTTGAATTCTTCTAATTCCAAAATTGAACTTGCTGCGCCAAGTTTAAGATCCATATCCCAAATGGGATTTTCATTTAGCCTGATATCTAAACGATTATCAATCCTGTCTTCGAACACTCTAAACGATGAATCTTTCATTCTAAGATCTATCAACGCCTTATTGCCGGAGATTCGTGTATCAAATTTATATCTTGCAAAATCTCCCCGCGTATATCCATTAATTAAATCGTCGGTAGTTTTTCTTACAACAATTTTTCCCGCACCGGCGGAAAGTTCCAAGAAAGCATTTTCGATTGACTCATCATAATCAGCTATAAAATTCTGAGAATCATTTCTCCATTCAACATTCGAATCCCATTTGTCATTCCAAAAATTAAAATTGGTTACACGAGTTACAGCACCGTAAATAATTAATCCGGTCAAAATACCAAGAACAATCGCGATAAATGGTTTGACAACAGATTTCTTAGCAAGTATTAATCCGCCCCAAAGTATCAGAAGAACCGGCCAAAAATCCGATAAATAACCTAAGTCAATATAAAACCAATCAAACTTTGCGGCTAAGATCAAAACACCGATTGTAACAAAAACTAATCCCCAAAATAATTGACCCGCTTTCATTGTTTATTCTCTTTTTTGTTTAATGAATTCATAACTAAATAAATACCACCGGCAACTAAAGCCAGAGGAAGTACATCGGAAAAATCAAAATGTGGGAACCAATTTTCCGCTAAGAATATGAATCCCAACGCGATTAAAATAACGCCTACGACAATTCTTCCTTTTCCGTTTGGATGATCGGTTGATTGTTGACGATCGGTCGACTGTTTTGGTGTCTCGGCCGTTTGCTTATTATCTGAATGAGCATTTTCACTTCCTGAACCCATTTCGTACGAATAAGTTTTGTAGGGTTCTTCTTGAACGACAATCCATAAAATTATGTAGAGTAAAATTCCGAGTCCGTTTATTAAAGTAATAATTACAAAAAGAACTCTAATTAAAACCGGATCGAGGTTCAGATAATCGGCTAAACCGCCGGCAACTCCACCAATAATTTTTTTTGAACGGGAACGATATAGTCTTTCTGCCATGGTAAACCTCTCTTTTGGATTCAAATTTTTAGACGCACTCATTTTTGAAATGTTTTGAGGGTTTTCTATAATTTTCCCACTTTTTTGTCATAAATTGTCACTTAATACTTAAACTTATTTCATCAGGTTACCAACTAGCTGTACCGGTGCTCTCAATAAATTGGAATTCCAGCAATTATGTTATTTGATTAAAATTCTTGATGTTTTTGATCTCGATCCTTCCTCCCTTTATTCAACCACTTCATGGTTGTTATTCAACTCATCAATTTTTAATCTTGGGGTGTTGCCCCAAGCTATTCATATCTGACTCCTTCGGAGTTGTTTCTCAAATATTGCAAAAGACATAAATTATCAAGTTGACTGCGAAGCAGTCAAATATAAATAGCTCGGTGTGAAACACGGAGAAAATGAAACCAGATAAAGTATATGAACCCTGAAGGGGTTCAATTTCATAAAGTTCCTAAATTTTAATGATAGCTTCCTATTTGCATTGATAAATCGGAATAAGTTGTCTATTTTTTAAGATCATAAATTATTTAGTTTATCAATGAAGATTGCTCTGTGTCAAGCCAACCCAATAATCGGCGACATAGATGGAAATAAAGCAAAGATTTTAGAAGGTTATAAAAGGGGAGTAGAAGATCAAGTTGATCTAGTAATTTTCCCTGAACTTTTCCTTTGCGGTTACCAACCTCAAGACCTCGTCGAAAAAAGCGAATTCCGGCAAGCTGTAATTAATGCTGCTAATGAAATTGCTTTGCAAACTAATGAAGTTGGATTAATTTTCGGAACTTTAACCGAAGAATTCGATAATGTTGGTACTGGGATTTATAACTCTGCAGCGGTTTGTTACGACGGAAAAATTCAATTTACTCAGCACAAAACACTTCTCCCAAATTATGATGTATTCGATGAAGTGAGATATTTTGAATCCGCTAAAAATGTTTATGTGCACGAATTCCGTGGTGAAAAATTAGGAATTTCAATCTGTGAAGATATCTGGAACGATGCGGATTACTGGAAAAAAAGACGATACGAATATGATCCTGTTCAACGTTTAGTTGATAAAGGTGCAACAATACTTATAAATATTTCTGCAAGTCCTTATGCCTTTGGCAGAAGACAAGAACGTTACGATATGTTGTCAACTTTGACTAAAACCGATAAACTCCCACTTGCATATGTTTGTACAGTCGGTGCGCAAACCGATTTGATTTTTGACGGTGCAAGTATGTGTTTTGATTCAAAGGGAAAATTACAATATGTTGGTAAATCGTACGAGGAAGATTATTTCATTTTCAATACAAAAAATGAATACGATGAAATAACGGAATTCGAAAAATCTTTTGAAGAGGAAGTACTTGGCGCATTAATATTTGGTCTTCGTGAATACGGCAACAAAACCGGATTCAAAAAAGCATTAATCGGTTTAAGCGGTGGAATGGATTCTGCATTAGTTACCTACATTGCTGTTCAAGCATTTGGTAAAGATAATGTTCATGTTGTAATGATGCCTTCACAATATTCATCAGAAGGAAGTGTGAAAGATTCCGAAAAACTTATTTCAAATCTCGGCATCTCATCCGATATGATTTCTATTCAACCTGTATTTGAAAAAATTAATGAGCAACTTAAAGAAGCATTTAAAGATAAACCGGCTGATACAACCGAAGAAAATTTACAATCCAGAATACGCGGATTGTATTTAATGGCGCTTTCGAATAAACACGGTTATATGCTTTGTGCTACCGGCAATAAGTCCGAAATGGCAGTTGGTTATGCAACTTTGTATGGTGATATGGCAGGAGCTTTAGCGATAATTGGCGATGTTTACAAAACCGATGTTTACAGAATTGCAAATTACATTAATAGAAACGGTGAAATAATTCCGAAAGAAATTATTGATAAAGCGCCTTCTGCCGAATTAAGACCTGATCAAACAGATCAAGATTCGCTTCCCCCTTATCCGGTTCTTGATAGAATATTAAAAATGTATTTAGAAGAGTACAAAGAGTTTAATGAAATAAATAAAGAAATAAAAGATGCGGAAACCGTTCGCAAAGTCTTACGTTTGGTTGACTTAAATGAATTTAAAAGAAAACAAGCTGCACCGGTTCTGCGTGTCACTACAAAAGCATTTGGTTACGGGAGAAGATTCCCAATTGTTCAAAGATGGAGAAAGTAATGTATAGAAGATTTATTCAGTTAATAATTTTATTTGTTTTTACAGTTTCAGTTAACGCACAGTTTGGGCCCGATGTCGATCTAGTTAAAGCCGATCTGTACCAATCATTTGAGAAGATTCACTCAGGAAGCCAACTTAAGTTTGCATTGAAACTTAACATTGAAGATACCTGGCATATTAACTCAGATAAGCCAAATGAAGATTTTCTTATTGCTTCGGAAATAAATATGAAGACAAATGAGAATTTTAATTTACTGTCTGTTGTTTTCCCAAAAGCAAAAGAATACAACTTTGGGTTTTCAGATGTTCCGGTTAGCGTTTTTGAAGGTGAAGTTTTTGTCGGCGGAATTTTGCAAGTAAACGAAAATGCACAAGTCGGTATTTATGAAATTCCAATTGAATTTGTCTATCAAGCATGCAACGATGTAACATGTATGCCGCCGAATTCTATTAGAGATACGATTACTGTTGAAGTTGTCGATAAGCAGACTTCCATTAGTGAAATTAACGGAAATGTATTCTCCAAAATCGATTTAAGTTATGTAAGTGAAACTGTCGAAGACGAAGAATCTCTTGCAAATCAACTTGAATCGAGTGGATTGTTAATAAGTTTACTTTTAGTTTTTCTCGGCGGACTCGCATTAAATCTAACACCTTGCGTTTATCCTTTAATCCCAATAACAGTTGGATATTTTGGCGGACAAAGTGAAGGTAGAACTGGTAAACTGTTTATTCTCGGTGTTCTCTATGTTCTTGGTATGTCCGTCACATATTCGGTAATTGGTGTTGTGACTTCGTTAAGCGGTGCGGTATTCGGAGCGCTTTTGCAAAATCCCATTGTGATAGTATTTATTGCTTTGGTTTTTGTAGTATTATCACTTAGCATGTTTGGTTTGTACGAATTTAAGCTTCCGGATTCGCTTGTAATGAAGGCAGGCGGTGCGAAGTCAGGTGCATTAGGTGCCTTGTTTATGGGCTTAACTATGGGAATCGTTGCGGCTCCTTGTATCGGTCCGTTTGTCATCGGACTTGTAACCTATGTCGCTGCAAAAGGTGATCCTTTCTTTGGATTTTTAATGTTCTTTTTCCTTGCGATAGGATTAGGTACTCCATATTTATTTTTGGCTTTATTTTCCGGTAAAATTAAACAATTGCCCAGAGCAGGTTTTTGGATGGAAGCGGTAAAACATATTTTCGGATTTTTATTACTTGGTATGGCTCTTTACTTTATTGGTCCGCTGTTGCCTAAAGAAGTCAATTATTATTTGTTACCGATATTCGGAATTCTAGCAGGATTAATTTTATTGTTTGTTGATAAAAAAGGAAATGAGATCAAAGGATTCAGAATTTTCAAGTATGTTTTTTCGATACTCGTAATAGCATTATCTGTTTATATGATAATCCCATCAGAAAAAATGTCACCTGATTGGGAAGAATATACTCATGAAAAATATGAAGCAGCTTTAGCGAACAATGATAAAATATTAATAGATTTTTATGCTGATTGGTGTATTCCTTGTAAAGAATTGGATGCATTAACATTTTCAGATCCTCGGGTAATTGAAAAATCAAAAGAATTTGTTGCATTTAAAGTTGATATGACCAGAACAATGGATGAATTTACGGAACAAATACGAGACAAATTCAGTATAGTGGGAATGCCTACTGTACTTATGATTGATTCAAATGGTGATGAAGCAAAACGACTAACAGGCTATGTAAATGCCGATGAATTTTTAGATATGTTATTAAAAATAAATTAGCTCCTTATTCAATTGCTTAAGGAGAATAGCTTTTCTAACTTAGTAAGATACATTTAATTAAATATGTACAAATAAACACAAGAGTTAAGTAAAACAATGACACAAGAAAACGGAAAAAAAGTTGAACAGATTTCCGAAGTTACTGTGATGTTTGCCGGTGATTCCGGTGACGGTATGCAGTTGACCGGAACACAATTCAGTGATACGACTGCAATTGTGGGTAATGATTTAAGTACTTTACCAGATTATCCTGCTGAAATCCGCGCCCCTGCCGGAACACTTTACGGCGTATCGGGATTTCAATTACATTTTAGTTCTAAAGATGTTCATACACCGGGTGATAGTCCTGATGTGTTAGTGGCTATGAATCCGGCTGCATTAAAAGTGAATTTAAGAAATCTAAAACCATCTGCAGTAATTATTGTTAACTCCGATGCGTTTGATTTAAAAAATCTAAAAACTGCTCAGTATGATTCAAACCCTCTCGAGGATGGATCTTTGGATGGATTTAGAGTGCATCAAGTTCCGATAACATCATTAACGTCTAATGCACTTAAAGAAACTTCGTTAAGTACAAAAGAAATACAAAGATGTAAAAACTTTTTTGCGCTTGGTTTAATGTATTGGTTATATAATCGTCCGCTTGAACCTACACAAAAATGGATAGATGCTAAATTTGCAAAATCTCCTCAGTTTGTTGAAGCTAACAATATTGCATTAAAAGCCGGATATTATTTCGGTGAACAGACAGAGATTTTTACTACAAGATATACAGTTGAACCTGCAGAACTTCCTAAAGGAGTTTACAGAAATGTTTCTGGTAATGAAGCTATTGCACTTGGATTTGTTGCTGCCTCAGAATTATCCGGATTGCCGTTATTCTTAGGTTCATACCCAATTACTCCTGCTTCAGATATTCTGCATTTCTTAAGTTCATATAAAAATTTTGGAGTGAAAACTTTTCAAGCAGAGGATGAAATTGCCGGTATCGCTTCGGCAATTGGTGCAGCCTTTGGTGGATCGCTTGCAATAACAACTACTTCCGGTCCCGGTATGGCATTGAAAACTGAAGCGATGGGATTGGCAGTGATGACGGAATTACCAATCGTGATTATAAATATTCAAAGAGGTGGACCAAGTACCGGTTTACCGACGAAAACCGAACAAGCAGATTTATTCCAAGCTATTTATGGCAGAAATGGTGAAGCTCCAATCCCAGTCATCGCAGCAAAAACACCTAGTGATTGTTTTTATAAATCAATAGAAGCCGCAAAAATAGCTCTGAAATATATGACTCCGGTAATCTTGCTTAGTGACGGATATCTGGCAAATGGATCAGAACCTTGGAAAGTTCCACAAGTTTCGGAATTAGAAACTTTCAAGAAAGAATACAGAACCGATCCTGAAAACTTCCAACCATATATGAGAGATGAAAATCTTTCAAGACCTTGGGCAGTTCCGGGCACAGCCGGTTTAGAACATAGAATTGGTGGTCTTGAAAAAGCACACATCACAGGTAACGTAAGTTATGATCCTGATAATCATGATTATATGGTAAGGTTAAGGGCAGAAAAAGTAAAGAATGTTCAGAATGATCTTCCTCCTTTAGAAGTTACTGGAGATGTTGATTCTGATCTATTAGTCCTAGGTTGGGGAGGTACTTTTGGGGCAATTACCGAAGCAGTAAATCTTGCTCGCAAAGGTGGATTAAAAGTAGCTCAAGCTCATCTTGAATACATGAACCCAATGCCAAAAAATACTGAAGAAGTTTTGAGAAAGTATAAGAAAATTCTTATACCGGAATTAAACCTTGGTCAACTTGCAAAAGTAATCAGAGGAGAATTCTTAATCGAAGTAGAATCTTATACAAAAATCAAAGGGTTACCTTTCAAATCTTCTGAAGTGCAAAATAAGATAAGCGAATTACTTGGAGGCGGCAATGGCAGATAATAATATAGAAGTTAAGAAACTAACAGCAAAAGACTTTGCAACCAGTCAGGATGTGAGATGGTGTCCGGGTTGTGGTGATTACTCAATCCTTGCACAGGTTCAAAGAACTTTTCCTGATATTGGAATTCCTAAAGAAAAAATTACATGGATTTCCGGTATTGGTTGTTCAAGCAGATTCCCATATTACATGGAAACATTTGGTATGCACGGAATTCACGGTAGAGCACCCGCGATAGCAACAGGTTTAAAAGTTGCCAGACCTGATCTTTCGGTTTGGGTTGCAACAGGTGACGGTGACTTGCTGAGTATCGGCGGAAATCATTTTATTCATACTTGCAGAAAAAATATTGATCTAAAAATTCTTCTATTCAATAATAGAATTTATGGATTAACAAAAGGGCAATATTCACCAACTTCCGAAAAAGGAAAAGTTACCAAGAGTACACCATACGGTAGTGTTGATTATCCTTTCAATCCAATTTCTTTAGCGATGGGAGCAGAAGCTTCTTTTGTTGCAAGAACAATCGATAGAGAACCAAAGCATATGCAAGAAATGATCAGACGAGCAGCAAAACATAAAGGCACTGCATTTATAGAAATATTCCAAAACTGCAATATTTTCAATGACGGTGCGTTCGAACTTCTTACCGATAAAGAAACAAAAGAAGATCATTTGCTTTACTTGGAACACGGAAAACCGATGATTTTCGGTAAAGAAAAGAATAAAGGTATAAAGTTAGATGGCTTTAAACCTGTTGTGGTTGATTTGAATGATGGTAAACACTCGGTGGATGATTTAGTTGTGCATGATGAATTTGATACTAATGCGGGAAGATCATTCTTGTTAGCACATATGACCGATAACCCTGAACTCCCTACTCCTATTGGTATTTTTAGACAGATTAATAAACCAACATATGATGAAGGTGTTACCGAACAAATAAATAAAATTACCGAGAAAAAAGGAAAAGGTGATTTGGAAAAAGTTCTATTTAGCGGAAATACCTGGGAAGTTAATTAAGTTACTTTTCTTGAGATTATTAAAAGCTAGTCTTCTTTTAACAAAAGCCCAACTTCTTTGAGAAGTTGGGCTTTTCCCATGGTATACTAAACTATGATATTGCAACAAATTTTCGCATCTTAACCCCAAAATTTTTTAGCAAACATGAATTACGAATTATTGAAAGATATTATTCTTAACAACCAGAGATTTATTATATCAGCACATGTTAACCCTGATGCCGATGCAATTGGGTCTGAACTTGCGTTGTATCACGTTCTGAAAAAATTGAATAAAGATGTTAGAGTTATTAATCACAGCGTAACTCCTTACAACCTACTATTCCTTGATAAGGATAAAGCGATAGAAAAGTTTGATGCCGACAAACATGATGAGATTTTTAAAAATGCAGATGTACTTTTTGCATTGGATCTAAATCGGTCTAATAGATTAGTTAGTGTAGAAAAATCTTTTTTGGAAAGTAAAGGGTTAAAAATTTGTATAGATCATCATCAAGACAAAGGGGATTTTGCCGATCATTTTTTTATTGATACCGAATTATCGGCAACCGGTGAATTGATATATGATTTTATACATGAATCAAAAATTGTAGAATTTGATTATGATATTGCTCTTCAAATTTATGCCGCAATAATGACGGATACCGGTTCATTTAAGTACGATAGAACTACTCCAAAAGTTCACAGAATTGCTGCGCATTTGTTGGAACTTGGTGTAAACCCGACTTATGTCTTTGACCAGCTATATGATCAATCCAAATTTGGGAAAATAAAACTATTGGGGAAAGCATTAGATTCATTAACGCTTAGCTCTTCCGGCAAAGTTGGCTTTATGACAATCACTCAAAAAATGTTAAATGAAACCGGTGCAATTGAAGCAGATGTTGATGGATTTGTAAATTTTTGTTTGGCTGTTGAAAACGTTGAAATCGGATTACTCTTTTTTGAATTGAGAGATGGAATTAAAATCAGTTTCCGTTCAAAAGGGAATATTCCGGTTAATAAACTCGCAGAAGAATTCAACGGTGGCGGACACACAAATGCTGCGGGTACAAGATTATTTCATAAAACAATTGATGATCTCTTAAACGAAGTATTATTAAAGGCAGAAAATTATATTAGAGGGGAGAATAAGGATGTTCAATCTTAAGTTTAATTCTGTAAACAAAGTTTCATCTTCTAAACCTGAATCCGCTGTTATTTTATTCGTTCATGAAAAGTTATCGAAATCTGAATTCAAGAATCAATTAGATTTAACAACAATTAAGTTCTCAGAAAAACTTTACCGGAAATATTCTAACGAGGATGTCACTTCCTTTAAATACTCGTTTCATGAGGGAAACATCGAATATCTTCAGATCATAAAATTGAAAAAGGATAAAGTAACAAACGATACTTTTAGAAATGAATTAGCCGGAATTATAAAATTATTAGAATACTTAAAAACACTTTTCATTGTTATCCCAAATTACTCATCGATTAAAAACCTATTTCATTCAGAAGAATATTACTATCAATCAATTTTTGAAGGTGTTTATCTAGGCAACTATAATTTTGACTTGTATAAATCGAAGAAGAAATCTGCTAAGAAATTGGAAGTGGTTTTAGTTACAAAGAATGTTTCTTTATCCAAGAAGGCTATCGCTACTTCTAACAAATTAATGAATGCAGTTGATTTTACTCGTGATCTCGTTAATGAACCTGCTATAACATTAACTCCAGCCGAACTAGCTAAAAGAACAAAAATAGAGTTGACAAAACAAGGTATAAAAGTTACGGTAATAAATAAGAAGCAACTTAAAGAAAAGAAAATGGGAGCGATTCTTGCTGTTGGCTCGGCTTCCCCAAATGATCCTTGCATGATTGTGATGCACTATAAACCGAAAGTAAAAGTAAAAAGAAAAATCGCTCTTGTTGGGAAAGGTGTTACTTATGATACCGGTGGTTTATCAATAAAACCAACACAAGGTATGTTGGAAATGAAAGCAGATATGGCCGGCGGTGCAACGGTTATAGGAATTCTAAAAGCAGCGGCAGAATTAAAATTGCCATATGAAATTATCGGTGTGGTTCCGGCAGTTGAAAATACAATTGCAGGGAATGCTTACAAACCCGGTGATGTAATTCGCACTGCTTCCGGTAAATCTATCGAGGTAAAAGATACTGATGCCGAAGGAAGAATAATTTTAGCAGATGCTTTGGAATTTGCTTCAAAACAAAAACCTGATGAAATGTTTGACTTTGCAACATTGACCGGAGCTGTTGCAGTTGCTCTCGGTTTATATTCGGCAGGAATGTTTACAAAAAATGATAATCTCGCCGACTTACTTTATGAAACCGGAATGAGAACCTACGAAAGAGTCTGGCGCTTACCATTTTGGGATGATTACAATAAATTAATCGATAGTGATATTGCAGATGTTAGCAATCTTGGTCCGCGATGGGGCGGAGCAATTACCGCTGGTAAATTTTTAGAAAAATTTGTCGATGAAAAAATTCCGTGGGTTCATTTAGATATTGCCGGTACTGCGATTGAAAATGATATGAATAACTATACTAAAAAATGGCACACAGGATTTGGTGTAAGGTTGATGATTGATTATCTGCAAAACCTTAAGTAAAACTATTTAAAAATTTTGCCGTCTTTTATTTCGTGAATTACATCGCCAAGTTTTACTAATTCCGGATTGTGAGTAACTATTAAAAATGTTATTCCAAACTTGTCTCTAATATCTACAATTAGTTGATGTAACATATCTGAATTTTTTGAGTCAAGATTACCAGAAGGTTCATCCGCAAAAATAATATCAGGATCATTTGCAAGCGCTCTAGCAACTGCAACTCTTTGTTGTTCACCACCTGAAAGTTCAGCGGGTTTATGTTCTTTTCTGTCGGCCAATCCAATTGTGTCTAATAGTTCCTCAGCTCTTTTAAGCGATTTACTTCTCGAAATCCCTTTTACCATTTGCGGGATTGCAATATTTTCCGCTGCCGTAAATTCCGGCAACAGGTGATGAAACTGAAATATAAATCCAATATGATCATTTCTAAACTTGGAAATTTTTTCATCACTTAGTTTCAGTATATCGGTTTGTTTAATTTTTACAATTCCTTCATCAGGTTTATCCAAACCGCTTAATAAATATAGAAGAGTACTTTTGCCTGCACCGGATGCTCCGATTATTACCTCAATATTTTTCTCTTCGACTGTAACATCAATTCCTTTTAGTACTTCGAGTGTTTTTCCTTTAGTGTTGACAAAGGACTTTTTAATATTCACGGCATCTAAAATTATTGACATTTTATTCCCACTTTATTGCTTCTGTGATTGATACTTTAACAGCTTTTTTTGCCGGATAAATCGATGCGAGAAATGTTAAAAATAATGAGGCAAATCCGACTGCAAAAAAATCACCCCACCTTACTTGTATTGGTAAAGAATTGATAATATATTTTGCCGAATCAAGTGGATAGATGTTATAAGTGATTTGTAACCAACAAACGAAATAACCGATCATCATTCCCACCACAGTTCCGATCAATCCAATTAAAATTCCTTCGAACATAAAGATTCTCAGAATCGATTTATTTGTTGCACCCATAGATCGTAGTAACGCAATATCTTTTCTTTTTTCTATTACCGACATACTCAATGAACCAAGAATATTGAAAGTAGCTACAGCAATTATTAATGCCAAAATTATGTAAGCTGCCCAACGCTCAATCAACATCACATTGTAAAGATCTTTATGAAGATCATACCATGTATTTACGGAAGAATTCTCACCGGTAATAGTTTCGATTTGAGGTTTTACTTTCTCAGCATTCTCTAATTTGTCTAACCTGATTTCAATTCCGGTAACATTATTATTTAGTGCAAGCATTACTTGTGAAGAAGCAAGAGAAGTAAACGCATAGTTGTAATCATACTCCTTACTTTTTGCTTCGAATAATCCGGATACTAAAAATGGTTTAGTTTGAGGAATTGACATCGATAGAATTGATCTTTCAATTGATGCAGCCGATGAAACAAAAATTGTATCACCGACTCTTGCAGAAAGACGAAGCGCGATCGGAAGACCGAGAATAATTTTATCAATTCCGGTATTATTTCCCACATCAAACTCACCCGATATTA
Source organism: Melioribacteraceae bacterium (assembly GCA_030584085.1). NCBI lineage: Bacteria > Pseudomonadati > Ignavibacteriota > Ignavibacteria > Ignavibacteriales > Melioribacteraceae > Melioribacteraceae bacterium. The sequence goes on from CP129490.1 coordinate 1,211,559, forward strand.
TTTTTGATTTTACTCCCCAATCCGCTGATTGAAGATTGTCATCAATTCCTTTTAAGTTTATTATCTCGTATGATTTTTTATTAAGTGCGATTATCTTCCCTTCGGCATAATATCCGATGTTTCGTATTGAATTGATTTTTGATATTTCATCAACAAGAATATTTTTATCACCATCGAAGCTATCAATATTTGTAATTCGGATATGGGGATCAAACTCAACTAAAAGAGATGTAACTAATGATCCGAAGCCGTTAAATACAGAGAGCATTATCACCAATGCCGCAACACCGATCATTACTCCCAAAGACGAAAGCAAAGTGATAATCGTAATGAAATTAATCTTGTGCTTCGATTTCAAATATCTTTTTGCTATAAAAAATTCGAACATTAATTAAACCTAATTGACGAAACAATATTCATTTTTGACGCAATATAACTTGGTATTAATGACGCAAGTACACTTAGAAAAATTCCTACTCCGGCTACCAATAAATAATTTCCTAGATCAATTGAAATTGGAACAGACGAAATAAAATAAATTGAACCGGGAAGTGAGATGATATTAAACTGCATCTGAATATAACTTAACACAAATGCAATTATACAACCGATTGTAATTCCCAAAATTCCTAAAAATAGTCCTTGAATAAAAAATATTTTTAAGATATGTTTTTTTGAAAATCCCATTGATTTCAATATACCGATTGAACTTGTTCTTTCTAGTACTATCATCAACATAGTTCCGACTATATTAAAAATTGCTACGACTATGATTAATCCTAATACAATTGGAATCGGCTCTTTTTGAAGATCAAGCCAAGTAAAAATGTTCTGATGTACTTGAAAGATTGTTCTCACATAATATGGATAGCCGAGATTATCTTGCAGAGAAACAGCAATCGAATCAATATTAGAAACACTATTTAAGCGAATATTGTAACCAGAAATACTATTCTGAGTTTCGAACATTTCTTTAGCAGTCTCGAAAGATATGTAAACATGTAAATCATCGTATTCAGCCATTCCGCTTTCAAAAATACCGGAAATTATAAACTGCTCAATAGCGGGTGGATTTGCAATACTTGGCATCTCATCTTTTCGCAATGAAAAGAGTGTAATTTTGTCTCCGACTTTAACATTAATCTTATCGGATAACTTTTTACCTATAAGAATTTTTTTGTTATCCGTACTCTTTAAATTAAATTCACCATGGACCAAATATCTGGCTACTTCATTCTCAAGTGATTCTTCATTAACACCGAATATTGTAACACCTTCTGATAAAGTTCCTGATTTTATGATCCCAAGTTTTGAAACGAATTCAGAAATAGAATTGAAATCCTCTCCAACATCTGCGATGATTTCATTTTTAATTACGTCTGAATCGGGGAGGTTCCTATTACCAAATGATGTGATTTTAATATGCGAATTAAAATTTACAATTTTCTGTGCAACGACTTCTTCAAAACCATTTAAGATTGTAAGGGCAATAATTAAAACTGCAGTTCCGATTGCAATACCACCAATAGAAATAACAGAAATAAGCGATAGAAATTTAGAGGATTGCTTATTGGAGATAAATCTCTTTGATATGTATAGTGATATAGACATTATTCCTTGGTTAATCGATCGTCATAATTTAATAAAAATACGGGACATTAGATTGACATTAGGCGGGTAAAAATATATTTTACTTAGCCATTTTTGAATTAATTCGCAAAAGGTAAAAAGTAGTAAAATTCATTCCTTTTGCGTTTTGTTTTTTGATATGTTGAGCAGAAGATTGAGTGATAAATTTATCGGGGCGTAGCGTAGTCCGGTTAGCGCGCCTGCTTTGGGAGCAGGAGGCCGCAGGTTCGAATCCTGCCGCCCCGACAACGAATTTATTTCAAAGCTTATTTGCGCCAGTAGCTCAATCGGATAGAGCAACAGCCTTCTAAGCTGTAGGTTAGTGGTTCGAGTCCACTCTGGCGTACTTAGGATATGTTAAATCCTAACAAATAAGTTTAGTATTTAGGATTTGATTTACATGGTGGGCGTAGCTCAGTTGGTTAGAGCGTCTGGTTGTGGCCCAGAAGGTCGTGGGTTCAATTCCCATCGCTCACCCACAATGTATTAGTCACTTTTTCCTTTGTACTTTGAACTTTTTAATTGTTATCCTGGCCCCATCGTCTAATGGTTAGGACCTCGCCCTTTCACGGCGGTAATAGGGGTTCGAATCCCCTTGGGGTCACACTTATTAAGAGCAGTGTAATGCTGCTCTTTTTTTTGTACTTTAATTTATTTTGAATTTAGTAAATGGATTCTGATACACATTTACTTTTTCCTTTGTACTTTTTACTTGTTGCTATGGCCCCATCGTCTAATGGTTAGGACCTCGCCCTTTCACGGCGGTAATAGGGGTTCGAATCCCCTTGGGGTCACAAACTAACCCTCTTTCTTGAGGGTTTTTCTTTTTTAAATCTTATTCCTATTTTTTTGCACTTAAAAAATGGCTGAATATGAAAAATCATACGGACTACCCAATATCATTTGCAGGACACTCAGAATACAAAACTGATAGGACAAAAATTAAAAGTAGTTTTTTAGGCAGAAGATTATTCTATCCAAGAATGATAAGAATCGTTGCCGAAAGTAATCTCTTCACAAAAAGGAATCTTTATAACAGATATAACTGGGTAGCTTCTTCACTCTATACAATTCGTGCGATGGAAAAAGCCGGACTTGATATTCATGTTGAAGGAATTGATAACTTAAGTAAATTTGAAGGCCCGGCTGTTTTTGTCGGGAATCACATGAGTACTTTGGAAACACTTGCACTTCCAACTTTTATTCAACCAATTAAGTCGGTTGTATATGTAATAAAAGAAGAGTTAGCACGTTATCCATTGTTTGGGGCTGTAGCTGCAGCCAGGCATCCAATTTTAGTCGGAAGGGAAAATCCACGTGAAGATTTACAAATTGTATTAAATGAAGGTTCTGCAAGATTACAAGATGATCGATCAGTCATAATTTTTCCGCAAAAAACACGCAGTGCTTTTTTTGATGCTAGTTCTTTCAACTCACTTGGTATAAAATTGGCAAAGAGAAATGATGTATATGTGGTTCCGCTCGCACTTTTAACCGATGCATGGGAAAACGGCAAAATAGTTAAAGAATTCGGCAAGCTTGATACATCAAAATCTGTTCACTTTGCATTTGGTGAACCATTTAAAGTTGAGACAAACGGGACAAAAGAAAACCAAACTGTAATAGAATTTATTCAATCCAAATTAAAAGAATGGGGAAGACCTGAATATGTAATGTAACAATTCCCATTTTTCTCACTCCTTCCACATAAAATTGTCTAATGGCTGAATTGTCGCATTGTTTTTATCTATATAGCAATCAGACTATGTAACACTTCAACCATTCTCCTTTTCTTAACAATTCCTTAACACTCCGTTAATCACCAGTTAACATTCGATCCTTAGGTTCGTATCGTAAGTTTTAAACCACAATAAAGAGAGAGAAAAAAATGTATTACCAAACCAAACTAAAATTTGGCGGAGCTGTATTGCGTACTCTAATTAACCTATTGATCTTAATTTCTATATCTACTGCTGCATTTGCTCAGTCAGGGAAAATCTCCGGGAAAATAGTTGATGCAGAAAGCGGCGATGCAGTTATTGGATGTAATGTTATTGTAGAAGGTACATCTATTGGGGCAGCCGCCGACATAGATGGTATTTATACTATTCCGAATGTGCCGGTAGGAAATTATAATCTTGTTTTTACTTCGGTCGGATATTCAAAAAAGACCGTAACAAATGTAGAAGTGAAAGCAAGCCAACTAACGGTTATCGACATAGTATTGCCGATTGAAAGTTTTGAAACCGACGAAGTAATAATTACAGCAGAAGCTGCGAAGAATACTGAAGCTGGTTTGTTGGTCAATAGACAAAAATCAAATGTAGTTAGTGATGCAATCAGTTCAGAACAGTTCAGTCGTTCAGGTGCAAGTAGTGCGGCTGACGCTGTTAAGCAAGTTGTTGGTGCTTCGATCGTTGACGGAAAATATGTTTTTGTGAGAGGCTTAGGTGATCGTTATAGTTCTACTCAATTAAACGGTGCCGAACTTCCAAGTTCAGACCCAAATAGAAAAGCATTCCAAATGGATTTACTGCCGACCAATCTGTTAGATAATATTGTTACAATAAAAACATTTACTCCCGACAAACCCGGAAACTTCAGCGGTGGAATTGTCGATATAGGTACTAAAAATTTCCCAAAGCAATTCACACTCAAGGTTTCGACTTCATCTTCATATAATTCATACGCTACTTTTAATGACAACAATATAGATTACACGGGTGTTAAAGGTAATTTTTTTGGATTTGATGACGGAACCCGCAATCTTCCAAGTTTCTTAAGCGACCCAAATTTAGTTTTACCCGTTGTGCAACAGGCAAGATTTGATGGTGAGTTGGCAGCAAAACTCGATAATGCGAGCAGAGCATTTAATAATGTTATGGATTTCTCTAGAGGAACTGTTCCGCTTAGTAATAACTTTGCTATTTCTGTCGGTGAAGAGATTGCAACCGGGATTGAGTCTTCATTCGGTTATTTAGGTAGTGTAACATATTCACGTGATCATAGTTTTTATGATGACGGTTCAATCGGACGATACATATTAACCGGTCAAGGTGAGAATCAACTAACACCAAACTTATTACTTGATGATACTCGATCAACAGCAGAATCAAATTTAGGTGGCTTGGCAAATCTTTCCTATAAATTTTCAAATTATCATCAAATACATACAAACTTGTTTTATACCAAAAGTGGTACTTCCGAAACACGTTTTATGGAAGGTGGATGGCCGCAAGAATTTGGCTCGGGCGCTGATGCTCCAATATATTTCAATAGAGTTCTTTCATATACTGAAAGAGATATTCGTTCGTTGCAATTCAGTGGTGAGCACTTTTTCGAATCTATTTTAGGACTAGGATTCGATTGGAACGTTTCACTATCAAAAACCACTCAAGATGAACCTGATAGAAGACTTATAACATCAGCCGAACAAAAAATTAATGATCAAGTAAATCATATTATAACCGGTTCCGGTTTTGACAGCCCTTCAAGGTATTTTAGAAACTTAGAAGATAACAGCAATACATATAGTTTTAACATCAAACTTCCGTTCAAACAATGGGATGGTAAGAAAGCGGAATTTAAAGTTGGTGCATTCTATCAAGAAACCGATCGCAGTTTTAACGAAAGAATTTTTACATATAATATCGACAATAGATTGTTTAATAAACTCGATGGAAACATTACCGAAATATTCTCACCTCAATATATGGGTATTACTTCAATTGATACAATGAGCAACGGAAATCTTAGATATAATTTTGGGAATACTATTTCCGACAACACTCGTTTAAGAAACCAATACAACGGTGATCAAAAAGTTACAGCTATTTACGGAATGATTGACATCCCGATTTTTGCTTCTCTTAATTTAGTTACGGGTGTGCGATATGAGACAACAGAACTCTCTCTACTTAGTGCAGACCCGACTATTAATGAAGGCAGGATTGATGAAGCTGATTTACTACCATCTCTTAATATAATTTATCGGCTAAACGATGAAATGAATTTTAGAGCAGCATATACTAAAACTTTAGCGCGACCAACATTTAGAGAGATAGCTCCATTTTCCACTAAAGAATTTGTTAATGACGTTGAACTACAAGGTAACCCGAATCTAAAAAGAAATTTAATCACAAATTATGACATTAGATGGGAATGGTTCATAAATCCCGGTGAAATATTTGCTATTAGTGGGTTCTACAAAGAAATGGAAAATCCGATAGAATTAGCATTTGCTGAAGGCTCGAACAGATCAAATCCAATTATAAATTACGTGAACGTTCCGAAGTCAACATTATTAGGTGCAGAATTTGAAGCAAGAGTTGGTTTAAGATACATATCTGATTTATTCTCAAACTTTTTCTTCAGTGGTAATCTGTCATTAGTTGAATCTACAGTTGATATTGCAGGGGCTGAGCTTCAACAAAGACTTGGGATTGACTCAACTGCAAGCCGAGAACGTCAATTACAAGGACAGTCACCATTCATTCTTAATCTAGGTATTAATTATATCAATTACGATTTTGGTACATCCGTATCGCTCGATTACAATGTTTTCGGAGAAAGACTTTCCAAAGTATCGGCAAATATTACTCCTGATGTTTTCGAACAACCTGTATCAAGACTTAACCTCAACATATCACAAAAAATTATTGACAACTTCACTTTAAAATTTGCTGTTAAGAATATACTTAACTCCAGCTATAAAGAAGTTTACAAATACAACGGTCAAGAATACATATATCGTGAATACACAAATGGAATTAATTATTCAGTAGGTATTAGTTATGAACTATAAATTATTTTATCAAAAATCATAAAGGAGAAGTAATGCTTAAAAAACTTTCCATCTTTATAATGTTGCTTTTTGCCACTAGATCATTTGCTCAAGTAGTAGTATCGAATGATATAGTAGGTAATGTAACCTGGACATCGAATAATGAATATATATTAGACGGATTAATATTTGTAGATTCATTATCTACATTAACAATTGAAGCCGGGACTGTAATAAAAGGAAGATTACAATCAAACATAACAACCGGCGATGGAGCCAGTGCATTGGTTGTAAGACGCGGCGCTCAAATATTTGCAGAAGGTACACCTGAAAGTCCGATCATATTCACAAGTGAATTGGATGACGTAACAGTACCTGATGATTTACTACTTACAGATAGAGGATTGTGGGGAGGATTGATAGTATTAGGTGAAGCAACAACAAACCAACCAACAACCCAAAATCAAATAGAAGGAATTCCGGGAGAATTTAACGCAAGATACGGTGGAAATGATGATAGCGATAACTCTGGAGTATTAAGATATGTATCAATCCGTCACGGAGGATTTTCAATCAGTGGAGTTCCCGGGGATGAAATAAACGGATTAACGATGGGCGCAGTAGGAAGCGGCACAACGATAGAATATATAGAAGTAATAGCAAACTTTGATGACGGCTATGAATGGTTTGGCGGAACAGTAAATACAAGATACTTAGCGGCAATCATGTGCGGGGATGATGCATTTGATTATGATCAAGGCTGGAGAGGCAAGAACCAGTTTTGGTTTGCACTTCAAGGTGAAGATGAAGCCGGAAGAGGAGGAGAACACGACGGTGGGGATGACTGTGAAACATGTGAGCCATATGCAATCCCGATGATATCAAATGCAACATACATTGGTTCTGGTGCAAGTTCAGTTGGAGTAGGTGGAGATGGAAACGATAGAGCAATTTATTTTAGAGATAATGCAGGTGGAAAATATTACAATAGTATATTCACCGATTATGTTGGCGTAGGTTTGAAGATAGAAGATATAGATGGACAAGACAGTAGAACACAGATGGAAAACGATAATTTAGTATTATCAAATAATATTTGGTTTGGTTTTGGAGCAGGTAATGATTTATTAACTATTGCATCGGGAGATCAATGGGCGGCAGATCATTTAGCTGCAAACGGAAATCAAATAGTTGATCCACAATTAAGAGGAATAAGCAGAACAACTGATCGAGGATTAGATCCTAGACCACAATTAAATTCAACTCCAGTCGAATTAGAAGATCAATTTTTCACAAATGTGAATTATCACGGTGCATTTGATCCTGATAATGGTTTGTGGACTGAGGGATGGACAGCAGCATCTTCCTATGGAATCACTACAACAACAGTTGTTGGGGTAGAAACCGAATACGAAAGTTCAATCCCAAACAATTTTGAACTATCACAAAACTATCCGAATCCATTTAACCCAACGACTAAAATTCAGTTTTCTTTACCACAAGCTGATAATATAAAGTTAAGAGTTTACAACGTGCTGGGTCAGCAAGTTGCTGAATTGATTAATGACTTCAAGGCTGCAGGAACTTATACGGTTGACTGGAATGCTGAGAATTTATCATCCGGTATGTATATATATAGACTAGAAGCCGGTGCAAATATCATTACAAAGAAAATGACTTTATTAAAATAAGCTTAACAAACTATCACGATGGTACTCTAGCTGCCATTGTGGTGTACAAAAATCTCTCTCCTTCCTGTATTGTGGTTGATGGGGCACTTTAGGGTGTTCCTTTTTATTTGTACTAATTTGAATATAAAGAAATAATTTCCACCTGATTATCTGAATACATGAAGTAAGATGTAATATAAATCACACTAAGTTGTTATGGGGAAAAAAATTATAATTTTTCTTGTTTTATTTAACCTTTAGTTATATATTAATTCCAATTTGTAAAAGATTTTTAAACTTTGCTGATTATTAATCACTTGTTTTTATAAATTAATGAAAATACTAAAACCCAAAAGGTTACAAAAAGGTGATGTAATCGGGATTATTTCTCCCGCTTCTTCTCCTTTAGATTCTTCTTTAATCGAGAAAGGTACTAGTTATTTAGAACGCCTTGGTTATAAAGTCGAAATTGGTAAATCTGTTGGTAAAGTGTTAGGATATTTGGCCGGCAGTGATGCTGAACGTCTTAATGATATTCATTCAATGTTCCGCAATAAAAATATTAAAGCTGTTTTTTCTTTGCGCGGAGGTTACGGCTCGGCTAGATTATTAGATAAATTAGACTATAACTTGATTCGTAAGAACAATAAAATTTTTGTAGGTTTTAGCGATATCACGGCATTGCAATTAGCACTTTATCATAAAGCCGGAATAATTACATTTGCAGGACCAATGGTAGCGACAAATTTTTCGGCTGAAATAAATTCATTTTCTGAAGAATTTTTTTGGGATTTGATTACAAAAAATCGTAAAATAGGAAAGTTGAAAAATCCGAATGAGGAAAAATTTTTCGTGTTGAATAAGGGTAGAGGTGAGGGCAAACTTCTTGGCGGTAATTTATCAACAATCATATCAATTATGGGTTCTAAATTCTTCCCATCTTTTAGGAATTCGATTTTAATGTTAGAAGAAATAAATGAACCCCCTTACAAAATTGATCGTATGTTTAATCAACTTAGATTAGCAAATATATTTAACAGTGTAAAAGGAATAATTCTTGGAAGATTTGTTGATTGTTATGAAACTGACAAATCTAAAAATACACTCTCTTTAAACGAAATTATTGTGGACTATTTCAAAAATCTAAAAATTCCTGTAATTTACAACGTTAAACATGGGCACATTAGTGATCTTATCACTTTACCGATAGGATTAAATACAAAGTTAAATGCATCAAAAGGTTTTATTGAAATAGCAGAAACCGGAGTATTATAAAAAACTATCAGAAAACAAATTAATTAATTAACAATAACCTTAAGGAGGTTACATGAAAAAACTACTCACTTTAGTAGTTATTTTACTTTTTGCTTCTAACTTCTTCGCTCAAGAAGAAATTAAAAGTTTAAAAGACCAACAAGTGCAAACGGAAAAGGCCATTAAAGCCGGTGAGATTGATGCGAGAGGCATGAATCACTTGTTGTTTAACAAAAAGAAAGAGCTTGGTAAATTAGCTGACCAAACTCAAATTCCTCATGGCCCACAAAATAATGATGTGGTTGTTTATTCAGAAAATTTTGAGGAATTACCTGGATTCCAAGTTGTAAACCACAGAACAGATGCTGGTGTTGGTGATACAACTACTTTTAATGCTTTTAAAGGTGAAGGTGGAGAATATTCATGGTGGATTGGCTCAAATGATCCTTCATTTTTACAACCAGGTTACGGTCATAACTGGAGAGTAGCTCTTGAAACATTCAAATCCTTCCAAGTGCAATCAAGCTTAACTTCAGCTGTTGTTGAATTTGATGCTTTCTACAATCTTGAAGAAGGTTGGGATGGAGTTCACCTACAAGTTGCATCAGCTGCTACTTCAGCTGGTCCTTTCACTAACTGGGCATATGTTGCTTGCTATACGGGCGATACTGGTGGTCAGTGGTTAGAAAACGTTCAAGTTAATATTTCTAGCTATATTGCTTCTCCTGCAAAATGGGTTAAATTCAGATTTGTACTAGTTTCTGAAAGCTCATATGATAGCCAAGATGGCGAAGTTGGCGGATTCAATAATCCTGGTGGTTTCTTCTTCGACAACTTAAAATTAAGAAGAAACAACGTCCCTGAATTAATTTCTGATGGTGGTGACAATAAGTATGAATTCTTACCTTCATATATTGTTGGACCGAATACTGCTTGGGCATTAACAGGAGCAAAATTCAGTAGTGCTGACACGAGCATGGGACACCGTAGTTATCAACCAGGTGAATATCAATCTTTCCGTGTAAGTGGTCCTCCTGCCGATTTATCAGTTGCGGCTCTTGGCGGAAATGATGTTGCACCTCTTTGGTTTGATTTTAAAGTTTTCTCAAATATTCCTTATGATGCAAACGCTCCAGGTGGTGCTTTCACTTATTGGAGACCTTATGCAAGAGTAACAGGTCACCCTGTGTTACCTACTGGTAATTATTTCTTGACAAGCAGTGTTTATGTTGGCCCGTTCAGAAATGGTGATGCAATGGTCAATTATTCAGATAACTTCGGATACATCGATGTTACCGCATTAATTGGTGCTCCGGATGTTAGATTTGGTATTATGTATTTCTCAAATGGTGGATGTACGTTTGATGCGGGACAACTATACTTTGATGATTTTAAAGTTATTCAGAAGAACGATCCATACGAATGGAACGACTATTGCGATACAGCTACATTAGTTGAATATGGGTTTGTTTCAGAATTTGCAAATATTTGGGATGCTTCTGATGTAGATTATTTCTACTTTGAAGGCGAAGCTGGTGACTGGGTTGACATTTATGTTGATAATTCTCAGATCGACGCTATGGTATCATTATTACCACAAGTTGGTCCTTTCAATTCAGTAATTGACAACAGCTCTTGCGGATCACCTATGGTGGCTGGTGCTCCATGCTGTGAATTGTGGTCATATCACGATGGTTATTTCTATGATAGAGTTATCTGGAGATTACCATATACTGGTGGATATTTCATTGAAGTGTACGGTTTTGGTGACACAGGTGGTTATGTAATGTATGTTGATCAATTAACAGCTACTGCAGAAATTGCAAGTATTGCAGATGTACCTGGTGACCAAGGTAAAAATGTTAAGATTCAATTCTCTGCTCCTCAACTAGATACTAAAGATGATGCTGATTTCGATTTCTGGGGTGCTGATGTTGATTTCTATCAAGTTGAAAGAAGAAAGAATCCTATTTCTAACGATTGGGAATACGTACGTGACGTATTAGCATCTGGTAAAGCTGGTTCTACATATACTGTTGAAGCTAACACAGTGTTTGATAGTACAAGTACTACATTCAGAATTAGAACTGTTGGTGGTAATGAAGACAGACAAGGTGAATTTGTTACTGTCAGTGCTAACGCTTTAGGTCAATCATATGACAATATTGCTCCTAGATTTGACGCTGAATACACTGCTGCTGCTCAATCAGGTACAGGTATTGACGTTGGCGCTGAAGTAGATTACGGTGGTGGAAATAATGGTGTTTCTGATATCAGATTCTACAACATCTACAGAGGAACTGAAGCTGGTTTCACACCTGCTGCTGCTAACATGATTGCTACACTTGAAACAAGTGCACTTTCAATCCGTTACAATGACCAAGATTACGATGGTAATGATGAATTCTACTATGTAATTCAAGTTGTTGATGATGGTGGTAACAAAGTTTACTCTAAAGAAGTTAATACAACTACAAATGTTACGGACGAAGCAGTTCCAACTGTTTACAGCTTATCACAAAACTACCCGAACCCATTCAACCCATCTACTACTATTAAGTTCGGTATTCCTCAAGCTGCAGACGTTACTGTTAAGATCTATGACATCTTAGGACAAGAAGTAAAAACATTAATGAACAGAAACTTAGCTGCTGGTTTCCATACAGTTAACTTCGACGCTTCTAACTTGATTTCTGGTATGTACATCTACAGAATCCAAGCAAACGGTGTTGACGGTTCTAACTTCACAGACGTTAAGAAAATGTTGCTTGTTAAGTAAGATTTTTCTTACTGATAAAAAGCCGGACTGTATATGTCCGGCTTTTTTTATGCACTTTTTAACCCTCACATCTTATCCCATATTGCTTAACACTTAGAATAAATATCTAGATTAGTTCTCTCCTTTAAGAATTTTTGTGAAATTCTGAATAAAAATCGCACTTCTTTGTTTGTGGATAGCTTGGTATGTTTATTGTTCATGTGATTGTGAGCTTTTCTTCATAAATATATTCTTTACTGGCTAAAGCAGATTTCCGAATGAATGACAAGATTTTAAATGAAATCCTAGAAAAAGAAAATTTCAGCAGTGATGAGCTTAAGTCCCTCCTAGAACTTGGTGAAAAGCATCAAGTTGAGATGCTATTTAATCGTGCGGACTTGCTAAGGAAAAACTATTTCGGAGATGAAATTCATTTACGGGGAGTGATTGAAATCTCTAATTATTGTAGAAAGAATTGTAATTACTGCGGTTTACGTGATGAAAATTACACTATTAAACGCTACAGAATGGAGCCTGATGAGATAATCGAAATTGCCTCTCAGATTGCCAAACTTGGTATTTATACAATTGTTCTTAAATCCGGTGAAGATGAAAAATTAGATTTAGATTTTATTTCTTATCTAATCTACTCTATTAAAAGCCATACCAATTTAGCAATAATGCTCAGTTTAGGTGAAAGAGGTTTCGATGAATATAAATCATGGAAAATCGCCGGTGCTGATCGATATATACTTAGACACGAAACTTGCGATAAAAAGAAGTATTCACTATACACGAATAAGCAATCTTTCATAAACCGTGTTCAACATTTAAAATATCTTAAAAGATTAGGGTACCAAGTCGGAACCGGTAGCTTAATTGGACTGCCCCTGCAGACTATCGATGATATAATTGATGATATTCTATTGATGAAACAATTAGATGTTGATATTGCTTCATTTGCACCATTTATACCAACGCCACATACACCCTATGAAAATAGACCGGCTGGCGATGTTCTAACTACGTTAAAAGCTATTGCAGTTGCCCGCTTGGTATTAAAGAATACACATATCCCGGCTACTACATCTCTTGATTCACTTGACTTTGAGGGAAGGGAAAAGGGGCTAAATTGCGGCGCTAATGTTGTCATGCCGGATTTCACTCCGCAGCCATACCGGGAGAAGTATTTGTTGTATCCCCAACGAAGATATTCCGAATCTGATCCCATTTCTTCTCATAGAAATTTGCGTCAAAGAATTGAAAAACTCGGTCGTCAAATATCCTTTTCTCGTGGTGATTCATTAAAAAATTCAGTTAATATTTAGATCATTTCTGCAAAATTTAGGGAACATTTCACTCTGGAATTTGTATTTCTTTGGAGGTATTTTTGAAGCCAAACGAAATATAGTTATCTTAATTCTTTAATTAAAATTGGTAAGGAAAATGAGAAAAATTATTGTATTAATGGTAATGTTTAGTATAATATTTGTCGCATGTTCAGGTGAAAATGAAAAAGATTTGATGAATTCGGCAAAGACTAAAATTCAAGATCAGTTGTACGCAGAGGCATTAGTAGATTTTGAAAAAATAGTGAACGATTTCCCCGAAACGGATGAAGCGGGTCTAGCTTTTTTAGAAATGGCAAAACTATATCAAGGTAGAGCGATTAAGACCTTGAGTGAAAAAGAATCATATATAAAGGCTGTTGAATATTATCAAGTTGTTAGTAACGAATACTCTCACATTGAGGAAGCCCCTGGTGCATTATTTATGAGTGGATTTTTATTAGCGAATGAAATTCATGATTTAGATAATGCGAAATTAGCTTATGAATCTTTTCTTTCAAAATATCCCGAGCATGAGTTAGCACCATCTGCACAAAGTGAATTGGATAATCTAGGTTTGACCCCCGAAGAAATCCTAGAAAGAGCAGTTGCACAGCCTAAATAGTGGCACTAGATAAATCGCAATATCGCAGTTATTTAGAGCCGGCACTCATATCAAAATTAGCCTCTCTCGAACTAAAAGCACGTAATGTTGTTGAAGGTTTTATGGTGGGACTTCATAAAAGTCCCTACCATGGTTTTTCTGTTGAATTTTCGGAACACCGTCCCTATATGCAAGGCGATCAATTAAAAGATATTGATTGGAAGGTTTACGCAAAAAGTGATCGTTACTATATCAAACAATATGAAGAAGAGACAAATCTAATTGCTCATATATTTTTAGATGTAAGCAAGTCAATGGATTTTAAAAACCAAGGCAGTATAACAAAGCTGGAATACGCAAAAATATTGGCAGCATCATTATCATATATGTTAATACAGCAGCAAGACTCGGTAGGTCTAGGTCTATTCTCCGATAGATTGGAAACTTATCTTCCTCCAAAATCATCTAGAATTTATTTGAAAAATATTTTAACGGAGATAAATAATGTTTCAGCATCAAATAAAACAAATACGGCTGACTGCTTAAGTCAAGTAAGTGAGAAAATTAAAAGAAGGGGAATGGTAATATTAATTTCGGATTTTTTTGATGACATTGCGAAAGTTCTATCCGCATTAAAGAAACTTCACTACAAAAAGAACGATGTAATTCTTTTCCAAATACTTGATCCGATTGAACAAAGTTTTGCATTTGATCGGAGCGGAGTATTCGTAGATTTAGAAAGTGGTGAGGAGATGACAACACAACCATTGCAGATTAAAGCCTCTTATCGTGAAGCCTTCATTGAATATTTAGCAAAACTTAAAAAGGAATGTTTAAGTTTTGGAATTGAATACAATCTTATAAATACCAACGAATCGTTCGATACAGCTTTATTGAGTTTTATTAAACGTCGAGCAAAAATCTTATAGCAGTTTCTTTAATTCATTAAAATAATTTTTCATATACTTTTCTGCGTTTTCTTTTGTCTCAGCTTCAACAATGCATCTAATAATTGGTTCTGTATTCGATTTACGGAAATGCACCCAATGATCTTCGAAATCTATTCTTAACCCGTCTTCTGTGTTAATATTGTCTTCTTTATATATATCAATTAACTTGTCAACAATCTCATCCGGTTTTCTATTGCCTGTTTCAACTTTCCCTTTTACGATGTGATACTGAGGTAGACTATTTTTCAACTCGCTCATACTTCCGCCGAATTCTAATAAATGTTGGAGAGTGAGAACAGTTCCGATTAATGCATCTCTTCCATAATGTAACTCCGGTAAAATTACACCACCGCTTCCTTCACCTCCGATAATTGCATTGACTTCCTTCATCCTTTTAACAACATTAGCTTCACCAACAGCTGAACGATGAACTTTCACAGCAAATTGATTTGCAATATCGTCAACAGCGCGAGTTGTCGATAGATTAATAACTACATCACCTTTAGCTTTTCCTAAAACAAATTTTACTGCTTGAGTGATTGTATTTTCTTCAATAAACGGCTCACCATTTTCTGTTATTAAAACAAGCCTGTCAACATCCGGATCAACGACAATTCCAATATCTGAATTACTTTCTTTTACGGCTTGCAAAGTTTCGGTTAAATTTTCGGGAATTGGTTCTGGGAGTCGAGGAAATATGCCACTTTTATCGCAGTTTAGTTTTACAATATCACAACCAAGTTCTTCCAATAACTGCGGCATTATATAACTTCCTGCACCATTTACACAATCGAGTAACACTTTAAATTTTCTTTTGCGAATTGCATCAACATCTATATACTTTGATATAAGTACATCTTCTAAATGATTTTTTAATGCTTCATCAGAAACTGTAAGTTTTCCTAATTCATTCCAACTAGCTAGCTTACCGGGCTTTTCTAACAAATGTAACATCTCTTTATTTTGTTCGGGAGTCATAAACTCGCCTTCACTATTTAATAGTTTTAGTGCATTCCATTCATTCGGATTATGACTCGCGGATATTTGAATTCCGCCAATACAATTAAGTTTTTTTACGTTATATAAAACTGTAGGAGTAGGAGTAATGCCAATATCAACAACATCATTCCCTTTTGCTAAAAGTGTACCGACAATTAAATTCTTTACCATTGTTCCGGTGATTCTGCCATCGGAACCAATTACAATTTTTCCTCTTCCGCAAAAATCGGCATATGCTTGAGTATATTTTACAATTGTTTCGGGATCTAATCCATCACCAACAATTCCTCGTATTCCGGATACACTAACCATCAATGTCGGCATCATTACTCCATAATATTATTTTAATTGAACAAAGATAACACAAATGGACTTTAGTTTAAAAGAAGTTGGTCTTATTGATTGTATCAATTATCTTAATGAATAACAAAAATCTACTTACTTATGAATGAAAAAAATAAACTAATTAAAAAAGTAGATGCACTTCTGGTAAAACATTTTGGAATTCCAAAACGTGCATCAAAACTGCCGAATCCTGTTGATATGCTTATTGCTACAATTCTTTCGCAGAATACAAATGATAATAATTCGTACAAAGCTTTTCAAAAATTAAAAGAAAAATATCCGACATGGGAAGAAGCAGCCAAAGCAAAAAGGATTTCAATTGAATCTGTTATAAAAATTGCGGGATTAGGAAAGCAAAAATCTCATGCTATAAAAAATTTCTTAAGTGAAATAGTTAAAAAGGAAAATGAAATTTCGTTGGAATATCTTAAAGATATAAACGAACAAAAAGCAATTGAAGCATTGATGAGTTATAATGGAGTTGGAGTTAAAACCGCTAGTTGTGTTTTACTTTTTGCGATGGATAGAAATATTTGCCCTGTTGATACACATGTGCATCGAACGGTAAATAGGATTGGCATTGTCTCGGCAAAAACTCCCGACAAAACTTTTGAAAAATTAAATAAGGATTTCCCGCCGAAAATTGCTCATTCATTTCACACAAATCTTATTCGTCTTGGTAGAGAAATATGTAAACCGAAAAATCCAAGTTGTGGAATCTGTCCGCTTAATAAAATTTGTAATTACGAAGAAAAAAACATGCTATTAAAATGTTCATACAAAAAAAATGATTTTATGCTGCTCGATCACGTATAGATATTATTCATACAATAGTCATAATAACTAAAGCTTAGCTCTATGGTTATCAATTCAATACAAACTCTCAACAAACTATAAATCGTAAAATCGAATAAAACGGTCGAATTTGACACTTTATAATCAGATTCATTGTTTTATTTTGAGTGGTATCTTCACTATATTTAAAATCTTCATCTAATCGTTTTGGGCAATCGAAAGGAACAAAAATTCATGAGTAAAAGTTATGATATTGTAGTTTTAGGCGGTGGACCCGGCGGATATGTTGCCGCAATTAGAGCCGCTCAACTTGGGTACAAAACTGCTATTATTGAAAAAGATAATTTAGGCGGTGTTTGTCTGAATTGGGGTTGTATCCCAACGAAATCACTGCTAAAAAATGCAGAGCTGTATGATTTGGCAAAGAATCATTCTGATGAATATGGACTATCATTTACCGACTTAAAATTCGATTTCGCAAAAATTATCCAAAGAAGCCGGGGAGTTTCTGAAAAAATTGTAAAAGGTGTTCAATTCTTAGTTAAGAAAAACAAGATCGATCACATCCAAGGATTCGGGAAATTTATTTCAAAAAATAAATTAGAAGTTCTTGATTCAAATAAAAAAAAGATTGAGGAAGTTGAAGGTAAACATATCATCATTGCAACAGGAGCAAGACCACGTTCAATAGATGCAATTCCAATCGATCATAAAAATATTATTACTAGTACCGAAGCAATGAGTTTAGATAAACAACCAAAAGATCTAATTGTAATTGGTGCGGGCGCAATAGGTGTTGAGTTTGCGTATTTCTACAATGTGCTCGGTACTGAAGTAACTATTATTGAAATGATGGATAACATTTTACCAATTGAGGATAAAGAAGTGTCCGACACTTTAGCTCGAAGTTTCAAAAAACGTGGTATAAAAATTCATACTGGAACAAAAGTAGAAAAAGCTGAAACTAAAGGTAAAAGTGTTGTTGTAACAATTGAAAAGAATGGGAAAAAGGAAGAACTGAAAGCCGAGAAAGTTCTTAGCGCCATTGGTGTTCAAGGAAACGTTGAAGGAATCGGATTGGAAGAGATAGGTGTAGAAATTGAAAAGGGCCATATAAAAGTAGATAAGCATACTTACAAAACCAACATCGATGGAGTTTATGCTATTGGCGATGTTATCGGTGCTCCATGGCTTGCTCATGTCGCTTCACACGAAGGTGTTCATTGTATAGAAAAAATTCATGGCATAAATCACGGCTCCATTGATTACAACTCAATACCCGGATGTACTTATTGTCAACCTCAAGTTGCAAGTATCGGATTAACCGAAGCAAAAGCAAAAGAAAAAGGATACGAATACAAGGTTGGTAAATTCCCTTACTCTGCAAGCGGTAAAGCAGGTGCAATTGGTGAACGCGAGGGATTTGTTAAAATTATTTTTGATTCTAAATACGGTGAAATATTAGGTGCGCATATTATCGGTGCGGAAGCAACTGAATTAATTGCTGAAATTGGAATTGCTAAATCACTTGAAGCAACTTACGAAACAATATTAGGAACGGTACACGCTCATCCAACATTATCCGAGATGGTGATGGAAGCTGCAGGACAAGCTTATGGCGAAGCAATCCACATATAGAACTTTTGATTATATTGATCTTGATTTCATTGATTACGATAAAGCATGGGATTTACAGAAAGAGATATTCAAATTGAGAACAGGTGACGAAATAAATGATACTTTCTTTTTGTTGGAACATCCTCATACATATACTTTGGGTAAAACAGCAGATAAGAAAAATTTAATAAGCAATGAAGCTTTCTTAAACAAGTATGGTATTAAGGTTTATGATATTGATCGTGGTGGTGACATAACTTATCACGGTCCGGGACAAATTGTTGGTTATCCCATAATAAAATTAAGTGAATGGAAAGAAGATACTCATCTTTACCTTCGTAACTTAGAGCAAATTATTATTGATGTTTGCTCGGATTATGGACTTCAAACCGGAAGAATTGATGGTCTAACCGGGGTCTGGATTGAAGATCGTAAAATTGCGGCAATCGGTATTAAGGTCTCACGATGGATAACAATGCACGGTTTTGCTTTCAACATCAATACGGATTTGAATTTATTTAATGGAATTATTCCTTGCGGTATTACGAATAAAAAAGTAACATCGTTACAACATGAACTTGGTAAAGAAGTAAGTATAAATGAAGTGAAAGAGAAATTAGTAGAAAAGTTTAAACATGCATTTAGTTATGATACTTATAAGGTTGTTCTAAAAGATTCATTTGAAAAAGTAAATTGAAATTAGATAAAGGATTTTCTAATGGCAAAAGAGAATAAAGAAGAAATAATAACGGAAGAACAAAATACTTCCAATAAAAAAAATGGTAAAGCTCCTACCGGTAAGTTAGATCACTTTGGGGGAATGACTAAAGAAGAATTAATGAATATTCTTCGTTTGATGTCGCTCGGACGTCAAATGGATAATAAAATCATGAATCTTCTCAAACAAGGTAAAGTCTTTTTCCACATTGCCGGTTCTGGTCATGAAGCAACTCAAGTTGCATTCGGACTCGCAATGAAACCTAAAAAAGATTGGGCATTCCCTTATTATCGAGACATGGCATTTATGTTAGCGCTTGGGACAAAAATTGAAGATGTGTTCCTCGCCCAAATGGGTAAAGCCGATGATCCAATGACCGGTGGTAGACAAATGCCTTGTCATTGGGCATCAAAGGAGTTTAATGTACCAACGCAATCAAGTCCTACCGGTACTCAATTCTTACAAGCTGTCGGTGCTGCTTTAGCTGGAAGAAAAAAAGGTGATGATACAGTAGTTTATGTAAGTGCCGGCGAAGGTACAACGAGTGAAGGTGAATTCTATGAAGCAGTTAATTGGGCGGCTCGTGAAAAACTTCCGGTTGTTTTTGTAATTCAAAATAATAAATGGGCAATTTCTGTCCCTGTACAAGGTCAGAATTCAGGAAGAAATAACTCGGTTGCAGAGATGATGAAAGGTCACGAAAATTTATTGCGAATGGAAGTTGATGGAACTGATTTTTTCAAAGTGAATGCTGCAGCTCAATCCGCATTTAAATATGCCAGACAAGGAAAAGGACCTGCTTTAATTGAAGCTCATGTTGTTAGACTTCTTTCTCATTCATCTTCTGATGATCAAAAAAAATATAGACCACAAGATTCGCTTGAAGAAGATCTCAAAAAAGATCCTATTGAACAGTTCGCTAATAAATTAATTGAGAAGGGAATCCTTACTGAATTAGCGTATAAAGAATTCCAAAAAGAAATTAAAAATCACATTGATGAAGCAGCCGATTGGGCATTAAAGCAATCTGATCCCGAACCGGAATCAGCTATTAAATATGTATTAGATGAAAGCGGCAAACGTGATAAACTTGAATATGAAAAAGGTAAACTCGATGGTAAACCGGCTGTAATGGTTGATGCCATTAATCATGCACTTCGTGAAGAAATGGAGCGAAACGAAAAAATTTATGTTTTTGGTGAAGATGTCGCTGATGGAAAAGGTGGAGTATTTACTGCAACAAAAGGTTTATCGACTCAATTTGGTAACGATCGTGTTTTTAATTCGCCTCTTGCCGAAGCAAGCATTATGGGTGTTGCGATTGGTATGGCTTTAACGGGATTAAAACCTTGTGTTGAAATTCAATTCGGCGATTACATTTGGCCTGCATTCATGCAGATGCGTGATGAACTTGTAATGTATAGATATCGTTCAAATAATTTGTTTGAAGCTCCGGTTGTTACAAGAGTTGCCGTCGGTGGTTATATTCATGGCGGACTTTATCATAGTCAGAATATTGAAGGATTTTTCTCACATATGCCCGGAATATTAATTGCTTATCCTTCAAATGCAGCTGATGCAAAAGGATTATTAAAAACTGCATTACGATTGAATGACCCGGTACTCTTCTTGGAACACAAAGGATTATATAGACAGAGTCACTCAACCGCACCTGAACCTTCAGCAGAATATTTATTGCCTTTTGGTAAAGCTAATGTTGTAAAAGAAGGAACTGACTTAACAATTATCACATGGGGCGCAATCGTTCATGAAGCTAAGTTTGCGGTAAAAAAAGTTGAAGAGGAAGAAGGTTGTTCAATTGAAGTAATTGACATCAGAACTATTCATCCGCTCGATGAAGAAACAATTTACAAATCGGTACGAAAAACCGGTAAAGCAATTATCATGCATGAAGATACACTTACCTCCGGATTTGGTGCCGAAATTGCTGCAAGAATTTCCGCAAATTGTTTTGAAAGTTTAGATGGACCGATCATGAGAGTTGGTGCGAAAGATACACCGATTCCTTATCATCCAAATCTTGAAAGTTATATACTTCCTACAAGAAATAATATTGTTGAATCAATCAGAAATATAATTCGTTATTAAAACTGAACTCAAAAGGAAAATAAAATGAAAGTTGATGTTGTAATGCCAAAAATGGGCGAAAGTGTTAACGAAGGAACAATTATTAAATGGCATAAGAAAAAAGGCGATAAAGTTGAAAAGGATGAAATTATTTTTGAGATAAGTACCGATAAAGTTGATACTGAAATTCCAAGTCCCGAAAACGGAATTTTATCCGACATAAAAGCTTTTGAAAACGAAACAGTTGAAGTAGGAGCGGTTGTTGCAGTTATCGAGACAAATGGCGAAGCTGCTGTTGAAGATTCGAAAAAAGAAGAAGAGACAAAAGCAGAAGAGGAACCTTCAACCACTCAAGTTGGCGGTGAGTTAGTTGATATACCAATGCCCAAAATGGGTGAATCGGTTATGGAAGGAACAATTATCAAATGGCATAAAAAAGAAGGCGATAAAGTTGAGAGAGATGAAATTTTATTTGAAATAAGCACAGATAAAGTTGATACCGAAGTACCTTCACCGGTTGAAGGAACTCTGGTTGAAATCATAACCGGGGAAAATGAAACTGTTGAAGTCGGACAAACAGTTGCAAGAGTATCATCAGGTTCGGGAATTGCAAGAAAGAAAGAAAGTATTTCAAGTAGTTCCAAACCAGAAAAAGCTAAAGAAGAAAAAGTTGATGAAGAAACAAAGACCGAAACACGAGAAAAACAATCTGAACAAAAAGTAGATACATCTTCTTCGGATAGATTTTATTCACCGTTAGTTATGAAAATTGCCAACACCGAAAACGTTTCCTATGATGAATTAGAAACTATCGAAGGAACCGGAATAAACGGACGTGTTTCTAAGAATGATATACTAAAATATATTGAAGATAGAAAAAGCGGAAAGACTTCTGCACCTAAGAAACCTCAACAATCTCAGCAAACAACCACTAGTCAAAAACCATCAGTTCCAAAAGAAACTGCACAACCAACCTGGGAAGCCGGTGAAGGTGTTGAATTGATACCGATGGATAATATTCGTCAAAGAATTATGTATCACATGGTTAACAGTCGAGATACGTCGGTTCACGTCACGGCAGTAATTGAAACGGATATGACCAAAGTGCATAATTTTATTCAAAAGAATAAGCAGAAGTTTTTAGAAAGCGAAAGAATAAAATTAACTTATATGCCTTTCATATCTTATGCGGTCATTAAAGCTTTGAAAGAATATCCGTTTTTGAATGCATCAATCGATGGGAATAACATTGCAGTTAAAAAGTATATAAATCTTGGTATCGCAGTTGCAGTAGAACCAAATGGACTAATTGTCCCGAATATTAAAAAAGCGGACGAAAAAAATATTCGTGGACTCACAAAATCTATTATGGAATTAAGTGAAAAATCGCGAACAAAAAAATTAATGCCTGATGATATCATGAACGGAACATTTACTATTACGAATTATGGAGTATTCGGTTCATTATTCGGTACCCCAATTATTAATCAACCTGAAGTCGGAATTTTAGGAATTGGATCGGTAACTAAAAAACCTGTCGTTGTTGAAGTTGACGGCACTGATACGATTGCAATAAAACCGATGATGTATTTATCACTAAGCCATGATCATAGATTAGTTGACGGAATGCTTGGCGGTAAATTCTTAAAGTCAATTAAAGATACTTTAGAAAATTTTGATACATCTATTTTTTAAAAACTTGCGAGCAATAAGCGGTAGTCTTACTCATAATCATAATCATAATCTTAATCTGATTTAAGAAATATAAAAAGTGATTAAGATTAAGAGTAGGATTAAGAATTAAAAGGACACTTATGAAGATTAATCAACATCAAAAAAAATATGCGGAAACCTTAGAGAAAGAACAAATTCCTTTAGGTAAAAGACCTGAATGGTTAAAAGTAAGATTACCAAGCGGACAAAATTATAAAGATGTTCACAGTTTGATGCGCAATTCAAAGTTGAATACAGTCTGTGAAGAAGCACGATGCCCGAATATTGCTGAATGCTGGAACGCACGTACTGCAACATTTATGATACTTGGTGATACATGTACACGAAGTTGTGGATTTTGTAATGTAAAACTCGGAATGCCGAACGAATTGGATTTAGATGAACCACGTAGAGTCGCCGAATCTGTTGAGCAATTAAAACTTAGACATGTTGTTATTACTTCCGTTAACAGAGATGAATTAAAAGACGGCGGTGCATCTATCTTTGCTGAAACTAATCGATTGATCAGAGAAAAAATGCCTGAGACTACTATCGAAATATTAATACCGGATTTCAAAGGAGAGAAGCATGCGTTTGAAATAATAATGCAGAACCCGCCTGATATTTTGAATCACAATTTAGAAACGGTAAACCGATTGTACCACGCTGTTCGTCCCCAAGCAAAATATTCCAGAAGTTTGGAATTAATAACATGGTTTAAGGAAAAAGGATTACGTACCAAAAGCGGAATAATGGTTGGAATCGGTGAGAAGAAAGAAGAAGTATTTGAATTGATGAAAGATCTTTACAACAGCGGTTGTGATATAATGACAATAGGTCAATACTTACAGCCAACCAAAAATCACTTAGCGGTTGACAGATTTGTAACTCTTGAAGAATTCAAAGAATACAAAGATTTTGGGATTGAATTGGGATTTAAAGCTGTAGAATCTTCACCCCTTGTAAGAAGTTCCTACCACGCAGATAAGCATGCGAGATTGGTTTAAAATTGATCACAAACTAAAAAGAACCAAGCCGACTCAAAGTAGTCGGCTTTATCTTATTACTTAAGTAAAATCATTTTTTTTGTTGCATTATATATTTTGCTTTCAAGTCGGTAAATATAAATATTAGAAGCAAGATCAACTACATTCAAGTTTACTTCATGATAACCTGCATCATAAATACCCCTGGTAATAGTTTTAACTTTTTGTCCTAAGATGTTGAATAAGCTAATTGAGATATCCGATTTTTCGGGTAAATCAAATTTAATTGTTGTTGTGGGGTTAAATGGATTTGGATAATTTTGATGGAGAGAAAATTGAGTTGGTATTTGATCTTCAACTGATGTAACAGAGGCATTTACTTTTGCCGTTTCCCTAAAATATTCAAAAGTTCCGTCATTATCGATTTGCTTTAATCTGTATTCCAATTCTTCGGCTGGAGGAGATACGTCCAGATATTCATAGTATTTTGGTGAAGCAGTCGTTCCATGGCCATCGACAAAACCTATTTTTTCCCATTTTGATTCATCAGTTAGAACTCGTCTCTCAACATCAAAACCAAAATTATTTATCTCAATTGCTGTTTCCCATTCTAATAAAACATCTCCGTCAATTAGCTCTCCCGAAAAAGAAACTAGTTCTACTGGTAATACTGAACTTTCGGTTGATACAACACCGCGTATTCTATAATCACCTGAGCCGACTGCGGACCAACCAGCTCCTGTGTTTATTGAAGACCGATTATCAACGTTTCCATCATCTACCCTAATAAAGAATGAAGTACCTGTGGCAAAGTATAAAACTAAGTGATAATCAGTCCCGACGGACAAACTAGTTACACCGGAAGATTGCATATCAGCATAATTCCAACTAAAGTTCAAAATATTATCCTTATCGAATGTAACAGTACTTCCAAGTTTTGAGTCTGGTAAACCAGAGCCATTATCAGACCAAATTTCCAAAGAGAGATCGCTTGTTATATCTATGGTGGTTGAAGGGTGGAAGAAGAGTCCTGTCAAACTGCCAGCAATAGTGGGAGTAATTTTAACGGCAATCATAACAGTCGCCCCGATTCCTGTTGATGCATCTGATGCAAATTCATCATAAACTAGTATCTCTTGATTGGGTGTCCATGAGGAGTTAATCGACTCGGCCAAAGCTTTAAAGATATTCAATTTACCGGCACCCCAAAAGAAATCGGGCAAACTTCCACCTGTATAGGAATCGGAATCGGTGTTATCAGTTAAGAGAGTTTTTATGGCAGACCCGGTTAATGTCCCATCATGCTCAAGCAACAATGCAACCGCTCCAGTTACAACCGGGCAGGACATGCTGGTTCCTTGGCTTAAAATATGCTTATCTCCTGGTAAAGTGCTAGTTGTAGAAGGGCTTGAATCATCAGCAGATAAAGATGAGGCGATCCTCTGACCCGGTGCAGCAAGGTCGGGTTTTTGACTTCCTGTTCTCGTTGGCCCTATACTACTGAACTTTGCGATATCGTCAGATTGATCATAACTACTACTAACCAGATAGCCTGATCCATTTGTTGATAACCATCTCCATCTACTTGCATAGGCTCCGACCGTAATTGCTTCAGCAGATGTACCAGGTGAGCCGACGGTTCGTAAAGAATCGCCTCCTACAAGAGTCGCCTCCTTTGAACCAAGAGCTGACCCAAATAACCATCCATGATAAGTTACAGAAGATGCTGTATTATTTGAAATCACCAGTTCCCAAGTTCCGACTGCTGGGGTTTTAGTTGCATCATCGTCGTCAATATACATATAAATCTCTCTATCCGAATTAGTGGCATTAACATCATTAAATAAGTATATAGTACCGTCTGAAGCATCGCTTTCTTTACCTGATTGACTGTCGGAACGGGTATATGTAACACCGTTTGGCGAAGTTACAGTAGCATCCGCATCGGTATCATCATCGAGCCAAAGATCAAATCCAAAATAATCATTATCAGTGCCAGAATTGGGCGTATAGGAGGGTATGGTAAATTCTATTGTCGAAGAGCCGCTACTGGGAAGTGTCCGCGATATATGTATATTATCACCGCCTTCGTTTCCTGCAGATATGACAACTACTCGTCCTGATAAACCGATAAATGCATCAACTGCTTGAGCTAAAGTTGATGTGCCGTCATGAGGAGCGGAATGCCCTCCCAAGCTCATATTCACTACAACTGGTTTTCCTTCATCCTCTGCAACTTCTCTTGCATATGTTAAAGCATCAACCGTGTTAGAGGTGGGGAAAGAGCCATTGCCGGCTTTTATAATTAGTAAATCTGCATTAGGAGCTATACCAGCATACTTGTTAGAGGTTAATGCAGCTCCATTTCCAGCAGCTGTTCCTGCAACATGAGTACCATGACCGTTTGTATCTTCCTCTCTAACAAACCCGGCGGGAGAGCCATCAATCTCATCTTGAATATGGGTTTTGGTGTATTCTACACCATAATCTAACCCAGAAAAATCAGTTGCATCCCTGTCTTCTGGAGTCCCTTCAGCTCCGGTTTTGCTTAGAGTTTGATCCCAAATGTAGAGTATTCTGCTTTTGGTGTCATCAACTGCATCTCTAAAATCAAGGTGCTCCCAATCAATTCCAGTATCAATGATACAAACAATAACACCATCACCTTCATAAGATGTGCTATTTATATAGCCATCGTGTACTAAATCGGCTCCTATTAAACCGGTTGCCACATCATTCGTCGGATAGTAAATTTCACCAAGAGTAATGTATTCAACTTCATCCATTTTAACAGCCGAAATAATTTGTGCAGCTGTTAAGCGAGCAGTGACAAAATTTTCATAGACACTATTTACGGGTATTCCATTTCTTTTTAATTGGGAAGGTTGGTTAGATCTGATTACTAAACCAAATACCTTCTGACCCTGTTCATTTAAAGAAAATAATTCATCAATTTTTTGAGCAGTCAAATAGTTTTTACTCTCCTTAGCCTTATGATCTAAGAATTCCTCGATTACAAAGTGCATTCTTGGATCGATTTTATTGTAATCATTGTAATCTATATTTAATGATTGAGCGAATAAGCTAGCAGAGAATAGTAAAAAAAGTAAAAATGCTGTTATTGATTTATACATAGAGACCCCATACTGATGTTTCTAAAGAATTTAGTGATTATTTGAGAGATATGAAATAGTTTGAGAGATAAGTCACAATTTTTGTTCGGTTGCTTGTTTTGTTTTAAAGGGATAATTTCGAATAAATATAAGTTTTAGACGCCAATTTCCTTTCACGGGAAGTATTCTTCTCAATAATGAAAAAGAATTCTTGTTTCAAATTAAAATTATCGATTAGGGTGACTTAAAACCTATTTAATTATTGATTTTTTTGGTACGTTCTCTGCTTATAAATAAGTGTTCAGTATCTTAAATAAAATAAGACTACAACTACTATTTACCAAATGAGGTAGCTATGGCAAAAGTAAAAGGGGATATTTTAATTGACATCGAGAAATGTAAAGGGTGTGAATTATGTGTTGCAGCCTGTCCTCAAGAATCGTTAGAAGCATCACGCAAAATAAACAGTAAAGGTTATCATTACATTGTTAAAATTGAGGATAATTGTACAGGGTGTACAAACTGTGCGCTTGTTTGTCCCGAAGGTGTTATTAAAGTTTATCGCAAGGTTGAAAAGAAGAAAGAACACCTTGCAACAATTTCAAATGTGTCCAAAGATATTAATATTACGGTGAGCGAATGAAAAAAGAACTTAGATTAATGAAGGGTAACGAAGCAATGGCAGAAGCTGCAATTCGTGCAGGTGCCGATGCTTATTTTGGCTATCCGATAACACCGCAATCAGAAGTATTAGAGTATCTCGCTGCAGAAGCAGAAAGAAGAACCGGAATGGTAATTTTACAAGCAGAAAGTGAAATTGCTGCAATCAATATGATATACGGTGCAGCCGGAACCGGTAAAAAAGTTATGACATCTTCCTCCTCTCCGGGTGTTAGTTTAATGCAAGAAGGTATTTCTTATATCGCATGTGCAGAACTTCCTTGTTTATTAGTTAATGTTGTAAGAGGCGGTCCGGGTCTTGGAACTATTCAACCTTCACAAGGTGATTATTTCCAATCAGTAAAAGGTGGCGGACACGGTGATTATAAAATGATAGTTCTTGCACCTTCAACTGTTCAAGAAATGGTAGATTTTGTAAAACTCGGTTTTGATTTAGCATTTAAGTGGAGAAATCCTGTTATGATGCTTACTGATGGTGCACTTGGTCAGATGATGGAAAAGGTCGAACTTTTTGAACAAGTTCAACGAAGCGATGCTGCGGATATAGAAAAATGGGCGACAATCGGCAAGAAGAAAAATCGTGAAAGAAATGTAATTACTTCACTTCACATCCAACCGGATAAGATGGAAGAAATAAACCTTCATCTTCAAGCTAAATATAAAAAAATCGAAGAGGAAGAAATTCGTTTTGAAGAATTTATGATGGAAGATGCAGAATATATAATTACCGCATATGGTTTAGTCGCGAGAATTTGTCAGAAAGCTGCTACGTTGGCTCGTGAAAAAGGGATTAAGGTTGGAGTATTTAGACCTCAGACTGTATCTCCATTCCCATATAAGCAGATTGCAAGTTATACAGATAGAGTGAAAGGAATCCTTGATGTTGAGATGAGTGCCGGTCAAATGGTAGAAGATGTTCGACTAGCTGTTAACGGTAAAGTGCCTGTTGAATTTCATGGAAGAATGGGTGGAATTGTTCCTTCACCGGAAGAAATATTAGAGAAAATTGAAGAAAAATTTGTAGGAGTTCCGGCATGAATGAGAAAAGAATGATTGAAGAAGAAAAACATTTTGAAGAAGTAATTGCCGAAGAAAGTGTCTGTATAAATGACAACCTTGTTTATGAAAAACCGGCTACACTTCTTGACACACCAATGCACTACTGTCCGGGATGTGGACACGGTGTTGCACACCGCTTAATTGCAGAGGTAATTGATGAACTCGGAATTCAAGAGGAAACAATTGGAGTTGCACCTGTCGGTTGTTCGGTTTTTGCTTATAATTATCTTGATATTGATATGTCCGAAGCTGCTCACGGCAGAGCCTCTGCTGTTGCAACCGGCATTAAAAGAGTACTTCCCGATAAATATGTTTTTTCGTATCAAGGCGATGGTGATCTAGCTGCAATTGGTACGGGCGAAACACTTCATACTTGTAATCGTGGAGAAAACATACTAATCATATTTATCAATAACGGTATTTATGGTATGACGGGTGGACAAATGGCACCCACAACATTGCCAGGCATGAAATCTACCACAACACCTTACGGACGTGATACAAAATTAATGGGAAATCCATTGAAGATTACAGAACTTATTGCACAACTTCCCGGGGTTTACTATTGTACTCGGACAGCGGTCAACAATCCTAAAAATGTTCGAAAAGCAAAAAAAGCTATAATGAACGGTTTCCAATATCAGAAAAGAGAAAAAGGACTTTCCTTTGTTGAAATAGTTTCGAACTGTCCTTCAAATTGGAAAATGACACCACTTGAATCCAATAAATGGATGGAAGATAATATGTTCTCATTCTATCAACTTGGTGATTTGAAAGTACCGGAAAAGGAGGATGAATAATGACTGAAGAAATAATTATATCCGGATTTGGAGGACAGGGTGTTCTATCAATGGGACAAATTCTCTGCTACTCCGGCGTTGTTGAAAATAAAGAAGTTAGTTGGATGCCTTCATATGGTCCGGAAATGCGTGGTGGAACGGCAAATTGTATTGCAATTATTAGTGATCAAAAAATCAGTTCACCCATTCTTACAAAATTTGATACGGTAATTGCACTTAATCAACCATCAATTGACAAATTCGAAAAAGCTGTTAAGCCTGGTGGATTAATGATATATGAAAGTAGTACAGCTCTACATCCGCCGACAAGATCAGATATTGATATTATACCGATAGAAGCTGCAAATGAAGCAACAAAACTGGAAAATCCAAAAGTTATGAATATGATAATCCTTGGTGCATTCCTTAAAAAGAAACCAATACTGGACTTTGATAATGTACTTGCGGGATTAAAGAAAGTACTTCCTGAAAGATATCATCATTTACTTCCTCTTAATGAAAAAGCTCTTAGAAGAGGTATGGAGATTGTAGAAGAAGTAACAGCGTAAATTATAATATTAATTTAGTAAAGAAGCCCGTCATGTCTTTTATGGCGGGCTTTTTTATTAACAAATAGATATTTGCAAGTAAATTTGATTGAAATATTTAGTGTTATTGTCTAATTTTGTATTCTATATTTTATTTAGATAAAGGAGAAAAATGGAAGATAATGTTGGAATTGTTGTCCAGGTGATTGGGCCGGTAGTTGACATTGACTTTGAAGAAGGTAAACTCCCAAAAATTTATAACTCTATCAGAATCCCACGAGAAGATGTTGAAGGTAATAAAGAGGAATTAATTGTTGAAGTTCAGCAACACCTTGGTGAAAATAGAGTAAGAACAGTTGCGATGGATTCTACCGATGGTCTTGTCCGTGGCATGAAAGGTTATGATACCGGTTCACCGATCTCAGTTCCAGTTGGTCCTCAAACTCTTGGCCGTTTAATTAATGTTCTTGGTAAAGGAATTGACAAATTAGGTGAGATCAAAACAGAAAAATCTTATCCAATTCATAGACATGCCCCGGCTTTCAAAAATCTTTCAACTGAACAAGAAATTTTTGAAACAGGTATTAAAGTTATTGATTTGATCGAGCCATATTCTAAAGGTGGTAAAACCGGTTTGTTCGGTGGTGCCGGTGTTGGTAAAACAGTTATCATTCAAGAACTTATTCATAATATTGCAAAAGAACATGGCGGATATTCCGTTTTTGCAGGTGTTGGTGAAAGAACACGTGAAGGAAATGATCTCTGGCTTGAAATGAAAGAGTCCGGAGTTCTTGATAAAACAGCGTTAGTATTCGGTCAGATGAATGAACCTCCCGGTGCTCGTCTTCGTGTAGGTTTGACCGGATTAACAATTGCAGAATACTTCCGTGATGAAGAGGGAAGAGACGTACTACTATTTATTGATAATATTTTCCGTTTTACTCAAGCGGGTTCTGAAGTATCCGCGTTGCTTGGCCGTATGCCTTCCGCGGTTGGTTATCAACCCAACCTTGCAACAGAAATGGGTGAACTCCAAGAAAGAATTACATCGACTGATAAAGGTTCTATTACTTCTATTCAGGCAATCTATGTTCCTGCCGATGACTTGACAGATCCGGCTCCGGCAACTACGTTCTCTCACTTGGATGCAACTACAGTTCTTAGTCGTCAAATATCCGAACTCGGTATTTATCCGGCTGTTGATCCGCTTGATTCTACATCAAGAATTCTTGAACCCGGAATTATCGGTAAAGAACATTATCAAGTTGCAACAATAGTGAAAGAAATTCTTCAGCAATATAAAGATCTGCAAGATATTATTAACATTCTTGGTATGGATGAATTATCAGAAGAAGATAAAGTTGTTGTTCGCAGAGCGAGAAGAATTCAAAGATTTTTGAGTCAACCTTTCCACGTTGCAGAACAGTTTACAGGTTTCCCCGGTAAATATGTTAAGCTTGAGGATACCATAAGAAGTTTCAAAGAGATTGTTGATGGCAAGCATGATGATTTACCAGAACAGGCTTTTATGTACTGCGGTACAATTGAAGAAGCTGTTGAAAAAGCTAAGAAGATGAAATAGGGAAGTAATGAAAGAACTTAATTTAGAAGTTATAACACCATCAAAAAAAGCTTATTCCGGTAAAATACAAAGTATTACATTACCCGGAACACTGGGTTCTTTCCAAGTTTTATTCAATCACGCACCTATTTTGAGTTCTTTGGAAATCGGTGAAATAAAAATTGTTGACTCATCTTCGAACGTTTCGCATTATGCTGTTGGTGGTGGAACCGTAGAAGTTTTGGATAACAATGTTTTAGTTCTAGCCGAAAGTTTTGAAGATCCTGCCGATATTGATGATAAAAGAGCTGAAGCTGCCAGAGAAAGAGCTAAAGAACGACTAAAATCTCATAGCCATGAAGTTGATGATTTAAGAGCTGAAGTGGCTTTGAAACGAGCAATTAATAGATTGAATGTGAAGAAGAAATATTTTTAATGAAGATTTTATTTTATTGAAAAGGGATTGTGATTATTCATGATCCCTTTTTTAGTTTATATAACCATCACCTGAAATTATATCCTTTAATACCTCTGTTCGGTCTAAATATTCTTCAAGTTTTCTAAAGTGTTCAAATAAAAATTTCAATCTATCCGATTCACTACGAAGAGATAAGAGACTCTGTTGTTGTTTTAAATTCATGCCGGATTTTTCAGCAATCTTGAATGACTTGAATGTTGAGCGATCAAAGTTAGTCCAATATTTATTATCGAACTGAATCTCTGTCCTTTCTAATATTCCCTTGAATTTAGATACAGTTTCACCTTCTAAAGCTGTAGGCTGTATGTATTGTACGTCATCCAAATAGGGGACAACATTTGCAGTAATGTAACCATGTTCATGCAAGTTAGTTGAAACTGTCTGGAATCTTTCTCTACCTCTAATAAGAATATCCATACTTCCGTTTTCAAATATATTAATTACTTCTATCACTTCTACGTAACAACCGATTGTTGAGATCGTAGTGTCAATTTTCGAAACTATCCCGAATCCGGTATCATTACTTTTACACCAGTGAATTAATTTTTTATAACGTTCTTCAAAAATATGAAGTGGATATACTGCTCCCGGATACATTACTAAGTTTAACGGAAATATAGGTATAGTGGAATTCATTTTTAATCAAGTTTAATTTCTAAAATATAAAAAAGCCCGGAAGTTTTTACAACTCCGGGCAATTTACAATTGAGGTGAAAAAATTATTTTGCTTCAGAATATCTTTTAGCTACTTCATCCCAATTAATTACATTCCAGAAAGCAGCAATATAATCAGGTCTTCTGTTTTGATAATTTAGATAGTATGCATGTTCCCAAACATCAATGCCCAGTACCGGTGTACCTTTTACTTCGGTGAGATCCATAACAGGATTATCTTGATTTGGAGTTGAAGTTACAGCCAGAGAACCATCAGCTTTAACAATCAACCAAGCCCAGCCTGAACCGAATCTTGTTGCTGCGGCATTTGAGAATTCTTCTTTGAACTTATCAAAGGAACCAAATTGTTTATTTATGGCATCTGATAATTCACCGGAAGGATTTCCACCTTTATTCGGCCCCATTACTGACCAAAACAATGAATGATTATAATGACCACCGCCGTTATTTCTTACGGCAGTTGAGTATTTTGACATATTTTGCATCAATTCTTCAAGAGATTTTCCTTCAGCTTCGGTTCCTTCAACTGCTTTATTTAAATTGTTAACATAACCGGCATGGTGTTTACCATGATGAATTTCCATTGTTCTCGCATCAACATGCGGTTCTAAAGCATCAAAAGCATATGGTAATGCTGGTAATTCGAATTTAGCCATTGTATCGTTACTCCTTACATTTTTATTATTGATTGTATTAATTTTTGTAAAACCACTAATATTGTTAAAAGACATTGCGGCTGATGCAAGTCCAAGTGAATAAATAAATTTTCTTCTATCCATTTTTTCCTCTAATTATTAATTCTAAACGCCGAATGATTCTCCGCAACCACAAGTCTTTGCCGCATTGGGATTATTAAAAACAAAACCCTTTCCATTTAAACCATCGCTAAAGTCTAACGTTGTGCCGGTCAGGTAAAATAAACTTTTACCGTCAACAAAAAGTTTAATGCCGTGCTGTTCAATTATTGTATCGCCATCTTTTTTAATTCCGTCAAAACCGAGTTGATAGGTTAAACCTGAACATCCACCGCCTTTGACTCCAACACGCAGTCCAAATTCTGAATCAATATTATTTTCTTCCATAACTTTTTGTATTTGTTTTGCGGCTTTTTCTGTAATTGTTATTTCTTGCATTAATGTTTTTTCACTCATAATTATACCTTTTCTTCAACTGTCTTTTCTTCTTCAACAATATTTGGTTTAAAAAAATTCACTTTCCACGAGTTTGATGTTAATTTAGAGAGATCACCTTTTCCCTCAAGATAAGTAGTGAATTTTTGCATTAACTCCTCTGCGACAGGATACGTAAGATGAATGTCTTTCTTTTCAAAATAATGTTTAATTGCATATTGCAGATCTCTAGAAAAAATATTTGAGTTGTAAAAAATTTTGTACTTTTCTTTCATGAAATTGAAAAACATTTCTTGATTTTTTTGAAGTTCCTCAAAGTGGTTCATTACTGTATTCCGATTTTAGTTTAGAATTTCTTTTAGTGTTGTCTGCTTAAAAAGATCAATTATTTTTTCTTGCATTTTACTTAGCGGACTTCTCAAACAGCAATTTGTTACTCTTCCGCAATCATGTTCTGTTGGATTCAAAACCATGCAATCAGTTAACTGAACTTTTTCATCCAGTGCTAAAATAACATCATTTATTGAAAGATTTTCCGGTGAAATGTTTAATGCATAACCGCCTAACTTACCTTGCTTAGAAATTATTATTTTATTTCTTACCATTTTTTGCATCAACTTCGCTAATAAATCATAAGGAATATTCTCACGTATTGATATTTCCTTCGTACTAATACATTCTAAAGATTGATTGTTAGCAATAAATCTCAAAGCTAATATCGAATATTCAACTGATTTTGCAATTTTTAACATAAATACGACTTATTTAGTCCGATATAAAACTAAGAAAGTTAAGCAAAAATGTCAAATAAAAATAAATTAGATTCCTAAAAGAGTTATGCAGTCTTTTGCAAAATTTACGATTGGTGTGAAATAAATACCAAATACTAGAATTGGTATAAGTAAAACCAAGACGTACGCAAATCCGCCAAGAGTAGGAGAGATGTTCTCTTGCTCGCGTTCTGAATTGGTTAGGTACATATGCTTGAGAACTCTAACATAATAATAAAGTGAAACTACCGTATTTAATAAAGCAATAATTGCAACACCAATCATGTTGGCATCAACAAGTGCAATAAATAAATAAAGTTTGGCTATAAAACCTGCGGTTGGAGGAAGACCGGTTAGTGAAATTAAAAATATTGCAAGTGCAACTCCAAGAAACGGAGCCTTTGCTCCGAGTCCGTCATAATCATCAATATTTTCCGAACCGGTCTTGTTTGCGATTAACATAACAACATAAAATGCGCCTAGATTCATTAACATATAAACAAAGAAATAAATCAATACAGCAATCAATCCTTGGTTAGAAAGCACAGCAACACCAAGAAGTATATAACCGGCATGAGCTATACTTGAATAAGCCAGCATTCGTTTCAAATTATCCTGCCAAAGAGCCGAAAAATTACCGAGAGTCATCGTTAATATTGAAATAGCAATTAATAGTGCTTGCCAATCAAAGACATTAATTAATGACCAATTACCTTGATCATCAATAAATGCTGTAAATCCTGTTTGAATAAATCTAACTAGCAAAGCAAAACCCGCTGCTTTACTTGCAACTGATAAATATGCAGTAATTGAAATTGGAGCGCCTTCATAAACATCCGGCGTCCAAAAATGAAAAGGTGCGGCAGATA